>NZ_LXEY01000016.1 GCF_001657475.1 Enteractinococcus helveticum
GTCCTGCCACGGCAGGCGAGGAGATGGCATACGAAGAAGTAGTCAAGACAAATCTTTCTGAAACGAGCCCTATCAAAAACGGAACTTGCTAAGAGCCGCTGGTCTCATCCCATCCTGACAGATAGGGCCTGGTCGGTATGGTTGCTCAGGCAGATATTGCGCGGCACATCTCCAATGACAAAGTCGGCGATCTGGTCGAACTGATTTCTTCTTAGTTTCCAACGATCAATGAGCACATGTTTGAGAGGTGCCAGATATGGCGACATGTGATGTGTGCGGTAATGAATACGACAAGGTTTTTACGATCACCCATGAGGATCGCAGCGGCACATTCGATAGCTTCGAATGTGCAATCTCTGTGATGGCTCCGCAGTGTGCCCACTGTGGAGTCAAAATTATAGGCCACGGCATCGAAGATGCAGAGCAAATGTATTGCTGTGCACACTGTGCACGGAAAGCAGGCCAATCCGAAGCAACTGACCGAGTTTCATAGTCTGAATTACACACCAGTGCCCCGATTCCAAATAATGGATCGGGGCACTGGTGTCCGTCTGAAAGGTTTTGGTCTGGAGATTACGTGAGATTGTGGTCCAGCAGGTCAGCCAGCTGTTTGGGGTGTTCTAGCGGCAACAAGTGCGCCGCATTTTCGATGATCTCCAGGTTGGAGTTCTGGATATGTTGCGCCATGTATTGTGCGTGCTCGACCGTACACATCTGGTCCTGGTCACCGGCGGCGATAAAGATTGGCATGGCAATTTCGTCTAACCGGTCGGTAGCATCGTAGGCAGCAAGTGCCCTGCACATTTCTGCATAGGATCTATCATCAGTAGCTGTCATCGACTCTTTTTGGATCTCAAGCTTCTTGGTCTCAGCGAAACCGTTGGCCACCCAGAGGCTGGCAGACATTTCGACCATGGCTTCGGTCCCAGATTCCATCACCAGCTGGTAGCGCTCTTCCCAGTTTTCCGGTTCGTCGATCTTCGGTGCAGAGGCGAGCACCGCGATCCCGTCAAAAAGTTCTGCGTGTTCTAACGCAAGCTGCAGAGCAACCTGTCCAGAAATAGACAGGCCCGCAAAATAGACCTTGGATCCGGCTTTGATGGTGCCGGTGTACCGGAGGTTTTCGACTAGTTCGGCGACGGCGTCGGCAATTTCTTCTATCGTGATGGATTCGTGGTGAGCCGGTGATTGACCCTGGCCTGGTAGGTCAAAGCCGATGACCTGGAACCGGTGGGCCAGATGTCGGGCCATGTCCATAAACAGCCCTTGCACTGAGGTGCCCATGCCTGGGCCCACAATTAATGTGTCTCGCACGTGTGGGTCAAAGGAGCCGGATTCGGTCAGTCGGATCACTGCAATGTGCGGGTTGGCCACGGTCAATCACTCATTCCACAGTTAGCTGATCAATAGGGCAGGTTCCTCCAGGATAGCTGCCACATCAGCCAAGTAGGCACCCGCCTCGACCCCGTCAACGATTCGGTGATCAAATGATGCGCCCAGCGTGGTGACCCAGCGAGCTTCGATCTTGCCGTCAACGACCCACGGTTTTTGTTTGATCGCACCGAACGCAACGATCCCGGTCTCCCCTGGATTCAAGATGGGGGTACCGGTGTCCAGGCCGAGCACGCCGATGTTGGTGATCGTGATGGTGCCGCCGGTCAGTTCTGCCGGTTGGGTTTTGCCATCGCGTGCCCGCTGGGTGAGTTCTTGAATCGCTTCGGCCATTTCCAACTGACTGAGTTGGTGGGCGTTTTTGATATTCGGAACTAACAACCCGCGCGGGGTGGCTGCGGCGATGCCGAGGTTGACGTGGTGATGCAGCGTGTAGGTGTCTTCGTTCCAGGTCGCATTTGCCTGCGGCGTGTTCAGTGCTGCCTGGGTGACCGCCATGGACAATACGAGCAGCGGCGAGATGCGCACGTCTGCATAGCGCGGATGTTTCTTCAGCGTCTGAATGTACTCCATGGTCCGGGTGGCATCGATCTCGCGGAAGACCGTGATGTGCGGGGCCGTGGTATACGATGCGGTGACCGCTTTGGCCGTTGCCTTGCGCACGCCAGTGACCTTGATCGTCTCCGACCCTTCCGGAGCTTTCGGTGCTGCGGCAGGCTGCTGACCGGTGCCGTCTAAAATGGCCTGAACATCAGCGCGGGTAACCTCACCGTGTTGGCCCGTCGGTGTGATCGCGCTCAGATCGACGCCGTGATCTTTGGCCAGTTTTCGCACGGGTGGTTTGGCCAAGACCTTGGTGAACAGGTCGGATTTTTGCACCGGTGCCGGTTCCGGGGCGGGTTGGGCATCTTCAACCGGTTCTGGCTCGACGGGGCTTTCGATCTCGGCGGGTGCCTCTGGCTGTGGACGGCGGCGCCGGCGTCGTCGTCCAGGAGTATCTTCTTTGGGCCCGGAGCCGACTAGCGGGGCTTGGACGGGTTCGTCGTCGCCGTCAGTGCTCTGGGTGACTTGGATGGCAAAGAAGTTGTCGCCCACGTTGACCGTGTCGCCGACTTCGACGAAGAGTTCTTTAACAACTCCGGCCCATGGGCTGGGGATTTCCACGAGCGATTTGGCGGTTTCAATTTCGGCAACGACTTGGTTGACGGTCACGGTGTCGCCGACCTTGACCATCCAGTTGACCAGATCGGCTTCGGTGAGTCCTTCGCCGACGTCGGGCAGGGTAAAGATCTTCATGTGTGCTCCTTGCGCGGCGTTAGTAGGTGAAGGTGTCGTCTACGGCGTCCAGGATCCGGTCCACTGAGGGTAGATAGTCCTGTTCTAACCGCGATGGTGGATACGGCATGTGGTAGCCGCCCACGCGTTTGACCGGCGCTTCAAGGCTCAAAAAGGCCTGTTCCATGAGTCCGGCGGAGATTTCGGCACCGAATCCGGCAAATGTGGAGGCTTCCTGGATGACGACGGCGCGGCCGGTGGATTGCACCGCGGTGGTGATGGTGTCGGTATCCAACGGCGAGATGCCGCGGATGTCGAGGACTTGGAGGTCATAGCCATCTCCGACGCCGGCTTCGGCTGCGGCCAGCGCGGTGGCAACCTGTGGACCCCAGGCCAGTAGGGTGGCGTCTTTGCCCGGGCGGGCTTCCACTGTGGCAAATGGGTCGGTGACCGGGCTGTCGAAGTCGACGTCGCTGCGCACGAAGTAGTGCTTTTTGGGCTCCAGCAGAATGATCGGGTCGGCCGATTGGATCGCGGCCCGGGTGACCCAGTAGGCGTCGTGCGCGTTGGAGTAGGTGACGACTTTCAGGCCCGCGGTGTGGGCGAAGTACACTTCGGGTGATTCCGAGTGGTGTTCGACCGAGCCGATGCCGCCGCCGTAGGGCAGCCGGATGGTCACGGGGAACTGCTGGGTACCGCGGAAGCGGGAGTGCATCTTGGCCAGTTGCGAGACGATCTGGTCGAAGGCCGGGTAGACGAAGCCGTCGAACTGGATTTCGGCTACCGGGCGCATCCCGGCCTGGGCCAGCCCGATTGAGGTGCCGACAATGCCGGATTCTCCCAGGGGTGCATCCACCACACGGTCGGACCCGAAGCGGGCGGCGAGGCCCTCGGTGACGCGGTAGACGCCACCCAGGGCGCCGATGTCTTCGCCCTGGAGCATCACGGATTCGTCTGCGGCTAACTCATCGGCCAGGGCGCGGTTGACCGCCTGACCGATCGTGAGTTTTTTGGTTCCGGAGGAAACGTCATCAAACACGGCGGTCACGCGTCTTCGCCCTCCATCCAGCGATCAAATTCGGCGGCCTGTGCTTCGACCAGCGAGTGACCATCGGCGTAGACGAGGTCGAATTTCTCGCGCAGGCTCACAGTATCGGGCGCATCAACGATCTTGTCGCGCAGGCTGGCGGCAAGCTCGTCGGCTTCGGCTTCCACTTCGGTAAAGAACGCATCGCTATAGTCAAAACGACGGCGCAGGTACGCTTCGGTGCGCACCATTGGGTCGGCTTGAGCGTGTGCTTGTTCTTCTTCTTTGGTGCGATACTTCGTCGGATCATCGGCGGTGGTGTGGGCACCCATACGGTAGGTGTGGGCTTCTACCAGCACCGGACCTTTGCCACGGCGGGCGTGATCCACGGCGCGGTCCATGACGGCGGCCGTTGCAATTGGGTCGTTGCCGTCGACGGCGAATCCGTCGAATCCGTAGCCTTGGGCGCGTTTGAATAACGGCACCTTGGATTGGACTTCAAATGGCGTGGAGATGGCCCAGTAGTTGTTCTGAATAAAGAAGACCACGGGCGCATCGAACGATGCGGCAAAGACCATGGCCTCGTGGACGTCGCCCTCGGTTGAGGCACCATCACCGAAGCAGGCGATCGAAACGCGGCCTTCTTCTTTGCGGCGAGCATCGGTCCAGCCGCGCTGTTTTTGGGCCATGCCCCAGGCGTACCCGGTTGCGTGAAGCACCTGGGCTGCGAGCACCACGGTGTAGGGCTGCATGTTGTAGGCGTTGGGGTCCCAGCCGCCGTGGACGGCGCCTCGGAAGAAATCAAAGACGTTTTCATCGGGGATGCCACGACCGCGGGCCATGACGTGTTCGCGATAGGTTGGGAAGATCCAGTCGCGGTCTTCCAGCGCGGTGACCACACCGGCTTGAGCAGCCTCTTGACCAATCGATGGTGTCCAGAGCACCAGCTGTCCCTGACGCTGAAGATTCACGCCTTCTTGATCAATGCGGCGAGTGTGCGCCATCAGCCGGTACATTTCGGCAACACGTTCGTGGCCGATGGCGGAGGCGTCGTCTACAAAAGCTTGAGCGGCATCGGTCGGGTCAAAAAACCCGTCGGCAGAGAGGATCCCGATGGCTTCTTCGGGCAACTGATGCCCGATCGGAGACGAGATGGTCGACATATGCATTTCTCCTGGTGAGAGATGGACGCTGACGCTTCGGGTTATGAAGGAGAACAGCGAAAATTTTCATGACGTTAGCTTCATCGTACCCGGTGGTGGAGGGCAGTCGTGAGGCTAGTCACATGTATTGTACACCCATTGACTTGGTCGCGTGTATAGCTTCCTGTACGCCGACGGCGGGGGCTGGTCAAGCGTGTATCTGACGTGGATTTTCGCCAAATTCCGCGCTTCGTTGCGCTTACGCCGATGCGTCCCGCCCACCCTAGATCGAGCCGTCAAAAGTAGTGGAATTTTTCCACTACTTGGCGTGCTGTGACGCATTCGAAGAAAAGAGATATAACTCATCTGTAACAATTCGGCGTTTCGTACATTTCCTCAAGGAACGTGTCATTCCCAACGTGTCATGAGTGTTTGTAGACTTGAACAGTTAGTGCCGAGTTTTAAAGCCGAAAGGATTGCTCAATGGCTACTTCTCAAGATGTCCTCGTTGCCGGGGCGGGCCTCATTGGTCTGTGTACTGCGTATTCGTTAGCGCGTGCAGGTCACCGTGTGACAATGATCGACAAGGATGAGGTGGGCTCCGGTGCTGCACGTGGCAATGCCGGTGAGATCACCCCGATCCAGGTGACCCCCATGCCACAACCTGAGCAACTCAAAGAGATCTTCCGCGGGATCACCACGAATCGCCATTATTTGGGCATTGCCCCACTGGCCGCTCCGATGCTGACAGCGTTCGGCACCGGTTTCATTTACAACACCCTGCCGTCCAACGTGCGTAAAAACACCCAAAATCTGGATCAACTGGTGCGGGGAGCCTTCGCCGCATTTGATTCCTACCACGCCGATGGCATCTCCTTGGCGGGTGGCGGTTATGGCTTCCTGAACACGCACACCTCGGTTGATGCTCTGATGGAATTCAGAGATGAACAGGTAGCTCGCGCAGAAATGCTGGGACAAGAAACGCCCGGGCAGATCATGCTCGACGGCGATCTGCACGACTTTGAACCGGTCTTGGATGAGCACGTGCGTGCCGGGTTCTTGGCCCCAACCGAGCGCTACATCGATCCAAGCCTGTTCGTTGATGAGCTGCATGCCAAGCTCACAGCACTTGGCGCCGAAATCCTGGAGCACACCGAACTGGTGGGCATCAACAATAACAAGGCCACGTTGCGCACCGACCAGGGCCAAACGACCCGTGGGTTTGATAAGGCAGTGGTGGCCACCGGCGCCTGGACAACGCCTGCCATTGAAGGTCTGGCTGAAACCCGAAAAGCTTACGTAACTTCCGGGACCGGCTACTCCTATCACGTTCAACCAGAGCGCCTGCCCAGCTACCTGTTGGCATCGATTGATCGCAAAACCATCGGGGTGCCCATTTCTGGCAAGCTGCGCGTGGTCGGCCTCATGGATTTCTCCACGGAGATCGAAAAGTTCTCCAAACGTCGCATCGATCACCTGGCATCCCAGGCATCGGCTTTCATTCAAGGCATTGCCGATAAACCACGCTTTGACGAGTGGACCGGTCCCCGCCCCATGACCCCAACCGGGCTACCAATTATTTCGCCGCTGAAGACCAGCCCGAACGTCATTGTGGCAACCGGTCACAACATGCATGGCCTGTCGCTGGGACCGGTCACCGCCGAAGTCGTGGTGTCGATGGTCGAAGATAAACCCGGTGTGGTAGCCGGCTCCCAAATCGACATGCGGCCATTCGCGCTCTGAGCGCAGACGAAACTAGCCGTTGAGGCGTGGGGCGAAGTCGGTGGCCACTTGGATCACTCGATCATTGGCTTCGACTTCGCCAATTGAAACGCGCACACCCTCGGGGTGGAACGCACGCACAGACAGGGCCTGAGTGTCACAGGCATCCGAGAAGGCTTGGGACAGTTCGCCCAGCGGCAGCCAAACGAAGTTCGCTTCGGTCGCCGGCGGGTTGTATCCCAAGTCGTTGAAGGCTTGCCAGACGCGGGCGCGCTCAGAGACCACCTTTTCGGTATGAGCCAGGACCTCATCAAGATGCGTCAGGGAAGCATGTGCGGCTTCAACACCAACACTTGAGGTTGCAAAGGCTGGCACCACAACCTTCAGTGGTAACGAAATTTGCGGTGGCGCAATCGAGTACCCCACACGCATATTTGCCAAC
Organism: Enteractinococcus helveticum; assembly: GCF_001657475.1. Classification (GTDB taxonomy): domain Bacteria; phylum Actinomycetota; class Actinomycetes; order Actinomycetales; family Micrococcaceae; genus Yaniella; species Yaniella helvetica. The sequence goes on from NZ_LXEY01000016.1 coordinate 7,001, forward strand.
CCGTGAGCCTTTGAGAAGGTGCGCAATACGGCAACGTTAGGGAACTCGCGGTACAGCTCAAGGTAATTATCGACGTCGTCGTTGCGAACGAATTCCAGATAAGCGGCATCGATGGCAATCAGGATGTTGTCTGGGACCTGCTGAATGAATGCTCGCAACGCGCTGGTCGTGGCGATGGTGCCGGTTGGGTTATTCGGAGTGCACAGCATGATCATTCGGGTGCGGTCGGTAATTGCGGCCAACATACCTTCAAGGTCCATGGTGCCGTCTGCTGCGAGCGGGACCTGGACATCTTTAGCACCGGCGGAACGAATCACGATCGGATAGGCCTCGAAGGAGCGCCACGGGATGATGACTTCGTCTTGGGAACCGTCCTCATTGGTTCCGGCGAAGGTTTGGACCAGGCCGGTCAGGATACCCAGCGAGCCGGCGCCGACGGTGACGTCGTCAACGGGAACATCATAGATTTGGCCTATGAGTTCGCGCAGCTTCAGGTAGGTGGTTTCCGGATAGCGCTGCACGGATTGGGCTGTCACGGCGGCGGCCATGGCGTCAAGTGCTTGGGGCACCGGCGCATAGGGGTTCTCGTTGGAGGCGAGTTTATAGGGAGTCAGCCCCGGTGTTTCGACCGGCGGTTTACCGGATTGGTATGCGGGCAGTTGGTTGAGCATGGGGCGCGGGTAGACAGCTGAAGAATCCATGCTCGCTAGTCTACCGATACGCCTGATGTTGTGGTGCGTTGGTGTCTGGCTAGGCGGCACCAAGTCGATCGATGATGGCTTGAGCGCCCTGGCGCAGGAGGTTGACGATATGCGCCTCGTCGACTTCTTGACGCGGAAAGACCACCGCCAGTGACGCGGGAAGCTGGCCGGCAACCAGCAGCGGTACGGCCACAGATCCAACCCCGGGGATGACCTCGTCGAATGAGGAGGCATAGCCGTCGGTTTGCGCTTGGAGGAGGTCAGCCTGGGCTTTCTCGGACAGTTCCAGCCCTTCGAGATCAGCGCGTTGCTGTTCGCTGAGTCCAGAGAGGAGCGCCACGCCCGGGGCGCCGCGGTCCAGATGATGTCGGGTGCCTGGGTGTTGTGTCACCGCGTGCGAGGTGGTGGCTTCAACCGTGAGCAGGGTAAAGCAATCAGTGCCTTGGGCGACGGCGATAAAACACGACATTTCCAGGGCATCGGCGATCTTCGTCATGATCGGCAGCCCAACGGTTTGCAGCGAATTTTCCACTCCTCGTGCAAGATTCGTCAGCCCTGCAGCCGGCAGGATCTTACCGGCGTCATCGCGTCGCAAAAGATAGTGCGCCTCTAAGGTGCGCAGTAGACGATACGCCGCAGAACGGTGGACCCCTAACTGCTGGGCGACTTCACCAATGGTGGGCGGGACATCAGCGGCACAGACAAATTCCAGGAGCTGAATTCCTCTGGACAGCGTCAATGACAGGCTGCCACCGGCGGGCTCGGACATAACTACTTCTCCTCGACAGTGTGATTTGGCAAATAGGTCAATCGTGGGTAGGCTCACAGCTAATAGTTCTCTAATCGAACACTGTGTTCAAATATAGAACATACATTGTTTTCTGGAACGTTGCGAGCCGTACAGGAGTAAGTCATGCAATTTCACCATCACGGATATGTCTCCACTCAGCCACGAGTTCAACCTGCCGCCGGCACCGGTTTGAACCGTCCTGAGGAACTTCCCGACACCATGGACGTGTTGATCGTTGGATCCGGTCCAGCAGGTATGACGACTGCTGCCACCTTGTCCTCCTACCCTGATGTGCATACTCGCCTCGTCGAGCGTCGTGACGGCCGCCTGGTATTAGGCCAAGCTGATGGTATTCAGGCCCGTTCGGTCGAAACGTTCAACTACTTTGGCTTCTCCGATGAGATCACCAACGAGGCGTACTGGCTGACCGAAATGAACTTCTGGACCCCCGATGAGCAAAACCCAGAAAACATTTCCCGTACTTCGCGCGAGCTCGATGACCCAACCGGTATCTCGGAGTTCAAACACTTGGTCGTCAACCAGGCTCGCGTGCTGGACTACTTTGCTGAATTCGCCGAGCGCTCCCCGTCCCGTCTAAAACCAGACTACGGCTATGAGTTCGTGTCCCAAGAGGTCGATGAAACGCACGAATACCCGATCGAAGTTGCACTGAAGATCACTGCTGGACCACAGGAAGGCGAAATCCGTCGCGTTCGCACCAAATACCTCATTGGTTCCGACGGCGCCCACTCGAAGGTTCGCAAATCCATCGGTCGTGTCCCAATTGGTGACAAATCAGACCACGCCTGGGGCGTTATGGACGTGTTGGTCGAGTCCAACTTCCCAGACATTCGCACCAAATGCTCAATCCACTCGCACGACGGCGGCTCGATCCTGCTGATCCCACGCGAAGGTGGCTTCCTGGTTCGCTTCTACGTCGACCTGGGCGATGTGGATCCAGATGATGGCGGCAAGGTTCGCGAAACCCCACTGCAAGAAATCATCGACCGCGCCAACAAGATCCTGCACCCGTACACCGTGGACGTCAAAGAAGTCGCCTGGTGGTCGGTCTACGAAGTCGGTCACCGTGTAACCGATAAATTCGACGACGTCGACGCTGGTCAGGAAGACGAGAAGAACCCTCGCATCTTCGTCACCGGCGATGCCTGCCACACCCACTCGGCCAAAGCTGGTCAGGGTATGAACGTTTCCATCCAGGACGGTTTCAACCTCGGCTGGAAGATTGGTCAGGTCTTATCAGGCTACTCCGATCCATCGTTGTTGCACACCTACTCGGGTGAACGCCAGGAAATTGCCCAGAACCTTATCGACTTTGATAAAGAATGGTCGGGCCTCATGGCGGCAAAACCAGAAGATCTGCCATCGCCTGACTATGTGGCGAAGTTCTACACCAAGACTTTCGAGTTCCCGTCCGGTTTCATGACCGAATACAAACCATCCCCGCTGACCACCAACAATGCCCACCAGGACCTAGCCCAGGGCTACACAATCGGTAAGCGTTTCAAATCAGCGAAAGTCAGCCGTGTTTCGGATACCAACCCAGTAGAATTGGGTCACTTGCACGAAGCAGACGGCCGCTGGCGCATCTACGTCTTCGGCGACGACAAAGCCTCGACTGATGCCGCCAATGGCGCCAACACCTTCGGTGAATGGTTGGGTAGCGATGCGAACTCGCCAATCCTGAAATACACCCGCAATGGCTGCGATATCAATAGCGTATTCGACGTCAAAGTCATCTACCAGCAGCCCAAGGAAGAAATTGAACTGATGGAAACCCCATCGATCTTCCGCCCGGTTGTTGGGCCGTTCCAGATCACCGATCTAAATCAGGTCTTTGGCATCCTGGCCGACGACAGCATCTTCGACGCCCGGGAAATCTCGAAAGACGGCGCAGTCATTGTCGTTCGTCCTGATGGCTACGTCTCGACCGTCCAGCCCCTGGATGCTACCGGTGCCATCGCAGAACTATTCGACGGGATCTTCACTCCACAGAACTAATGTCCGATTGATTTGCAGTCTATTAAGATTGCCATTTCTTCCGTAAAGCGCTCAGTTCAGGGTTGAACTGAGCGCTTTACGTTTCGCTCATTTCAAATCTCCTATGACACGAAACTAATTTGCCCACTGGGTTCAAGGCAGAAGTATTTGACTTCGGAAAGATCCTCGAAGCCGTTGAGTCTTAATTGTGAATAGAGCGCATCCTTGGTTAAGAATTCACGCTGTGCGGTGTTATGCATAATCTTGTTATGCATAATCTGCCCAGCTTTAATCAACGGAGCCGAGCATGGGGTGGTGAGGTTATCCAACCAGGTTCAGTGCTAGCTGCCGAGATGAGGACGGTCAGAATCAGATCGGAGGCATTGAACTCTTCGGATCAAGAGCACAGGGGCCCAACATCCAGCCGGTACGAGATACCGATCTGCGATGCCTCCTCCCGGCATGTCTCGGGGATGCTATGCACAGGTAACAGTGGACTGATTGATCAACGTATCCCGCACGGAGCGCTCTGCAGAAACGCAGCAAGGCAAAAATGTCCTCGATTATTGGTTTTTCCGTGGCTATTTAGGGTCGCGTTTAGGCATCACCAATATCTTCGTGGCACGATTGTCTTATGTATTATCTTCTCCGAACCCTTGTCACCGCAGCATCGTTCTGGGTAGCCCTCTGGATCCTGCCCGGCATGGACATCTCCTCCGATTCCGGAACCGTAGGTACCAGCGAAACCATCATCAGCTTGCTGATCGTCTCGGTCGTGTTCGGTCTCGTCAATGCGATCGTGCGACCAATCGTCAGTTTCTTATCGCTGCCCATCACGTGTTTGACTCTGGGATTATTCACAATCATCATCAACGCGGCGATGTTGTCGCTAACGGTATGGATTACCTCCTTCTTACCCATTCACGTGGTCATCGACAGCTTCTTCTGGACGACCATCTTGGCAGCGCTGATCATCTCAGTTGTCTCAGCAATCGTGAACCGTCTCATTGGAGCAGTCACCGAGTAACCACTGCTACTTGGTAGCTGCTGCCGTCATCCATTCATCCAATGGTCGAATGGACACAATCTTTTTCGGTTCCCGATCGAATGCGCTCGGGTGAGCGAGCGGATCCTGTGGAGGCGTGGCCGCTTGACGGTCCAAGTGAAACTGTTGGACCGATACCGTCCCGTCCATTTTGTTTTCCAAGCTTTGTAACGGAATCTGTGCTGCCCTGGCGACTTCTGGATCGTGGAGCGCCTCGGCAAGCTGATGGTCGATGACTTCGAAATTATGTTCGGGACCAAAAACTCCGGCAGGCACCTCGTGGTCAGGATAGCCTTTGACTTCTATGGTCGTGCGATTGATCCGCCCCTCATTGCTGGCACCGGTGAGTGCGGTGACTTTGTCGTGTTGGTGTTCTATGTGTACAAAGTTCGTTGAAAGATCATCGGTTCGACGGTGGCCTGTCGGCGCGGCCACGGTGAGAACATCTGGGATGGCATATTTGGCCTTCATTTTGTCGCTCATCCCGATGTTCATGGCGTGTGTACCACCTTGGCTATACCCCATGGGAATGATCGTCGCTCCAGCCGGCACACCAGCTTGTTCCAAAATCTGCATGGTTGCGTCCTCAACATGGACTGAGTCGGCTGCGACAGATTCCACCACGCCGGTTGCTCCAAAGGCGTTTTCTTGTTGGAGCAGGCCCAGCGGCCCGGAATCATCGCCGAGTGGCGTGGTGCCCGAATACATCACCGCATAGGCTTCTGTTCCATCCTGCTGAAGGATCTTCGCGACGGTGACCGTGTCAGGTTCGTATGCGTAATCTTTCATTAGCTGCATGGCTTTGGTTGACCCACCATCGTGTATCGACTCACGGGGCTGCCAACCATCAGCTCCCGGTGTCTGGGTGACGTTTTCGACGTCATACGGCGCCAGCTGCATCAGACCGAATTGCTCCAAGGTGTGTGCTAACATCCCGTAGGTTCGTTGGGTCGGGGCCAGGTCCCAGATATTTTCGTCGAGTCCGAAGGTCCAGCCTATGGCATGTCCAATGGCAAATTTTGATCCTGGAACGAAGCGATCAGCCGCCGAAAATGCGGTTTCGACCGGAGACCACAGAGAGCTGGTGGTGCCACGGATAGCAAGCTCATACATATCGTTTGGCACATCCAGGCTCGTGGTCGCGCCCAGCACGCTGAGCACGACCGCACTGGGTGTGACCGCAAGGGTCATCAGATTGGTGATTTGGGCTTCGGCCTCCAGATACGCAGCTACCGCAAATTCGACACCATAGGTCAACACCTCAACTTCAGCCTGCATCCCCATCAGACCCGTGGACAGTCCAAAGGTTTTGGCTCCAATGAGTGGCCCCTGGGGCGTCATGATTGTCACGCCGGTCAGAATGCCACCGGCCAACATGGCATCTCCGGCTAATTGCATTGTTTGTTCTGTGGCTTTTCGCAGGTGGGCGGCACCCAAGGTGAGCTCATCGAGATTCGTTCGCCAATGCGTTGGCCCACCGGTGACGTTGGCACTCATCAGCACACCTGATCAATCACACTGGATGCTGCAGCGCCGGCGGTAGCTCGGGCGGTGGCCAGTAAGGTCTGCAAGCTGGCCACTATGGTGCGCAGTTCGTCGATGCTCAGCCGGGCCAGGCGCACGGTTTCCAATGCGGTGGCTTCAAGCTCTTTGGCATTCAGTTGACGGGAGCCCAGCGCTTCGCGAAAGGCTTGCCCCGCCGGTGAATGCCACTCCAATGCTTGTGCCGCGACAAGTTTGACGTAGACCTGCTCGATACCATCGGCCACTGTTCGAAGCTTGACCACCAGCTGTTCCAGGGCCTCGATTTGTGCAGCCAACACGTTGAGTCCCATTTGAGCTGTCGACGGGTTATTGACCCACTGTTGGACTGCCGACGATGCCATATCGCAGGCACCGTTTGTCACGTATCCAATGCCCGAGGTAATTTCGGGCAGTGAAGGAATCAGAACCATCACCATCAGTCGCCTCCTGTGTGCAAGAAGTAATCATTGGCACCAGCGTAGAAACCTGCGACAAGGTGCAGCGGCTCCTCCCCTCTTGATGTGGAAAACCGCTGCCGCCGGATTGTGCTGTGGACAAGCATGCGTGCGCAACAGTTGTCACGGGCGACATAAGAAAGGCCAACCCGGGCCACGGGTGGCACAATATGTTTCATGACTGATAATATGCGCGCACGTTTGGCCGATACTGATATTCCATTGGGTCCCCTAGATGGTCGCTACCGCGGGTACGTAGCTGACCTGGTCGACCACCTGTCGGAAGCGGCACTCAACCGCAACCGCGTCCACGTCGAGGTTGAATGGTTCATTCACCTGTGCGACGGCATGGTTGTCCCCGGCCTGAAGCGTCTCACGGATGCTCAGCGTGACGGCCTGCGCGCAATCGTCACCGAATTCAACGAAGCCTCGGTCACCGAACTGGCAGAAACCGAAGCCGTGACCGTTCACGACGTCAAAGCCGTCGAATACTTCATCGCCGCCCGTCTCGAAGCACTCGGGTTGGGGCACCTGAACTCACTGGTGCACTTTGCGTGCACCTCCGAGGACATCAACAACCTGTCCTATGCACTGGGTGTTCGCGACGCCATCCAAGACGTCTGGCTGCCAGCCGCCCAGAAGATGGTCGACGCCATCGCTGAGGTCGCCAACACTGCAATAAACACCCCAATGCTGTCCCGCACGCACGGTCAACCGGCTACCCCAACCACCCTGGGCAAAGAGCTCGCGGTCTTTGTACATCGGCTAAACCGTCAGCTGCACCGTATCTCGACCCAGCAGTATCTGGGCAAGATCAATGGCGCCACCGGAACCTACGCGGCCCACGTTGCCGCCGTCCCACACGCCAACTGGCCCGTCATCGCTCAGGACTTCGTAGAAGGTCTCGGCCTGACCTTCAATCCGCTGACCACCCAGATCGAAAACCACGACTGGATGTCAGAACTCTTTGACGACGTCGCCCGCTTCAACCAAATCCTGCACGGCTTCTGTGTGGATATTTGGAGCTACATCTCCATCGGCTACTTCATCCAGATCCCCGTTGCTGGTGCTACCGGTTCATCAACGATGCCGCACAAGGTCAACCCGATCCGCTTCGAAAATGCTGAAGCCAACCTCGAGCTGTCCAATGCCCTGCTGACCACGCTGGGCACCACACTCATTGAATCTCGTTGGCAGCGCGACCTGACCGACTCGACGTCCCAGCGCAACATCGGTGTCGCCCTCGGCCACTCGGTGCTGGCCATGGCCAACGTCACCCGCGGCATGGGCCAGCTCGACGTCGCCGACGATGCTCTAGCAGCTGACCTAGAGACCAACTGGGAGGTGCTGGGTGAAGCCATCCAGACCGTCATGCGTGCAGAAGCCATTGCAGGTACCGCCGGCATGGAGAACCCCTATGAGCGTCTCAAGGATCTGACCCGTGGCCAGCGGGTGGATGCCGCCCGCATGCGCGAATTCGTCGGCGAACTGGGCCTGTCGGACGCCGCTGAACAGCGTCTCAAAGACCTCACCCCCGGCACATACACCGGGCTGGCCGCTGATCTTGCCCGCGAACACCTTGGTGGACAAAACCGCGGCTAAGAACCACACAACCTTGCGTTAACAGCGCTGCGGACGCCCCTGGTGGGACGTCCGCAGCGCTGTGGTATTTCAGGGGTCTAGCCGGTGGCTCCTGGGCGCATGGCCGGGTGTGCAAATTCGGTTGAGATGTTAATATTGACCACCGCAACGCCCTCACCGAGCTGGATCCACTCGGCAAATGTATCCAGGTCCTCCAGCGTATTGACGGTGATACCGGTGGCTCCCATGGCTTGTCCGATGGCCGCAAAATCGGTCGGCGGCAAATACATCGCCGTAGCATCGGCACCAATTGCGGCGTATTGGTGAATTTCAGCACCGTAGGCCGCATCATTGAAAACGAGCACCGCACCGTGGTCGGTTTCGTGCAGGAAGGTTGGCAGGTCAGCCAGGGCCATTTGTCCGCCGCCATCCCCCGAGATGACCGTCGTGAATTTGCCCGGAGTGCCCACCGTAGCACCGACGGCCGATCCGAAGCCCAGCCCGATCGACTGAATCGCGGTGCCCACGGCGATCATGCTGGCCGGATCCGGAATATCCAAGCGCTCGCCAATCCAGGTAATGAAGTGGCCGCCGTCCAACACGATCTGGCGGTTGGCCGGCAATAGACCATTGAGGCGTTCTGCGACATGACGTGGATGCAGTCGGCCGTCGGTTCCATACACCGGTTCGGTTGACAACGTATCTTGTGCCACAAGGCCTGCCAGTTGGCCGCGATAGCTCGACGGCGTGGGCTCCAGCCGTTTGACGGCGGCTATCAGGCGCGGCAGGGCATCGGTCAGGTCCGCGCCCACGGTGTTGGCCTGCGGCAGGGTCAGGTTCCACTTGGAGGTCAGGTCAATGCGGTAAATATTGTCGGTACCAAACAGCGCACCTTTGCGGGTTTGGAAATTATTGCTCGTCGCGCCCAGAATCAGCACCATATCGGCAGCCTGCACGGCGGGCAGCTTATATTCGGGGGTGAAGCCTCCGGCAATACCCAGCGAGTGTTCGGAACCGGTGACGTTCGAGGCGGTCAGCGAGTGCATGAAGACGGCGCCCACAGTATCACCCAGCTGGCGGGCCAGGGGTCCCGTATTGGTGCGGACCACGCCCCCACCGGTCAAAATTAGCGGACGTTGGGCGGACACCAGGGCACGGGCGATCTCATCGATTTGTGCATCGCTGGCTTTGGTCCGGGCAATCGGTTCATAATAGCTAGTGGCCTGCACGTCGTCCACGGGCGCATCGGCCAGATCATAGGGCAGCATAACCACCACGGGTTCTTGGCCATCGGCGGCCATATCGAAGGCCCGAGCGATGCCAGCGGCAGCATTATCCTGGTGCAGCGTGACCACCGGAATGTTCAGCCCAACGGTCACCGTGGTCTGATCGATATCAAATGGACGGCGTCCTGTAGAGGGTGCATCGCCCACCAGAACAACCATGGGGATCCGTGCCAGCTGGGCTTCGGCCAGTCCGGTGGTCATATTGGTGAAACCAGCACCGTAGGTGGCCGTGGCAACCGCCATGGTCCCGGTGGCCCGGAAGTAGGCATCGGCTGCGGTCACGGCCGCGACTTCGTGGCGCACCGAGGTAAACGGGAAACCTGCTGCGGTGAGTGCCGAGACAAAATCGACGTTGCCGTTGCCGATGAGCCCAAAGACGCGATCGACGCGTTCAGTTACGACCTTGACGAGCACATCTGTGACGGTTGTTTGTTGTACCGGTGATTGCACCATGGAAGTCCTCCTGACAAGCTATACTGTGATTACCTTCACTGAACAGAGCAGGAAGATCAAGTCACTTAAAATTAATTGAGCATTATGCTCAAAAATCCCTAACAGGAAGTACTGAATGGCAACCTCGAAGCCGACACGCGAGCTTGACGGGCTCGATGCAGAGATTCTGCTGGCGCTGGTCGAAGAACCTGACGCTACAACGGTTTCCCTTGCGCAGCGGCTTTCGGTGTCGCGTAATACAATCCAGGCGCGACTGCAAAAACTCAACGACGGCGTGCTGGAATCATTCCAGCGCCGCATTACCCCGCGAGCGCTGGGGTATGAGGTCACGGCGTTTATGAACGCTTCAATTCGCCAGGGCTACGATAAACAGACCATGCAGGCGCTGTCGGAGATCCCCGAAATCATGGAAATTTTTGCCACCACCGGCGACGCTGATTTACGGCTGACCATTGCGGCAACTTCCCCCGAGGATCTCTACCGGGTCAACCATCTGATCCTGGATATCCCCGGGATCGTGCGCACCTCTACGGCCGTGGTGCTGCGCGAATTTTTGGGTTATCGCACCAAGCCGTTGCTGGAGCGCATCGCCGAGTAGTGTTACTCGTCGTCGAGCATGAAGGCGCCGCGGTTGGTCAGTGCATAGATCAGATCGTCTTGGGTGACCTGGGCTTCGTTGCGCATGATCGCCGCTTTTGCTGCAGACCGTGCTGCAAGTGTCAGCTCAGCCTGCGACAGCCCCTCAAAGTACTGCTCGTACACATCGGCTTCATTCATCACCGGTGTTGGTGCCCGGTCCCCCAGCTGGGAACGAAGCACTCGCATTGCTTCCTGTGAGGTGGGCAGCGAGAAGTTCAACACGGTATCGAAGTGGCGGAACATTGAGCGATCCAGCACCCCGCGACGGTTCGTTGCAGCAATCGCCACCGACCCTTTGCCCAGCACATCGACAAACAGCAAGAACGCTTTGAATACGCGCCGGGTCATCCCGGTGATGGTGTCATCACCAATCGTGTCGAAGACATCAAAGAGGTACACAGCACGACGACGAGCCAAGCGGTCGAAAACCTCACGCAACGACGGCACATCTTCTTCGGCTGAATACACGTTGAGCAGGTTATCCAGATATACGGTCACCAACGGGATACCCAGCTCTGCCGAGAGCACTTCGGCGGTTGCCGTCTTACCGGTGCCTGCAGGGCCTTCCATGAGCAACCGGTGGGCCGGTGTGAACCCAAAGTCGCGCAGCAACGCTGCACTGCGGTGTTCTTCAAGAATTTGGCGCACCCGCTCAATGAGGTCACCAGAAATTGTGAGCTCTTCGAAATCCGCATCGGGTCGAGAAACTTTAATGAACTCGGCCAGATCCGAGTCAATATCAACACCGAGATCTTCATCCTCAACGGTTTGCAGTTCAACCGTCTCGCCGCGAGCCAGCTCAATGGCTTTGCGAATTTCGGTTGCCGCGTTCCGTCGTCCTTCAGACAATTCACGGTGAGCCACATCAAGGGCTACCGCATAAAAACCGTCTTCGTCGCCCGCCGCGTGGTTGGCCACCATCGCCGCTATGTCGTGGCTTAGTCCTGACATGGTTGTATCAAATCCTAGGGAAAATGAGTCGGTGCGATCCTAGCATCAACTATAGTGAGCTTGCCGACTACCGTGAAAGGTGCCATGAGTATTGTCATCATCGCCACCCTTATCGGTTTGGCTTTTTTAGATGCCTCAACCCTCTCGACCCTACTCATACCCTTATGGTTACTGGCCCGACCGGGTGTCTTTGAACCCCGCAGGCTCATCACTTACCTCACCGTCACCGCCGTAACATACCTGTTGCTTGGCGCCGCGGTACTGGTGTTGGCTCACCAGCTGATCGACACTTATTTACAAACGCTCCAAAGTCCTGCTGCTGATCGTCTCGTCATTGGGCTAGGAGTGCTCGTCATCATCATGGGCATCATCGGGATTTTCCGGGGACGACGTGAAGCCAAGCCTGGCCCCTCGGTTATCACCCGGTTGCGCGATAGGGCTCTGGCTACCAACACTTCAACTGCAACCCTGGCATTATCCGCCATAGTCGTGGAAGCTGCCACCATGTGGCCGTATCTCGTTGGCATCAGCCTGATCGCGGTCAACGGCCCCGGTCTGCCATGGGATATTGGGTGGCTAGCACTGTATAACCTCATCATGATTCTGCCGGCGTCTATCTTGACCTGGGCGCGCACCAAATATCCGGAACAAACCGACATGCTGTTATCAAAGACGAAAGAGACCATGACGGGCGCGGGTTCCACCTTCACCGCATGGCTCGCCGTCATCATCGGAGCCTGGATTATCCTCACCAGGCTGTTCTAAGCACTGACTTACACGAGCAGCAGGCCCTGCGTTTCCCCTTGGTCGTTGATGCGATGGTTGGATCGCAGTCCGGTTGGGCCCGTGGGACCGCATCGTTGATTTGAGCCTCTTTGGCCCTAGCTCCTTCGAAAAAGACACAGCATCGACTTATAGTTCATCCAAGATATTGTTTCCGAGCCGTTGTTCAGCAGCAATCATCCTGTGCCGAGCCTTATGGGCAGCCTGGTCCCACGGCAGCCGGTTCTCCAGAGTTTCGCGATGAAAATCGGTAAAGAGTTTCACAGTGCAAAGAAAGTCCGCGACGTTGTTGGGATCCGGGTATCCCTCGATAAGATCCATCCAGGATTCAGCTTCTTCAGGATTTCGCGGATCGATTCCTGCCTCCTGTGCGTCGTCAAGCAGAAACTTGAGTATTTGGCAGACAGTTTCGATACTAAGTTCCTCTTCATCGAACCAACACCATTTACGGAAACGCATGAATTCATCGCGAGAAAATGCAGGTTTTACTCTCGCGAGGGTCATCTTTTTTGCGTCCGTATCAGATGGCAAAATTTCGTCGAGGATCTGTTCAAAGCTATGGGGTCCGGTGATGGACAGCTCAGCTACTGTTTTGGCCAATACATGTACGGCCGCTGACGCCACTGCCCGCTCACCATTACTGTGTACTAGTTTGTCGTATCCCTCGAAGGCGCGACGCTTCTTGGCAAACGTATATACATCATCGGCAGATATTTTCTCCAGAAGAGTCAGGTTAGAAAACCATGCCTGAGAGTCAGGTGTTCGCATCAGCGAGTAGTGGGTATATAGCTCATCAAGGGCTGCCAAGGCCACGCCATTGAATTGTGCGACGCTTGGGCGATACGACGTTGAACCGAGCCCAAGAACATTTAAAACTTGTTGAGCGTACACGTCTTGATGTTCGTGTAGTTTTCGGGTGATCGTTCGGATGGTATCCACGGTCCGGTTCCGATCATCACCGGATGGTCTCCGAATCACGGTCTTGTGCCATTCTAGTGCGCGAGCTACTGCGGCTTGGAAATCACCGATGTCAATATCAACTGATAAACAATTTATGTTGAATCCTTCGGACGCGAGCCTGGGCACAATATCATCCAGAATTTCTGGTGCAATTGCCGATTGCACACGAACAATGGCGGCAATTCTCGCTAACCGTGCATTATTACTTTCGGAATTATCCCATAGGATACTTTTTCTTGTCATGCGACGAAACTATCAATGCCCACACCGCCTCGGAACCAGCCTTGAGCAAACTGTGGATAACTTTTGCGGCGTATCCCTGCTGCACAAGCGGTGCCGAGGATACTTTCGTTGGTGATCCGTGCAAACAGCCGGCCACTCCGAGGGTTTCGAAGTGGCCGGCATACCTACTCGGTGTTTATCGAGTTGGGAAGTTTCACCAGTTTTAGCTCAACTCATGGATCTCGCGTTTCGAAGCGTCCTGCGAGAAGAGTAGCGAAATCAGACTCACAGCGGTGAAGCTAATCCACAGGAGCGCCACCAGGTGTAGCGAGCCTCCGCCTGCTGCGACCAGGGCGGTGGCCATCATCGGGGTGAAGCCTGCGCCCAGTAATGCCGCGAACTGGTAACCAATGGAAGCACCGGAGTATCTGACGTGGGTTGGGAAAAGTTCTCCAGCATAGGCACCATATGGTCCAGCCGTGAATCCCTGCACCAAGGATAGTCCGAGGATAATAGCCAGCATGAACGCCATAGCTGACCCCATTTCCAACAGCCACATCACGGGGAATGCCAGCACAATACCCATGAGGTTGCCCCAGATGAGCACTTTACGACGTCCAAGACGATCAGACAGACGTGCGGCGATCACCACAAAGGTGATGGTGAACACTCCACCGACTGCTTTCAGGTTGAGCACCTCGGATTGATGCAGCACAGCTTGCTGCACTGCAAAAGCGATAGCCCAAGCACCCATCAGCCCCTGTGCCATTTGACCAGATAGGCCACTACCGATGGCGCGCAGCAGTTTTGTTGGGTGATTGATGACCAGTTCGGCAACTGGAACTTTCTTCGGCGCTGGTTTCTTCGCCAGCTCTTTGAATACCTCAGACTCTGACACTTTCATGCGGATGAAGATACCCAGCAGCATGAGTACGGCGGAGAAAATAAACGGAATACGCCATCCCCAGCTGAGGAACTGGTCTTCGGGCAATAAAGAAAACCCGGATAACGCAAGTGTCCCGATGATTGTTCCAGCCGGAGCGCCCATGTAAGCAAACGCTGCAGCAAAGCCTCGTTTTTTGCGTGGTGCGGATTCAAATGCCAAGAGCATCGCTCCGCCCCATTCACCACCAACGGCAATACCCTGAATGATTCGCAGACTGACTAACAGTGCCGGTGCAAAGGCTCCGATTTGATGCGCCGTGGGTAACAGCCCCATCAGAGTGGAGGCGATACCCATGATCAAAACGGTCACCACGAGGATCGTCTTGCGTCCGAGTCGGTCACCCAAGTGTCCGAAAATCAGTCCGCCCAATGGGCGTGCAGCATAACCGGCGGCAAGCGTCGCAAAGGACAAAATCAGCGCGACGTGTTGGTCCAATCCAACGAAGAAGACGCGGTTGAAGACAATACCTGCCGCTGTGGCATACAAAATGAAGTCATAGTATTCAATGGCCGTACCAAGAAAACTGGAAAACTGAATCCGGCGCAGTTCTTTCGGGGAGGCGTGATAGGCACTCGCGTTGCTGCCGCCTACGTCAGGCGACGTAGTGATCTGCTTTGTCATACTGTGCACTCCGTTCAAAAGAGATCTGATCGAGGTCTTGGGCGATCACGAGACGGCCCGCGAAAGTATTAGCTGCTTTTTGCCACACTTCAACAGGAGCATGGCTTGGCACAAGGTGATGAAGACCAAGGGTTTTTGCACCCGCCTGGGTAGCAATCCGACCGGCGTCTTCCGCGGTGGTGTGAGCTCGACGGTGATGATCCATCGTCGCCTGCAACATCACGGTATCGGTATACATGCTCGCCATAGTTTCCAGACTGATGACTTCATGCAGCAGCAGATCTGTGTCGTGAGCCAATCTGATGAGATTGTCACACGGAGCGGTGTCACCTGAAATGGTCACGGATCCGCTGTCGGTATCAAACCGGAAGGCAAACGCCGGCGCCGTCGGATGATGCGAGACCAGAGTCGCTGTGACGCGGACGTTTTCGTCGGCGAACACCGCAAACGGTTCCATCGCCGGTGCGACGTTATGGTCTGGGTCGAACGCCACGTCGTCGGGTATCTGAATATCCTGGGGTGCGAAGTAATCATATGGCCCCTTGGTCAGCGAATCCATCACACGGTCGTTGATGTCAGCCGAGTACGCATTCACCAAGCCAGCAAAGGTTGCTTCGATCCCTGCCCCTGGTTGGTCAGGATTGACCGGCTGCGGCGTGGTTGTTGCACGGGGCGACAGCGGTGTGACTCGACTTCGGTTAGCAGGACCATAGAGCGGGATCGGGCCTCGTCCGGCCTGCTTGATCTCAAAGGGTGCAAACAACATCAACGATCCGAGATCCACAATGTGATCCGAATGCATGTGGGTAATGAAGATCCCTTTAAGATCGGACATCGATAGCCCGGCCCGTTGAATCTGCCGGCCAACTCCAGAGCCGGCATCAACTAAGTACCAGCCATCGTCGACTACCACAGCGGTTGCTATTCCCTGGCGAGGTTCACCCTGGTGGTCAGACCACCATCGGGGGCCGCCAGCTGTCCCCAGCGTGACAACGTGAGGCGTCGCGCTTACTTCATGAGCGCTTCTAAAATGCGTCACAACAATCCTTTCGTGATTCACATCACCAACAAGCCCTTACGTTACCCGCGTCACACTTCCTTGCATATCAAAAAGAACTCACGTAATCCTTAAGCTTTACTTATGAATGAGTTGACCCTCCGCCAGCTGGAATATTTTGTGGCTGTAGCTGAAACCCGATCCATCACCAAGGCCGCCGCCAGAAGTCACGTGAGCCAAGCAGCCGTCAGCCTTGCTCTCACGGAACTAGAGAAGACCCTCGGAATCACGCTAACGATCCGTCGTCCTGCAAAAGGAGTGGCACTCACCGCTGAAGGACGCGTCATTCTCCCTGAAGCCAGAGCCATCCTCGATCAAACTCAGCAGCTAGCCGACCATGTTTCTCAGGTGAAGAACACCTTGTCAGGACTGCTGCACATTGGATGTTTCCGTACCTTATCGATGCATGTGATTCCGCACTTGGTCGAATGGTTTGGCATCCATCATCCTCAGGTTGAATTGATTTTCGACGAGGATAACGCCCAGGAACTCCAAGAAAAAATGCTGGCGGGGCAACTGTCGGCTTGCCTGCTCTATGAAGCGCAGCTAGAGCCTGGGTGTCGAACCATTCTGGTTCAAGATCACCGCCGGCATGCCGTCCTGTCGCCACAACATCCGCTGGCAGCATTCGAGGAAGTGTCACTAGCGCAATTAGCCGCTTTCCCTGCGGTGTTGCTCGACGAGAGGCCCGCCTTAGAAAGAACGCTCAATGAGTTTTACAGTCGATCGCTAGATCCAAAGGTGGGAATCCGAACGCGCAGCGTTCAAACCGTGCAGAATCTTGTTGGTCGGAACGTCGGATACGGCCTGTTAATGCATTCGACATCGACGTCACCTGAAGGCCGCCCACTCGTTGCGCGGAAGATATCCGATTCGGTTCCGCGCAACGCGCTGATGTTGGCTCTGCCACCGGGGCATACAACTGCCGCAGTTCAAGCCCTTGTAGCAAGCCTTGAGGAACTACCGCAGCACTGACGTACCGCTGACAGAAGAGAGGCCCACCAGATAGAGATCTGGTGGGCCCTTTGAAAGGCAAAAGCTACATCGTTACGGTGTTGGAATACCACCGTTGACGTGCAGCGTTTCGCCGATCACATAGCTGGATTCAGGTGAGGTAAGGAAAACAAATGCTGGGGCAATTTCCGTTGGTTGCCCGGCCCGTCCGAGCGGGGTATTTTGACCAAAGTGGGGCAGCTTTTCTTTTGGCTGGCCCTGGGACGGTTGGATCGGCGTCCATATTGGTCCTGGTGCTACGGCGTTTACACGAATCCCCTTGGGTGCTAGCTGTTGGCCCAGCCCTTTACTGAAGTTGTTGATTGCCGCTTTTGTCGATGCGTAGTCGATCAGCATCTCATTGGGGTTATAGCCCTGAATCGAGGTGGTATTGACGATCGTTGACCCTGCAGGAAGGTGTTTCAATGCCGCTTTGGTGATCCAAAACATCGCATGGATATTCGTATTATAGGTCTCTTCCCATTGATCATCGGGCAGGTCTGTCAGACTTTCGGAAATCACCTGTTTGCCGGCATTGTTGACGAGTGCATCAAGACCGCCCAGCTCACGGACGGCATCTTCAACCAGTTGGTTGCAGAATGCTTTATCGCGGATGTCGCCCGGCAGCGGGATGGCCTTGCGACCAGAGTCGCGGATCGCTTGAATCACGTGCTGCGCATCTTGCTGTTCTACGTCTAAATAGTTGAGTGCAACATCGGCTCCTTCGCGCGCAAACGCTATGGCCACCGCCGCACCAATCCCCGAATCAGCACCGGTGATCAGCGCGCGGCGGCCTTCGAGCCTGCCGGTACCGCGATATGATGTTTCGCCGTGGTCAGCTTTGGGAACGAGTTCGGAATCAAATCCTGGCTCGGGCTGATCCTGTTTCGGCGGTGAAATTTCCGGGAAACGATCCACTGGATTCTGAAAAGTTAACTGATCGGATTGTGCCATAACGAATCCTCCTTTGGCCTTGGGCCCTTCGTCCAATGGGGTCAGGAATTCTCAGAAGTTTTCCGATTACTTTCCTTTTCCAGCACGTCGATGAGTTCGTCCTTGGTCATCTTCGAACGTCCAGAGATATCAAGCTTTTTAGCCTGTTCGTAAAGATGCTCCTTGGTGGCATTGGTATCAACGCCGCCTGCCGTCTCACGGTCGGTATTCTTGCCGCCAGATGCTTGCTTGTCGGAGTCACCTTTCTTGGGCTTGCGTTCCCAGTGATCGCCCACCTTCTCGTATTTCTGTTTTACGGCATCCCAGGCTGTTCTGTGGGCTCGTTCTTCATCCTGGTATTGCTCCATTGCCGAGTCATAGGTTTTTGCGAATGTGCGCTGCGCTTTCTTCGGAGACTTCTTGAGCGTTTTCGGCAATTCAGATTTCTTCGGTTGACCGGATTTCTTGGTCTTCGGCATGATCATCTGCTCCTTGCGGTCGCGATCCATGTGCACTTCACGCTAACAGTGAGTCCGACTATACAAAAGACTAAGTAAACGAGGCACTGCGGGACTCAGCAGAGACGCCTGCGGCTCACCGAAAGGCCGAAAAGTCATGCGTTCAACAATGTTTCAACCTTAAAGGAAACTGAAAATTTCACCCGATCCGCTTGAGCATGCGTGACAGAAACTTTGGCGTATTGAGCTCCTTTTCAGAATGTCCAGACACGTCAACGCAGGCTACCTTCCATGTTGATTTCGCCAGTTTCAAGCCCCTAACGTGGATATCGAAAGCAAATGGCTTTCCGTTTGTGCTCACGCACATTCGGTCGACTCGAAAGGAAGACCGCAATGGCTGAAACCAATAACCTAGGACAATTTGGCAACCGCAGTGACACAGAGGAACAGGCTCGCAAGGGTGGGCAGCAAAGCCCAGGCCAGTTCGGCGCTTCCGAAGGCGCTGACCCATCGACAGCTGGCGAAAAAGGCGGCGGGCAAAGCCCCGGACGCTTCGATAAATCACAAGGTGCAGACCCTGCCGAAGCGGGCCGTAAAGGTGGCGAACAAAGCCCCGGCCAATTCGGTGCATCTGAAGGGGCAGACCCTGCACGAGCAGGAGCAAAAGGTGGTCGCAACTCCTAACAGATGAGTGGCTCCACCCTGAGATTCCAGCAGCGGGAGGGATGAACGTTCCTCCCGCTGTTTGATTTTCAGCAACGATAACGCCCACACGAAAACCGAGAGATTGTAGATTCAAACGCTTCATGACTGTTTTCAAAAGTCTGCACGTCATTTACGCTTAGACACAACGCACAAAAATTAAACTAATGTGCTTCATGGAAGGAGATACTCTATGTGGCTCGTCCTAATTTTAGTCGGTATCGCGATGATCGTCTTCGGCGTTCTCGTTGAAGCCGCCCAACTATTGATTTGGCTCGGTGTAATTCTCGCAGCTGTTTCTGTCGTTCTGTGGATCGTCCGCAACGTGGCTCGAGCCGGAAAAGGTGTTTGACGCTACGACACGAGGTTTTTGACATGGTTTAATCGACGTCAATTTTTCACTTAGCTTTTCTCAAACGTGAAGGCCACGGAATAGTTCCGTGGCCTTCATCGTGTTCCAGGTCCTTTGAGCTGTTAAGCAAACGCACCATAACCGGTAATGTCTCGGCCCACCAACAGTGCCTGGACCGATTCAGTACCTTCATATGTGTGGATACCTTCGATATCCGCCATGTGCTGGATCACGCCGTTTTCTATCAGAATCCCGTTGCCGCCCAGCATGTCCCGGGCATCAGCGGCAATCCGCCGGGCAACCCGGGTGTTATTGTACTTCGCTAATGCCGCCTGGGTGGGTTGGAGCGTTCCGGCGGCTTCCAGCTGAGCGATACGCACCATATATAACTGCATCGAGACCAGATCCGACAGCATACGGGTGAGGCGTTCTTGAATCATCTGGTGTTCTGCAAGGTATTTGCCGAATTGCTTGCGCTGGGTTGCATAGGCCAACGCTGATTCAAAGACGGCAGTCGCATGCCCTAAGGCTGACCAGGCAACACCGATGCGCGTTGAGTAGAGCACTTGCGAAACATTGCGAAAGGACTTCACGCCCGGGATCAATGCGTCGGCGCTAATTTTGACGTCGTCATAGAAAATATCAGCCTGATCGATAGCGCGCAGCGACCCTTTATGGCGGATCGGGGCGCCCGTGTATCCTTGGGCATCTTGCGGCACGATAAACCCACGAACCTTGCCGTGGTCTTCGGCGCCTTCGTCGTTAACCCGAGCAAAGGTAATGGTGATACCGCCGGCGGAACCGTTGCCAATCCAGCGCTTGGAGCCGCGGATGACATAACAACCGTCGGCTTGGCGAATGGCAGTAGTGGACAGACCGGTGGAATCTGACCCATGATCAGGTTCAGTCAGGCCGAAGGCTGCCGGAATCTCGACGTCGGCGATGGCTCGAACGTATTGTGCCTGTTGGTCTTTAGAACCGAACATCGTGATGGTGCGCAGCGCCAGCCCACCTTGCACCGCAAGGATGGTGCCCATCGAGCCATCAACGCGGGATAGTTCCATGTTCACTAAACCGGCGGCGAGCGGTGAAAATTTCTCGATGTCTGGGTGATCGACGCCGTCGTTAATCAGCCCCGCTTTGCCCATGGCCTGGGCGACTTCTAATGGATAGTGGTGATCGTTCCATCCTTGGCGCATGGTTTCGACGTGGGTTTGAGCAAAGTCCCGCGTGCGCTGCCAAATGGCTTTGTCTGCTTCGGGGATGTCTGCAAAGACACCGTAGTAGTCGATATCTTGTGCATCGGTGAGTTGATAGGCGGGTTGTTGGTTTCCCGGAAACGATGTGGGCATAAGACTTCTTTCGACAGAGGGGTCAGGTGAGGCCTAAGTCTCAATCTAGTCTGCTTTTGCGCACGAAAATCTAACATGAACTGTCGGTATCGGGTATCGGGTACTTTGTGCAGTTCCGCGCTGTGTTTAGAAGACGGGTGGGAACCCGGCGGTATGACTGACGCCGTAGCGATAGGCGATTTCTGCATAGATTTCGCGGTTGCGCTGGCGGATGCGGCGGTCGATGAAGAAGGCGTCCACCAGCCACCAGAGGCCAAAGGTCATCCAGGCCAGTAGCGTCATGGCGATGGCGTAACCGATGTCGCCGAGGTAGTAGCGGTGTCCGCCAATGCCACCGGTGAAAATCCACAGCACCCAGGCAACAACCGGGGATTTCTTGGCTGATTCGTATTCGGCGTTCATGGCGTGTAAGCGAGCCTGCTCGGACATGGTCTTCCTCATTTCGTCCACGAAGTGTACGTCTTATCAGTATGCCACGGCTTTTAATCAGACCTGTGGAACATCCAAAGCCCAATGATGGCGCCGATGATTTTGACAGAGCCTAGGCCAATGAGCAACCAGTGCTGGGTGTTGACGTGGCCTTCTTCAACGATGATGTTGACAACGGCAAACCCGGCAAGCAGCAGTCCGACTATGAGTGTGAATACCCACAGGACTTTGATGCCGGGTGCCTGCTTATGCATCTTAGGCGTCTTCGGCGGCCAGCTGCCCGCAGGCCCCGTCAATTTCCTTGCCTCGAGTATCGCGCAAGGTGGTGGGGACGCCGGCGTCGTTGAGTCGGTCGATGAACTCCTGGGTGACATCTGGTTCTGATGCCGTCCAGATCGAGCCGGGAGTCGGGTTCAGCGGGATTGGGTTGACGTGCGCCCAGCCGCGGCCGCGGGCGTTGATCTTTTTGGCTAAGAGATCGGCACGCCAGGCGTGGTCGTTCATGTCTTTAATGAGCGCATATTCAATGGAAACGCGGCGCCCAGTTTTCACGTAGTAGTTGAATGCGGCGTCCAGGGCTTCGTCGGCGTCCCAACGGGAGTTGACGGGAATCATCTGGTCGCGCAGCTCATTATCTGGTGCGTGCAGTGACAAGGCGAAGGTTACCGGGATGCCTTCTTCAGCCAATTTATTAATGGCTGGCACCAGGCCAACGGTAGAGACCGTGATGTTACGGGCAGACATGCCCAGGCCGTTTGGCGCGTCGTCGACCATGCGGTGCACGGCGTTCATGACGCGGCGGTAATTGGCCAGAGGCTCGCCCATGCCCATAAACACCACGTTGGTGACGCGTTCAATGTCGCGGGCGCCTTCGGGTTTGCCGAGGTGGCCCTGGGCGATGATGCGGTTGGCGGCAACGATTTGCTCAACGATTTCGGCCGTCGACAGGTTGCGGGTCAGTCCTGCTTGTCCGGTGGCACAAAATGGACAGTTCATACCGCACCCGGCCTGGGATGACACACACAGCGTGATGCGGTTCTGGTAGCGCATCAGCACGGATTCCACCAGCACGCCGTCAAAAAGTTTCCACAAGAATTTGATGGTCTGGCGGTCTTCGGTTTCGATCCGGCGGACTTCGGTCAGCAGATTCGGGAAGAATGTTTCGGCTAATTCATCGCGCTTATCGGCCGGCAGGTCCGTCATATCGGCCGGGTCGGTTGTGTAGTGCGTGAAGTAGTGGGTCGATAGCTGGCGGGCACGGAATGCGGGCAGGCCAAGTTCTTTGACCTTTTCTTCGCGGTCTGCCATCGACATATCGGCCAGATGCTGAGCCGGTTGTGTGACGCGCGGCTGTTTGAACTCAAGCTTTGGACGACCATCAGCATCGGTGCGCTGCGTCCAACCTTCGGCCTTCGGTTGCACCTGCGGGCGAGGCTTCTCCATGGCTGGGCGAACACCATGCCGGGCGAGGCGGGCTCGCTCATCTCCGAGTTGTTCTACCTCGGGGTCTAAGAATTGTTTGCGCGGCGGATTCAGCTTCAGACGACCAGCGCGGTCTTTCTGAGGCTTCGTTAGGCGAGTGCCGGGTTTCCGAGGAGTATAGTTCTGTGCCATCTGCCATATTGTCTCACACGGGGCCGCCATATGATATTGCGTTCAGGCTAATTTGCTGGAGGCGATAGCCCAATACCGGTGACGGGTATCACAATTAACGTTAGGCTTGCCTATATGACGACAATTCTTGCTTCCCGACCAGAAATTCCAGGCGAAGACTTCTCCCGCGTCGCCATGACCGAAGAGACCATGCAGCTTCTCCAAAAACTGCGCGGCATGCACGGCGAACTGATGTTTCATCTGTCCGGTGGCTGCTGTGATGGCTCTTCACCCATGTGTTACCCCATCGGTGACTTTCGCACCGGCGGATCCGACCTGCTGTTAGGCACCTTCGAGCTGCCCGCAACCGATGACCTCCCCGCTACCGAAATCGGCTTCTGGGTGGCCAAACCGCATTTCGAATACCTGCGCGGCTCACACATCACCTTGGACACGGTCGATGGACGCGGTGCTGGGTTCTCGGTGGAATCACCGGAAGGAAAACGTTTCGTCATGCGCTCCACGCTGCTGCCATCATGACGGTTCTGGCGCGTGCTGAACACAATCCCGCCGACGACGTCTATCAGGCGGCCGTTGCCGCCGCCCACCAGAAACTTGTTGACGCCGTCGTCGATACTCGCCACGTCCGCTCCCCTGTGTCAGAATCCTGGCGACGCTGCCTGAAGTTGCATGATTCTCCGGAGCGGGTGATCGCCCCGAGTACTATTTCCACCACGCTGCTCGCAGAACACCGCAAGACCCATCCAATTACCGCGGTGCTTCCCATGTTAGAAACTTTGCTGGCCCCGGCCCACGACGTCGGGCTGATCACCGCGATTTCCAATACCGATGGTCATCTGCTGTGGGTTGATGGGGCACACCAAATGCGAGCGCAAGCCGAAACGATCGGCTTTATCCCTGGTTCCGACTGGTCAGAGGAATCGATGGGCACGTCTGCGCCTGGTGCGGCGCTGTCCACCGGCACGCCCGCGCAGGTGGCCGGGGCCGAACATTTTTCGCATCATGTCCACGAGTTCTACTGCAGTGCTGTACCATTGCGACATCCATCGGGCCGGGTGCTTGGCATGTTAGATCTGACCGGTTCGGCCACAGCCGTGACCCCGTTGGCACTGGCAATGCTGTCGAATACTGCACAAGTTATCGAGCAGTACTGGTCAACGCACACTTTCCCGCACGCTCACTACCAGCCGCCGGTGGCCACCCCAAATACCGTGTTGATCGAGGTCGCCACGGGCCATACCGCCCGGCTTGGGACGCTACGCCTGTCCAACCGGCACGCCGAAATTCTGACGCTGTTGGACTGGCATCGCAGCGGATTATCTGCCACCCAGCTGGCTCATCAGCTCTTCGGGGATGTGACACCCGATGAGTTGACCGCCCGCCTCACGACTGTGCGTGCCGAAATGTCTCGGCTGCGCAAGCTCCTGAGCCACTCCGGCCTACCCATTACCGTGGAGTCGCAGCCCTACCGGCTCCAGTCATCCATCACCACCGATGCCTCGGCAGCAATGCGGGCACTGCACCGCGGGGATCTGACCACCGCACTCCAGGTGGCCCCCGCCGATCTTCTACCCGGCTCAGATGCGCCCGGCGTCGTCGAATTACGCAATCACTTTGCCGCCACGCTGCGTGAAGCCATCCTGGCCGATGCCACCGCCGATCAACTGTGGTCCTACCTTGGTCGCCACCAGGCAGCCAACGACGTCGAATCCTGGATGCTCGCGCTGAAAATCCTGCCGGCAAATAGCCCACGCCGAGCCATTGTCACTGCAACCCTGCAGCGCCTGACCAGCTAACACGTTCGGTTGCAACGTTGCTGCAACCCACCCCACCCTAGAGTGGGCCATGTCACACCTAGTTGCCCATCGGGCACTGACGACATTGAAACGCTAGGGAAAGGTATCACCATGGTCGTGTACGCAAATCCAAATACCGACGGCGCCGTCGTACATTTCAAGGATCGCTATGATCACTACATTGGCGGCGAATGGAAAGCCCCCGCCAAAGGCCAATACTTTGAAAACCCCACGCCGATTACCGGTGAGTGCTTCACCACGGTTGCCCGTGGCACCGCCGAAGACATTGACGCCGCACTGGATGCAGCCCATACGGCCGCCAAAACCTGGAATAAGTCCTCCCCTACCGAACGCGCCGCGCTGTTGTTGGCCGTCGCAGACCGGATGGAAGAAAACCTCGAGAAACTTGCCGTGGCGGAATCCTGGGATAACGGTAAAGCCGTCCGGGAGACCCTGAACGCCGATATTCCACTGGCCATCGACCACCTGCGCTATTTCGCCGGTGCCATCCGCGCCCAAGAAGGCTCGCTGTCACAGATCGACGACGACACCGTGGCCTATCACTATCACGAACCGCTGGGTGTGGTCGGGCAGATCATTCCGTGGAACTTCCCGATCCTGATGGCCATCTGGAAGATCGCCCCGGCACTTGCCGGCGGAAACTGTATCGTGTTGAAACCTGCCGAGCAGACCCCGGCCTCGATCATGGTGCTGATGGAACTGGTCGGCGACCTGATTCCACCGGGTGTGCTCAACGTCGTCAACGGTTTTGGCCTGGAAGCCGGCAAACCGCTGGCGTCGTCGCCGCGCATCGGCAAGATCGCGTTCACCGGGGAAACCACCACCGGGCGCATGATCATGCAGTATGCGACCGAAAACATCATCCCGGTCTCACTGGAGCTGGGTGGGAAATCCCCGAATATCTTCTTCGGCGACGTCATGGACGCCGACGACAGCTACCTGGACAAAGCACTCGAAGGCTTTACCTTCTTCGCGCTAAACCAGGGTGAAGTCTGCACCTGCCCATCGCGTGCGCTGATTCAGGAAAGTATCGCCGATGATTTCTACGATTTGGGCATCGAACGCGTCAAGCAGATCAAACAGGGCAACCCGCTGGATACCGACACCATGATGGGGGCCCAGGCCTCGAACGACCAGTTCGAAAAGATCATGTCCTACATCGACATTGGTAAACAAGGTGGCGCCGAAGTCCTGATCGGTGGCGAAGCCGTGGATCTGGGCGGCGAACTATCCGGCGGGTACTACGTGGCGCCAACCGTGCTGCGTGGTTCCAACGACATGCGCGTCTTCCAGGAAGAAATCTTTGGCCCGGTGGTCGCTACCACAACGTTCAAAGATTACGACGACGCCCTGTCGATTGCCAATGACACGCTCTTCGGCCTGGGTGCCGGCGTCTGGTCACGCAACGGCAACGTCGCCTACCGTGCCGGCCGTGACATTCAAGCCGGCCGTGTGTGGGTCAACAACTACCACGCCTATCCGGCACATGCTGCCTTCGGTGGCTATAAGATGTCCGGGTTTGGTCGTGAAACCCACCTGATGCTACTCGAGGCCTACCAGCAGACCAAGAACCTGCTGGTGTCCTACTCCGAACAACCCCAGGGCTTCTTCTAAAAAATTCGTTAGGCCAACCAACGCGAGCTTGGTGCCCTCCCGACGCCGGGATGGTGCCAAGCTCGTTTGTTATGCTGTTCGACCACGACGTCAGTTTTCCGCGACCTCTATGAGGATGTCCGTGAAGAGACCCGGTTTGTCGAAGTGCACTGTGTGCCCGGCATCGACGCGTCTGAAATCGACGTCGTCAATGAGTTCGGCGGCTCGGGCAGCTTCCCGGTCGTCCATCGCCCCAACCAATGTGGTCCCGGTGTCGTCCAGCTGCCAATTGGCATGGATGAGGACGGTGGGCACGGTCAGGCCTGCCAGTGCTTTGGCGTGGTCGAAATCGGCGTGCCAGACCCCGGTATAGAAGGCCTCACCAAAACGGGGGTCATACTGATCAAGCACCCGGAACATTTCATTCATGGCCGGTGGCATGTACCACCAGCCAATCGGTTGTGTGGGTCGTTGTTTGCGTTGTGCCAGGGCACCTCGAATCATGGTCGGTGCCAGGTCGCCAAATAAGCCGATAAATGCCGAATGCTTGACGTAGTAGGCAGAAAAGTCCGTCTCGGTGCTGTTGACGAACTCATGGGCAATGCGCGGCAGATCGTAGCCGGCTGTGTTGATGAAGCGCGGGTGCAATGAAGAGAATAACGGTGGATCTTCCAGGATCAATTTCCGCACCAGTTCAGGTGCTTCGTTGGCGATCTGGATGCTCAGTAGCCCTCCCGACGAGTTGCCACACACAAATGCCGGCTCGGCGATCACGGTCCGTAAAAACGATGTGAGGTCGCGGCCCATAGCCACATTGCTGTATCGATCAACCGCACGATCCGATGCACCGTGCCCATAACAGTCGACCGCGTAGACCTGGAAGTGTTGTGCAAGTTCTGGAAGCACGCGCATGTAGGTCGTCCAGTCGACCATCTGACCGTGGATCAGCAGCAAGGGCGGCCCATTGGCTGGCCCCTGGGCGTAGTTAATTTTCGCGCCGTCGATCAGCACAGACTTTTCGACGAATCCTGCCCGATCCAGTCTGCGTCGAGCACGCGGCCAATAGGTGGTGTTGTGCCTGATGAACAACGCCGCCGTGGTGAGGGCAACTGCTAATAATGCGCCCAGGCTAGCCGCGATTTTACCTGTGTGTTGCCGAATGCGAATCATCCTCCTGGTGCTTGCGAGGTTTTCGGCCAGTCTAAACCCACAGCATGAAAGTACCTAGCCAGACTCTGCTGCGGCGAATAGCCTTGAAATGAGCCATCCAGAACCCTGCAGCCGCAGAACATTGGATAAAGAAGGGCTACTTATAATGGCACAAAATGTCGCACAAAAATTGATTGATTCCCACCTGGTCAACGGAACCCCGAAACCTGGCCACGAAATTGGCCTGTCGATTGATCAGACACTGACCCAAGATGCCACCGGAACCATGGTCATGCTCGAGCTAGAAGCGCTGGGCCTGACCAGGATCAAAACCGAACTGTCAGTGCAATATGTTGATCACAACCTGTTACAAACCGATGAGAAGAACCCGGAAGACCACCTGTTTTTACAATCCGCTGCAGCCCGGTACGGTCTGTGGTTTTCCAAACCCGGCAATGGGGTATCCCATCCCGTACACCAAGCCCGCTTTGGCCGCCCGGGCACCACCATGATCGGTTCTGATTCCCACACCTGTGCTGCCGGTGCCATTGGCATGTTGGCCATCGGGGTCGGTGGTTTAGAGATTGCGATGGCCATGGCCGGTGATCCGGTGTATTTGCAAATGCCTGAAATTTGGGGTGTGGAACTCACCGGAAAACTTCCCGACTGGGTGTCAGCCAAAGATGTGATCCTTGAGATGTTACGTCGGCACGGTGTCAAGGGCGGGGTTGGTCGGATCATTGAATACCACGGTGAAGGCCTCAACTACCTGACGGCCATGGACCGTCACGTGATCGCCAACATGGGTGCTGAACTTGGTGCCACCACCTCGGTTTTTCCCGCTGACGACGCCGTCCGAGAGTTTTTGACCGCGGTTGGTCGCCCCGAAGACTTCACCGAGCTGGTAGCGGATGAGGGTGCAAAGTATGACGTCGAGGAGCACATCGATTTATCAACGTTGGAACCGTTAATTGCCAAGCCGTCTTCGCCCGGCAACGTGGTGCCGGTTCATGAAGTCGCCGGCGAAGAGGTGTATCAGGTGGTTGTGGGCTCCTCGGCGAATCCTGGACTGCGGGATTTCGCCGTCGTCGCCGAGATGCTCAAAGGCAGACAAGCCCACAACCAGGTCTCTTTGGATATCAACCCCACCTCACGCGAAATTCTCATGGACCTGACCAAAGGCGGTTGGACATTTGACCTGATCAGCTCCGGGGCTCGCCTCCATCAATCCGGGTGCATGGGCTGCATTGGTATGGGGCAGGCTCCGGCGGTGGGGCGAAATAGTTTGCGCACCGTGCCACGCAATTTCCCGGGGAGATCAGGAACCGATGAGGACTCCGTGTGGTTATGCTCTCCAGAAACCGCTGCCGCAGCCGCACTGACCGGGCGGATCACCGATCCGCGAGACCTTGAGATGGACTACCCTATGGTCCAGCTGCCAACCACCTACAGCCTGAACACCGAAATGCTCGTGCCGCCTCTTGCCGAGCAGGATGCGCAAGAGGTCGAGTTGGTTAAGGGGACGAATATCAAATCCCTGCCTGAGTTCGATGAGTTGCCGGATGATATGGATGTGCCCGTGTTGTTGCGAGTGGGCGATAATATTTCGACCGATGAGATCATGCCGGCCGGTTCCCGGGTCTTGCCGTACCGCAGTAATATCCCGGCAATTGCCGAGTTTGTCTATATTCAGGTCGATGACACGTATCCCGCACGAGCTCAAGAGCTCGGTTCGGGGCACGCGATCGTTGGCGGTGAGAATTACGGTCAAGGATCATCGCGGGAGCACGCGGTCATTGCACCTCGCTACCTCGGCTTGCGAGTAGTTCTTGCCAAATCCTTCGCGCGGATTCACTGGCAGAACCTGGCGAATTTCGGCGTCCTCCCCTTAGAGTTTGTTGATCCTGAAGACTACCTGAGCATCGCAGATAACGCTGTGCTCAGTTTCCGGGGACTCCGCGAGGCGCTGAGACAGGGCCACGACATAACGGCCATGTTGGAGGACAAGCCACTGGAGTTGCGACACAAGTTATCTGACCGTCAAGTAGAAATGGTGCTGCTTGGGGGCCGCATTCCACAACGGGCCGCGCAGGATACTTCCGCCCAGCCTCATGAGGAAATCAAACCAGCCCAACCTGAGGGCTGATCCTAACTGAACACACGACGGCGCAAACCATCTCAGTCTGCGCCGTCGTCATGCGTGTTCGGTATTAGGAGTGTTCGATGTCGTCATCATCGATGGGGACATCAATGTTCTGATCGACCCAGTCTGCCTCGCTGACCGTGGCCGGTTTGGAAGTTTTCGGCTGGATCGGCTGCTCGTCGTCGTTGTCATCCGTAGCCAACTGTTCGGCGAGTTCTTCTTCTGGAATTTCTGAATGCGGTTTCTTGTGATTGGCAGGCATATCCAGTCACTCCTTTCGCTGGGTTCTCAGCTTTGCACTGTCAGCTGGAAGATTCAAGACCATATGTACCGCGTCGAGCTGAAGCGACCATCACTCTGCTGCAGTGCGACATGGAAAAAATATATGTGCATTCGCTGCTTGTTGCGCATCGTTCATCAACATTTTACTTGCACCGTGACCTGCGTCATGGTAGATCAGAGGTACAGCGGTTTCACAGAGTCGTGATCCGCGCCCGACGTGGTACAACGTCGAAGATTGAAAGTGCGTTTCGTGTTGAAGCGTACCCGTCCGTTCCGCAGAGGCAATCGACTCACACACCCCAGGGTGCCGCGAACGCTACCCCGGCCTGTTATATGGCCGGTGCACTCCCATGACGACATACCTCAGTCAGCTGTCTTGTATACAACCTCACACGGTCAACACTCGGAAGGAGACACTCGATGCGATCCACCATGTTTAACTTCCTCTCGCAAGATCCCGTTACCTCTTCATCTCAAGTGCCTGACGACCAGGCTGATTTTGATTGGATTATAGTCAGCGAAACACCCTGCTAATTCGAAAACCTACATCTACGCCAAACGCCGCGGCCCAGTATTTGGGATCCGCGGCGTTTGTGCTCTATGTTCGGGTCATCAAGCGGGCTACGCTGGTGCAGGTGAGCCACGAGGAGGGATCCGTATTCCGTATTCCTCGATTAAGAAAGTTCCTTCGATGACCCAACGGCAAATCTTTTGCACTTCTGATATCTACGATGCTTTCGAAGGCGAAGTCGCATCCCTGGACCTTCAGCTGCAGTCACTCGGCCAGCATCGCCAGTTTCACGGTCGCATTCGTACCGTGCAATGTTGGCACGACAACGGTCTGGTCAAAGCCATTGCCAATGAACCGGGCGAAGGACAGGTGCTTGTCGTCGATGGTGGCGGTAGCCTGCGTTCGGCTTTGATGGGTGGCAACATCGCCAAAGCATTTGCCGACAACGGCTGGGCCGGAGTCATCATTCACGGTGCGATCGTGATCGGCATGAAATAGCAGCGCTACCCCTAGGAGTGAAGGCGCTCGGTTCGAATCCACGAAAATCTGCCAAGGACGGCGTTGGGGTTCGCGATATTTCCGTGACGATAGGCAACGTAGAGTTCATCCCCGGTGCTGTGGTCTACGCAGATGAAGACGGCGTCATCGTCGATGCACGCGCATCATAGACACGAACCCATGTTATACAGGTTCGTGTCCATGATGGATTTAGGCTGCCGTAGCCCATGTGACGTCGACGCTGGGCCATCCAATATCGACCCTCAAGTTGTCTGGTGGCGGGTCGCTGTCCCAATATCTGATCTCGGCCAGTGGTGGTCTGGTGCCCACCGTATAAGAATGCCCGGTTGGGGTAGTGACGATGAGTTCATCAGGGGTACCGGTGTAGCTCCAGCCACGGTTCTCTTTGCGCTGGTTACAGCGTTTACATAGCCCGGTGGCATTGACCCAGCTGGTGGGTCCTCCGTCAGCCCTGCGGTGGCGATGATCAGACTCTTGGAACGGGCCGTTACACCAAGGAGTGGCACAGATGTCTTCACGGATCTTGAGCATTTTAGCTAATCCGTCGGGGAAACGACGGCGGGTGGATTCCATCGCCACGAGTTGCCCATCAGTAGGGCGGGTGTACATGCGGCGAAAGAATGTCGCTGCGGCCGGGTCAGACAGCCAGTGTTTGACCGCTCCGGCGGGCAGTGGCCCATGACCGGGGATCCATGCAGGTAGATCGTCATCACCAAAAAATGTGGTGTCATGCATGAGAACCACGACTTCTCCGGTAACTGCATCAGCGGTGGTTTGCCCGGTGAGTAGCTCGACGAAAATATCAGCCATGATTTGGTCCCGCGTTAGCGGTTGCCCCTGGGCGTCAAGCATCTCACCCGAACTGATACGTTTATTCGTGAGTTTTGTCAGTGTGTCCAGGATCGCTAAGCCCTGGAGGGTAGGGATTTCTGCGGTGACATAGACCTGGCCATCGGAGGCTGGGTCTGTGTAGACCCGTCTGCCACGCTTATTCTTTTCGGCACGCTGCTCACTAGCCTGTCGGTCTAATCTGTAGGCGTGGCCTTGCACCAGGTTACGTAATTGAGAGCTCGAGGCCCCGCCCAGCCGACGAGCGATGGCTGCGTCAATTTCTCGCCGATGCTCATCGGATAAGTGATTCGTCTGCTGGGCGACCAGTCGGGCATGATATTCACTGAGTACACCTTGCGATAACGCGGCCAAGGTGTTTGGCAATACGGTATGCAATGCGATAGCCGTATGCGTCAGTGCCGCTCCCACGTAGGGCGATTCTCCTCTGGCCAGTCCGACTTCGGCCTCAATGCCTTTGAGCTGCAAGGAGGTCGGTACGCCCAGCTGACATTCTCGGGCTTTGCGGCGTTGCGTAAACTTATGAGTATCTTCAGATTGCACAGCAGCCAGAATCCGCTTGGCCTGTTCTACACCTTGAAGTCGATCAATACAGGCTTCTTCGGAGTCACCCTCCGGAAGACCGGTCAGTAACGCGATCGCGTCCTGAACCGTAGCTTTTGGCTTTTCCTGTATTTCCATATATTAACCCTAGCCAGAGGGTGGGACACGATAAGGAACGATAGTCGACACTGTGGGCAACAACCAGTCACCGCCACATCCTGTGGAAAACCACCACATGCGGCAAAACCATCTGCTATGCGTCCAAGGGATGGTCTGGTTCGGCACAACCTAATCACATCAGAACTCATCACGAAGTACGCTAGGTTATGCTGTCGAAGTGAGCACAATATTCGCCGACATCACCCCGTTAAAGGTCAGTCGTGACTACCGCAGACTGTGGATTGGCAACTCGTTATCAGCCATTGGCACTCAACTGACATTGGTCGCGGTGTCACTGGAGATTTTCGCGCTGACTGGGTCCTCGGCATATGTTGGATTGCTGGGCGCATTTGCCCTGGTACCGCTGATCATCACCGGTCTCTATGGTGGCGCGATCGCAGACCATGTGGACCGGCGCAAAGTCGCGTTGTATTCGGCGTTGGTACTCTGGTTGACCACGGTTGCGATTTGTCTGCACGCGTGGTTAGGCATCGAAAATATCTGGCTGCTCTACGGTCTGATCGCCATTCATTCTGGTGCCTCCGGGATTAACCAACCAACTCGCGGGGCCATCATCCCAGCGTTAGTAGGCACGGAACTGCTCGCCTCAGCCAATGCCTTGAACATGCTTTCCATGTCGATTTCTATGATGTTGGGGCCACTGTTGGCCGGCGGGCTGGTCGCCACGATCGGGTATTCCTGGACCTACACGATTGACGCCGTCACCTTCTTGCTCACGCTCTATGCGGTCTACCGACTGCCAGCGCTACCACCCGTCCATCCGGACGGCGAAGCACCCGCGGATCGAAAAGTTGGGCTGCGATCGGTCTGGGAGGGTTTCCACTTCTTAGCCACACGCAAGAATCTACGCATGACGTTCATTCTGGACATCATCGCCATGGCAACGGCCTTCCCGCGCGCCGTCCTCCCGGCAATGGGTGTGCTGATCATCGGGTCCAGCTATGCCCAAGGGATCAATGGGTCCGGAGATGACCCGGCAGAACTTGTCACGGGTCTGCTGCTGGCAGGAATTGCGGCCGGGGCGTTTATCGCGGGACTGTTTTCTGGAACGTTCACCCGCATCACCGCGCAAGGCAAAGCCGTCTACTGGTCGATTGTGGTGTGGGGAGTATCCATTGCCCTGTTCGGGCTGTTCGGTTGGCTGGCCATTCGTAGCGCAGCCAATGGCGAGCCCAGCATCGTGTTGTTGTGCGCAGCGGTGGCGATGCTGATGGTGGCCGGGGCGGCCGATTCAGTGTCTGGGATTTTCCGCAACACGATCCTGCAAACCGCTACACCAGATCATCTGCGCGGTCGGTTGCAGGGAGTGTTCATTGTTGTGGTTGCCGGTGGCCCCAGGGTGGGCGAAATGCTCACCGGCGCCGTCTCGGCTGGGATTGGTGAGGCCGTCACGATGATGTTGGGCGGCCTGTTATGCGTCGTCGCAGCAACGCTGGCGGTGCGCCTGGTACCAGGGTTTCTTCGTTATGACTCTCGGACTCCGGTCGCATAATCACACCCGCCACGTGATCTTCTGGGTGCACCTGAGTCATCCCTCGGGCTGAGATCGCCTACCGCAGGTTGACGATTCAACTGTCTGCGCTCGAGTGACGATTCACCATGGGTTTCAAACCAAGATGGGTACCAGATCGGCGACGACAGGTCACCGACACCCTCACAAAAGGAGAACCCCATGAACACCACTTTGACCCCAATGTTTGGCCGCGAACTGACTGACGACGAACTGGCAACCTTCCACGGTGGCTACTGCCAGGTAACTGTCTCAAAGGGTTCCAACGGCGAAGTCAAAGTCACCCAAGTCGGCAGTGGATGCGGCAACGTTTCCGTCAACGTCGTCGTCCAGGCATAAAACAAGGAAACGCTATGGTCAACGAAATCAACCTAACGCTGGGGCAGCCTCTGAACGACGTCGATCTGGCGTCCTTCTCCGGTGGAAAATGCACCGTGACTGTCACTATTCACTCTGATGGGTCGTATACCGTGTCCGAATCCGGAAACTGCAAAGGTGTCACGGTGAAAGCAGAATGAAAACTCTCACATCCCACACGCTGAGCCTGGGCCGGACTGTAACAGATGCCGAACTGTCGACATTTGCCGGCGGCGTCACCGAGGGCGGTTGCATCCCTGATCCGATGAAAGAAGTCTGGAAGAAGCTTGGTGTCAGCGGCACCACGTCCTCCAGCCCAATCCAATAACCCACTCAATGCACTCATGGTTTCACGGGTCCGAGACGAAGATTTCGGGCCCGTGAAACCACCCCTTTTTCTGCACCATGAACGCTAAAGGAAACTCCATGTCTCGTGTCCCAACCGTGTTACAAACCGCAGAAACTGACTGCGGCCCGGCCTGTCTGACGGCGATGCTGCGAGCGCAAGGACACCGCGTTACCTTGACCGATCTGCGAGCAGATATGGATCCGGGGCGTGACGGCTCGTCCGGGGTCGTGATGCGCCGTACCGGGCAGCGCTGGGGTCTGCCACTGCAAGCCCAATTGGTGGACCCGCAAGACCTCGGCCAACGCATCCACGAGATACCGCTGCCCTTCGTGTTGCATCTAACCCGGCAGCACTACGTCGTCGTCGATAAGATTCGGCGCGACCACGTTGAGGTCATGGATCCAGCAGTTGGGCGCCGACGATTATCCCGGCCCCAAATTGCCGAAGCATCCAGCGGGATGGTGCTGTTCCTCGGAAGCGTCGATGCCAATGACGACGACGCCCCTGCCCCAGCGACGGTCTCGGATACGCGAGCACCCGGAGTTTTAGCCACTGTTCTGCGCGGGGTTCGTGGTGAACTCGCGCGCGCCGGATTCCTATCCCTCTTATTGGCGGTCGGTGGGCTCGCCTTGCCGATCACCACGGCACTTATTGTCGATGCGCTGGTGGCCGACGCCGTTGCACAGCACCGGTGGTTGGCCATCGGGATGGCCTTAGCCCTTGCCATTGGCTTGCTCACGCTGGCAAGAAACTGGGTTCTAGCCACCCTGCAGCGGCGTATGGCGGGGCATCTGAGCACAAGTGTTGCCACGACCCTGTTTTCTCGAAACCTAAAATTCTTTGACCGGCGATCCGTTGGGGATCTCTTTGGGCGGGTTGAATCAGCCCATGCGATTCACGCGCTGCTGAGCGTGGCCCTATTAGGTGCCGGGCTCGATGCGCTGCTGACGATCGGCTATGTCATCGCGCTCGTGGTCATTGTCCCTCCGCTAGCCGCTGTTACGACAGGCATTATTCTCCTGTGCCTGGTCATCTCCGGGGTGGTTGCCAAACGCAGCGCCAACTTACGACGCGAAGAAATTTTAGTCACCGCCGATTCCTCAACGCTACTGGTCGACGGTATCGACGGAATTACCACGCTGCGCGCCTACGGTGCCGAATCGTCAATGCTCGCCAAATGGCAACAGCTGCTCGATCGACGGTTAGATCTGACGCGCTGCCGAGCACGACTCAACGCCCTGTCGATGGCGCTGCTTGCCGCCATGGCCGTGGCCACGCCACTGATCATTCTCGTCATGGCGTCCGCGCCAGCTCTAGCGCATTCCAGCGCCTTTGGTCAGATCACCCCCGGGACGGCGCTGGGGCTCATGGCGCTGGCATCGGCAACCCTTGCACCGGTTGCCTCGTTAGCAACCCAATTGGTTGAAGCCGCAGATCTACGGCCACTCCTTGATCGCGTGCAAGACCTCACCTTGGCTGCGCCCGAACGTTCCGGAGGCAACCACCCCGGAGAACTCACCGGTAGCATCACCATAGACAACGTCAGTTTCAAACACGAACGCTACGGCCGCGAGATTCTGCGTGGCATCAATGCCCAAGTCCCAGCCGGTTCTACCGTGTGTATTCTGGGGCCAACCGGATGCGGCAAAACCACGCTGGCTCAGATTATGGCGGGTATGCACTCCCCGACCGCAGGCCGGGTGCTGGTCGATGGCAACGACGTCGAAACGCTAGACCCCGAGGCGTTTCGGGCTCAGGTGGGTGTCGTCTTCCAAGACTCGTGGACTCCCGCCGGCACGATTCGTGAAGCCATCCTGGTCTCCCGCACCGGTTTCACGGACGAAGACATTTGGCGTGCGCTGTTTCATGCTCAGTTGGCTCAAGACATCCTGGCGCTGCCCATGGGGCTGGATACCCGACTCGGCTCCGGTGGCTCCGGACTGTCTGGTGGACAACGCCAACGGCTGGCCCTGGCTCGTGCACTCCTGGGTGAACCAAAGATCTTGGTTCTGGATGAACCCACCAGCGCGCTGGACGGCGACACGGAACGCGCCATCGAAGCCGCACTGGTCAAACTGAACATTACCCGGATTATTGTTACCCACCGGCTGTCGATTGCCACCACGGCCGATCAGCTGTGGGTCATGCACAACGGCGAACTCGTGGAATCCGGCTCACCGGCCGACCTGGCCGCATCCGATGGCTGGTACGCCCAGCTGTTGGAAGCTCATTCGACGTCATCCCAGCAGCTGACCTGAGATACGCCACTGGGATGATGACCTGGGGCTTGGCGCCGTGTCATGATACTGACATCAATTCACTGCACTTCACGGAGGAACTATGTCAGAACAGTTGACGCAGCAGGCCAGCACCTATCGAGTCACCTTAGAAAACGGCATGACCCTGGTCGGCTGGCCCATCCGAGCCGACCACGTCGTCGTCCAGGCCAGCGGACTCACCGGCCCGATCACCGTGCGGATCGACGGTCAAGATATCGAAGTCACCAACGTCTACGAGTCCGCAGGAGTCGAAGACTTCTCGATGCCCGTGACCGCCCTGGAACTACCCGAAGGCAGCATCGATGTCCCTGGCGAAATCATCCCGCCACACATGGCACCGCAGGAACAAGCCGATGATGGAAGCCAAACCATGGGCGCCAGAACGTTCTTCTGGTGCCTCGTCTTCCCGAGGATGCGTGGGTGCCGCTAACACAACGTTTCTGGCTGCGGTTGCTTCTGACCGCAGCCGTCTTTCTTCTCGACACCCTGGTCTGGGGCGGCGATACCCAGTTGATCACCGGCAACTATATCCCCGTCTGGCTGGTTGTCGGCATTGGTGGGCTCGGGTACAGTTGCCTGCTCATCGCCCGCTCGCCGGTCCCGGGATATATCGCGATGCTGATCCTCAGTGCCAGCGGTCTGTTGCTGCCCGCCGCTGAAAGTTTCGCCGGTTTTCTGCTGGCACTGTTCTGGATATCGCGGCTCTCTGAACGACGTCGCGCGTGGTTCGCTCTAGCCTGGGCAGCATTACCATTAGCCATTAATGTCTATACCGGCCGCACGTTCCACCCCGATGCCCCGCTGTCATTAACGCTGATCAATACCGGGTTGTGGCTCGTGTTGATCATCGGGGTCTGGATCGCCGGACGAGCCCTGGCACGTACCCATAATCGGTTGGCCACCGAACGCCAGTGGGCCGAGGATGCCACCGAAGAAGCCCGCGCCATGGAGCGCCTCCGCATCAGCCGCGACCTCCACGACACGGTGGCACACTCATTGACCGGAATCCTGCTGCAGGTAGCCGGACTCCGTGCGGCCCAAAAGAACCCCAACGCCACGACCGATATTGACGGCGTACTGGCCGATATCCAAATCACCGCGGAACAAAGCATGCGCGAACTCCACCGACTCTTAGGCATGCTGCGCGCTCCGGATAATGGCACTGATGACTCCAGGCCCCACGGCCTGGCCGACATCGGTGCGCTGATCACCGCAGCCCAAGTCTCAGGGCTCGCCGTCACCACGGAAACCACCGGCACCCCGGTCACATTGGACCCGAGCCTGGAACACGCGGTGTACCGGGTCGTTCAAGAGGGCCTATCAAATGCCATGAAGCATGCCGGTGAGGGCGCCCAGGTGGAACTCACCCGACAATGGGCGCCGCACCAGTTGACGGTGAGCATCCGGTCCACCAGCGGCGTCATCACCACCAAACCCGTCTCGGGTGGCTTTGGCCTGGTGGGTCTGCGCGAGCGCATCGGCGTCTCCGGCGGCACCATGCACCACGGCCCCACCCCAACCGGGTATCTGCTGCAAGTCACCCTGCCCACCGCACAAGCCCACGTTCGCCTGAACACCTTCGGAGATGCTTCATGACCACCACCGTGATGATCGTTGATGACCAGCCGATGGTCCGGGCCGGGCTGACCATGCTGCTCAACGCCGAAGCCGACCTGGAAGTCATCGGCGAGGCCGAATCCGGCGACCAAGCCCTGCAGCTGGCCCGCCAGTTATGCCCAGACGTGGTGCTCATGGACGTGCGTATGCCGGGCATGGACGGGGTCACCGCAACCCAGCACCTGGTCCAGGAATCCCAAGACAACCCGAATCGGCTGATCAAAGTTCTCATTATGACGACGTTCGATGACGAGGACGTCGTGGTCGGAGCACTGCAGGCTGGCGCTTCGGGGTATCTGCTCAAACATGCCTCGCCGACCGAAATCGCCGATGCAATCCGCCGGGTGCTAGCCGGGGACACCTGGTTGGATGCTACCGCTGCCACCCGGCTGGTTGACCGGCTGCGAGCGCGCTCCCAAGACACCACGGATCTTGCGGCCCTGTTGACCCCGCGGGAACAAGAAGTGCTGCGCTACGTTGCGGCAGGGTATTCGAATCACGAGATCCGCGACCGGCTGGTGCTCAGCGAAGCGACCGTCAAAACCCACGTATCGCGCATCCTATTGAAAACCGGGTCTCGCGATCGCGCCGCCGTCGTCGCCCTGGCATATCGCAGCGGATTTGTGGCACCCGATGATCCGCTGCCACAGTGAGTCATCCGACCGGGGTATGACACTTACCGTTGCGGGCTGATGTCTTCTGGCCCGGCGGCGAGCATGCTGGAGATAGCGCTGCACCGCAGCCGCCACCATCACCTACCTCAAGGATTCCAGATGAAGCTATCTCGACTTCGCGTACTCTCCGCGATTGCCGCCGTCGGACTAATATTCAGCGCGGCCCCAGCACACGCAACCGACGCTAAACCCGACCCGTCGGCACCCATCATCGTCAAACCAGATCCATCCGATCGCATCCCGCACCCGCGGCCACCGCGGATCCCACCGTGCCCAATCAAACCGGCCCCTCCGGGCTGGGCGGTACCTCTGTACTGTGAAATCGGGCCAATCATTCCAATTCCTGGACCACCCCGGGAGATCATTGATCCCATTCCAGGTCCGGTGGTTCCAGGACCGATTGTCCCGGTGGAAATGTAAGGACTGAAGGACTGCTTGCGGGCACACCCTAGGACGACGCCGACCAACGTGTCGAACTCACACCAGTCGTGGCGGGTCATCAAGAATTTTTGGTGGCCCGCTGCGGCATTTAATCGTGGTCTTGGTGAATCCAGCCGGAGTGCGCTGCGATTGCTGTTTCCCACATGCGATCGCGATGCGCGACCCTACGAGAACCAAGTGAAACCCAAGTAAATGCCCTAAGACATTTTGGTATCCCCGATGCTCGGTACGAAATGCGAGCACTCATATGTCACAATTCAAGACATCATAACTTCGATCTCTGGATTTGGTTATAACTGACAACTGTACGGTTATTAGTTCGTAAAGTTCGCCCTAAGAAGGTATCTAGACGTGTCCATGCCACCAGAACAACATCAGCGGCCCACCTCGGTCAGCACACTTTTCTACGTACTAACGGTTATCAGTCTTGTAATAGCCAGCCTTCTCCTCGTGACGCTTCCGTTGACCATTCCCGCGTTGATTTACGTCTTCAGCATCAACAAACGAGAGAAAAATGCGCAGGAGCGACTGTCATCAATATCAGACGAGTTAGACCAGACGAGCGCTATCCTCGCAGCGATACGATCAGAAAATGACGATCTACGAGACGCCTTCACTCGCATTGATGGCATGGATATTCTGCAACGCGAAGATGAGGCTCGACGACTGGATGAAAAAATAACCGAACAAAAAGCCGAATTCGAGAATATATTGGCTAATCAAACGTCAGAACTCGAGGCTCTTGAAGAACTGAAAGAAACCGAGAAGAACAAAATATCTGAGCTCAAAACAAAAGTCGTGGATCTTGAAGAGATGTTCAATCTCAACGATTACGGGCTATACAACTTTGAGAACCCAGCCAATGACTCGGTTCGATATAGCGAACAGTTACAGAAGGTCAAAGTCGACATCAAGAGGATGGTCAAAAACAAGACCGCTACTTCTGCGTCAACGACGTGGACAGTGAACAACTCCGCAGCTCAGGGTCGCAAGATGGTCAACGATATGAGCAAGCTCTTATTACGAGCGTTTAATGCAGAAGCAGAGAACTCTATCAAGACAGTTCGCGCGGGCCATCTCACAACCGCTCTCAAACGACTCGATAGGTCAGCACAAGCAGTCGCTCGACTCGGCAAGATGATGGATTTACGAATCACATCGGCCTACGTTCGTCTTCGAGAAGAAGAACTTCGATTGACCCACGCTCACCTAGAAGCCAAGAAGGCAGCCAAGGAGCTGGAACGAGAAGAACGAGCCCGCGAACGCGAGGAGCGGCGCGCGCAACGTGAATTCGAAGCGGCTAAAGCCAAGCAAATCAAAGAGGTAGAACACTATCGAACAGTCCTTGAGACGCTGCAAAGCTCCGGTGACGAAGTAGCTATTGCATCCGCTTCAGCCAACTTGACCGCTGCTGAGGAGAAACTGGCTGATGTTGAATCAACCATGGCAAATACTCGTGCTGGATACGTGTATGTGATTTCAAATCGTGGCGCATTTGGGCAAGGAATCGTCAAGATTGGCATGACACGACGCTTAGATCCCATGGATCGAGTGCGAGAACTCGGAGACGCTTCCGTACCGTTCTATTTCGACGCGCACACGATGATTTTTGCAAAAGACGCAGTCGGTCTTGAACGTGCACTCCATAAACACTTTGCCGAAGTGCGTGTAAACCTAGTCAACCTTCGCAGAGAGTACTTCTATTCAACGCCAGCTGAA
The DNA here is from genome assembly GCF_001657475.1 of Enteractinococcus helveticum. Lineage (GTDB taxonomy): Bacteria > Actinomycetota > Actinomycetes > Actinomycetales > Micrococcaceae > Yaniella > Yaniella helvetica. The sequence goes on from NZ_LXEY01000016.1 coordinate 48,378, forward strand.
GTAAAAGCCGCTCTCATGGAACTTTACCAAGATTATGAAGCGCAACTCTTGGAATTCCATGAGACTGCCGATGCCCCAGAATACGAAGCATCCGAAGACATGCGAGGTCGAGGTAATATTCCACAACCAGCAGCACTGACAATGAGTTAGTCAATGAACCATCATTTAGCGGGGCCGGCTCAATTGCTGACCCCGCTAAATTGTTTCTTCACTGCCCCTTGACCCCCTTAAACTTCAGGTGAGGAGTTTAGATGCCGTATGCCTTCGGCAGTTCAACTTCACCGGTCGGAATGGTGGCAGAGTCATCCAGGATCCGGATTTGCAGGGCGGGTTTCTGGGTGGCCCACTCAGCGGTAATCCCTACCTCAGATGCCGGGGTGAACCCGAAGCGCGGGTAATAGTGCGGATAACCGTACACGAGCACGAATGGTTCGCCGTCGTCCTTGGCACGTTCCAGCACCGCATTAATGACTGCGGTCCCGGCGCCTTCACCTTGATGTTGCGGCAGTACGCCAGTCGGAGCCAGCATGAGCCCTGGCTGGCCGCCCACGATGCAGCGGTGTACCAGAGCATGGGCTGCGGGTAGGGTTTCGAACTCAGAATCAGGAATCGCTGCGGTCATACCCAGCACAGAGTACCGCTGAATCCAGTGGTCTGGGTCTTGGCGCAAAGCATCGACCAGATCAGCTTCTGAGTCAGTTTCGAAGGCGGCTTCTAAAACCCGACGTATTCCTGCGTGATCATCCGCAGAATCTTCGTGCTCACTACGCGTCCGCCAGAGATGTCCTGTCCGTTGCACGCCGACTCCTTCACAGCCAAATTATGTTGCACAGACCACACTAGCGCAAAGTGCCAGCAAACGAAGGGACATACCCCCAAGGGGTATCTGTGCTGATGGCGAACCCAACGGTTGATCAGTGCACTTGGGCTTGACCCATACCCATAGGGGGTATAAAAGTAGAGATGTTGAATAGCTCGATTCGAGGGAGCAATCATGACGCCACAACAGTCAGACCACGAGGCCGTTGGTTATACCGATGACAAGGCGGCCTACCTCAAGCGCCTGGCACGCATTGAAGGTCAGGTGCGCGGCATCAAGCGCATGGTCGAAAACGACACCTACTGCATTGACGTGCTCACCCAGGTGTCTGCGGTCAACAAGGCGCTGCATGCACTCAGCCTCGGCTTGGTCACCGATCACATGAACCACTGCGTCCACGATGCGGTGGCCTCCGGCGACCCCGAAGCCATCGAAGAAAAAGTTCAAGAAGTCTCGGCCACCATCGGTCGTCTTCTGCGGTAGATAGGGAGAGAATTCTCATGGCACAAACCACTCTGAAACTTGAAGGCCTCACCTGCCAGCACTGCGTCGGTTCGGTAACTTCCGAGCTCCAGGCACTACCCGGCGTCACTGATGTCCAGATCGACCTGGTCAATGACGGCGTCTCCACGGCCACGGTGACCTCAAATCCCACACCGTCGATCCAACAGTTTTCCGATGCGGTAGCCGAAGCCGGCTACTCCGTCGTTGAATAGCGCACTAGCACTTTGCTAAAGGATTTTTATGTCTACCGAAACGACCGAAACCCGCGAAGTTGAACTGGATATTTCCGGGATGTCCTGCGCGTCATGCGTCGGGCGGGTTGAACGTCAATTAGAAAAGCTCGACGGCGTTGAAGCGTCGGTCAATTTACCCCTCAACCAGGCATTTCTAAAAGTTCCGGCTGGTTTAGAGGATCGTATCCTCATCGATGCGGTCTCGAAGGCCGGCTACGATGCCACCATTCACGGTGACGAACCAGAACAAGCCGTTGAAACTACCGAAGACGAGCTCGAAGCACCCAAAGTCGACGACGCTCCCGGGGTCGCTGAGCTGAAACCGCGACTCATCGGCAGCGCCATTCTGACGATCCCGCTGTTTATCATTTCGATGTTCAGTGTCTTCCAGTTTCCACACTGGGGCTGGGTCGCCATGGTGTTGTCGTTGCCAGTAACATTCTGGGGCGGCTGGCCATTTCACCGTGGGGCAGTCAAGGCCGCCCGGCACGGCGGCTCGACCATGGACACCCTGGTGTCGATCGGGGTGACAGCAGCATGGATCTACTCAACGGTTGAGCTCCTCCTCGATCCAACCATGACTCTGCATGCAGGCAGTCACGACCATTCGCTGTACTACGAAACCGCCGGCGTGGTCACCACCTTCCTGCTGCTTGGCCGCTATCTGGAGGCGCGCGCGAAAAACCGTGCGAGTGAAGCGCTCCGATCGTTGTTAAACCTGGCAGCCTCAAAAGCCACGGTGCTGCGAAACGGCCAGGAAGTCGTCGTCGATGCTTCCACACTGCAAGTGGGCGATGAATTCGTGGTTCGCCCGGGTGAGAAGATCGCAACCGACGGGTTCGTCGTTTCCGGACACTCAGCAATCGACACCTCGTTAATCACTGGCGAATCAGTTCCAGTCGAGGTCTCCAAAAACGACACGGTCACCGGTGCCACCATCAACACGTCTGGACGGCTCGTGGTTCGTGCGACCCGCACGGGTTCCGACACCACGTTGGCCCAGATGGGCAAGCTCGTGATACGTGCTCAGTCCGAAAAGGCACCGATTGCTCGGCTGGCTGACCGCATCTCAGCGGTATTCGTGCCAATCGTGTTGGTCATCGCGCTGGTAACGCTAATCGCCTGGCTGATTTTCGGTGATCCAGCCACCGCATTCCGTGCAGCAGTCACCGTGTTGATCATTGCGTGCCCCTGTGCACTTGGATTGGCTACGCCCATCGGCTTGCTGGCCGGTACGGGTCGGGCATCACAGATGGGTATTCTGATCAGCGGACCACAGGTCCTGGAAGACTCTCGCGGCGTCAATACCGTTGTGTTAGACAAGACCGGCACCGTTACCAAAGGCGAAATGGCGGTCTCAGACGTCATCGCGTTGGATGGTCACACCGCCGACGACGTTTTGGTTGCTGCAGCGGCCGTAGAACTCGGTTCAGAGCACCCTATCGCTGCGGCCATTGTCGAAGCCGGCAAACTCAAGAACGAATTACCTGAGGTCACCGAGTTTTCCTCAACCGCCGGTGGCGGCGTCGTCGGGACCATCTGGCTGGCAAACGGTCAGCAGCGAGTCGCAGCGGGGCGTTCCTCGTTCATTGTCGAACACACCGGTGCACTTACCGCCGCTGACGAACAAGCACTTGCCGATGCCGAAGCAGCCGGGGCAACCGCCGTCTGGGTTGCTATTGATGGGCAGCTGGCCGGAATCGTGTCGTTGCAAGATCAGATCAAAGACACCTCGGCGCAGGCGATCGCTGAGCTCAAGGACATGGGCATCACACCAATGTTACTCACCGGTGACAACGAATCGGTTGCGCGCCAGGTCGCCGCCGAAGTTGGCATTAACCCGGACCACGTTTTCGCTGGAGTACGGCCAGAAGACAAAGTTGACAAGGTCAAACAGCTGCAATCCGCTGGCAAGACCGTGGCAATGGCCGGTGACGGCGTCAACGATGCTCCAGCATTAGCCCAGGCCGACCTGGGCATTGCGATGGGCTCGGGAACCGATGTGGCTCGCGAAGCAGCCGATATTACCGTCATGGGTTCCTCGTTGACTCAGGTCTCCCAGTCCCTGCAGTTATCTCGCAAGACGCTGAGCATTATCCGGACCAACCTGTTCTGGGCGTTCGCCTACAACACGGCCGGGATTCCGATTGCGGCACTTGGACTACTGAACCCCATGTTCGCCGGCGCTGCCATGGCAGCATCCTCGGTGTTGGTTGTACTCAACTCCCTGCGGCTGACCCGCTTCGGACGCTGAGGAGACCGCAACCACATATCTACCCCGCACGGCGGTGGTGAAACGGTCAACAACACGGGCCGTCACCACCGCCGTTGCGTTGTCCAACGCTGGTGATCTTATGTATCGAACCGCAAGGATTCTTCATCACTGACCGACAGCGACAGGACCGCTTCTGCGACCTGCTCGTGCTGTTCGAGCGCATATTCGATACGGCGCAATCGAGTAGCGACGTCGTCCTCAACGGCGTTTCCGACCAGGTCAACTTCAGCGACGAGGAACAACCGAGCCGGACCGACATATTCCAGATGGAGGTATGTCACGCGTTCGATCTCGGGTTGGCCCATGAGTCGTCGACCAACCTGATTCCGCAACGAGGCCGATGACGCCGCACCCACCAGAAAATGGCGGTTACGCTCAATAAGGACCAGTGCGACTATCCCAAGGAGCACCCCAATGGCGATCGAGCCCACAGCATCCCACACCGCGTTGCCAGTCAGCTGGTGCAACCCGATACTGCCGGCTGCTATGACCAAACCGATCAGTGCCGCGAAGTCTTCGAAAACTACAGCACGCAATGTGGCATCTGAGCTGCCGAAGAGCATTCGCAACGGCGACACAGCGATTTGCTGAGCACGGCGTCGAATTTGGATCGTGGCTTGCGTAAAGGATATTCCTTCCAGCACGAACGCAATTCCAAGCACGGCATAGGCAACGCCGGGGGATTCCACCGGCGCGGGGTTGGCCAGTTCTTGAACCCCGTGCATGACCGAGACCGCCGCGCCGACTGTGAAAATACCGAACGCGGCGATCATCGACCATACGTATGCTTCACGCCCGTAGCCCAGTGGATGGTGCTCGTCGCGTGGTTTTACCGAGCGTTTATCAGCGATGATGAGGAACACTTCGTTGCCAGCATCCGACCACGAATGTGCTGCTTCAGCAAGCATTGACGCCGAACCGGTCAACGCGGCCGCCACCGATTTTGCGATCGCCACCAGAACGTTGGCGAAAAAAGCAATCAGGACTGTCATGCAGCAACCTCTACCATCACCATCTGTGTGATCTCCTACGACCCAACCTAGCAATGCGTAGGCCGGGCCGGAAGACCGCCACCAATGGATTCACAGTCACCCGTGCCCTGGACTGTTGGAGTCCGGCACCCTTGTGTTCGACAAAATTGGCATCGTTATCAGAGACGAAACGACCGTTTTGGACTCACGAACCTTCCTGGTCACAAGCCTAACGATGCCCTGCTCGCGACAGCCGTCATGGAGCTGGGCATCGGACACTAGGCCGACCGGGTCGCCATCGAATTTGGCCATCAAGCTAACGCACTCTCCAGAGGCTAGCAACCTCAAGCTGACTGCTGGAGACAGTGGCTTGGAACCGTTGCTATGTCCGAGATATATCGCTGACACTGCAACAGCCGAAGTCATTCGAATCTGAACTGGGGTTAACGGCAACTTTGATGGCATCAGTTCGTTGAAGATCCAGGTTAAAAAGTTCCCGGTCCAAGGAGAAGACGGAGCGAATGGCAAGCTCGTATCTACAACACTGCGGGCATCTGGAGTGCAACGTTCACCCTCGCGGCAGTCTTTATAGATCCAGCCTTGACGGAATGCGTGAGGCGTGTCACACTAGCTCAACGTTTCTTCACGAAGCGCTACCGCCTCAGAGCTCCAGTTCTGACCCAGGCACATCGCAGTACTATCAGGGAGGGCACCGTGCTGAAACTTATAGCAACTATCCTGACGTTGGCTCCAATGCCAGCTCGCAAACAGATAGCCGCCCCGGACCTTAGCGGGTTCGCTACCTATAGCAACCTCGGGACCATTACCTCCGACCCATGGGCTGGATGGACACTTCACGAGCATCCTCGTCTCGATCCATAAGCCTCGCGTTCTAACTTCATATTCTGCGTCCATGCGCAGAACCGTTCCGAACGGCTAGAACGTATCGCCTAAGGCAATGTTCACCACGTTCTAGCCCGTGCAGCGCTTGTCAGACGATCTACCAGCCGCGCTGCCACAGCTGCCGTCCGACCATCAACATCCAACGTCGGATTCAACTCCGCGATATCCGCATGCACCAACTTGCCGGATGCCGCGACGTGATCAATCACTGCAGAAACCAAAGGCAACGGCACGCCATATGCTGCCGGTGCACTGACTCCCGGCGCCACGGCGGCGGGCAGCACATCGAGGTCAATCGTCAGATAGACAACATCGGCCTGCTCAAGCAGCAGTGCCACGGCCCGACCTGCCTCACCAGGGTAGATAATCCACCGGTCGTCTGTCATCCACCCGATGCCCGCCTGCCGTGCCCGGTTGAATAGATCGGCCGTATTCGATGCTTCAGCAACGCCCATCGTCGACACCAGGGTGTTTCGGTCCGCCTCAGCTTCCATAATTTGGGCAAAACTCGTACCCGACGTCGCCTGGGCACCCGGGCGATTATCGAAATGCGCATCCAGGTTGATAATGCCTAATCGGGCATCCGGGTATGCCGCACGCACGCCCAGATACGAGGCCCACGTGATCTCATGACCGCCACCCAGCCCCACGGTCACGTGGTTTTGCGACAGCAGTTCCGCCAAGGCGTTACCGTATCGCTGTTGGGCGCCGTCTAAATCATTTTCGACGACGTCGATATCGCCGGCGTCATACAGCCCAAGGTCATGGTGGACGGCGAATGAGCCCAGTGCTGCACGAATTGCCGCTGGCCCCTGGGCCGCGCCAACTCGACCCTGATTTCGGCGCACCCCTTCATCAGAAGCAAAACCCAAAAGCGCTACGCCTGGCTGCGTTGAGTCAACGGCTTGGATGCGGTTGTGCCAACGGGCGTGTTCTGGGCCCGGACCATCGTCGCGACCTGTCCATTTGGTCAAAGAAGAATCTGTCATGTCTTCCAGCTTAGAGCTCGTCGAGGTACGCCGCGAAACCCCCTGGCTTACGATTCGACGGTGGTAATGCATCCCGTATTGCCATCAACGGTGACCACTGATGCTGGCTTAAGGAGCTCAGTTGCTTGCGGCACCGCTAACACAGCAGGTATCCCGACTTCGCGAGCGACGATTGCTGCGTGGGAAAGTACACCACCGGTTTCCGTTACGACCGCGGCTGCTAGGGAAAACAACGGAGTCCACGCTGGATCAGTCATACGACATACGATCACATCACCGGCCTCAACAGTGGCGAAATCAGCGGGTCCGAGAATGAGTCGGACCGGCCCGGATGCGGCGCCTGGGCTTGCGGGCTCTCCGGTGATGGTGGGGCTCCCGTCGACAGTTTGTCGACGTGGCCACGAGAAATCTGGGAGTTCCGACGTTATCGGTCGTGCTTGCAGAATCCATAGCGTGTCGCCGTCGAATGCCCATTCGATGTCTCTATGACCACCCAGCGTCGTTGATACTGCATGCCCCATAGCATCCAGGCGCAACACCTGGTGGTCGGTAAGACATGCTTTGGTCCGATCACCGGGCGCTACGGGTCGAGGATGCAGCATATGGCCCAGGCGATCTGTGCGCTGTGTCTGGTCCCCTCGCCGTCGATCAACAATCTGTGCTCCCGCAACTCGCCATGAGTCGGGGGTGAGTTGTCCTGCCACAATGCGTTCGCCAAGACCTAGGGATGCTTCGATCACGCTCGTATCTCCGGTGAAGATAATCCCAGACACGTCGGCGTCGACGAACCGTTGAACCACAACAGCCATATCTAATGGGTGGTGGTGACTGGCCTGACGCGTGCGGTATGCGGCGGCACGCTCGGACCACAATGAGGCCCAGCATTTCAGGATCGCCTGACATACCTGTTCTAGTCCGCGGACTGCCAGGAAGCTGTCGTGTTGGCCGGCCCCGGAGGCAAGGGTGCTGTCTTCCGTGCTCGAAGAGGAACGCACTGCAACGTAGTCTGTCGAGGCGCCTTGGGTAAGCTGTTCAAGCGCACTTGAGATGTCATCCACGACTTGAGTAGGAAGTTGGCAGTCCAAGATCCGTGCACGCACGTCTGCAAAATCGTTGGTCGATTCCAGGTTGAGGCCGTTGTCTTGGGCGACTGCTCGATAAACCTGGGTTGGCACCACAAACCCTTGCGGCACATTGAATCCAGCCTGCAGTAACTGCGCCAGGGGTGCGGCCTTGCCTCCTGCATTAGGACCAGTTGCGTCAATAAGGTCCAGCACGTTCACAGCTTCCTTTCTCCGACAAAGCCTGTCCATCGCAGCTCGGCGGGCAGGTACATCATGTCAGTTCAGATCATGCCCCCGTGGTGCGTTCTCGGCCCAGGCTCGACAGTAAATCCTGGTGGAGTTCAGCCCACACGGTGTGACAAGAAAGCACCCCGACGCCTGCGACCCAGTGCATATCACCACTGCGAGCTTGTTCTAACGCATCTCGAAATTGTCGTGGGTAGCGGCTAAACCGCGGAAGCCAATCAGTCACGGGGATCATGAGTTCCGCTAGGGCTTCAGCGAGGTCGGTCAGCTCTTGTAAGATTGCAGCGCTCGAGCTTTCTTGTTCAGTGGCAGATTGCAGTTGCCAAGCGGTGATTACTCGAACGAGACGAGCATTCACAGTGTTTTCGAAATCCTCCAGTGCGACCCGTAGGTCCGATGCTGCGCCGGATGCGATCAATTCTTGATGCAGTAATTCGGTATCGCGCTCTTTGCCCTCTACTGTGAGGATCCAGCCACTCGTATCCCCGAATGCCATATGTTCAACCAGACCTTGGCCTTCGAGCACGCCAAGCTGGTCACCGACGACATTTGCTGGCAAGTCGGCCCGCTCGGCAACCGCTTGGATCGTCGCGAAGCCTGCCAAGCGCACCCCGTGGAGCACTAACAGTTCCTCGCTGGAGTGCCATAATGCATCGGAGCGTTCAGTCGTCACTGTGGGTTCCTCGATCCTCATCATGCTGTGCCCGTATTGATACCCGCTGAAATCGCTGTTGAGCTGCTTGCGGGGACTTCACGCCAAGCTGCTCGGCGATATCTGACCACGTGAGCCCCTCCGCTCGAGCGATCAGCATGAGTCCAGATTCAAGGCCATCCAGCTCCGCCTTGGCTGATTCAACCAGTCGAAGGGCTGCCCTAATTTCGTCATGAGAAGCTTCACCCACTGAAGAGTTTGCTCGCCACATTGCGAAACGGAGCAGACTCACGTCGTCTGGCGGAATACTTGACGACGCCTGCCATGGACTCCGTGGCAAATCTTCGGCGCCGGCATCGAGCAATCGACGCCGCGCCGAGCCTAACTCCTGGAACTCTTCGAACTCATGTGGGACAGCTGGGAGCATGAAGCCATCCTAGAATTTCAATATTTTGTTGTCAACATAATGTTGAAAGGCAGATGCGTGGCATGACGTCGGGATACCTCTCTTGACTGCGGGTCACCCGTGAACTTCGCGGACGTCAGTTCCGTGCTCGGCAAATGCCTTAAAGTCGCGCATGTGCACCACCGACTGCTTACGGAAGGCACCGCGCATGAACACCGCAGCCATTCGCATCAGAACGCTGCTAAACCGATATTCATTCTCGCTATCCCAAAGCGTCGTCTCCGGACCGACCGCAAGCAAACGTTCTCGTGCGATACTCCACATACCAGGCACAACGAGTTCTCGTTCGTAGTACACCACGCTGTCGGCCGGGATTCCTTCGAGGTTTTCTGGTTCACGCCGCGTGACGATCTCGGTGGCCTCGATAGTCTGCTGATCCATCTGCATGACAACACGCGACTCGGTCCCGTACTGCCCGTGTTCCCCATTGAGTGGTTCGTGAACGACGACGCCGCGTAGCCACATTGGCAGATAGACCGGATCCGAGAGAAGATCCAATACCTTTTCCCGTGGTAAAGCGATTTCGATCGATGCCGTGTATTTCATAAAGGAATGCTCCAGACTCGCTAGCTAAAGGGGTGAAACGCGCATCGACCACCACGGACAGCGTTGGCTGACCATAGGGTAGTTCGTGTGCGCGTCAGGTGGGTTATCGATCGCTCTTGCCGGGTCCGGCTGTAAAATACCAGATGTAGAACGCCGTCCAACCGCCCACGAATATCAAGGACTTGGCCCTAGGGCTGTAGCCCCGTCGATCTGCCAGTTTGCCCAGCGCTGCGACACCACCGGTGACGGCGAGGAAGCGTCCCATTCTGGCAGGCACCGACAGCGCCATGAATTTGGTGAAGGACTCATTGCCGTGGGCCAAGGTGCGCGCGTAAATCTTATATGGCACACCGCGAGTTGGACCTAACACCAAGGCTGACCAGCCCTTCTCGTCGAGTTCGTGTTCGACGTCGGTAATCATCGACTGAGAAATGCCGGGGATCGCCGTCAAAATTTTCTCAGTTTCTTCCGGTGACATGCGCTGCGTGACCAGGTAGTTCGTCGCACCCCCGGCCAATGCGCCGGCGAGCGCTGAGATCGTGGTGGCGAATCCACGGCGTGGGTTGTGGAGTGCTAGCCAGCTGGTCCAGAGATCCGGCACGATGAAAAAGACGGTCGCCTCTGCCGTACCCCAGGCGGCGGCGACGCCGTGATCCAAATATTTACGGAACATCTGGCACCAACTCCCAGGTTGTGAGGTCATCAATATCTAGGTTTAGCCTAACCCACCGCCTACACTGGAGCAGTACTTCCACCGCTGCAACTGACGAGGAACGATGTCGGAAATGAACTCTCCGCAGGGGACTGATCGGCGTGCGATCCCCCAGCGATCAACGACGTGGGCGGCCAAACTTGCCGATGTTATGTATGCCGCAAGACTTACGCCAAATAGAGTATCTGTGGGGTCAGTCCTCTTCGCCACACTTGGTGCCGCAGCGTTAATCGCTTCTGCATTGGTGACCACCGACGGCGCTCGAGCGGTTTGGTTGATCGTGGCAGTGGTGTGCATTCCGCTGCGGTTACTCTTGAACATGCTCGACGGCATGTTGGCCGTGGAGAGGGGCATGCACACACCCACCGGTGATCTATTCAATGAAGTTCCTGACCGGGTGGCTGACCTCATGCTGTTGGCAGCTGCCGGGTATGCCACGCTTGGGATCTGGGCTACCAGCAGTATCGATTGGGGTGTCGTGATTGGATGGGCGGCGGCATCGGCAGCCGTTATGACCGCTTATGTGCGCACTCTGGGTGCTGCGAACGGAGTAGGTAATTTCTTTGGCGGTCCGATGGCTAAGCCCGCACGCATGTGGGTGTTGGTCGTGGCTAGCCTGGCATCGCTTTTCGAACCGCTCTTTGATGGGCGGGGGTTATTTCTTGCCACCGGTTTAGTCATCATTCTGGTGGGTTCGGTTGTCACTGTGATCATGCGGCTCAAACGAATCGCCGCGGCCCTGCAGGTTCGAAAGGCCGATGTGTCATGAGTAAACCATCGAATCTCTTCAAACGTGGCCTGTCGAAAACTATTCTTACGGCCACCGGTGCCAATCTCGTTGCCCAGGGTGACGACGGTTCCGAACCGTATTTCCCCGACCAAGCGATTTACTATGCCAACCACTCATCACACCTGGATTTTTTGATGCTGTGGGCCATTATGCCCGCCGAGCTGCAGCCTCGGGTGCGTCCCATTGCGGCAGATGACTACTGGGGTTCAGGTATTCGACGTTCGATTGCTCGCGGCGTCTTCAACGCGCATCTGGTGCAGCGCTATAAGGATCGCCCGTATACTCGGGCCGATGAGAAATCGACGGTAAAGACCGATTCGGGCAGCTCACCGAAACAGGGTCAGCTTGCCGGGATGACCACGATCCTGGATGAGGGTGATTCACTGATCATCTTCCCTGAAGGCACGCGTGGACCGGCTGATGAGGTCGCGACATTCCATGCGGGGCTGTACCGATTAGCACAACACGCACCACATCTGCCGGTAGTGCCGGTGACGTTGAAAAACCTTGGCAGGGTGCTCCCCAAAGGCGAGCTGATTCCGGTCCCCCACCTGTCAACCGTTGTGGTGCATGATCCGATCTATCTACAAGACCATGAAACCCAAGAAGCGTTTCTCAACCGTGCACGCAGTATTATTGCCGAGGAGCTCAAGGCCAAGGACACTGCTGAAGGAGACACTGCATGATCGGACTCTTCAATGAGACCGTAGTCAACCTATTTCTCGGTATCGGTGGAATCCTTGTTCTCGCCACCATCGTTGCGATCCTGCTGGGACTGCGCCATCGTGGCAATGACAGCGCCACACTAAAGAATCTCAATCAGCGCATCGGTGCCTGGTGGATCATGGCGATCGGGCTGGCGGTCACGTTGCTGATCGGCGAGACCGCCGTCATCGTGTTATTCCTGGTGCTCTCATTCCTGGCGTTGCGTGAATTTCTGACGATTGCCCCAACGCATCGTTCGGATCATAAGACGCTGGTCTGGTTGGTCTACATTATCCCGCTGATCAACTACTGGTTTTTGTGGGAGCACTGGTACGGCGCGTTCTCCGTGCTGATCCCGGTGTATGCGTTCTTGTTCTTACCGATCCGCAATGCGCTGGTTGGCGATACCGACAACTTCTTGCAGCGTGCAGCACTGATTCAATGGGCGCTGATGGTTTGTGTGTATGCCATCAGCCACGTGCCAGCGATCATGCAATTACCAGTCATGATGGACGTGGGACGGCAAACAGCCGAAGGCGCACCCTTGGGCTCTGGTGGTGCTGAAGGCGCGCTGCTGATGCTGTTCCTTGTGGTGGTGGTCCAACTGTCCGATGTGTTCCAGTACATCTGGGGCAAGACGTTGGGCAAACACCCGGTCGCGCCGAAAGTCTCACCAAATAAGACCTGGGAAGGGTTGGTCGGTGGCGTACTGACGGCGACGGCGATTGGTGCCGGCCTATGGTGGATCACACCGTTTACCTGGTGGCAGGCCGCACTGTTAGCCTTCGTCTCGTGTCTAATGGGCTTTTTCGGCGGACTGGTGATGTCGTCGATCAAACGCGACCGCGGGGTCAAAGACTTCGGAGCCACAATTGCCGGTCACGGTGGGATCATGGACCGGCTAGACTCTCTGAGTTTCGCCGCGCCAGTATTCTTCCACTTGGTCCGATTCTTCTTCACCACTTAGTTTTCGCATTCCACAACTTTAGTCAAGGAAGACGGGCCCGCGGTCCTGACCGAACAGACTTGTCCACATCTGGAGACGGCGCAACTGCGGAAGTAGGGATCATCTCCTAGATTTGCTGGAAACAGTTGTTCCCTATGGTGCAGAATAGGAATGTGTATATGTCGGTAGAAACACTTGCGATTATCATTTCCGCCGCCGGCTTGCTCGTCACACTGGGCGGTGGGATTTTTGCTGGCTTCGCATGGATGATCCGACGCACGGACGCCCAATTCACTGAAGTACGGGAACAGTTCCGTGCAGTTCGTGGAGAATTCCGTGCAGACCTACACCAAATACGAGAAGACCTTCATCAGGTACGAGGAGACCTTCACCAGGTACGAGAAGAGCTCACCGAGGTCAAAATCGCGGTAGCGCGTTTGGAAGGTCCTCGCGAACGTCTCATCTGGCCCCGGGGTTCAACCGGCCAGTAAGAAGTCCCGTGCTTAGTTGATTTCGGCTTCACAGATCTCGATGAGGTTGCGTTCGGCTTCCATGACCTCGTTGAGACCGGATGAGCCCATCAGTTCTGTTTTTTCTTCGATCGACACGTCTGGATCTGCCAGGGTGTTGACCATGTCGAACATTGGCAGGGTCTTGGAGGCTTCTTCGACAAACGTGTCGTCTTGGGAACTATCGATCAGTGCGTTGAAGTCGTTGGTGGCATCGTCAATCATGGCACGTACAGCATCGGCGTCATAGGATTCACCGGATCCGACGAGTTGCATCGCTTCACCGATGGCCCCGGCATGGTCCTGATCAAATTCCCAATAGTCTTCACAAGAGTTTGCCAGTGCGTTGCCGCCACAAGCAGTGAGTCCTAAAATGCCTGCCGTAGCGACGGATGCTAGGGCAAGGTGACGACGAATACGCATAAAAAATGGTTCCTTCAGGGTGAGTGATCTGAGCGTGGGGCTGGGCAAGGCCCCGCCCCACGCTACCGATATTTCACTAGGAACCAAAATTTGTTGAAGATGATATCAAGCGGGTTTTTATAACTGTCGCTGACAGTTCATCGAGAATTCATATCCAACGGCGTCTTGTTGTTCACAGTTGACCGGTGCTAGTCCACTTTCAGTGGTTCGCAGTCGACCTTGGCGGCGGCTGCTTCATCCAGATAGAACACGCAATCGCTGTGCAGTTGCAGTCCGGAACCTGGGCGTTCTTCAGCAGGCGGCTCAGCCAACGAGTCACGAATCGCATCTGCTTTTGCTTCACCGAAGGCCATCAGAATGGCTTTGCGTGATTTCAGAATGGTCCCGATGCCCTGGGTGACGGCCAAGGGTGGAACTTCGTCGACGCTGTCAAAAAATCGTGAGTTGTCTTGGCGGGTCATCTCGGTGAGCCGTCCAACGTGGGTTGGCGATTCGAATGGTGTACCGGGCTCGTTGAACCCAATGTGGCCGTTGCGTCCGATGCCAAGTAGCTGGAGGTCGATGCCGCCGGCTGCTTCAATTTGTTCGTCGTAGTAGCGTACTGGGCCTTCGGTTGCGTCATCTGGAGCCTCAGGTACGTGTACCTGAGATGGATCCACACCCAGTGGAACGGTCACGGTGCGGTTGATGACGGCGTGGTACGACTCGGGGTGGTCCCATGGCAGGGCGATGTATTCGTCCAATGCAAAGAACTGCAGCTGGGAAACATCGGTGTTGTTTTCTTTGATTTTTTCTGCCAGCAAATCGTAGGCCAGTTCTGGTGTGGAACCGGTGGCGACGCCGATGACCGCGTTTGGTTTTTCCACGATCAGATCGTGCATCATCTGAGCGACCTCTTCGGAGGCGTTCTCTTTATCGGGCAGAATTTTTACTTTTACCATGCGTTATCCCCGTTCGGATTGTTTTAGGCATTAAGTGTATCGGTGATCAACGGTGTTTCCGCACTGGTTGATCACCTGCGTGCCGATTTTTTCACTTTACACTGGCTACCGGTGCCTACGGCTACATTTGGGGCACGGAAATCAGTCCAGTCCGCGAACGACTAGGGCATCTGCCATATCGTCGGCGTGTTTCAACGACAGCACCAGCACCGGGACCACCCACGCCCAGGGGGCAAGCTTTACACCGCGAGCGCGCTGTGCGTCACGAACCTGACGGATAAACCCCATGATCTGACCCAGGGCGGAGAGCATGAGTGCCACCGCCAGGGCAATCTTGTAGGGATTGGCGCCTAAGGGTTTGAACGGCGTCATGAGTTTTTCTACCGAGGCGACCAGGTGTTTGATCTTGGTGGTGCGGGTGAACAGTTGGGCGCCCAGGATGATCGTGGTGAGCCGGGCGATCACGGTTGCGGCGACTTCGGGTTCGTTGAAGATCAGCTGTGTGATGAGCAAAAAGACGAGCAGAAATGCCATGCGCAACACGTCGGTGACCATGATGCGCAGTGGCAGGCGGGCGAGCAGGTAGCCCAGCAGTGGGACAGCGACCACCAGGATGGACCAGTAGGAGTCGGGCAGAAAGAACAGGGCGGCTGAGCCGATGGCCAGCACTGCGAGTTTGAGTCCGGTGGGGGTCCGGTGGATGAACGACCAGGTGGGATAGTACAGCGAGAGCATATTAGCCGATGTGTTCCAGGTAGGCGCAGATGGCATCTGGGCCGCGGTGGGCGATGGCGGCGTCGTGGATCCAGATGATGTCCTGGCATTTGGCGGCCAGCTGGAGATCGTGGGTGATCAGGATGAGTTGGCGGTTACTCGAGGCAAAGAGTTGCTCGCCCACGAGTTTGGCGTAGCGGGCGTCCAGCATGGTGGTGGGTTCATCGGCGATCAGCACATCCGGGCGGGTGGCTAACACCGAGGCCAGTGCGAGGCGCTGGAGTTGGCCGGAGGACAGCGACAGGGCGGGCCGGTCAGCCAATTCGGTCAGATCGTGCTCGGCTAATACGGCGTCCAGGGTGGCCTGGCGTTGGTCTTTGGGTAGGTGCCGCAGGGAGAGTTCGATGTCTTCAGCAACCGAGGGCATGATGACC
This sequence comes from Enteractinococcus helveticum, assembly GCF_001657475.1. Lineage (GTDB taxonomy): Bacteria > Actinomycetota > Actinomycetes > Actinomycetales > Micrococcaceae > Yaniella > Yaniella helvetica. The sequence goes on from NZ_LXEY01000016.1 coordinate 64,221, forward strand.
TGGGCTGCGGCATTGGCAATGATCATGCCCACGCGGCGGGCCAGTTGTTTGCGGCCGGTGGCGACTTCAATGTCCTGGATTTTGGCCGATCCGGTGTAGTCGAGCAGCCCGGCGAGCACTTTGGCCAGGGTGGATTTACCCGAACCATTTTCGCCAATGATCGCCGTGGTTGGCGCATTCAGCGTGGCGGAGACGTTGTCTAGCAGGACGGCGTCGTCGGGTTTGACCGTGACGGTCACGTTTTCAAGGGTGATCATAGGTTCCTGACCAGCACGGCGACTCCCATGCCACCGGCTATGGCGGCGGCGGTCAGTCCGTAGGTTCCGGCTGGGGCGGTGCGTAGTTGTTGAATGGTGGTGAGTAAGGCGATGACGCCGGATGCGGCCCAGGGGTGGCCGTGGGCCAGGGCGCCGCCGTGTTGATTGACGGTGCTGGGGTCCAGGCCGAGGCGTTGGCAGACGGCGATGACCTGCGCGGCGTAGGCTTCAACGATATCGACCACGCCAATATCGCTGATGTTCAGGCGGTGGGCGGCGAGTACGGCTTCGATTGCGGGGACTGCTGCGATGCCGGGCAGGGCGGGATCGGCACCGACCAGGCGGTAGTCGATGATTTCCACGCCGAGATGATCAGCCTCTGATTCGGGTGCCAGCTGGACTGCGGCGGCGGCATCCACAATGCGTGCTGCTGTCAGCGCGGTGACGGTGGCATTGGGGTGATCGGTGACGGTTTTCAGGCGGCCCACGAGTTTGCGCACATCGCGGGGACCGTCGTCGTCACGGCCTCCGACCAGAAATTCTGACCAGTTGGCCAGTGCGCGGCGGTGACTGGTGACCGCATAGTCCTCCTGGGCCGCACGGGTGATGCCGTAATCGACGGCCAGTTGGTCGGCCGCGTAGGTCATATCCGGGTCGGGGAAGCCCTGCGGGGCGAAGGCCGCCTGGGTGCGTTGGCCATCGGGCCAGGCGGTCGAGGGGGATTCGGTGCCACCGGCGACCACGGTTTGGCCGGTCATCTTGGCGTGGGCGGCGGCTTGTCCGACGGCCAGCAGGCTGGAACCACATTGGGCATTCAAGGTCACCGCACCGGTGGTTTCCCAGCCGGTGCCAAGCGTGGCAATGCGGGCCACGTTGCCGCCGGGTCCCACCGTGTTGCCCAGCATCACCAGATCCGGTTGGCCCGGCATGGCGGACAGGGCGGTGGCGGCGAGTTGGTCGTCGGTCATATCGGATTGGCCTCGGTGCCAGCCGGTGATTGCGGTCCGGGCACCTGCAGTGACAATAATGCGGGTCATAATACCTCCGGGGCTACTCGCCGAATCTTACCTGAAGCCGTGCGCGGCAGGGCCTCCACGCGATGCCATTGCACCGGCCGAGCCGCTTTGGGCAGCCGCGAGCGCACCCAGTGACGCAACTGCCAGATCTCGGGAGTGCCTTCAAACCAGGCGACGACGCGTTGGCCGAGCACCGCATCGGGTTGGCCCAGCACCAGACAGGCCTCAACCTGCGGGTGCGCGGTGATGGTGCGTTCGACGTCGCCGGGGACGACGGTGGCTCCTGCGGTTAGGATTGTCTCGTCACCCCGGCCCAGAAAATCTAAGACGCCGTGGGTTTGGTTGACGCGGTCGCCAACCGTTGCCCAGGCCACGCCGTCAATGGCCTCGGTGCGCAGCGTGCCGCCGATGACATCAAGAGCAATTTGTTGGCTGGCGACCCACAGCTGGCCGTCCACGATGCGTGTTACGACACCCGGAAATGGGCGCATGCCGTTGCCGGTATCCCAGGCGACAAGGCTCAGTTCGGAGGCACCCACGTAGGGCACCACGCGCAGCCCGAGCCCTTGGGCGCGTTTGGTAAGCTCCGCAGGCAGACGATCCCCGCCCACCAACACGCTGTCAATGGTCGACGGGGTGCCGGCTTCCAACAGCTGCACCAGGTGTGCCAACCACTGCGGTGTCACGTGTGCTGCCACCGCACGGTCCAGTCCGGGATCATCAGCTGCAGGAATGACCAACGCCAGTTGCGATTCCTGGGCCCAAGCTGCCGAGAACAGTGCCATCGATGACACCTGATGTACCGGCATCCACAGCCCGTCACCGGGGCGTAGTCCCAGTTGTGTGTCCAGCGGCTCAAAGGCCACCTGCCAACTCTCGGCGGTGCGCACTACGATCTTTGGGGCACCGGTGGTCCCTGAGGTGAGCACCGCCCAGGCCGCTGCATCCGGTAGCGAGACGTTGAGCTTATTGTCGAGCGGAGCTCTGGGGTCCACGATCAGCGGCACCCCGCCGTCGGCACGCACCTGCAGCGCCTGTGCCAAGGCGTCGATCGAGTGCGGCGTGTTAACTAGCGACAGGTTCCGGGGCATGCTTGGCCGTTTCTCTGACGAAGGCTCGCGGATAGGCGCGGTAGAGCCCCATCGTCACCAGGGTGGCGATCACGACTTTGGTCAGGTCACCTGGCAGGAAGACCATCGAGGTGATGATGGTTTCACCGATGCTCAGCTCGGTCAACCAGGCTTGCACCGGAATTCCGAAGAGATAGACCACCAGGATGCCGCCGACAATCGAACCCAGCGCTACGCGCCACCACACCGGACGGGACCCAACGATCAGGCCGATGACGATTGGGGCAACCACCCACCCGATCAGATAGCCGGCCGTGGGTGACATAAACACCCCGATACCCCCGCGGCCACCGGCCAACAGCGGCAGCCCAACTGCAACCCCGAGCAACAGTAACCCCATGGATGCGGCACCGCGCCACGGACCCAGCACGGCCCCGGCCAGCATCACGCCCAGGGTCTGCAGGGTTATGGGCACTGCCCCACCCACGGTGATGGCGCCAATCAGGCCCAGCCCTGCGGTCAGGGCTGCAAATACCGCGATGCGGGCTATATCTCTTGCCGACATCAGCACTCCTTTTTCAAAACTGTTGAACACTGTTCACTGAACGGTGTTCAGTTTAGCGTGAAACTGTCGTGACCGCTACATCGTGAAACGCCATACCCACCACCAATAATCCACCGGCCGACTATGATGGACCCCAATGTCTATGATTACTCGCGATGAACTCAGCCGCGTCGGGCTGCGCCTGTTGGCCGACCACGGGCTGGCTGATGTTTCCATGCGCCGGGTCGCCAAGGAATTCGACGTCGCCGTCTCCGCACTCTACTGGCACGTCAAGGACAAGCAATCGTTGCTCGGTGCCATGGTCGACCAATTGCTCACCGACCTGAATGTTGCACCGCCCACCGACAATTGGCGCGCCGATCTGATCGGCCGTGCCGAACTGCTCTATGCCAAGCTGCTCGATACCCGTGACGCCGCAGAACTGACCGCTTCCGTACTGGCGCTGGGCACCGGTGGGACGCGCATGCGCGAGGTTATCGACGAGGTCTCGCCCAATACTGTCACCACCGATGCGATCATGTCATTGCTCATCGGGCACGCGACCTTAAACCAGCAGCGCATGCAGGCCCAAGCACTGGGCATCGACGTCGCACCAACGACAACCACCACGTTCCGCCAGGCCCTGGACCTGCTGATCGGGGACTAACTTCTCATCTTCGTCTCATCTAGAACCCTCATACTAGAACCATGTCACGTCTGATACTCACCCGGCTCGCATGGGTTGCAGTTGGATTGGTTGCCATCGTCACCGCAGCCTTTGCCATCCAACCCATCATGAGTGGGCCCGAAGACCTCGATCTGGGCCCGGTCGTCTTCAACACGCACGAACCGGTGCCAACTGAGTCAGAAACCCCGGAGCTTGAGCCCTCGGAAACGTCTGCCGAGCCCACCGAAACCTCCGCGCCCGAGAGTCAGCCCGTCGTGCCCGCTCCCCCGGTGATCGTCGAAGATTACGACGATGACTGGGATGACGACGACTGGGACGACGATGACGATGATTGGGACGACGATTGGGACGATGACGACGACGATGACGACTGGGACGACGATGACGACTAACGAGTCCCAGCGTGCTGCCGGCAGTCGCTTGTCGGTTCGGGCTCGACTGCTCATCGGCATGATCCTGCTGGCCGGACTGACCCTGCTGATCACCGGAACCGTCAACTACGTGCTGGAGCGCCAGAATCTGGAATCCACCCTAGATGACACCCTGACCCGCGACGTCGAAGAATTCCGGGTACTGGCCGACACCGGCATCGACCCGGACACCCAGCAGCACTTCACCCGGGCTGCCGATCTGATGTACACGGCGATGCAGTATAACCACATCACCGACACCCAGAGCATGCTGGCCATGCAAGACGGCGAAATCGTTTGGAGTGCACCAACCAACGTCACGATGCGCCTGGAAAACGACTCCCAGTTTGTCCAATGGGCCTCCCAGCTCACCCCGGAATCCGTGTATCTGACCTCATTAGAAACCGACGTCACCCGCTACCGTTCGGCCGTCGTGCCGGTACAACTCGCCGAAGACGAAGCCCCCGCCGTGTTCCTCACCGCCTTCGACGTCGAAGCCGAACTGCACGAACTGCGCATGTCGCTATTCATCTTCACTGCCGCCGGAGCCGGGGCTATGCTCATCGGTGGCGTGGTCGCCTGGTTGTTGCTGGGCCGGATGCTGCAACCGGTTCGTGACCTGCAAGAAAACGCCCAGCGCATCTCCGAACAAGACCTCGACTCGCGCATCCAGGCCCGCGGTCACGACGAATTCGCCGAGCTGACCGAAACCATCAACCACATGCTCGATCGGTTGCAGCTGTCGTTGGAACAACAAAAGCAGTTGCTCGATGACGTCGGCCACGAACTGCGCACCCCGATCACCATTATTCGCGGGCACCTCGAAGTCATGGACGACACCGATCCGGTGGATGTCCGTCAAACCAAAGACATCGCCATTGATGAGCTGCACCGCATGTCGCTGCTGGTCAATGACCTGGTCACACTGGCGCAGTCCAATTCCACGGACTTTATTGCCACCAAACCCACCGATATCGCCGCCCTGATGCACGACATCACAGCCAAAGCCGCAGCGCTGGGTGACCGTGACTGGTCGCTGAAAGCTAATGCCAACGGCGACGTCAACATCGACGGCCCACGTTTGACCCAAGCCATGCTACAACTGTGCGCCAATGCGGTGAAATTCTCGGGACCTGGCAGCCCAATCGAGCTGGGCAGCACGATTCGTCTGAGTATTGCCGGCGATACCGAGCTGTGCCTGTGGGTCGCTGACGCCGGCATCGGCATCAGCCCAGAAGACCAACAAACTATTTTCAAACGCTTCGGGCGTGGCGGCAATGGCCAACGGGCCCAAGGCTCTGGCCTGGGGCTCAACATTGTTGAGGCCATCGCGCTGGCCCACGGCGGCAGTGTGCACGTGGAATCCGCACCCGGTCAGGGCTCGATCTTCATCTTGACCATCCCCTTGGAAAATGACACACAATCGCCCGCACTGACCACTACGACAGGTACACTGGAACCGCCCCGTTTTAGCGATCAGGAGCACGGTATCGGTGAATAGAATCCTCATCATTGAAGATGAACCGCGCATCAGCTCGTTTCTCTCCAAGGGGCTCAAAGCCGCAGGATTTACCACCCAAACCGCCGCCACAGCCGCCGAAGGTCGCGCCCAAGCTGTCAGCGCCACCTTCGACCTGGTCATTCTTGACCTGGGCCTGCCCGATGCCGATGGGTACAGCGTGTTGAACTACATTCGTTCCGTTGGTCTCGACATTCCCGTCATTATTCTCACCGCCCGCAATACGCTGGACGACACGATTGCCGGGCTGCAGTCCGGCGCGGATGATTACATGGCCAAACCGTTTCACTTCGATGAGCTGTTGGCACGCGTACAACTGCGCCTGCGCGCCGAGCCCCAAGAAGCTGAAGTCTCCATCCTGTCGCACAACGGGCTGGAACTCGATCTGCTGCGTCGGGTTGCCAAGGTCAACGGCGTAGAAATCGATCTGTCGACCAGAGAATTTGAGCTCGCCGAAACGTTTCTCCGCCATCCTGGGCAAGCGCTCTCCCGCGAGCAGCTGTTATCCCGCGTGTGGGGCTACGACTTTGATCCCGGCTCCAACGTCGTCGACGTCTATGTGAGATACCTGCGCAATAAACTTGGCGCCGCGCGCTTCGAAACCGTCCGCGGCATCGGCTACCGCCTCGCCTCCCAACCAGGCAACTAAACCCAGCCAACAGGACCTCCACTCGGAGATATCTAAAAAGCACAGGGCCCGCTGATGAGAAAATATCCGCAGAAATTCCCATCAGCGGGCCATATTGGCAAGTGCTATGCAGCCGTGCGCTCCCAGTTGAGCCGACTCAACAGCCGCGACCACTTATTCGCTGGCAACTGAGGGTTCAGTGTTGCCACCCCAAGACAGTACTTCGACATACTCACCGGACGAATATTCAACTCCGCCAGCGCGGCATCGGAAATACCCCGCCCATGAGCAGTCTTGGTCTCCACGATCACCATGTCCGGACCATGCACCACACCATCAGCATCGGCGTAACGCAAATCCACGTCGCAGGTCACGCGCTCCCCATCCACCGGATCCACCAGTGTCGCACGCCGATACGCATTGCGCAATGCCGGAACCAATTTTGGCATCTTGTGCCCATATTCTTCGGCGAGCACCTGGGCTGCAAATTCCAAGTTTTCCGGCGTCAGCACGTGAGCATCGGCTATCGGCTGCTCGCGACGATGCTTGACCGTCGCCCCGCGCAAGCCTTTCGTCTTGATCTCGAACATGCACAGTTCGGATTCCACATACGTTCGCGAACGCACTTTATACCGCCGACGACGCCCTTGGCGGTGAGCGACATACTGTTCAAAGTCTGGGGTGTCGAAGTATGTGGAACGGTATTGGAAAGTGCGCAGCCCATTGATCTGCATGACCGAAAATTCCGGACCCAGCCGATTGGTAAACCGGCGAAATTGTTCGGGAGTCAATAAGAATTTTTTATCCACCCGGGTCTGCAGAGCCGCGTTTTCCACGACGTCGGCCAGGGAAATCCCTGACCGACCATCAACCGCGCACTCCATGGCAATACGGGCTTGACTGAAGCGTTGTTTCTGGTTGGTTTCCTGCATGGACTATCGACCCGTGATCGCATTGACGAGTCGGTTCGCAAACCCAGATGATGTGCGCTGCTGCGCACCGATCGGTTCTTGCAGCGCGATAGTTTGCTGCTGATCCAGGGGTTCTTTGCGGTTCTTGATGCGTTCCAGGATCTTATCGCCGGGCAAGGTCCCGACAGATTCATTAGTGCGATAGCGAACGTCCACAATGGTCATGTCGCGGACCATGTCCAATTCCATGACGACGGTGCGCAAGATTTTGGCATCCAGCAGCTCTTCCAGTGCTGCCACGCGTTCTTGCTGGGATGGGTATGCCCGATCCAAGGTGACCATCTGTCTTTCGGTTTTCGCTCCGATCCAGTGGTGGTCAGCAATAAACATGACACCAACCAAAAACGCGGTAATCAATGGCGAAACCCATGCCGGATCTGGATGCAGTCCGTTGATCAGTCCAATCGCAAGCGAGATGAAGTAGTAGGCCACCTCTTCCTGGGTGAGAGTGTCAGAGCGTAGGCGGATGATCGACAGAATGCCGAACAATCCAAGACCAAGCCCCAGACCGGCTTCGGATTCCGAGAGCAGCAGCGTGACGGCAAAAATGCCCATACTTAACGCGATATAGGCAAGCGCAAGGTCCCGCCGGAAGTGGCGACGGAAATAGACGAGATAAACCAGGATTGCCATCCCGGCGATATTGGCTACCAGGCCAATCCACAATGCCATCATGCTGATGTCTCCTTTTCATTTGCTCTTCATTTCCTATTCACCCTAGGAAGTGTTTATGAAACGAAAAGAAGAAGACGATGAGAAGTTTCTCATTTATCAGTCGCTATTGGGCTGAGCCTAGACATCCCATATGCTGTAGTACCTTAAGCCCTGGAGAAGTGCTGCAACAACTTTCTCTCGTTGCTCCATGAAAACCTCCTGATAAAAAGCTGCAATATATCGTTTGGTCCTTCATCTGCGCCTGTCACAACAATGCTGAAGAGGCTGCACCATATCTCCCACTCTCGTACACCACGTCATAGAGCGCTACACTTCGGCCCCAGCAGGCTGCAAGATTCCGCACCTTATATGCGACACTTGGGCACAAGCACCCACAGGGAAAAACCGAAAGGCAGCATCGCTATGATCTCCACTCCGCGACCACAAGTCACTGCATTAGAAGAGGGCGCAATATTCGACACCAAACAAATGGAGGCTTCTGAGGGCGTCCAGTGGCCTCGACATAAAGCATCTGAAGAATCCGTTTTGGTGGTCACCGAGGGCCAACTTATTGTGGAATTTTCGGACACCAAACCACAACTCATAGCCGGTCAAAGCATCGTGATTCCCGCTGAAGTGTGGCATGAGATTATCCCAGACCCTATGTTCAAGGCCATCCACATCATGCCCAAGGGCATCCGTTTCACATTCGCAGGCGGCCAAGCAACGTTATAGGAGCTCAACTGTCATGCAAGCGACTTCACGGGACCATTATCAACACGCCGATTGAGAGGTTTTAAGTATAAAAGTCGAGAATTCGATACAATGACCCTGTTGAGCATGTCTAGACAAGGCATTCCGCAGGGTCATTATCTGCCCGTTCCCAGGAGAACGGTGCCACCCTGTTACCACGGATTTCGTGGGGTGTAGAGGCTACGCAAAAAGCGCTTGATTTGCTTCCACCGCCTGACCGGCATGCATAGGTTAACGAAAGGACACTGTGCAAAAACAGCGTATTGCGATTATCGGCGCCGGCCCGAGCGGTCTGGCGGCATTGAGAGCCTTTGAGTCGGCAGAACGAGCCGGGGCAGCTATCCCTGAAATCGTTTGCTATGAGAAGCAAGATGATTGGGGAGGGCAGTGGAATTACTCGTGGCGCACTGGTATCGATCAATACGGTGAGCCGGTGCACTCCTCGATGTACCGTAACCTCTGGTCGAACGCTCCAAAAGAGGCTCTCGAGTTCGCAGAATATACGTTTGATAAGCACTTCGGGCGTCCCATCTCCTCATACCCGCCACGCGAAGTGCTGTGGGATTATATTGACGGACGTCTTCGCTCCAGTAATGCCAGAGACAAGGTGCAATTTGCAACCGCAGCGCGCTGGGTGCAATATAACGAGGCCACTGATACCTTCACCGTCACGGTAGAAGATCTCAAAACTCGCACCACCTCATCATCGGAATTCGACCGAGTCATCGTAGCCACCGGTCACTTCGCCTACCCGAACGTCCCAAGTTTTGAGGGCATCGAAACCTTCCCGGGCTCGGTAGAACACGCACACGATTTCCGGGGTGCCGAAATGTTGGCGGACAAACGCGTGCTGATGATCGGCTCGTCATACTCGGCCGAAGATATCGGCGTCCAGGCGTATAAGATGGGCGCGCGCAGTGTCACGCTGAGCTACCGGTCCAAAGCCCTTGGCCACGACTGGCCGCAAGGGATGGAAGAACTGCCTCTGGTCCAGCGCATTGAAGGCAATAGCGTGCACTTTATCAACGGTGAAGTCCGTGAATTTGATTCGATCGTCATGTGCACTGGCTACATCCATAAATACCCATTCTTACCAAGTCAGCTGGCTATCGACTCACCAAACAACGTGTACCCTAGCGGGCTCTACCGCGGCGTCGTCTGGCAAGAAAATCCGAAGCTGTATTATCTGGGCGCACAAGACCAGTGGTTTACCTTCAATATGTTTGATGCCCAAGCCTGGTATGTTCGCGATCTGATCCTTGGCCGCACAGCCCTACCATCTGTGCAAGACCGTGCAGCACATATCGAATCGTGGTCGAAACGCTTCAGCGAATTGTCCTGTGTCGATGACGAAGTTCGTTTCCAAGCCGACTACATTCGAGATCTGATCGAAAACAGCGACTACCCAATGTTCGATCTCGACTCAGTAGTAGAGATTTTCATAGCGTGGCAGCGCGATAAAGCCGAAAACGTGCTTACCTACCGCGATAAGCAATACCGCTCAGTTATGACCGGAACGATGTCGGCACGGCACCACACCCCATGGATGCGCGAATTGGACGACTCGTTGCAGCGTTACCTGTCACAACCTGAAAAAGACGAGATAGCAAAGATGCTCGACGACGAAGACGTCACCGAATCTATCAGAGCAAACTAAGCACTGACGAGTAGAGCTCAGCCTCCAACCAATGATGTGTTGGAGGCTGAGCTCTTTGCTACGAGTCGCGGCTTAGTAATAGAGATCGTAGGGCGCGATATTCCACACCCGGTGTGCTGTTTTGTCTTGGGTGATGGGTTCGCCAGCTTCTGTGAGAATCTTCTTGGCGATATCTAACTCGTTTTGTGCCTCATGGCGGTCCTGATACATGAACTCATCAGAGGCTTCAGCGGACGCATTGGCGACTTTTTCTTCCAAGGTTCGGATAACCAGTTCTTGTTCTTTCAGCACGTCAGCGTGAGCTTTTTCCACCCAGGCTGGCTGTCTGACGCGATTGATATCTGCGGTTCGAGCATACTCTTCAGCGGTCTGTTTATAAATGAGTCCAGCGTTTTCGTGGATGTCGAGCATGATGGCTTCGATATCTTCTCTTGTTAGGTCATCGGGATTCAACGGTTTTTCACGTCGACGGCCACCAATGCCCTTGTAGGTGAGATAGTACGGGAACATGGTCTGAATCAATTTGCCAGCTGGCTTGACCGATTCGCCGTCGTCATTGAGGCCTTTCGGCTGGACTCCTTGGATGCCGATGCGCCCCGATTCTGGGCGAGCAATCTCTTCGGGAGGCATGAAACCGTGGCGCAACAGCTCACGAATTCCCGAGCCTGAAATGTAGATCCGTGTGCTGTCATCGTGTGCGCAGGTTTTCAAGGTCGTGGGCTGAGCACAGCGTACGCAGTAAAACACCTCGTTGAAGAAGCGAATATCAATGCCCAACTCTTCTGGTGTGAACTCATCAAAGATACTTTGACTTTCATAAAGCTCGTAGTAATCCCCCACGCCTGCATAATCACGACCAACGATCTTGTGAGTACACCCAAGATTTTTCAAAATGAGCGCGTGGAGTACTGCTTCGCGAGGCCCAGCAAAAACATAGGTCACCCGCAGCGGAAACATGATGGTTCGATCTGATGGATAATATTCATCCAGCACGCTTCGATACGCCAACATCCGGAACTCATGGCGGGTATATTCACGCTTCGCCATTTCTACCAACGGCAACAACAGCAGTGCATCAACTTCTTCTAAGAGGTTCTTTTGCATGTACTCATGGCCGCGGTGCATTGGGTTTGCCCCGGTCACGAATCCTGCCACACTGGTGTACTTTTGCTCTTCATAGAAAAGCTGCCAGGTTTCTTTGGGCTCCATCCGCATGCCTTCAAACGGTCCCCAGTCAGGTCGATTCAGCAACGTGATTTTCCCGGCCAGTGCAGTATCCCCCATGCGCCGATAGATCGCATCGACACCTGGGTGCTTGCGATCCGTGGTGCCGAAAATATGTTTCGCACGGTGGGCCCTGTCGTAGGAGAAGATATCGTCCAGGTGCAGCAGAGCAATAGGTTTATGGTCTTCGTCGACCAAAACGACGTCCTCACCGACGGACAGGGATTTTACGACGTCGCTATTACGCTCCCCGATTGGCGCAAAGCTCAAGGGAACTGGCCAAGGCAAGCCATTCGTCATGCGCCCGGTTTCTAAACATGAAAGGTATTCTTGCTCATTCATGAAACCTTCGTTGGGCGAGAGGACGCCGGTAGCAATCAGTTCTAAAGTAATGGCGGCTTCAAGATCCACCATGATCTTCGGTACGCTTTGAGCTGTTTCAAGTCCTTGTTTTCGTGCCTCGCCTGTTGCCACGCGGTCCACGAGCTTGCCACCGTGGGGCTGCTGTGGATACGTCGCGAATTTTTCTTGATCCAGTACCAGTGGTTGCTCTACCATTGCTTCCCGTTCTTCACTTGGAGTTCCATCCAGGCTCGGCAAGCCGATGGGGACATCCTTTTGCTAAAAAACTCTTCAGCGCTATGAGTGGAGGAGCATGAACGATGCCGCTGCTCGACGTTGCAAGCAGACACCCAATCGACTGTGACCCTCATCACGAGCGCACATGTATCGGATGCTACTGTGAGGTGCTACAAAAGGGAACTGCCCATACCCCACTGCGGGAAGTGCTGTTCTCACGACGACGATTTGTCACCGCCGGGGCGAGATTTATTCGAATCTGCGACGGAGTCCATGATTGGGGCCTGAATATTAGACTTTCGGTTGGACAGTGAAGCGTCGTCCGGTCAGTGCGGGGTTTATTGTCCGGACGTTTGCTATGCGTTCTGGGCTAAGGTCTGCTCGCGCAATACCGACGTCATCGCCAATCATGGCAATCGTGTTGCCCATCGGATCGATGATTGAGCTATGACCAACACCGGTTGGCGCGGACTGACCGGCGGCTACCACATAGACCGTGTTCTCGATGGCACGAGCACGCAGCAATGTCGTCCAATGGTTTTCTTTTAGCGGTCCTGGAACCCAGGCAGCGGGAAGCGCCAATACGTCTGCCCCAGCATCAACCAACACCCGAGAGACTTCCGGAAAGCGCAGGTCATAACAGGTTTGCAAGCCAACCTTGAGACCGTTGACTTCCAGGAGCTGTGGTTCTTCGATGGCACCAGGTTCGATCCACTTGGATTCATGGGCCCCGAAAGCATCATAAAGGTGCAACTTGCGATAGGTGGATTTGAGTTCACCCTCTTGGACACCAACCAGTGTATTGAACACACGCCCCTGGCCATTGGGCTCATTCATGCCTGCGATGATGACAATATTCTTTTCGGTGCTCAGTGCCCGCAAGGTGGTGACCGTGCGGCCGTCAAGCTCCTCGGCATTTTCAATATACGTCTCGTCGAGATCCGGTTTGGCATAGGTGGCATACTCTGGCAGCACCGCCAGGTCTGCGCCCTGGTCGGCGGCTTTGCCTATGAGTTGTTTGACGAGCTCAAGATTCTCGTCTTTGTCAGTTGTTGGAGCATATTGGATAACTGCAGCATGAAGATTCATATGTTTCCTTCTCCCCCAGTGAAGCGTGCTAGCAGAATAACGCTCTACGTCCTGTGGAAAAAGGTCTCATCACCGTTGATTCCACGCTTGCTGCTGGAGAGCCTGTGACAATTCATGTGCGTGGTGCATCAGCAGCTTGCCTATTTCGTCTCGACGAGGTTGTTTGAATCGTTGCTCAATACCAGTCAGACTCAGTGCTCCAGCAGGAAATCCCGTGACGTCGAAAACGGGAGCCGCTATCCCCCAGCTGCCTTCGACAATCAGGCCTGGGTTGGTCACATATCCCTTATGACGGCCATCGGCAATGCGCTCACGGATTGACGCTGGGCTATGGGCGGCCGAATGCTCGGCGATCAGGTCATGCTCAGCAAGGTAGTCTTCGACCTGGCGTTGCGGCATGAACGCCAGGATTGCTAGGCCGGCAGACGCGACGCCGAGCGGAAATCGCCGTCCCTCATAAAGTACGAAAGACCGGATTGGGAATGCGCCGTCCTCGCGGACCAAACACACCGTCTCGTTGCCGCGCAGAGTGGAGAAGAATGCGGACTCTTCGGTTTGCTGTGCCAGGGCGTGCACATGTTTTTGCGCGGTCTCCGTGACGTCGTAACGGGCGCCGGCGATGTTGCCCAATAAAAAGAGCTCTGGACCCAACAGCCACCGGCCGGATTTGGCATCCTGGTCGCAAAAACCTTCAGCGGCCAAAGAGTCCAGTATGCGATGTGCCGTGGGCCGTGCCATGTCGGACTGGCGGGCAGCATCCGAGGTCGTGACGCCGTTGGGCATAGCACCAGAGACCACTCGCAATAACGCTGCTGCGCGGGACAGCACTTGGACACCGGATCCTTTTTTCGCCATGTCCACATTATGGACACTTTGTGTGCCTCTTGTCACCTTCTGAGCAATTGCCCTCGAAAATATAGGGAACACTTGTTCATTTGCAAGGGCATCAGTAGGTTCATTATCAGATTCAGTAATCACCACATCGTGGACAGATGAGAAAAGAGTATGCACTTGAAGTACCAAGATGATGCGCTGGAGGCACTGGCCTCAGTCATAGAAGATGGAATGACCATCGCCGTCGGTGGATTTGGGCTCTCCGGGAACCCCACACGATTGATCCATGCACTGCGTGACACGGGGGCTAAAGATCTCACCATCGTTTCCAACAACATGGGTGTCGACGGCAAGGGTCTGGGGATCCTGTTAGAAAACCAGCAGGTCTCCAAAGTCATTGCATCCTACGTGGGAGAAAACAGCCTGTTTGCGCAACAGTACCTCTCCGGTGAGCTCGAAGTTGAGTTCTCGCCGCAGGGCACACTGGCCGAGCGACTGCGTGCCGGCGGCGTCGGCATCCCGGCATTTTTTACCGCGACCGGTGTTGGCACCGAAATTGCTCAGGGTAAAGAAGAACAAGTCTTCAATGGTCAGCGCGCCATTATGGAAAAAGGTATCCGCGCTGATATCGCCCTGGTCAAAGCGCACACAGCCGATACAGAAGGCAACCTGCGTTATCGCAAGACCTCCATGAACTTCAATCCACTGGCGGCAATGTCGGGTCAGTTCACGCTGGCCGAAGCCGAGCACATGCTCGACGATTTCATGGATCCAGAACTGGTCCATACCCCGGGCATCTTCGTCCAGGCGCTCGTGGATGCTGATCCGGTCAAGGACATTGAAAACGTTACCGTCCGCTCCCTGCAGGAGGTTGCATCATAATGTGGACCCGCGATGAAATGGCAGCGATTGCCGCCTCAGAACTCACCGATGGCCAGTACGTCAACCTTGGCATTGGGATGCCAACCCTGGTAGCAAATAATCTGCCTGACGGCGTCTCGGTCAAATTGCAATCCGAAAATGGGTTGCTCGGCATGGGACCTTTCCCGTATGAGGGTGAAGAAGATGCCGACCTGATTAATGCCGGCAAACAGACCGTGACGATCGAACCGGGCGGCAGCTTCTTCGATTCGGCCACCTCGTTTGGGATGATCCGCGGCGGCCACGTCAAAACTGCGATCTTGGGAGCCATGCAGGTTGCTTCAAATGGCGACCTGGCCAACTGGCAAATCCCGGGCAAGCTCGTGAAAGGCATGGGTGGCGCCATGGATCTGGTGGCGGGCACTCCGCACGTGGTGGTCATGACCGACCACGTTGCCAAAGATGGCACACCGAAAATCGTGACCGAATGCACCTTGCCGCTGACTGGAGCAGGCGTCGTCGACCGCATTATCACCGACCGGGCAGTGTTCGACGTCGTTGATCACCAACTAGTGCTGCGTCGGATCGCTCCCGGGCACACGGTGGATGAACTGCGAGAGATTACCGATGCTGACTTTGCTGTGGAGCTGGAGGAGGTAGCCGCATGACCGCCTATATTGCAGGATACGCGCGTACCCCATTTACCAAATTCACCGGCCAGTTGGCCACCGAAACAGCCGTTGATCTCGGTGCGCATGCAGTGTCCGCAGCGCTAGAACGCGCGGGCATCTCCGCTGACAAAGTTGATCAGGTGATTGCCGGCCAAGTATTACAGGCCGGAGCGGGGCAGAACCCTGCGCGACAGACCGCAGTGGGTGCCGGAGTTGGATTCAACAAACCCGCCCAGACGCTCAATGTGGTGTGTCTATCGGGTACCGAGGCGATTTCGCAGGCCAACCGACTCATCAACGCTGGCGAAGCGGAAGTCGTTGTCGCCGTCGGGCAAGAATCTATGTCACAGGCGCCGCACGTGGCTCCGCTACGCTCGGCTACCAAATACGGGGCCGCAAATTTTCAAGACACCGTTGATCATGATGGGCTCACTGATGCGTTCGAACGCATCGCGATGGGCACGCTGACTGATCAGGGCAATACTCAGTTAGGACTCAACCGATGCGACCAAGACGCCTACGCGGCACAGTCTCATCAGCGGGCGGCAGCCCACCAAGCGTTTCTCGCCGACGAGATCGCACCCTACACCGTCAAGACCCGTCGCGGGGAAACAGTAATCGAACACGACGACGGAGTGCGTGGTGATGCTACCGCCGAATCGCTAGCCAACCTGCGCCCGGCGTTTAACCCGGATGGCACCGTGACCGCAGGCAATGCCTCGCAAATCACCGACGGCGCTGCAGCCGTTGTGGTGGTGTCCGAGGCAGCTGTCGAGCGCATGGGGTTGAAGCCGCTGGCACGGATTGAATCCACGGCATTCGTTGCCGGGCCAGATGTGCAGCTGCACTCGCAACCGGCCAATGCGATCCGCTGTGCACTGGAGAAAGCCGGTTATGACACTGCCGAGTTGAAGGTCGTGGAAATTAACGAAGCTTTTGCGTCCGTCTCGCTGCAATCGGCCAAGGAGCTGGGCATTGACCTCGACCTGGTAAATCCGCGTGGCGGTGCGATCGCTCTGGGGCATCCGATCGGTGCTTCGGGAACCCGAATTGTTGGAACGTTAGCACGTCAACTGGCTGAAGCAGGCGCTGGATCCGTCGGCGCGGCCGGTATTTGCGGCGGTGGCGGCCAAGGCAGTGCCATCATCCTCCGTGCCGTCTAGAGCCAGCACTCTAGGGACGAAAAGCGCTGGTGACCGAGCGGGTCACCAGCGCTTTTGCTACTCACTACTTCTTTCGTTGTGCCACATTAGACGTTCCACGTGGCATACGGCGTGAAATCAGTGGGAAGCGCATTGAGCATATCTGTGCGTTCACCATCAGAAACGCCTTCCAGCATGGCAGACAGCGCAGCATGCGTACGTTTCCGACTTTGGGATTCGCTGAGCTCCAGTCTGCTGCCAACCCTGGTGACAAACTCTTCCGCATCGAATTTCACCTGGTTTTTAGCGTCACCCATATTGACCACCGAACTAAGTTCTTGCGGTAACTGCGCGGCGAAATTCGCCTGTGCGCCGTCAATATCTCGTTCGGCCAGCGTCTCAGCAACTGCAAGCAACGTGTCATTGGCTGCCTGAGTGGAGTTTATGTCTGCTCGTTGTTGGACAAGATCAATCATCTCTGTCATTTGCATAGTGTGCTCCTTTCGGAATACTGCTGCAGTGTGCCCGCCCTGCGGTTGTGTGGACAGACACCACACCGTCTTTGAGCATTGAGTTATTGAATCGGTGTGCTTTGTCCTTCTATTGTCTGCAGAAATCAGTGGACGATCGCAAGGGGTCGAGCAAAGTTCTGCGTAGATCCTCAGAAAATTACCAGCTGCCGTTACCTATGGCCGGAGAACAGGTTCCAAGCGCTTCTGTTGTGCTGCGTGTACAGCAACCATCATCAGCAAGATCCCAGCCAATAGTGCGGCAAGGGCAAAGGCCAAGAAGTTTGCGTTGGTTCCCAACCCCATAGCCAATAGCAGACCTCCGACCTGAGGGGCGGCGACAGCACCGAAACGGCCAATACCCAATGCCCACCCCAGTGCGGTGCCACGGAGGTGATCTGGATAGTAATTCGAGACAGCTGCGATCACGAGGCACTGTGTCCCGTGGGTGCCCACACCGGCAAGCACGAGCACAACGTAGACGACCCAAACTGGCGGTGAGGACAACAGTACGAGCAGGGCGGTTCCTGCCAATCCAGCTGCAGCAGCACCTGCAGGAACAGGGCCCCAGCGGTCACCAGCCCATGCGGTGACCGCTGAACCAACAACGGCACCTATGTTCAGTGACAACGCGAAGGTCAGTGCTGATCCCAGATCATAACCGGCCCGTTCCATGAGGTTTGGTAGCCAGGTGCCTAGACCGTACCAGGCAAAGAGTGTGAACAAGGTGATCAGAGCGAAGACGACCGAGATACCCAAATACGGGGCACGAAGCAGCGAGGAAAATCCGGTCGCGGCTGATTTCGTGTTCCCGGTTCCGCCAACATTATCGGTAGTTGGGGATGTCTCATGGCTTGGGAGGGTTTCCGGAAGATATTTGAACCCCAGTGGTACAACGACGAAGAGGGCTACGGCGGCTACCAAGAACATGGCAGGCCAACCAAAGGCTGGGATCAATGGGATGCCTAGCAGCGCGGCGAGCGAGCCACCAATCGGCACACCAGACATCATCAGTGTTGCGATCGAGGAGCGCCATTTGGGTGGTACGAGTTCTGCCACCATCGCATTTGCCGATGGCACGAGGCCACCCAAACCAATACCAGCGAGCAGCCGTAGTGCGCCAAAGACCCAGGCGTTAGGGGCGAAGGCACAGGCGATCGTAAGGACTGAGAAAGTGATGGAACAGGCCAGAATGGTCCGACGTCGCCCTAGGCTATCTGCAATTCGACCGGCAAACAGGGCACCGATCATCATGCCGATGAAAGCCATGGATCCGACCGTACCCAAGGATGCAGCACTGAGGCCCCAGCCAGGTTCTGCAAGCAGAGAGGATTGGACCGTGCCATAGACGATGAGGTCATAGCCGTCGAACACCACCAGCAGCCAACACACCAGAACCGCCATAGTGGCCTGTCGTCGCGAAATTGGGGGCTTGGTATCACCGGTGCTGCGCTGTGCGCTGGATCGCTGTCGTGTATTCAAGGTCATAGTCACATTGTGTCGGCGATAACACTGATGTGCAAAAATGTTCTGCCATGCAGAAACCTCAAACTTTCCGAAAGCCTCCACAGTATCCCGTAGAGTCGGTGGACCACGCGCTGGCGCTTCTGGAAATGGTGCGCGATTTTGGCCGAGTACGAATCAGCGTCGCAGCGAAACTGCTGGGCATATCAACGTCAACTGCGCATCGACTCATGGCAATGCTGGTGTATCGCGGATACGCCGAACAAGATGCCTCGCGCCGGTATGTGCCGGGGCCGTCAATGGGCCTAACTCCCGCTGGCTTGTCCTGGACGGCGGAATTGCGGCACCGGGCCCGACCTCACTTAGAAACACTGACTGAACAAGTACAGGAGACTTCAAACTTGGTGGTGTTAGCCGGCGACGCCGTGCGATTCTTGCTGTCCGTGGAATACAGTTCTGTGCCACCCCCCGCCGCACCTGTAGTGGGCGACAGTATTTCAGAACCTGGTGTCATTGGCGACCGGCGCGGCGTTGTCTTGCCCGCTGACAAAGCATCGGGCGGCAAAGCCATCTTGGCTCAGCTGACACGGGAGCAAATCCAACGGATCTTTCAGAAGGATCTTCGCCAACGAGATGGGACCTTGGATACCTCACGATTAGATCAGCTGCTGAACAAGGCGGCGATCATTCGAGCGCGAGGATTTGCCACCAACATCGAAGACACCGAAGCTGGCGTCAGCGCTCTAGGCGTAGCTATTCACGACGGAGAAGGCGCCGCCATAGCGGGCTTGAGCGTGTCGGTTCCACATCATCGTTTCAGCAAGGTAGTCGATGCCGGATTAGTTGGTCGCATCCAACAGACCAAACTTGAACTCGAAGAAGCCCTCCTCGACTTCTCCGCGCACGGGTAAAGACTCTTCTGACCACCAGAAACCATTATCTGTCACGTTATGGTGATGACCCGCTGGTCCAACGCTGCTGTCAACGTTGTCGCAGTGGCGAGGTTTGATCGACTACCCGTTCCAACTGTTCTCATCGTCAGGCATTATGGAGAGCAACCGGTAGTTTCCCTCCACCGGGGAACAGGTGTTCAACGACCCTGAGAAAGTCGAGCGTCTATATGTCATATGAACCTACTGATCCCGTCTTCAAGCCGAACGCCAGCGACGAGGCTATCCATGACGATAAACGAGCCTCCAGAAAGCGTCGTCGTTTCGAAAATAGTTGGGCGATTTCACTCTTTGGTACGGCCGTCGGCGCTGGCATCCTGTTTCTTCCAATGAACGCCGGGGCCGGAGGGGTCTGGCCACTGATTATCGCTACCTTGCTCATTGGGCCGATGACGTTTTTCGCGCATCGTGGGCTGTCGCGATTCGTGTCCGCCTCAGAGAATCCCGGTGCTGATATCACCGTGGTTGCCCGTGAGCTTTTCGGCCCGGTCGGCGGACAAGTTGTCACGATCCTCTACTTCCTGGCCATCTTCCCCATCGTCATGATCTATGGCATTGCCATTACCAATACCGTCGATAGCCTGCTGGTTGAGCAGTTGAATTGGGGTTCTCCTCCACGCTGGTTACTTTCCGGGGTGTTGATTGCACTGATGATGCTCGTGATGATCCGAGGTCAACGCGTCATGCTCGTGGCCATGCAATGGTTGGTATATCCGCTCATTGCAGCCTTGCTCGGCGTCACCCTGTTCCTCATTCCTTCGTGGCAACTGAGCTTCATTACTGAGACGACGCATTCATGGGGTGAGATGGGCCAAGCGCTCTTATTGGTTATCCCCGTGCTGATCTTTGCCTTCAACTTCTCGCCGGCGGTTTCTCAATACACCTTGGCCATGCAACGACGCTATGGTCCCGAGTCTGATGCCCGTGGCAATGTGGTGCTGCGTCGGACCACGATTTTGCTGGTCATTTTCACCATGGGGTTCGTCTGGTCCACCATATTGGCGCTGGGGGCAGATGGACTTCAGCAAGCCCGGGAATCGAACCTGCCGGTCTTGTCCTACCTGGCTCAGGTGATGGATGCCCCCTTCATTGAATACCTCGGCCCGGCAGTCGCCATTGCGGCAATTGGTTCCTCATTCTTTGGACATTATCTCGGCGCCGCTGAAGGAGCTGCCGGCATCGTCCGCTCAGTGGTGACGGCAGCAGGGAAAGAGCCCGCCGAGAAAACCATCAGTTTCGGGGTGGCAGTTTTTATTTTCCTTTCCACCTGGGGAGTCGCCATTCTCGACGTCGGTATTTTAGACATGATCGAAACCCTGGCAGGCCCAATTATTGCTGTGGTGCTCTATTTGATGCCGATGTATGCGATTCATCGGTTCGACGCGTTGGAAAAATATCGGGGCAAGGCCTCCAACGTTTTCACAACCGTCGCCGGTATCGCCGCGGTGGCCTGCATTATCTACCGAATCTTCGTCGTGGGGCTTTAGTCGATCCAGCGATAATGATTCACGCTGACCAGAGAACCTAGGGTGCGCTGCGCTCTGCGTAGTGGTCATTGGTCAAGCGCCAATGATGTAATTCGATCTAGTGAGAAAGCATGGCGTTACCCCCAGTAGATGCCTAACCTGAAAAAAGTCATTGAAACATATAAAACTTAAGGTTATGGTTTTTACACCTAAGTGATCTACCTAACTTTTTCAGGAGTCTTCATGGTTTTGTCAGCGGATGTCTCACGCTCCGACACTTCTTTTGCACCTCGTCTGCCTCAGTGCAGCCACTTCATTGATGGTCAGCACGTCGACCCATCAGGTTCAGAAACCACTGAAGTTGTTGACCCAGCCCGAGGTAAGGCCATAGTGTCGCTCCGGCTCGGCAACGAGAAGGATGTCGATACTGCGGTTTGCGCAGCTCGAGCTGCGCTTCCCACGTGGGCAGCAAAAACACCACAGGCCCGTTCAGAGCTGCTCCTTGCTTTGGCAGAGGCAATCGCTACAGATCGGGAGAATTTAGAAAAGCTCGAAGCCATCAACTGTGGGAAACCACTCGCGGTAACCGCCGATGACGTCGACAGCACCATAGACGTTTTTCGCTTTATGGCCGGGGCTGGGCGTACCGGCTCAACTATTCCGGCTGGTGACTACGTTGCAGACACCATGTCGCTAGTACTAAGAGAACCCATTGGCGTGATTGGACTAGTTACACCCTGGAATTACCCATTGCTGATGGGCGCATGGAAAATCTCGGCAGCACTGATGGCAGGCAATACGGTCGTGTATAAACCCAGCGAAGTCACTCCTCTAACCTCGCTGCGGCTCGCAGAACTTGCTAAAGACATACTTCCCGCCGGGGTACTGAATCTAGTCCTGGGTACCGGGCCAGAAGTTGGTCAATCCCTGAGCAAGCATCCGCAAGTCGATATGATGGCATTAACCGGTAGTGTGCGCGCTGGAATGGCTGTTGCGTCTACCATCGCATCGGATCTCAAGCGTGGCCATTTTGAGCTCGGCGGTAAGGCTCCAGTAATTATCTGCGATGACGCCGACCTTGAGAATGCAGCCAACACCGTTACTGAAGCGGGTTACTGGAACTCTGGACAAGAGTGTGGCGCTGCAACTCGCGTCATCATTCATGAGTCTGTAGCTGACGAATTCACCCAACTACTGGCGCAGAAAGTTGGATCCTATGTCCTCGCCGATCCAGAAATACCCGGCGAGGAAAACCTCGGACCCATGATTTACCAGGGTCACTACGCCAAAGTCATGGACATGATCGGTGAAGCCGTAGAGCGTGGCGCCGAAATCGTGCTCGGTGGCAACGGCGATGACTCTGCCGGATTCTGGGTAGAGCCAACGATTCTTAAAGTCTCGATCGGGGACCCGATCACGGAAAACGAAGTCTTTGGTCCAGTGGTCACCATCGAAACGTTTAGCGATCTCACTGAAGCGGTCGAACGCGCCAACGCCGTGGAATATGGGCTCACCGGCTCCGTCTTTACGGCAGATGTCTCAACCGCCCTCGAGGTCTCAAAAGCTCTGGACTTCGGAAGCGTCAATGTCAATACGCATTTAGCCTTGCCGACTGAAATGCCCTGGTCAGGTTTCAAACATAGTGGTTACGGGCGCGACCTCTCAGCATATGCCTTAGACGATTTCTCTCGCACCAAACATATCGCCATTCGTCACTAACCCCACTTATCAACTTCCACATCAACTCTGAATAACGGAGAGACTCATGACCGCACAAAGCATTTCGAATGCCAAAGTCAACCAACCATGGAAAAACTGGGGAGGCAACCAAGAATTCACACCAGCGCTCACAGTTCGTCCAACAACCGAAGCCGAGATAGTAGCTGCAGTTCGGCATGCTATTCAAGAAAAGATGACCGTTCGGGTAGCCGGGGCCGGTCACTCATTCACACCGGTTGTTGCTACCAACGGCTTGCTGCTCGATCTTTCGGACATGCAACAAGTCACCGGGGTCGACTCCGAAACCCGACGTGTCAGGGCACTCGGCGGCACACAAATCGACAAGTTCGGCGACCCCCTTTGGAAAGCTGGACTATCTCTCGGTAACCAAGGCGACATTGACAAACAAGCCATCGCCGGTGCAATTTCGACTGCAACCCACGGCTCGGGAATCGAGTCAGGGTGTTTCTCCTCCATGATCACCTGGGTTCGCCTAATCAATGGCCACGGTGAAATCATTGAAATCGACGAAGGCGATATGAAACGCCTGCGTGCCGCCCAGGTTGCCGTCGGGACCCTCGGCGTTATCCTCGAAGTCGAACTTCAAGCGGTACCGGCGTACCATCTTCGCGAAGAAATCACTTATGAAACGACCGACGAACTGTTAGATGGATGGGACCAAAACCCACACAACGCTCGTCATTTCTCGTTCCTATGGTGCCAGGCTCCAGAATCTGCCGGACTCTACGAACTCCCAACCCCACCTGGCTTAGATATGGTCGGGCGGGCATATACCAAGAGATATTGGGCCGAAGATCTCGACGACGTCAATAACCCGATCACCGAAGAAGGACGACGACACGACCGCGCTTACAGAATCTATCCAGGTGGTTTCGGGATACCCTTCCACGAGCTGGAATATTATGTCGGTGTCGATCGAGCTAAAGACGCCTGGATTGCGCTGAAAGATTTAATCTTCGAACAACACCCAGAGCAGAAATATCCAATTGAAACCCGCTGGACACAAGCTGACCAGGGTTATATCTCACCGTTTTATAGAGAAGACAAAGTTTCGCTTTCTGTTTCGGGGGCTCCCGGCACTAACTACGAACCGTACTTGCGCGACGTCGACAAGTTGCTGCAGCAATTTGATGCCACAGTGCACTGGGGCAAGATTCATTATTTGACCAGGGAGCGAGCTGACAAGCTCTTTCCTGAAATTGAAACATTCCGTCAGGTCCGTCGCGAGCTTGACCCCAACGGAGTGTTCCTGAATAAGCACACCGAGGAACTCTTTTCCTAGTTTCCTAGGATGAAGTGAGCGGAGGCTCTCATGGAATTTGTAGGGACAGCCGTTATTTGGCTGATGATGTTATTCGTCGTCATTGGTGCGATCGGTGCGATCAAGGACGATACCAAGGGTATAGGCCTCGAATTCAAAGAAGGTATTTATTCAATTGGTCCAATCTTCTTACCGGTCGCTGGCATCATGGCGTCCATTCCGTATCTGTCACAGTTCGTGGAAGCGATTACGGGCCGAATCTTTGCATTCATGGGTGCCGATCAAGCCATGGCAGCTGGAGCTCTAATCGCCGGTGACATGGGCGGATACAATCTTGCGAACGTCCTGGCGGAATCGCACGGCGCCTGGATCATGGCGAGCGCAACAGCTTTCATGTCGGGTTCCACTATTGTGTTCTCGATTCCAGTTGGTTTGGCCATGCTGGAGAAACGACATCACCGCTACCTTGCTCTCGGCGTGATGTCCGGGGTGTTGACGATTCCAATCGGAGTCTTTTTCACCACCCTAATCTTGAAGGTCACCCAGACGCGGTTACGCAGTGAAATCAATACAACCGGTGAATCAGACCAGGTTTTTGAACTCTCGTGGGGCGAGATTATCGCCAACCTCATCCCGATCGTTATTTTTGTTGTCGCTCTTGCACTTCTACTCAGACTGGCAACTGACTTTATGATCAAAGCGTTCCTAATCTTTGGCAAAGTTCTTGATACCGCGCTGAAGGTGGTGTTAGCCCTAGTCATTGTCGAATACTTCACCGGCATCCTTTCCACCATTTTGGGCGGCTGGGGTTTCGATCCGATCATTGCAGATGAAGAAGACCAATTCCGTGCGCTCGAAATCGCAGGTGCTATCGGCATCATGCTTGCCGGAGCGTTCCCACTGGTTTATGTCATTCGTAAATACCTCGCCGTGCCTCTGGATGGGGTCGGCAAGCGGATAGGGATGAGCTCAGAAGGCATGGCCGGAGTCTTAGCGGCATCGGCAAATATTCTAGCTATGTTCCGGTTAATTCCCACTATGCCACCAAGAGATCGCGTCATAGCTATCGCTTTTTCCGTTTGTGCAGCCTTCACATTTGGTGATCACCTGGCATTCATGGCGAACTTCCAACCCAACATGGTGGTTCCGCTGGTAGTTTCCAAGCTGGTAGCCGGTGTTATAGCAATGCTCTTGGCACTGTGGTTAGCCGTACCAAAAGCGTTGAAGCTGGCCGAACAGTACAAACATGAAGAAGAGGAAGCGAAAAAGAAAGTCGAAGCCTAATAACGATGCGGTGGCCAGTTCCTGTTTACGCACTCAGAGGCAGGAACTGGCCACTACCTAGTTAATAACTACTTGTTGCCCACATTCCGAATGATCGTCTCAAGAATCTGTGAAGGTATGGTACCGGTATGAGCCCTTCAAAAAAGCTTCATTCGGAAGTTGCTACCTCTGGCAATTTGGCAATCGTGAGCCAATTGCACGTCCCCATGAAGCCATCTTCAAGATCGAGCGCAGTGGAACACCAACTCCGCACCGGCATTGGTATCGGCGTTCTTGAAGCGGGAACCCGGTTACCGAACGAGCAGATAATGGCTCGGCACATGGGTGTTTCGGCCCTTACGTTCCGTCAAGCCCTGGATAGATTACGTGAAGCAAGGCTCGTCAGTACCCGTCCCGGACGCGGCGGCGGTACCTTTATCAGCGCCTCATTATCCGCCTTGGAACAACTATCCCAACAAGCTCTATCTGATATTTCCTTAGCAAAAATCGCAGACCTGGGCCATTCAGTTTCCGAACTGCACGCATCAGCTGCACGCCTAGCTGCTCAGCGTCGCGATGACATCGATATCAATGAACTCCGGCTGAGCGCTGATCGTTTGCTTGAACCAATGACCGCGATTGAACGTCGTCGGGCCAGCACGCTTTATGTCATCACGATCGCCCGCATTGCGCGATCAGAGACGCTTTTAGCAGCTCTGGTTCCATTGATAGGAGAGTTCCAACTTTTGGCATGGACCGATGAAGCCAACGGTCTCATTGCCGAATTGAATCATGCAGCCCAGCAAACAGTAGATGCTATCCTTCGTGCCGCACATGACGAGGCTGCGGAAGCCGCCAGGAAACACCTACAACTTATAGCCCGACAGATTGTCCGAGAACGCTCCCTGTTATTTGCCACTCGTGTCACCCAAGATGATTTATCTCCTCAAGCAGCGTTTCATGAATTGCTGGGACATATTCAACAGATACGAGCCAGCCTCCAGAACGGCTGCCAGCGACTGATCGAACTTGAAGCGCCCAGATACGCCAGAGCAGAACCCTCCGACGAGATTGATGCGATTCTCAAAAATATCGCAAGCCAGAACAACACGCTGCTTCGGGGCGCCGGTATAGCCTACGCGCCGGGGATGTTGGAAGATAGCCGTTTGTGGATGGACTGGTGGGATAGCGATTACGGCCTCGACCTCACATTTAAATCTCACGACTTTAATGCGCGTTCGCTGCAGTACTACGACTACGAACACATGCGTTGGTTTACCGAACCACTTCGCACTGGCAAATTTTCAGTAATAGGACCGTACCTTGATCGAGGCGGTATCGAGACTTCTACGATTACCGTCTCACTTCCAATTACCGAAGGAGCCTATGCCGGGTGCGTGCTCGGCGCAGATCTGCATATACCCGGGATCGAAGAAATCTTGCTGAGCAAGAGCAAAGCCACTGCTCATGACCATATTTTGGTTACCGATGCCAAGCGCGTGCTTGTATCAACCAGCCCTGTAGCAATGCACGGGGCACTGCTCGAGCCATCCTGTACTGGCCAGCTGACAGTCGTAGCTCAGGAAAATGGTCACCCGCTAACGCACTGGCAATTACTCACTGCTGCAGGGAACGACAATCAAACTCCGAGACAATAACTCAATTGCCCGTGCAACGTCGTCGTTATTTTTCCTTTGACTCGGCTGTTGGACGGCCCAGCGGGAATTTGCCGCGCAGGCCCAGGAATTCCACGGTTTTGCCGCGTTGGGTGTAGCGTTCGTTAATTGCATCCAGAGTGGCGGCGGTCGAGTGGTCCCAGATGTTGGCTTGGCGCAGATCGATGACGACGTGGATGGGGTCCAGGGCGTATTCGAACTGGTTGGCCAGGTCGTGAGATGAGGCGAAGAACAACTGGCCGGTGACCAGGTAGGTGGCTTTGGTTTCGGCCTCATCGATGCTGCGAGAGACCTTGGCGAAGTGGGACACGCGACGGACGAAGGCGATCATGGCGGCCAGCACTCCCAGACCCACGCCGACGGCCAGGTTGCCGGTGACGACGGTTGGGACCACGGTGATGAGCATGACCAGGGTTTCGGATTTTGGCATGTTCTTCAGGGTGCGCGGGGCGATTGAGTGCCATTCGAAGGTTGCATACGAGACGTAGACCATGACGGCGACGAGCACAGCCATGGGCATCAGACCGACGATGTCACCTAAGCCGATGGCCAGGATGAGCAGGAAGACGCCGGCGACGAAGGTCGAGATGCGGGTGCGGGCTCCGGAGGCGCGCACGTTGATCATGGTTTGGCCGATCATCGCGCAGCCGCCCATGCCGCCGAAGAATCCGGCCAGCATGTTGGAGGCACCCTGGCCAATGGATTCGCGGGTTTTATTCGAACCGGTGTCGGTGATGTTGTCGACCAGTTGCGCCGTCATCAACGATTCCAGCAGGCCGACCACGGCCATGGCCAGTGCTGCCGGGAAGATGATTTCCAGGGTTTCCAGGTTGAAGGGGACATCCGGGATGAAGAAGAATGGCAGTTCGCTGGGCAGTTCGCCTTTATCTGCCACGGTGGGGACATTGATGTTGAAGATGATGACGATCAGGGTGACGACGACGATGGCAACCAGTGCCGACGGGACGACTTCGGTGACTTTGGGCCACAGGAAGATGATGGCCAAGCCGAGGGCGAATAGCGGGTAGACGGCCCAGGGCACGTCGATCAGATCGGGTAGTTGGGCGATAAAGATGAGGATTGCCAGGGCGTTGACGAAGCCGGTCATGACCGATTGCGGGATGAACTTCATGAGTTTGGCAACGCCGACGACGCCGAGCACAATCTGTAAGATGCCGGCCAGAATTACGGTGGCAAACAGGTATTGGATCCCGTGCGATGCCACAATTGGTGCGATGACGAGGGCGGTCGCGGCGGTGGCCGCGGAGATCATTGCGGGGCGTCCGCCGAGAAACGAGATCGAGATGGCCATGATGCCGGCCGCGTAGAGTCCGACTTTGGGATCGACGTCGGCGATGAGGGCAAACGCGATGGCCTCGGGAATCAATGCGAGCGCGACCACCAGACCGGCCAGGATTTCCGTGCGCATCCAGGCTGGTCGTTTGAAGGTTTCGCGAACGGATTGGCGTAAGGCAGGCGTAACCGTCGCCGCGGACATAAAGCACCTCTGGAGTAGATTCTTGGATCAGACCACACATCGACACGCGTGGTAGGGGAACATCCGCATTCTACCGAGGTTTAGGGTGGGGTGGCACTGCGTCCTACCCGCTTGGCTCTGGAGGTGGCTGGTTAAGCATCCCAGGTGGCATAAGGTGCGTAGTCGTCAGATAACGCATTGAGTAAGTTTTCAACCTGGCCTTCGGAGACCGCTTCCATCAACACCGAAAACGCTGCGTGCATGCGGGTTTGGCTTTCCTGCAGGGAGCAGCCCAAATGTTTGGCAACCCGGGACCATGTCTGCTGTGTCGAAGCGTTCTTTGGTCGCTGGTACATCGGTGGTTAGCACCTGGCCCAGCTCTTTGGCTAATTGGGTGGCAAAGTCCTCGCGTTCATCTTTGAGATCCCGTAGTGCAAGCGTTTCCAGTAGTGCGATAACGGTGTCGTGGGCTTCCTGGAATGAATCCAGTTCGGCACGTTCTTGCACCCGTTCGACAATTTCGGTGGTCTGCATGGTGTTGCTCCTTGAAAATGCGATTGGGTGGATGGACGTTACGATTCCATGGTGAGCAGATGCTGTCACCTATTGGTAACAGGTGCTGATTTCTGGTGAGACCGATGTGGAAACGCGTAGTCTGAGCAGATGACCGAACAAACGCAATACCCCCAGCGGGTCCACGAAATCGATACCGGGCCTTTCACTATCAGTTACCGGGTGCACGTCGATGCATCCGTTGATCAATTGTGGTCGCTGGCTGTAAATCCACACCGACATCACGAGTTGGACGGCGGCGGATCGCTGACGAACCAGGTCAGCGGCCCCGAAACCCTCACCGAAGGGGACACGTTTAACATCTGGATGCGACAATTCGGGGTGCCCTACACCCTGAAGATGCGAGTCCTCATCGCTGACCCGCACCGTGAGATTGCGTGGCAGCATCCCGCCAAACTCGTGTGGGCTTGGACATTTGAACCCACCGACGACGGCACCTGGGTCACCGAAACCTTCGACTATCGGCAGGTCAGCCCGCTGATGCTGCGGTTGTGGAAAGCAGTGGACCTGTTCAATCACAATGCGCACAATATCCGTGCAACACTGCAGGGTCTACAAGGCCACTACGCCAAGGGTTCACATGACTGAGCCACGGCAAATCCGTCGCATCACGGTGTTCACCGGATCACGCCACGGCAACAGTGACGCTTATGTTCAAGCCGTGGAAGCCTTCGCAACCACACTTGCTGATCACGGGTACGGCGTCGTATTTGGCGGCGGCAACGTGGGGTTAATGGGTGTGTTGGCCGATACGGTCCTAGCATCTGGTGGCGAAGTCACCGGTATTATGCCCAAATCGTTGACGACCGTGGAGATTCCACACCCGAAGCTGACCACGCTGGAGATTGTGCCGAATATGCACATCCGCAAAGAGCGCATGGCCAACCTCGGTGATGCGTTCGTTGCCCTACCGGGCGGAGCCGGCACGCTCGAGGAACTCTTCGAAGCCTGGACCTGGCAACAGTTAGGCATCCACACAAAACCGGTCGCGCTGCTCAATGTAGCAGGGTTCTGGGATCCACTCCTTGCCATGATCGATCACATGGCCGCTCAAGGCTTCATGCGCACAGAATTTACCGACGCGCTCATCGTAGAAAGTGAACCAGCGGCACTGCTTGCTGCGCTGGCATCCTGGAAACCTCCCAAGCATCCGTGGAAAGACCCACAAATGAGTTAATTTCGCTACACCCGGTACCGCTATGTGATTCCGAAGGCGTTAAAGAAAGGTACCTCAATGGACCGTTGCGCTTCCTCGCCTCATGACAGAACACTGCCGCAATCGGCTGATACAAAGCCTCGTCTTCTACACAATGTCGTGCGCTGTGGTGTGGCAGCGCTTAGCATGCTGTGTATTGGACTCAGTTTCCCCGCGCACACCGACGTGGCCACAGGCATCGTTCCGATCGTCACAGATTGTGCGGAGCTCTCCGAGTTTGAACACCCCTCCACAGCGATCACCTCCGCTACGACAGTGCCCAGCGGAACATTGTCACACCGCGGCAAAGCTATCGCAGAACATTGCCTGGTCACCGGGACGATGAATAAGCGCCTCAGCCATGTTGATGGCCAAGAATATGCCATCAGTTTTGAGATGCGGCTGCCGAAAAACTGGAGCGGGCAATACCTCTACCAGGGCAACGGGGGACTCAATGGCAAAGTCACCACCGCCATCGGTGCTGCAGGCGGCAGTGAAACTGCTTTAGAAATGGGCATGGCTGTCATCAGTTCTGACGCCGGACACACCGTGAGTCAAAACCCTACCTTCGGTCTTGATCCCCAGGCTCGCCTCGACTACGGATACCAGGCAACAGCAACTCTGACGCCGATGGCCAAGGCACTGATCAAAACGACGTATGGTTCCAAGCCCGAGTTTTCCTACAT
This sequence comes from Enteractinococcus helveticum, assembly GCF_001657475.1. Taxonomy (GTDB): domain Bacteria; phylum Actinomycetota; class Actinomycetes; order Actinomycetales; family Micrococcaceae; genus Yaniella; species Yaniella helvetica. Next base: position 95,048 of record NZ_LXEY01000016.1, read on the forward strand.
GGCTGGCAGTTCAAATGGTGGACGCCACACCATGGTGGGCGCATCACGCTATACCAAGGAATACGACGGATTCTTAGCAGTCGCGCCGGGCTTTAATGCTCCCCAAGCGGCTCTGGCACAACTATGGGGTGCTCAGCAATGGGATACGGTGGCTACAAGCGACCTCAAATCGGCGCTCACTCGCAAGGAACGCCGCCTCATAGCCGACGCGATCCTTCAACAGTGTGATGCGCTTGACGGCCTTGCTGACGGTATGGTCTTTGCCAGCGCGCGTTGCCAGGACACTTTCGATGTCACAGAACATGTTCCCACATGTACATCTGATCGCGACGGCAGTTGTTTGACGCAAAAACAACAGCGCGTAATCACAGACGTTTTCAACGGTGCCACCACCAGCGACGGCTCTGCAATCTACTCATCGTTTCCCTACGACCCTGGCATGGTCTCTGATGATTGGGCATCATGGAAATTCAGTGCTTCCATCAAACGGCACTCCGTAGCAGTCGGCTATGTTTATTCCTCGCCGCCGTATGCTCCTAATCTCAATTCCCTGCGAGACTTCGTACTGGACCTAGACGTTGATGAAGCAAACAAATCAATCTACGCAGCCTTTGGACAGTATGGCCTCAGCGCGATGGATTTTATGACTCCACCGGATTTGAATTACCACAATTTGAAGAGCAGCGGCGGCAAAATGATTGTGCTGCACGGCGCATCCGACGGCCTCTTTTCTATGGAGGCCACGTCTTCGTGGTACCGCGCACTGCATACCGCTCATGGCGAGGATGTTTCGGACTTCGTTCAATACTACGAGGTGCCCGGCATGACCAACACCCGAGGTGGACCAGCCACAGATCAACATAACTCATTAACTGCACTGATCAATTGGGTAGAACATGGCATCCAACCCGAGTCGCTGCATGCGTGGGTGAATCCAGCCAATAAATGGTTACCCCCTGATTGGGCCCGGAATCGGAGCCGTCCGCTGTGTCCTTATCCGGAGCTTGCCTTCTACACCGCCGGCGACCCAGAAGATGCAACAAGCTTCGAATGCCAAGCCGCTAAAGAGCCGGCGCTCAACACTCAGCTGCCGTCAAAGAAATCCCTGTCGGGGCTGAAGGAACATGCACTACCGTCTGGCAGCTTCACCATAAACCACGGGCCGGCAACGTTACATTCACGGTGACCAACGATACGGATGCGAGCGCAGCAAAAGCAGCGGCACATTTCCTCAGGCGAGAGTGCAGACGGCGGTTATCCACATTCTGTAACTGTTGCTCCACTGGAGTTCAATGCAATGGTGGAGTTTCGGTATGACACAACATATAGGTACCGAGACAAATCCCGCAGGGCTCATCAGCCAAGCCCAAGGACTCCTGGCCCAAGCGCTGGCACGCTATCGTGCACCTGACGCCTATGCCAAGCTTGAACGCTTCACGGTGGAACAAGCGTCAATCGATTGGGGCACCGTGTGGGGAACGCACGATCCACCGCCTAGCGGTTCGGCGCGCCCTCCAGATGTACCGTTTCCCGTCTTGATAGGAGGCATCGAACAGCTGGGTCGCCAGGTTGCAGCGCTGCAAACCCTCATGGCCGGATTCGCCTCAAATGCCTACTATTCGGATGCGGAACGAGTCGAGGTCTTTGGCATGCCCGCCGGCAAAGCGGCCTTCCGTAATATCGCAGAGTACCTCCGCGATACCCTCAGAATTCCACTTCGGCAGGCCAAGGCCCGAGTTAAACTTGCTGCCGAACTGGCACCGGCTCCAAGTCTGGACGGCGGTCATATGCCGCAGTCCCGCTATCCGCAAGTGGCACAGCACTTTTTCGATGCGGCCATCGATACAGCCGCAGCCGAGATTGTCGTGGACACTGTCAATCAGGTACAGCGCGAAGCGGCCCAAGCAAAAGTACTCACACCGGAAGTACAAGACCGTCTCGACACTGGCCAGCAGCATCTCACGGCACAGGCTACGCAGTTAGATCCTGATGGATTGCGCCAGGTAGCCAAGCGATGGTTACAGCACACAACCTATTGGTTCAACCAAGACGGGACGCTCGACGACCACAGCTTAGACAGAAAGCGGGGCGCTTCTTATCGCGGCCACGTCCGAGGTCTACACAACTGGGTCCTACGCGTCGATGACCTCTTCCACGAACGCCTACGCGTTCTGGCCTCCGTCGTCAATAATCCCAACACCAGTTTTGATCCGCTCAAAACTCTGCTCGAACAACTCTTTGGTACGACCTTGCCGAACTTCACTACACCAGTCATTCGTAAAAAGCCCGACGATCACGGACAACAGCCACTGTTTAGCGAAGACGAAGTCGGCCACCCCGTCACGGCAGCTGACGAACGAACCCGAGAGCAAAAGCTACTCGATGGCATCACCGCGGTCATTGACACCGGCATGTCGCTAGCGTCGACGACCTTCCCGGTCGTGGGTGGCTTGCCACCGCAGTTGAGCGTGATCATGGACTATCAAACGCTCTATGACCAATTTACTCACGAGTGCCCAGTGACCGGTCCGTCTCAACCCAAGGCCACCACCTTCATCTCGCAGGCACTCTTTACAGGTCCTATCTCACCGTCGTCGATCAGACCGTTGTCGTGTGAAGCGGAACTGATACCGGCTGTCCTTGGCTCCCATGGGGCTCTACTGGATCTGGGTCGCACAGCCCGTCAATTCTCTGCGGATCAACGGCGAGCGTTGATCGCTCGAGATCGCGGGTGTGCTGCACCCAATTGTAAAATTCCGGCACCGTGGTGCGATGCTCACCATGTCGAACCATGGAAAGACGGCGGCGGTACCTCTGTTACCAACGCCGTACTGTTATGTTCGCACCATCATCACGCAGTGCACGCCGGGATGTGGTCAGTCAATATGCGAAACGGTATCGCTTGGTTCATCCCTGCACCCTATCTCGATCCCGATCGTCGACCACGGCGCAACCGCTTCTGGCGATGAGTTCAAATCGAGTGGAGATGAACCGTCTATCGGCAGGTAAATATCCGCAACTGAACCTTCGCAAGGAATACCGGATTCAGGCAGTTATTTCCACTAACTATTACATAGGAATGGGAGGGCTGCTAAGTTCTCCAGACATCGTAACCTTCCCAATCTATGACATGTGTTATCCCAGTTGTCCTCGCGAGCGATCCTCTTTATAGGGTGCTGGACAAACTACAGCGCGTATGGCTTTCTGTCGTTGACCGGGAGCTCCCCAAAGGACTTCAACTTCCGTGCCGACATCAGCATGATCGACATTGATTGTTGCAAGCGAAAGCATCTTCCTGAAGTAGTAGCTATAGCCACGCGAAGTTGCTACACCTACCAACTCTCCATCGACCTCTACACGGTCAGCCCACATGTACCCACGTTGGTCTCGCGGCATCTCCATATATGCAAAATGTTCTCCAGGTTCGAATAAGGACCGTTGTACTTCCAAAACGTCGTCCCCGTTCCATTCAAGGGTCCTAAGGACGCGCTTTGGTGATTGTTTTTCTGCAGCGAGTGCTTCGGCCCCTAAGTAATCATTTCTTTTTGTTGTCACTACTTTTGCCCAGCCAAGTTCAATGGGGCTTCGGTAATACTCGCTGATGTCTTTGCCGTCATAGCTGCCGTTGATATAGGCGGGTTTCGCAAATGGTGGCATAGAACTCAGAAAGTATTCGCGGTAGCCGCTCATGTCCTCATCAAAAATTGCGGGAATATAGTCAGTTGCGATGGTTGGGAATGATGCCTCAAGATGATTGATCATAGCGATACGACCACCCATTTTCCGGATTCCGAAGTCTCGTCCTGCTTCAAGTACAGCCTGGTAAATCTCGGCACCTATGGAGCTTGGACCTTGGAGTTCGAAGCCAATTTCTCCTGCCATCCCCTGACGTAGGGCGAAGATCTCATGTCCAGCGACCGTTATGGTTACTGCACGCATGTACCTCGCGTCGGCTAGATCTTGTGAGCCACTGAGCTTTTGCAACAGCGCTAGTGCGTTCGGTCCTGAAACTTGATACATGAACCAGTCCTCATTGGTTACTGAGGCGTCATAGTTTCCCTTTTCAAGGTTGTAAGCTAGCCAAAATCCACCCCGACCGTGCACCATAAAGTCTTCGTCGCCAAACCGGGTCAAGACACCTTCGTGAATGACTTTGCCATCCTTATTGGTATGCACAGCGTGCTTCGACTGATAGAGGTCGAATACCTCAAAGTTGTTGACGGTGAAATCCGAGATGAGTTTCAAGGCGTCAGGTCCTGTAAACCGATGCTGCCAGAGGAATGACCAATCTCCGATATAGCAGGTTTCTTTCCATGACATGCTCTCATCTAGCCAGTTTGTATACTCAGGTTGCCCGAACCGGCTCCACGCGTATCCTTCGGGCTCTTGGCGCATCTCTTCTACTGTAAAATCCACTACTTTTCCTTCCAACGTGTGATTGCGATCAGTTCTGAAGCACGAGGTCTTCGAGCTGGACGTCTTCCTCAAGCAGACCGTCTTCAATTGAAATTTCAATGAGACGATCCAATGACTCTTGGTCGACGGAGTCAACCCACCGAGGAAGGCGCATGGTCTCAGTAATCTCTTCGGGAATCTCGGTGTAACTGGTGATGATGTTTCGGGTTTCCTCGGGGTGTTCCTCAGCGTATTGGGCCGATTCGGCCATCGCGTTTTGGAATTTCTCTACAAGCTCTGGCTGTTCGTCCGCTAGCTCTTGGGTCGTAAAATACGACGATGCCATCAAGTCAGGTGAAACCTCTATCCAGTTCCATGCAATAGGCTCAAAGCCAGCGTTGAGGCCCATTGTCAAAAAAGGTTCAACCAGGAAGGCCGCATCAACGGTGCCTTGTTCGACGCCCGGAACCATGTCAGGGAACGCAAGCTCGACCATTTCAACTTCGTTTGGGTCTCCACCAGCGTTACGTACGGCCTCTTTGACTGTGGAGTCAGAGATATTATTCAGTGTATTAACAGCAACGCGCTTACCTTCAAGATCAGCTGCCGTTTCAATTCCGCTATCTGGTAAGACTACTGTCGCACCGTAGTCGGTCTCTTCGTCTCCGGTGCTGGTTCCACCTGGCGCCACTACTACGACGTCCAATCCCTGGGACTTCGCGATAATAACGCTTGTCGGATTACTGAATCCAAATTCATATTGACCACTTGTGACCGCTGGGATAATCGCAGCACCGCCTTGGGCTGTTACTAGTTCAACTTCAAGGCCGTGTTCTTCAAAGATTCCTTGGTCGACGCCTAAGTGAAGTGGCGCTAAATCTACAAGTGGCATGACACCAAGCGTGATCTTTTCCATCTCACCGTTCGTCGAAGCCGCCTGGTCTCCTTCAGTTGAAGGCCCAGCTCCGTTCCCACAAGCAGCTAGTGACAACGCACTCAAGGCAATGAAGGAAACTATGGCGTTTCTTTTAGGGCTCGATTTTAAAGGTCTCATATTTTCCTCAGTTCATGATCGCAGGAGGCAATTGCCTCAACTACTCAGGTATCTCCTGTAAGATGCATCACTTCCAGGCTAGAATCAAGAAAGATATTTATCCAATAGAAAATGCCTATGAGATTATTAGCGCCCTCTATAATGCGGGATAGTGATTCAGGCAAGGAGAACCTGTGAGTGAGCCCTGGACCCACTATGACATCAATTTGCTTCGAACATTTTTGACTGTCTATGAGACACGAAGCGTGACCGTGGCCGCTGAGAGACTGTTCGTGAGTCAGCCGTCTGTCAGCTACAACTTATCCAAACTGCGAAAACTCTTTTCAGATCCCCTGTTCCTACGCAGACAAGGAACTCTAGAGTCCACGGCACGTGCAGATGCGTTATACCCAGAAATATCGCATGGGATACGAGTCCTTAATTCAGTCGTCAGAAACGCGAGACAGTTTGAGCCCAAAGAAACGACGAGGACTTTCAAATTAATGATGACCGACCTAGGCCTCATGGCGTTATTCTCATACATTGTGCGAGCTATGCAGGAACGCGCACCAGAGGCCAGGATTCAGGTGAGCCTCATTGACGTTGCCAAAGCCGAGGAACTCTTGCGGCGTGGAGAAGCGGACGCTGCAATAGCAATTCCAGAATTCTCACCAGATCTTGTAGTCCGAGACCATCTTATGGATATGCCGTATGTTGGGGTCTGTTCTTCACACCACCCCCGACTAACAGATTCTCCTTCAGTAGAAGATTTAATCGGCGAGCAACGCATACATGTATCGAATACTTTGGGTCATCAAAAAGTCGAAGAAACTTTGGTGAGCATTGGACTAGATGCGCTGCCCACCATCGCGCTTCCAACCTATTCTGTAGTTGATGAGACCCTCATGGCTACAGAATGCTTTTGCATTGTGCCCCTGTTCCTTGGCGACATGTTTGCAAAGAGAAGCAGCATCAAGAAGTTCCGGGTTCCGTTTCATCTTGAACCTGGGCATGTAGGGCTTCACACCCTGCGCCAATTAGCCCCCTCACCAGCAATAAATTGGCTCCGCGAAGTGATCATCGAGTCGCTTGAAGCGTATCCGTACCCAAAATATGTACCTGCTCAAGCCTAGGTGCAGAACGCCTCAGTGATTCTTAAGAACAGGCGACTCTGTTTATACCGCACGCTATCAGATACTATTTGCTGCAAAGTCGGCCTATCAGGTCGACTTTGATCTCCCTTTGAACTTCGAAATTACACAAACAACATACATAAATAATGAGGCTAGAAGCCATGGCTAGGAAACCGTTCAACATGCCGCCGAAAGCATTCGGGCCTGCAGAAGCTGATCCGAATGCTGACGTCCACGTGTTTCGGGCAGCGGATGCGCCAGAACCTCGCACCGGCACTCCCCCGGCAATGACGCGCAAGCTGGAAGGCGACGGTGCGAATCTTATTTTCTTGACGTTCACCCCGGGCCAGGTCCTCCGTGCCCACACCACCGCGCATCCTATTACCTTGCAAACCCTACAGGGGACACTCAAAGTCGTCACCGATCAGGGCGAAGTTGATCTCGTTGTTGGCACCGTTATGCACTTGCGCGCCATGGTCGTCCATGAGGTGTCTGCACCAGAAGATGCCCCGGAACGCAACGTGTTGTTATTGACGATGCTCACCGGCGAACGACACTCAACGGACCCAACAGCAGCAGCATAGATCGACACCATCTGAACAGGCGGACGGCATGCGTGAGATCCCAAGAATCATCGATAATGGCAACATCGGCCCGGTCAACTCCACCCTGGTTCCGCGATATAGCGGCGAATCGACCTTCGCGCTCCTACCGCGCCTCCGGGATCTGGAAACTGCAGGACGCAGTGCTGACATCAAAATCGTTGGCGCACCATTTGATACGGGAGTTTCCTATCGTCCCGGTGCACGCTTTGGTCCCGCCCATATTCGTCAGGCCTCACGACTGCTTCGCCCCTACAACCCGGCAACAGATACTTCACCATTTGCCCAAGTCCAAGTCGCCGACGCCGGCGATATGGCACTGAATCCGTTCCACATTGAAGAAGCCATCGCCACGGTAGAACACGATGCGTTGGAGCTCACCGCCGACGGCGCCTCGTTGCTGACCATTGGCGGGGACCACACCATCGCGCTGCCCTTATTACGTGCAGCCTCACAACGCGCAGGACAACCGGTGGCACTATTGCACTTCGATGCGCACCTCGACACCTGGGATACCTATTTCGGTGCCGACTATACCCACGGCACACCATTTCGACGGGCCGCCGAAGAAGGACTGCTCGATCCTTCGGCCCTGTGCCACGTCGGCACTCGCGGACCGGTATACAGCAAAAATGATCTGGACGACGACGCGCGATTCGGCTTCGGCATCATCACCAGCGCAGACCTGTACTACAAGGGCGTCGAAGCCGTGGTGACCATCTTGCGCGAACGCATCGGAGACAAACCGGTCTATATCTCCCTGGATATTGACGTCCTTGACCCAGCCCATGCGCCGGGAACCGGTACACCCGAGGCCGGTGGGCTGACCAGCCGCGAACTGTTAGAAATGCTGCGCGGTCTCCGAGGGCTAAATATTCTTGGTGCCGATGTCGTCGAAGTACTGCCCAGCTATGACCATGCAGAGGTCACCGGGATTGCGGCGGCTCACGCATGCTATGACCTGCTGTCGTTGATGGCCGATCTGCGCGCCGCTAAGTAAATAATGACCCACGCACAGGAGGTAGGCATGCGAACCGGTGGCGATCTGGTGATCGAAACACTGTCCGCACTGGGAGCGACCACGGTATTTGGTATCCCCGGCCAACATGCCCTGGGGCTTTTCGATGCCCTGGGTCGCAGCCCGTTGCAGTACATCTCATCCCGGGTGGAAAATAATGCGGCCTTTGCAGCTGATGGTTTTGCGCGTGTGACAAATCAGCCCGGTGTACTGATCGTCTCAACCGGTCCCGGAGCATTGACCGCGTTAGCAGGAATCCAGGAAGCATACGCCAGTAGTGTCCCGATGATCGTTATCGCCTCCCAAATACCGCAAGCGGGTCTGGGCGGGCGCCGAAAGGGCATGCTGCACGAGCTTGATGACCAAAAAGCCGCGGCACGCAACGTGACAAAAACCCAACATACGATTCATCATGCTTCTGCAATTCCCGCTGTCGTAGAGGACGCCTGGCGGACTGCGCTCAGTGCTCCCCAGGGGCCGGTCTGGGTCGAGATTCCACAAGACGTCCTATTGCACCCAGCTCCAATACCGCCGCCCTGCGACCTGAGTATCACGCTTGCCCAGCTGACACCCCATCACAGCAGCGTGGCTCGGGCCGCCCAGTTACTCAGTGCTGCCCGACGTCCTGCCATCATTGCCGGTGGAGGTGTTCGTCGATCCGGCATGGCAGCCCAACAAGCACTGGCCATGCTTGCTGAGCTGCTCGATGCACCGGTCGTGTGCACTCCGGGCGGCAATACCGCGTTTCCTTATGACCATCCGCTGTCACTGGGCGGGTGGGTTGAAGACCGGTATGTCACCGAAGTATTCGAAGACGCGGATGTCCTGCTGGCGGTTGGCACTGCGTTGGGAGAAGTTAGTTCGAACTACTACTCGATGCAGCCGCGCGGTCAGCTCATCCACATCGACGCCGAACCGCGCGTATTGGAAGCCAATTATCCCGGCCTGGGAATCCGCGCCGATGCAGAACTGGCACTCGAGGCGATCCTCTCGGCAATACAGCACGGTCCGAAGCCCACCGTGAGCAACTGGCATGGTCTCACCGCTGCCAAGCTCGTCGCCAAAGTGCGCAGGCAGATCACCGATCGTATTGCCCACCAGGATCTCGAGCATGAACAGTCCATCATGCGATCCATCCGCAACGCGGTGCCCGATGACGCACACACGTACTGGGACATGACCATTGCCGGCTACTGGGCGTGGAACACCTGGGACACCAAACACGGAGCTTTCCATTCCGCACAGGGCGCCGGCGGGATCGGTTACGCGTTTCCCAGTGCGCTTGGTGGAGCCGTTGGTTTACAACAACGCGTCCTGGCCGTCTCCGGCGATGGCTCAGCGATGTATTCGATTGCCGAACTCGCCGCTGCAAAACAGCATAATGTTCCCGTGACCTGGCTCATCATTGACGACGGCGGCTACGGCATCCTGCGCGAATATATGCATGACGCCTTCGGACAAACCGTTGGTACCGAACTAACCCGCCCGGACTTTGTCGCTCTGGCGCAATCATTCGGCGTCTCGGCCACCTTGACCGATCCTGCCTCCCTGGTGGATGATCTGCAAGCAGCCTGGCTCGCCACCGGCCCCAATGTGTTGGTTCTGCCAACCACGCTGAAAATGTGGACGCCCACGCACCAGACCTTCGACCGTGCCTAGAGCAGGCCAGAGCCTGTCGGTGGTTTCCCCTGAAACCACCCACATCCCATAAGAAGTGCCACTGTGTCCACTGGCACTGCACAAGCCGCTGCCACACAAAACCGGCATGATGTAGATATGACTACTTCCACACCTCACGGTGGCGAGACCTACTTCTCTATCGATATCGAAGCCGATGGCCCCATCCCCGGACCATACTCCATGTCCTCCATCGGAGTTGCCGTCGCCGGACGTCGAAACGCAGAGGGCGCCTTTGAGGACCTGCGCAACCAAGACCTCGGACTGCACCTGCAGCTCAAACCCATCTCATCAGACTACATTCCCGAAGCCGCCGCTGTGGCTGGCCTGGACCGTGATGAACTCATCCGAGATGGACTCGCCCCCAAGGATGCCATGCGAACGCTGGTCGACTGGATTAGCGAACAGGCAGGAAATGACCGTCCAGTCATGGCTGCCTACCCGCTGTCCTACGACTGGATGTGGGTGTACTGGTATCTGATGCGTTACGCCGGCACCAGCCCCTTTGGCCATTCCTCCGCTATCGACATCAAAACGCTGTTCGCCACCAAGTCCAATCGGATGATCCGCAAGGTTGGCAAACGTTCCATGCCTAAGAAACTTCTATCCAAGCGCCCGCACACCCACCATGCCCTGGATGATGCGTGGGAGCAGGCCGACCTCTTGGTCAACCTGCTGCATTGGGATCCTTCCATTTGAGGCAATGCAACACTTATCCTCTCAACGCTGCATTGCTATAATGCTATGTAGAAGGAGGTCGTTATGACTGCTCCAGTTCCAGATAGAACTAGTAAATCACCACGCAGACCTTCACGCATTACAAGGCGATACAAGGTCAGCGAACTTAAGGGTCGCGTTGTCGTTGAGGGCGTAAGCGTTGGTGACGTAGAGGAAGCTCTACGTCTTGCCCAACGCGTTTCTGAAATACGTCACGATGCGCGGGGCTCGTTCGAAGATTTCGTAAATTCCTCGCTCCTGGAGACCAATGAGGAGCTCGTCCCCAGTGCATCACAGCGTCAGATTCAGCGCACTGCTGCACTGCGCCAAAAGTTGCTGACTAAATACGGTGCGGAAACCCATGAAACCTTGGCACAAATTCGCGATAGCCAACCCGGATCAGTGAGGGCCTGGGTGACCAGGGCCCGCGAGCAAGGCGAATTATTCACCGTCAAATTTAAAGGCCGGGTCCTGATTCCCAAAGTGCAGCTAGACGACGAAGGGAAACTTGACCCAGCTATTAGCGCTCTGGTCCGTCCATTGTTGGAGGCTGATCTGGATGGGTGGTCGCTATGGACATGGTTGACCCACCCGACAGGGCATCTCAGCGGCAAAATACCAGCAGAGCTTGCCCACGTTGATCTAGAACGTGCACAACGAGCTGCCGATCTTTACGCGCTTGATCTCCGGAATGAACGCGGCGAGGTGGCGTGACGCATAGTTTTCCGGCACAACAACTCACCTGCCCCGTCCCTGACGAATGTACCGTTGCGATTTCGGAACTATCCCAACACGCTCGTGGTGGAAACCTGCCCACGTTCAAGTTTTCTAAGGATCGCGTATGGTTTCGCGTTTACGATGCGCGTGACGGGTACGGGGTGCCGAACCCCGGCTGGGGCAACACCCGTTTTGCCCCCTTTGATGATCTACTGTCGGGCAGTCGCGTCCCCACCATGTATCTGGCGGAAAGTCTCGAGGCGGCACTATTGGAGACACGTTTCCACACCATCTACGAGCTTGAGCCAGAATCACGAATCGTAGCGGAACGTTCACTACATGGTTATCTACATGCTCAAGTTGTCCCGCCTACCAACATGACCGTCGTGGACCTAAGAGATCCACAACTGCAGGCTCTGGGCTTGACCCGGGAGAACCTGGCGAATAGTTCCTTCGAGCATTACCCCTGCACTCGGAAGGTCGCACAAGCTATCCATGGAGGTCCGCAGGGGCCTGACGGGATTATCTGGCATTCACGTCAGGCAGAATTCTCAAGGCAAGCCCAGTACGAGGTCATGGTGGTCTTCGCTGACCGTGTTCGCCATGACCGGGATGCCTGGACGCTCAGCCCCGCCCGGAATGCCAACGGCGCGTTACTGGAAGGCGCGGGCAGGGAGTTATTCGACGAAGTTGCCGACGCTCTCGGTGTAACGGTCATCGCTGATTACTAGCCACCACCTGCTGTAGCGTGCTTCTCGTAACTACTCGAGGGGCCGTAGTCGCGCTGGTCGGACTACTTGATGCTTCCCTGGGCTTCCGGCACCTCGAAAGCCTTCTCGATCTGGTCCATCGGAACGTTAATGACCAGCTCTCGAAGCCTGCTCCGGATCGTCCTATATTGAACTGGTCGACGAGGGCACTGCACTCTTGATCACCACCGAGGGCACCGAATCATATGGGGCGTCTGGCGATGAAGTTGCCTGCGTGCTCGACGAGCTGGCTATGCCATCGAATATCGTCAATCGCCTCGAAGCAACTCGCGCCCTCGATGGAACCCAAACCGGCACATGGGACGGTTATGAAGCCACCTGGAATTATCACCCCAATAGCGGGATGAACCTGACGATCACGCTCGTCGACGCCTAACCGCTAGCGTTTGATCGTCAATTCGATGATCTCCAGAATGTAGGGCGCCACGATGGTGCGCGAAATGCGCAGATCAACGACCAGCGTGCCGCGTGCGCCGTCGTCCACCCAGGTTTGTACCTGGTCTAAGTCATCCATGGCGTGAATGACGACGCCCTGGGCTCCGAAGCCTTTGGCGACCGTGGCGAAATCGATCTGTTCAATTTCCATGATCTGCTCATCGAGACCTTGGGAACCGTACTGGTGGATTTCCGCGCCATAGCAGGCGTCGTTGAAGACCAGTACGACCGCACTGGTGGCGGTATGCACGAGCGCATGCAGATCGGGCAGGCCCATGGAGCCACCGCCGTCGCCGGTTGCCACGATGGTAGTGGCATCGGGTCTGCCCAGGGCTACACCGGGTGCCGATGGCAATCCGAGGCCGATGGATTGGTATTGGGTGCCGACCATGGTCAGGCTGTCGGGGGCTGGCAGATCCAGGTAGTAGCTGGACCAACCGATGAAGTGGCCGCCGTCTGAGACGACCTGACGGTTGGCTGGCAGGATCGTATTGAGGCGGTGCATCGCGCTGCGCGGATCCAATAGTCCATCTTCGGCCTGGCCGGTGCCGGTGTCGCGGTCAAAGTTCAGCATCGACTCCCGGGCGTGTTCGGCCTGGCCCTGCCACGGGAGGGGCGGCGTCGTGGAGGTTTCTAGCCGGGTGGCCAGTGCCTCGACGGTTGCTGTGGCCTCGCCGTGCAAGAACACATCGACGCGCTCATTGGTCTTGTCGTGTGCCAGGTCGATCTGAATCAGCTGAGCCTCAGTGTTGAACTGCGTGTTGAATGCCGTGGTGAACTGGTTGAGTCCTGCACCCACGACCAGTACGACGTCTGCAGCGCGGATCAATTCAGAAGAAGGTTCGGAAGCAAAGCCACCGCATACGCCAAGATCATAGGGTCGGCCCGCAAAGGTTCCCCGAGCCGGTGCTGATGAGGCGGTCAGGGCGCCGAGCTGATAGGCCAGTTCGCCTAAGGCGCTTGCGGCTTCGCGCGCTCCACGACCCGCAACGATCAATGGCCGCTTGGCGTTTGCCAACAATTGGGCTGCATCATCCAGGACACTGCCGGGAACTTCGGGCGCAGCAGGTACGGCAGCCGCGACGACGTCTGGTTCTGGTTCGGCGTGTGTGGCGCCAATATCGTGCGGGATAAACAGCACCACCGGAACGCGCTGGGCCCAAGCCGTGGCAAAGGCGTCGGTCGTCGCCTGAGCGGGGTTCGCCGTCGTAAGAGTGATGGTTGGTGCCCCAACGCTGGTGGCGATGGCCACCTGGTCAACATCCCAGGGCCGTGGTCCAGTGGTGGGTTGGCCTCCGACAATAAACACCATCGGGGTCCGGGACTGCACGGCCTCGGCTAGCGGGGTGATGGTGTTGGTGTAGCCGGGGCCGAAGGTCGTCGTCGCCACTGCGATGTTGCGGCTGACCCGGTAGTAGGCATCCGCTGAGGCCACGGTGCCGGCTTCGTGCCGCAGTCCGGTCATGCGGACTTTATTCTCGCGTGCCAGGGCATCGGTGAAATAGGCATTGCCGTTGCCCATCAGGGCGAAAACTTGTGTCGTGTGTTCGGCAACGACACGGGCGACAACTTCAGAAACGGTACTCACGGTGAAAACTCCTAGGTGAGCGAACTGCTGGAACGGTTGGATCAAGAATACTTCGGGGTACTGATACCGCGCAGCGGGGTCTTTCCCACTGGCATAGGAAAGACCCCGCTGTTATTGCGGTAGTGGGTATTTGGGATTAGAGGAATGGCACCAGAATGGTCGCTAAGAACAGGGTCAGGGTACCGCCCAGCCGGGTGGCCATGGCCGCAAATGGCATCAGGTGCATCCGGTCGGCCGCAGAGAGGACGGCGACGTCGCCGGAACCGCCCGAGTCGGCCATAATCAGTCCGGGGATGACGGTGGCTTCCACGAAGTTAAACTTCACTAGCCAACCGACCACGCCACCAATCAGCGCAGACAACAGGACTGCACCCATGGTCATGAGCAAGAAGTGCAGGCTGGTGACGGCCTCGAGGACCTCATTGAGGTCGATGTAGGTCAGGCTGACGCCGACTAACAGGGCTGACACCAGGGTGGTGTTGACGAAGTCGCCCCACTGGGTGGCTGCGTTTTCGAGTTCTTTTGGCAGCAGCTTGAAGATCTTTAGGATGGCGGTGACAACAATGGCCCAGGCGTACATGTGCAGTCCGCCGATGGCCGCGTTGAGCATGCCACCGATCATGAGAATAATGCTGGCCATCATCAGGCCCTGGAACAGTGCCACGTAGTTGGTGTGGGCTTTCTTGCGAGGCTGTTCCAGGTCTTTCTTATTGCCCTTGATCCGCATCAGTTCACCATTGCCGTTGAATCCAACGAACCATTGTTTACCATTGCTGGTGACACCACGCAGGATGCCAGCAAATACCACGCAGAACACGTTGGCTAGCGTGGTGACGGCGACCAGGCTGCCCATGAATGCAGAAGGATCGGTGCCCAACTGCTCGGCATACATTTCCGCCATGGGGACCGCACCCAGGCCGATACCACCGGCCATGACTGGGCCGGCGAAGAACAGCATGCCTTCGAAAAAACCCTCACCCACCAGTGCGGAAATAGCGCCCATCAGGGCAAAGACGCCAACGATGGCGGCAATCAGCGGGATGAAGAAGCGCAGACCGGCTTTGACCAACAGGGCTCGCGGCATACCCAGCAGGGCACCGACGATGATCGCCGAGACGAAGAAGTCCAGGAAGCCCTGATCCGTGAGAAAAATCGAGACGGCGGCTTGAATGTTCTCCGGGATAATCCCACCGAAGTACAAGATCGACGGGACGAACGTACACAATAAGGTGGGCAGACCGTAATCTCGTACCTTGGGGATGCGGTTGCCGATCCACATCAGCATGCCACCCAGCAGACCGGTGATCGCAAAGCCGATCACCATGGACGGTGGGAGGGCATCGAAATAGGAAGCCAGGATCAAGAAACCGAAGGCGATAACGAAGTACGGGATCGGGATAAATCCGACTCGCCATTTGGGATCGGTCATCATCGTTGACCAGGCTAGCCACCATTTGGAGTGTTTCTTTTCCAGCACTACTGTCTCTGGATAGATATTGGTTCCCCAGTGCAGGTCCTGGCCGACGGCGTCGATTTCGGGTGCGTTGATGGGGTCAGCGGTGTCGTGTTGGGTGCCGTTTTTGGCGGCAGATCTTCTGGTGCTGTATGACTGCTCTACCATGGTGTTCTCCGTTATCCTGCGACTTTCGCGCTGGCGTCAACAGTTTCAATTGCTGCGGCACTGACCGCGTCGAGTTTGGCATCATCGATGCCCGTGTCGAAGCCTTGTCGATGCAGATGGGCAACTAAGTCTGCGGTGGACAAGTTGCCGGCTGCACCCGGGGCGAATGGGCAGCCGCCGAAACCGCCCAGGGCTGCATCGAACATGGTCACGCCGCGTTCAATGGCCAGATCCACGCTTTCCAGTGCGCGTCCGTGGGCGTTGTGCAGGTGCAGGCTGTAGTTTGCTTCCGGGAATTGAGTCATGACCGTATCCAGCGAGTCGGCCAAATAGTCGGGCTCGGTGGTGCCCAGCGTATCCGCCAAACCAATGGTGGTGACGCCGGCTGCAAGTAGTTTGCCGACAATCCGCACCAGGCGTTCTGCGGGGATATAGCCTTCAAATGGGCACCGGAATGCGGTGGAGACGCCGGCGAAGAATGCTACATCGGGGTAGTTTTTTGTGGCACCGATCAACCCGTCCAGTGCTTCATCCACCGTCTGGCCCGCATTGGCTTTGGAGTGTTCTTCGGATGCTGACAGCACCAGTTGGATGGCATGTTCGCCTGCTGCCCGCGCACGGTCAACACCTTTGCCATTGAGTACTAGCGAGGTGATCTTGGCTTCGAATGCAGGATCGTTAAGCAGCTGTGCCACGATCTCTTCTGCTCCGGCCATTTGCGGTACTCGTTTGGGGTTGACGAAGGAGGCGACTTCCATTCGGCGGACGCCGGCATCGGCCAGTTGGTAGGCAATCTTGAGACGGTCTTCAACACTGACCATGACCGGCTCATCTTGCAGGCCGTCGCGTAGAAAGACGTCGGTAACGACAATGTGCTTGGTCATGACTGGTTCACAACTTCCTGGGACAGGGCGTCGATTTGTTCGTCGGAGTAGCCGGCGACGTCGCGCAGGACCTGATCGGTGTCGGCACCAAGATCAGGGCCGACCCAGCGGATCTTGCCGTCGTGAGAGGCAATCTTGGGCACAATGCCTGGGAAGCGAACCAGTTCTGGTTGATCTTCGACGACGACTTCCATGGGCTGGACCATGTCGCGGGCAATGTAGTGCTCA
Source organism: Enteractinococcus helveticum (assembly GCF_001657475.1). GTDB lineage: Bacteria > Actinomycetota > Actinomycetes > Actinomycetales > Micrococcaceae > Yaniella > Yaniella helvetica. The sequence continues at coordinate 111,866 of NZ_LXEY01000016.1, forward strand.
TCTTCGGCCAGAGATTTGGCGTCGAAGACCGGAGCGGCCGGTACGCCGGCTTCGCTCAAGATTTCTAGGGCGGCATCGAGGTCGTGAGCCGAGGTCCACTCGCGAATGGCGGCGTTCAGCTCTTGTTCTCGAGCGCTACGCGCTGAGGTCGAGGTCAACGACTCATCGTTGGCTAGATCCGCACGGCCGATGGCCACCATCAGGCGTTGGAACACCGAATTGGAGTTACCACCAATGACCACTTCCAGATCATCGGCGGTCGGGTAGGCGCCGGCTGGGACAACGCCAGGCAGGACCGCACCTTGCCGCTGACGGATCACACCATAGGCGTCGTAGTCTGGTACCAGCGATTCTAGAATCGAGAACACGCTTTCATACAGCGCGACATCGGCAACGTTATCGGCTTTGTCACCCGAAGCTTCCAGCCCGGCGGACTTGAGGCGCTGGCGTTTCATCATCAGCATCAGCGCGCCAATCACACCGTAGAGCCCGGCAACCGAGTCACCGATTGGTGCGGCCGCTCGGCCAGCTGGACGATCTGGTTCACCGGTGATGTAGCGCAGCCCGGCAAAGGATTCGGCCGCAGAACCAAAGCCCGCACGATCGCGGTATGGTCCGGTCTGGCCGTAGCCCGATATCCGGACCAGCACAATATCTGGGTTGACCGCGGTGAGTTGATCCGGGCCGATGCCCCAGCGTTCCAGGGTCCCGGGACGGAAGTTTTCAATGACGACGTCGGTGGATTTGGCCAGTTCCAAAATCGCTTCACGTCCACGTTCGTCCCGCAGGTCGAGTTCAACGGATTTTTTATTGCGACCCAGCGTACGGAAGATCATCGAAGTTTTTCCGCGGGGAGTCCGCCAGTCCCGGACTTCGTCGCCGCTGCCGGGTTTTTCGATTTTGATGACCTCGGCTCCGAAATCCGCAAAAATTCGTGCGGCGAATGGCGCAGCGATGAAGTTGCCCAGTTCCAGAACACGCACCCCGTCAAGTGGGAGTGCGTTGACGTTTGCTAGTGGTTGCATTTCCTACCTCAAATCTCAGTGAGTGGGACCACAGTCCCGATAGATAGGACTTAGTGTAACCACAAGTGAGTCACCTCACAAGTCTTTGTGGGGAAATCTTGAACTTTCGGGTAATAATGCTGAAACGTTAGAAGGTTGCAGCAATGCTTTGCGCGGTGCGGACGACGGCTGAACCATGGTCTTGACCAGGAGACTTATCGATACGTGCCATCGGTATGGCCAGACAAACTGCTGCAATCACTGCCCCATGACGCATGACGGGCGCACTGACTGATGACAGCCCGGGTGTGCGTTCTTCGATGGATTCAACCCACCCACGATCACCGAGTGTCTCGGCAATATTCTCACTGGCGAGGACTTTGCCCGCCGAGCCATGAAGCGGATAGATCAATCCTGGTTCGGCTGTGATGCGAAGACGGTGATGGCTATCAAAGGAGTCGATGCACAGGCGCTTGTCACCCTGGCGGACCCATAATTGGGCGGTTTCCCCGGTTTCTTCGCGCAATGCCGATAAGTAGGGACCTGCCAGTGATTGCAAGGGCAACGATAGGAGACGACGACCCATGGAGTACCCGCCGCCGGGGTGTTTGGACAGAAATCCGTAGGCTTCCATGGATTGAGCAACCCGGTGCGCCGTAGATTTTGATAATCCGGTGCGCTGAGCAATTTCGGTGGCGGTTAGGGTTTCAGAGCCCACGGCATCCAGGATTGCGGTCACGCGCTCCAACATCTGATTTTTGACGCCCTCGCCAGGCTGGGTTGCTTTCGAAGCCATGGTCTCCCTTGGTGGTTGCAGTGGTCTCGGCATTGATTGTAGCCCCGACCCACCGCCACGCTGGCTAGTGCAGTGCGCTGCGCGAGACTAGATCGTCAAAGATCATAAACGTTTGTGTGTCCACAACCCCCGACAGCGGCTGAATTTCATCAAACACCACCCGACGCAGATCTGCGGTATCTTTGGCCCGGACTAACAAGATGACATCCATCGGCCCGCCGGTCAGGGTCACGTGCCAGACTTCTGGAATGTCGAGCAACTGTTGACGCAGCGCACGCCAGTTGTGTTGGCGCAGCTTGAGAATGACATGGGCTGATGCCCCGAATCCCAGTTTGAGTGGATCGACGTTGACGGTGAAACCCGTGATGACGCCGGTGTCTTGCAAATGCTGGAGTCGGGCATGGCAGTGAGCGCGCGAAATGTGGACCTGCTCAGCCAGCGCGGTCATCGATATCCGACCGTCTTGGGCCAGCACCGAGATAATGTTCCGGTCGATGGTATCCAGGGCAGGGGCTTGTGCTGACCACTCTTCGGGCATCGTCACCGGCATCACCACTTTGTTATCGCATACCCAATTTTTTGAACAATGTGTTCTTCAGTCTAGGTAAATTTTGGTGATCTGTCGCTGATTCTCCAACAAGCGCCCACTGATCGATTTCACTCGCCATACTGGATTTACTGTTATGCCGCTCACGTGAGAGGACCATCAGCCATGATGCCGGAAAATGCGCAACCTGATCTCTCAGAAGAAAAAGCCAAGAAACTCGGGATTAGTCTCGAAGATTATTTACTGCCCACTCACGGCCGGATCCAAATGATCTCGGAAACCGGTGCCCTGCTACCACCCGAGGAACAAGGCCACACCCCGGGGCATGAATACCCGATGCCCGAGATCGAAGAACTGTTAGAAGGCTACCGCCAGCTAGTCATCGGTCGTCGTGTCAACGATCAAAACTACGCGCTCGTTCGTCAGGGCCGCATGGCAGTCTACCCCTCCTCCCACGGTCAAGAGGCTTCCGAAGTCGCCGCCGCACTGTGTTTATCCCCCACCGACTGGCTGTTTCCCACCTACCGTGACACGGTTGCCGTAATCGTACGCGGGGTGGATCCGGTCCAGGTGATGACCAACTTCCGCGGCGACTGGCACCAGGGCTACAACCCGCATGAACACAACACCTCAATCCAGTCGACGCCGTTGACCACCCAGCTGCTCCACGCCGTGGGCATGGCGCACGCGGCCCGGCTCAAGGGCGAAGACGTGGTCGTGCTGGGCATGGTCGGGGAAGGGGGCACCTCCGAAGGTGACTTCCACGAAGCCCTGAATTTTGCGGCCGTCTTCCGGTTGCCGGTGATCTTTTTTGTTCAAAACAATAAGTATGCGATCTCAGTGCCGCTCTCCCGCCAGACCGCGGCCCCATCGCTTGCGCATAAAGCGGTTGGTTATGGCATGGCCGGGGAACTCGTGGACGGCAACGACCTGGCCGCACTGCTGGCCGTATTAGGTCGGGCCGTGAAATTGTGTCGGGAAGGCGGCGGACCGTTCTTGGTCGAAGCAGACACCTATCGAATCCAATCGCACACCAATGCCGATGACGCCACCCGCTACCGGCACAGCAAAGAAGTCGATGAGTGGACCACAAGGGATCCCATCACCCGGATGCGCACCTACCTGCGCTCCGAAGGTGCCTTAACCGAGGAGCTGGAGGCCCAGTATCACACCGATGCTGAAGACGTGGCATCGGTACTACGTGAGGCCATGGGGCAACAGCCCGATATTCAACCGTTGGACCTATTCGATCATGTCTACTCGGTGCAAACCCCACAGCTGGCTGAACAACGCTCCCAGTTGGCAGAAGAACTCGCCCGCGATTCCCACACCGACAATACGAGTGCCTAAGGAGCCTTAGCATGAGCAAGGAAAAATCTACCCTGACCCTGGCTGCAGCACTCAATGCGGCCCTGGCCGATGAGATGTCGGCCAATGACATGGTTGTGGTCTTCGGTGAGGATGTCGCCACGCTGGGTGGCGTGTTTAGAATTACCGAGGGCCTGAGCCAACAATTCGGCGACGACCGCTGTTTTGACACCCCGCTGGCCGAATCCGGCATTGCCGGCACGGCCATTGGGATGGCGATCGGCGGGGTGCGCCCGGTGATCGAAATGCAATTCGATGCCTTCGCCTATCCCGCATTTCAGCAGATGATCAGCCACATGGCCAAGATGCGCAACCGCACCAAAGGTGCTGTCTCGCTGCCCATCACCGTGCGCATCCCCTACGGCGGCGGCATCGGCGGCGTCGAACACCACTCGGATTCTTCCGAGACCTTCTACGCGCATGCCGCGGGCCTGAAAATTTATACCCCGGCCAGTGTTGAAGACGCGTACCTCATGCTGCGCTACGCGATCCGGCTCGATGACCCGGTCATCTTCATGGAACCCAAGAAACTCTATTGGACCAAGGCCGATGTGTCGCTGGAACAACTGCGTGAAGAATTCACCACCCGCTGGGCCCAGGTCGAGGATCGGCGCGAACACGGTGAAGCCTACGCACGAGCCGCCGTTGTTCGCCAGGGCGAGGACGCCACGCTGGTGTCCTACGGCCCATCGGTGGTGACGTGTTTATCTGCTGCCGAAGCTGCCGCTGCCGAAGACATCAGCGTCGAAGTCATCGATTTACGCACCATCAATCCGCTGGATGAGCAGACCATCATCGCCTCGGTTACCAAGACCGGTCGCGCCGTCGTCGTCGCCGAGCCACAAGGTTTCGCCTCGGTGGCCTCTGAGCTGGTCGCACGCATTCAGCAGCGGTGTTTCCACTCGCTGGCCGCCCCGGTGCTGCGGGTGACGGGCTTTGACATCCCGTATCCACCACCAATGTTGGAGAAGTACTACCTGCCCAATGTTGACCGCATTCTGGATGCCATTGATGACCTGCAATGGGATGACACACCCGTGGATTACCGTCCGATCGTGACCGCAGGAGGCAACCGATGACCACCCAAGTATTTCAACTGCCAGATCTGGGCGAAGGCCTCACTGAAGCCGAACTCGTCAAATGGCTCGTGGCCGTGGGCGACACCATTACGGTGGATCAACCCATCGCCGAGGTCGAAACCGCCAAAGCCCTGGTGGAAGTCCCCTCCCCGTACGCCGGGACGGTCGAAACCCTGCACGGCACCCCGGGCGATACCCTTCATGTGGGCAATCCACTGATCACGATTGCCCTGACCACCGACGACGGCGCGCCGCGCCCCGGTGCCCTGGATTATCGGGAAGAAGAACGCGCCGGGATCACGGTGTCCGAAGACAGCGACGACGAGGCGTCCGGTAATGAGCTCATCGGCTACGGCACCTCCGGGGGTGCCACCACCCGGCGCACACGTCGATCCAAACGCGCCACCAAGGTTTCTGGCAATGGCACCGCGGATCCCAGCCGCACCTCGGCTGCTGTCAGCGCACCCCGGGTGATTTCCCCGCTGGTACGGCTCTTGGCCAAGCGTCACGGGGTTGATATTAGCCGGCTGACCGGTAGCGGACCCGACGGCGTGATTCTGCGGGCGGATGTGATGGCCGCGATCGACCAGCCCGTCCAACAGTTTGAGGCCGCAACGCCGCAATCCACCCAGCCTGTGACCAAATCGGCCGCCGAGCATGTCGATGCACCGGCTGGCCTGGCGGTTTCCGAGCGCGTCCCGGTCACCGGCGTGCGCAAGATGATCGCCGATCAAATGGTGCGCTCACGGTCGATCATTCCGGATGCGACGTCCTGGATTGATGTTGATGTCACCGAATTGCTCGAACTGCAGGCCCGGCTCAAAGCAGATAACCCTGAGACCGCCCCGAGTCTGTTGGGGCTGATCGCCCGATTCGTCACCGCCGCACTTCGCCGCTATCCGGTGCTAAATACACGGTTTGTTGAGTCCGACGACGGCGCCGAGCTGGTGTATTTTGACGGGATCAACTTAGGCATTGCCACCGATAGCGAGCGCGGGCTCGTGGTGCCGGCGGTTGAACACGCCGAACGATATTCAGCTCGTGAGCTCACCGGCCAGATCAAGGAATTGGTGGATAAAGCACGCCGTGGTCAGTGCACGGTGGCTGAGCTGACCCGCGGTACCTTCACCCTGAACAACTATGGGGTGCTGGGTGTTGATGGTGCTGCGGCGATTATCAATGCGCCCGAGGTTGCCATCATGGGTGTCGGGCGCATCATCGACCGGCCGTGGGTTGTCGAGGGAGAATTGGCGGTACGAAAAGTCACCGAACTGACACTGTCATTTGATCACCGTGTCACCGACGGCGCCACCGGATCAGCATTCTTAACTGCCGTGGCCGATGCGATGCAGCATCCAACATCAGTGCTCGCCGACCTATAAGCACGTCCACACACCAAGTTATGCTTCCATCAATGACATTGTCTGGCTGATCAGTGCGGTGAGTCCAAACTGAAACGGCGGGTCGGCATACTGGTTTCGCGCGTCAACATCCATCCCATCAATGGCGGGATCGCTCTGGATTCTGGAGGCTTTCACCACGCGATCCAACCACGCGCTATCTGCGGTGACGTCGTCGGTATCAAAGATGGTCGACGGCGCGTCGACGTCCAAGGCCGAACCAAATAAGAATGATTCAAACGCTACGATCACCTTGATCACCAGGGCGTCAGGGATGCCAGCGCTAGCCAGGGCTTGGGCGACCGTGTTGTACATGTGCAAGGTTTTGGGTGACTCGGAGACCGCAGTGACGGCGATCGTAGGGATCAGTGAAGGGTATTCGGCAAATACGGCACGATAGGACAACGCCCAATCGCGCAGGGCCTCTTCGAGCGTGGCCTGCTGGGCAATGAGTCGCTGCATGCCTTGCAGCGAGACTTGGGATACCAGCGCGTCTTGAATCAGTAACACGATGTCGGCTTTATTTGTCACGTGGTTGTAGAGCGCCGAGGCCGCGACCTTGAGCCGCTTGGCAAGGTTCGTCATGGTTAGTTGTTCAAGCCCTCGTGCGGTGACGAGTTCCAGTGCTTGTTCACCAATGAGCTCGCGACTGAGCACCGGTTTGACGGGGCGACCTGCGGTGCGTTTGATGCTCTTCACTGTGTCCTCAAATCCAGATGTGATACATCGACCATCCTACAATTCCGGCGCGCTTTCCGAATGGATTTCCTTCGACTAGGCAACATCACCTGCAATGTGTATCATATCACTAAATGAACCGTATTCATTATTGAGGGAAGCCGTGACAAGTCTTTACGCAACAGCAGAAAACCGCCCAACCATCGAGCGCGACGTCGTCGTCATCGGCGCCGGACCAGCCGGCATGATGGCCGCATACACACTGAAGAAAGCAGGCAAATCGGTGGCAGTGCTTGAGGCGCGTCCACGCGTAGGCGGGCGCACCTGGAACGGCAAAGTACAAGATGCCTCCGGCAAAGAACACTTCATTGAGATCGGCGGGCAATGGATTTCTCCTGACCAGACGCGCCTGATTGACCTCGTCGAGGAACTGGGATTGACCACATTCTCCCGCTACCGCGAAGGCCAGAACGTCTATGTGGCGCCGGACGGCACTCGGCATACCTATAGCGGCGACCAGCTGCCAGTTTCGGACACCACGGCCACTGAGATCGACAAACTGATCGACCTGCTCAACACCAAGGTCACCGAAATGGACGTGACCCAACCCTGGGCGATGCCCGACGCCGCCCAGTTGGATGCGATCTCGTTTCGTGACTGGTTGAAACAGCATTCCGATGATCAAGAAGCCATTGATAACGTCTCGATCTACATCGCCTCGGGCATGCTGACCAAACCCGCCCATACGTTCTCCGCACTCCAGGCCATTCTGATGGCTGCTTCGGCCGGGTCGTTTTCCAACCTGGTGGATGAAGACTTCATCCTCGATAAGCGCGTTGTTGGTGGGATGCAGTCGGTGTCGCTGAAAATGGCCGAATATCTTGGCGACGACGTCTACCTCTCGTCTCCGGTGCGTCAGCTCGACTGGGCCACCACCGACCCTGAGACTGCCGATGCGCTGAATAACGTTGCTGCCGATGTGCGCAATGGGGTTGTCGATGATGGTGCACCAGCAGAGGTCACGGCGTATTCGGATACCGTGATCGTCCAGGCAAAAACCGCCGTACTGGCCGTCCCACCGAATCTGTATCACCGGATCCAATACGTCCCACCGCTGCCCCGCGAACAGATGGTCGCCCACCAGCACATCTCGATGGGCCTGGTGATCAAAGTCCACGCCGTCTACGAGACCCCGTTCTGGCGGGACAAGGGCCTATCGGGTACCGGATTTGGTGGCGGGCGCATGGTCCAGGAGGTCTATGACAACACCAACTATGGCCCGAACCTCGTTGACGACCACGATGCCGAAAATCCCCACGGCACGCTGGTGAGCTTCATATCCGATGTGCACGCCGAAACCATGTGGGCGCTACCGGCAAAGGAACGCAAACAGCGCATCTTGGCAGAACTCGCCGCCTATCTAGGCGATGAAGCCCTGGAGCCCATCGCGTTTTTCCTATCGGACATGGCCGCCGAGGAATGGACCCGCGGCGCCTATGCCACCAGCTATGACCTGGGCGGACTCAGCCGCTGGGGGCACCTGCAGAACCGTCCAACCGGTTCGATCTACTACGCCTGTTCTGATATTGCCGCCGAAGGCTACCAACACGTCGACGGCGCAATTCGGCAGGGCGAACTCGTGGCCGGCCGCATCCTTGAGAGGCTGCAATGAACACTCCCACCTTCCGAAACCTGGTCGTCGCCTACACCGCAACCGACACCGGCCGCGATGCACTGAATCTCGGCATCGCCATGGCCCGGACCTCGGGCGCTCACCTGAACTTGGTGACCGTTGTCCCCCAGGACAATATTTATGCTGCGGTGTATCCATCGGACCGCGGGCACATGCCCATTATCCAGGAACAAGTGCGCGAGTGGCTCGAACAAGCCCAAGCCTCCCTACCTGCTGACATCAGCAGCAGTATCCACACCATCACCGATTCTTCCGACGCCGCCGGACTGCTCACTGCAACCCAACAGCTCAACGGCTCGGCCATAGTACTGGGCGGTCGACGCGGCGGGCTATTGCGGCGCTTCCGACTCGGAACGACAGCCACCACGCTGCTCCATTCCAGCCCGGTTCCCGTTGCGTTGGCCCCGGGCGGGTATCAGAACCAGGCCAAACTTTCAGGCTTCACCGCGATGTTCGGTGCACGCCCCGGTGCGGAGGCGGTCATTCACTACGCGCTGCAGGCGGCCCAATCATTCAACCTACCGCTGCGATTGGTATCGCTGCTGTTCCTCGATGAGCATCAAGCCGACTTCTTGCCCGAAGGCATCAACACCGCAGATCTGATCGCTCAAGTTGAACAATTCGGCAACGAACAACTCGCCGCTCAAGCCGCCGACATGGTGGCCAATCACCAGGCCTCCACGGTCGTGGCCACCGGCAAAGACGTTCACGACGCCGTCGACCAGCTGACCTGGATGGAACAGGAACTGGTCATCTTCGGCTCATCACGCCTGGCCTCCGAACAACACACGTTCTTGGGTGCCACGGCTGCCAAAATTTTGCGACACATCCCATCCCCCATGATGGTCATCCCTGCGGAGACCACCTAGCAGTCTCGGACTCAGCTTTCGAATCCGGCTACCTGAACCGAAAGAGGTATCTTGTGAGCACCTCCCCTCCCCTGAGCACCCCAAGCTCAGCCCCATCCGGCAAAACGCCAGAACGAGGCCGCTCGGCCAAGGGCCTGGCAACCGGACAGATTGGGATCATCGGCGCGACCGTCATCGGGGTCTCGTGTATCGCCCCGGCATATACGCTGACCTCGGGGCTGGGACCGACCATCTCCACCGTCGGTACCCAGGTCCCAGCTATCCTGCTGGTCGGGTTCATCCCGATGCTGCTGGTGGCCTTTGGCTACCGGGAACTCAACGACCGCGTCCCCGACTCCGGCACCTCCTTCACCTGGAGTGCTAAAGCATTCAACCCGTGGATCGGGTGGATGAACGGCTGGGGTTTGATCGCCGCAACCGTCATCGTGCTGTCCAACCTGGCGGCGGTCGCCGTCGACTTTTTCTACATACTGTTATCCCAGGTCTTAGCCAACCCCGATATTGCCCTGTGGACCCAGAATTTGTGGATCAATATCCCCACAACGCTGATCTTCACCGCAATTGCCGCCTGGGTGGCCTATCGCGGCCTGGATACCACCCAGAAACTGCAGTACCTCCTGGTCACCTTCCAAGTCTTAGTACTGACGGCATTTGTTGTGGCCGCACTGGTGCAGGTCAATAACGGCCAGGCCTTCGACGCCACACCGGTCAGTCTCGATTGGTTCAACCCACTGGAAATCACAGATTTCTCGGTCTTTGCAGCCGGTCTGTCGCTGTCGATCTTCATGTTCTGGGGCTGGGACGCGGTACTGACCATGAACGAGGAAACCCGCAACCCCGAAAAAACTCCGGGGCGGGCAGCCACCCTGACCATTCTGATCATCATCACCCTGTACATTCTGGTGACCGTCGGCGTCATCGCCTGGGCCGGCATTGGAGATCAAGGCTTGGGCGCAGGCAACCCGGAGAATCAGGAATCGATCTTTGCGGCACTGTCCGGTCCGATCCTCGGACCATTTGCTATTTTGATGTCGGTCGCGATCCTGGCATCGTCCTTTGCATCCCTGCAAACCACCATGATCTCCCCGTCGCGAACCATCCTGGCCATGGGCTACTACAAAGCGTTTCCGCCGGCGTTTTCCAAAATCTCACCAAGGTTCCGCACCCCATCGGTTGCCACCATCGCCTCGGCGGTCGCCACCGGCGGTTTCTACACGATCACCCGATTAATCAGTGAAAACGCCCTGTGGGACACCATCACCGCACTTGGCCTGATGATCTGTTTCTACTACGGCATCACCGCCATGGCCTGCGTGTGGTATTTCCGCAAAGAACTCACCGGCTCCGTACGCGATTTCCTGTTCCGCGGCCTATTCCCCGGTATCGGTGGCGTGGTCTTATTGGTCATGTTCTTCCAGACCGCAACCGACTCAATCGACCCATCCTATGGCTCGGGCACTTCCCTGGGAGGTATCGGCATGGTATTCATCCTAGGTATGGGTGTTTTACTGCTCGGTGTGGTCCTGATGATCTGGACGCGCATCAAACACCCTGCGTTTTTCGCTGGTGAAACCCTACCGAAAACTACTTCCGTTACTGACGACACAACCACAATCACCACGATTTAGGAGAACCATTGGTCACCTCTGGCGTATTCCAAACCATCAATCCCGCAACAGGAGAGGTGCTCGCCGAGCATCCCACCATTGACGACGGCGACGTCGACGGTATCGTTACGAAATCACGCGATGCCTTTGCATCCTGGCGCAGCCTGACCATCGAAGAACGCGCAGCCAAAGTCGAAAAACTGGTATCCCTGCTGGAAGACAACGCCGATGAGCTGGCGTCGATCATGACCAAGGACATGGGTAAACCGCTGACCGAAGCCAAAGAAGAAACCGAATTCAGCGCCGAAATCTTCCGCTACTACGCCACAAATGGTCCCACATTCGCTGCCGATCAGCAGGTCAATGAGGACGACGAGACAATCTCATATATTCAGCGCCGTCCGGTCGGTCCGCTGCTGGGCATCATGCCGTGGAACTTCCCGTACTATCAGATCGCCCGGTTTGCTGCCCCCAACCTGGTGTTGGGCAACACCATCATCTTGAAACACGCTGAGTCCTGTCCCGAATCGGCGCTGGCCATGCAACGAATGATGGACCAAGCCGGCATCCCCGAGGGTGTCTATCAGAATGTATTTGCCACCCACGACCAAATCTCGGCATTCATCGCCCACCCCCACATCCAGGGCGTCTCGCTGACTGGATCCGAGCGGGCGGGGGCTGCTATCGCCGAACAGGCCGGCAAGCATCTGAAGAAAGCCGTGCTGGAGTTGGGCGGTTCGGACCCGTATGTCATTTTGAGCACCGACGACGTCAAAGCCGCCGCACAACAGGCCTTCGCCGTCCGGATGGAAAACACCGGTCAGTCCTGTAACTCGAATAAGCGCATGATCGTCATGGACGATATTTATGATGACTTCGTCGCCGAGATGGTCAGCCTGGCCTCAAACTTAAAACCAGGCGACCCGAGCCAACCCGACGCTACCGCCTATTCACCGCTATCCTCTGCCAAAGCTGCCGAGGGACTGATGGCGCAACTCCAGCGCGCCAAAGATGCTGGAGCAACCGTTCATGTCGGTGGGGATCGACCAGATCTACCCGGTTTCTATGTCCAACCAACGGTGCTGACCGACGTGCCCCAGGGCTCGGAAATCTACTACGAAGAATTCTTCGGTCCAGTGATCAATATTTTCCGGGTCGAATCCGATGAACAAGCCCTCCAGCTAGCCAATGACACCCAGTACGGGCTTGGTTCTGCCGTCTTTGCTACCGACCCCGACAGAGCACGAAAATTTGCTGACGGATTGGAAGCTGGCATGGTTGGTGCCAATACTTCCCCCGAAGAGTCGGCAGAAGTACCGTTCGGCGGAGTCAAACGCTCCGGTTACGGTCGCGAGCTCGGGCCGGTCGGCATGGACGAATTCGTCAACAAGCGCTTGCTCACCGTCAAGAAATAAACACCCCAAGTCAACAGAATGCAGGAGTCAGTTCAATGGCTGGCTCCTGCATCTCTGTTGGGTGCTGCTTGCACCATGGTCTGCTGGTGCAGTCGCTTGCCGTTATATCGAACACCGGGCACCAGCGGCGTCGACCCATATGCAGTGAAACCCATGCGTTGGAAAAATCGGACGGCACCCGGATTCTCGACAAGTGTCTGGAGATAACAGCCCGGCGAACCGGCTTGGGTCCAACGATCGAACCAAGCTTCCATCAGGGCGGATCCGGCGCCGGTTCCTCGTGCTTCTGGAGCAACATTGATGTGCAGATGCGATGGCCAGCGTGCGTCGTCAAAATCTTCTGTGGCGGGTTCTTTGCGAAGTTTGGTCCGCACCGTATCAGCGATGGCACGACCGAAAAACACCATACTTTGAGGTCGGAGGGCTAATCGATATTTTCGAATGGCAAGCTCCATGCGGGCGCCTTCGGATGGGAACGTAGCACTGTCCAGGCACCCGGTGAGATATCCAACCAACGCGCCATCGGCCTCGGCAACAAATAAGGATTCTGGTTCAAGGTCCATATACGGATCCAAGTAGACACTCGCCTCGGCTTCTGGGTGTCCCAAGAAGGATCCTGGAGGGGCCCCGTCACCGGCTCTGGCGAAGAGCGTACGCAACTCGGATCGATCTGTTTCATCAAAGGGTCGAATCTTTGCTGTACTCACGGTTGTCTCCTGTGCTGCGGCAACGACTTGCCGGACATTGATTGATGGTTCTCATAAAGGCCAGCACTCCGCAGATCCGGTGGTTACCAGCGGACTCGAATGCCCAACGGCAGACACATATCAGTAAGCCAGTTTCTGTCGGTCAGTCTGCTGAAAATTTTGGCCACGGAGGCGTCAGCGGCCAGAGCATCTGATGCAATGCGGTCCCCAAATAATGCAACCGCTACGGTGTCGTTGCAGCGATTACTCATCCACGCTACACCTTCGAACCCGGCACGGTGTGCAGCTTCTGCCCACTGCACCGTCTGAGGATACGTACGCATGTCATAAGATGTGAGTGCTTGATGTGTGGTACCAAGTGCTCGGAGTCCATTGCCCATAAATTTTGCTAATTTCAGCTGCCTAGTTGTACGAAACGCCGCCATGACAGTCCGCATATAGTCTGATGGGATAAGTACCCCGCCCGTGGCTGGAATATCCCTCAACAGCGTCTCGCATATTGCGGCCTCAGCCGAGTAGGCTGCGTACAAGACCGGAACAATAGCTCCTGCATCATCCGTGAAGAACGCGAAACGGGTCGGTTCCCCGTAGCCTGGGTTGAAGTCGGTGACTTGTCGGCCACCGTCATCATGCAGGACCCGGTACAACAGCTGGTGCGCTTCGATTGTGAAGGTCTCGGCGGCTCGCGGGCCGGTAGGCCACTGTGCTTCTACCACTGCGTACCAAAACGGCTTTGGAATACCGCCAGCACCTGTGCGGCGTCGTCAATCACGTCAACGGGTCGGTTGCCATCCAGGCTCGGCGATCCCAGGAGAAACCATTGAGCTACGTCCTCATCTGACACGCCAAGTTCCGGGGCTACCCGGAGTACGGCCAGCACCGATTCATAGATTTTCCCGGATTCGGTGAATTGGAAACCCGGATAACGATAGGCGTTACGCCGAGAAATGCCCAAAATTTTTCTGGCTTTCCGCCGGTCATTGGCGAAACCTCCGGTGGTTTGTTTTGAACCTGCGATCTGGGCTACCGTTCGGCCATCAAGTAAGCCAAATTCGGCCTCCATATCGCGCCACGCATTTTCTGTTGCAACAATGCCAGCGGCCATTTGTGGCGAAATCATGTGATCTAACGATTCCACTGCCTCGCCCAGCAACTGTATTGAACGCACCATCTGCTGGTATTCAGCAGTCTCTTTGATCGCGAATCGATCTACTTCAGAATCTGGCTTAGGTGTTGACATATCCGCTCCCGCTCCTTCGAATCCATTTTAGTGCGACAGAGAATGGAAATAAAGGGAATCATGGACATTCAAATAGCTAAGTAAGACCTTCAAAAATGCATGCTGCTCTTGATCGACAGAAACAAGGAGCAAGCGCCTACTTTGAAAAGGTGCGTTGAATCCGCTTCACTCTCGATTGCTCCCAATAACCTGTGGAGGGTCTTTTGGGCTCTATCGTGCTTCGGCGAAAGGCCCCACAAGAGCTAGGGTTTGATATATCAACGCAGATAGCCCGAAGGAGAAGGGCGGCTCGGCGTAAAAATTATTCATCGATGCCGGGTTTACAAAATGTTCGTCAGCCTTCTGATGCCTGGTATGCACTGATCGCGACGCCGCAACAGCTCGGGCAAGCCTAGCGTTTGCCGAACAGCTGGGTGCTGGCACGGTCGGGGCGAACACCTCACCAGAGGAATCCGCCGAAGTCCTTTTCGGTGGGGTGAAACGCTCCGGCTACGGTCGTGAACTCGGCCCCGTGGGCATGGAAGAATTCGTCAACAAATGCCTCATGACCGTCAAAAAATACCCGTTCATCGCACCTCAATATGGTGGCTGTTCCAAAAAGGAACGGCCACCATTTTCTGGACTTCTGTCACACCACACCTCGCACAATATGTGCAAAACTGTACCGCTTCCGGTACACTTTTGCACATAACAGGAGGTATTTGTGACGTATCAACGACAGCTGCGTCGAATAGCTGGCTATCAACATGGGATCATCACGACTATTGATGCCGACGAGGCAGATGTTCCACCGGTAGTATTACGAAAATTGGCTCAACGCGGAGTATTAAGAAAAATCGGTCATGGAGTATACCGTTTTATTGATTTCCCAACAACGACTGGGTCATCAGAAGCTGAAGCCGTCGCCATAGTTGGTGAAGATTCGTATTTAGAAGGCGAATCGGTGCTGAGTCTCCTCGAATTAGGGCACGCCAACCCAGTAAGAGTGGAGGTTGCTACCCTCCGTCAGGTGCGTCGTAGTTTACCTAGGTGGTTGAAAGTAACACGTCGAACGACGTTGCATGAAGACCAGCTCACAACCTATCATGGAGTCCCTTCGGTCACATTAAGCACTGCATTACAGCAAGTCAGAAACCGCACTCCAGAATATCGGTGGAAAGAAGCAGTAGATCAAGCAACCAGAAGAGATCTACTATCAGTGCATGAACTCGATGAGTTACTGGCAAACCGACCGCACGAGGCAGCATGACAATCATCAAGACCGTGGCCGATCTGGATCAAGCTATTAAGGATGTGGCTGCCACTTTCGATATTCCTGTTGCTCGAGTCCGTACCACCTTCATCGGTGTCGTTACCTCACAGATGCTGCCCAACTCGGTAGAACTCAAAGGTGGCTTAGCTATCAAAATGAGACTTGGCGAGCTCGGCACGCGCGCTACCTCTGATCTCGACGCTGTTTACACAAGCGACTACAAAAAGACGATTGAAGAGATCAAGTATCTCTGCAAAATCGGGTGGGGACAAGTGCCACCTTCAAAGAGGCAACTAAGGGCAAACCCTGGCGCACCAAATCGCGTTGCATTTACCGGAGCTATAAAAGAAAAACCACAACACGATCCGGGAGTGGACCGTCCGGAGTATCTGATGCGGCCTCTGCGCGTATCGCTTCAATTTCTCGGCAAACAATGGGGTGCTATCGATCTGGAGCTCGCGCATCCTGAGGTCATGGCGAACTCAGGAACTCAGGCTCCAATCGACACCGAGCTCAAAATGCAATTTGAAAGTTTCGGATTCGGGAAGATAACATCGGTTCGCTTCTTATCCGTCGAGTTGCAAATCGCGCAAAAGGTGCACGCCCTGACACATCCGAATTCCGACCGAGCGCACGATCTTGTTGATCTTCAAAAACTTTGGACTGCAGAAGTAGATACGTCCATCTTGCTAGAAGCCTGTGAATCGACATTTCGGTATAGGCGAGATCACAGCTGGCCTCCATTGCCCCTTCGACCAATGGCGGCGGATAGAGAACGATATCTACAAGCAGTTCAAGAAGTCTCTACGAATGGTCAAGATCCCGATGTTCGACCCGATCTGGACGACGCTCGAGAATGGCTTGAAAACCGTATAAATACTCTTCTCAATCATGAGGAGATCTAGCGCAGCGGAGTTATGCGACCCGAATTGATGCGATTTCTCTTGTGTCGGCGTCCGGCTCCTACATTCATGCTATCCAATCGACTTGGTTCCTCCACCACATTATTTTATCCGCTCAGATCGTTGGCGAGATTATAGAGCCCCGCTGGGATGTATTCTGATGCGCCAAGCCCTTGTGCTTCGTCGGTGCGCGCGGATGGGCTCTGACCGCGCCAGAAATCCAGACTGCTCACGGAATCTTCCGCAGCACTTTCGGGCAGGACCGTGTCCAAAACTTCGGCCACAGTAGCGAACACCTCGGAATAGGACACGATCTCAGAACGAACACCGTGGCTTCGACGGCGTCGGGCCAACGAATGATCAACGGCTCACGGTGGCCGTCTTCCCAAATATCGGATTTGTGTCGGCGCCAGCCATTGGATGCATCGTAGCCATATTCGCTTAACTACGGCAGATCTGCCACGCCGGAGGTGCCATTATCGGAGGTCACGATGACAATGGTGTTGTCCGCAGCGCCCCTGAGCGAATACCCTAACGCCAGAACACAGAGTAGAAAAATGCGAGAGCCAGCTGATGCTGACTCCCGCATTTTTCTACGAGGCGATAAACGCCGTCATTGGTATTTTCTAGTAGGCCTGCTGGCGCTGTTCGACGATCAGGTGGATCAACGCGAACTTACCGCTTTCGATGGCCTGGTAGGCACTTTGAATTGCGGCTGGGATCTGTGCGTTGTCGGTGACGCGGACGCCGCAGCCACCGAATGCATCTGCCATGGCGGCGAAGTCTGGGTTCTTCAGCTGGGTGCCGGAGACTCGGCCCGGGTAGTCGCGCTCCTGGTGGGTGCGGATGGTGCCGTATTCCTGGTTGTCCATGACAATGACCAACGGGGTGGCCCCGTACTGGGCGGCGGTGGCCAGTTCTTGGCCGTTCATCAAAAATTCGCCGTCACCGGCAACCGTGACCACGATCTTGTCCGGGTTATCCAGCGACGCGGTCACAGCCGAGGGGATCGAGTAACCCATGGAGCCATTGCGGGCGGAAATCAACGAACCGTAGTGGTGGGTCGGGAAGTAGCGGTGCACCCAGTTGGTGTGCTCGCCGGCCCCGAAAGTGACCATCGCGTCATACGGCAGTGTTGGCACCAGGTGAGCCATCATGGCGTCCATTGAGGCGGGGCCGTCGTTGATGCCTTCGGTGGGCAGGGCTGCGAACTCTTCTTGCTGACGGCGCATCTTGGCTGTCCAGTTTGCCCATTCGGGTTTATTTGGCAGGTCCATGCGCACTAGGTCGCGCACGAAGCTTGCTGGCTTGGCCACGATCTGGTGGGAGACCGGGCCTGAACGGCCGCGCAGGGCCGGGTCGATAGTGACCAAGAAGTTTTTCTTGTCCCAGTTCTGACGAATGGTGAAACCGTCGGTCACGGTGTCGCCTGGCACGGTGCCCACGAACACGATGAGGTCGGTTTCTTCTAGCAAGTCATAAGTTGGTTTTGGTCGGCCATAGCCCATCGGGCCAACGTAGGACGGCGAGTCAAACGGGATGGTGCCCTGGGTTCGCCATTCGACGGCACCGGCGATCTGGTGGTCTTCCAGCCAGCTGCTGAGCTGTTTGGAGGCTTCTTCGGTCCAGTCGTTGCCACCGGTAATGAACAGTGGTTTATCAGAATCCAGCAGCGCGTCGTAGAGCTCTTTCCAGTCGTCAACGGTCATACCGCCGCCGGCAACCGGGATCTGCGGGTGCAGTCGAGCATCGATTTCTTCTTTAATAATATCTTCTGGCAGACCCACGACGACGGGGCCTGGGCGACCGGAGGAGGCAGCGAACATGGCTTCGGCCACGATTTCGGAGGCGCGGTCTGGGTGGTCCAAGACCATGACGCGTTTGGTACCGGTACCAAACCAGGCGTGTGGATCGAATTCCTGGAAGGCTTCTTTTTCGCGGTGTTCGAATGGGATCAGGCCAACGAACAGCACCATTGCTGTGGAGTCCTGCCATGCGGTGTGCAACGCGACGTGGGCGTTGGCGGCGCCCGGACCACGGGTGACCATGGCAATGCCGGGGGTCTGGTTGAGTTTGCCGTCGGCTTCAGCCATATAGGTGGCGCCACCTTCGTGACGGCACACGATATTTTGAATCGGGGAGTTGGTCAGTCCATCCAGGACGTCGAGATAGGATTCACCGGGCACCGAGTAGATGCGTTCGACTCCGTGCGCTACCAGGGTGTCGACAATGACGTGACCGGCGGTTTTGCGTTGACCATTACTATTAAGAGGGTATGCCATGTATGGAAAGCTCCTTGACTGAATTTCTTTGCGTTCAGCCCAGTCGCCATTGACCAAGGGCAAGCGCTAACCCCTACAAAATACCAGCGATATAGGGAATAGTGGAATTTCAGACGTTTGTTTCACGTCACAAATACGCCGCAACGAACATCCAGCACAATCGATCCCGATTCAGGAGAAGATTCACGTATGTCCAAGGTTATGATCATCGGCGGTCACGGCAAAGTCGCTCAACTCGCAACACCTTTACTGGTGCAGGCCGGCCACACGGTGACCTCAATTATTCGCAATCCCGGCCAAGAAGACACCATTCGTACCCTGGGTGCTATACCCATGGTCTTTGATATTGAACAAGCCGACCGCGAGGAGTTCGCCGAAGCATTCCGTGGTCAGGATGCGATCATCTGGGCAGCCGGCGCCGGTGGAGGCAACCCCGACCGTACCTATGCGGTTGATCGTGACGCCGCGATTGCCTCGATCGATGCAGCACAACAAGTCGGCGCCAACCGCTACATCATGGTGTCGTATCTTGGCTCTTCGCTTGACCATGACATACCAAACGATAGCCCGTTTTACCCCTATGCACAGTCCAAGGCCATCGCTGATGATCACCTGATGCAATCGGAACTCGACTGGACGATTCTTGGCCCCGGCACGCTCACCCTGGACGATCCATCGGACAGCATCCGCCGCGTAGGGCGAATGGCTTCAGACACTTTGGCCGAAGGCGAGAACCGTGACACTTCACGTGCCAATGTCGCCCATGCAATCCTGTCAGCATTGACCTCGGATAAGAGCATCCGAACCGTCGTGGATTTTGTTGACGAGGACACCCCAATCAACCACGTATTCGGTCTCTAAGTCACCAAGCATGAGGCGCTCCAAGACCAACAGTGGTCTTGGAGCGCCTCATCATGTATATGCTCAAGACATCGACATCGCGAGGTGTCGATTTTTTAGGTCAGGTCACGTCCGCTAGATTCTTTGGTGCACAATACTGCAATCGTGCCGATGAGAATGATCCCAGCCCAGAAAGCTCCCACCAGGTACATGGAGCCTCCGCCAACAATAACCAGACCGGCGGCAATCATCGGCGTGAATCCTGCCCCAAGAACCGAAGCACCTTGAAATGCCAGAGAAGCACCTGTGTAACGGACTTTCGCGGGGAATTGTTCGGCAACAAATGCGCCAATCGGTCCATAGAGCAGCCCTTGGACGACGCCGTTAGGTCGACTGCGCCTGCCACCAAGCTACCGTTCAACTTAATCGAGGTCGGGGCAACCTGCTGTGCAGTTGTGCCAGCTCCGTCCCATCGCATGATTCGAGCATTCGTCGTTGAGTTACCGCTCTGAGTGCGCTGGTATGCATATACAGGCCCACCACTGGCTCCGATGCCAATACCGTTGTAATTGGAGCTCCCAGTTCCCATCGTGCCCTGCCGTTCGGTATCACGAGTCTGGTTATCGCCTGGCTTGATTTGGTACACATCACCATTTCCACGGATGCTGTATAGGTAGCCCGGTTCGCAGACCAGTGCCCGACCAGTAGTAGCGAGCGCATTTGGCGAAGTTTTTTCAATGGACTCATCAGAAGTCGTCTTGGTTGACTCGACGACACGAGATGAGGCCGAAGGTTGAGGAGCTTTCGTTGCCGCTGGTTCGTTGTCTACCGGTTCAGGAGTCTGCACAACATCATCCGCCACTGGCTCTTCCTCTACCGTTGAATCCAACGGTAGAGTGGAATGCGTCTCGATTTCAGTTGGATGAGGCGTATTTTGCTCATCAGCAAAAGCGGTACCGCTAGGCATGATGAAGATTGCCGATACGAGTACCGCAAGGGCAGCGGAAATTCCTCGTCGTGGCGAAACTAACGTCATATGGGGTTCCTCTTCTAAGCTTTTTGGCATCAACAAGTAACACCCCAGAAAGTGCTGGGGTGTTCTATCCAGTGAGTGGTGATTTGGACGGCGCTCAGGCGTCGGTGATGTTCAAGTTTGGCGCTAAGTCCGAGGTTAACTCTAAGAGTTAAAACGTTGAGTTCTCCAGCTGATTTGGGGGTTTGAGGCCGAATCCACCCGTTACCTCACCCATCTAGAACCACCGCTTAACCCCGAGTATCACCCGGTATCCGATACCGTTTCACACCCGTAGTCGCCCACTGGGCTCAGGCTGAAGTCCTGGCTATCGCCCACACTGGTCTTTCGGATCACCCCGGCATCACCCCGCTGGGGATTTTGGACAAGACTTCACTCAAATCGCAGCCCTTGTCTGAGCAGCTTGCCTGATTTCGGCATGGTTTTGGTCCGAGTCGGCTTGGGCCTACAACACCAGATGTGAGTTTCCTCTGGGTGCTGGGACATTCCTGTCAATATGCGGTGAAGTGACTCATCGGCTGTTTTCTTTTGACGTGCGGCTTGAGACGATGGAATAGCTAGGGAATCTAGCGTTGTCGACCAACTCAAGGAGTGTCACCATGACAATGCGAGCAGCTCGTTTCTACGACCAAAAAGATATCCGAATCGAAGACATTGAACGACCAACTCCGGGAGCCGATGACGTACTCATCGATATCGCATGGTGTGGTATCTGTGGCTCCGACCTTCACGAATACCTCGACGGTCCGATCTTCATTCCGAGCAAGGGCAATCCGCACCCGATTTCCGGTGAGGAAGTACCCATCACCCTGGGACATGAATTCTCTGGCACCGTCGCTAAAGTAGGTGCCAATGTCAGCGATCTAGACATCGGCCAACACGTTGTCGTTGAGCCATACATTATTCATGAGCAGTACTGGGGCAAGGAAAACTACCATCTCACCCCGGATCAAAACTTTATCGGGCTAGCCGGGATGGGTGGTGGCCTCGCTGAGCAAATTTCTGTGAATCGCCATTGGGTCCACCCGATCCCTGACAACATTTCCTTGGATGAAGCAGCCCTGATCGAGCCACTGGCCGTGGCGTATCACGCGTTTGAACGTTCCGGTGCCAAAGAGGGCGACGTCGCACTCATCGGCGGTGCTGGGCCAATTGGTTTGCTCACCGCTGCCGTGGCCAAGGCCCACGGTGTCACGACGATTATGTCCGAACTGTCGAAAAAACGTATCGAAACTGCCAAAGAGACCGGTGTAGCTGATCACGTGGTCAACCCAGCCGAACAAGATGTGATTGAAGAAGTCATGCGCATTACCGACAATAAGGGCGCTGATGTGGGTTTCGAAGCGACATCAGTCGACGTCGTTTTGAACACATTGTTCAGCGCGGTCAAGAAGGCCGGAGTGATTGTCAACGAATCGATCTGGGGTCACAAACCCGCAGCTGACCTGGTCAAGCTGGTCACCAGGGAACAGGATCTGCGCGGCACGATCGGCTATCACTTTAGCCACGAGCCGTCCATCAAACTGGTAAGCGAAGGCAAAATTGATCTCAAGCCGTTCATCACCCACAAGATTGCGCTGGATGATCTGGTTGATAAAGGATTCGACATCTTGATTAACCACAATGACACCGCAGTCAAAATTTTGGTCTCCCCGACGGGCAAAGGACTCGACCGATAAGCTCTAGCCCCGAATATAACCAGCACAAACACTTCGGCCGGGCTCTCAGCCACACTTTTGGTGGCGAGCGTCCGGCCGTAAACCTGTATTCTAGGGTGACTCCACTGACGCACCGGATTTCGTACGTGCGCGACCAGCCGCTCTTTGCAGCAGACGCAGGACCGAGGCCCACTGCACTGTCGTCGTGAGTACTCAAGCGTGGCTGATCCATAGCCACTTCACAGATAAAGTTCCTACACTTGAGCCATGGATGAACAGCACAGCAGACCTTTGAAAACTGCACTCGTTGCAGGGCCACCAAGTTCTCTTCCCACCGACTATGGGACGTTCACATTGCGCTCCTACACGTTCAACGGGATCACCCATGTGGCGATGACGCTGGGAGAGCTCGCCGATTCCGAGGCATCATTGGTGCGCATGCACAGTGAATGTTTGACCGGAGATGTGCTGGGCTCACATCGCTGTGATTGCGGAGATCAGCTGACCGCCTCGCTGGAGGCAATTGCCAGTGCTGGCACGGGCATCCTGTTATATTTGCGCGGCCAAGAGGGCCGCGGCATTGGGCTAGAAAATAAGCTTCGCGCCTATGCGCTGCAAGATACGCAGGGCTTGGATACCGTCGAGGCGAATGTAGCGCTCGGGCTGCCCGAGGATGCACGCGACTATCACGCCGCAGCGCAAATGCTCACGCATCTGGGATGCACTCGCATCCGGTTATTGTCCTCGAATCCTGCGAAATCCGATGCCTTGACCCAACTTGGCATTGAGGTTGTTGGACGGCTGAATCTGCAGCTGCCAGACCGTCCAGAAAATAGTGCGTACCTGCAAAGTAAGCGTTCGCGTATGAACCACGATGTGCCCAATGGGCATCCTGATGTGGATCATTCCATGAGCCTTGATGTGTACCGCACGATCGCTACCAATGACGAGGTCTTGGCCCAGCTAGCGCAAAGCGAAGATGGGTTCATTGCCACCCGCTCCGGTGATGCGATGTTCGTATCGGGAGCGTTAGATCGGCGTCATTTGCACTGCATTCGTGCGGCGGTCGGTGCTGTCATGGTAGGTGCTGGCACAGTGGTCGCCGATGATCCGCAACTGACCGTACGCGCCGTTGAGGGTGAGAACCCGGTACGCGTGATTTTGGATCCGCGAGCGCGGATTCCTCGGGACTCCAAGGTACTGCAGTCCGGGGATGCCCCCACCATTTGGCTGGTTGGCGCTGCTACCGAAGTGGAAGATCCGCTGGCAGAGCATGTAAAGATCGTGCGCTTGCCCAGCACCTCGGCACAGCGGGTGGATCCGCACGCGGTGATCGCCGTGTTGCGTGAACACATTCAGGGCTCCATCTTGGTTGAAGGCGGCGGCCAGACGGTCTCGGAATTCCTTGCTGCCGGTGCCCTGGATCGCCTCTTCCTCACCACGGCTCCGGTACTAATCGGTGACGGCGTACCGGGTATCCGGTTTGAAGGATCCGACAAAATGTCGAAGGCACTACGCTACCCATTTCGGCGCTACGTATTCGGTCAAGATGTCTGCACCGAGTACGTACTCAGTGCGGCTGCACGCAAACACTCGGCACAAACTCCAGCCCAGATACGTGAGGTTCAAGAACAAGAGCCTTCAATGGGTTGAGGCTGAGCCCAGCACTTCCAAAATCGTGTTGGCTGTTGCGCGCCAACCATACGACAGCTGTTGTCTGGCGGCACGCGCCACGGTTTGGAGACGACGTCGATACTGCACATCGGTAAGCCACTGCTCCAGTGCGTCAGCCCAGAGCTCCTTGTCCAGTGGCAGGGCTTCGCCTGACCCGAGTGCTTCTTGCGACCCGGTCCCTGCGGTGACGAACGCGGGAACGCCTGCTGCTGTTGTCTCGCGCACGACCAGCCCAAAGGTTTCGGCGTGCGAGGGGAACACCAGCAGATCGGCTTGGTGATACACCGCAGCCAGTTCCGTTTCGTCCAGTTCACCGGTGGCCGTCGTCGTACCTCCTGGCAGACGAGCCAGCGTATTGCTCAGCCGGTGTGCGTACGCGGCATCATTGAGCGGCCCGGCAAACGTGCAATGCCAGTCGGAGACGCCGCGTGCGGCCAACTCTTCTAAGACCTCGGCGATAAAAACCTGGTTCTTATTGGGCTCGACTGCGCCGACGCTGATGAGGTTTCCGCCGGTGCCACCTGCTGCCATGGGACGTTCTGCAACCCCGGGCGCTGCCACGATCGCCCACACGTCGTGTCGATTCAACAGCTCATCTGCGGCAAAATGACTGGTGACAACCACCGCATCAGCTGCCTGCAGGCATGCTTGCTCGCGTCGTGTAGCCTCTGGGGTCTGAGCTAATGCATGTACTAACTGAAGAATTGGCACCTTGGCCCTGACCGGGGTGGGCAGCGAACAGCCAATGAGCCCATCCAGTACCACGGGCCCATCAACAGACTCGATCAGGTGCACCAGGTCTGCAATATCTTGGTCACTCGGTTCGGGCCATCCACCGGCAAGTGTGTGGCGCGCCAACTGGCCGTTGGCGGCATCAACAACTGCCCAGTTGTAGCGCAGTCCCCCGCTGATGCGCCCCAGATCGGGTTCGATCAGATGGAACATTAGCCCCGGTCGGCAACCGTGTAGCTCACGCGAGCTCGCGGGTTTTCGTGCAGCGTGACACTTATGCCGATATATGGTTGTTCGGCCAGGCTTGCCGCCAGTGCGTCACCAATGTATTGGGCAATGACTTCGGTGGTGGAGAGTCGACCTGCAAAATCTGGATGCGAATCTAGATCCGCGTAGCGCAGTGGTGCCAGTGCGTCGTCGAGCAGCTGGGTGGCGTGCCCAATGTCGAGCACGACTGAATGTTCATCGAGCGCAGCCCGGGTGAACGTTGCCTCAACGGTCAGGGTTGCGCCGTGCAGTTGCTGGGCGGGGCCGAAGAATTCATTGGGCAGGCTGTGGGCGATCATCACGTAGTCGTTGACGGTCAAACTAAACATCCGGTGGTCCTTCCTATGGTTTAAGGGTATTCAAAGACGTGGCACAGGGTCGCATCGGCGAAGTCACCGGGGGTCGTGGCCTGGTGCATGATCTGTGGAAGTTGGGTCCAGTGGGATACTCCGGTGATCAGATCATCAAAACGGTCGTCTCTCAGCGCGGCCAGACCGGCAGCTTTGCGTTGTGCGGTGGTGCGTCGATGCCGGTGGCCGGGCGGTACTTGGCCCACCTGGCTTGCGATAATATTCAGACGCCGGGCGTGGAAATCGGCTCCCAGTGGGACGGCGGGCGCGTTGTCGCCATACCAGGAGGCTTCAATGACCACGCCGTCGTCGCCAACAATTTCTAGAGCCCGGGCAAGTCCGGCCTGATGCCCAGAGACGTGGATGACAATGTCACAGTCGGCTGCCGCGGCTTCTGGAGTTACCGCGGTGATGCCCCATTCGGTGAGTAGTTGGCGTCGGGCCGGGTTGACGTCGACGATTTCGAGGCGCTCCAGCGGCATTCGGTCTGCCAGCAGTGCTGTGGTCGCGCCGATCATGCCGGCGCCGACGATGGTCACCCGGTCGCCAAAGCGGGGCGGGTGTTGCCAGAGGATGTTGATGCCGGTTTCGGCGGCTCCGGTGAGCAGTGCGCGATGATCGGAGATGTGGTCGGGAATGGGTAGGACTTCGTCGGGGGTCACGAGGTGGTGGCTGTGGTGTGGCAGCAGCCCGAAGACGCGCTGGCCCAGCCATGGGTCGGGCCCCTGGTCGATGACGCCAACGGCAAGATAACCATAAGACACCGGATAGGAGAAGTCGCCGAGTTGTGCGGGGGCGCGCATGTGCTGGGCGATGCTGGCTGGCACCTGCCCGTTGTGGACGAGGGTTTCGGTGCCTTTGGAGAGAGCTGTTGCCGTGGTTCGGATGCGCAGCGGGTGCGCAGCATCGACGTTTGGGGTGGGGACTTCGCGCCAGCTACTGCTACGCGGCGCGGTAGTCCAGTACTGCCAAGCCATAAGTGCAGCCTAGCGGGAATACCGCTGGCGAGACCATGGTTGGGTGCTGAGAGTTTCCCAACGGTTTGGGCAATCGGAAACGTTTGAGGGGTAGAACAACAGCGTTCTACCCCTCAAACATGCGTTCACTGCCTCAAGCGGTTGGCTAGTGCAATTTGGCTTCAGAGAATTCGGCCTGCCAGGCCTCGTCGTCATGCAGTAAAGCCTCCGGTGGCACCGCAGCTGCACTGTGTTCATGCTGGGAGCCTGGGGCTTGGTCGGCAGGCGTGGCAGTTTGCATCGCGGCGGCCTGTTGCTGTGCAGAGCGTAGCCCTGCGGCAATGCGCTTGCGGAAGACCACGATCAGCACGATCGCGGCAACGACCACTACGAAGATGACACCCAGGGTGATCAACCCGGACAGTGTGGGCCCAGAGGCCACGACCGTGTAGTCCGTTTGATCCGCAGCCAGGTCGTCATTGATACCGGTGCTGGCATCCTGGTTGGCGGAGTGCATGATCGGCAGGTTGATGCTCTGGACCGGAGTGGCCCCGAGGGCCTGCACACCATAGGAACTCACGTTCACACGGTATTCGGGCCAGATGCCCTCAAATCCAGAGACGCTAATGCTGGACCCGGGCAGAAACTCTTCAAGGGTCGCATTAAGTTCTGCTGGTTCTGCAGCGTCCAGCGTGGTCACAAACACGGTGGCGTCGTCTGTGGTTTCGGTTTCGATGCTGCCGGCACCTTCCGGTGGGGCAAAGACACTTTGGAGATCCTCACCGAAGGCTTCCACCTGACTGGAATCGACTGCGAACCGGTAGGTTTGTCCGATGTTTCCTGACATGCCAACGGTGGTTTCAACATCGACCTGTTCGACGCGTACACCGCGTTCATAGCTGACCTGGAAGGTATCGCCTTCGGCTTCTTCATCTATCGGGGTGATACTGTCACTGCCCCACGACACCCCGATGGACGGAGTATCGCGACACACCGCGGCACAGCTAAACCCGGTACCGTTCAGGGTGGTCAGCAGGGTGCCGTTTTCACTATTGGCGGTTTCTTCGACCTGGATTTCCAATTCCTCCATACCCAGGAGCCCGGAAAGCTGTTCTTGCAGGGAGGCCGAGTCGTCGAGCGTCACGGTCCAATATCCGTCGTCGGTACTTTCTAGTTCGCCAACCCCGGTGTCTTGCAAGTACTGCTGGCCAAGTTCAAATCCGGTGTCGTAGTCACCCGAGTTGAAAGCTGCCGCTAATTCGACAACCGTGCCACTATCGGTCATGGTCACCGAGACATCGCTGAAGCGGTGGTCCGTGCCCTCAGAGACCGAGAATGGTTCGCTCGATTCATATTCTTCACCGCCAATCACAACACGGCTTTCGGTGCCGGCGGAACCAATGATGCTGCTGGATTCTTCTTCGGCGACGACACCTTCTTCCACCAGGGCATAACTGGCCCAATCCAGCAGTTCGGCGCCGGTGAAGTTTTCGTCGAGGATGACACCGTCTAGCAGTGGGCCGTCGCTTTGTTCGAAGACGACTTCAGCAGTTTTCTGTTGGACCTCGCCCTGGCTGCTATCGCGAACGGCTTCTTCTTTTTCTACCGCCAGGTCAAGGAGCGCTTGCGCTTTGGCCGCGTAATCTGCCCGGTCAGAGAAGTCTAGTTCGAAGGTCGCCACGTAGCTGTCGGAGGCATCTGCGGCTTCTTCGGCCTCGTCGCTGGCTTCGGCAATTCCTGCGAAGGAAAGTTGCTCTGGCAGGTGAGCTTGCAGTGCTGCCTCGGTGGCTTCGATGCCGCCTTCCAGGTATTCCAGGTCTTCTTCGGCGATGGTCGCTACGAGGGTGCGGGTACCGGATTCGTCGTCGGAGAATTCAAGTTCCGAGCTGACTTGTGCCCCACAGGCCGCTAGCACAAACAGGGCTGCGGTCACGAGAGCCGTGATGCGAAATCGGCGAGCCACCGGCTGTGGTGCGGTGTCGAATGTGTCTGGGGAACTCATAGCATCCCGCCCAGGGCGTCAAACGCGATTTCGCCCACGATCATGCTGGCCAACAGGTAGATAATGACGACGGCGATCATCCAGATACCAGTGGCAATCACGTGGGCACGCAGTGGGGATGCTGCGAATCCGGTGGTGCGGTTCAGACCGATATAGATCAGCAGTTCGGCAACCAAAGTGAATAGGGTCCACAGGAAGGTGCCGATGGCGGCCATGATCATAGCCCAGGTGCCGCCGGGAATGAGGATGAGCACCAGCACGATGGCCATGATTGGCAGAAACAGACTATAGGAGGTGGCCAGCAGGCTCATGGAGGTCCGGAAGGGCTGCGGTTTTCCGGCCAATTGGAAGGTGAGGTGCAGTGCGATGGCGCGCAGCAGCATGACCAGCGCGCCCACCATGATGCTGGCGAAGACCAGGCTGAACCAGGCTCCTGCGGTCATGCCGAAGTAGACGGATGAGCCGCCGAAAAATGAGCTAATGGAGCTCATCGCGGCGCCGGATAGGCGGGCCGTGGCGGTTGTCAGCAGGATACTCAGAAGCACCATGCCGGCGATCAGGGTCACAAGCCACAGCAACGGTGAGCGGGAGGTGACTTGGAAGGCCTGAATGGTTTGGCCCTTGGCCAGGTGGGTGATGACGGTGAGTTGGTCGCGGAGTCCGATCGCAAAGTTATTCGGTCCAGCGGGTTGTTGTGGTCCGTGTGGCTGGGGACCTGCGGGATACTCGGGTGGTGGTGGCATGGTCTCCGTGGCCTGGTGGTGGCCAGACACGTTGCCATCATTGGGTGTTGAATTGCTCATGACGCTCCTCAAGCAAAGTGAGTGATACAGGACCTGGCAGTTTCTGTGGCAATACAGCCCCAGGTCAGCGTCAACTTCTATCAACGATTGCCCAACACCTGAAGGTATGCCCGCCGAAAACACAAAGGTTTAACTAAACTGTTATAGATATTTCATGTTGTAGTCCTGCCACGGCTGCTTTTCTATACTCGTCAGCAGCCCACGAGCATGGGGCATCAGGTGCACAGCTTTCGCGCGGTTTATCTACGGTTTAACGACCTGTCGTATCCCGCTGTTCGATGTCTTGGAGCAGAGCTGTTTTCGAACACGGTACCGATGATTGACCAAGACTGCCGAATTTCGCTGAGACATCTTCTGTCCCCACGGGTGCGTGGGCCACGACCCCGTAGTGACCATTCGATCCGTTGAGAATCAGCACCGATGTTCGTCCGTGTTCTGGCCGGTATCGAATCATGTGCGCCCAGCTGGCTACCGTCCAGTGATCAATTGTGTGTGGGCCGTAGCCGGGCAGTGCACAGGCCAGACCGCCTGGCTCAAAGACGTGCGACATCCATGCTTTGACCAGACCATCATCGTCGATGATTTTGCGTAACACCAACAACAGGTCAGCAGCGGTTGTGGTGCCGATAAATGCTTCACCGGCCGAGGTGTCTTTTTCAAGACCGGTGACTTCCGTATTTTTCAGCTCGGCAAAGCACGATTGTGCTCGGGATAGGACATCGATTTCGCGACCGTGTAGATAATCCAGTAGCGCCAGGGCTGCAGCACCATCGCCGCTGCCCATCATGAGTTGGATCGCGTCCTCTACGCCCAGCTGCAGTGGGCCGGTCAAATGTCGCAGCGTACCGGTTTCAGCACGTTGGCGATGTTCGAGCGTAATCTCCAGGGTGCTGTCCAGCAGGTCAGCGTGCTCTACGGCGAGTTCAGCCAGGATGACGGCGAAAAAGACTTTGCCCACTCCGGAGAAGTTGAAGGTCATGTCTGCATTGACGGCACGGCTGTTTTCGGCAGTGTAGAGCAGTTCGCCAAATTCTTGTTCCCAGAAGTCGGGTTGGATGATGTGGCGCTCAGCCATAGGTGCCAGCGTGCCGTCAAGGAAGTGTTCTTCGAGGAGCTGGCCGAAGTTGACGAAGAGTTCGATTGCGCGGGCACGCCCGGGAACATCGTCAAACAGTGCCACCGGAATCGACTCGGCAAAGACGGCTACGGAGGCGACCGGGGCATCGTCGTCGTCCAGCAGCAGCCCCACCTGGGATAGGCCGCGGATGCCGCGACCGTTCTTTTCCACAAATCGCCCGTTGTCGACGCGTGCGCCCAATAGCGGGGTGTAAATATGGCTCATGAATTCAATGGCCAGTTGGCACAGCTCCGGGGTGAGGCCCATGCCGTCGGCGACGTCTTCGTTTCCAATGCCGTGGGCCAGACGTTCCAGCAGGAGTGCCTGGTCATGAGCGGAGGTGACCGTCATGGATTCAATCGAGTGGTGCCAGGGCAGATCCCCCGAGCGTGGGAAGACTTCGCGGTTAAGGGTGTCGAACATGCCGGCCTGAGCGCAGTAGTCATTGACCCACTGTAGGGCGTTGCCGGTGGCTTGTTCGATGGCTTCGAATACTAACTGGGTGCAAATGTTGTCAGAGGTGATCATCATCTGCGCCAAGTGATCGCGCAGGCTCAGAGCAATACCCGGTGAGAGGTTTCGCATGATGCCCGCCTGCACGCCGTCTTTGAGTTCCTCAGTGATCACGAATGTGTCATCAAGTGAGAGTTTGCGAGCGCGTACCAGCGCCAGGCAGGCCAGCAATACACTCACCTTGCGGGTGCTAAAGGAGCCAAGAACAGTGCGGTCTTCGTGCCCGATGGTTTGCCCGGTGGCGATGTCACGCACCTGCCAATGCACGGCAAAGGGGTACCGTTCAGTGAGGTGTTGAATACGCTGACGAAGTGCAGTGATGTTTCGTGTCATGATCTCCACGCAGGCTGCCGCTAAGGTTTGCGGTGATTAGTGTGTCTAATCACTGCTAGGAACAATACTTGTTGAAACTTTGAATTTGCCCTATGTCGCGTCATGTTTCATTGACATGGTGCACGTCAGATGCGAAATGCTGCGCATTGGCCTTCGCTCGGCGTAGCAACGCTCGAAATTGCGCTTCTTCAGTTGGCGCCATGCCCTGGGATAATGCGGCGTCAAAGGTGGCGATTTTGGGTTCCAGTTCGCGCATCAGCTCCGCCCCGGATTCGGTTATTGAGATGACGCGCTCACGGCGATCCTGGGTGGTTTGCACGCGCTCAATGTACCCCTTGGCTTCTAGTGCGCGAATGGTGTCCTGTATTGACTGGGGCCGCACAAAAGTACGCCGAGCCAGCGCTGCACCAGACAGCGCCTCATGTTCCAGGAGCACGCCCAGGGTCAGATACTGCATGGTGGTGACATTCGTGTTGCGCAAGAGTGCATCCATCTCGGCCCGGCTAGCCGCTTCCGCTGACTTTAGTAAGTAAATCAACGATGGGATTTCACGAAATTTATCGGAGTGCGGCATCTGTTCTGCTGCGGTCATATAGGCACTCTAACCGATTGCATCATGAAGTGAGCCATGACATACTTATCATCAGGAAACCTGATCATTTATATTTTCATGGATTTGGAGGGGATTATGTTGTCAGGACAGAATATTGGCCTCGGTTCGTGGCCCGCTCGCCGAGCTCGACTCACCCCCGACGCAGTGGCGTTACGCTACGGTACACGCGAAGATACCTACCAGCAGCTTGCTGCTCGAGTGGAATCATTGGCCGCGGGTTTGCTTGAGCGCGGTATTTCGCGCGGCGATCGAGTTGCCTATTTTGGCGCCAATCACCCAGATTTACTGACCGTATTATTCGCTGCCTCACGCCTGGGTGCGATCACGGTATTACTCAATGCCAGATTGAGCCCTTCAG
Organism: Enteractinococcus helveticum; assembly: GCF_001657475.1. Taxonomy (GTDB): domain Bacteria; phylum Actinomycetota; class Actinomycetes; order Actinomycetales; family Micrococcaceae; genus Yaniella; species Yaniella helvetica. Next base: position 143,954 of record NZ_LXEY01000016.1, read on the forward strand.
AGATTCAGTTCATGATTGAAGACTCCGGTGCCAGCCTCTTAGTGCACGGCTCCGAAGTTCACGACGTCGTGGCACGTGTGGAGTCGTCGCTTCAACAAGAGCTGTTATCGATCGACGTCGATTCCGCCGAATTTGAACAGCTACTGTCTGATGCGCCCGTTCCGCAGGTAGCCGTCGGCATGGATGATCCATGCTTGTTGATGTACACCTCAGGCACCACGGGTCAGCCCAAGGGTGCGGTATTGACCCACGGAAATATCTTTTTCAATGACATCAACGTACTGATTGAAACCGATCTCACCAGCCACGAAGTGTGTCTCGCAGCAGCCCCGCTGTTTCACATTGCAGGACTCAATGGTCTCGTGCTGCCAGTGTTCCTCAAGGGTGGCACCATAGAGATCCTGTCGTCGTTTGTGCCCCAGACCGTGCTAGAAGTTATTCGTGATCGAGGCGTTACCTGCATGTTTGGTGTCCCGGCGATGCTTGATGCCCTGAGTGCCGACGACAGTTTCACCGCCGAAACGCTGGGATCGCTCAAGACGGTTATTGTCGGCGGTGCGCCGGTCTCGCAGCGGACGCTGCGCGACTGGGCCAAGCACCAGGTGGAGGTTCAGCAAGGCTACGGCCTGACCGAAACCTCCCCTGCGGTGCTAAAACTCTCGGCCGAGGACGCCAGCGAGCATACTGGCTCAGCAGGCAAACCACAGTTTTTGGTCGACGTCCGCTTGCAGGACCCTTCAGGCAATGCCAATGTGGATGCCGCCGTCGGTGAGATTCTCACGCGCGGTCCGAATGTTTTTCGCAAGTACTGGAATCGGCCGGATGCCACTGACGACGCGTTTCAAGATGACTGGTTCCGCACCGGCGATATCGCTTCGGTGAGCGATGATGGATTTTATACTCTCAAGGACCGCTCCAAAGATATGTACATCTCGGGCGGAGAAAACATCTACCCTGCCGAAATCGAATCCGTGCTGATGGATCTACCGGGGATCACCGAAGCAGCGGTCATTGGTATCGATGACGAGAAGTGGGGCGAGGTAGGGCGAGCCTTTGTCGTGCCCGACTCGAACACTGAGTGGACGGAAACCAGTGTGCTTTCTGCGTTGCAGGGTCGGCTTGCTCGATATAAACAACCTAAATCAATCATTTTCGTCGAGCAATTGCCACGTACCTCGACCGGGAAATTACGCAAGAACATTCTGCGCGAGCAAGCCTAGGAGTATCATGACCACCACGTACGAGCCCCTTTTAGCTGATTTTCTGGCAACCCACACCTACCTGTCCGACCAAGAAAAAACTACACTGGCATCGTTGCGTGCCTTCTTGGAAGAACACGCTGCGCCATACGTCAACACGTGGTGGCAAGACGGCTCATTCCCCCACGATCTGCTCAAAAATCTTGCAGACGCCGGCTGGTTCCATCATCCATATGAGCAGACCCGCCCCTTTGAAAACTCAGCACTGTTTCGCGGCATGATCGCCCTAGAACTGGCACGAGTCGACGCATCGCTGGCCACATTTTTTGGTGTACATACCGGCTTGGCTATGGGTTCAGTGATGTTATGCGGATCCGAAGAACAGCGCCAAGAATTCATCCCCAAGATGGCTAACGGGGAACTGATCGGTTGTTTTGCGCTAACCGAACCCGATCACGGTTCGGATGTCGCTCGAGGTTTAGAAACCACGGCTCAGCACTCCGGCAACGGCTGGATTCTCAACGGCACCAAGCGTTGGATTGGCAATGGCACAATTGCCGGACTCGCCGTGGTCTGGGCCAAGGACACAGCAGACCAGCAGGTCAAGGGCTTTCTCGTTGACACAACAACGTCGGGCTTTAGTGCAACCAAGATTGAAAATAAGTACGCCCTGCGCATCGTCCAAAACGCAGATATCACCCTTGACAACGTTTTCGTGCCCGAAAATATGCGCTTGCAGAGCGCCAATTCATTCCAAGATACAGCAAAAGTTTTGAAGCTGACCCGCCTAGAGGTGGCCTTTGCGGCTCTAGGCAATGCGGTGGGAGCCTATGAAAAAACTGTGGCATATACCCAACAGCGAGAACAGTTCGGTCAAAGCTTGCATAATTTCCAGCTGGTCCAGGATCTGTTAGCCAAGTGTCTGTCGAATATCACCTCGTCGTGGGCGCTGACCATGGAGATCGCTCGAATGACGGACCAAGGTCGACAAGAAGACCAGCACTCGTCGATGGCCAAACTCGTTGTGGCCAGTCAAACCCGTCAAGTCGTCGCATGGTGTCGTGAACTGTTAGGAGGCAACGGCATTGTGCTGGATGAAGGCGTCATGCGCCACTTCGTTGATGCGGAGGCACTGTATTCCTTTGAAGGTACCCGCGAAATGAACTCGTTGATCGTCGCGCGTACCATCACGGGCCGACAAGCATTCGTCTAGCGGCATCGTTGACCTCGAGCGATTTTGGTTCGACCCGTCAAACTATCCCCAGAGTGAAAAACCGATTCGAACGCTGCACGTTATGTGCTGCGACAGCTCAACATCTGAGAGGTAAACCCATGAAAATTCGTCGCTCACCAAAAATCTTTGCAGGAGCCCTCGCGCTCACATTGGTGCTTGCAGGATGTTCCGATGACACGTCCTCAACTGCTGATACAGAAGACATGACAACGCTCTCAATCGGTGTCATGCCAGTGGCTGTATCCGCGGCCTTCGAGTACGGCTTTGAACAAGGAATCTTCGAAAAGCACGGCTTTGACATCAATATCCAAAGTGGTCAGGGTGGCGCAGCCGCACTACCGGCCGTATCGAGTGGGTCGTTGGATCTGGCTATCGGTAACCCGCTGTCAATCATGATTGCCGCGGATCAGGGCCTCGATATGCGAATCGTCTCGGGCTATGCCGCACCGCCGATTGAAAATGACATGACCAATGGCATCGTCGTGCAAGCGGACTCCGGTATTGAAACATGGAAAGACCTGGAAGGTAAGACCGTTGCTGTCAATGCCGTCCAAACGCAAGGCGACCTCGTCGTCAAGGGTGCTGTTGCACAGGATGGCGGCGATCCTGATGAAGTGAAATTCACCGAGCTGGGATTCCCGGACATGGAAGCCCAATTGGAAATTGGCAACGTTGATGCGATCTGGCAGCCGGAACCGTTTTTGACCTCGAACCTCAACAATCCGGATCGTGCAAACATTGGCTCCGCAAACGCAGCAGTCATCGAACAGTTGCCACCGTTGGTGACATTCACGTCCGCCGACTTTGCTGAAACCAATAGCGAATTACTCGAGACCTTTGAGACGGCACTGGCAGAGACCTTAGAAGCAGCCGCGAACGATCCAGATGGGTTCCGACAGCAAGTCTCCGAGTACCTCGACATCCCCATAGAGGTCGTGGAAGCCATGACCATTGACGATTTGGGAACTGAGATCGCGCCGAATGCTCTGCCGGACCTCGCTGATTTAGCGCTTGAATACGGATACATCGATAACGCGGTCGAACTCGACACGATTGTCCTGGAATAAAACGACGGCAAGACACTTCGAAACCAAGATCTGGACAGTACACGCAGTTGAGCCCCGACCGCATGGCCGGGGCTCAACGATATCTAGATATATGAGCTAGTTCAAGAACAGGTCTTCTTCAGACGGCGCTTCGTCAATGAAGTCGTATTTGTTGGCAAGGTCAACCATGAACATTAGCTGTTCGCGGTTCAACTCACCGTCTAGACGCTCCATAACGAGTTCTTGTGCTGCTTCTTCTGGGATTTCCAGGAACTCAACCAAAAGTTCGCGGGAGCCTTCCTGATCTTCCTGCGCGGCAGCCAGGGCTGCGGTCATGGCTTCAGCGAAATCGGCGACCATTTCCGGATCTTCTTCAGCGAGCTGACCGGAAGTAAAGGTGACCATTGTGGCCATACCTGGGTCAGTTTCCTGGAAGGAGTAGCCCACCAGTTTATTGGCGTCGTCTTCCAAGAGTTGCGACAGGAATGGTTCTGGAATCCACACAGCGTCAGTGTTACCACGCTCTAGCTGGGCTGGCATGTCGGGGAATCCGATTTCCGAGAAATTCAGCGCCTGTGGATCAGCACCGTCTTCTTCAGCAAGGTGCATGACAGTCAAGTCACCAAGAGTCTTCAGCGCGTTCACCGCGGTGGTTTTGCCTTCAAGATCGGCCCAGGTTTCAATGCCAGAGTCGGTACGAGTGACCACACCAGCCACGTCGTTGCCTTCTTCCAGGGAGTTTGAGTAGCCGGCAACGATCTTCATGTCCAAGCCTTGATCAACAGCAGTAGTGACCGACAATGGGTTCCCAACACCAAAGTCGAGCTGGCCAGCTGAGACCGCAGGCAGCATGGCTGCACCCGCGCTGGAGATTTCGTATTCGACGTCGAAGCCATGTTCTTCGAAGATGCCGTGTTCTATCCCGTAGGCCACGCCAACGCTCGGCGCGATGCTGAGCACACCGATTTTGACCTCGCGCATTTCTTCGGTCTCGCCGCCAGCTTCACCACCGCCGTCGCCACCATTACCGCCACCGCATGCGGTGAGCATCAGCGCTGCGGCTGCAGCGGTTGCAAAACCAGATAGGAATTTCTTCTTCATAATATCTCCCAGTGTGAGGGTGGCGGTTCGCTACGGACCGCCGGAGGGCATGAGATTGAGTAATTGAAGTAAATGATCTAAATATTCATTGATTGACAGCAACAATAGACGGCATTCGCCACGAATGGAAGGGTTCTGACCCGTTTTTTTGTTATGTGAGTTACAGTGCGTTTATCATACGGGACTTTGACGATGCCTTCCGTCCCAAAATTAATCAGCACTCGCTATGACAGACAGCGCACTGTCTCAGGACACCTTATGAAGATGAAGAGAGGACACTCTAAACGCCACAGCAGGATCATTTTCCTCCAATGAGTCAACGATCCTGCTGTACTAGCTCTTACAATATGTAGTTATCCAAACAGCTGGATGACCAGCTAGGCTCCTCGCTCTGCCATCATGTCCGGCAACCAGGTTGCCATCTCTGGGAACCAAATCATCAGGAATAGGAAGAGTACGGCGATCGGCAGGAACCATGACAATGAGACAAATATGTCTTTCAGACTAATGTGCTGGCCGAGATTCACATCAGGCTTCTGCGCAATGTTGTGGACAATGTAACTGAGCACACCAACCGGTGGTGTAATCATGCCAAGCTCACCAAGCAAGACCACGAATACGCCGAACCACAACACATTAATATCCATCGCGGCGAATGTTGGTAATAGAATTGGAATGGTCAGGAACATCATCGACAGGGTGTCAAAGAACATTCCCATGATGAGGTACAGGACGATAAGCGACACCAGGAAGACGAAGCGGGACATTCCCAAGCCGGTAATGAAGTCTGTGGTTGCTTGTGCCAGGCCGGTCACGGCGAGAACGCGGGTCAGCATCTCCGCACCGACGAGTAGGAAGAAGATTGCGGCGGTTGCAGCCACCGAAGACAAAGCGGCTTGGGCAATCGTCTTAAATGGTAGCTCTTTGCGCCGGTACCACAGGCATAGCAGCAGGGAAACCAACGCGGCCCCGGCACCGGCTTCAGTGGGCGTGAAAATCCCGGAAAACATGCCCGCAAACAGGACAATCATAATGAGCGGGAACGCCCAAATATCTTTCAGGGACTGCAGCCGGTCACCCCAGGTGACGGTCACAGTTGACTGTGTCTTGTTTTTGTACCTGCCAAAGAGCTGGGGCGCAGCCAAACCGAGAATCAGCAGGAACAGTGCGAAAGTCGCTGCAACTAAAATACCGGGAAGCGCGCCAGCAATCAGCTGGGGTCCCACGGGAGTATTCGCGATGCCTGCGTAAACAACTAAGAGAATACTTGGCGGAATGAGGTTGCCGGGCAGTCCGGAAATAATGACGGTCCCAACGGCAACGCGACGATCGTAGCCTGCCCGCAGCATCTCTGGAATACCTGCTTGCCCTAAGGCATACGTCATTCCGATCGTGGAGCCCGAAACAGAAGACAGCCCAGCGCCGGCTGCCGTAGTGCCGATACCGAGACCCCCCGGGAGCCAGTTGAACCAGTGACCAGCAGCCTTATACATTTTGCCGGTCATGCCCGAGACCGTCAGCAGCATGCCCATGAAGATGAACATCGGAAGAACACTCAACGACCAACTCGAGACCGCGTTATACGGTGCAACCGAGAGCACGTTCACCGTGGCCGGAACCCCGCTGATGGCATAAATCCCCACGAGGCTTGGGAGAGCGAGCGCAAATGACACCGGGATACCGGTGAAGAGCAGGATGATCATGAGCGCTATCACGAGCGCACCAGCCATCAGAGCGCTAGTGCTCAAGAAAATTCCTACGATGCACGCAAGAATCAAACCGCCCATGATGAGACGAGGCTTCCACGAGCCTTTCTCGCGTTTCGTATCAGGGACCAATCCCACAGGGCTATCAGTTTCACTGGCCCTTATTTTTAAAGTAGACATAATTTCGTTCCCTCAAGAATATCAAGTGCCGACGAACTAACTACCCTGTATGGCTTCGTCATCTGCTACGGCTTCCTGTTGCACGCTCTCGTGTTCACCGCGACTAATCGAAAACACTTCGACGATAAAGGTGACAGCCAAGGCAAGAAAAACGATGGGCACGAGGAACATTACAGGCCAAATCTGCAGTGAGGATACACCCGCCGTCAGACCGACTTGGAAACTACTAATTGCCTCAAGCAGCCCGTACCAGGCCAACGCCAGGCTGAGCAACATGCCGAGAATTCTCCCGACAATAAGAAATTCTTTTTTGTTCTGTCTGCGAAGCCTGTCAGTCACCAGCGAAACGCTGATGTGCTCCCTTCTGAAGTGCGCAATAAGGAAACCACCGAGCGTAATCACTGGCAGGTACCAGTAGGCGACGACCTCGTTGGTGCCGTCCAACGGAGTCTTCAAGAAATAGCGGCCCAGTGCGTTGGCCACAACGTGCAGCATCAAACCAATGAGCATCAGCACTACGACGGTCGTCAAGAAGGTATCAAGACCTTTTATGAGTTTCTTCATATTTACTTCCCATAGTTGAGGGCGGGGTGGCCGGCGAACCTCAAAAATCTTCGCCGGCCATCCTCTCCGACCGACTAGCGACTACTAGTTTGGGCGGTGTTCCGCCATTACATCGTCATAAACTTTTTCGGCAAAGTCACGGACAGCGTCAGTTTCTGGGTTGTACCATTCACTGAACGACTGCAGGTCGCCCTCATCCCCTAGTCCCATTTCTGCTGCGGTGGCTCGCCACTTTTCGATCGATTCGGTCAGTTCGTCATAGAAGCCTTCTGGCACGACGCCGGCTTCCACTTTTTCGTCGAGCAGTTCAGCGGACACATCAGTCAACTGTGCGACTTCTTCGTCATTAAGCGTGCGGGCTGAGCCGTTGTGCTCGTCAATGGCGTTGGAAATGTTAATGTTGCCCTGAATACTGGTGATCAACTGCTGTTCAAACAGGGTGAGCATTTCGTCAAAGATCAGCTGCTTGGCGGCAAGTGGCAGTTTCTCGAAGTTGCTGCCGGCAACCACGGATTGTGCACCTCGTCCAAACGAGACTTCGTCGGAATAGACGTAGTGCGGTGCAACCTCAAGGAAGCCATTTCCGGTTGCTGCTGCACCGTGCGCCATAGCGCAATCGATCGTACCGCGCTGCAGGGCTTCATAGATTTCTGGGTATTCCAGGGAGACCGGGCTGGCACCTAGCGCACTGATTTGCTCATTCTGAGTCGATGATGAAACTCGGTTTTGGAGGCCACTCCATCCTGAGTCTTCCGATACTTCACTACTACACATAGCAAACTGGTTGCCGTCACCATAGAACGGAATCAGCGGCACGACACCGTGCGAATCAAGTTCGGCCAAGAATTCTTCAGAGTTCCACGCAACCTCCAAAAGAGCCGCGTTGCTTGCTAACTCACCGGCAAGAGGAGAGGAACCACCCAGGGTACTTCCGACAATAAACGCGTCGTTTACTGGGAATTCGGCGGGGCTATAGATTGGCAGAATGGTCGCGATATCAACGCGACCATCACCCAATGCATCGACAACCTCGGAGTAGCCTGCAACAGCCTGACCCCAGACGATTTCGATCTTCAGCTTGCCGCCCGAGACTTCTTCAACGCGCTTTTTGAATTCGAGTGCTCGAGGCGAAGAAATTGCCTCCCCGGAAGGTGCTTCTGGCTGGTACACGAGCGTGGTTTCAGGCATATCCGCCAGCGCTTCTTGATATTCAGCTGCCGTCGCTCCGAGAGGAAGTCCTTCTGATTCGTTGCTGTCTTCAGACCCTCCAACCGATCCTGCACATCCGGACAGGACCAGTCCAAAAATCGAAGCAGTCGCTAGCGCAGCGAACTTTCCTCGTGTCGTCTGCCAATTGCTACCTTGAAAACCCATATTTTTCCTCTTCTTCATAAAATCTGCTGCGCCCAAGACAGGGGCCAACGCGTAAATACAGCTCTCCGTCACCGCTCGATGACGTCAATATCCGTGAGATAACGTGCCGGAAAACAGTTTCACCTAGTGAACTATTTTGAAGTTTGGTCGGCATGATCTGACGGATGATGTGATTGGAATAACAGCGTGAGTGACAGATTACCGCCGTATTAGGCGCAAGTCAACAAAAACTTCACAACGAAACCTGAGCTGCCACCTGAGGACTCAAAAGTCCATCTATTGAACTTTTTTACTAGCTGCTTCAGCCGACTTCAAACCTCAAAAACCGCGAGATCTTCGGCAATATGCACCAATCCGTCGAAAGTATTTGAGGCCTGCTGCCAGTTAGCAAGTGGCGTATCGGCTGGGACGAGGTGGTGTAGCACTAATGCTTTGGCACCTGCACTTTGTGCAACACGTCCAGCATCTTCGGCTGTCGTGTGTGCCCGGCGGTGATGCGACATGATCGCTTCGCGGCGCTTCGGATCCGGGTAATGTCGCATACGCACCTCCATCACCTGCAAGTCGATCGCTTCGTGGAACAAGAGATCACTTCCTTCAGCAATTCGGATCGTATTTTCGCAGTACCCGGTGTCACCGGAGATGACGATCGAGCCATACCGAGAGTCAAATCGAAATGCGAATGCCGGCGCCGTTGGGTGATGGTCTACCAGGATTGCGCTCACACGGACTCTGGGGTCCTCAAACACCACAAAGGGCTCCATTTCGGGTGCGACATTGTTATTTGCATCGAATGGAACCGTAGCGGGAAGCGCAATATCTGTCACAGCAAAACTCTCAAGTGGCGACGGGCTGCCATAGTCGAACATTCTGTCGTTGATATCGGTCGAGTACGCGCCCTCGAGGCGCTTCAGTGTCTCAGCGATCCCCGGCGTTGGTTCATCGGCGCGCACAGTATTGGGCTGGCTGTTTGCAAACTCGGTGAGCGGCGGCAATTTACCTCTGGCAGCTGGCCCAATGACCGGGACCTGTCGCGGTCCGACGTCGCTATAACCGAACAGGAGCATACTTGCGAGGTCGACTGTATGATCCGAGTGCATATGCGTGATAAACACCGCCTCAACGTCACTGTAGCCATATCCAGCTCTCGCCAGCTGACGCGATGCCCCCGAACCGAGATCGACCAGGTAGACGCGACCATCAACGATGATCGCGGTGCTTATGCCCGCATCGACATCATTCCGACCCCACCATTTTGGCCCACCAGCGGCACCGAGCGTGATGGCACGCATTCCTACATTTGAGTCTTCTGCCATGATCAATCCTTCATGTCTCTCATTTTTGAAATCAATTGTTGAATCTTCTCGAAGATCACGAGCTATTCTTCGTGCAGCAAGACCGCCTACAAAGCAGTCCGGTCGTCGCGGTTTCCCTGCCCCTCGCCCAGGACCTGCTCGACTTGAGCTACCGCATTGCTCAACAGCTCATGGAGTCGCTGGAGTCGCTCCGGTTGAAAACGACTGTTAATCCCCGACAGGCTGACGACAAGATATGGCTTGCCGTGCCGCACCGGAACAGGCATTGCCATGCCTGAAATCCCGGGCACCACGACATCGTGTCCAAAGATGTAGCCGTTGTCTTCATAGGCATTCACTGTCTGCCGCAGAATTTCCACGTGTTCAGAAGAGCTGCTCTCGCTCCACTCCAGAGCTGGATGATTAGTCTCCGCACGCGCCAGATGCTCCTCACGCTTATGTGGTGGGAGCTGAGCCAGGAAAACCAGCCCCGAGTAACTTGCCGTCAGCGCCATCAGCTCACCTTGCTCTACCGACCGTGCGCGAACCGGGTATGCGCCTTCAGTGCGCACCAGGTAGTACGTGGCGCCGAACGTTCGCATGGCGACATACGTGGTGTCACCAGTCTGGTCGGAAAGTTCCTGCGCGATATCCTGCAATGCAATCACGTCGAGTTTCGGACTCGGCGCGGCCATACTCACCCGAGCCAACGTTTGACCTAGGATGTGGCGCTTATTGGGCAACTGCTCCACATAGCCGACTGCACGCAATTCCCCTAACATCCGATGCACGGTTGGCCGGGCAATACCTGTGACGTCAGCGAGCTCAACCAAGCGCACACCGTGAGGCCCGCCCTCAGCGATGGCCGCGAGGATCGCCGCAACTCGAGAGATCACTTGTTTTTTGTCGGGATCATGCCCGGCCGGTTGTTCAATCATGTATCAGAGTATAAACCCACGACAAGTCCACTGTATAGACTTAAGTCACGAAATTTCTGCGATTTTATATGAAGTGGCCCTTTTCCTGTTGACACATTTCCATTTATAAAGGCATGATGTAGCCATACACGCCACAACCATCCGCGCCGGATCAAAATTTCTTCAATTCCATCTAGCGGACTTCTATGGTTGTTTTCATTTGATCGAAGCAAACGAAAGGGCATATATGCTCACCGAAGAGCTCTTGGTTCCAAAACACGCTGAACTCGCTAGCCTTGAGATGACTTACTACGACTCACAAGACGATAAAAACCGTGATGATGTGCTCGTGCTAGTCCATGGGACTGCCGGTTCTACCGCATCTCACTTTGGCTTTCTCTTTCCGGTCCTCGCGGCAAAACAACGCGTAATTTCGATCGACTGGTCGAATCCCTCAGAAGAGAGCGGCTCTTCCCCGTTACAGCTTGAGCATTTGGCAAACCAAGTCATCGAACTGATCGAACGAACAGTTCCCGGACGAAAAGTCGCACTGCTGGGATACTCGCTTGGAGCGGTTGTGACCGCAGTCGTTGCGGCACAACGCCCTGATCTCGTCGATCGGCTCATACTGGTTTCGGGATGGATCAAGACCGATCAGCAGCAATTGCTGCGCAATGATATTTGGCGGACCCTACGAGACCTCGACGACGATACGGTCCTGCGCCAATACTCCACGTTTTGTGCATTCGGCGGACCATTCCTCGCGGACAAAACCAGAGACGACCTGGCACCCGGGATGAACGCCATGAAGTTTGATCACTTCGGTGATCGCCAAATGGATTTGAATCGTCGGATCGATATCACCGAATCAGCTCATACGATCGAGTGTCCGACTCTCGTGGTTGGTTGCACACATGATCAGATGGTCCCGGTGCGACATCAGCAAGCGCTCTTTGGTGCGATCCAAGATTCACGATATGTCGAGATCCCGACCGGTCATGCAGTGGTATTTGAACGCCCCAGCGAGCTGAGCCATCATATTCAGCAATTTATGGACCTTCCAGACCAGTACCCCGCCGGCACCATCATCCCCACTCCAGCCCCGTAACGGGCCTGCCCCGCATTCTCAAGGACAATTACATGACACTCAATACTTCGCCACGACAACACGTCAAAACTATCATCGTCGGGACCGGCTTTGCCGGACTGTGCATGGGTATGGCTCTCAAACGACGAGGCGATAATGATTTCCTACTCATCGAACGTGCTGACGATGTCGGTGGCACCTGGCGCGATAATACGTATCCCGGTGCTGCTTGCGACGTACCAAGTCACCTGTATTCATTTTCGCATCGGCTGAATCCTGACTGGTCGCGCACCTTTTCTCCGGGCCCCGAAATTCAGGAATACCTGCGCAGCAGTGCACGCGAGGCGGGGCTGCTGCCACATACCGTTTTCAATGCTGACATGACCAGCGCTCAGTGGGATTCAGCCGAACAGCGCTGGCACGTTGCAACGACTGCAGGCGCTTACACCGCGCAGTTCGTCATTACTGGAACCGGCCACCTTGCGGATGAATCATACCCGTCAGTTCCCGGGCTCGAAAGCTTTACCGGAGAACTCTTCCACTCAGCCCGCTGGAATCATGATGTGTCACTTGAAGGCAAGCGTATCGGCATCGTCGGTACCGGAGCCTCAGCTATTCAGATCGTGCCAGAGCTAGCCAAGATTGCGTCCGAACTCGTGGTCTTCCAGCGCACCGCGCCATACATTATTCCTCGCCAGGAACGTGAATATACCGACGGAGAAAAGCGACTCTTCCGACGAAATCCAGACACCATGCGTCAGTTGCGTTCCCAGCTGTTCTGGGAAGGCGAAAACTCCTACGCTCAGCGGCGAGCGATCCCGCAGTTTTTGGAAGCTGGCAAAAATATGGCCCTGCGCCATCTTGCCGACCAAGTCGAAGATGCCGACCTACGCGCAAAGTTGACTCCCGACTATGAGCCAGGATGTAAACGCGTACTGATTTCTAACACTTACTATCCTGCGCTGCAGGCGCCCGTGACTACGCTGGAAGCCTCAGCGCTGCAGCATGTTGAAGGCTCGACAGCCATCGCGGCCTCGGGTGAAACCTACGATCTCGATGTACTGGTCTTTGCAACCGGCTTCGAAGCAACAGAGCCTCCTTATGCGCAACTTGTCTACGGCAAGGAAGGCTTGAACCTCTCGAAACACTGGGAAAAAGGCATGCAAGCTTATGACTCGGTCACAGTCGCAGGATTCCCCAATCTGTTCAGCATTAATGGTCCGAACACTTCCCTGGGGCATAACTCCATCGTGTACATCATCGAATCCCAAGTGAACTACATTCTCGGTGCACTGGATTATGTGGCGGCGAACCAAGCGAAGTCCATTGAAGCCGACCCTGCAGCCGAAGAAGCCTACGTCGAAAAAATTCAGCAAAACGCCCAAGGAACGGTCTGGATCAACGGCGGCTGTAAGAGCTGGTACGTTGATGAACGCTCCGGGCGTCTCACGCTTATTTGGCCGGATTTCGGATATGCCTTCCGCGATGAAAATGGGGAGTTTTCCCCAGACGGCTACACACTCGACCAGTCGGTAGCTGCCCCGGTCACCACGTCTGTCTAACCCCTGAATGTTGCAAGACCTCGATACGTAGAGAAGGAACTTTTATGCAAATTGACGCATATGTTGTAGAAACCAAGAACGCTCCTTTTGTTCAAGAAACCCTGGAACTTGACGCTCCAGGACCCGGTGAAATCCTGGTGCGGGTCGTTGGCACCGGGGTTTGTCACACCGATATGAATACCCAGTCGGGTGACATGCCCCTGCCACTGCCAGGTGTGCTAGGGCACGAAGGTTCTGGGGTTGTCGAGAAGATCGGGCCCGACGTCACCTCGGTACAAATCGGCGACCATGTCGTCATGGGATGGCCATTCTGCGGAGAATGCCGGAATTGTGTGCGAGGCGAACACCGCTACTGCGAGCGCATCGGTGAAGCACTCGTGGGCGGTCACCGCCTCAAAGGCCCCAAAGCCGGCGAATCTGGCTATACCCGTCAAGACGGCTCAAAACTTTCCGGCCACTTCTTCGGGCAATCAAGTTTTGCTACCTACTCGCTAGCGTTGGCTTCAGCCGTTGTCGTGGTGGACAAAGATATTCCGTTGGAACTTGTTGGTCCGCTGGCCTGCGGTATTACCACGGGCGCTGGTGCCATTTTCAACACCGCCAAACCACAAGCCGGCGAATCTGTGGTGATCTTTGGTGCCGGGGCGGTTGGTCTCGCAGCCATTATGGCGGCAAAAAACACTCCTGCGACACGCATTATTGCCATCGACCTCCACGATTCTCGCCTGGAATTAGCCAAAGAACTTGGCGCCACGGATACGATCAACTCAGGCGCTGTGGATCCCGTCGAAGAAATTCTGCGGATTAATGGCGGGCCTGCTGACTATGTTTTGGACTGCACCGGTGTAATTTCGGTTATCGAAAAAGCGATGGAAGCCGTGGGCATGCTGGGCACCATGATTCTCATCGGTGGCGCGCCCGTTGACGCAAGCTTCTCGCTCGACCACTTCCGCACACTGTGGGGACAACGAGTCGTCGGCACACTTGGCGGTTCAGGAACCTCAGCTCAGCTCATCCCTGCGCTGTTGGAGCTGTACAAACAAGGCCGCTTCCCGTTTGACCGGCTCATCAAAACCTATGGTTTCAACCAGATCGATACTGCCATCGAAGAAGCCGGTACCGGTGCCACGATCAAACCTGTCTTACTACTGAATACCGACGCAAACTAATAGCACCAGTTTAAGGAATCCATGACTACTACGGAAACGACGACGCAAACCATATCGAATAACGGCACCGCACCCACCATGATCGATAAGATCCCAACACAAATATTTGTCGATGGCTGGAGGAACGGGAGTTCAAAGAAGACTCTGCAGACGATCAATCCCTTCGACAACACCGTATTGGCTGCAATTCAGCAGGCAAATACTACCGATGTGGATGACGCCTATACCACCGCAGCTGCTGCTCAATCTGCTTGGGCAGCCAAGGCACCGCAAGAGCGTGCAGCAGTTTTGGTAGCTGCAGCTGATTACATGCAAGAGCATTTTGACGAACTCGTGGAGCTGCTCTCCGCCGAATCAGGATCATCTGCAATCAAAGCGGGCATCGAAGTAGGAGCAGTAATCGCACACACGCGTGAAGCCGCCACCTACCCGACTAGGACCCACGGCAAAATTATGCCGTCTGGAACCCCAAGGAAGCAGAACTACGTATTCCGTGAACCGCTGGGAGTCGTTGGCGTTATTAGTCCATGGAACTTCCCGATGGTCCTAGCGCAGCGCTCAGTTGCACCAGCATTGGCGCTTGGCAACGCAGTGGTGCTCAAGCCTGCTTCGGATACTCCGCTCACCGGAGGGCTGCTATTTGCGCATGTGTTTGAACAGGCTGGCTTGCCCCAGGGACTTCTCAACGTGGTTGTTGGTAGCGGATCAGAAATTGGCGACTACTTTGTCGAACACGAAATACCCTCGCTGATTTCTTTCACTGGGTCAACGGAGATTGGTCAGGCCGTCGGAGAGAAGGCCATCGGCGGGACGCACATGAAGCAAGTTGCTCTTGAACTCGGGGGCAACGCACCATTCGTGGTGCTCGACGACGCGGACCTTGACGAAGCCATCAAGGCGGCGGTGCTGGGGAAATTCCTTCACCAGGGCCAGATCTGCATGGCGATCAACCGGATCATCGTTGATGCGAGCATCTACGATGAGTTCGTGTCTAAATACGCACAAGCTGTCAAGGAAGTCCAAAGCGGTGACACCCGTAATCCTGACAACCTAGTGGGACCGATTATCAATGATCAACAGGTCACCTCAATACTGGACAAGATCCACAATGCTCGGGCGGAAGGTGCCCGGGAGGTTGTCTCTGCTGAGCCACGCGGACGCGTCATTCCACCTCATGTTTTTGCAGATGTCACCGAGGAGATGGAACTCTTCCGAGACGAGATCTTTGGCCCCGTCGTTGGTATCACAAAAGCACAAGATGAGGCCGACGCACTGCGGCTGGCCAATAACACACAGTATGGTCTTACCAGCGCTGTGTTCACCCAGGATTTGCAACGCGGCATGAACTTTGCTCGCGGAATCAAAGCCGGCATGACGCATATTAACGATATAACCGTCAACGATGAACCACACGTGATGTTTGGTGGGGAGAAGAATTCCGGTATCGGCCGTTTCAACGGAGACTGGGCGATTGAGGCGTTCACTACCGACCATTGGATTGGCGCTAAGTCCCTTTAGTATCGGACACCTTCTTGATCGGCTGGCGAGGAGCACACTCGCCAGCCGATCAACCTATAAGGACCACTAGTCCTAGCTGTTAGCGCAGTGGGAATGGCCCTATCTAGGAGCGCTCCCGTCGGTGGGCTCCCACCAGATTGATGTTAGTCTCGAGAGTAAATGCGGCATGGTCGGTGTCACCCCGCCGCATATCAGGGTGACACCGACCGTGCCGCAATCTGAAGGTTAGTAGGTTGCCCGACCACCCGATAGGTCAAACACTGCACCCGTGCTGAATGAGACCGATGGACTTGCCAGGAAGGCGATCATTTCAGCGGCCTCTTCCGGTTCGCCCACGCGTCCCATCGGGATACGTCCCAGCAGCTTCTCCTTCACCTCGTCAGAAAACCACGGCTGGTCCAACATGCCAGACCCGATCAGTGCGGGAGCGATGGCGTTGACGATCACGCCATCTTTGGCAAGTTCTTTGCCCAGGACCTTGGTCATGGCAATAACTCCGGCCTTCGCTGCAGCGTATCCGCCGGCCAGCGCATGGCCTTCCATGCCTGCGGCAGACGCCGTATTGACGATCCGGCCATAGCCGGCTTCAACCATGTGAGGCACGGCAGCCTGGATCATCATGAAATAGCTCGTCAAGTTCACTTCTATATCGCGACGCCAGTCTGCCAGGTCAATCTCCCAAATGGGTTCCATGGCACTGCCCATGCCCGCATTATTGACCAGAATCTCTAGGTCACCAAAGCGTTCTTTGGCTAGCTCAACGGCAGCACGTCCAAGCTGCTCGTCGGTGACGTCACCAGCGAGCACCGCGATGTTGCCGCCTGCCTCCGTGACATCTTGCTCGAGTTGGGCCAAGCGCTCAGCGTTGAGATCGAGGGCTACGACATTCACGCCCAAACGTACGAGACGCATAGTCGTGGCGGCACCGATTCCACCGCAGGCTCCGGTCACAATGGCCGTTTGGTCTTGCATGTTTTCAAACACAGGAAAATCTCCGATTCGTTCACAAGGGATAGCAAGAGGGAAGATATTGGCTTACGTGGCCTGGGCGATGTTGAGTCCCCCGGCGATCCATAACGGTTGTCCCGTCATATAAGGCAGCGCCCCGGAAGCCAGGGTCGCCACGGCCTGTCCGACGTCGTCAGTGCTCCCCCAACGGCCCAGCGGGACACTGCCGTCTTCCATCTTCTTGTCGATGGGCGCGGTGCTCGCAGACGCCGTCATCTCGGTGCGCATGAATCCCGGACGGATTTCGTGCACGTGAATACCTTCGGGACCCAACCGTGTGGCAAATACCTCGGATGCCATAGAGACTGCGGTTTTGGTAATGCAATATTGCGAGCGGTCGGTTGAGACCAGCTCCGCTGCGATAGACGTGACAAACAGAATCGAACGGTAGACACCGTCGGTCAAGCGCGATGGATCCGCAAGCATGCTCTTCGCGACCGCTTGGCTGAGGAAGAAAGTGCCGCGCAAGTTGATATCTGAGGCCCTATCAAACGCCTCGGGTTCTAAATCTAAAACATCGACGAGCGGACGCGCTGCGATACCTGCATTGTTATGCAGGCAGTCCAGTCGGCCAAAATCAGCCCAGACCTGATCAACGAATGCCGCATGTGCGCCAAGATCTGCGATGTCGAGCTGGTAATACTCGGCTTTTGCGCCGGTCTCGCGGAGGGTCGCCAACAGCTCGCCAATGGCCACATCATCCTGAAGCGCAGGTAGATCCGCAATCGCGACATCGAATCCTTTGCGGGCTAGATGCACGGCGGCACCTCGTCCCAAACCTTGCCGCCCGCCGGTCACCACCGCGACTGGGCGGATCGGTTCGGCGGCATCTTGTGGAACGGGTATGGACATGATCATCAACTTTCGAGCTATTTTGGTGCGGTCTACAGAGGTTAGATTGCCCGTTCGGCCTGAGCACTCCCGGCACGAGCGTGGCAGTCTTCTCCCCCTTAAGTATTATGTCCTACTTTACGAGCGTCAATGCCCTATTTTTTAGGACACATGCTAGTGTCAGTGCGGGGGTAGAAACATGAATGAAACGGTTCGCAGTCGAAATACCACGGTCGACAAAGCCCTGGGTATTCTGGATTTAATCTCAGCCGAACGACTATCGCTCACCGCGATTGAAATCGCTAACCACCTAGGCGCATCGCGCTCTACGGCGTATCGATATATCGACACCTTGGTTGATCTTGGCTTTCTCCAACAAAACCTCGCCGGTGGGTTCTGCCTTGGTCACAAGATTTTTGAGCTGGCCCGGCTGGGAAGCGGCACCAATAAGACACTTGACCTGGCCTCGGCCTGGATGTCGCAGCTCCGGGCCGAGTTCAACGAGACGCTGACCTATACGCGGCGACGCAATTCCACACACACGGTTATTGACGCTGTGGAAGCTTCTCAGCGGCTAGTTCGCGTGGGATATACAGTCGGCGAACTCATGCCCATTCACGCCGGTGCACCATCGGTCGTGCACTTAGCGAAAGATACACCAGATCAGATCCGGGCTCTCATGCGTGAAGTCGAACTCACGCAATTCACAGACACCACGCCCAGATCTGTGGATGACATCCTCCGCAGTCTGGACCGCTTGCACACCCACGGCTACTACACATCGCGGGGAGAAAAAGATGCGGAGGCAGTATCCGTTGCAGTGCCCTTATATTCGCCCGACCACTCCCGAGTACTTGGCGGTCTGGGCTTTATCGTCCCGGTGAACCGCTTTAATCTGGAACTTGAAGAAGCCATGGCTGCGCGACTCATCAGCGCGTCTGACGACATCGAGGCGAGACTCAACTTTTATCAGCCGTAAACGCACCCGTCAGATATTCTAGACTTCTGATGAGGCCTCACAGCTCGGACAGCTCCTCATAAGATTCGGCATTGAGACGCACTCGCCGCAGTACGCCCCCAAAGAACCGTCTCTTCTTGCTCGGTCAGCTCGGAACACAAGCGAGGCGTCAAAAGTTGCGATCCGCGATTCCAGGCTCCGCATGAACACCGGACCCTTCGCGGTTATCAGAATCACGTACTGACGGCGATCACCCGCCTGAGACTTCCGCTCGATCAGCTCGTTAATCTCCAGATTCCGCAGAATACCCTGCATACTCTGGGGACACATAAACACTCTCCTGGCCAAGGCAGCCTGCGTCAGGGCATCATGCTCCTTGAGTACCGTTACAACGCGACAGCATGCGACAGATTCGGCTCCGATTCCACCACACTGGCGGTATCTTGTTGCCACACCCGTGCCCAATAATCATCACACCGATAACGAGGTAACCGCACATGCCAATGGGTGGGCCGCCAACCAATCAGCACATGAGTGACTTTCCATACCAGCCTGCCCTGAACCTTGGTTTGGCTACCAGAGGCGCGACAGAAATTATCGGATGCAATCACCGGACATTCCAACGCGGTCTGATCACGGTTAATTCGTTGCCCAGTCGCGGTAACTCCGTAGCCATCCAGCATGCAAAAATATCAAAGTCAGGGGTCGAAAAGTACGGTGTGACAAGTCGAGGACTTTCTTTGTGATAGCTAGTTTCATCAGTGCCATCATTGGAATACCTCGACACTTTTATGCCTTCAATACGCCCAAATCCAAAACCCGACCTACACCCCAAATGCGAACAGTCCAATTAAATAACAACAGGCTGTGGGAACGGTCTCGTTCCACAGCCTGTCGCTGATATTACTTCGATGTACTTACGCGTAAAAGCGTGACAGGAATGTTGCCACGACAGCTGGGCGTTCTTCGCCTTCAATTTCAATGACGCCGTTGGTCACCAGGTGCAGGCCGTTGCCTTTAACTTCCTGGACCTCGGAGATTTCGGCCTTCATGCGGATACGGGCGCCGGCTTTGACCGGGTTGGTGAAACGGACTTTGTCCAGCCCGTAGTTGACCTTGGTGGTCACGCCGGTCACGTCAAATAGTTCCGACCAGAATAGGATGATCAGCGACAAGGTGAGGAAACCGTGTGCGATCGGAGCACCGAATGGGCCTTCTTTGGCGCGTTCCACATCGGTGTGGATCCACTGGTGGTCGCTGGTGGCATCGGCGAACGTGTTGATCATGTCCTGGGTGACGGTCATCCATTCGGTGACGCCCAGGTCCGTACCGGCCAGGTTGGCAACTTCTTCGAATGGGACAACAGTGCGTGCTTGAGTTTCAGTCATGGAGATCAAGTTCCTTTAGGTAGTAAACGGTCGAGTTAGACAAATGCGCTGACGCCGGTGATTGAACGACCGACGATGAGTGCATTAATTTCGTGGGTGCCTTCATAGGAGTAGACAGCTTCGGCGTCGGCGTGGAAGCGTGCCACATCGGTATCCAGTGTGATGCCGTTACCGCCGCAGACTTCGCGGGCCAGGGCTACGGTTTCACGCAGTTTGGTAGCGGTGAACATTTTGGCCATCGCCGAGTTCTCGTCTTTATAGACGCCGGCTTCCTGCTGGTCCACTAGCTGCAGCGCCATGGCCACCGAGGCGGTCACGTTGGCGAGCATGGTGGCCAGTTTTTCTTGGATCAGCTGGAACCCGGCAATCGGTTTGCCGAACTGTTCGCGCTGGGTCGTGTAGCGGACGGCGGCCTCATAGGCGCCCGCCATGGCACCAGCCGCAATAAATGATGCATCCGAACGCATCAAGCGCAGGCACGCGGCCACATCTTTGAACGAGTTGATGTTCTTCAACCGTGCGTCGTCGTCCACCTGGACGTCGTCATAGGTAATGTGGGCGTTCTGCATGATGCGCAGTGAAGCTTTGCGCTCGATTTTCTCCAGTGTCACCCCTGCGGCTTCACGCGGCACGAGGAAGGCCTTGACTTGGTTGTCGGCGGTGTCGCGGGCAAATGTGCAGATGACGTCGGCGCGGAAGGCGCCACCGATCCAGCGTTTTTCACCGTTGATGGTCCAACTACCATCGGCACTTTGGGTTGCCGTGGTTTGCAGGCCGCGGGCCACATCCGAACCATTATCTGGTTCGGTCAGCGCGAAGACGCCCAGCAGGTCATAGTTGGTGACCTTCGGATCAAGTTCAGCAACCTGATCAGCGTCGCCGCCTTGATTGATGACGGTGCGGAACAGGCCTGCTTGTGCGTTGAAGAACGTGACGACGTTGATGTCGCACCGGGCGAGTTCAAAGGTTCGCATGGCTTCGAAAATGCCACGGACTGGCTCGCCGGCTGCTTTGAGCGCGGGTGGATCCATCAGGCGCAGCGACTCCAGCGGCTCGATGATCTCTTCTGGCAGGCGGTCTTCACTCCACGCATCGTTGAGGTACGGGTGCACCTTGTCGTCAAGGGTGGTGCGAAGTTCTGCTAACACCGCTTTTTCAGTGTCGGTGAGACGGTCCGAAAAACCGTAGACATCCCAGATTGGTTCGCGGCTCATGCGCTGGCCTCCTGGTCGAGTCCAAGGAGTTTGACCGCGTTATCTTTCAGGATCAGCGGACGGACCTCATCCTTGATCGGCAGGTCTTCGAATGCTGCCAGCCATTTGGTCGGTGGGATCAGTGGGTAGTCGGTACCAAACAGTACTTTGTGTTTCAGCACGTTATTGGATTGGCGGACCAATGATTCTGGGAAGTACTTTGGCGACCAGCCCGACAGGTCAATATAAACATTGGCCTTATGGGTGGCAATCGAGTTGGCTTCGTCCTGCCAGGGCACCGATGGGTGGGCCATGATGATGGGCAGGTGTGGGAAGTCAGCGGCGACTTCATCCAGCAGCAGCGGGTTCGAGTACCCCAGCTTGATGCCAGCGCCTCCGGGCAGCCCTGCACCCATACCGTTCTGGCCGGTGTGTGACAGGATCGGCAGGCCGATTTCTTCTAGTGCCTCCCACAGCGGGTAAAACTGGCGATCCGAAGGGTCGAAACCCTGCACTGAAGGGTGGAATTTGAAACCGCGGACACCTAGCTCGTGAGCTTGGCGTTTGGCTTCTTCGATGGCGGCTTCACCATTGCGTGGATCGACCGAGCCAAATGGCAGCAGCACGTCGTTATTGCGCAGTGCTCCGGCGACCACATCGTCGATGGAGTTTGGCAAGTGACCGTCGAACTGGGTGCGAGCATCCAGGGTAAAGACGACGGCGGCCATACCCAGGTCGCGGTAGGTTTCAGCGATCTTATCAATCGACGGGGTGCGGTCTTCGGATTTGAAGTATTTTGCGGAAGCTTCGTAGAAGACTTCTGGCATGGGCTTGTGGCCCTGGTCGTCCATTTCAATATGGACGTGGACATCGACCGCGGAGATTGCGGAGACGTCAATCTTGGATTCGTATTTTGCCACAAATATCACTTAGGCCTTTGGCTGCAGTTCGGCGGGCAGTTCCAGGAATTTTTCGCCGACGTCCTGGAGGTTGTTTTCGATAAGCTCACGGCCTTCGGACTGCATGGCTTCGTAGCTCCAACCGCCTTCGCGGAATTCAGTGGCCACTGGTTCTGGGTGGCCCCAAACCTGCAGGCGGTCGCCACCGACACCGATGGCCTGACCGGTGATGTTCGCAGCTTCGTCAGAGGACAGGAAGGCGATCAGACCGGCCACGTCGGCTGCGGTGCCAAAGCCCAGTTCTTTGCGGAAGAATGCTGGCATTGCTTCGCCAGCTTTATCAGCTTCGATGGCAGCGGAGAAGTATGGGACAGTTTCGGTCATGGCAGTAGCGGCAACCGGGATGATTGCGTTGACGGTCACGCCGGCGCGTTTCATTTCCAGGGCCCAGGTGCGAACCATACCCACGATGCCAGCTTTGGCTGCCGCGTAGTTGGTCTGACCGAAGTTGCCGCGCTGACCGGTTGGCGAGCCAATGGTCACGATGCGACCTTTGATTTCGTTTTCTTTGAAGTAAGCAAACGCTGCACGAACACAGGTAAAGGTGCCGCGTAGGTGAACATTGATGACGGCGTCGAAGTCATCGTCGGACATCTTTAGCAGGCTGCGGTCACGCAGAATGCCGGCATTGTTCACCAAAATGTCGAGAGTGCCGAATTCTTCGACGGCAGCGTTGACGAGTTTTTCAGCGGTTTCAGTGGAGCCAACCGGTGCGGTCACGCCAATGGCGGCGCCACCTGCAGAAGTAATGGATTCAACTGCTTGTTTTGTGACATCTTCGTTGACATCATTGATGACAACTTTGGCACCCTGGCGTGCGAGCTCTTGAGCGTAAGCCAGTCCAAGACCAGCGCCGGATCCGGTAACGATTGCGACTTTGCCGTTCAGTGACATTGCTTGTCCTCACTTCTGGTTGGCCTAGAACCAACATTCCGTTGACTCTAGAAATAATTGTGAATAACACCTATTGTCTATCTCAACCGATATTCTTGTAGATGTCAATAATAGATGGGAAAATGTTTCACATGAACGCCGAACTACTAGAAGCCAATGAGCTCGATCCGTCGCCATTGCGGGATACCGAGATGGCCAAAGAAATCCAATTCCTTACAGCACGCCTTGCCGCCAAGGGCAACGCGTACGCCAATAAGTTGCTCGAAGAAGTCGACCTCAATGTTCGGCAGTTCTCCGTGCTGGCACTGGCAGCCTCTGAATTAAAGCCCACCCAGCGCGAAATGTC
Organism: Enteractinococcus helveticum; assembly: GCF_001657475.1. Taxonomy (GTDB): domain Bacteria; phylum Actinomycetota; class Actinomycetes; order Actinomycetales; family Micrococcaceae; genus Yaniella; species Yaniella helvetica. The sequence goes on from NZ_LXEY01000016.1 coordinate 167,483, forward strand.
TTCGTTTGTGGCCTTGGACCCTTCGCAGATCGTGGCCCTAGTGGACACGCTAGAGGACCGCAACCTGGTCAAACGCGAAACCGACCGGCGGGATCGTCGTTCCAAGAATATCGTGGCCACCACCGAGGGCGAGAAGCTCTACCGTCAGGCGCGAGCAATCACCATGACCGCTGAAGATCATGTTTTAGCCAACCTAACGACTTCAGAACGCGATCAACTGCGTGCCCTGTTGACCAAAGTCACCCTGTGAGACCCATTTTCCCTATGATTGGGGCGCAGCGTATGCTGCGCCCCAATATTTTTTAACTCTTAGTCGCCGTACATTTCCCTCAGTTGCGGCTTACGGACCTTACCGGATGCGGTGCGCGGCATATCCTCAACAAACACCACAGACTTCGGAATCTTGTAACGGGCCAGTCGGCCATCAAGATACGACAAGACTTCTTGCTCTGTAATCTCATGCCCCTCTCGAACCATGATCGCAGCCCGTCCGACTTCGCCCCATTTCTCATCGGGCACCCCGAACACTGCTGCAGCGGCAATGGATTCGAGTTGAGCGAGCTCTTGTTCAATCTGTGCCGGGTAAATGTTTTCTCCACCCGAAATGATCATGTCCTTGAGACGATCCGAGATGAATAAGAACCCATCTTCGTCCAGGTATCCCATATCGCCGGAGCGGAACCAGGTGCCTGAGTCATCGGTAATAAAGGAGCTTCTATTGGCTTCCTCTCGGTTCCAGTACCCCTTAATGACGTTCGGTCCCTGGATCTGTACTTCGCCGACCTCTCGTGCGGGAAGCACATTGCCATCAAAGTCTGCGACACGAATATGCGTGTGCATTTGCGGCAGACCAGCCGAGCCCATCTTTTCGCAAGAATAGCGCGCCGGCAACGTCGTCGCTCCCGGCGAGGTTTCCGTCATGCCGTACCCCATGGTAAAACTCAGACCACGATCCTCATAGGCCTCCAAAATGCGCAACGGCACAGCAGAGCCACCACAGGTGAGGTTTTTCAACGAGGAAATATCGGTCGTATCCCAGGCAGGATGCTCGGCAATCATCTGGTAGGTAGTCGGCACACCTGAAATAAAGGTAGCCTTGTGGCGCTCAACCAATTCCAGGGCCCGACCGGGTTCGAATCGTGGTTCGAGAATGACCTGCCCACCTTTCAGGAAGGTCGGCAGGACACCCATCCCCAGGGCAGCGACATGGAACATCGGTGAGATCATCAGTGCGACCTCATCGTTGGTGATTGGCATATCCGAGATAACGTTGATGGCGTTCCAGGTCAGGTTGCTGTGGCTAAGCATTGCACCCTTGGGATTGCCGGTCGTACCTGAGGTATACAAGATGATGGCCAGGTCTTCCAGAGCCACGTTGACACGTGGACGCTCCGCATTTGCGCTGGCAATGACGTCGTCATACTGTTGTGACGACAGCTGCAGCCGACCGTTTTCAGCGGGAACACGTTCGCCGTCGTTTACGAAAATCACGCGCTCAATATCCGTGCCTTCGACGCCAGCCACGGCAAGCGGCTCCATAGTATGGGATGCGATGAGCGTCTTGGAACCGGAATCCTCGAGGTGGAACGTGACCTCTGGGCCGGCCAGTCGTGTATTGAGAGGAACGAATACCGCACCAATACTGCCTAGAGCAAAGAGAGTTTCCAGAAATTCCACGGAGTTTTCGCCCAGGTACGCCACCCGCTCACCCTGCTGCACTCCGCGGTCGGTCAGAGCATTGGCCAGACGATTAATGCGGTCACCGAATTCCCCGTACGTAAGTTCCAGATCGCCTGCGGTCACCGCAAGTCGACCGGCAGATTTGACCCGACGTCGTTCAATCCAGTCGCCAATTCCGTGGTTTGTCATCTCACTCCTTGTGTGAATTCTTATGTGAGCGCCATCATACTGCTTACATTCTGCCTGAAACTATTGGCATTCGCAACGATTGTAAAAATGACTCATAGTAAGGGGACTTGGTCACCTCAGCGCCAAACACTACTCAGTGCCGGGAATGACCCAGTAACAGTGGTCGCGAATAATATCGCAGCCATCCGCCATAGCTTTCCACCCCACAAGATGGTCTGGACCGAAGATGGTTTCGACCATGCGCGCCAGGATAACCTGCTCAGCCAGTCACCGAAGCCTTCGGCTAAAGAGTCGATGAACCCCCAGTCGACGATCGTGCCGGGATTTTCGGCTTACACACGCAGCAATATGTGACCGGATGCTTGGAAGAACGCTTGATCGCCATCGACCTTGATCTGCAAGAACTCGTCGCTCACACGGTCGCCAAATCCCGCGATCCGCCTTGGAGTCTGTGGACCCTTGAACCGCCACACCCTTCAGGTCGGCCGCAGCTTCTGCAGGTTCAGTGACCTACAGATTCGCTTCCTTGATATCCTCAAATTCGACTCTGCAATACCTGAGGGCTGTCATGTACCTGCCCTGAAGCCTAGAAATTACAACACACCACTTCGCAACTCACCAAGGGTTGTTACGTCAGTCACCACGCTGGAGCCAACTCTCCACGAGGCTCAAATGTCATTTCCAATCATTGGAAAAATCACCTCATCACATGTGACTCATGTCATAGCATTTCGTATGGGCTTACTGATCCACACCGAAGCGAAGAACTTTATTTCAGTTAATACGTTGAATCATTACGAGTACCTAGCTCTAGCGCGTGAGCGGCCCCGGATCTTCCTATGTATTCACTCCATGGATTGAAAATAACCAGCAACAAACAATCCTACTTCCTCACCCTCAAGGAGAACCTCATGATCAAAAAGACTGCCAGCATCGCGAGTGTAGCGGCGCTCTGTCTAGCACTGACATCGTGCACGACGACATCAGCAGATAGCAATGTCAGCGCAGATGGCGCGGATGGGCTTACGCCAGTCACTGTTGGGGTATTGCAGATCGCAACTTCGACGACGGTTCAGCTAGCGATCGATGAAGGAATTTTTGAGAAGCACGGACTAGATGTCAGCCTTGAATTTGGCCAAGGAGGCGCTGCGCTCCTGCCAGCAGTTTCAAGTGGTTCCATGGAGTTTGCCGTGGGCAATCCCTTGTCACTGCTAACCGCAGAATCTCAGGGCCTGGAAATGAGCATCCTGTCGGGTTATTCCCTGAGCTATGAACATCCCACAGACCCGGAAGAGTTCGCACCATCCGCAATCATTGTCCAGGAAGACTCTGGCATTGAAACATGGAGTGACCTTGAAGGCAAACGCGTCGCCACAAACACTCTGCAAACCCAAGGGCACCTGACCACCTTGGCTCTGGTGGATGACGACGGCGGCGATTCCGCCCAGGTCGAGTTCAACGAGATCGCTTTCCCCGACCAGCTGGCACAGCTTGAACAAGGCAACATTGATGCCATGTGGGTTCCGGAACCGTTCTTGACGATGGCTCTCAACACCGATGGCACAAGAATGTTGGGGGATCCGCTTCGAGCCATCGACGATCTCAACTCCATGGTGACGTTTAGTTCCCGAGACTTCGCCACCGAGAACCCTGACCTCGCGAAAGCCTTCACCGACTCGATTGCCGAGGCGGCAGAACTTGCGATGTCAGATGAGACCGAATACGTCCAAGCAATCTCAGACTTTAGCGACATGGAAGTTGAGCTCGTTGAATCCTTGAATCTGGAATACATTACTGCGGAGATGAATCCCACTTCGCTACACGAACTAAATGAGATGGCCGTTGAATACGGTTTCTTGGACCAACCCGCAGATCTGGATGCACTGATAACCACTGCCGACGATAACTAGTTCTCCCTCAACGAGATGATGATCTGAGTCGCGTGAGGCCTGCTCACCAACAGGTAAGCAGGCCTCACGCGCCTCACTATCAACTTCAGGTCATCCGTCTCGTAAGTACGGTGGTCAAAAGTCTAAAGATAGCTAAAGGTCCAGCTTCCCTACTGCAAGAAACTGCCATGAGGGCATGGATTTGCCGGCCTTATTCAACCGTTGTCAGCCTCCAACTGAAGATTTGTCTAGCATCCGACAGCGCTCCCGAATCAACGAGAATATGGAGTCGGTTGAATAAGTTAAGAGATAGCAACCCCCTGGCTACAGCAGAAAAGTTGAGCCCAAAGCAATGACTACTTTCCAGCGTGCAGCGACCGTGCGCTGCTGGTCACCTATCCGTATTGTCTAAGAAACTTCGGTCCAGGCCTCCTTCGGCACATCAACTCATATGACATATGTCACGATAGACCGCTTGTCCGGGCATAAGATTTAGAATTCCTAACAGCAACGTTTCTTGAACTAAAACAGGTGGCGAGTATGGATCTCAATTTGATTCGGGTTTTCGTCGCAGTTTTCGAAAGTCGGACAGTAACCGAAGCAGCTCGACGACTTCACGTCACCCCTTCTGCGGTGAGTCAGCAGCTAGCCCGCTTACGCCAGGCTTTAGACGATGGGCTGTTCCAGCGTGAAGGCACATCAATGCTTCCAACAACTGTAGCCGCCAAATTGTATCCGGCGTTTCGGGATGCCTTAATAGGCGTGGATACCGCCGTGGGAACTATCAAGAGCTTTGACCCAGCTACTTCGGCTCGAACTTTTCGTATCGCGCTGTCGGAATTGGGCGAAATCGGCTGGTTTCCGAATTTTGTATCCGAGATTTCTCGTACAGCGCCTCAAGTTCAGATACATTCGGTGGCGCTTGAGCCAGAAAGAACCGAGCAATGGCTGCAGAGCGGCTATGTCGACGTGGCAATTTCTTCTCAAGTATTGTCGAATCATTTTGAACGAACAGCAATCAAAGAACAGACATTCTCCATCGTGATGTCGCATAGACATGCCCTGGCGAACGACGAATTCACAGTCTCAAAGTATGCCCAGGCGTCGCGCGTGCTGCTTGCGGGGGATTCAAGTCTCGAAGTGCTCCCTGAGGCTGAAAAACGAGCCGGGATTTTTTCGACTCCTCGCATCATCATCCAGCGCTATGCCACTCTCATGCCACTGCTCGAACAACATCCGACGTTACTGGCAGTCATCCCCACCTCAATGGCCCACGGCTGGGCCAAGAAATTTCCTATCGTGGTTCACCAGCTGCCATTCGCGATGGAAGCGTTCCGCTTATTTGTTTACATGCGGACTCAGACACACGATGCTTCCGGTTTGAAGTGGTTCTACGATGTCGTAACGAAATCAACACTCGTCTACCCGACGTTGTTCGAGTCCATAGGCGCACATGAGCATAACGCACGCAGCAGAGGGCGGGGTTGATACCTCGGCGCATCAACCCCGCTTACAATCTTCGGGTCGGTACTGCCAACGTTAGAATGATCTGTCACCAAGCAAATCAGAAAGGTTCAGCTCCCCTTCCAAGAAGCCTCCTTCAATAGCAAGGTCGGCAAGCACTTGTGTTGATTCGACATTAATTTTTTCTGGAAAATTCGGCAAGATGATCCGTTGGGCGAGTTCTGGTTCGATTCCCGTATACGTAGGCAAGACTTCTCGGACTGCCTGCTCGTCCTCTCGCGCAATCCGTTGTGCCTGAGCCATTGCCTCTTGAAACGCCGTAACGGTATCTGGGTTTTCATTCCAGAGATCTTCGCTTGTGAAATAGGCAGAGACGGTTAGATCATCGATAGGTTTCGCATAGGCTGACAACACATCGCGTCCACCGTTATCAATAACTTGGGTCAGGAACGGTTCTGCGACGGCAATTGCATCAACCTGGCCGTTTTCTAATGCTGCTGGCATATCGGGGAAGCCAACTTCGACGAAGGTGACAGAGTCTGGATCGCCCCCGGCATCCTCTAAAGCGGCCTTGATCGCAGAGTCATTGATGTTTTGTACCGTATTCACCGCAATCGTGCGATTACTGAGGTCAGCTCCCTCATTGATATCGCTCTCTCCTGCCACGAAGACGCCAAAGTAATCGCCTCCGACCTGCCCATTCGATCCGGACCCTGGGGCTACGGTTTTCAGATTCAAGCCGCGTGAACGCGCAATGAGTAACGAGGTCACGTTGGAGAAGCCAAACATAAAATCACCCGCAATAACTCCGGGGACTACCGCTGCACCGCCTTGTGCCAACGTCATGTCAATATCGAGACCGTGCTCCTGGAATATGCCTTGGGTCGACGCAATGTATATTGCAGCGACATCAACGATGGGCAAAACACCAGCGGTCAGACTCGTTATAGCGGCAGAACCAGCATCGCCTGCTCCGTTGGAAGACGCAGTATCTGACCCGCAGGCTGCGAGCATTCCCACGGCTCCTAGTCCGAGGCCACCGAGCAAGAGGCTCCGCCGAGAAAATGGTGATTGATTTATTGAAGACGAAATGTCAGTTTTCCGCATGAATGATCCTTATATGTCACTTCACGGGAGAACTATCGGACGAAATTTGCACAACCGCCTTATAAAAGAACACGGTCGTTTAGAGACTGACAGCTGCTAAACTACCGGGTATACCGCCAGGGCGTCTATGATCACTTCGCTATAAGGGTGACCCAGCGGCTCACTCGGACGACAGATTCTGTAGAGCTACAACAGCAATTATTCGCCGCCGGTGATCGTCTCAAAATGCTCCGGTAGAGCCACTATAGCTCGAAGCACTATTTGCGATAACCAGTCAAGTATTTCTTGATCGTGGGTTGTAGAACGTCGATAGACCGATAATTCCAAGGATGCCATGTCAAACGGGAGCGGTTTCACGACGAGTGGCCATGTTTTCGCCCATCCTGCCCCGATTGACTCCGGGACGATGGCAACAAGATCCGGTTGTGCTCGAAGTATCGGCGGAATACTTGCGAAGTGTTGAGCAACGACTGCAGGTCTTCGATATGTAGACGAACCGCGCTGGATGGATTCCAATTGATCCGAACCGGAGTCAGATGGCACAGCGACTCTTGGCAGTTGTAGCAACCGTGCGGTAGTTACCTCATCGGATGCCAGCGGGTGTTCAACCGACATAATCAGCCGGTAGGCCTGCGTCTTAACCAGAGTTCGTTCGAGATCGCCGGGGATTCCGATCGGCGCAATTGCGATGTCCACTTCGCCTCGTCTAAGCTGTTGGGCTACCTGCTCGGTTTCTAGGCGCAGCACTTCAATATGGGCTTGTGGAGCAAGATTTCGCACCTCGAACACGATATTTGCCAGCCACCCGACCTCGCCCAGCTCAGACAAGGCGATGCGAAAAGTTCGAGTTGTTGTCCCGGGATCGAACGGTTCTATTCGACTAGTAACCCGCTCGATAGCAGTCAGTGCTTCACGAAATTGCGGGTAGGTGTCATTCGCGAACGATGTCACAGCCATCGTTCCTCTCCTTCTGATGAATAGTTCATCTTGAAGGCTGGCGCGCAGTTTGGCTAGTGATTGGCTCACGGCAGACTGCGTCACGAAAAGGCGTTCGGCTGCGGCCGTCAAACTCTTCATTTCGTAGATAGCAACGAAGACGCGCACCAAATTTAGATCCACTGTCAGCCTCATAAGCAATCAAGCAACATGATATTAGTGACTCTAATCATAGATTGTCTGGCTGTAACTTACGATCATTCCAGTGGCCATTCGATATTCGCTGGCCTGGAAACGCATGATACTCGGAGGATCAATATGTCACAGTCCAGTGCAGGAACCATCGCATCAGCAAGTGCAACATCACAGTCAGCGGCTGAAGTTATCGCATCAGCCGGAGGAGTCACCTCAGCCCTTCGCAACGCCCAGGCTGCACCGACTGTCTTTCCGGTGCAGCCAGAATTTACCAACTGGCGTTCGGAACAGCTCGCCTGGCGGGAAGCTGTTGCCCTGCTAGATCAGTCCCACCACATGACCGACCTATTCATCCAGGGCCCCGATGCACTGAAACTGCTCAGCGATCTTGGCATCAACAACTTCTCGAATTTCAAACCCAACATGGCCAAACAGTTCGTCGCCGTCAACCACGAGGGTTACCTCATTGGCGATGCCATTCTGGTGTATTTGGAAGACGGCCTATTTGATCTGATCGGCTGGCACATGGTCATTGACTGGGTTCAGTACCATGGCGAAACCGGCAACTACGATGTGACCTTTGAGCGCGATGCAAACTCAGCTGTCCGTGACGGCGACCCCCTGCAGTACCGCTTTGAAGTCCAGGGACCAAATGCTGAACTGCTCATGGAAAAAGTCAGCTCCATTCCAATTGCGAAAACCAAATTCTTTGGCATGCTCGAATTCGAAATCGAAGGTCGCCGCATTCGTGCGATTCGCCACGGCATGGCTGGGCAACCCGGTTTTGAATTCTGGGGCCCATGGGAAGACTACGACCTGATCCGCAATGCCTTACTGGAAGCTGGCAAAGACTTCGACCTGCAACTGGTCGGTTCGCTGGCATACTCGACCGCCAATCTAGAATCCGCATGGGTTCCCTCCCCCACCCCGGCCATCTTCACCGGTCAGGAAATGGAAGACTACCTGCAGTGGCTGCCTGCCTCCCGAATGGGCTCCATTGCTGGAAGCTACCAGTCTGACAACATTGAGGACTACTACAGCACGGTATTTGAAATCGGCTATGGTCGTCTGATCGATTGGGATCATGATTTCATCGGCAAAGACTCCCTAAAAGCCATGTCGGAACAGCAGCATCGCACCAAGGTATCGCTGGAATGGAGTTCAGAAGATCTTGCTGCAGTACAGCGCTCACTGTATGAAGCTGGCACCCCAGCGAAATACGTCAACTTCCCGAAGGCCCGCTACGGTCTGTACCAAGTGGACCGCGTAGAACGCGATGGAAAGCTGGTTGGCATCTCGCATGACGCCGGCTACCTAACCAATGAACAAGCTTTCGTGTCGTTGGCCAGCATCGACGCAGATCTTGCCGTGCCCGGCACCAAAGTCGAGCTCATTTGGGGCGAGGCGCCAAACTCGACCAAGCCCGCCGTTGAACCGCACCGACAGATCACCATCCGAGCAACAGTCCAGCCAGCTCCATATTCTCGCTTTGCACGTGAGTCCTACCGCAAGAGCTTTTAGTTCGGCGCAATCGCTCCGCACGGGCCTGATGTATACCTCCAAAGTCAGGCCCATGTTTTGCTCTGAATCTCACGCCGGTTCAATAGTCACCATTGGCTCTTGAGTTACTTCCGTAATGACGCAGCTTCTGACGGTGTCCCTATTTGTGCAATTTAAGCTGTCTCTCCACACCCCCTACGTATGCCTTGGTTTATTGACAAGAACCCCAGGCACACTGCATTAAACCCGGTCGCGACCGACAGGTGCGCCGGAAAACGCATCCACCAGTTCGCCGTTTGTAGGCTCTTCGGAATTTTGGGTGTAGATCGGTTTGGTGACCGGGGTGTGTTGAAGGCATAAAAAAGTCGAGGTCTTCCGAAGATGGAAGTGCTCAAACAACACATCTAAAGAAAGACCTCGACATGCCC
>NZ_LXEY01000017.1 GCF_001657475.1 Enteractinococcus helveticum
CACAAATAAGCCCATGCACTCATCATAAACCGCCCAATTAGTGACCCAAAACGCAAACTCAAAACCCGCTGACTAGGCACGACACCTAACCCAACCGGAAAATCAGCACTCACTTGTGCAAGTCAGGTCTGATCAACACCGCCAGGGCGGCAAGCAAGCTGCTGCGAACACACAAAAGTGCCCCGCGAGTAGGCGGGGCACTTTTGTGTGTTCGTTTGACGCAATGCGTCGCCTCAAGCAGGCGAGTTAGGCAGCTTTGCGCACTGTACGGGCCGCTTTACGAGCAGCTTTGCGTTCCTCGCGGGCTGCTTCTCGAGCGGCTTCGAGCGCTTTCTGCTGCTCTTCGCGGGCGCTGTGGATTGCTTCAACTTTTTGTTCTTTTGCATCATGAATCTTCGCGGCACGGCGTTTCGCGGATCTGCGACGACGTGATGAAGTGTTCAACAGTGAATCAATAATCATCGACGCACCAGCGCCAAGCATCCAAACGTCCTTGGCAACCGGGGTGCCTTCCTGCGTTGGCCGCACACCGTCGTCCTGAGTCATACCAGGGGTGTTGAGATACATGTTGAGCATGCCGGCGGAAAACGCACTGAGCGCAGCTCCCGCAAACCAGCCCGGAACTTTCGGAATCAATTGTGCTGCTCCCACACCGATTTCGGTGGCCGCGATGAACTTACGGAACGCAGCAGGCGACATATCAGCCAGTACGGGGACACCATTGGAGGCCATCTGTTGCAGACCTTCGGCTTCTTCATCCGACAAGCTGAGCTTGGAAATACCAGAGTTCAGGACAAAAGCACCGGTGGTCAAACGTATTGGCAGCTGAGCTAAGCTCATAAGTCTTCCTTCCATTCGGGACTCGTTATGGTTAACTGTAATACTTTCTTGACCAAATCCAACACGTTCCATATGCGCACAGGCTGCACACGCGACACAGGCAAGCTCACGGAGTTCCGCCACGGGGCATGAACATGCCAATTCGCAAGAAGCATCCGCGCCGCGCACCCTGTGAACATACGCCATGCGAAAGACCAAAAACACCACTATGACGCCGACTTCTGATCACCCTAAAACCCCAAACACTCCTCAAGACCCAATGCCGACACACCCGCAGAACGACGACGAAAGCCCGCGCGACCCAAATCTGATCGATGCGATCCCCAAGGGCTACCAGCAAATCCAAACCCGTGAGGGCGTCAAGATTGTGCGTGACGGTCCGGTGTCTTTCGTGCGGCGTGAATTATCCATGTCCCCGACCCGACAACGCCTGTGGCAAGATCATCTGGGGACGACGATTCTGCCGGTTACCCGTACCTTTGCCGATACGTCCGTGGCCCCGCAGTCACACCTGAGTGTGCCTGACGTCTGGGGACAGGCAGGACCACTCATCGTCGACATCGGTGTGGGCCATGGCGAATCGACTTTTGCCGGTGCGGTGCAACATCCTCAAGCCAACTTTTTGGCCGTGGAGGTTTATCGTCCGGGATTGGCCAAACTCCTGGACCGTGTGGTGACCGATGGGTTGACCAATGTGCGAATGGTCGAGGCGAACGCCCCCGAGGTACTTGACCACATGTTACCGGCCGGTTCTGCGCAGGAAATCTGGATCTTTTTCTCTGATCCGTGGCAGAAGAACCGCTATCACAAGCGCAGACTGATTCAACCAAAATTCTTAGATCAGGTAGCCCGTGCGCTGACACCCGGAGGGGTCTTGCGGTTGGCCACCGACTGGTCAAATTACGCCGCCCAGATGCGTGAGGTTGCCGATGCGCATCCAGCCTTTGAAAACCTTCACCCGGGACGCTTGGCCGGACCGGACTCACCATTAACACTGGCCCGGTTGCACGGCACCGATGATGACACGCCGCAACCTCTGGAGGAAGCCTTGGACGACGTCGGTGGTTGGGCCCCGCGGTTTGAGACTCGTCCGGTCACAAGCTTTGAGGCCAAAGCCCAGCGTGCCGGTCGATATATCTTTGACTTGACGTACCGAAAGATCAGCTAAAGCAACAACCCCATCCATGGGTGACTTTCCCCCTCCTGCAGCGAGCATCGTGCGTTCTACATTAGGAAAGACACCGCTCCCCCAGGTCGGCTGGATGGCCGATTGTGGAAAAGGTACCCTGAGCAGCTTTGCTGTGGATAACAGCCATAACAAAACAGCCGGAGCCTGTTGAATAGGTTCCGGCTGTTGCATGACAAATTGATCCAGTCCGCGCGCTCAGGCGCACGATGAAGACAGCCTAGCGGGGCAGGGCAAAACGTGGACGGTTCAGCGCATATTGCGGTTTGGACTGTTCCAGGGCGAACATGACAGCTTGTTCTACCCGATCGCGATCGAAGCGCCTGCGACGACGCTCTTCGCGGTAGGCGGCAACGGCGTCGTCGTCATGATGCTGATTGGAGGCGTCAGGACCATGAATATTCGTGGTCACGCCCGAGGATCCTGCGGTAAAGGTACGAGAGAAGGAGACGTGAGAACGCATCACCGTAATTTGGTCGACCAGGTCGCCCACCGTATCGCGGAGCTCTTGGACCTCGGCCTCAAGCTCGACGATACGGCGGATACCCTCCAGGGAGACACCGTCACGGGACAACGATTGGATACGCCGCAGTCGCCGGACATCTTCGGCGGAGTATCGGCGTTGGCCGCCAGCCTGGCGCGCAGGCACCACCAATCCCATGCGATCGTATTGGCGCAGGGTTTGGGGGTGCATGTCGGCCAGCTGGGCTGCCACCGAAATGACGTAAACCGGATCGTGTTTGTGACGGTTGACCATTACAACTTAGCCTTCTTTATCAGCTCAGCCCGAGGGTCGATGTCTGCGGTGGCCGCCCGATACGCTTCGACGGCGGCGTGTGCCTCATCGTTCAGGTTGGCCGGCACCTCGATGACCAGTTCCACCAAGAGGTCACCGGTACGTTTTGCAGTTTTCACGCCTCGTCCGCGCAACCGCAGGACACGGCCCGACGACGACCCAGCGGGAACACCGATTTTCACGGTGCCATCCAGGGTTGGTACCTCGATCGTAGTACCCAGTACGGCTTCGTCGAAAGAGACGGGCACCTTGAGGCGAATGTTGTAGTCATCGCGTTCAAATACCGGGTGGGAAGCGACCGAGACTTTGACCATCAGGTCGCCTCGACCGCCGGTGCCTTGTTGGCCTTTGCCCTTGACACGCACCGTTTGACCGTCTTTGACGCCGGACGGCACGCGCACCTCGGTGGGCGCACCATAACCGGTGTTCACCTTGGTGGTCGTGCCGCGAATGGCATCGGCGAAGCTAATGGTGATGGCGCTTTTCAAATCGGCACCCTTGGTCGGGGCTTGTTGGAATCCGCCAAAGCTCTGGCCGCCTGCGCCTCCGCCGCCGAAACCACCGAACACGTCGCTAAATCCAGAGTGTCGTCCCCCGCCAGCTTGGCCAAACAGACCAGAGAAGATATCTTCGAATCCCCCGGCGTTGCCACCACCGGGTGCGGTAAAGCGCGCACCTGAAGCACCCATGGCACGCAGTTGATCGTATTCTTGACGCTGCTTGGGATCCGATAACACCGTGTTGGCTTCGGTGATCTCTTTGAAGCGTTGCTCCGCGGCGGCGTCGCCGGGATTAGCATCGGGGTGATACTTGCGAGCAAGCTTGCGGTAGGCCTTTTTGATCTGCTCTGCGCTAGCGTTTTTATCAACGCCCAAAATGGCGTAGAAATCCTTTTCTAGCCAATCTTGAGAGGCCATGGAATCTCCCTCCTGTTATTCATTACCAGCGGAGACCATAACCTGGGCAGCGCGCAGTACGCGTTCGTTGTACAGGTATCCGTTGCGGAATACTTGGACGATGTGCTCGGCATCAACCTCTTGTGATGGTTGGCGCAGCATCGCTTCGTGGTGCGCTGGATCAAACGGCTCGCCCACCAGCGTCTCGCCGTCCTGTTTCACCAGGCCCACACCCTCAAGGGTGGTCAAAAGTTTGCGCGCAATAGCAGCAAATGGGCCGTCGAGGTCGCCTGCGGCATCTGCGGCATCAATGTCGTCAAGTACTGGCAGCAAGGATTCCAGCATCGAGAACTTGGCGTTGTCTTTGGCGACGTCACGGTCGCGGTCGACACGGCGGCGATAGTTCACGAATTCGGCTTGCAACCGCTGGAGGTCTTCGCGCAGCTCGGCGGCCTGATCGGTATCGGCTGACGGCTCTGGAGCCTCTTGCTCAGATGCTTGCGCTGAAGCAGCGTTGAGGATGTCTTCAACCTGCGACAGCGGATCGGCGTGTTCCGACGACGCCTGCTCAGCTTCAGCAGACTCGGCCTCGGTATCCGATTGGTCGCGCAGCTGCCCGGTTTCTGGGTCGATACGGCGTTTATCGGTGAAGCGGATCGGTTCTTGGTCTTCGTTGTGTGGCTGATCGGTCATGATAATTCTCCTTGAAAAACTTAACACGCGAGGCCGGCCGGAAACCGGCCGGCCTCGGTTACAAACGTTGAGCAGCTCAACGATGAAGAAGGTTACTTCTTTTCGTCTTCGTCGATAACTTCGGCGTCAACGATGTCTTCGTCGTCCTGGGTAGCGTCAGCGTCAGGCTGTGCGCCCTCCTGCTGCGAGGATGCATACAGTGCTTCACCAATCTTGGTTTGGGACTGCTGCAGTTTCTCGAATGCCGCCTGGATTTCGTCGTCGTTATCCTGTTTTTCAAGGGCTGCCTTGAGCGCGTCGACGTCGGCCTGAACCTCGGTCTTGACGTCTTCTGGCAGTTTGTCGTCGTTGTCTTTGAGTAGCTTGTCGACCGAGTACGCCGTGGTTTCAGCAGCGTTGCGGGCCTCGGCGGCTTCGCGGCGCTTCTTGTCTTCCTCAGCGTGGGCTTCGGCGTCTTTGACCATGCGATCGATTTCATCATCCGATAGCGAGGTGCCACCGGTAATGGTCATCGACTGCTCGGTCCCGGTTGCGCCGTCCTTGGCGGAGACGTGGACAATACCGTTGGCGTCGATGTCGAAGGTGACCTCGATCTGTGGGACACCGCGTGGGGCCGGTGCAATACCGGTCAGCTGGAAGTTGCCCAGTGGCTTATTGTCACGGGTGAATTCGCGTTCACCCTGGTAGACCTGGATATCCACCGATGGCTGGTTGTCATCAGCGGTGGTGAAGGTCTCGGAGCGCTTGGTTGGGATCGCGGTGTTGCGCTCGATCAGTTTGGCCATCACGCCACCCTTGGTTTCGATACCCAAAGACAGTGGAGTGACGTCGATCAGCAGTACGTCTTTACGTTCACCGGCAAGCACGCCAGCCTGGATGGCCGCACCCACGGCGACAACCTCATCTGGGTTGACACCTTTATTCGGTTCTTTGCCACCGGCCAGTTTCTGAACGAGTTCAGCAACGGCTGGCATACGGGTCGAGCCACCAACCAGCACAACGTGGTCAATGTCCGAAACCGAGACGCCGGCTTCCTTGATGACGTCTTCGAATGGGCGACGGGTGCGTTCCAGTAGATGCGAGGTCATGTCCTCGAATTTGGCGCGCGAGAGGTGCTCATCCAGGTGGACCGGACCGTTTTCGGTCACGGACAGGTACTGCAGCGAGATGTTGGTCGAGGTTGCCGAGGACAGTTCTTTCTTGGCCTGTTCTGCGGCTTCCTTCAGACGCTGCAGGGCGATTTTGTCCTTGGACAGGTCGGCACCGGAAGCCTTGGCCTGATCCAGCAGCCAGTCAACGACAACCTGGTCCCAGTCGTCGCCACCCAGACGATTGTCACCGGCGGTGGAGCGAACCTGAATGGTCGAGAAATCGTCGTCGTCCTTGCCAACTTCCAGCAGGGAGACGTCGAACGTACCGCCACCGAGGTCAAAGACCAGGATCAGTTCGTCTTCTTTACCGCGTTCCAGACCGTAGGCCAGAGCGGCAGAGGTTGGTTCGTTGATAATACGTGAGACGTTCAGACCGGCAATTTCGCCGGCTTCTTTGGTGGCCTGGCGTTCGGCGTCGTTGAAGTATGCCGGCACGGTAATGACGGCGTCGGAGACCTTTTCGCCAAGGTACTCTTCGGCGTCGTGCTTGAGCTTCATCAAAATGCGAGCCGAGATTTCCTGGGCGGTGTACGTCTTGTCGTCAATTTCGGCTTTCCAGTCGGTACCCATGTGACGCTTGACCGAAGAAATGGTGCGTTCTGGGTTGTTGACGGCCTGGCGCTTGGCGATATCGCCGGTGAGGACTTCGCCGCCCTTGGTGAATGCGACCACTGATGGGGTGGTGCGAGCACCTTCGGCGTTGGCGATAACGGTTGGGTCGCCACCTTCCAGTACAGCAACCACCGAGTTGGTGGTACCCAGGTCAATACCTACAGCACGTGACATATGGGAATCCTTTCGTAGCAAATACTTTTGCAGTATTTCTGTTGCAATGCTCTGAGCCCACTCCTTGAGCTCTCTACACTCAAGGTGCCACAGATTGCGACGCTGTGTCAAATAAACCTGAGTCAAGCAGGCTCAACTTTTACCTGTTATCTACAGCGCCGCTAAACCCGGTTTTATTCCGTGCCGCAGGACAATGGAGTTTGCATATACACGCTGTGACGGGATCATCGACCGGTGCATCATGGTGGCCTAGCATAGAGTCATGTCACGCTACTCCGCCGCTCGTCCGCTCATTATTGGTATCGACGGCCGTTCTGGATCAGGCAAAACGGTGTTGTCGAAAGTCCTAGCCGACAGTCTCTCGGGTCACCACGAGGTCACTGTGCTGCGGCTGGAAGACTTTTATCACGGCTGGGACGGGCTGACCACTGGCATCGAAAAATTTAGCCAAGACGTCCTACCTGCCTTAGCCGCAGGCGAAACTGCCACGTATCAAACCTGGGATTGGAATGCGCCGGACACGCTGGACGGCGGGCCCGGACCGGTTGTGACAACCCGGCCAACCGAGGTCATAATCTGCGAGGGTGTAGGCATCGGAGCCCGCCCCAACCGCGAATACCTGGACGTGCTGATCTGGCTGCGAGTGCCCGATAAGGTCCGGCATAAACGCGCCATGGGACGCGACGGCGAAACCTACCGGGCCCACTGGGATCGCTGGGCAGCTCAGGAGCGCGCCATGTTGGATCAAGATCAGATTTACGACGCCGCAGATCTGGTCCTGGTGGCCAATGAGCCCGATGAACGCCACCACACCTCGGCGCTGGCCGTTGTCCAAGCGATGTTGGCCTCCGGGCGCAGCCTGGAAGATCCTACACCCGCCGAGCAGCCTGATTCCTAAACCCCGCGCATTGCCTCGGCTGTGCCGCAGCGCACGCCCGGGCTTATTGGAGCGCGGAGGTCAGCCGGAACACGTTATCTACCCAGCGGTGATAGCGCGGCCGGGCCAACCAGTCTTTGAGTAACAGGTGCTCACATTTGGCCTGATACATATCAATAATCGCATCGAGTTTGGCAACCTCCTCGGACCCGACCACCATCACGGTCAGCTCAGAGTTGAGCGAAAACGAGCGCATATCCATATTCGATGACCCAAAGACCCCGACGTCGTCGTCGATGGTAAACATTTTCGAGTGCAACACATCCGGGTCCGGGTAACGGTAGATGTGAATCCCGGCGCGCAACAGTTGCTCATAATAGGACTGCTGGGCGTGTTGCACGGCCAACTGATCGGCGCGGCGCACCACCAACACCTCGACGCGCACCCCGCGCTGGGCGGCGGTGGTCAGGGCATAGAGCATGGAGTCATCGGGCACCAAATACGGGGTGACGACCCGAATAATTTCCTGGGCAGAATAGAAGAGGTGGTTGAATGCCCGCAGATTATTTTCGTGCGAAAAGCCCGGCCCGGAGGGAATGACCTGGGCTGCCGGGCCCTCGTGATCTTCAATTTCGGCTTCGGTCACATCGCGCAGTTCTTGGTGCAGTTGCTTGCCGGTTTCCGAGAACCAGTCGGTGGCAAATACGACGTCGAGCGAGGCGACCGTGGGCCCCTCGATCCTGGCCATCATATCCACCCAGTGGCGGTTGAGCCGGTGGGCCGAGGCCCGCTTATAGCCGGGTTCAATGAGATTGATTGACCCGGTGTAGCCTACGATGCCATCGACGACGACCATCTTGCGGTGGTTTCGCAGATCCGGGCGTTGGTACTGACCGCGCCAGGGTCGCACCGGCATGAGCCGGAAGTACTCAATACCGGCGGCATCCAGGCGGGCTACCAGTTGCCGGTAGCCTTTGATTCGGGCGGTGCCGATGTGGTCAAAGAGCAACCGCACCTTCACGCCGCGGGCCACCGCCCGGGCCATCGCATCCAAGACCAGATCGGCGTAGCCGGCACGGTGTTTCGGATCGGTACCGATGATATAGAACATCACGTTGACGTAGTCTTGGGCCCGGTCAATATCGGCGGCCATTTTCTGCAGCGTCAAGCGGTAATCGGTGAGGTATTCAAATGAGTTACCGTCCAGCATGGGAAAACCCGTCAACCGACGGGTCAGTTTCGAATTTGCCGCCACATAATCCGGGGCCGCCCCCACCTGGTCCGGCAGATCCAGGTGCGCGGTTGCCCGGCGCAGTTCCGAATTGACTGCAACCTGGCGCGAGCGGCGCTGACCGCCCAGCCGGAACGACCCAAACGTCAAAAACAGCAGCAGACCGGGTAGCGGAAAGAAGAAAATAACCAACAGCCACGCCATGGCCACGGCAGGACGCCGGTTGCCCGGGACAATGCCTAAGAGCGCGATACGGATGGCAAAGTCGGCGGTTGTGAACAACGCACGCACCCAAAACGGGAAATCCGCCAAGTCAGCCACCGACCACATCATGCCAATAGTCTAAGCCACCGGCCAGGTCATCCCGGCTTCTGGGCACCCGAATATCAAATTTACGCACCCAACCGATTCCGATACAGTTGTATAGGGCTACAAACGGCTCACCACACTTTCATATACAAGGGTGAACATGGCAACGCTTCTTTATCGTCTTGGGCTCAAGGCAGCCAAACGGCCACTTGCAGTGATTTTCTCCTGGCTGGTCATGATCGCAATCGCTGCGGCAGCTTTCCTATCCTTCGGGGGAACGCTGGTGTCCACCGTGGATATTCCCGGCACGCCGACGGCGCAGACCACCGACCGGTTACAAGAAGAATTCCCGGATGCGGCACGTGGGACCGGCAATGTCGTATTCCAAACCGAGGACGGCTCGGCATTTAGTGCCCAGCAGCGTGAGGCCATCACCGCGGTCTTGGATGAAGCCCGCGACGTCGACGGGGTGGCCGACGTGATTGATCCGTTTGCCACCGACGCCGAGCTGGCCGACCAGCAACAAGAACTTGCCGACGGTCGTGCAGAACTTGAGGCTGCTGGTGAGCAGTTAGAGTCAGCGCCTCAACAGCTTGACGCCGCTGAAGAAGAACTCGATGCCGCCGAGGCTGAACTACAAGCCGCCCAAGAACAATTGGACGCCGGCAAGCAACAAGCCATCGGTGCCGGGATGCCAGAGGCGGCCGTTGAGCAACAGTTTGCCGCCCAGCAAGCCCAGTTAGATGCAGCAGTTGAAGAACTGCAAGCCGGTCGTGACCAGGTCGAACAAGAACGTGCCGCCTATGAAGAAGGCGTCACCGACTACGAAGACGGCCAAGTGCTCATCGAGTTGGGCCAGCGGCTGCTGACCGCAACCAATGATTACTCGGTGGTCTCCGAGGACGGCTCTGCTGCCATCGGTACCGTGCAGTTCGTGGATCATGACATGGATGTCTCCACTGATGTTCGCCAGGACGTGGTCGGCACATTCACGGATGCCTCGATCGACGGCGTGGAAATTCTGCCCTCTCAGGAACTGTCCATGGCCGTGCCAGAAGTCCTCGGCTGGGCCGAGGTCGTTGGCCTGGTGATCGCCGGTATCGTGCTGGTCATTATGCTGGGTACCTTCATCACCGCTGGCCTGCCACTGCTCAACGCTCTGGTCGGCGTCGGCGTGGGCGCACTGGCTGCCATGGCATTTTCCTCGGTCATCGAAATGAGCTCGGTGACCCCGGTGTTAGGAGTGATGCTCGGGTTGGCCGTGGGCATCGACTATGCCCTCTTTATCGTCCACCGGCACCGCACCCAGCTGAAATCCGGCATGGAGCTGCGCCACTCGATTGCCATGGCCAACGGCACCTCGGGCAACGCGGTGGTCTTTGCCGGCTCCACCGTTGTGATTGCCCTGCTGGCACTGAATCTGACCGGTATCCCGTTCTTGGGGCTGATGGGCACCGTCGGTGGCTTCGTGGTCGTGGTTGCTGTGTTAGTGGCCATCACCTTGACCCCGGCCATGCTCTCCCTGCTGGGCGTCCGAGCCCTGTCCAAACGCGAACGCCGCGCTGGGCAACGCCACGATCAGCAGGTCGCCGAGCGCAAACCGTTGAAACCCATGTCGACGGCGCGCGCCGTGCTGACCGCAATCGGCACCATTGCCGTGTTGGCCATCATCGCCATCCCGGTCTTTTCGATGCGTCTGGGGATCCCAGATGGTTCCTCCGAGGCTCCTGAAACCACCGAATACCAGGCCTATGCCGCCCAGTCCGAGCACTTCGGTGCTGGCCGCAACGCTCCCATCGTGGCCGTGGCCGATATTCCGGCGGACTTATCGGAACAAGATCTGCTAACCACTACAGCCCAACAGGCCGAACAAATCGCCGCACTTGACCAGGTCCAGCATGTGGTCCCGGTGGGTGAAAATGAAGCCGGCGACATGTTGATGTTCCAAATCATCCCGGTCCATGACGCCAACCATGAACAGACCGTGAACCTGGTCTATGAACTGCGCGGACTGGATCCGGCCGGGGAGGTCACCAATCTCGCACTGGCCGGGCATGCCACCGGCGTCATTGATATCTCCGATGCACTGGCCGAAGTGCTGCCGCTGTATCTGGGCGTCGTCGTGGGACTGTCGCTGCTGATTATGATCCTGGTGTTCCGCTCACTGGTGGTACCCCTGATTGCCTCCGGCGGCTTCGTGCTGTCCGTGGGCGCGGCCATGGGCGCCGTCGTTGCCATTTACCAGTGGGGCTGGTTGGGCGATATCTTCATGGTTCATAACCCGGCACCCGTGCTGTCGTTCTTGCCAACCATTATGATCGGTGTGCTGTTCGGCCTGGCCATGGACTATCAGCTGTTCATTTCCTCCGGCATGCGCGAGGCCTTTGCCCACGGCACCGAAGCCCGCCTGGCCGTGCAAAAGGGCTTTGTGCAAGGGCGCTCAGTGGTCGCGGCCGCGGCGATCATCATGGTCTCGGTCTTTGGCGGATTCATTTACGCAGATGACCCCTACATCCGTCCGATCGGTTTCGGGCTGGCCATCGGCGTGCTGTTTGACGCGTTCCTCGTGCGCATGCTCATGGTGCCGGCCCTGATGCACCTGTTGGGCAAATCCGCCTGGTATCTACCAAAATGGTTGGACCGTATTTTGCCCAACGTGGATGTTGAAGGCGCCAAACTGGCCGAATTGACCGACGGCGCTCAGCACGGGGCGCACGTGGAGCAGACCGTCACCGATACGCCCGTTACAACCACCAGTCGCAACGTCTAAGCTTAGAAACAGTCCCCTTTTGAGAAAGGCACAATCATGAATGATGTCACGCAACGTCTCCTGCGCACCGGGGTTTCCATCGGCGCCGGCTTCATTGGCACCAAAGTCGTCGAAGCCATTTGGAAAGCCGCAACCGGTGATGACGAGGCTCCAACCACCGACGACGATCAGGCCACACTGCTCAAGGTCGTGGCATTCGCAACGATTTCCGCAGGCGTCTCGGCGCTGCTAGAGGTCGGCTCCCAGCGCCTGGTTGCCAAGGCCGTGTCCAAGACCGGTAACAAAAAGACCAACCAACTGGGCCGGTCAGAAGTCTAAGCTCGCAATGAACTGATGCACTGGTGGTGCCGGAGGGAAAAAGCCTTCCGGCACCATAAGTGTTTAACAACGTCTTACCAAAAGGCTCGCGCGGTTTCAGTGGCACCCGAGACTTCAGTGAGGCCGGCATCCATGACCCGGACGTGTCGATCGGCGCGCTCCCAATCTTGGCGTGAGGGTTCAGTGACGCGGATGCGAAAATCATCCTCGCGCCAGTCGGTCAGCACCTGTTGGGCGGCCGGATCACCGGCGGCAACTTGCTCAACGAGTCGCTCATAGGCCAGTTGGGCGGCGTGGCCAACCTGGGCGGCGGCCTTGCCGGTGGTCAGTTGCGTGTGCGGGGTCAATTCCACCGTCACGAGCGTGTTGTCCTGCGCCGAATCATGCAGTCGGGGCAATTCGGTGTCGCGAACCTGCAGTTTCTTGATCGCGGCCGGCACCGGGTCTACCGGGCCGGGGACAAAGGCCCGCACCGCAGCGCTACCCGAGGCGGCGGTCACGCCGTCCAGCGACTGAACGTCATCCCAGCGTTTATTTTCCGCTCGACGGGCCACCTTGCGAATCCATCCGGCGCGCCAGTGGGCCACCGCATCAGCCCACGGCCCATTGGGCTCTGTGGTCTGCGGATCGTCCAACAATTGAACCACGGCCGACCCGGCGGCTTCTAACACGTCGATGTGGTTCGCGGGATCCTGCTTATTGCGATGGATCACCAATTGCATGGCCCAGGGTTGTTCATGATCGGGATGTTCGGGACGCGACACTGGATGACTCATATTGCTACTCTAACGCTGCCCCGGCCTAGCGGCGTCCTAGGGTAGAACCATGGACACCAAGCTTCCCGAGCCCTGGACCCCGTGGCGGACCCCTTCACCATTACAGGGGCGCCGTCCAACCAAAGAAGAGCTGGCCGAGGCAGCGGCCAACGGGATGACCTTGGACGACGTGCTGCCCTACCCCGCAGATCGTGACAACGCGGGCCTGCTGCGACTGCTCATCGTGGGGACAAATCCCAGCCCGTGGGCTGCCTCAGTGCAAGCGCCTTTCGCCCGCCCCGGGAACCGCTTCTGGAAATCTCTGTATGCCGGCGGTGTGACGGAAACCCTGGTCAATGATTCCAATGGGATGCAACGATCCGACGAGCTGATGTTGGCCCGCCGCGGAGTTGGGATCACCAATATCGTCTCCCGGCCAACCTCACGGTCCAGTGAGCTCAGCCGCGAAGAGCTGCGCGCCGGATGCGCCCAGCTGGTGCAGCGAGTGCAGGTGTTGTGCCCACCGGTGGTTGCCTTTACGGGGATCACGGCGTTTCGCAGCGCTTTTGATGCACCGAAAGCCGTGTTGGGGTTGCAGCCGACCCATAACCTCATCGGATGGCCCACTTCGTCGCAACTGTGGGTGGTCCCGGATCCCAGCGGCCTCAATGCCCACGAATCTGTCGAATCGTTGGGAGAAAAATGGGCCGAAGTCTGGGCCGTCAGCACTCAAGCAAGACAGGAACGCTAATATGACCGTCTGGAACCCGACCATCCTGCTCACCGGTGCAACCGGTGGCCTGGGCCAAGCCCTGGCCACCACGCTTGCCACTGGTAGTGGCCGACTCATTCTGCACGGCCGCAATGCCCAACGATTGCAAGACCTTCGAGAAGACCTAGCCGGTGCAACAGCGCAGCTCGACGTCGTACAGGCCGATCTGGCGGATTTGTCTCAGGTTGCGCAGCTGGGCCATGACGTGGCCCGGCTGACTGATCATCTGGATGTTGTGGTGCATAATGCCGGGGTGGGTAAAGGTGCCACGGATACTCGTGAGGTCTCTGCCGATGGCTACGAGTTGCGCTTGGCGGTCAATCACCTGGCACCGTTTGCCCTGACCAAGCACGTGCTCCCGCTGCTTGCGGCCGGGGCACCCAGCCGAGTCGTCAATGTGGCATCTGGAGCCCAAGAACCCATAGATTTTGACGATCCGCAGCTCGAACAGCACTATTCGGGCAAGCGTGCCTATGCGCAGTCTAAATTCGCCATGGTGGCCACCGGCTTCAAAATGGCGCGCACCTTGGCGCCCGAGGTGGTCACGGTCAATAGTTTGCATCCGGCAACCTTAATGCCCACCCGGATGGTTCATGAGGGCTACGGCCGAACGGTTGATGAGCTACAAACCGGTGTGGATGCCGTCATGCAACTGATCGTCTCACCGAAACTTGACGGGGTGTCCGGCAAGTACTTTTCAATCCAGCAACCCGCCACAGCACACCCGCAGACCTATGACGCACGGGTTCAAGACCGTCTCTGGGAGCTCAGCGAATTCCTGACCGGTGTGCGTTATTGACGCCAGCTCGAGCTGTCCTCGGCATCGGCCTCAGCCGCGAGGCGCTCTTGTTCAGCTATCGCCTCGGCTAGATCATCCACGGCGATATGTCCCGAGTCCAAGTGGTGCGAACGATACGTTGCCCGCCCCACCAAGTGCGCAGACACCGGAGCGGTAATGAGCTGTGCGAGCCATGCCACGATCAACACCGGCACCACGGCCCAGGTTTTCAGCGCAAACCCCAAACCGGCCAGTGCCAGAAACAGCCCCAGCACCTGGGGTTTGGTGGCCGCGTGCATGCGCGACAACACATCCGGAAAGCGCAGCAGGCCAAATCCGGCGACCGCCGATAGCAACGTGCCCAGCACTAACAGGACCGCGGCGACGATATCCATCCAGGAATCAAAGGTAATCTCCACTTAGACCTCACCACCCGTCGGGCCTTGTTGCGGTTCGGGTTCAGCTTGATTTGCTTGGGCGCCTTCAACGGTAAAGCGGGCCAGCGTGGCCGAGGAAATAAATCCGATCAGCGAGGCGACGACCACCAGCACAATAAAGTAGGTCGAGTCATTCAGCGCCATCCACACGGTGAGACCGGAGGAGAACACAATTAAGATGACGTCGACGGCGATGGCACGATCCAGCAGGGCCGGTCCGCGGATAATGCGATACAGCGCTCCGAAGGCGCCAAAGGCTAGGAAGAAGACACTGATCCAGCCGGCGAGGGACAAAATGCTCATGAACCTTCCTCCTGCTCCGTGAATGCATCGGCATCGGACAATTCGGTATGACGACGCACTATCCCGTCGTCGGCGGCATCTTCGGTTTTGACCAGTTCGTAGTCGCGTTTGGATCCGAAGCCCCGAATCATGCGGGCTTCAATATCCAAGGAATCCACCCGGAATGCTTCGGCTGCATCCTCGTCCGGAATGTCCAGCACGTGTA
Organism: Enteractinococcus helveticum; assembly: GCF_001657475.1. Lineage (GTDB taxonomy): Bacteria > Actinomycetota > Actinomycetes > Actinomycetales > Micrococcaceae > Yaniella > Yaniella helvetica. Next base: position 15,104 of record NZ_LXEY01000017.1, read on the forward strand.
AGAACAAGGTGGAACTTGGTCGGTCGACGTCGATAACCAATGACCCCGGGATCAGCGCATACACGTGACCGACCAGTGTCAACAGCAAGTCATCTTGGGTGCGCAGTTTTACCGCCACCACCGAGTTGACCACTTTGGGGCCGGGCTTGCCGGCTTTGACGGCGACGTCCCAGGTGGCTGCGGTGATCTTCCACAGGAAGTAGAACATAAATTTGATGGTGTGATACACATTGAATCGGTCTGCAAAAGGTACCGGTGGCAGCCGGAGCAAGAGCATAACCGCTGTGCTGAAGATAATGCCCAGCACGAACGTGCCCAACGTAAGATCCTGCCACAGGGCCACCCAGATAAAGGTCAGGCCGACAATCATGGGCCACTGCGATAACCGTGAGCGTTTATCTTCGATGGCCGAAGGCATATCAGGATGCCGGTACTGCGAAGTCTTCGGGATATTCGGCATTACTTTGTGCCTCCTTCCGAATCCTGTAGGGTGCCCGCTCCATCAGACCCCTCGATCCCCCAACCTTCAAGTTGATCGGCTTCCAGCTGGGCCTGTTGGGCGGCCTCATCGCCTAGGACCGCCTGAATATACGGGGTCCGATGAATCATGTCATCGGCGGCTTCATCTGCAAAATCAAATAGCGGCCCGGCAACAACGGTCAGTGCCACACCCACGGTCACCAAGGCAATGGTGGGCGCAACCAGGCCTGGCGAGTCTTTGCGCAGTGGCTTTTTGCGCTGATCAACACGCTTGGCTTCTTCGGTACCACGCATCGCTGGGTCTTCGGAATCTTCGACTGGACGCCAGAAGACACGCGTCCAAATGCGCATCATGACCAGCAGTGTGAGCAGCGAGGTGACAATCGAGGCGGCAACGAGCACCCAGGCCAGGCCCGATCCATTGGACACGCCGGCTTGGACCAAACCGACTTTGCCGATGAAACCGGAAAACGGTGGGATACCACCCAGGTTCAGTGCCGGGATAATGTACAGCACGGCCACCAGCGGGGAGATTTTCAGCATCGACCCGAGACGGTCAATATTGGCTGATCCCGTGCGATATTCAATCAGACCGGTGACCAAGAACAGTGCGGTTTGAATGGTGATGTGGTGAACAATGTAGAACACGGTGGCGGTGAGGCCGATGTGGTTGGAGACCGCCACACCAAAGATCATGTAGCCGATGTGTGAGACCAGGGTGAACGACAAGACACGTTTGATGTCGAACTGTACTAGGGCGCCAAGGATTCCGACGATCATGGTCAGCGCGGCAACAACCAATAACAGCGAGTTGACGCGATCCCCCGGAAACAGCAGGGTTTCTGTACGGATGATTGCGTAGACGCCGACCTTGGTTAGTAACCCGGCGAACACGGCGGTGACCGGTGCTGGTGCGGTGGGATAGGAGTCCGGCAGCCAGAACGACAGCGGGAACACTGCCGCCTTGATCCCGAAACCAACCAAGAGCATCAGGTGCAACATTTGTTGAAGATCCGGGTCCAATTCTCCAAGTTTCATAGCCAGATCGGCCATGTTCACGGTGCCGGTTGCGCCATAGATCATGGCGATGGCCACCAGGAAGATCACCGATGAAACAACCGAGACGACGACGTAGGTCACCCCGGCTCGAACTCGCGGTCCAGTCCCACCAATGGTCAACAAGACATAGGACGCCGTCAACAGGATCTCGAAACCAACGTACAGGTTGAACAGGTCTCCAGCTAGGAACGCGTTGGAGACACCAGCGGTCAGAATCAAAAATGTTGGGTGGAAGATTGAAACGGGTTGTTGCGAAGACTCATCACTGCCCACACCCTGGGCTGATGAGAACAGCAACACGAGCATGACGACAATGGAGGAGACCACGAGCATCAGAGCTGAGAATCGGTCCACGACAAGCACGATGCCGATCGGTGCTTCCCATCCCCCTAACAGCACGGCTTGGGCGCCACCGTTGATCCACACATCGATCAGCAGCCAGATCTCCAGGCCGAGCGTGATGGCCAATGTGCTGAGTGTGACGGCCACCTGGCTCACTGGTTTGCGAACCAGAGTGAAAGCAATGGCTGCGCCCAGGATGGGCAGCAGGACCGAAAGGGGGGCCATATTGACCACGGAGAAGTCTGTCACCAGCGGTCACCTTCTTTCGGTTCTGCCGTGTCCACGTTTGGGTTGGCTTCGGTGGTGTATTCGTAGTAAATATTCGGGTCTTCGTGGTCTTCGAGGAATTCGGATGCTTCATCGGCGATGAGCGCGTCGTCTTCGGCGTCGTAGGTTGGCTGTTCAGCAACCTGAATGTCTTCGATATCGACTTGGACTTCATCACGCCGTGCCAAGACCCAGGATCGGTAGATCAACGCCAGGATGAATGCGGTGACCGCAAAGCTGATGACGATGGATGTCAGGGTGAGGGCCTGGGGCAGCGGATCTAAGTACTCATCGGCGGCGATGTCGTCACGGAAGATCGGCGGAAGTCCGGCGGGGCCTGCCATGATGATGATCAACAGGTTGGCGGCGTTCGTGAACATCATCAGCCCGAACATGATTCGAGTCAGGGTGCGGTCCATCAGCAGGTAGATGGCCGCAGCAAACATGACGCCCATCATGATGAGCAAGACGGCATCAATCGTCACGTTGGCCTCCTGAAGTTTGCGCACTGACTCGGGCTGCGGTCATGCGCTGTTCGGCTTCGATCCGGTCACGGGTCTCAATCTCATAGCGTCGGTCCACTTCCGAGCCCAGCGAACGCAGCACATCGACGACCAGGCCGATCACTACGAGGTATACCCCGATGTCAAAGACCATGGCTGAGGCGAAGTGCACGTGGCCAAACAGCGGCAGCACGACTTCAACATCGTAGGCCTGGAAGACCTGGCCGCCGAAGAACAGCGGCACCAAACCGGCCACGGCGGCGATGGCCAGACCTGAGCCGAGAATAATCCCGGCTGGGATCTTGATGGATTGCTCCAGCTCGAAGCGACCACCGGCAACATATCGGATGGCAAAGGCGATACCAGCTAAGAGTCCCCCGGCAAATCCACCACCGGGCAGGTTGTGGCCTGAAATCAGCAGGTAGAGCGACACGAGGATAATGGCGTGGAAGATCAGACGGGTAATCACTTCGAAAATGATTGACCGTCGTTCGGGCGCCATCGTTGCTCCGGCAACAATCCATGGTTGACGTTGTACATTGAAGAAGTTGCGGAAGCTTTTGACTTCGGCTTCGTTCATCGCTGACTCTTCGACACGGTACGCGCCCACAGTTCCTACGCTGATTTCCGATATGCGCTTGCGTCGTTTCTCGCGTTCAGCGATGAAGACCAATGAGGCAACGCCCGTTGCGGCGGCGGCGAGTACGGTAATTTCGCCGAAGGTGTCCCAGGCACGCATATCGACCAGGGTGACGTTGACGATATTTGTGCCGCCGCCTTCGTAGTAGGACAGTTCTGGCATGGCCAGCGAGATGGGGTCGGCAATTCGTGAGGCCATCACGGTCGCTGCGATCCACATCATGACCAGACCAAACCCAATGGCCAAGAGCGCTCGGGCCCACTGTTTGTCATGTTGCTCTTGGACTTTGGGAATCTCTGGGGGCAAGACGCGCAGTCCCAAGACCATTGCCACGGTCAACACGGATTCCACCAGCACCTGGGTGAGGGCGAGATCTGGTGAGCCTTGGAAGGCAAAGACTGCAGCCAGGGCGTAACCGGTGGTCGACACCAGCAGCACGGCCCAGAACCGCCGTTTCGCACGGATCGCTGAGATCGCAGCCAAGATCATGACGATGGCCACCACGAAGTACACCGGGTGACCGGTTAGCATCCAGTCGCCGGCAAATGCGGCGTTGGGCAGGGAGATGGTGGCGTCGTCGGAGTTTGTTGGGAACAGCAGGATGGCCAGCGGTGCCAGGCCCGTGACTGCCAGGATGATGTAGAGGTAGAACGACAAGTCACCGCGTTGGGTACGACCGGTGATCCAAATGGCCAGATCATCGAGCCGAGCCAGGCTATGACGGTAGACCCGCGACATATCAAGCCAAGTGGGTACTGCGGCTTGCACGCTGCTGACGTGACCGCGGATACCAAACAGGCCAATACCGATCAGGATGATCACCGCGGACAGGCCCAGAGCGAGGTTGAAGCCGTGCCACAACGCCAACGGTTCCACATGTTCACCTTCGATGTGTTCGAAGGTGTGGCTATATTCGTAGGGTAATGCTCCGACCCAGCTGGGGACGAAGGCTGCGATGACGCCGGCAGCCGAGAGCAGTGCTGCTGGGATCAGCCCAAGACGTCCAAAGCCGCGCAGTGCCGGAGTCTGAGGAAGCTCTTGCAGCTCGCCCCCTGCTCGAACTTTTTTGGTAGCAAATGCCGCCCACATGAAGCGTGCGGTGTAGGCAACGGTCAGGATGGAACCGAGCACAACAATCACCAATGGAGCCCAGCTCCAAACGGCGCCCCAGAAGTTGGGTTGGCCCAGCAGGAATGCGTCGGTTCGCCACAGTGCCCAGTCCGTGGCAGCCTGCATGACGGTTTCTTTACCGATGAAGCCGAACAGCGGTGGGACACCGGCCATTGAAAGTGAGGCAATAGCTGCGGTCCAGAATAAGCCCGGATGAGATGTGCGCAGTCCAGAAAGTTTTGTGAGGTCACGGGTTCCGGTGATCTTGTCAATGGCACCGACCACCATGAACAGTGGGGCTTTAAAGAGTGAGTGGGCCAGCAGCATGGCCAAGCCTGCTTGGGCGGCGGCAGCTGTTCCTAATCCGTTTGCGATCATCAGGAAGCCCAGCTGGGATACGGTGCCGTAGGCCAGGATGAGTTTGATGTCGGTCTGTCGCAGGGCTCGCCATCCACCCACCAGCATGGTCCACATGCCAACGCCGAGCACCATGAATTGCCAGATATTTTCCCCAGCAAAGGCCGGAGCAAAACGTGCCACAAGGTAAATACCGGCTTTGACCATCGCCGCGGCGTGGAGATAGGCGGAGACTGGTGTCGGAGCTGCCATGGCGGCAGGCAACCAGAAGTGGAAGGGCACTTGAGCGGACTTTGTAATTGCCCCCAGTAGGACCAACCCAATAGCCCAGGTCATGTAGGTCCCAGCGAAATCCCCGGTGAGAAGGTCAGCACCTTGGGCTACGATCTCCGAAACGCGATATGTACCGGCGGCATGACCCAACATGATCAAGCCGATCAGCATGCCCAGGCCACCCAGGGTGGTGATCATCAGAGCGGTCATCGCGGACCGGCGAGCGAAGATACGGTGGGCTTGATAGCCGATCATTAAGAACGACAGGATCGAGGTGATTTCCCAAAAGACATAGAGCACCAGCAGATCGTCAGTGACGACCAAACCAAACATGGCGCCGGCAAACGCCAAGAACTGGGCGCCGAAACTGCCTAAACGCGGTTCCTCTGCTTTGAAGTACCTTGCACAATAGACCAGGACGGCAGCGCCCACGCCTAAGACGATCAGTCCGAGAAACGCGCTCAAGGTGTCTAAACGAAATGAGAGTTCAATACCCAGCGGTTTGATCCATTCCCATGTTTGCACAAGGGATGTATCTTGCTGGTCCGCAGCAGCGCCCGACGCTAACAGTTCCTCGGATGCAAGGACTTTCGGTAATTGTGCCGCAAGCCAGATAAATCCAGCTGCAGGTATCGCTGCGAGAATGAGGAAGCCTGAACGTCCCGATTTATGAATAATCAGGGGTGCGATGAGTGCAACCACAAAAAGTGCGAGCAGCACAATCAGCACAGTTGCCTCCGTGAGGTCTAGGGGACGGTCACCTGCTTAACCTTACATAGTGGACGGCGGCTTTGGCGCAGAGCGCTCTAAGTCCACATTCTCGACCTATCCCGCTTAAGTCTTGTTTTATCGGTTCTAGTTTGGTTTATCCCACGAAACCTGGATCAAGAGCATTACAAAAATCACCGTTGTGTTACTCATCAGCGAACTGAAGTTTACGAACGTGCTTCCTTTCGTCAGCACATCGATGCGACAGTTGAAAACCCCGATCTGACGCCGAAAAAGCGCCATCAGTAAACTGACGTGCCACCTCGCAGACGGTACCCGAAGCCGGAATATGAAGCAGTTTCAAGTGGCGTTCTGTTATCAGCGCAACAAAATTTGCGTCGTAGATTTCAGCGGCAGTTTGCCCCTGACGTGGGGTTGAGACTGAGGAGGTGCTGACGTCTACCGTTCGATGATAGATCGGTGGAAATTCAGGTGTGACCTGGAGGCAGTCGGTCCGCGTTGATCCTGATAGCGGTTAAGGTTTGGCCCGGTACCGTAGGGGTGCTCGGATGGTGAGGTCAGGGCAAAGAATGCCATCTGCCCAATTTTCGAGCCCGGCCAAAGTTTTATTGGCAGGGTCGACATGTTGGATAGTTCCAACGTGACATGCCCGGAGAATCCGGGATCAATGAAGCCTGCGGTGGAGTGCGTCAACAAGCCCAGGCGCCCCAGGGAAGATTTACCTTCTAAACGAGCAGCAACGTCGTCGGCCAGCGTTACTTTTTCATAGGTTGAGCCCAATACAAATTCTCCGGGATGGAGGATAAATGGCTGGTCTGGTTCTACATCAACCATGCGCGTCAGGTTGGCCTGTTCTATGGCCGGGTCGATGAAGGGGTAGTTGTGGTTATCAAACAGCCGGAAGTACCGATCTAGGCGTACATCCACGCTGGCCGGTTGCACCATGGCAACATCCAGGGGATCCAGACCGATCCGACCAGTTTCTAATGTCTTCTTGATATCACGATCCGATAAAAGCACAGCTTAACGCTAGCGCACGATCCGGTTGAGGCTTTCATTATGGCACCAGGCGTGCCGTGGCGAAGCATCGATTAGAAAATCAGCGCGGATTCGGGCGGCAGATCGACTTTGACATCTAGATTGGGAGCGATCTCAAGGTAGGACGGTTTGCCGTTGTCTATAAATAGCATGACGATGCCTTCGGAGATAAAGGCTTCCAGAATGATGGGCTCTTGGCTCGGCGGCACTTCATGTCCGTCAACCAGTAACTGGAATGATGGGCACTTGCCACAGTCGCACAGTTTTCCAACCGACAGACGGTCTATCATTTCGTGGAGATCGTGACGCCAGTTTCGCCAGGCGACGGACCCTTTTAAACGATCAGGGTCGGATGCTTTGGCGCTGGTAATCATGGCGCTAATCAACGTTCGTTCTGCATCTGTGAGGGACCGGGTCATGGCTGCTCCTTTCCACCGGCACCAGCACCGTGAGCTATTCGCCAGGGCGAATAGCATCTAGCATTTCTTGGGCAAGATCCGCAGGCGCGTTCTGGCCCTCTTTGGTTCCAATAATTTTTGGACGTAAGACATGGACGTCGACAACTTCGGAATTGTATTCCCGCTGGATTTGTCGGGCCAAGCTATCGACCGCCATCTTTGATGTGGCATAGGCCCCGCCTTTGGCGAACCGTTTTTCGACCGCGGTTGCAGAGGTTAGCACGACCGTGCCCCCACCATGAGTTTGCCAGTGCGGCAGAATCCTGGAGAGGACCTTGGTAGTTGGGTAGACATTTTTGTCCATCATGTCTTGGAGAGCTTCGGTAAATCCATCGGCGCCAATGCCCTGATCACCGGTATAGCCACCATTCAAAAACAGTGCCCCGCGAAGCGTGTGTGCATATTGCAGCGCGGTTGTCACCATCGAATCAATACACGCTGTGTCATCCAATGAGCCCACTACAAGGCTGATCCGTGGGTCATCATAGGGTGGGCCTGAGACCTGTCGCCGAGAAAATACGACAAGGTGATATCCAGCATCTGCCAGTATTGGCAGCACCTGCGACCCGAGGTTTCCTGTCCCACCGAGGACGATGAGTGCTTCTTGCGCCGACTGTGACATGGCAAGCCTTCCTGTTCATATCGCGTGGCTCACTATAAGAATAACAAGCCCCCGGCATCGAAGCTCGACACCGGGGGCGGTTCCATCTGAAAGTTATGCTTTTGTCATGAGGTGGGGTGCAAGTGGCCTATTTACTTACGGTAAGGCTGGCACAAAACATTTCATTCTTTTGTTCGCGGGCCTTGGTGTAGACATAGCCAATAGCGGCCAGGACGGCGAGCTGAGTAATAATGAGGCTGACGGTAAGCGCGTACATCTGAGCGATCGCTGTCACAACGACCAATGCAGACAGGACGGCAACCGCAGCACCCAGCCCACCCAGTAGTGTGTTCTTATTCTGGTGATGAATCAAAGCTGCTCCCTCCTGATATTCATTCGTACTGCAGTTCAACATCTTCTTTTGAACTACTCATAATATATCGCGCCACGACCACCGGTTCCAGACAATTTGGGCTGACCAAATTAGCGAACATTCAATGTGCCCTAATTGGTTACGAAAGGCTAAACTACCGCAGAATTCCGCGATTTCCCGCCTCGGAATTACGCAACGTGAGCAAATTTCCGCCCACAGGACACAAGGTCGCTACCAAAGTGAGTCAGGCTACACCCAGTGCAGCGGCCATATTTCACTCATGGCGCATAAATTGGGTGGGATAATCCTATTTATCGGCCTCAGCGAGGACCGAACCCAACAGGATCGTCACAATAACAGCGAGACCCACGGTCACCAGAGTGACAACAAACAGTTCCATTGCAGCAAACATTGCAATACCTGCACCGAGAATAGCTAGAATTCCAGACAGCCACCAGATTCTGGTTCGTCTGCGTTGTTGGTCAGCCATTACTTCCTATCTCGGGGCGCTTCCGGGTTGTACCGGGTGTAGTTTAGTGCAGGTGCATCGCCGTCACGAATGATGTCGTGACGCCACTACTTGACGAAAGGTACCAGTGTCACAGGTTCTGTCGGGGTTTTTCATTATCTGGCTGATCATCCTGGTCGGGTATGCAGTCGGGAAAACTGGTGCACTGGGAAAGAACGCCCAACCGGTCCTATCCCGGGTAGCGTTCTTCGTGGCGTCTCCCCCACTGCTGTTCAACACCTTATCCAACAGCAACGTGTTTGTAGTCCTGGGACCACAACTATGGATCGCAACTCTCTCGGCAGGCATTGCCGCCGGACTGTATCTGATCAGCGCACGTTTTCTCCTCACGCAGCGAAGTGGCTCCGAGAAAATGATTGCCGCCCTCTCGGCGTCACTAATTAACTCTGCGAACCTGGGCATTCCGATTGCCGCCTATGTGCTGGGAGATGCCAGCTATTCAACGCCGGTGATTCTGTTTCAACTGGCGATCTATACGCCGATTTATGTATTCGTCCTCGACACCCAGACGCTCAAGGAATCACAGGACCGGACTTCGAGCACCAAGGTGGTGCGCGCCGGCTTCTGGCGCAGTCTGGGGCGCATCTTTGCCACCGTGATCCGCAACCCGTTGATCATCGGTTCTGGGGCGGGTTTGCTGTTTTCAGTCACCGAGTGGCAACTGTGGAAACCCTTAGACGAATCCATTACGCTCATCGCCGGTGCCGCGATTCCTACCATGCTGATGGCCTTTGGGATTTCCTTAGTTGGTTCCCGTCCACTGGATAAGGAACAGGGACGACGTCGCGACACCGTCCTGGCGGCGACCATCAAATTGATCATTCACCCGCTCGTCGCCTGGCTCCTGGCTCAGTTTGTGTTCCAGCTGGACGCGCACGAGGTTCTGGTGGCTGCGGTCTTAGCATCTTTGCCGACGGCGCAAAACGTGTTTGTCTCGGCGTCTCGCTATAACACCGGACTGATTGTTGCCCGAGACACCGTGTTTGTGACGACGATTCTTGCGATACCGGCGATGATCCTCGTTGCGGGTCTGTTAGCCTAGAGCATTATCCGTCATCTCGAAGGACATTAAGGTGCCCAAAACTTCCAGACAGCGGCCTGTTGCGACCCGGCCGGGCTTTTGGGGAATCATTATCGGCGCACTGGTACTTGTTGCTGCCGCCGTCATTATGCTGCTGAATTCCTTGGTATATAACGCTGAGTCGGTCGTCGAGGAATACGTCGATGCACTGCGTGCCGGTGACGGTTCCACGGCGATGGCGCTGTCGCAGGGGTACCTGGCGGAAAATGCTCCCGAGACGATCTCCACGGTGTTATTGGACGGTGAGGCGTTGGCCGCCTCGGCTGCAATGCTAGAAGACGCCGAGATCGTGGCGACCGATGCCGACGTGCCGGACAGCTTTCGAGATGCAGAAGTATCCCAGCAAGTAGTTGAGATCCGCTATCAGGATGCGCACGATGAGGCCCAGTCAACCTCGATTGTGGTCGATAAGGTGGACACCTCGTGGCTGTTCTTTAACACGTGGCAGCTGCATCCACTGCCGTTACAACAAGTTGAATTGACGCCGCTGCAAATGCCAGAAAATGCCAAGGCAGATGAACCGGTGGCTCACATCAACGATGAGCCCACTCCCCTGCTGGGGCTCAATGGTTCCCCGGCAACGCTGGCGGCTTTTGCGCCGTCGTCCATGGAACTTGAGTATCACGGCACGTATTTAGAAGTCGCTGAGCCGGTAGAACTGCTCGCCCACGATGTGTTGGCGGCTGGCGCGCATACGGATTTTGAATTCGAAGTCCAACCGACCCAGGCGGTCGATGACGCCATCACCCAAGAAGTACAAGAACAGCTGCAGCGGTGCACGCAGCAGCAGGTGTTGAAGCCCACCGGCTGTCCGTTTGGATATGAAACAACCAACCGGATTGTGCCGGAATCGGTGAACTGGTCGATTGATGTTCCAGAGGTGCAGTACTCCTGGGAGGAATCCGAGCCGACGATTGATCGGATCATGGCCACTGCCGTGCTCAATGCCCAAGAGATTGATATTGGGTCGGGTCAGCAGTCAGAAGTGCGCCACGAGGAACCCTTCGAGATGACTGCGCAGTTGGAGCTGACGCCAGAGAATCTGCGGGTGCGCCCCGACTGGCAGTAGCTAGGCGACACCGTGGAGGGTAATTTGACCGACCCAGGCGTTCAGCGCTGATTCATCAAGCGAATCGGTGCGGAAATAGGCGGTGTCGCGGGGGTCAAAGGCATCCATGGCGATCTGTTGGGTTTCGGTCGGTCCTGCTGCGGTGCCCAGCGCGACGATGAATAGCGATTTACTCTCAAGTTCAGCGTATTGGGCGGTCAAGAAGTTTCGTGCCGGGTGGTTGAAGGTTTCTTGTGTGGCTTCGGCAACCACAATGACGGCGTCGACGTTATCGACGTAGCGGGCCGCGCGTGCCAGGTCCACAACGGCGATGGTGACCCCTCGCTGCTCTTTCAACAGGGTGGCCAGGCGGTCGACGAAGTGTTGGGTTGCTGGTTCGGGGCTGTGTGCGATCAGAGTGGCCATGAAACAACACATCCGTTCGGGTAGACGACACGTTTGGTGCCTAGTCTATCCCGAACGGATGGTTGTGTTGAGTCTGGATTTTAGTGGATACCGCGCAGGTCGAGGTCCAGTTTGTCGTGTGCGCCGTCGGAAGTATCCGCGTGGATAGTTACCGGAATGCCCCAGTCTTGCTGGTACAGGTGGCAGGCGGCGGAATCCGGGATCGGTTGGCCGTGCTCGCCATCGCATGCGGCAGCACGTGCGGTGACATGCAGGACGCCTTCGGTGATCTCTGGGTTGAGCCTCAGCTGGCGGGTCAGCCCGGTTTCGCGGCCTTCGCCTTCCAGCAACAGGTTTTCCGGAGTTGAGGAGATGGTCAGCTGAGTTGGGTCGCCCCAGCGGTCATCGAGCTTCTGGCCCTTGGGTGCGGTGAACGAAATGTTGATCGGCACATCGCCGGCAACCAGCTTGGTTGGTGGGCGCTGCACCTGCATTGCGCCCTCGTCGACGTGTAGGAATTTTTCGGGCACCGAGATGCGCACCAGCTGATGGGCATTGGTTTCGACGACGACGATCGATACCGCTGTGCCTTCGGCATCGGTTTCGACCAGGATGTCGGAGGGTTCTTGCAGGTCGCGGGCGACCGTGGTGACTTCGGCCGGTTTGGTGGTGCCATCCGGGTTCAGGGTTTGTGGTGCCCAGCGACGAATCGCGTGGTTATAGGTATCGGCAATTAGCACCGAGCCATCGGGCAGGTTGGTGACACCCAGCGGGTGTTGCAGGCGGGCGTCTTGGGGTTTGCCGTCACGGAAACCAAAATCAAACAGTCCGGTGCCGACCACGGTGCCTACTTCTGGTTTCCCTGAGTCGCTCTTGGTCGACGGGATCACATAGCGGACAGCCGAGGTTTCGGAATCGGCAACCCACAGGGTGCCCTCGGCATCAATGGACAGCCCAGAGGACTGCGCCAGCCAGGCCTCATCTGCGGGCCCATCGAGCAGACCCTCCAGAGCGGTACCGGCATAGATCGCCAGTTGCTTGCTCACCGGGTCATACGAGAACAGCTGATGGGTACCGGCCATCGCGATGATCGCTTTGGACTCGGCTTCCGAGTACTGCACATCCCACGGGGTCGACAGTGAGGTTTGCACAGCCTCGGTGGCAAACGGTGCGAGGTCCACGGTTTCAGCATCGTCGCTATCGGCTTCTGCCTGGACACGCTCGGAGTCGATCAAACGTTGCACGCCGTTGCCGGCCACGGTCGAGACCTCTCCGGTGGCCAGGTTCACGGCGCGCAGTCGGTGGTTGACTGCGTCTGCGATCAGCACATCGTAACCAACCTGGGCGGCGATGTCTTCGGGCAGAAGAGCCAGACCCTGTGGCTCGTTGAACAGTGCGATCTCGCGGCCGCCGTCGGCATGGCCACGCACGGAGATCAGTTCGGGATTGGCCTGGGCAGCCGCTTCGGAAACCGAATCTCCCGTGCCATTACCACCAATGGTTTGCAGCACGGTTTCCAAATCGTCGGCGACCTCAACCAGGCGGTGGTGGCCGGTATCGGCAACCAAGAACGAACCGGTCTGGGTCCCGCGAGCGCCGAGCGCAATGGCCTTGCCCGGGAATTTCAGGTCACGTGCCACCGGTTCTGGTGCAACGTATGGTCCCTCTCCGCGGTGCAGGGTGCCCTTGGCATCGTGTTCTTCAATGAGCTGGTCGATCAGCGAGTACAATCCGGACACGTGTCCTTCACCGGTCAGGTGGGCCACCACGTAGCCTTCCGGATCCACGACCACCAGGGTCGGCCACGCGCGTGCTGTGTAGGCCTGCCAGGTGATTAATTCTGGGTCATTGAGCACCGGGTGGGCAATGTCGTAGCGTTCGATCGCTGCGGCCACCGCCGAGGTTTCGGCCTCGTAATCAAATTTTGGTGAGTGTACGCCAACGGTCACCAGCACATCGGAGTATTTGGCTTCCAGCGGGCGCAGTTCGTCGAGCACGTGCAGGCAGTTGACACAGCAAAATGCCCAGAAGTCTAAGATCACGATCTTGCCGCGAAGATCTTTGAGGCTCAAGTCTTTATCGCCAATGTTGAACCAGGTTTCGCCAACCAGTTCAGAGGCGCGGATACGAGGAGTCGATGGTGCCGAAGTCATGCCTTGTATTCTTCCTTATCCCCCATGCGATGCAAGCGATTGCGTCACATTCAGTAGTCAGTTTTCACGGTGAGCAAATCGCAACATTTCCCTAATGCACAGGTTCAACGCCACGAGGTGTTAAGATATTTCTTGTACCAATGACGACGGCGACCCTGGCCGTTGCACATTGTGCGGGTGTAGCTCAATGGTAGAGCGCTTGCTTCCCAAGCAAGATACGCGGGTTCGATTCCCGTCACCCGCTCTGTTTATGTCCGCGTGATCTTGCAGAACTTCGACTCACCAGTTTCGCGTTGACCTATTGTGTTTGCCGATGTTTTTGGCACTCTCCAGTCAAGTTTTTTTACTCCTCAGACTGATGTTTTAGGGCTCAGATCCACTAAAATGAGATAGCACCAGCAGCTACGCGAGGTGCATCAGCTGCGAGGATCAGCAGGAGGTTTCCATGCCCGAAACATACCTCATCCAAGATTATCTACCACCCAAGGCCCGCAAGATCATCTACCTCGCGTACGCCTTAGCTGGTCTGGCCATCGGTGCTACCCAGGTCGGAATGGCGGCGGCTGGGATGGCGTTGCCCGTGTGGTTGACGGTGACGCTCGCAGTCTATGCATTCCTTGGTGGTGCTGTCGGGCTGACCGCCACCAAACATACGCCGACGCAACGTGACACCGGCCCTGCGGATCCTACGACTCAACCACCTCAGGTGGTGCTGCCCTAAACGATCCGTTTACCTGCAATATACTTCGTCCCGCCACTGGCTATCATCGGCACGACGGGACGAAGTTATTTTTGTCTGGGGCATCTCGGCGCAGCACGCTATGTCAGTCCAACGACCAGCGCCGGAATTCTGTATTTTCAAAAATCTGCTGTGGGGCAAAGGATGAAAACAACACGACGCCCGGATAGTCGCGCAGTTGTCGGCGCAGCATGGCTAAGCCATCTTCATCAAGTGCGGCGTCGACATTTTCTAACATCAGCAACGGCGGGGTGCCTAGCATTGCGCGGGCGATTTTGAGCCGGGCGACATCGGAACGAGCCCAGGGTTCGCCGTCGTTTTTCAACATGGTTTTCAGACCCTTGTGCTCGACGTAGACCAGCGGGCTCAGACCCACTTGATGCAGCATGCCTTTGACCTCATCGACCGAGGCTTTCGGTGATCTGTAGGAGACCAACCGCTGCACCGAACCGCGCTGCAGCGGCACATGAATGGAGGCCGCCCCTACGAGGTCGCGGCGCACAGCCGGTGGTGCGGCGTCGTATTCAATGCCATCGATCAAAATGACCGGCCTGTTTTGGTCGTCGTCGTCGGATTCAAGCGGGTTAGCGCCCTGGATCAGGATGGTTTTGAGCACGGTGTGGATTTTTTCGGCATCAATGGAATCCACCAGGATGCGTTCACCGGCTTGAGCGTGTAAGTCTGGTAGCTGAGTGCGATCCACGGTGAGATTTTCAATGACGACGCCGGACTGGTAGTCCCGTTGTGGAAGGGGCGTGCCGCCGTTGTTCTCGGACGATTCGTCCTCGTTATCCGCAGCGTCGGCTTGTGCGGATTTCCAGGAGCGCTCTTGGGCGCGGACGGCACGCCGGATGTCTTTGGCGGAGTTCAGGATCGGGGCGATGATGCGTCGAGCGGCTCGGAAGTTTTGTCGGTATTCAACCACGCGTCCCAGGTCGCTCATCGGGGTGGCCATAACACCCAGCAGCGTCATGATCGAGGCAACGCCGGCGACGTCGATAATACCCAGTACCGCCAGGTAGACCACGCCTGCGGTACATAGGCTGGCTGCGGTGACGGTCAGGGCGCGAATGAACCCGGTAATGCGAGCGCGGTGGACTGCGGCACCCACAACTCTGGAGGAGTCACGATCCAGGGCGTTGAGTTCGCGGCGCACAGCACCGGCAACCTGGACGGATTCCCCGGCCTGGACCGTATCGGCAATCCGGGCCGACATGCGACCTCGATACCGGCGCACGGTGCGAGCCCGTTCGCGGGCTCGGCGGGCCAGAAACGGCATCATGAACCCGGTAACCGCCAGCGGGATGGCCACGGTGACGGCTACCGGCCAGTTGGTGATTGCCAGGCCGGCCAGGATCACCGCGACCAGCGGTAGGGCCGTGAGCATCGGCACGATCCCCTGGGCGATCCAGTTGCGCACTGCCGTGAGATCATTGGATGCGCGGGTGACGACCACGCCCAGCGACCGGTTACCGATGTTATGCAGTGCGGCGGCGACGAGGCGTCGTCGTTGTTCATAGACGTAGTCTTGGCCAAGATCTTCGGCCACCACACGTTCGACCCAGCGGGCCACCCCGATGCCCAGCACGGCACCGGCCAGCCCCGCCATGGTCCCCCACGGAGGGGTGTGGTCCTGGGCGGCCGGATCGGTGGTTGACAGTCCAGACAGCAGCCCGTCGACCGTCAACGCCATGACCAGCGCCAGTACCGCTTGAATAATGCCCAGGATCACCAGGGCGATCAGCAGGTACCGGCGTCGGCCGCGCCAGACTTTTGGCATGCGCTCGGCTTTTTTCTGCGCGGCGGTATCCGCGGGACCGGCTGCTTGGTTGGGTTGAGCCGCCGAGGTATGCGTGGATTGTGTCATGAGCGCACCAGCAGTGCTGCCGCCTCTTCTGGGTGGGTCAGATCAAAGGTTGGGATGACCGGCACATCGAGTACCTGGCGGGCTTCGATCGTGGCCAGCGGTGAGGCGGTCATAACCCCGGAGGCCACGGCCACGTGTAGTCCAGCGGCCTGGAGTTCCTGGACCCCGGCGCGAGCGCCCAGGGCATCGGTGGCCGAGAAAACCACCTGATCAATGGTGTCCTGGAAGACCTCATCGCGCAGCAGCTGGGCGGTTTCTTCCTGGTAAATCCCGTCGGCAATTTCTACGACGACGACGTCGGTCTGAGCGTCGGAAAGCTCTTCGACCAGGCCCAGGGTCAGAGCTTTGATATCGGCCATGTTGAGTTTGAAGGTTGTGGGGTAACCGAAGTCGGTGAAGTCTAAGACGCGGGCGGCACCGGCGTCATGATAGATCATGGGGTCGTTCCCAGCACCGGTTCCAGTAATTTTACCGGCGGTCACCCGGCGGCCCGAGGCGGTTAGCCCGTTGATGAGGCACGCCATGGTCGTGGATTTACCCGAGTTCATAGCCGTACCCAACACGGCAATGACTTCTGGACGACGCTGGTTGCCCAGCACCGGTGGGACGGCGTCGGCATGAGCCGGGATGCGGTGCGGGGCGAAGTCGGCAATATTGACCACACCGTGTTGGTTGGCCAGCAGACCGATCGGCTCGATGATCGTGGGGTCTTCCATGTCCTCGTGGGCCAGTGTCACAGTGCCTGCAATGCCGCCGGCGGCAACCAGGTGGCAGGGTTGAAGCGAGTCTGGCACGTGGGCCAAGAACTGGTCTGCAGCATAGCGGTTGCCGTATGCCAGCATGATCAGCGCGCCCTGAAACAGGATGGCTTTGCGAGACGCTGGGGTCTCGACGCGTTTGTGGTTCAGGATCTCGGTGACCCGGGCGATGACGACGTCGCCGCTGCGTGGCACCACGGAATCACCGAAAAGCAGGTGGAAAGCGGCCGGGTTCTCATCAACTGCAGCCCCCACGAAACGGGTTGTATACGAGGCCTGCACTCGTGACGGCATATCTACTCGAGTCACGACCGGAGGCAGCTGGTCCGTGAGGGGGTGCAGTGATGCTGACCGGTCAGTCATATCGGTTGTGTCTGGGGTGACAAATATGCTGGTCATGGTGGAGACCTTTCATCCGTTGCGGTTCGAGTAAGACTAGTTCAGCAACACATCATGAGGTTTTCATGACGGTTCCATGAGAGGCCTCTCATGAATCATCCTGCATCCGCATGATGCTGCGGATCTAGCCGCTCAGAAATGCTGAAAAGTTCATATGAAATTCACCCTGCTTCAAGCAAATTCCCAGCACTTTTCTAGGACAGCTGGGAACCTACCGGTAAGTAGGGCAGATAGGAGACCCCCGAGGTGTTGTACGTGAATTTAATTCCCATAATGTAACGGATGCCCACGTGCATGCCCCAGGCTGCGATCGAGAAGATCTGTCCGCAGCGTCTATTGACCATCGAGATGGGTGCGCCCAGTTCAATGAGCAGCGTGGCGACCCCGGCCAGCGTGAAGAATTCGCGGGCGTTGTACAGGTCGCCTGCGGGGTCTGGGGCTGTGGTACCGAAGACTTCTTTTCGGATCGCATCGGCTGCGATCTGATCACGCAGGGTGTTGCCTTTGGCCCAGGCCCACCCTGTGGGCTGCGAACCTTGGCCACCCCGGAAATACAATACACCGCAACCGTGGCGATATTCATTGCCGTGGGGATCCCGCCGTAGGCGCGATCAAACCGCTGCGGGGTCAGGGTTTTTTCTTTCACTAGGGCATCCACCGACAGTGCGTCGGCACTGCGAGTTGTGCCCAGCACCATCTGGTGCAGCAGCGCCATATTGTCGTTGTGGAAAATCATGCCCCACGAGTTGCGATAGCTCAGGGTCCACAGCTGCAGCGCCGCATTGACCGGTCCGGTCACGCGGTGGGCCACACCCAGTGTTGCCAACACGTTGGTGACCTGGGCAGCATCAAAGAGCACATTGGCAACTGTGGGCGGCAGTGGTCGACGCAGGACCTTCACCGGGCCAACCGGATAAAAACTCGAGGCATCTTGTGCATGCAGTGTGCGGAACATTGCACGACGACGCATATTATTCCAGATCGTAAACGCTCCGGCGCTGAGCCGCAGCACCGCTGGACGCACCGGTTGGGCAGCGGGCCGCAGGGTATTGACCACGCGATACAGAAGGTTACGGTGTTTCATGCGATATGCTCCTCGAGCAATTCGGCAACGCCGCCTACCTCACATTGGGCGTGGATGGTTTCTCGAAACGGCTGGTCGGAGGGGTCGGTGGTGGAAAAGTAGTCATCGAACCGAAACCGGCTGCGCACCACCAGAACCCGCACAACGTCTGTCTCGTTGCGTCGCGGGGCGGCTGCCAGTGCATCGGCGTACCGCTGGGCAATGTTTGCAGCCTCACCGCGACGGATCCCGCGAGCGATTTGTTTGCGCACCTGATTCAGACCGCCGGTGCCGTAATGACGGTAATGCAGTGGGATGCGCTCCCACTGGGAGGTTATACCGACGACGTGTGGGACCGTCACCCGACCCTTCCGATCGGCAGAAAACATCGGGTAGGTCGACATCGGAAACGAGTCGTGTTCGACCTTCTTGCGCTTTATCTCCCGTGGGGTACCGAGGTAATGACGCAGCGGTGATAAGAGGACCCCGGCAAACGCTGCATAGCCGGCAACCGCCCACAGGTCACGGTTGGTCACGGCTGGTTGTTGGGGTGGTTTGATCAGGCGAGATGTCAGATGTGAGAGCGTCGACATGGCGAGTGGGTCTTCCTTTCGGTGTTAATCAGAAAAATCACGAGCCACGGCTCGTGCCGCCCAGGCTCCGGGCATGCCATGGACGCCGGCACCCGGTGGGGTCGACGACGATGCCAGGTATAAACGTGGGCTGTCAGCACAGTGTTTCGTTCGAGTTCTGAGTCGGTAAGGATCAAGGGTGAGGCCGGGACGGAGGAGAGCTTGGAGCCCGGTCATGGCTCCGCCGGCGATATCTCCGCCGATCAAATTGGGGTTCCAGGTTTCCAGGGCTGCCGGTGATGTTGAGACCTGTTTTCGAATGCGCGCTGCAAAGCCCGGGGCAAAGCGTTCGATCTGGTGCATAATCAAACCAGCGATTTCCCCGCGTTCTGGTTCCCGATAACCGTGTGGCACATGTGCGTAGGTCCACACCACCGTGGTGTTGGTGTCCTGCCCGGTGAATCGTGTGGGGTCGGCTGCTTGTTGCTGGCCCACCATAACAAACGGATAGCGCGGCATGCGGCCCGCCGCGACCTCAACCGAGGCGTGCACCAGTTCACGACTATTGCCTGCAACGTGGACGGTGGCGGCTTTTGCAACCTCTGGATTGGTCCAGGGAATGGGCCCATCCAATAGGAAATCGACTTTGTAGGCAGCGGTGCCATAGCGCCACGTGTCCAGCCGACGCCGTGTCGAAGTCGCCAGCGCGTGGGCGGCAATGTTGTGTTGTCCTGTCAGACGCAGTACTTGGGCCGGGGTGACATTCAAGATGATCGCATCGGCGTGTGGCAGCTCAGCCAGATTGGTGACCTCGTGGTTCAGATGCAGTTGACCACCATGGCTGGTGAGCACCGAGACCAACGCTGAGATGATACTGCTGGTGCCGCCACGGGCTGCCGGCCAGCCGCGCGTCATGCCCAACGCACCAAATAGTGTGCCGAAGGCCCCGGTGAATGGTTGCGATAAGGGGACGACCGCGTGGGCCGCCGACCCTAAAAACAAGGCCCGTGCGGCTTCAGTGCTAAACAGGGTTTTGGTCAACCAAGAGGCCGACGGTAGTGCGGTGGGGGCGAATCGTGCCAGCCGCAGCGGGTGTGGTGGGATCCGTAGCATCGGTCCCAGCAGGTTCGTCAGGTGCTCATCGATGTGCTCGACCATGTGCTGGTGTACCTGTCGCCACCGTCGAGCATCGGGGCCCAGGCGTTCCGCCGTCGTCGTCAGATTCTGATAGAGCACAGCGGCTTGACCGTGTGGCAGCGGATGAGCCATGGGAACCTCGGTGTGGGCCCATTCCAGGCCGTGTGAGGTCAGATCCAGGTCACGAAACACGGGGCTGGCAACACCGAAAGGATGTCCTGCCGCGCCAAGGTCCACGATGGTTTCCGCTCCGAGAGTGCCTGCTGACGCCGCAGCTCCCCCGGGTTGCGCATTGCGTTCATAGACGTCGACCCGCCAGCCGGCTCGAGCCAGCAGGGCTGCCGCGGTGAGACCATTGGGGCCAGACCCAACCACAATCGCACGGCGAGCGCGGCCAGATGAACGCGGTGGGTGTGACATGCGACAATCCTTCGTGATGAGGTTTCGAAAGCACCTGAGGCGCTGTTTCCCATGGTTGTGCACCCAGATGAGAAGAATATGAGCCGGTCATGAGAAGCTGGTGAGAACACTACTGATGCAACTGGTGCCAATAGTTTTCCCAGCCACCGGCCGCGGTAGCATATTTGCCCGATTGCACAATCAGGCCGTGGAAACGTTGGTGTTCAGTGGTGGTGAGCTCGGATGCCAACATGGGTGCAGTGAGTGCACGTCGTGCGGCTTCGTAGCCATTGGGTACCGCGTAACCGGCTGCAGTCAGAAGCCTCCTGGCGTAATTGTCCCAGATGAACACCGGCCGCTCGTACACATATAGCATCAGCACATCTGCGGTTTCTGGCCCGATGCCATGCACCGCCATGAGGTTGTTTCGTAACTGGTCGGTGCGCAGTTCGCCGGCAGTGGTGTAGTTTGCCAGATACCAGGTGGTGAAGTTTTTCAGATACGTGGCTTTGGCGTTCATAAACCCGGCGGGTCGGATGAGTTCTTTGAGACCATTGAAATCTACAGCGGCAATACCAGTGGGGGTCAGCAACCGATTGGCATGTAGCGCGTCGATGGCCTGTTCGACGTTTGTCCAGGCAGTGTTCTGGGTCAGGATCGCACCGACACCGATTTCGAAATGCGTTTCGGCCGGCCACCAGCTGCCTGGATCAATGGCCGCATCCAGGATCTCATACAGCCTTCGGAAAGACTCCGGTGTCGAACGTGTATCAGCCAACGGTTTTTGCAAACACCTCATCACGGTGGGTCAGTAATAACGATGAGAACGTTACGGTCTGTGGGTAGACATCTACGATGGTTGCCCACCCATCTGCCATGCCCCGCAGGATGTCGCCCGGAGCAAAGAGATCGAAATTATATGACGCCGCAGCCGAGACCCATACTGGAATATGTCCCAACGTCCCAGCAACCTGGTAATGGTAATGGCCCGACAAAATGGCCCGCACATCAGAATCCTTGATGACCTCATAGAGTTTGTCGGCATCTCGCAGACCCGACCCACGTTGGGCTGTTGTTGTTGAAGGGATCGGCGGATGATGGACCACCAGCAGCGTGCCGTATTTGGCAGGCTCGGCGATCATCTGGGCCAACCAGTCACGTTGTTGTTGGGTCAGATGGCCATAGTTACTCCCGACGCCGTGCGAATCTAAGCCGATAATCCGTAGGCCCTGGACATCATGGACGGTGTCACCCAGTTCTGGACCGGAGGCGATCTTTGCCAGGTTAAAGGCTTGACCGACTGCATCAATGGGGTCGTGGTTGCCGCCAATCGCAATGAACGGGACGCCCAGTTGTTCCTGAAAATGTCCAATGTAGGCCGCTAAATCATCGTGAACATAGTGATTGCGTTGCCCAAGATCACCGGACAAGATAATGGCGGCCGGCCCCAGCGTGAGCACCCGGTCAAGGACGTCACGCATGCGGTTTGGCGTGTCCATCACATCGCGCAGCAGTCTGCCTTCTTCTACCAAGTGCAGATCGGAAATTTGAATAAGTCGCAGGGTCGGGGCAGGTGTGGTCATAAAAATATCCTAACGCCACATGGCGGGGTTACCCCGAATTCATAAACTTTCAACGAATCAGTGACTTCGGCGTCATGCAGCATGTTTAGTGTCTGTCAATGCGAGCTCAGGCTTGCTCAAACCACACCAGATAAACGTGTTGCACGTAGAAAGAACTCTCATGCGCAAATCACTTGCACGCGTTGTCACAGCTGTGACAACCACCTCGGTGTCTTTTGCACTGCTGGCCACCCCAGCATTTGCCGACACTGAAGTACCTGCCCCGGAAAACCACGGACCAAAAAACGTTATCTACATGATCGGCGACGGCATGGGCTACCAGCACGTCGTGAACACCAACGTGTACCAATCTGGTCAGTCTCGATACCAGACACAGACCAACCAGGACGGTACCGTCCAACAGGTCAACGGTGCTGCAGTTCAAGAATTCGAAGAGACCTTCGACCTCGTCGGACTGCAAACTACCCCTCACGGCGGGACCGACTACTCGCCATCGGAAGCGTGGTCAAACTTTGACTGGGCCAACCACGGCGTGACTGACTCCGCGGCTGCCGGTACCGCCATGGCCACCGGCGTCAAGACCACCAACGGTACCCTCGGGCTGCACCCAACAACCGGTGAGCACCTGACCAACATGTCCGAGGTTGCCGCTGAAACCGGCCGCTCCGCTGGCGTAATTTCTTCGGTGCAGTACAACCACGCAACCCCCGCCGCATTCGCAGTTTCCAACGCGTCGCGCAACAACTATCTGGAAATCGGCAAGGACATGATCGACGCCGACTACCTCGACGTTGTCATGGGCGCCGGACACCCGGAGTGGAACGACAACGGCGAACAGCGTTCCAACCCGAACTACAATCACATTTCCAAAAACGATCTGGACCGGCTGCGTCACGGCCAGACCGACTGGGACTACGGCGAAACTGTTGACGACTTCGAGGCCTGGGCTAACGGTGAAGACCTGCCAGAAAAGGCTTTCGGTCTAGCACAGGCTGCAACCACCCTGCAGCAGAACCGTGAAAACTCCGGTACCAATGAAGTTGCCGGCGACCCCTTTAACACCAACGTGCCAGATCTGCCAATCATGACCGCAGGTGCCCTGAATGTTCTGGACCAGAACGACGAAGGCTTCTCTTTGATGATCGAAGGCGGCGCGATCGACTGGACCGGTCACGCAAACCAGACCGTGCGCAACATTGAAGAAACCGAAGATTTCTTCAACTCCGTTGATACGGTCATCGACTGGGTCAACGAAAACTCTTCCTGGGATGAAACCCTGGTCATAGTCACTGCAGACCACGAAACCGGTTACCTGTGGGGCGACGAAGAAGGCTTCCACCCGATCACTGGTAATGCCGGTGAAACGCCAAACGTTGGCTGGTACTCCGGGGACCACACCAACCACTTGGTCCCATTCTTCGTTCGCGGTGCCGGTGCTCAAGACATCATGTCCACCGCAACCATGGAAGACCCAGTGCGCGGCAACTACCTGGATAACGTTGACCCCATCAACACCATCTTCGAGGCATGGGAGCAAACCCAGCAGCCTGCAGAAGGTGACATCCAGATCGAAGCAGAAGTCGAAAGCTTCGATCCAAACGGTAATGGCAACACTGAAGACGGCGCGCTGACCCTATCAGTCACCCCGGGTACTGCACAGCTGGAGAACGCTCGTAACGCTGGCGACCGCCTGCGTCTGCACGGCACCCTGCCAGAAATCAAGGTCACTGACACCCGCGCTGATGCAGCCGGATGGGCCGTATCTGGTCAGTCCTCAGACCTGACAACCGGTCGTTCAACCCTAACCGCAAACTACCTCGGCTGGCAGCCATTCGTGATGGACTCCGCCAACGGTGCTGCCCCAGGTACCGAAGTCACCGGTAAGCTGCGCGACGGCGAAGGCCTCGCTGTCCCACAGACCCTGGGTTCAGCAGACGCTGAGACCCGTTTTGGTTCCACCAGCCTCGCCGCCGACCTGAAATTAGAAGTCCCAGTAGATACGCAAGAAGGTACCTACCAGGGTGGCCTGTCGCTGTCACTGTTCCCACTGGACTAACACAGCACTGCTCGCCCTGTAATTGATCAACGCTGCGGCCGGGGCATTTCGCTCCGGCCACAGCCATATCTAGAGACGCATGAAACATATACACACTTTTCGTTCTGTCGCAGCTACCTCATTAGCGCTTCTCCTGTCTGGCCTCGCTACGATCCCGGCCCACGCCGAGACCGAATCTGAAGAGATCGTTTTCTCCCTAACCCCCGCCGAAACCGAAGACCACCCGGATGACCGAGTATCCATCCGCGCTGAAATTGACCCCGGTGCTAGCTACAGCGACTCCGTGACGCTGAACAACTACACCGAACAACCTGTGACCTTCCAACTCACAGCAGCAGATGGCATGACCTCGGAATCCGGGGCCTTTGACGTGCTGAGTCCCGATGCAGCATCTGAAGGTGCCGGGACCTGGTTTGAACTGGAACAAGAAACCATCACCGTAGCAGCCGAAGATGAAGCCACCGTTGATTTCACCGTCACGGTGCCCGACAACGCCACCCCGGGAGATCACCCCGCCGGTATAACTGCCTCACTTGCGGAACAGGCCGAAGAGCTCAACGTCCTCTCCCGCGTCGGGGTACGCACCCACCTGCGCGTCACCGGCGATATTGTGCCAACGTTGCAGATCGACGATATTGAGACCACCTACTCACCATCATGGAATCCCTTTGCCCCAGGTGAGGTGACCACCCGGTATTCGGTTACCAATGCCGGCAACGTGCGCTTGGGTACCGATACCACCGTGGCCACCTCCGGGCTGTTCGGGTGGAATTACGTCAGCTCGTCTATCGGCGAGGTTCGTGAAATCCTGCCCGGCGATACGATGAGTTTTGAAACCACCAACGAGCATGTATGGCCACTGGTCTTTGGTTCGGTGGATCTGGAAGCCGTGCCGAAGATTGTTGGCGACGACGAGATTGATGCTGAGTTGGTTTCCACGACGCATTCCGAAACGATCGTATTGATCTCGTGGGTCTGGCTGATCATCGTTGTGCTCATCATTGGCGCGATTATTCTGGCCATCTGGCAACGCAAGCGTCGGGCAGCCAAATTCGAAGCCGCCGTCGCTACGGCCGCAAAGAAGCAGACTGAACAGCAGCCCACACCGGTTGCTTAAATTGCTCTGGAGTTTACCGGGGCGCAATATTGCGGCCACGCAAAGCCACTAGGTTGGAAACCGTTCCAGTGACCTAGGGAACGCTCCAAAGTGACATGATGCACCAATGGTCAGGCTCGCAACAGCCTGACCATTGGTGTTTAATCCTTAGTCAAGTTGGGCTATAGCCGAGGCCAAGACTGCCTCGCTGATGTCGGTAAATTCCGGGTCAGCGATTTCTTCACTGCCAATAAACGCCACCATGATCGCATAGCCCTCATGCTCGGTCATCACCGTTAGTGCGGTAGTGGACTGACCTTCGGGATCATCAGCGGGATAGCGCTGCCATAGCAGTCCAGTTCCCGAGTCGGTTTCAACTGCTTGGGCGGTGAACGTGTAGGGCAATTCGGCCCAATCGGGTTCTGATTCATCGGCCAGCAACATCGTAATGTCGTTGCAGTTGGCCGTGATCTGCTCAACTGCTTGCTGGTGGGCAGCGACTTCGTCGGCGGCCTTAGCAGAGCCACCGGTGTCCTCGGTAATACCGGCGATTTCAATGCTACCGGCACCGGAGAAATTCGACCGGGTGAAATCCACCCTCGTTACTGACTCTGATGAGGCCTGGATGGGTGACCAGTCGAGTTCGGCAATCGGGGCGGCACAGCTGGCCGGTTCAACGTTGAGTTGTTGAGCCGCATCCGTGCGTTCCGCGGCGGCTTCGCGCACGCTGGTGATTTCGGCGTCGGAGGCGGCTTGGGCCTGGTCGAATCCTAGTTCCATGGCCATCGCAGTGGCACTGCCGGCTGCCCGTTGGTCTGGGCGTGCATCGGCGGTCATCAGACTATCGAGCTGATTGGCCTGGTCGTCGTCGGGGGCGTCGTCATCCGAGGAACACCCGACCAGCCCGAGTGTGGCTACCGAGAGCACGGTCAGGGTTTTGGTGATCTTACCGAGGGTTGTCATGGGTGGTGGGCTCCTGGGATGCGGCCATGCGGGCGTAGTATTCGTTGAGTTCATCAAGGTCGGCGTCGCCGTATTTATCTACGCGGGCGTCGCGGCGTTTGGCGTGCTGGACATCTTCGGTGCGCCAGCGATACAACACGATCAGGACCATGGCCACGGTTGGGAATTCACCGGTGCCCCACATGATCAGCCCGCCGGCCTTTTGATCATCAATGGCCGGTAGCCCCCAGTCGCGTCCGATCGAGGAGAACCATTCGGCCATCAGCAGCGAGTCCGAGCCGGTCAGTGCCACGGCGATGAACGCGTGGAAGACCATGGTGGCAATCAGCACCACCAGGCGCAGCGGGTAGGTTGGCCGGTTAGGTAGCGGGTCGATCCCGATCATCACGGAGGCAAAGATGAATCCGGTAAGCAAGAAGTGCACGTTCATCAGTTCGTGGCCGATGTGATAACGCAGCGCAAATTCAAAGACCGGGGTGAAGTAGAAGATCACCAGCGAGCCAGCGAAGTTCACGGCTGCAAAAATCGGGTGGGTAATGACCTTGGAGTACTTGGAGTTCAGGACAGCAAGCATGTATTCACGCGGGCCCCGGGTGCCATCCTTGCGCGATTCCATGCTGCGCATGGCCAAGGTGATGGGCGCCCCCAGCACCAAGAAGATGGGGATGAGCATGGTCAGGATCATGTGGTTGACCATGTGCGCGGAGAACAACACCAGACCGTAGATCGCCGGGGCGCTGGAGGTGTCCCAGAGCAGTATGGCCAGTCCGATGAAGAAGAAGATGGTGCGGACAATGGGCCATTTGTCTCCGCGGGCTGCCAGTTTGCGCAGGGCACGGATGTACCAGATGGCTAAGAAGATCACGACGGCGACCCACAACCAGTTGAAGCGCCACTCGGTGATCCACCGGACGGCGGTTAGTTCTGGTGGCAGTTCGTATTTGGTGGTGATCCGTGCCGGGGAGGCATCCGGTGGGATTTCTTCGGGCTTGGGTGGCTCGGATTTGCCCAGAATGCTGGCGGTGGTCATGACGCCGATCATGATCACGACTTCAACGGCGATCAAACGCCACAGGATCTTGCGGGCGTTTGCCGGTGGCTGGGTGGTGCCGGTTTTCAACCGTGGAATAACACGCACCCGGTGGGCTAGGCCAATGAGCCCCAGCACAACGGTCAGGGCGCCTTTGAGCAGGACCATCTGCCCGTAGGGTGCCATGAAGTGTTCGATACTGTCCATGCGGATGGCCGCATTGGCCACCCCGGAGGCAGCGACCAGGGCGATGGCCACACCGGCTATCGCGGAGTACCTGCTCAACACGGTGTAGATCAATGGCTGGGTGTGGCCCTTTTTGATCTTGGGTTTCAGCTGTGAGGTGCCGGTCAGTGTTGGGGCCAGCATGGCCAGCAGCACCAGTCCTCCGACCCACAGCAGCACCCCGAGCAGGTGTAGACCGATTGAGTTGACCGCGGCGAAGTGATCATCACCCGATGACGAGTGCCCCACCAGCGCCAGCGGGACGATCCCCAACAGTGCCATAAACGCACCCCAGGCCATGCCCGTTGGGGTGCGCACCGCAAAGATCAGGCTGGTGACGACGGCGGCGATGATCGTCATCCAGAACCAGGCCCGCCCCACGGCGATGGCCAGCACATAGTCCAGCATGCCCGAGGAGAAGCCTTCGGAAGTGTTGACCGGCATCCCGGCGACGTCCGAGTAGGTAAAGATAATCTGGGCGATCGCGCTGAATGTCCAGATGATCGCCGACACCCCGGCAATTTTCAGGGCGCGGGTATAGGCCGGGTGTTCTGTGGCGTCGTCGGCCACCGGTCTGCCGCGCTTGGGCATCGCCGTGAAGCGCGGCAGAATGATGGCCGCAAACATCAACGCCCCGAAGGTCAGCGACCAGGCCATGTTGTGGATAATCTTGGTCGCTGGCAGGGCCCAGCGAGTCAGCGCACCGGGGTCGGACAGTTGTTGGACGGCCGTCACGCCCGAGGAGATCCCGATGACGATTAAAAACGCGACGCCGGTGATCACCGCAACCGGCCATAGCCAGTTGGGTGACTGCGTCGTGGGGGTAGTAGTTTTCGTCAACGGTACTCCTTGGGGTGCTAGGCGAACAGTGCTTCGCCAATATAGCCATCCGGTTGGCAACCCGGCGGCACGGCAAATACGGCCGAGCCGATGGGGATGGTCCACAGGTTCAGGTGGTCGGTTTCGGCCAGCCGGTCCTGAATCGGGGTGTATTGCTGTTCGACGTCGCACTGGAAGGCCACGAAGATCAGCCCGGATTGCGATACTCCGGTTTGGCCGTGCAGCGTGTCGCCGGAGGCTGCCGGTTGTTCATCATAGTTGAAGCTGCGCCGAAACATAGCTTCGTCCGGGTCATCCGACCGTGCACGGCGAATGTGGGAGATATCCGAGATCACCGGGAATCCGGATGGCCCGAGTGCTTCGAAATCGGGCGCATCGTGTTCGTGTTCTCCGGTCAGTGGTGCCCCGGAGCCCAGGGTGCGCCCGACCACGCCTTCTTGGGCGGGGCGGTCCAGTTCGTCCCACTCGTCCACGTTCATCGCAATGCGTCGGATCACCATCGAGGTGCCGTTGTCGATCCACGGTTGCAGGTTCTTGGTGCCGCCACCGTCGCCTTGACCGACACCCCAGATAATGCGTTCAGCACGTTCTGACCCTGGTTCAGGGTTGCCGGTGCCATCAATCTGGCCGAACAGATTGCGCATGGTGGTGTTATCGGGCCGGGACGCGCGAGCGTGCGTGAAACCACTTTGCACCCAGGCGACCGTGGCAAAGGCGCGGGCATCCTTGAGCAGCATGCGCCGTGCGTGGGCCACTGAGAGTGGATCATCGCCTTGAATTTGGATGACGACGTCGCCACCCGTATAGGCCGGGTCCAGTTGGTCGATGCCGTAGGTCGGTAAGGGTTTCAGCCACGCGGGTTTCAGTTCGGGGCGGGTGCGGTCAAAGACCTCCGAGCCAAATCCGAAGGTGACTGTCAGGCGTGCCGGGGCCGCTGCGAGTTCTTCATCCAGATCGGCCAGTGCTCCTCTGCCCTGCGTCAGCCGTGCGGCGTCGTCGGTGAGTAAGCGCATCATGGAAGACAGCCGGTCGGCGTCGGTATCGTCTTTGAGGTTCAGCCCGATATAGATGGCGTGGGCTTGTTGCGGGGTGTCCACCCCGGCTTGGCGGGGACCGTAGAAGGCAATCGTGTCCGTGCCGTAGGGGTGGGAGACGGTCACCTGGGTATTGGCTACCCCGGGGCTAACGTCTACGGGTTGTTGGAGATCACCGGGTGCGGCGGGGGCCGCGGTCGATGCCACAGAGTATCCTGCTGCGGCACCGACCAGGCCACCACCAACGACTCCCCCGGCGCCCAACAGCAATCCGCGCCGCGAAACACCCCGGGTGGGTTGCCTTTCGGTGGAATGATTCGTGTTGGTCACTGGGTATCGTCGTCCTTAGTGCGTGTGATCGTGTTCGAGGTCACCGTAGTTTTCTTGTGCGCCAACATATTCTTTGGCAACAAAGTCGATGACCTGGGTTTCACCGTTTTCCAACTCCAGGGTGATCTCGATCAGATCTCCCGGCTTGATTTCTTCGGTGAGGTCCATGAGCATCACGTGGTCTTGGCCCGGGTTGAGTTCGTATCGCTCATCCGCGGCCACGGGGAAGCCCCCTTCTTTTTCTTGCATCAGGTTCACCCCGCCGTCGTCAACGACTTCGTGAAGTTCCACGACCTCGGCGATCTCGGCGTCAGCACCAACAATGGTCTGGTCCTCACCTGACACGTTGGTCAGGTGCACAAAGGCACCGGTCATGGAGTGGTCACTGGACGTATCCAGGGATTCTTCGGTGGCTTTGATCCAAGGATCTTCAACCGAGAAGAATTCGCCGTCTACTGCGTGTTCGTTTGTGGTTTCGGCAGAGTCAGCGGTGCCACATCCGGCCAGAGCCAGTCCAGCTAGTGCTGCGGTGGTGATGAAGGGAAGGGTTTTATTCATGAATGATGTCCTACAGGTTAGGCGTCATCCTCCGCATCCGACTGTTCTCCGACGCGGCTACCGCGCAGCAACATCACAACCACGGTTGCTACCACGACAATGCCGGCGATCGCAGAAATCCAGATCCATGCGGGAATGGACGCTGAAGAGTTTTCTTGATTGGCCTCTTCGGCGTCGGACGTAGCCTGCGGTTCGTTGGTCTGGGGTGCTTGAGTTTCACTTGCACTTGGTGAGTCTGCTGCCACGGCTTCACCGCAGTCCTGCGGAGCGCCCTGGGTGGGGGCATTCGGGTCGGCATTAGTAAAGCTGAAGCTTTCTTCACCGGTGTGACCATCCGAGTAGATCACTCGGTAGGCAACCGTGTATTCGCCCTGTGGGAGACCTTCACACAGGGGCACGGCCAGTTCGTAGCCTTCCACGGCGGGGTCGCCGTCTTGCCATTGGTTGCCTTGGGCATCTGTGACGCGAATCAGGTTGGCCAGCCCTTCGCCAGACAACGGCGTACCGGAGAAGCGCAACCGCACCTCGGCAGGGGTGGTTTCAACAGTTGAGCCGACTTCTGGCGTCGATTCAATTAGCACGTCATGGGCGTGTGCCAGCTGTGGGGCGAGCACCAGGCCCAGTGTGGTCATCAGGGCGGCGAACCAGACACCAAGTCTGGTGGTGAGAGTTTTTTGCATACTTCCTCCCCAAGAAGTCCTTGGGTTGATCCAACGAATGTGGGAGGGCCACTTCCACAGGTAGGCCACGTCTACGCTAATACAGGCGGGCCCCTGGTCGTGCGCGTTTGGGTGACATTCATCGGATGGGGAATCCACACCCGAACCTCAGCCGCCACCGAGGTGGGGCGCGCAAGGATCACCGGGCGGGTTGCTAGAACAATGCGCACCGGGGCCAGCGTCAGCCAGTGGGCCAGCCTGGTCAGGGTGTGCTCGCCGTGGGTTATGACGACGACGGTCAGTGCCGCAGCCAGCAGGTGGGCGGCAATCATAACGAGGTCTACGGCGGCTGTTGTGTGCGCGGCGTGCTGTACCGCGGGGGTCTCAGGCGCCACCAGGTGTGCCATATGACCGTGGTGGTCGTGGCCGTTGGGTAACTGCGAGACGCCGGTGTAGGGCAGCGAATACAGGACGTGAAAGACGATTTGGCCAAAGATCGTGGTGGCTGCCGTGGACCAGGTGGAGATGCGCTGGCCGGACAAGGCTACGGCGATTGGTGCTGTCAGTGCGGCAGCAAAGGCTAGGAGTGGCAGCGGGATCGTTTCAGTTGCCCCGTGCATCATGGAATGCGCAATTTGGTGGCCACCGGCGGCAAGAAGAACTGCTAGGACCGCAATGATCCACCCGCGGAGGAATCGAGCAAGACCGGAGCTACGTCTGTGCAAGACGGCATCGTCCGACATGTACTCTCCTGGGCAAGCGCACGTGCGGCGCTTCAGTGAATTCTACGGGTGGTCGAATTCATTAAACCATTTTTTGCTGGCCGCTGGCACATTGTTTGTTAAGAGCAAAGACGCCCCGGGCAATTCCGGAGCGTCTCGGTTCTATAGGAGAACTAGAACTTATTTTTTCTCACCGGTGGCGGCAGCCTTCAGTTTCGAACCAGCGGATAGTTTGACACCGTGACCAGCTGGGATTTCGATTGCTTCGCCGGTGCGTGGGTTGCGACCGGTGCGAGCTGCACGGTTGGTGCGTTCTACCGAGAACCAGCCTGGGATAGTGATTTTTTCGCCTTTGGAAACCTGGGATGCAAAGACTTCGAATACGGCGTCCAGCACACCATTGACGGCGGCAGCGGAGTTACCGGATTTCTCGGCAACTGCTGCAACAAGTTCACTGCGGTTCATAGCCATATGTCCTCCTGGACTTTATGTTGTCTTAAACCCGACGTTCGCCGGGCTCCTTTTGGAAAAACTACCACCATTGGGGCGGTTTGTGACGCTTTTGTCGGCGATTTTTGCGGAATTTCGCGGAAATCCGCCTTTTTTCTGCAAAAAGTCGCGGAAATCTCAGCTTCTTCCCAGTAATGACGCCTTATTTTTCGAAGAAATACCGCTGCAAGTTCATCTGAAAAGCCTCTCTCCCGGGCTATTTCTTCCGAAAACTCCGATAGCTGACGTTGGTCATCAACAGGCTCAACAGGGCTATCGCCAGGGTGAGAATGACACCGGCAATCTTGGTTTCCAGCATCAAAGAATTCTCGGTGAAAAACAGCATCACGGCCATGACCACTAACACCACACCGATGATGGTGAGCACCCCAAATAGGAATAGCCCAACGAAACCAAAGATCTGGTTCACGTTCGAGGTTCGTGCCGTTGGTTCTTCAACTCGTGGTCGCTCGGAAACCTTGATGGCTTGTACCGTGTGAGTTTCTGAGGGCGAAGCGTCTGCTGCTTCTCGTCGTGGGCTCATAGGTGGCGCAACGAGCGGCGTCGGAGAGGTCGCACTGGCAGTCGTAGACGGGGCCTCTGCATGATCTGACAGCTCTTGCGGCTCGTCGGGCGGCCGCTCCTCTGATGCCATGGCAATCTGCTCGGACTGTTCAGCTGCTGTGGGTTCAGTTTCTGTGGGTTCAACGTCCTGCGCTTCGAGTTCCTCAACGGTCGGTTCTTTGAGAAAAGCAGGTTGTTCGTCCGCTTCGCTGAGTGCCGTAGCAGCGTCAGTTTCGGGGTTGGCTAATGGTTCTTCCTCGACTGGCGCCGTTTGATCGCTGGAGGGTTCTAGCGTGAGCGACTGCACGTGATTGGTATTGGTATGGGACCTTTGGACCGCTTCTCTAAACACGGCGTCGTCCGACTCAGGTGCCGCTGCAGATTCCTGATCGTGATCTGTGACGGTCTCGGCTGTTTCAACTGGGTCTTCGTCAGTGTCGGGGTCTTCGATAGGAGTCGACCCTGTTGCAAGTTCAGGAACATGTTGTGGTGTACCCTCAACCGGCGTCGGCTCTGGTTGCCAGTCAGTGCGCTCGTCTTGGGTCGGTTCTTGCAAGAACACGGGCATCTCGTCTGAGGCTGCAGCAGGCGGTCCTACGACTGACTGATCCACGTCGGCTGCTGTCTCCTCGTCTGGAGAGGCAACAGGTGCGTCGGTGGTATCGGACGCCTCGCCGGATTCCCGGCTGGTGAGTGGCTCTTGTGCAATGACCGGTTCGTCAGGAGTTTCCTCGGCGACAGTCGCTGCGGGGAGATCAGCATCGCTAGATACTGGTGCGATAGGTTGTTGGTCTTCCGGTGAGTGTGATGATCCACCGGCAACCTCAGCAAGGGGCAGGGCCTCAGCGGCCAATGGCGCATCGACTGCTTCGTCGTCATCGGTGGAACTGCCTGAGTTTGCGGCACCTTCGAAGGTGGAGTCAAGGCCAAGGAAGTCCTCTGGGTGATCATAGAGTTCATCCCAGAGTTGCGCGACCGTAGTGGCGCCTTGTCGTTGGGCAAGTTCGATAACGATCTGGGTGGTCTGCTCGACAGCACTGCTATCGGCATAATCCTCATAGAGATCAAGGGTTTTCAGCACCGTGGACAATTGGACATCTGGCAATTCAGGTAGCAAGTGTCGCGCCAGTTCACGACAGTCCAACCAGTGTAATCGCAGCAGCTCAATATTCAGGTACCGAGAAGCCGCATGGAAGATTTCTTTATCGGCATCACGGTAGTAACTGACAATCGGCAACTTGCCAATCATCATGCCCAACTTTTCCAGTGCTTCATCCCAAGGGAGCAGCGATTTCTCGGTTTGCTCGTCAGGAATTCGCTTTTTGCTGGTCGGAGGAATGATGGGGACATCGTCTTGCCTGGTGATGTTTCCATCAACGAGTTTCACATAGGAGACTTTTGAAACCGATGCTGGATCCAGGTGTGTGGTCTGCAAGGAGAGGGCCACAAAACTCAACTTGGACATAATGATAATGCCTTCCCTCTGAGCAACTGATATGGCAAGGATAACGCATGGCATCGCCACTCGATATCTTCTCTGCTCGATGCCGTGTCACCTGTGTTGTTCTAAATGTTGATGGTGAAACGTCGTTAAAATAAAATCTGGCCGATGGATTCCCATCGACCAGATTTTGCTAAAGCTTTATGCGATTACCAGGAAGACTTGGTAACGCCTGGCAGTTCACCGCGGTGCGCCATGTCACGGAGGCGAACACGCGAGATACCGAACTTCTGCAGGGTACCGCGTGGGCGTCCGTCGATGGAGTCACGGTTGCGAACGCGGACTGGAGAGGCGTCGCGTGGCATCTTCTGCAGGCCAATGCGTGCTTCTTCGCGTTCTTCGTCGGTTGCATTCGGGTCGATCAGCTGTGCTTTCAGCTTTTTACGACGTTCATCGTAACGAGCAACGATTTCTTTGCGTTTCTCGTTTTTCGCGATCATAGATTTCTTAGCCAATGCTTAGCGCTCCTCTCGAAAATCAACGTGCTTGCGGGCTACTGGATCGTATTTCTTCAACGTAATACGGTCTGGGTTATTGCGACGGTTCTTACGGGTGACGTAAGTGTAGCCAGTGCCAGCGGTTGATTTCAGTTTGATGATGGGGCGCAAGCCTCTATCTTTTGCCATGGTTAGAGCTTCACTCCCTTAGCGATCAGTTCTGAAATGACAGAATCAATGCCGCGCGCATCAATGACTTTGATACCGCGTGCGGATACGTTCAGCGTTACTTTGCGACCCAGGGATGGGACAAAGTAGCTCTTTTTTTGGATGTTTGGGTTGAACCGGCGCTTGGTTTTGCGGTTCGAGTGGGAAACTCGGTTTCCTGACCCCGGTCCAGCTCCGGTTACCTGGCAGTGTGCTGCCATGATCACTCCTCGTGTTAAGCAGTAGTAAAAGTACGGGCGAAAGTATGGTCTGGCTGATGGAATCAGCAGAACTTTCGCCACCAGTTGTTACACCGCGCTCTTACTGCGACCTTCTCGAAGGAATACCAGGCTGGGTGAGAACCAACCGAAGTGCCCTTTATATCGCTAGGGTGAAGACGGTGAGTCCCTATCGATGCAAAGCATCAAAAGAGAGCCATATTTCGGTTGTCACGCACGCGCTCCGTTGCCATCTCCGAGTCATGGTTGGACCAGATTAGGCACAGTGCGGACAACAACCCCACAGTTTAGTATGACTAGATTGTTTAATCAAACCAGAACATGGGGCGTGCTCCCGCAGCGCTGCGGGAGCATACAGGAGACGCTACACGGAGAAGAGCCAGTGGTTTGGCTCATTTTTACGCAGCATGCTGTCCAGGAGACCGGTCACTTGACGAAGCTCTTCCGGTGACAGCGACTGCAATACCCGAGTCTCTACAGACTGACGATAGATCTCGCGAATACCATCAACAAGATACCGGCCCTCTTCGGTCAGCTCGGCAACGGTAACCCGTTTGTCTTCCTCAGATAGACGGCGGGTCAGTAATTGGCGGCCTTCCAGTTTCCGGGCGACATGCGACAGGCGAGACAATGATGAGTTACATCTGGTCGCCAATTGCGTCATGCTCATGGCCCCTTCGATTGACGAGAGGTGTTCAAGCACCTGGTACTCGAAGAAGCTGAGTTTTCCAGCTTTTTGGAGGTCACGTTCGAGTTCAGGGAGCACACCCATGTAGACCGCGACGACTCGGTGCCAGAAATCTAGTTCTTCCGAGGTCCACAGTGCGGCCTTATAATCTCGCTCGTCAATGTCATATGCTGCAGTCAAAACCAGGTCCCTTCTAGCTATCTTCGAAAGCTTTCGTCTATCAGCGCTTGAAGGTCACAGGCTTGTTGCTTTCAAGGCGCTCATTGTCGTTCGTTTTCGAATACTGGAACGCTTGGTCACGATGACTTCAGCACTCCAATTCAATGATTGCCTTTACGTTAATGTTAAATTTCCCGTTTTCTGCATTTTGGGTTCGACTTCACCCTCAAAATCACCCGGGCCGCACTAGGCCCGCCTCCGTCGCAGTCGATTGACCAATGTCAAGATACCTCCTACGGCGATTGTGCCAAGCGCTACCAGCACATTTCGTGTTTGGTGGGCGCCAGTTTCGGCCAGTTCTTCTGCAGGAGCCTCATCTACCCGGACTGTGCCTTCGGTTTCAATAGCGTCTCTGGCTGCCTGCGATGGCGCTGGTGTTTGTGTGGTTTTCTCGACAGCCACGTTGAGTGTGTTCGACTGACTGTCATGGTGTTCTTGCACCGGGGCGTTGGTCACCGTTTGCGCTGCAGGCGCGCTTGGTTCAGCAATGACGTCGTCGACTTGAGGCGTCTGCTCTACTCCGTTCTCTGTCGGCGGCGTTGTGATTGGCGGTTCCGGGATTCCGGGTTGTTCCCAGTGCAATGCGAGATCAGTGGTGGCACTATCTGAGGTCTGGTCGACCACCACGATGGTTTGGAAGCGGCGATCTGGCGCAGGCTCGGGAATGATGAGGCGGCCGGTATACCCGTATTCTGTCGACTCTGCAGCCAGCTGCACACTGCCAGATGTGGCATCTGCGGGCACGTGCACCCAGAGTTCCTCAACTGCCACCGGTGTCGTGACGTCGATGCGTTGTCCTTGCGGATCTAATAGCGTGACATCGTCCGGTGAGATATCGGCGGTGGTTTCTAGGTGGAGGTTGACGTGCTCCGATGAGCTATTGATGATCACCGGTCCTAAAATGTGGTCTGCTTCGGCGGTCTTGGATTCCAGTACCGCCTCGGGCGCGTTGACGTCCGCGGTGCTGGCATCGGTGAGCGTGACGCTGGCCTGTAATTCTTGCTCGGTGAGCCCGGTGTTATCTTCGCCGGTGAGATAGTCAAAGATCTTTTGGACGTTTTCGTCAGACGTGTCTCTCAGACTGGCGGCGTTGCCTGGCGTTGGTTCAACGGTCAGGTCACCGTCGGAGACAAAATCATCGGTATAAAACCAGATGGCAGCCTGTGTGGCAGCGATGGCTTCGGGTTCAGTCAGCGCGCTCGACGATGTGCGTTCTTCCAACTCGCCCAAGGAGAGTGCCGGATAGGAATTGTGCAGAATCCACGCCACGGCTTCCCGCACCTGTGGGTTAGTTTTGAAATGATTATC
This sequence comes from Enteractinococcus helveticum, assembly GCF_001657475.1. Classification (GTDB taxonomy): domain Bacteria; phylum Actinomycetota; class Actinomycetes; order Actinomycetales; family Micrococcaceae; genus Yaniella; species Yaniella helvetica. The sequence continues at coordinate 52,232 of NZ_LXEY01000017.1, forward strand.
TCCAGTAAAACCATCCCACCCGGTGACTGCTGCTTGATGGTCAGGGGATGCGGCTCGAACCCAATATTCAATACAGTAGGCAAGAATAGATTCCCCATCGACGGTGACTGATCGTAGGGTTGGGGCGACATCATTGACGGTCAACCCTCGTTGATATTCCTGCTCTGGTCCCATCACCGCATGAATTTCATGTTCCACCTCATCACTCTGACTAGCCTGGGCTGGGGCAGCACCCAACGGGGCACTCATCGACAGTGTGACCGTGGCTAACGATGCCAAAAACGTGTGTTTCAACGTGTCTCCTCAACTCTGGTGGACTGCCTAATGCAGTCTGATGTGAGTTCGAGACTATGGAACCTGAGGAATAGACACGCCAGGAAAGACCATCATCTGTGGATAACTCGACGACGTCGTTCGGGGGGTGACAGCGGGCTTGCTTAGGAGCTGACGGTTGCGGCAGCCTGTTCAACCAGTTGCTTGCTGCGAGCGCGGTGGTCGATTCCAGCAAAGATCAGCGCCACCAGCGAGAATAATATGAGCACGGCCATTGCCATCTGGAAAGCGTATGCATATGTGGCAACGCTCGCCGGATCGGTGGGGTCAGGTAAACCAGAGGCATCACGCGGCACAGCGACGACTAATGCGTAGAAGATGGCTGAACCTACCGCGATGCCGATCGCGTTGCCCAGACGCTGGCCGACTTGCTGGAAGGAACCCGCGACACCACCCTGGGTGACCGGAACATCCATGAGGGTGCGCATTTGGTTTGCGGCCATAATGAATCCCGGCCCAACACCAGCTATTGCCAACACGATGGCCATAGCCAACGGGTTGTGCTCCGGTGGGACGAGCACAGCGATGGCCACCAGTCCAATCAGGGCCGCGATAAAGATAATGAAACCCCAGATGATGAGGCTGGTGGCATGCCGGAACGTGTATTTCCCAACGACCGCCGCGACAATCGCAGAAACGACGGCGTATGGCACGGTGATCAGTCCAACGACCACTGGATCGTGGCCGAGCCCCTGTTGATTGAACAGGGTCATGACCAAAAACATTGCAGGCATCGCCGCAAACCATAGGGTAGTAATAATGACGCCGTTGCGGTATGAGGAGAAACTAAACAGTGTGAAATCCAAAACGGGACTTTTCCCCGCGGCACGGTAACGGTTTTCCCATCGCACAAACAACACGGCTGTGATGGTGCCCAGACCAAGAAACGCCCAGCGAATGGGATGATCTCCTGAACCTGTTGTCAGCACGAATGGCAGCATGACAAATAACACGCTGACGGCCATCAGCACCACGCCCACGAGATCAAGATCGGCGCGTCCGTCACGTGGTTGTGCTGCGGGGATGAGCCATAGTGCCAGTGGAAGAACCACCAGCACGAGTGGAACATTCATCCCAAAAGTCCATCGCCAGCCCAGTTCAGAGCCAAAACCTCCCAGGAAGAGTCCTCCGACCGTTGGCCCGAATGCTGTCCCCAGGCCGATGGCGGCTCCAAGGATTCCGAAGGCTTGACCGCGGGCTTGGCCGTGAAATGTTGATTGGATCAGGCCCAACACTTGGGGCATAAGGATCCCTGCTGCGATCCCTTGCAGGATGCGAGCAATGACCAATAGGCTGGCGGTCGGAGCTAAGGCTGAACCCAGAGACGCAATGGCGAAGATGACCAGTCCAATCATGAACATCGCTTTGCGATTCCACTGGTCCCCGAGTCGTCCCGCGGGTACAAGGGCGATACCGAATGCCAAAACGTAACCAGCAACGACTAATCCTGTTTGGGTAGGTGTTGCCTGCAGCGTCTCCTCTAATGGAGTCAACACCACATTGACCTTGACCACGTCAAGGATGGTTAGCACCGCTACAGAGGCGGTCACGGCAAAGGCGATCCACGGGGAACGGCTATGGCGGGGTTGTTGGACAGTCACAACGACAGGCTAGCCTATCTAGCAGTCCAGGGGTATGGTCCTGCAGACCAGCAGACTGGTCATATCGCTGTTGAAGACGTTATAACCAGCGCTCGGCCCGCAGGCCAAGGCCGAGCGTTAGCCTTGGTAGCCCAGAAATGGTTTCTCTACGACGGTGGCTGTCTCCATTCCGTGTCGTGTTTCGACCTGCAAGGTGATGTCGTTATCTGAACAATCCACCGGAACCATGGCGAAGCCGATGTTCTTTTCTAATCGTGGCGAATAGCAGGCAGAGCTGACATATCCGATTTCCGTACCGTTACGGTGGACAGGGAATACTTCAGGCATGGATCCGTCGATATAAGACCCCACCGATGGCCCACTGATTTCCACGCCCACGAGTTTCCGATCGACGCCTTTGTCGCGGATTTCTTTGAGCGCTGCTTGACCAATGAATGACGCTTCTTGATCGATTTCATCGAGCCATGGATAGTGGAATAACACTTCGAATGGGTTGGTATCCAAATCCATGTCTGCATCGTAGGACAGGATGCCGCCTTCGATCCGGCTAATATGCACCGGTCCGGTAACGCGCATACCGTGTGGTTGGCCTGCCTCATAAACAGTTTCCCACAGTTTGTCGGCGTCGCGTTTGGCGTTTTCTAGGTAGATCTCGTAACCAGCAACGTTAGTAAATCCCGTTCTCGACACGACCACGTCCATGCCATCAAGTTCGTAGCGCTTCGACCAGTATCGACGCATGTCTTTGATCGAATCGTCGAATAAATCCACCATGACATCCAGGGCCTTTTGCCCTTGAACTTGTACGGGGCTGATATCTGCTTCCTGGACGTGGACGTCCATGCCAGACCAGTGAGCACATGCGTAGGCCCAGACCAGCAGGGTGGATTCCGCTGTGGAGAACCAGAAGCGTTGATCATCGACCCGCAGTAACACCGGATCAGAGATAATCCCACCGTCGGCTTTGGTGATCAAAGCGTATTTGCCCTGGTCGACTTTCAAATCACTCAGATCGCGCATGGTGAGCATATTCGAAAATTCCCAGGCATCTGGCCCGGTAATTTCGACCTGTCGTTCCGCACCTACATCCCAGAGGGTGACGTCGTTGACAAGCGTCCAATATTCTTTGATCGGGTCGCCATAACGGCGCGGATGATATTGGTGGTTGACCACGCTGTACGCTTCAACCCCGTGCCGTCCTGATGCATGAAAATACGGGGATTTGCGCAGCCTGGTATACAGCAGAATTTCTGGGTGCCAATTCATGGTGTACCTCCTCCTCGTTGAGGGGCAGAGCCCTTCGGCCATAACACATTGTGGCGGGCACCACAATGTAGCGTCAGCCTAGCTTTCGCCATCGGTCTATGCAATAGGATTCAATTCCCTTATCTCTCTTGCCGTGAGTTGGCACCTGGGCTAGCGTGAAGCTACATCGAGAGTTGTGAAACAAATCACTCAAATTTTTCGGTTTCGAAGTGGACTCACACTCTTATATCGGAAGTGAGACCAGGAGGCGACATGCCGAATCGGTTATTGCTCAAGGCCGCACAAAGCAAACAGCTTGAATCGTTTACCACGCGCAACCGTTTCACTCGCCCGGTGGTGCACCGGTATGTGGCCGGATATACGGTGCAAGATGCCTGGAATATCGCAGCAGAGCTCAAGGCTGACGGTATCGATGTCAGCCTGGATTTTTTGGGTGAGTCCGTTGAGGATCTCGCCCAGGTTCCAGATGCAATCCGTGAGTATCGTACAGCGATGGAGCGTTTGGCAGAGGTATCCCCCGGGGCGACCATTTCAGTGAAACTTTCCCAACTGGGCGTACTGATTGATCCGCAGCAGTGTGCCGAACATCTTGAAGACCTCTTACACACCGCAGCCGAATACAACATCGGCGTCGAACTGGATATGGAACACAGCAGTGCGGGCCGACCGACCTTGGAGATTTTTCGGCAATTTTTGCCACGGTTCCCGCGGTTGCGTCAGGCGTTTCAGTCCTATTTGCGCTCCACGTTGGCGGATTTGGCGTCCTTTGACGACGTACAACCCTGTATCCGGTTGGTCAAAGGCGCATTTGATGAGCCGGTGACTTTAGCATTCCAAGACGCCGCCGAAGTGACCAACCAGTATAAGTATCTGTCTGCCTGGGCTCTGCAGCATCTTCCGGATCCAGCATTTGGTACACACGATGAAAGCTGTATCAGTTACGTGATCTATCTGGCCAAAGAGTTGAACATTGCGCCGTCGGATTTTGAATTTCAAATGCTCTACGGCATCCGGCGTGACCGACAGCGCGAACTCGCCCAGCAGGGATACCGAGTTCGGGTGTATCTGCCCTATGGGGCCCAGTGGTATCCGTATCTGATGCGGCGGATGGCGGAACGTCCGGCGAATCTTATGCTCTTCTTGCGCTCGGCTATCGGCAAATAACTGGCCGCGTGGCGTCATCCAGGCGGCCGAAAGGAGCAGGCAATGTGGCCTCGTGTCAGCATGACCGGAAACTTCCGGGTCCCCAAGCCCGTCAATGAACCACCGTTAGACTATGCACCGGGTTCGGCCGAAGCCAAAGCGGTCACAGCACGGATTGCTGAATTGTCCGAGCAGGTATTGCAGCTGCCGCATGTCATCGCCGGGCAGCGGGTGATGAGCGACATAACCACCCCGGTGGGGTCACCGCATGATCACCAACGAGTCATCGCACAATTATCAACCGCAACCCAGGCCATTGTCCCTGATGCCATTGAGGCTGCCCTAGCAGTGCGGGAGCGGTGGGCGGCAACCCCGTGGTGGGATCGGGCAGCAATATTCTTGCGTGCAGCAGACCTGGCCGCTGGAAAATATCGCACCGAATTAGTCTCCACGACAATGCTGGGCCAGTCGAAAACCTTTCACCAGGCCGAGATTGATGCGTCGTGTGAGACCGCGGATTTTTTCCGGTACAACGCCTATAACGCCCAGCAGATCTATACCGACCAGCCCCAGGCGCTGCAGGGCGATACCACCTATTTGGATCAGCGCCCCCTTGAGGGATTCGTCCTGGCCATGACGCCGTTCAATTTCACCGCGATAGCCTCCAACCTCCCCACCACGGCGGCACTGATGGGCAATGTGGTGGTGTGGAAACCATCAGAAAAATCGGCCTATGGCAACGCGGTGCTCATGGATCTCCTCGAAGAAGCCGGGCTGCCGCCGGGGGTCATCAACCTTGTCCACGGCTCAGGCCAGCTGGTGTCCGACGTCGCCATGGCCCACCGGGATTTCGCAGGGTTATCGTTTACCGGATCTGCCCGGGTGTTTCGAGACCTGTGGCAAAAGGCTGGCAATACTATCCACGCCCAGCGCGCCTTCCCACGGCTGGTTGGGGAAACCGGTGGCAAGAACGCCGTCGTCGTCCACCCATCTGCCGATGCCACTGCCGTACGCGTGGCACTGATCCGTGGCGCGTTTGAGTATCAAGGACAAAAATGTTCCGCCGCATCGAGGGCCTATCTGCCCAGAACACTGTGGGAGCAGCTCAAAGACGAACTGATAGCCACCACCGAGTCGTTGACCGTTGGGGACGTGGCCCGCCACGAAACATTTCTGGGCGCGGTCATTGATCAGACCGCCCTGCGGCGGCTGCAACGCGTCATTGAAGAAGCCAAAGCCTCCGACACCCACCAGGTGCTGGCTGGCGGAAGCGTCGACGATAGGACCGGCTGGTTTGTGCGCCCCACGATTCTTCAAACCACTGACCCGCATGCCGCTACCTTGCGCGACGAGTTTTTCGGTCCGCTACTCACCGTCTATGTGTATGACGACGATTGGGACCAGACCTTAGAGTTGGTGGATTCCGCAACGGATTATGCGCTGACGCTGTCAATCTTTGCCCGTGACCAGCTGGCCATCGCCCAAGCATTAGACCGGTTGCGCTACGCGGCGGGCATGACCTATATCAACGATAAACCCACCGGAGCGCTCATGGGACAGGTGTCCTTTGGCGGGGCACGAGCTTCCGGTACGAACGATAAAACGGGGTCTCGTTTGGCGCTGCAGCGGTGGATCAGCGGCCGGTTTATTCGCGAAAACTACTCCCCCGCCTTAGATTGGCGCTACCCGTACCTGCGCGAGTAATGCCTGCAAGTGCTCCTGGCACCGACTAAGGTAGCTGCGATAGCCCACACCAGGGCACCACGGTGGAGTGAAAGGCAGCGATGACCATATCCCAAGATGATCCGTGTCCGTGTGGCACTGGAGAATTATTCCAACACTGCTGCCAACCTTTTCTAACAGGTGCAGCAGCCCCGGAAACAGCCGAGGCGTTGATGCGCTCGCGGTATACGGCTTTTGTTGTGGGCGATGACGCCTACCTGGCGGCCAGTTGGCATTCGGCCACGCGCCCGGAGGATCCTTCGGCTCCAAGAGGCATCGACTGGCGCCGGCTACGCATTCGCGACACCGTGGCTGGCGGCCCAACCGATCAAACCGGCGAGGTCGAGTTCGTCGCCCACTTCCGTTCTACCGAGGGCCCCGGGATTTCCTGCACGAACGTTCCCGGTTTACACGCGAAGCTGGTCGCTGGGTCTACGTTGACGGAGAGCTTTTCTAACCGGTCCCCTTTACAATAGCTTCATGAGCAATGTGCATGTAATAGGTACCGGCGGCACAATCGCGTCCCGGGCTGACGTCGGTGGTTCAGTGGTCGCGGACTCGGCCAACGAGGTGCTGGATACCACGGGCCTGGACACCACGGTCACCACCGAAGACGTGTTACATATTAACTCCTTCCATCTCACGTTTGCTGATCTGCTGAAGATCCGCGCCGCCGTCGCACAAGCTACCCACGACCCGAATATCGACGGGATAGTTATTACCCACGGCACCGACACCATGGAAGAAACCGGGTTCTTTTTATCCCTGCTGCACGACTCCGATAAACCAGTTGTGCTCACCGGCGCCCAACGTGCTGCCGATCTGCCAAATACCGACGGCCCAGAAAATCTCCGACAGGCCATCCTGGCTGCGGGATCTGCCAAGCTGCGCGGCGCCGGCGTCGTCGTGGGTTTTGACTCGCAATTTCATGCGGCCCGGCGCACCCGCAAACACCACACGCTGGCCACCTCCACCTTTTGGGGCGGCACGCTGATCGCCGAGTTTTATCACGACGAGGTTACCCGCCTGGCATCCCCGGTGACCTACCCAGCCCTTGATGAGCCCACCGATCGTTTTGCCAACCTGAACATCCCCGTCATCGATGCTGCACCGTCCACGGATGCGGCCTTATTTTATGCGGCCCTGGAATACGGCGTCGACGGGGTGGTTCTGCAGGGTGTCGGCGCTGGCAATGCCCCTCCAGCATTCACCGACGCCGTCAAAACCGCCGTGGATGCCGGGGTACCGGTCGTGTTGTCCACCCGGGTGCCCAGTGGCCCGGTGGCACCCATCTATGGCAATGGTGGGGCGGTTACATTGTTGGGCGCAGGCGCTATGAGCGCGAATCAACTCAATACGTATCAGGCGCGCATTGCCTTGGGCGTACTGGTGTCTCAATCCCTGCCGGATGCCTCACTGCGCGCTCAGTTCGCTGATCAAACTCGCTAAGGAACACGATGAATACCGCTCAACAACAGCTCAAGATCGTCGATCATCTCAAGGCGCTGGCCGTGTCCAATAAGCCTGTTGTGGTGGTCACGGGTGCCACCGGCGGTATTGGCCGGGCAATCGTGGAGGAACTCGTTGGCGACTATGCGATTGTGGCGCAGGGGCGTGACGAGGCCCGGTTGTTGACCCTGTCGCGGTTGGGCGAAGAAATCTATCCGGTGCAGTGCGATCTGGTCAACACCGACGAGTTCGCCACCACCTTCGGGCTGTTGCCGCGAGTCGATGCCCTGCTCAATGTCGCTGCCATTGCACCTCGGTTAGCCTTCGACGACGCCACTGCGGCCGTCTGGTCTGAGGTCATGCACCTCAATGTCACCGTGCCTTCCGAACTGACCCGCACATTATTGCCCCAGCTGCAGGAATCCACCGGAACCGTGGTGTTCTTGGGATCGGGCGCCTCGCGGACGACGTCGCCAAATAACGTCGTCTATGCGGCGTCAAAGCACGCACTGCAGGCACTAGCCGATGGGATCCGCCTGCGCACCGAGGCCGACCGGATGCGGGTCGCAACGATCGCGCCGGGATATGTGGATACCCCGATGATTGCCTGGGACGACGATTACCCGCTGCTCCTGCCCGATACGCTCATCAAGCCTTCAACGGTGGCCCGAACCGTTCGGCACGTGATCGAAGCACCCTCGGATACGCAAATCACTGAGGTCTGGATTCGACCCCGCACCGAGGCCTAAGAAAAACCTTGGCCTGGCATTGCGACATGCCATCCGGGGGCCGTTATCTATACACCCGATGGGCGGTTATGATCTGGGCCAGGCTTTTGCCGGTTCAGTCAACCACTTCTGGCACGCCGATCAGTCGCAGATCTATCACCCTCTGGAGCGCCAACGGGTGAAACTGCCATTTTGGGCGCGGCTATTTTTGTGGGTGACCACGGTGACGACGCCGCCCAGCGGCTGCTAACTCACAGCCGAACATGACGGCGCCGCCATCCGTCCTAAACCTTGCTGGCGTAGAGCGGGTTGTTTGCCGGGTCCACTCCTTCACCCTGGCGAACCGGGCCCGGGGCGGTGCCGTCACCAAATGGTGAGCCGCCCAGGTCTTCGCGGCCGTGGTCGCTCAGCCACTGGGTCAGCACCGGGCCCTTGGGCACAATGCCGGTGGGGTTAATATCGTGGTGGACAATGTAGTAGTGGTCTTTGACCTGTTGGAAGTCCACGGTGTCGCCGAAGCCCGGGGTCTGGAACAGATCGCGCGCGTAGGCCCACAGTGCCGGGAATTCGATGAGTTTATTGCGGTTGCATTTGAAGTGACCGTGATAGGCGGGGTCAAAACGCACCAGCGTGGTGAATAAGCGAACATCAGCTTCGGTGATGTGTTCACCCATCAGATAGCGCCGGGTGGTCAAACGTTCTTCTAGCCAGTCCATTGCGGTGAAGAGGCGGTCAAAGGCGTCGTCGTAGGCTTCTTGCGAGCCGGCGAATCCGGCGCGGTAGACACCATTATTCACCTCGGTGAACACACGTTTGATGACGTCGAACATCTCATCAAGGTGTTCTTCGGGCAGCAGGTTTGGTGCGCCGTCGCGGTGAAATGCCGTCCACTCGGTGGAAAAGTCCAGGGTGATCTGCGGGTAATCATTGGTGACCACACCGCCGGTTGGGATATCCACAATGGCCGGTACGGTGATGCCGCGGGGATAATCCGGGAAGCGTGTGAAATAGTTTTGCTGCAGTCGTTCGGTTCCCAGTACCGGGTCGACGCCGTTGGGATCCAGATCAAAAGTCCAGGAGTTGGCATCGTGGGTGGGGCCCGGGGTACCCAGGGAAATAGCATCTTCTAATCCCAGCAGTCGGCGCACGATGATGGTGCGGTTGGCCCACGGGCATGCGCTGGCGGCAACCAGACGGTAGCGCCCGGCCTCGACCGGCCAGGCTTCAGCACCTTCGGTCAGACCGGTGGTGAGTGTTCCGATGGTGTTGTATTCATAATGGTCAGCGGCCCGATGGGCTTGAGGGTCGGCGACAATGCGGTCATTGATGTAGTTTGTATCGCGAGTAAAGGGTTTGCCGGGTGTGGAGTATCCAGAATTGGTCGAAGAGTCCATAGACTTCAATATATGAGTTCATCCAGCACCGTGGCTAGTAGCCAGTTCACAACCCGAATAACCCAGGACAATCCCTCCGGGATGACACTTAGCGGCACAAACACGTATATCATCGCCGCCCCCGGGGCTGATACGGCGGTGATCGTAGACCCTGGTTTCGCTACCGGCGCCGCCGAACACGCCGATGCGGTCAGCAAAGTGCTGGGCGGTCGCGCCGTCGATGCCATATTGATCACCCACCATCACCTAGACCACACAGGTGCCCTTCCAACCTTTCTTAAGCGCTTTGACGCTCCGGTTCGGGCAGCTGATGAACACTGGTGCCGAGATGCGCTGCCCCTGGTGAATGGCGAGGTCCTCACCGGTGGCGGGACCCGGATCCGGGCGGTGGCCACACCGGGCCACACCTCAGATTCCATGTCATTTTTTATCCCCGCGGATAATGCCGCACCACACCCTGGCGGGACCGTACTGACCGGGGACACGATCCTGGGCGAAGGCACCACCATGCTGGACTACCCCGACGGCACGCTTGCGCAATACTTTGAGTCACTGGCCACCTTGGCGGCATTAGAAGGTGCCGGGCGTCAGGTTGCCGTACTGCCGGCCCATGGTCCGACCCTTGCCTCGGTTGCGCGAACCGCACAAGAGTATCGCGAACACCGGCTGGAACGCGTCGATCAGGTAAGCGAGCTGATCACCGGACAGCCTCCCATCTTGACGCCGGTGGACTGGGAATCGGTGGTCGTCCACGATCTGTCGATGCGCCTGTACCCCAACCTGCCCGATGTGGTCCGGGGCCCCGCCATGAAAACCCTGGCAGCAACTCTGGACTATGTACTTCACAACTCCAAGGATTAATACATGACCATTATTGTGGGATACACCGAGTCAGAACCATCACGCGCAGCCCTAAATTTCGGGTTGGACCTCGCCGAGAAACTGTCCATGAAGGTGGTCGTCGTCAATGCCGGCCCGGGTGCCGAACGGCGCTCCGAATCAGAACTAACCCGGGCTGAAACCGAACAGCTGGAACACTACCTGTCGCGCTTTACCGTGCCCACGGAATTACGCAAATACTCACGGGGCCGCTCAACCGCCGATGAGTTTAAAGACGTCGTCGCCGAACTCAATCCCTATGCGGTGGTCATCGGAGCGGCAAAACGTTCTGGTTTTACCAAGTTCATGATGGGATCCGTCGCCGACGAACTGCTGCGCGAGCTGCCCGTTCCCGTCATGTCGGTCAAGGTTCCCGAAACCTCTGTGACGAAGCGTGACAAGCACGACAAGGAGTAGGTATGGAGCTGGTTGTTCAACGTGGAGACATCACAACCGTAGAGGTTGATGCAATCGTCAATGCGGCTAACTCCACATTATTAGGTGGCGGTGGTGTAGACGGCGCCATCCACCGTGCAGGCGGACCCGAAATCCTCGAGGCGACCAAAGCTCTGCGCGCATCCGAGTTGCCCGATGGGCTGCCAACCGGTGATGCAGTGGCCACCACAGCCGGCAGGCTGCCCGCCCGCTGGGTCATTCACACCGTGGGCCCGGTCTATGCAAAAACCAAGGATCGTCGCCACCTGCTGGTCAGCTGTTACCGGCGCTGCCTCGAGGTCGCGGACGAACTTGGTGCGAACTCGGTTGCCTTTCCTACCATTTCCGCCGGGGTCTACGGGTGGCCCCACGACGACGCCGTAGCCGTAGCGGTCGACACCGTACGTTCCATGGCCTTGGCGGTTGCTGTAGAAAAGGTCGTATTTGTGCCGTTTTCCGAAACGATGGAAACGCTTTACAACGACCAGCTTGCCAAAGAAGCCTAATTAGTCATCTTCACGACGGCGACGTTCGTCATCGGAATGTTCCTCGTCGTCGTCCCGACGTTCTTGTTCTACGACGTCAAGTTCGCTGGTGTGCTGCGCACGGCTACGGTAGGCCTCTTCACCGGGGCCTGCCATATCGGCACTGCGTTCAATGGCCGAGACTGATCCGGTGTACATCGACCCGTCCTCGGAAGGTTTGGTTAGCGGCACCGATGAGGTGTCCGGTCCGGTGGGTGCCAGGTCCTCGTGCGACGTCGGCCGTTTGATCGTCGGAATCGAACCGAGTTCAACCGGCGGTTCAGCCTTATTTCGTTGCACCCGTTCATGATCAACGCTCGGTACTGAGTTCATATCCCAGCGGCTGCTGCGATGTGCTGGCTCCTTGGCACGTTTGCGTTGACTAGGCTCACGGTCGGGTTGCTGTTCAGCTACCTCAGCGGCAGGTTCCTCAACGCTGGGTTCTGGTGGGGCCTGTTCGACACGCAGGATATTCATTGCATGCGGATGTTCCTCAGAGATGAACTTGATGAAGTCCTCGCGCACCAGGCACTGCAGATCCCACAGCTCACCGGCGTTGCGAGCCGATACGGCCACGCGCAGGGTCGCACGATCATTGGCAATATCAAGCACCTGAATCTTGGCGTCGCGACCGTCCCACAGATCCGAGGATTCCACCAGCGCGCGCAACCGGGCACGCAATGCGTCAACCGGTACCCGCCAGTCGACTTGGAAGTCGATCCCGGCAGAGATCTCGGTCCCCACACGCGTGTAGTTCTCAAACGGGGTGGTGGTGAAGTATGACGACGGATATATGATGCGCCGTCCATCCCAAATTTTCAGGACCACATAGGACATCGTGATGTCTTCGATGGTGCCGTAGTAATCGTCCATCACAACGACGTCGCCCACGCGAATCGCGTCGGTAAAGGCCAACTGCATACCAGCAAAAACGTTGGTCAAAGTGGTCTGGACCGCCAGTGCGGCAACCACCGAAATCAAACCGGCCGAGGCCAACAGACCGGCACCAAGAGCGCGGACCTGTGGAATCGCCAGCAAGATGGCCGCGATGGCAATCACGATAATGATCGCGTGCAGGACGCGTTTAATGAGCTGCATCTGGGTCTTGATGCGCCGTCCGCGGCGATCTTCGGTGGTCACCTCATCATAGCGAACTTCCACACGATACTCGACCACGTTCACCACGCGCAGCGCTAACCAGGCGAAACCGGATGCCGTGCCGATCAGTAATAAGAATGCCAGCAGGTCGTACATGGCGATGTCGCGGCCGGACAGTTCCAGCCCAATACGGGCGCCGAGGAACGCCATGGCAGTAAAGGTGGGTACCAGAAGTATTTTCAGATGCGACAAAAAGCGTTTGCGGGTGCGTAAGAAGAATCGCACCATCAGCGCCACCACGGCGGTGAGTATGAGTCCCGCAAGCACCCCGATGGCGATGTTCAGTGAGACGCCAAAAACAGGGCCTAGCGATTCTATATTTTCTAATGCCGAGTTCTGCACATCTTCGGGGACGGCTTCTTCCATATTGGGTAGTGAAGGCACCTCGGTCGGCTCAGCCGGGGCCTCTTGGGTTTCTAGTCGCAACATAGGCTCCATTCTGACAACGAGATCTGAACTAAACCTGGAAACCGCTAGACTAACAGGCATGCTTCACATCACCGATTTGCGCAACACGACCTACGATCCTGCAACCGTGATGCCGCGGGCAAAACTCGAAATTTCTGATGCCTCAGTCATCGTGGAACCCATCCTTGACAAGGTCAAAAACGGTGGTGCCGAAGCAGTGCTGGAGTTGACCGAACAGTTCGATAAGGTTCGCCCGGCAAGCCTTCAGGTACCGGCTGCAGCCCTCGACCAGGCACTGGTCGAGCTTGATGACGATGTTCGCGCAGCGCTGGAAGAATCCATCCGCCGTGCCCGTGCCGTGCACGCTGCCCAGTTGCCACCGAATTCTGTCGTGCCGCTCGGTGACGGCGCCGCAGTAGAAAACCACTGGGTTCCCATCCAGCGTGTTGGTCTGTATGTGCCGGGCGGTCGGGCCGTGTACCCGTCGTCGGTCATTATGAATGTCGTGCCGGCCCAAGCCGCCGGAGTCCCGGGAATTGCGATTACGTCTCCCCCACAGGCCGACTTCAATGGTCTCCCCCACCCCACGATTTTGGCCGCATGCAAATTATTAGGAATCGAAGAGGTCTATGCCACCGGTGGCGCTCAGGCCATTGCGATGCTGGCGCTGGGCGTTGATGATGCCGACGGCAATCAAGTCTGTGCCCCAGTGGATCTGATCACCGGGCCGGGAAATGTGTACGTCGCTGCAGCAAAACAAGCGTTCTTCGGTCAGGTCGGTATCGATGCGGTTGCCGGGCCTTCTGAAATTCTGGTGTTGGCTGATGAGACCGCCAACCCAGCCTGGGTTGCCGCCGACCTCATCTCCCAGTCGGAACATGATCCATTAGCGGCCTCAGTACTGGTGACCACCTCGATGGATTTTGCAGAATCCGTGGTCGCGCAGATTGAGGCGCAAGTTCCTGGTGCCGTATTGGAAGATCAGATCCGCGAGGCTCTGACCGGACAGCAGTCGGGCGCCCTGGTGGTTGACACCATGGATGAAGCCATTGCGGTCACCAATGCTATTGCCACTGAGCACCTGGAAATCCAAACCTCGGACAATGACGCCGTGCTGGCCAACATTACCCATGCCGGTGCGATCTTCATGGGGCCCTACGCTCCGGTGCCGCTGGGTGATTATTCGGCAGGCTCCAACCACGTGTTGCCGACCTCGGGTACCGCGCGATTCTCCTCTGGACTCAACACCGTCTCCTTCCTACGGCTGCAACAGCGCATTCGCTACGACGAAACCGGTCTGCAATCGCTTTCAGAGGGCATTCAAACTCTGGCCGCATCCGAAGGTCTGCATGCCCACGCAGCAGCTATTGCTCAGAGATTTAACGGAATGTGACAATCTGCACTGTCGCTGTCATCCGAAATAGGTTAGTCTATTTTGCAGAATCACGAGTTCTTACCGCACCGTAGCCCTGGCTGGTAAGACGGCAACCCTCCCACGTTGTAGTGGGGTGCCCCAGGTGATGATTCGGCCTCACGGACCACCCCGTGTCGGGCAAGTACAGCGTTCGAGCGCATATTCGGGCGCAAAACCTTAAAGGCATGATTGTGACAACTACTTTGCAAGCCCACCTGCAGACCACTACTCAACTTTCCAATGACCTCTCCCCACTGTCGCTGCGCGGTGCTTTTGGACAATTTCCTTCCGGTGTTGCCGCACTGGCTGCTTACTCACACGACGGCGTAGCGCAGGGCATGGTCGCCTCCTCATTCACCGTTGGCGTTTCGCTGGAACCACCATTGGTGTCTGTTGCCGTGCAAAACACCTCGACCACCTGGCCACTATTGCGTGAAACCAACCGGATTGGCGTTTCCATCCTCGGTGAAGGTCAAGGAACGATTGCCCGTCAGATGGCTGCCAAGGGTAGCGATCGCTTCGATGGTCTCAACATCGAAACCAATAGTGATGCGATCTTCGTCGCTGAATCAGCACTGTGGTTGGAAACCTCGATCTACGGTGAATTCCCAGCAGGCGACCACGTGGTAGCACTACTCGAGGTACATAATCTCGCTGATTTCACCGACGTGCACGAACCATTGGTCTTCCACAAATCCCAGTTCCGTAATATTCGAGACCACTAGCACTGCATCGTATGGATTTTGTTCGCGTTGACATTTGGTTGCATTCGGTTCGGTTATTCAAAGCCCGTTCCGCCGCCAATACTGCGGTCAAAGGCGGCAAAATCAAGATTGATGGAGAAACGGTCAAACCCTCACATAAGTTACGGGTAGGGCAAACCGTGACATTTCGTGAGCCTGGACGTGAGCGCATTATTGAAGTCACCGGACTCATCAATAAACGCGTCGGGCATCCGATCGCCATCAAACAATACAAGGACCACTCTCCAGAGCCTGTTGCACGCCATCTCTTAGCCGTGCCTCGGCGTGAGCGCGGGGCAGGTCGACCTACTAAAAAACAACGTCGCGAGCTGGATCGACTCCGCGGATACACCAACCGATAAAGCGTCCAGGAACTTCCCAGCTAACGTTCGGACAATTTAAAACAAGGTTCCTTAGACTGTAGTTACCTCTTCAAGGTGCGAGTGATGTTGTAATCCCGCCGCCCGATGATCCCCTTTCATCAGGCGGCGGGATTTTTCATACCGCAAGACAGCCACCTTTGATCACAAACGGTGGTCTTTTCGCGGATCTAGGTCTATTTGTTCACATCTAGTTTTATAAAACGCGCTGTTTCCAGTAGCCTAATCCGTGGTGGCCACTATGCTGCGCTACAGTGCCCCTGCCGAGATAAGGAACGAGAGCTGACCCATGTCCGATCGCCAGACCGGAACCGTCAAATGGTTTAACGTCGAAAAGGGCTTCGGTTTCATCATCCCAGACGACGCGAGGGACGATATCTTCGTCCACCACACGGGCATCGAACAGGAAGGGTTCCGGCGGCTCGATGAAGGGCAGCTCGTCGAATTCAGCGTCACGAACAGCGAACGAGGCCTCATCGCCCAGAAGGTTACCACCTTGTCATGAGATTTCCCGCACGCGTGGGAGTTGCTATAACCGCAGGTCTACTGGCCTGCGGTGCAGTCCCTGCCGCCCACGCTGCAACGACGTCATCAACAGCTCAGCCGCCTGCCGGTGAGGCTCAGCAGGAGACACAATCCAGCTCACTGAAAATGTCCTGCCAGCTCAGTGTAGACAGTGCCGAGGTGACTATTACTTTCTCCCCTGAGGTTCCTTTCGATGAGCTCACAGTGTCAGTAGATGATCAAGCTGTGGCGCCTCAAGAGATCCACGACAACTCGGTGGTCCTGGAGCCACCAGAATCTGGCGGCACAGCAACGCTTGAACTCTGGGAAAACGAGTCACTCACCGGCGAATGTGACAAGACCATACCTCCGGCCACAACCGAACCAACGCCGTCAGAATCTCCCGAGCCTTCAGATACAGCCGATCCGACACCGACTGAATCTGACAGCGCGCCTCCATCGACGAGTCCCACACCAAAGCCTACGACGCCGACGTCCCCTACTACTACACCGACCGAAGAAACGCCTACCAAGTCGTCAACCCTCACGCCAAGCTCGTCGTCGCCCAGTGCAACGTCCAGCGATTCACCAAGGTCTACCAGGCCAACGGCTCGACCAAGGAACAGGCCACAAGGCTCAGCTCAGCGACCGCATGCGCCTGTACAACAGCAGCCTGAGCACATCGGCCCACGCATCATTCGCCAATTCTCAAATGACCCACGATACCTGCTGCACCAATTACTTGGCATTCCTGGACAAACTCGTTCCGAGCTCATCATGCCTCGTCCCCGCAACGACGACCAGGGACCGCCAGATTTAGAAACCCTGCCGCCAGTATCTGAAGATGAACTCGAAGCGATCAAGGCACGACTCACCGCTCCTCATCGCGCAGACCAACCATCAGGGAACCACGTGGCCACCGCTGACGAGCAGGCATCGAATCAGACCTCAACGTGGCTATGGCTGCTCTCAAGCTTTATCGTGGTAGCTGTGCTGGGCGGCGTGACGTTTTGGTTGCTGAAACGCCGTCAACATAATCTTTAGCTCACCGGTGGATTTGGGCCAGTCCGTTTATTGATCAACCGCTCAGCGCCTGATATGCCCAGGATCGCACACGCGAACCAAATGCCTCCGGCCGGGCCGACCGGGCCTGCAACCACACTTGCGGCAATCGGCAGGACGACCTGTCCAATGCGATTGCCCATCAGCCGCAGCGCGAGTGCAGTGCCGCGCCAGGACCGAGGGACGGCCTGAGAGATCATGGTCATGGTCAAGGGCTGTCCCACGCCCAGGGTAAAACCGCCAATGGTCATGCAGACAAATGCGGTTGCTATCCCCACCGGCCCCAGGCCAAGCACTGCGGGCACCACGGCAATAACTGCGGCGGATACGATCAGTGACACCAGGACCAACGTATTTCGGGAATAGCGTGCAGATAATGTCCGGATAAATATTCTTGACAGGACGGATGTTGCGCCACGAGTGGCTAGCAGGGCACCGATGATCATCGGTGAGACGCCAACTGATTCGCCAACCAGCGGCATGAATGCCACCAGGATATCCAGGATGGCCAGCAGCGCCAGGGCCGCCAGCATGTGCGAAGCAATCCCGGGCAGACGCAGAATATTCATTGCCGAGGGTTTCGTTCCAGCCTCGACTGTCACAAGATCTTGGGTCGCCGTTGGGGGTGGTGGCTGTGTGGAGCGCAGGATATACAGGACCGGCACTGCGATAAGCGAGGTGATCGCCCCGACCCACAGCGCCAGGTTGATACTGAAGGATAAGTCAGCCCCACCAGCTTGAGCCTGGGCCAGGGAACTACCACCCAAGATGAATCCCGAAAGCAGCGGCCCTAACATTTGTCCGACAGAAAACGAGGCAGTAAACCACCCAAAGTTAGCATCCATCTGGGTGGCTTTCGACCGTCTGGCGACCATGCTCTGGCCGCCAATCGTAAACATCAGGTGCCCGACACCCAGCACAGCCGATGCAACCATCAGGTGGACCACACTGTTGGTCACCGCTAGATAGGCCGCCCCGGCCGCCAGGATGAGCACGCCCAGGGCAACAAAGTTGCGGGGTGAACGCAGTCGCGCCTGGAGCCGACCAAAAGGTAGTGCAACAAATAGCGGTAGCAACGCATAAGCTGCGGTCGCCAAACCAATTTCGGTTTCGCCCCAACCCAGCAGGATGAGCTTATAACTGGTGACGGGCCGAACCAGGTTTGCTGTCGTCTGGGTCAACACACCGGCGGCCACCATCAGCCATAACCAACCGGGCAGCGGAGTTCTGGAGCGTTTCGTCATAGGTTGCGAAGAAGTTTCCTTTTATATAACCGCGGCCGGAACCGACCGACGATATCCTTGGACCAGACTACCAAGCACTTATTCGATAACGCGCTGTCATACACAATGTGCAAGCCGACGGCACGGCAAATAAAGCGCAGGATAGTTCAAGTATTGATCGCCATCGATGGAGAGCAGCATGCACGCATCATTTCGACCGTCGGATCACCGAGCTCGGGCTGCACTGGTCGCCGCACAATCATCAGCCTTGGGTCGACAACTCTTCTTCGCCTTATCGCAGGTCGAATACGAGCTTCGGACGAAAATGCAATTGGCCCTCGAACAGGTAGGGCTCGACGTTAGGCAATACACCACGCTGGCCTATATCGCAGGAGGTCATACGCCGACCCAGCTGGAGTTAGGCCAGATTTTGCATCTTGACCCATCCCAGGTTGTGACCCTGACGAAGGGCTTAGCAGAACGCGGGCTGCTGGTACGACAAACTGTGCCAGCGGATCGACGTGCACACGCGCTCGGAATCACTACCGAAGGCAAGGTGCTGTATCAGCAGGCTGCGGCATTGGTTCAGCAGGTCGAGGAGGCGCTGACTGCCTCGTTGTCACGCCGTGACCGCAGTGCTTTGAAAAACTCATTGGATCGAATGCTTCCGCTGTCTTAAATGTTTGTGGTCAGGTCCCCAACGGAACCTGACCACAAACTTATAAAGCTTAGAGACTACTGCGCGCTAGAAGCAGTGTGGAGGCGCTTTTCGCCACCATTAGAGTCTGATGGCAAGTAGTATTCGGGATCAACCCATTTGCCGTTAATCTGGATTTCATAGTGAATGTGGGGACCGGTCGAGTTACCTGTGGAACCTGCAAGGGCAACGGTCTGTCCCTGAGAAACGGTGTCGCCAACGCTCACTTTGAACTGCGAGTTGTGACTGTAGGCGGTGGTTACCCCATTGCCGTGATCGATTTCTACACGGTTTCCGCCGGTGCTGTGCACGCCTGCAAAGGTAACCGTACCGGCCTCGGTTGCTTTGACTGGTGTGCCGGTTGGGACCGGGAAGTCGGTTCCAACGTGGAACTGTGAGCCGGCACCGGTTGGGTTGCCACGCATCCCGAAGGTAGAAGAAGTCCGGGTTGAGTCAGCAGGAAAGATCATCTGCAGATTACCTGGCAGTGATTTCAACGACCCATTATGTGTGTTCTGGGCTTCTGCCACGGCCAATTGTCCGGCTGCGACGTCGCCTTCGCCTTCTTGGTAGAGACGACCGAGACCAACCTGAGAGGCAGCCATCTCGTTGGTCATCTTGGCGACAACGCGCTCGTCGCCGCCCGAGATAGCAGCCGGGATGACAGTGGTCTGTCGGGGTGCTGCTTCGAGAACAGATTCGTTACTACCGGCATGCGCGGTGTCACCGAAAGCCAATAGGTTGCCGTCCGTAACAGTGTTACCACCGAATGTCACGGCCGCCGAAGAGACGGCAACTGCAACGCCTGCCGTAATGACGGTGGCTTTGCGTCCGTTCTTCTTTTTAGCAGCTGCTTCGCGCAGCGCTCGGCGAGATGGGTATTCAGAAACTGTCATAAAAGCTGGTCACCAAGAAAGGGGAAATTTGAATTGCCTGTTACATAGTAGCGTTATCATTTCGTTATCTCCAATCGTCAAGTGTCTCGGCGTGTATACCAAATCGTTAGCAGCGAAGGCCATTTCGGTACAAAGTTCACAGACTCCTCTCACCCTCATTACATGACATGGAAAGACAAAGTCCTCGTGAGATCAGCATCACACTCGCGCACTAAGTCATGTTCACCCGCAAAGTAAACAAAGTTCGTCCAGCAGCGAAATAGCAAGTAACTAACGATTTCTTCGCCGTGGAACATGGTGTTTAGCTTATAAATCATGTATTTGGTGCGGGAGACTCGAACCGTAAAATGTGGATAACCGCCGTGCTTCCACATGCTCAGCACACCTTCGGTGTCTTGGGTTGTATGCTAGACACAGTGTGCCAGCCACAAGCTGGGGTACTGACGTTACCCACAACGACGTGCGTAACGCCTCAGAGGCGGACGGTGTTTCCGCAAGATATGCTCCACATCCAGGAGCGAATATGAATTTTTGCCCGGGTACGTGCCCGGGTCTTCGTATGTATAAACCGCTTACGATGCAGTCCTATGGCAGTACGCACTCGTAAGCGGGTACGGAATAAGAGAGTCATGACTGAAGTTCAAACACAGATACGCACCGAATCGGATCTGATCGGCGCAGTCGAGCTACCTGCCGATGTCTACTACGGTGTCAACACTGTTCGTGCGGCAGAAAACTTTCAGCTGTCGTCAACACGGGTCGAGCAATTCCCTGAGCTGATCGAGGCTCTGGCCATCATCAAGCATGCTGCTGCCGCTGCGAATCGTGATGTTGGCGCGCTGGACGAAACCATTGCCAGCGCGATTATTGCTGCAGCCAAAGATGTGGCCGTAGGCCAGCTGCACGACCAATTTATTTTGGACATGATTCAGGGTGGAGCAGGGACCTCCACCAACATGAACGCTAATGAAGTGATTGCTAACCGCGGCCTGGAACATATGGGTCTTGCCAAAGGCGATTACGATGCTCTGCACCCACTGAACCACGTGAACATGGGCCAGTCGACGAACGACGTCTACCCAACCGCGCTGAAACTGGCACTGCACAAAATGACCGGCACCCTGTTGGAAAGCCTCGAAGGGCTCAAGAACGCCCTGCGTGCAAAAGCCAAAGAGTTCCACACCACCGTGAAAATGGGCCGCACCCAGATGCAGATCGCCGTTCCCATGACGCTGGGTCAGGAATTTGCTGCTTGGGCCGTCATGCTCGAACGCGCAGAAACCGGTTTGAAACGTGTTCGCTTTGACCTACTTGAGCTCAACCTGGGTGGTACCGCAATCGGTACCGGAATCAACGCCAACCCTGGTTACCGCGAGCGCGCCATTGAGTACTTGCGCGAGATCACCGGTCTGACCAATATTTCTTCGGCCCCAGACCTGATTGCTGCTACCGCCGATACTCAGATCTTTGTTGACCTGTCCGGTGCTCTAAAGCGCGTGGGGCTGATCATGTCGAAGATCGCCAATGACCTACGCCTACTGTCCTCTGGTCCTTCCGGTGGTTTCGGAGAAATCAATCTCCCAGCCCGCCAGGCAGGCTCTTCGATTATGCCGGGCAAGGTCAACCCAGTGATTGCTGAAGCCGTCAACCAGGTCGCCTACCAGGTTGCCGGTCACGATGCCGCCATCAGCATGGCAGTTGAAGCCGGTCAGCTGGAACTGAACCCATTTGAACCGATCATGGCCCGCGGCCTGTTCGACTCCATCGGCATCCTGTCGAATGCTGCCACCATGTTTGCCGATAAGTGCATCGTGGGCATTACCGCCAACGAGCAACTCATGCGCGACGTCGTCGAAGGCTCCGCTGGCCTGGCCACGGTTTTCTCCCCCGTCGTCGGGTATAAAGCGGCTACCGCCCTGGCTGTGGAAGCAACCAAGACCGGTGCCAAAGTCACCGATCTGGCCGTTGAAAAAGGCTTACTGACCAGCGCACAGGTAGAAGAACTCATCAACGAAGCGCTTGCCGTCTAAGCAAAAATTTTCGGGGCATTCATCACGAACACCCCGCCGATCATCAAAAGCAGTCCGATCACTTGGAGTGGTCGGACTGCTCTTTTTGGTGCAGATAACAGCCCGAATTGATCCACGAGCAGTGACCCTGAGATCAGCCCGACCTGCACCACGACAACGGTGACCGCCGAACCAATCAGCGGCGATAAAAAGGCCACGCCCGTGACATACAGTGCACCCAAGATTCCACCGAGCCACATCCACCACGGATTATGCGTCACACCCTCGGGCACTCGCAGGCGCAGCGACGGCCGAGTCAGCACCACCACGGCGATCAGCACCAAGGTCCCCACCAAAAATGAAATAAAGGCACTGTGCACCGCGGAATCTAACACCAGTGTCAGCTGCCCATTAATCGCAACTTGCAGCCCAAAACACACCCCAATACCTAAACCGGCCAGATACCAGGCCTTGGAGGTCGGCTGTGTATTCAACTGTGGCCGCCTCCGGCCGCCAACGACAGCCAATGCTGCGGCGAGCATGACGAGCACGGCACCGGTGACCCGCCAGCCATCGGCCGGGTAGCGGTCCACACCGAAAAGCCCCAAGTGGTCAATAATCATCGTGGTGATGACCTGTGCGGTCAGATTCAACATGGTCGAATACAGTGCGCCGATCACCGGCAGTAACAACACATTCGTTGTCATGCCAATGACGCCAAAGACTCCCCCAGACCATATCCACCAGGGTTGGGTAATAAAATTGCCCAGCTCAAAACCCATGGTGCCCACGGTTGCCCAGGTGAGGAACACCAGACAGACCGTGCCCACCAGAAATGAGATGACAGCCATGACCCACGGTGTGGACACCGCATTGCGCAGTCGGTTATTTATGGCCGACTGGCTGGGCATCAGCACGCCAATGGCAACACCCAGCACCATGTAAATCATTGCACTCCTGAATGCTTGCAAACTCCTTGAGGAGCTGCGGGTCTAGATGGCGCGGTCTGGGGTGAGGATGCCGTTGGGATCAAGCGCCTGTTTGATCGCGCGCTGGGTATCCAAAACCGCAGCGTCGAGTTGAATCGGCAACTCGTGGTGTTTGACCGCACCGATGCCGTGTTCACCGCTGATTGTGCCGCCCAATGAGACGGCAAGCTGAGAAATGTCCACGATCACGGCCTCGGCGGCTGCGTATTCTGCTTCGGTATCGCCGGCTTCCACGGTGGGGTGCAGGTTGCCGTCCCCAGCGTGGGCCACAATGGAAATCTTGCGGTTGTGTTTGGCCGCGATCTCATCAATGCCCCGAAACACATTTGCCAACTCGCCAATCGGTACGCCTACATCACACGAGACCCGCAGACCACGTGCCGACAGTGCTGGATTCGCCAGTCGGCGGGCTTCTAACAGCTCGTCGCTTTGGGCAATGACGACGTCGCTGCCGCCGTGCCGAGCACAGATGTCGGTAATGGCCTTGGCGTCATCGGCGGCGTTATGTCCCACCGTCTGGCCGATCAGCAGTGCCGCTTTGGGAACTGTGAGTCCGGAAGGGTAAAACTCTTCGATAGTTTTCACACTGTGAGTATCCAATAGCTCCAGGACCTCCGGTTGGGCTTCACCGTTGACAATTTCGGTGACCGCCTCACCTGCGGCATGGATCGAATCAAAATTGACCCGGAACGTATGCGAGGTGCCCGGTGGGATCGGCTTGAGCCGCACAGTGGCCGCAGTAATGACCCCCAGCGTGCCCTCGGATCCGACAAATAAACTCGTCAAATCCAAACCGACGACGTTTTTGCGGGTCCGCGTACCGGTGTGCATGATCCTGCCATCGGCCAACACGACTTCCAGGGCCGCGACCGAATCGCGCGTCACGCCGTGGGAAATACAGCGCAGACCACCGGCGTTGGTTGCGATATTGCCACCGACCGTGGAAGTTTCCACGCTGGCGGGATCGGGTGGGAAGAACAATCCGTGTTCACGTGCCGCACGATCAAGATCGGCGGTAATGACGCCGGCTTCAACAACTGCCAGTCGGTTGACCGGATCAATCTGACGAATCGCATTGCACCGTTCCATCGAGATGACCAGCCCCTGATCATAGGCCACGGCCCCACCGGCCAGGCCAGTGCCCGCGCCGCGCACCGATACCGGCACGCCATGCCGATTGGCCCAGGCCAGGGCAGTGACGACGTCGTCGGTGCAGGTAGCCATCACCACGGCCAACGGGTGGCCCTGGGGCGAATAGCGGGAGCTATCGCGAGCCAGCCGGTCGAGGTCGGGACCGGCTTCAACAATCTGCTCGGGCAGTTGGTCTTTGAGTTCAATCAGCGCGTGGCGCTCAGGCAGTGGGGTGTGGGGCATGGTTTTCCTTTTCATCCAGTCACCACATTAGCTGTGTGATGGATCACGAGCTAGTAACATGCAGCAGCATACCGGCTGTGATCTGGGCGTGGTGGCTGGATCTTGGCTGCATCTTGACCCGCAGTGCCACCGGGGCGGTTGTGAACCAAGTAAGATAGCTGCAGCAGTTTTTGCAAGAATATGTTTGGCTCATAATGAGCGCCCTGCCTGGCGCGGCGTTTGTCACACGCACAAGCAGGTACAATAAGCCGCAAGGCCTCGTGCAGTTATTATCCCTTGTGGCAGTCCAGTATTATCAGCTGAAGACATTTCAAGGAAAGAGAGGAATTCCTGATGGTCCTAGGTTCACGGTGGGTTGTCCCAGCCGAAACTGAACCGGTCCAACGTGTCTGGATGAGCTTTCCTCGTGCCGGTGCCGCAAATTTTCGGGCTTCCTGGCAGCTCTCTTCTGCCCGCCGCGCCTGGGTCCGACTGGCCGAAGACATTGACAACCACGTTCCGGTGACCCTGCTGGTTGATCCGGACGATCAGCGCACCGTTGCCTCATATGTGTCCAAACCGCTCGACGTCGTCGTCATTCCTTTTGATAACGCGTCGATTCGGCGCACCGCAGCGACCATGGTGGTTTCCCGTCAGGCCCAAGCCAATAGTGGACGACGCCCGCGCCGTGTGCTGGGCATGGTGGATTTCACGTTCAACGGTTTTGGACATCTGCCCGGGGTCGCATACGGGCTGGATGACACGCTGCCTGGCACACTGAGCGAACTGCTGCCCGGAGATCGTGGCTGGGGTCAGCGCAATTTGTCGATGATGGTCGGCGAGGGCGGCTCGTGGGTCACCGATGGCGCCGGCACCGCGATTGCCTCCGAGGCGATTCTGACCGATCAGCGTCGCAACCCGGGGTGGAATACCCGCTCGGTAGAACGCGAGATGCGCCGCAATTTGGGCCTGGAACACATCATTTGGATTCCCAAGGGGCTCACCCGCGGGTCCGCGCCGGTGGGCTGGGGCGGCTACGTCGATCAGGTCGTGGCCTTCCACTCCCCCGGCCGGGTACTGTTGCACAACCAACCCGATCCGACCCACCCGGATCACGAAGTCACCCAGCAGGTGCGCGAAATTCTCAGCACCGCCCACGATGCGACCGGCCAAGGGTTTGAAATTGTTGATGTGCCCGCACCCCAAACGCACTCAGATCTCAACGGACCGGTCAACTGGTCCTACCTGGACTACCTGATCCTCAACGATGTGATCATCATGCCGCGGTTCATCGACCCATTCGATGCCCAAGCCTTTGAGCTGATGCAGAAACTGTATCCCGAACACCGGCTCATCCAATTCACCGCACAGGCACTGTTTGACCACGGTGCCTCCATCCGGGCGATCACCCTGCCACAACCGCGCGTCAGCCGCCGGCGCTAAAGGTCAGCTAACCGGGGCAAAGCCTGAGAAACCACGACACCGCAACCCACAAAGCGCTATCGTTAGGATGACGACGTCGCAAGGAGAGTGGAGTTGGCAAAACAACAGATGACCGGTATCCAGAAAGCCATCCTGGTGGTGGTCCTGGTCCCCGTCTTTATGTCACTGTTGTCGATCTCCTCGATCAACGTGATCCTGCCATCGGTCCAAGAATCCCTAGACGCATCCAATACAGCCATCCAGTGGGTACTGTCCGGCTATACGCTGGCCTTTGGTGTGCTGCTGGTGGCCGGCGGTCGCGCCGGTGACACCTTCGGACGCGGCAAACTCTTCGTCGCGGGCCTGGTGCTCTTCGGGCTGGGGTCGCTGCTAGCCGGTTTTGCACTCAACGGGCCCATGCTGGTTGCCGCCCGGCTGATTACCGGATTCGGTTCCGGGCTACTCAACCCACAAACCGTGGGCTTTATTCAACAGTTTTTCGACGGGCCGCTCAGGGCCCGCGCATTCGCATCCTTCGGATCGGTGGTCGGAGTATCCGTGGCCATCGGACCGGTGCTGGGTGGCGGACTCATTGCCCTGGCCGGACCGGACTGGGGCTGGCGCTGGACCTTTTTGGTCAACGTACCCATCGCCGTCACCGCCATCATCGTCGCCTACCGCACGTTCCCCACAGCCGCCTGGGTCCGGCACGTGCCCGAAGGGGCCTCGGCCGAACCCGGTAAACCCGACCTGGACCCGGTGGGCACCGTGGCATTTACACTGGGCACGCTGTTGGTCATGTGGACGTTTCTGGAAATCGACACGGGCGGGATCTACTGGGCCATGCTGCCGGTGGGTATTGTCATTCTGATCTGGTGGGTGTGGTGGGAACGCCGCTACAAACGCCGCGGCGGTGCACCCATGGTCGATATGGCGCTCTTCCGCAACCGGCCCTACCGCAACGGCTCGCTGCTGATCAGCCTATTTTTCACCGGGTCAACATCCGTGTGGGTTACCGTGGCAATCTTTTTGCAAACCGGCCACGGCATCTCAGCGCTGACCGCAGCGCTGGTGGGCGTCCCATCGGCCATTGCCACGACCATCTCCTCACAAATTGCTGGACGCTACGTGCTCTCGGCAGGCCGCGCGATGGTCGCCTGGGGCATGAGCGTGACCCTTCTTGCGCTGAGCTCCTCAATGCTGGTGATCGTTGGTGTGCAATTATGGGACTGGTCAATATGGTGGCTCATCGCAACCCTATCCCTGCTGGGAGTCGCCCAGGGCTTCATCGTCTCACCGAATCAGACCCTGTCGCTGATCGAAGTACCCGCTCATGTCTCGGGCGTTGCCGGCGCTGTAATGCAAACCGGCCAACGCGTCGGCACCTCGGTGGGCACCGCCATTATCACCTCAACATTATTTGGGGTGGCCGCCGTCTACTCGTGGAACTGGGCCTTCGTCAGCGCATTTGGCATCATTATGCTCCTGGTCGCCATCGCTATGGCCGTGGCGATCACCGACATTCGCGGCACTCGTCGCACCCATGCCGCCGTCCCCCAGGGACGCGAGGCACGCTAAGATCAAGGCATTTTGTACAACCGACCCGCTCGTGAGAAAATCCCACCAAATATTCTCACTAGTGGGCCGTTCTACGAAACCGTCATATGGTTTCGCATCGACACCGAGTGTTCACCTATGCGGTAGATTGGTTCTATCGACAGGGGAGCAGCTGAGATTTTGCTGCTGAGAGTGCACCAGCAGACCCTCGAACCTGATTCCAGCTCATACTGGCGGAGGAAGTCGTAACTCTCCACGCATTGCGTGCCCTCCTAACGACAGGAGGAACACATGAAAAAATCACTACCCTTAGTTGTCATTGCCGCGCTCGGATTCACCGGGTGCTCGGTGGCTGATCAAGCGCAAAATACCGACGACGACGCCGCTGCCGGCTCAGTCACCATCATGACCCACGACTCGTTCAACGTCGACGAAGAACTCGTGGCCGCCTTCGAAGAAGAATCCGGCTACACGGTGACCACCACCTCCCCCGGTGATGCCGGAGCCGTGCTGAACCAGCTGATCCTGCAAAAGGACAACCCAACCGTTGACGGCGTCTACGGGATCGATAACTACTCGGCCGAAACCCTGCTGGGCGAAGACATGCTCACCCCCCACGACGCCGAACTGGGCTCAGCAGAACGCTTCGCCCTGGAATCCGACGGCAACCTGGCACCCATCGACCACGGCCAAGTCTGCGTGAACATCGACAACGAATGGTTCGAGGCTGAAGATCTCACCCCGCCCGAAACCCTGGAAGACCTCACGGATCCGGCCTATGAGGGCCTGTTTGTGACCACGGACCCCACAACGTCGTCCCCGGGACTCGCGTTTCTGGTGGCCACGATCGCCGGTACCGATGACTGGCAGGCCTACTGGCAAGACCTGTTAGATAACGGGGCAAAAGTTGCCGGTGGTTGGTCGGATGCCTACTACTCGGACTTCACCTCAACCGGTGACGGCGACTACCCGCTGGTGTTGAGCTACTCGTCCTCCCCGTCCGCCGAAGAAGGCCGCACCTCCTCGATTCTGGGCACCTGCACCGAACAGGTCGAATACGCCGGCGTGCTAGCCGAAGCCGCCAACCCCGACGGCGCTAAAGCGTTCATCGAATTCCTGCTCTCCCAAGACTTCCAGGAAACCCTGCCAGAAGAAATGTACATGTACCCGGTCCTTGAAGAAGCAGCCCTACCTGAAGAGTGGAGCCAGTACGCCGAATTGTCGCCAGACCCGATCACCGCAGACCTGACCGAGGTCACCGAAAACCGTGACGCCTGGTTGAACGACTGGACCGAACTGACCGAAAACCACGCCGGCTAATCTATGCGCGCACGCCTCGGGTGGGGTGCCGCCATCGCGGTGATCCTCACCTTCCTCACCATCTTCTTCGCCTGGCCCGTCGGCGCGATGCTCATTCGCGGTATCACCAACGACGCCGGCGCGCTCGACTTCAGCGCCTTCGGTGAGGTCCTCACAACGTCGCGCACCTGGGCCATCATCGGCCACACGCTGGTGATGGCCCTGGGCGGCACGCTCGGCTCCGTGGCCTTCGGGGTCCCGGCCGCCTATATCCTGTATCGCACCGAATTCCCCGGGCGCACCGTCTTGCGCTCGATCACCCTGGTGCCGTTCGTGTTGCCCACCGTGGTCGTCGGTGTTGCATTCCGCGCGGTCTTTGGCACCAACGGGCCACTGGGCTTCCTCGGCCTGGACCAGACGACGTGGGCCGTGATCGCCGCGATGGTGTTTTTCAACATCAGCCTCATCGCCCGCCAAGTCGGTGGCCTGTGGCAAATGCTGGACCCGCGTACCGGGCAAGCCGCCCGCAGCCTGGGCGCCTCGGCACCACGCGCATTTTTTACCATCACCCTGCCAGCCATCACCCCGGCCATCGGCGCCTCGGCCGGGCTGGTCTTCCTATATTGTTCCACTGCCTACTCGCTGGTGCGCACCCTGGGCACCCCCGGCGTCGGCACGCTAGAAACCGAGGTCTTCCGCCAGACCCAAACCTTCCTGGACCTGCGCACCGCCGCCGTGTTCTCCGCGCTGCAAGTGGTGTTCGTGCTGACGTCGGTGTGGATGACCCAGCGCCTATCCCACCGCACCACCACCGCCCTGCGCCTACAACAACCCGTGCGCCAGCCCCTGGCCCGCACCGACTGGTTCCCGCTGGCCGTGACGCTGTTCGCCGTCGTCGTCATTATTTTGCTGCCCATGCTCACGCTGGTTGAACGTTCACTGGCCACCGACACCGGCTACAGCCTGCACTACTACCACCTGCTGATTACCTCACCGGGCAGCGGATTCGCCGGCGGAGCCACCGCCGCCCAAGCGCTGGAACACTCCCTGAAAATCGCCCTGGACGCGACCATCATCTGCATGGTCATGGCCATACTCACCGCCCTGGTGATCACCCGGCATGTGCGTTCGCGCGCCCTAGCTCGCGCCCAACAGGCGCTGGACACGTTCATTATGATGCCCATGGGCGTCTCCTCGGTCACCATCGGCTTCGGGTTTCTGGTGTCCATCCACGCGTTCAACCCCGCCCTGGGCCAATCCGGTGTGCTCGTGCCACTGGCCCAAGCCGTGGTCGCACTGCCGCTCGTGGTGCGCAGCCTGATCCCCATACTCGCCGCCGTCGACCCCCGCCAACGCCACGCCGCCGCCGTGCTGGGCGCCTCACCAACGCGCATTCTAGCCACCATCGACGGACCGTACCTGCTTCGAGCCATCGGCCTGGCCGCCGGGCTGAGCTTCTCCGTTTCGCTGGGCGAATTCGGCGCCACCAGCTTCTTGGCATCCCCCGAATACCAAACCCTGCCCGTATACATCGTGCGGCTACTATCCCGCCCCGGCGCCGACAACTTCGGTATGGCCCTGGCCGCCGCCGTCGTGCTAGGTATCGTCGCCTCGATCGCGTTAATCCTGGGCGAACGCATCCGCCCGCGCACCCTTGGGAGCACCTCATGACCGCCATTAACATCACCAACCTGCACGTCGACTATGACGACGGCAGCCCAAACTATCGCGGAGAGCCCGTACTCACCGGCGCGAACCTGACCGTTGACGACGGCGAAATACTGGCCGTACTGGGGGCATCTGGTTCTGGAAAGTCCACTCTGTTGCGCACGATTGCCGGCCTACAGCAACCCGGCTCCGGACGGATCGAAGTCGCTTCAGTCACCACTGACGACGACGGCGAGCATCTGCCACCGCACCGTCGCAACTGCACCATGGTCTTTCAGGACGCCCAACTGTTCCCGCACCGCACCGTGGCCGGCAACGTGGCATATGGCCTGGAAGCCGCCAAAGTCCCGAAGGTTCAACGTCGTCGTCGCGTTGCCGAAGTACTCGAGATGGTCGACATTGCTGAACTGGCCGACCGTGCGATTACTGAGCTGTCGGGTGGGCAAGCACAGCGTGTTGCGCTGGCCCGGTGTTTAGTCATCCGCCCGGCGGTCATTTTATTCGATGAGCCGCTGTCTGCCCTTGACCGGGGCTTGCGTCAGCGACTTGCCGTGGAGATTCGCCAGCTGTTGAAACAAACCGGCACCTCGGCCATCTATGTCACCCATGATCCAGCTGAAGCTACGACTGTAGCCGACCGGCTCGCAGTGGTAGAACATGGCAAAATCATAGACCTCGGGCCGGTTGCGACACTAGATATCTCGAAGCTGTCGGACTCGGTAGCCAGTCTGCTCGGCGGGCTAGGTGAAGTCACAGGTGTGATTACTGCGGTCTCGGATGAATCCACCACCGTAGAAGTCGTGGAAAACATTGTTGTGTTGCCCGGACGCCAGGGCGGTCTTGGTGACACCATCACCGTGAATCTCAGCCGCTAACTTCCCATTGTGGGCGCCCCTTTCAAGGGGCTCATTGGCATGGGAAAAAACAATAATTCGATGGCTTGTGGACACTTTGCGTGTACCGGCGCGATTCGCAACCGTGTCGCGCTGATTGTGGATAACTGAGATGAGACTATTCGGATATCCACAATATAACCAAGAAGCATGTCGATTACCACAAGAAGTGCTATAGAGCGACGTTAGCTTATTTAAAGTGTTAAACAATTACTATAAAACCATTGCTTAGGTACAGCAGCGCGGGTACAATAGAGCTATTAGTCATTCATTCTTTCCCACTCATGATTTTTCACTCGAGGTTCACTGCACCCATTTCCCGTTTTGCTGCTGAGAGGACACGGTCATGGTCGCCACCAATGCACTCCCGGATATCGGTGTTGCGGTGCCCATGCCCCATGATCTCAATCTCGAAGCGGTCAAGGAGCTCAGTCCTGGACAACTGGCGTATCTGTACTTGGTGGTTGGTACCGAAATGTCCCAGCGGATGGCCAACCCTGCCACCGAGTTCGCGCAATTTACCAGGGTGTCGGGTGCCGATTGGTCTGGGCATCAACCGCAGGTTCACGACCCGGAGTCTTCCGCCGCGGCAGCCTCGCCCCACGATGCCGGCGAGGATGATCCCACACACGCGGATGGCACACCAGTCATTCCCCCGCGTCCACTGCCAACACCACCGGAATGTCGCTATGACACCGTGCCGATGATTGCCGACATGCTGCGACGGGTGCAGCACCTGCAGGAAGCTTCGATGACCGGCTTTGCTCGACATCTGCAACCGATGTTCCAGGCTCAACCGGAATACTTCGGCACGCCAGAAGGCGTGCAAGCATTCCGGGATAGCACGGCCTATTTCAAAGACGTCTTCCGGTTCTCTGGGCAGACGACCAAGAAGATTCACGATCGACTACCCTATGTCACCTGGAATCCAGGACAAGACCCCACTCTGGGCATGAATCAACCCAAGCTGTCCAAATTGGCCGTCGCGTTCACCGAAGGAACCATTCCTGCCGAGAATCTGGATCGGATCGTGTGGTTAGACAAAGATCTCACCAAGCACGTGCACAAGACCACGGCTACCGCCGAGCAGAAAGACGCGGTCTTACAAAAATTCCAACCAACGCTCATCGAGGCAGCCCAAGCCTCCAACCCGGATGCATTCAACGCCGCCAGACGCCGGTGGGCCGACAAGATCGCCCACGCACTGGATGCCGATGGGCCACCCATTGCCCAAACGCTACGGAAGCAAGCCGATAATGTCATCCGGGATCAGGCCTACGCGGACGGGTCGGGCAAAATCTGGATCCATGCCACCCCGGAGATCTTTGCCGAGTACAAGAATTTCGTAGTCAATCAACTTAACAAGAGTGGCGCCCCAGTCAAAACGGATGAGAAACTCACCGAATGGCTCTACAGCCCTGCTGAAGAGAAGTCCGATGAGCAGGAAGCAACGTCCAGCATGGCTCCCACAGATTCCGAAGACATCAGAAACACCGACACTCCCGTCAACGATGACTCGATGAGCGCGGCCGCCTTGGCTGCAAACCGAGACACCAGCGACCAGTCGACAACGGATTCGGGGCACGCCGGACTGTTTGATGATTTCGAAGCCGATCATCCCCTGGCCACGGCCACGTTAGAGGATCTTAGTATTGATCGCGATCCCGACGCACTCGTCGCCGAAGATGACCAAGGGAACCCGGTTACTCAAGAGACCCTAGATGATATTGAAACGTTGAACCCGGGACAGCTCGTCAGCGCGATACTCATCGGCGCAATGAAAGCAATTTTCAGTATGGCTCCCGATGAACTCCAAGTCAAACGCTCCCACGGGGCAGATGCCACCCTGGTGGTGGTCCAAGATATTGAAACCGCCTATCAAACCCTGGGCATTGACGCGATCCCGCCCGAAGCCCAACGACCCCGCGGCCCCGACGGGATCGTGCCCACCATCCTGCAACGCCCCAACCCCAAGGACCCCAACACATTATGTAACAACCCGGATCACCTTCTCGGGGTCAGCCCACCCCCATGGACCGGGTATATCTCCGAGGCCATAAATGTGGGGGCCTTGCATCCGGTGGATGCCGAAAAACTGGCCTGTGATTGTCAGATCGTGGGCCAAATCTGGAACCAGCACCACAGTGTGCTCAACCAACGCCGCGCCTACCGCTCCTTCACCCGCGACCAACGCCGCGCCATCCTGGCCCGAGACCGCGGCTGCCAAGCCCCCGGCTGTACGATCATCGCCGCCTGGTGCCAAATCCACCATCTGAAAGCCTGGGCACACGGCGGCGCCACCGATATCGACAACGCCACCACCCTGTGCGCCTTCCACCACGCCGCGGTGCACAACGGCAAATGGACCATCCACACCATCAACAGCACCCACTTCTTCCAACCCGCACCCTGGTTAGACCCCACCCAACCACTGCTACGCAACATGTACTGGGCGATATAACCTGAGCTCGGTGAGCGTCAGCAGGTGACGTGGAACTACTCGCTAGTCCCCTGGACAACATCTTCTTGCATATCTGCAAGATCGACTGGACTATCGTCAAACAGAGCACGAATGTCGTCGGCGGTCACACTGGAAGCAAATGCCGTATCGTCTTCCGTAAGCGCGGCAAACATTTCAACCTTTTGCTGCTGGAGCGCAAGAACCTTTTCTTCGATCGAGCCCTTCGATACCATGCGGTACACCATGACGTTCTTTTCTTGACCGATACGGTGTGCACGGTCAACAGCCTGAGCTTCCACGGCAGGGTTCCACCACGGATCCAACAGGAATACATAATCAGCTTCGGTCAGTGTCAGGCCGAAACCACCAGCACGAAGTGAAATCAAGAACACAGGTGCTTCACCGGAGCGGAACTCTTCGACCACCGCTGCACGGTCACGAGTCGAACCATCAAGGTATGCGTAGTCGATCTCGCGCTCATCGAGTTGTTGTCCCAGGCGTGCCAGGAACGACGTGAACTGCGAGAAGATCAAGACTCGGTGGCCCTCTGGCAGAATCTCGGACAACCGCGACATCAATTCATTGAGTTTCGAGGACGGCACATGGGCGTGCTCTTCATCCACAATGGCCGGGTCCAGCGCCAACATCCGCATCAACGTCAGCGAACGGAAAATCGACATCCGGTTCGAATCCATATCCGCAACCAGATTCAACACGCTCTTGCGCTCGCGCTGCAGGATCTGTTGGTAGAGCTTCTCGTGCTCTGGTTCCATTGGAACACGAAGCACCATCTCTTGCTTATCGGGCAGCTCAGCAGCCACCGATTCTTTGGTACGACGCAGCATAAACGGCCGGATCTTCGTGCGCAGTTTGGTCATTGCTTCGCGGGAGCGGGTCTGCTGTTGGACGCGTTCTTCGACGTCGTTATCTGTCGATGGTTCCGTGCGCGCCACACGTTGGCCGGCTTCAATCGGGCGTAAGTAGTCATCCCGGAACTTAGCGAACCGCGGCAGCATGCCGGGCACAACCAACCGGAAGATTGACCACAGATCCGACAGCGTGTTTTCCATCGGAGTACCGGTAATGGCCAGTTTGAAACCGGCCTTGAAATTGCGAATAGCCCGGTGGGCTTTGGTCTGGTGATTCTTGACGAACTGAGCTTCATCGAGGATCAGTCCCGCCCACTGTTCTTCTGCCAGGAAGTCCTCGTCCAGGCGAGCAATCGCATAGGAGGTGACCACAATATCTGCGCGATCCCGGATCGAACCAATCGATTCATTACGACGAAGGTTCGATACATCCACCACTGCGACACTCAGATCTGGGGCGAATCGTTCGACTTCATCACGCCAGACCGTCAACACCGACGACGGCGCAATCACCAGAAACGGATGTTTTTCACCCAGCGCTTTGGCACGAGCGATCATCGCAATGGTTTGCAGGGTCTTCCCCAACCCCATGTCGTCGGCGAGAATCCCACCCAGACCTAGGTCGTATAGGTAGGACAACCACTCGTAGCCCTCGTGCTGGTAGTCACGCAACTCTGCGTGCAGCGCTGCAGGTTTCTGCAGTGCCGGGATGTCTTTGGCGTCCCGGAGAACAGCAAGCGCTTTTTGCCATGCAACGATCGTTGGGTCCGCGGTGAATGCGTCGGCAACTTCTTCGGCGTCTTCCAACAGGGTGGCGTTGAACCGAGAAATCGATGGGTTATCGGCTGCGAAATCATCCAGGGCGGCTGCTTCTTCTAGCAGCTTGCGCAGTGGTTGAAACGCTGAGTGCTGCAGTGAGAAGTAGGTGCCGTCGGATAACAGCAGGCTGTCCTGATTCCGCACCAGCGCAATGAACAGCTGTCGGAATGGGATGGTGCGTTCTTCAATGGTGACCTGGAAGCCCAGATCAAACCAGTCGTTCTTCTCCGAAGGGGTCGCGTTAATGGCGATGTGGGGTTCGCCGGTGAGCCGGGTGTAGACCGGGCGGTCTTCGGTTTCTACGATCCGCACGTGTTCGTGCTGCTGTAAGTCCGGCAACGCTTCGTCCACGAAACGGGCAGCGGCGGCACCGATCAACGTCGTCTTTCCGGGGACGGCGGTGAGTTCCACGTGGTCTTCGACTTCTTGCAGCACCTGGTGGCGGTGTTCGGTTTGATCTTCGGTGCCCAGGTAATCCCATTGCGCGGAAATACGCACGTGGTCTTGGCGTTCGCCTTGGTGGGTGGCCTGGTAATACTCCAGGGTCAGTTCAAGCGTGGAGGGTGGAATATCCGGTAGCTCGACCGACTGGTCATGGCTGGCCAGTGGGATGACGCCGGCCAGTATTGGGTAGATGTTGTCGAAGAACTCTTCGGTGTCGTCGGCGGGGATGATCATCGGATCGGGTGATTCGATGAGATCCATGACGGTCCGGGTCAGCGGTTGTTTCAGCGGGATAACGTTGATGTCTGCGGTGGCTGATTCCGGATAGTAGTCAATCGTGTAGAGGCCAATGGCCCCGAGCGTGCCGGATGGTTCGAGCGCTTCGGAGGGCAGCTGCGCTTGGATGTTCAGGGCAATGTCGTCGTCGGCGGTTTCTGCGGCGTCGAAAATAATCCGCGCGGCTTCGGTGATGGTGACCCGGTTGATAATTTTTTGCAGCGGGACCAACGGGATGCCGGCGTTATCAATTTTGGCCAGCACATCCCACATCTGCGGCATGTTAATGGTGGCCAAGGTGATGACGTCGGTGGAGCCCAGCGAGGATACCGACGTGGTGTAGAGCTGGTTGAGCTCGTGCAGCGCGTCGTGTTGTTCGGGCAGGAATTGGAACTCGCCGTGTGCTGACTGGTGGAACGGCAGATCAAACAGCGTCCAGTTCATATTGCCCTTGATCCAGCCGCCGCGAGCACCGATGCGCAACGGACGCAGGCGCACGGTCAGATCGTTTTGGTGCTCAAGGTCATCGGGTGTGGCTTCGCGCCAAGTAAACCGGGTGCGATACCCCGAAGGCTCGGTGTGGAGCGCATCGATTTCAACGCCCAGGGCGACGTCGGTGAACTCTTGATTCGAGTCAATCGTGGGCAGCAGTTCGTTGACGACTTGGCGCCATGGCAGCCCGGGCACACCGTGTTCGGGCTCTTCGGGCTCGCGCGAGCCCTCAAGGTCGGCAGCGGTCAGCACTGCGGAATCAGCGACCGCGCGCTGATTCGATTCAAAAATCAGGGCGGCACCGTGTTTGCAGTCGACGCCCACCGGGCAGCTGCAGGTGGCGTAGTCGATATCCCAAATGGACACCCCGCCCAAGGTGCGGTCGGTTTTGCGCAGGGTGACAGCGGCCCGGTAGATCTTGTCTTCGGACCCTTTGACCCGACCGACCAGCCGGCCGGTGTCATCGTTGAATTTGAGCGTCATCACCCGATCGTCGGCCGCGTATTTGCGGCCGCGCTGGGTCATGGTGTCGCCGAATGCGGCGGCGAGAGCTTGGATGTCAACGAATGGGTAACTCACTGTGCCTCGTAGCGGCGTTGGTGCTCGGTGACGCCGCTCAACCGGAAGGGTGCATTGGTCGTTTTGGTGGTGGTGAACGTCTCGGAGGTGGCCGCGAAGTCACTGTGGAGTTCGCGGTACTCGTCGTAGGTCAGTGCCACACGGTTGTCGAGCTGTTTGGCCACGTGCTGTGGATAAATGTGGTCCTGGTAGTTGTCCTGGACAACACCGGTGAAGAATTCGGCCACCGCACCGGAACCATACGAGAAGAAACCGAGGCGTTTACCGGCCAGGTCACTGTTGTTGTGCAGCTGGGCGGTCAGCGCGAAGTACAGCGACGCCGTGTAGGTGTTGCCCAGCGCGCGGTTGTAACTCATGGACTCTTCGATCAGGTCATCAGACAGCTCGGTGCCGGTGTGTTCGGCCAGTGCGGCCAGCTGTTTGCGCGCCATTTTGGTAAATGGCTGGTGGTGCAGGAAGCGGTGGATGTCCTCCAGGCCCAGTTCGCGGCGGGCCAGCAGATCATCCCAGGCAGCGGTGGTGGCACCCAGGTAGGCGTCCAGGGACAACTGACCATCCACAAACGGGGTGGTTGAGTCATTAGGACGCCAGAAGTCATTGACGTCGGTGGTGTGCAGGCCCGAGCCGGGTTCAATTTCGATCAGATTGGGGTCAGCGCTGATCAGCATCGCCACCGATCCGGCACCCTGGGTTGGTTCGCCGCCGGAGTCCAGCGCGTAGCGTGCGACGTCGGAGGTAATCACTAGGACCTGTTCCTCGGGGTTGCGGGCAATCGCGTTGACGGCCATCTGCAGTGCAGCGGTGCCCGAGTAGCAGGCTTGTTTCAGTTCCACAGAGCGCACGTTGGCGGGCAGGCCCAGCAGCTCGTGTAGGTACACGCCGGCGGCTTTGGACTGGTCGATCGAGGATTCGGTGGCAAACAGCACCTGGCGGATCTTGGAGGCATCGTGCCGCTCGAGCAGGGTGTGTGCTGCTTCGGCGGCCATTGTGACGATGTCTTCGTCCGGGGCGGGCATCGAGAAGGTGTCTTGACCCAGGCCAATACTGAACTTCTTGGGGTCGATGTCATGGCGTTCGGCCAGCGTATCGAGGTCCAGAACGTAATGGGAGGTGGCGACTTCCAGGTCGTGGATGCCTATTTTCACGAATGACTCCTTTAAAGTTATGCCTGTGTGCCGGGGCGTTCGTAGGCAACGTGCGCTTGCATCAGTTCGCCCGGATTCGTCTGGGCAGCCAGCAGGGACAGTTCACCCGCCAGGACACTTGCAGCAATCAAGCTAGCTAGTCTACGCGAATCTGCTCCGGGTTGACTACTGTGTCCAATGCCCATGCGTGCCATGGCGTCTTCAATATAGGGCAGTTGCTTGCCGTTGCCCACGGTTCCAACGATCAGATGCGGCAGGGTCACGGCAAAGTAGAGCCCTTCGTCACGGTTCTCGGCCCACACAAATCCCTGGGATCCTTCTACAATATTTGCCGCATCCTGGCCGGTGGCCAAATAGAACGCTAAGAGCATATTGGCAAAGTGCGCATTGGCCGAACGGATGGCGCCGGCCACATTTGAGCCCACGTAATTCTTGGTGACGACGAGCTGGACGACCTTGGCCGCCGTCGTGTGCAGGTTTTTTTCCACAATGTCGTGGGGGATGATGACTTCTGCGGTGACCTTTTTGCCACGGCCCAGAATCCCGTTGACGGCGGTGGCTTTCTTATCGGTGCAGAAGTTGCCCGAGATCGACCCGTAGGACAGCCCGATATTCCAGGACAGGATGGTGGACATGAGCGTGTCCGAGGCGGCCGTGGCCATGTTGTGGCCCGAGGCATCCCCGGTCAAATAGGCAAAGCGCACGAATAGCAGGTTGCCCACGATCTCTGGGTGAATCTCGATGAGTTTGGCGTAGCGGGAACCAGCGGTGACGACGGCGGCGAGTTCCTCAAACCGGGCGGTGATGATGTCGGCGGCCTGCTGGGCGGCACCGGCGTCGTCGGCAGTGAATAGCACGGAGCGGGTCATGCGCTCATCGTGGACGGTTGCGGTGATGCCCGAGGTCAGCATGCGCGAAATTTTGGCGCCGCGTCCAACCGATGGCCACAGTGGGGTTTCGTAGGTGGCCAGGGGAACATCGATTTCTTCGACGCCGTTGAAGGCCTCACCGGTCATGCGCAGCGGGCCGACCCAGCGGGTGGGGACCCCGGTGGTGAAGGTGTCGTGGTAGGTCGAGGCGGAGGGTTCAATGGGTGTTGGATCGATCACGGTGTTCCTTTGAAGGCGGGCGTGTTCATTATCGTGGACGGTTGCGGGCCTGCTGGTCAAATTCTGCCCCGATCGGCGAACCGTGTGACGTCAATATTGCGTGCGCGGGCGCGTTCGGCGCTGCGTCCGGTGATCATCAGGTCGGTTTCATAGATGATCGCATCGAGATTGGTGGCCCCGAGCAGTGCGTAGATTTGGCGGATGCGGGTTGTGAACAGTTCAAGGACCTCGGTGACGCCTTCGGCGCCGTCGGACAGGGCGACTTTGAGCATTTGGCCGGCCATGCCCACGGCTTTGGCGCCGAGGGCTTGGGCGCGGACGACGTCCAGTGGGTTGCGCACCCCGCCGGAGGCCATGATGGTCAGGTCTTCGGGCTGCGGGGTTTCGGCGAGGTCTAACAGGCAGTCGATGGCGGTCAGGCCCATGGATTCCAGCCAGTCCCATTTGGCGTGGGCGTCGATAGCGGACGATGGGTGCGGGGTGCGATCGTTTTCAATGCGCGCAAAGTTGGTGCCGCCGGTGCCGGCCACATCCACGATGCGCACGCCCATGTCGGTGAGCTGTTGCACGGTTTTGGCGCTGAGCCCGAAGCCGACCTCTTTGATGATCAGCGGCACGTTGATCTTGGCCACAATGTCATCGATCAGGCGCAGCCAGTCGGAGAAGTTCCGGGAGCCTTCGGGCATGACGGTTTCTTGGATTGGGTTCAGGTGAATCTGCAGGCCATCGGCGTTGAGCAGGTCGACGGCGGCCTTGGCGTGATCCAGGTTGCGGCCCGCGCCCAGGTTGGCCCACACGATCCCATTCGGGTTGTGTTCGCGGATCACGGTGAATGATGTTGCGGTTTCGGGTTGTTCGAGTGCTACGGCCACGGATCCAGAGGCCATGGGTACACCGGTTGCCGCGGCTGCTTGAGCCAGGGCCGTGTTGATCGGGGTGGCCATGTCGGTGCCGCCGGTCATGCCGTTGATGTAGATTGGCGCGGCGAGGCGCCACGGGCCGATGCGGGTGGAAATGTCAACGGCGTCGTCGTTGATTCCGGCCAGGGCGTGGTGAATGAAGTCGACGTCGTCGAAAGCATTTTTGGCGCCGGTGAGCTGGTCTTGCTGGGCGGCGGCAAGCCGAATGTGATCGTCTTTGCGGGATTGTGCCATGGTTACTCCTTGAGTCCGGCGCCCAGTTGCGTCACGGATAGTTGCAGCGGTTGGATGTCGTGGGCGCGCCAGGCGTCGTAAATTTCGGCGGCGTTGACCCAGGGTTCGGCCAATACGATACCGCAGTCGCCGCCACCGGCGCCCGAGGTTTTGGCCGAGGTGCCCGCGAAATGCTGGGCGGTTTCGATCAGGTCGGTCAGAGCGGGGGTTTCGACCAGGGTGGTGGTGTGGGCTGCCATGCGGGTCAGCAGGTTCCGGGCGGTGCGGATGCCGGAGTGGATCAGCGCGAATTGTTCCTCGGCCAGGGCCAGCAGCAGATTATTGACGTTGGCTGCCGAGGGGCGCAAGAACGCGTCCTGCCAGTCAAACCCGTTGCCGTTGGTTGTGGCCTGGGTGACCAGCTCATCGGTTTTGGCCGGGCTACCGGTCCAGCCAATGAGCACTTGCACATCGGCCGGGGTGGGCATACGCCGGGCGCGCAGCGGAATCCATGCCGGGCCGGTGAGCGCATCGGTCACGTCGGCGCCATCGGTGAGCACCCGGGCGAGTTTCTCGCGATCGGGGGCCTGGTAGTAGACCCACCCACCCAGGGCTCCTGCGGCGAGGTCGCCGCCCGAGGCGCGCGGGGAGATTTCAATCGAGGCCAAAATACCCAATTTGATGCGCTCTGATACGCTCAAGCCCAGGCCGTAGAGTTCATTGACCGCGGTGATCACGGCCATGGTGGCAGCACCCGAGGAGCCCAGCCCGTATTTTTCCCCGGCCTCGGAGCGCAGATTTGAGCTGAAGTGAAAGTCCACTGCACGGCGTTCAAACCCGCGTTCGGCACGCAGGGCATCCATGACCAGCCAGGCGGCCAGCGCATAGTCGGTGCCAAATTGTTTGGCCTGCGCGGCGGCCACGCAGTGGTCGTGGGCCAGCAGCAAGGCGGTGGGCTCAGGGGTCGGTGCGGGTTCGGCGTCGGTCACAGTGACGGTCATGTACCGGTCCACGGCAATCAGGATCGCGGGTTGACCGGGCGTGACCACGGCGTATTCACCGGCCACATACAGTTTTCCGGGGGCGGCCACGGCAAATGGCGTGGCCCTCATGCAGTGTCCACCAAATGCGCGCCCGGTCCGGGAGCAAATGTCTCAACCGCACCGTAAGCGGCAACGCGGGCTGCCACCGCGGCGGCGTCGTCGGGTCGGCAAATTATGACGACGTTGGGCCCGGCGTCGGCGGTGGCATAGGCTTCCAGGCCGTCCTCGCGCATCGCGGCGACCTCGTCAAAAACCTGCCAAGACACCGGTGCCAGGTAGCGGATTGGTGGTTCGGTGGCCTGAATCACCGCGTGCATGCGGTGGGCGTGGGTTTCGGTAATTTCGCCCACGCGCGTGAAGTCATCGGCAGCACAGGCTGCGATCATCTCATCCAGGGTCTTGTGCGTGACGTCAATCCAGGCCTGATAATACGGGCTGGTCTCACGCGTGGCGACCATACCGTCGCGCGAGGACACTTTTTTGGCCTTGGCGTTGACGGTCACCGAAACCATGGCCATCTCCGGGGCCGCAAGAGCCTCGGCAAAACTCGTTTCGTCACTGGTGCCGGCGTGCCACACCGCAAACCGGTCAATCAGCGAGCGCGATGCAGACCCCGATCCGCGCCGGGCCAGGCGCGAGAGATCTTTGGTAGACAGTTTCAGCCCGTAGGCATCGGCTGCGGCCACGGCCAGCGCGGCAAAACCGGACGCCGACGACGCCATCCCGGCAGCGGTCGGACCCTCGTTGACCGAGGTGACCTTGGCCGAAGCGGTGGCAGTCTCCAGTCCGGCATCGGCGGCTAGGCGGCGCACCAAGTCCAGAAACACGGTGGTGCGCCCGGTGGCTTTGGCATCGGCACGGCTGCCGTTGAGTTCAAATGAGTCAGCACTGGCGGTGAGTTCAACCGTGGTGGTGGTGGCAAATTTATCCAGGGTCATCGACATTGACCCGGCCACCGGAATGATCAGCTCATCATCGGCCTTGCCCCAGTATTTGACCAGGGCGATATTCGGATGGGCACGCGCAATCGAGACCAATTAGCGGCCCTCCTTGTGCACCCGAGCGGTCGGGGCGGTCATCAAATCGAAATCATTGGGCACCAGCGTGGTGGTCCAGGTCCGGGTCGCACCCACCGCGGTCATCGCGGCGGCAACATCTCCAGCCTGTTCTTGATCGGGCACGACGGCGAGCACGCACCCGCCCAGGCCCGATCCGGTGAGTTTGGCGCCGTACGCGCCGGCTTCCAGAGCTGCGGCCACCACGGCATCCAGCGCCGGGGACGACACCCCAAGATACGCCAGCAGCGAGTGCGACTCATGCATCGACTGGCCCACGCGAATCGGATCGCCAATACCCAGCGCGTAGACGACGTCGTCGGTCAAATTCGCCAGATCTTCCACGACCCGGTCCACCACACGAGGTTGGATATCGCGCAACATTGCTACACCGTCAACTGCGGCCGCAGTCGAGCCCGAAGTGCCGGTATCGGCAATAACAAACGTAAATTTATCGGCCACCTTCACAGTGGTCGGCTTGCCCTGTTGGAAGCGTAACGGCGTCATCGACTGCACCGCGTGTGCATCCAGACCCGATGACGTGCCATGGGCAACGTGCTCAGCCTCTTGCACCAGCGCGTGGGATTGCGCGGCATCCAAGCGCACACCGGCAAGATTCGCCACCGCACGCACCACGGCAGCCGAGGTAGCAGCAGACGATCCCAGCCCGCGCTCAAACGGAATCGTGGAGCGCAAAA
Organism: Enteractinococcus helveticum; assembly: GCF_001657475.1. Classification (GTDB taxonomy): domain Bacteria; phylum Actinomycetota; class Actinomycetes; order Actinomycetales; family Micrococcaceae; genus Yaniella; species Yaniella helvetica. The sequence goes on from NZ_LXEY01000017.1 coordinate 95,504, forward strand.
TCAGCTCCACGCGATCCCCGCGCACATCCAACTGCTCGGCCGAAACCCGCAGCGCGGTCAGCACCGGATCCATGTGATTGGGCGCCGAAGCCAACGGCCCGGTGTACAGATCCGAGGTAATAAATCCGCGCCGGGCACGCCGAATGGAAGCGGTGGCCTGCAGATCCAGCAGCGGCAACACAATCGCTGGCGCCCCGTACACCACAGAGTGTTCGCCTAATAAAATGGCCTTGCCGTGGGCTGAGCCCAGCCCGGTCTCCACCGGATGCCCCGAGGCCTTCCCAGCTGCCGCACCGGATAAGGGGTCGGCGAACCGATCCCGGCCCGTACGTGGTGGTTCAAATACAGGTTCGGCCCGCTGGGATGTTTTCCCGGTCGGCTCACCGTGGGGTGCACTGTGTCTCATCGGTATGGTGAAAACCTCAAAGTCAAAACAAATCTGAACTATTTATTCTAAGCCACGCAACCACCAGCACCGAATGTTTAACCGGTTTGGCGAACAATACAGGTTAGAATCGCTGTCGAAACCGATTGCCGTTGGACCTCACGGCGCCTAGGAGAACAATCTTGAAGAACCTTTCCACCCTCGTAGCGCTAGCTGCCTGTACTACAGGACTCCTCGCAGGTTGTGGAATCATCCAAGACTCCCCCGACGCCGCGCAAGCGCCGCAACCAGAGCCGACTGAAACCGAGGCCAGCCCAGCCGTTGACCCGGCCGATCCCTATCAGTCGCTCAGTGTGAATATGGTCGCCCAATCCGGAACGTATTTTCCCGACGGCGTTGATGGCGTCAGCTTTGGATGTTCCGACACACTTGTGACAATCGACACGGTACCCATCCACGCCGACTCACCCCAAGAACACGTCTCGGCCGCCATTCAATTCTTGTTGGATGACTCGCAGTACTATCACGGCTCCCCGGCCGTCACGAACTCGCTGACCTTATCTGAAACCTTGGAACTCGGTGAGGTTGAGGTCAATCGCGACTCTGTTGATATTGCCTTGTCTGGCGACGTCGTCGTCCAAGGACAATGCGAGGCCTATCGCATTCAGGCCCAGCTCTATGGCACTGCCGCCTTAACCGCCGGGATCGACGACGTGAGCATCACCGTCAACGACGAGGAACTCAATGGCGTTCTGGGTCTAGAACCCTTCGATACCGCGCAGTTACTAAACGACCACGCCGACTCCTAAACCAGGTCAGTCTGTTCCCCCAGCGTCTGAGTCAACAGGTATTAATTCGAGAAGTTCATTATCTTGGCCAGATAAGCCGTGGCGTTGGTCCTTCGAGTCGCGCTACGGAGATTTTGACCTCGGTTAGATCTGCCCGAAGCTGACTCATTTCTTCACGAACCTTGTCAAACTCTTTGTAGACTTTGTCGAACTCGTTGTATACCTTGTCAAACTTTTCATCGACCTTGTCGAATTTTTCATCGACCTTATTGAACCGTTCGTTGACACTCGCCTCAGCTTGATTGAATCGTTCGTCCATACGCCGCAGCATCCACGCAAAGCCAGCAAACAGTCCACCGCCGAGCGCAACGAATAAACTGGCGGCGGCGATGATGATCGTAAGCACTTCAACCGACATGAACACACTCCCATTCTGCCCTAAGTATCACTTCATATGCCAGCAACCGTACGAGCTTCGGAGTTCGTTGACAGCAGCAACATCATTATGTGTGGATAACTTCAGCGTAAGAACGTGCAGCATGAGCTGAGTGGATTTTCCCGGTCGTGTCTGCGCATTTCGTGAAGGCATAGATCTCAGCTGCATCAAGTAAAGCACCGTAGACTCTGCCAACGACACTCACACTCATTTCATCGAGATGACACGGACAGGAAAAGGCAATGACAAGACGCGTATGTAATCTGCCTCCGGGTCCTGAGCGATGAACTCCGGGAAATAGGTATTCTGGGTGGAGTATGCAAGAGATGCTAATGGGCCACCGGTACATCGTCAGTGGCATTCTAGCAGCGCCTGTGGCCGAGGTCGAAGGTCTGCAGCTCGGACGCCGTCGTCCAGTCCACTTTGTACGCTCACCCACGTCCAGGCGCGACCCACATCACTTCGTGGTCGCAGCCGACGCCGCACGGGCGCGCGCGGCGGCGTCGTCATTCGGCTGCTCGATCGCAAGCAAGTAAGTCGCAGCCGAGGCAAGATAGGCAGCTGTCTCGGTGGCGCGCCGGGCAGGGCTCCATCCGAGTTCTGCCTGTGCGATGTCAGCGATTTCCTCGACTGCTTGGGCGCCGAGTTTCGGGTACTCGAAGCTGATGCGTGTACGGCGGTGCATGAGGTCATCGAGGTGCAGCGCACCCTCATGATGGATCGCGAACATAATCTCGGCGCGCAAATAGGCTGGAGCGTGGGCGAGTGGTTTGGCCGCATGTGGGTCGGACTCGCAAAGCCGCGCGAGTTCGGCGACCTCCGCGCCATAGCGGCGTACCAGGTGGTCGGACACGGTGGAGGGCAGTCCGTGGCGCACCGCAAATCGCCGCGCATCCATGATCGCGCATCCATGGTCGACCGCTCCAACCAACGGAATCCGATGCGTTCGCGATGGCTTCCGCGCCGCCTCTGTACCGAGCGCGAAATCCACCGCATCCTTGGCCATCACCCGGTAGGTCGTGAGCTTGCCGCCGGCGATTGCCACGAAGCCCGGCATCGGCGCGGCGACCGCATGCTCACGCGACACCTTCGCCGATCGTGTTCCGGGTTTGAAACGCGGCTGCAGCAGTGGCCGTAACCCAGCCCAGCTGCCGACCACGTCCTCGCGGTTCAGGGGCGCTCGCAGGGCCTTATTCACCTCCATCAGGAGGTAATCGATATCGCGTTCGTTGGGTACCGGGTGCGTGCGGTCTTCGGTCCAGGGGGTGTCGGTGGTGCCGATGATCCAATAACGATTCCAGGGAATGACGAAAAGTACGCTCGTGGCGGTGCGCAGAATGAGCCCACGGTGACCATCGATGCGGTCCTTTGGCACGGCAAGGTGGATGCCTTTGGACGCGAGCACCTGTAGGCCACTGGTGCTCGCGAGTGCTTGGGTGGTCTCCGTCCACACGCCTGTGGCGCTGATGACCGTTCTAGCACGGGCCTGAAATTCCTCACCGGTCTCCAGGTCGACAAGGGTGACTCCCTCAATGTGCCTCATTTCATCCTGGTGCAGACCGATGACTCGTACCCGGGAAGCTGCCTGGGCACCGTATGCCGCGGCGGTCCGCACAAGTGACGTGACCAGGCGTGCATCATCAACCGTCGCATCCCAGTACTCAATGGCACCGACCGCGGCCGCCGGGTTGACATCTGGGAACACTTTCCCCAGCGAGCGCTTGCTCATATGCCGGTGCCAGGGCATTGCGCGCCCGCCGGGTCGAAGGGTAGCGAGCAGGTCGTAAAGTGCGATACCGGTGCCGTAAAACAACCGGTCGATGACGGGACGCTTGAGTGGATGCAGGAAAGGTGTCGGACGGACGAGATGCGGTGCAAGAGTGGTTACCAGGCGGTCCCGTTCGGTGAGCGCTTCATGCACGAGTTTGAAACCGAGCATCTCGAGGTAGCGCAGTCCGCCGTGAACAAGTTTGCTCGAACGGCTAGACGTTCCCGATGCCCAGTCCTGGGCCTCGACAATCGCAGTGTTCAGGCCTCTGCTGGCGGCGTCGAGCGCAATTCCGGCACCGGTCACCCCGCCGCCGATGATGAGTACATCAAGCTTGTGATCGTCCTCGACGCTTTGCTTCATCCTGCGGATCGCGGCGTCGCGGGTTGCTTGGTTGAGACTGTGGTTCGACATGGCAGTGCCGCCAGTCTATCAAGGCGCGACAGCAACACCCAGCAACGGGGTGAATCGAAATCCTGCGAACCGAACCCAATCGCATCCGCCGCGGCGCAGCAGATCCATGTCGTTGATGCTGTCAGCACCCACGGCCAGCCCTGCCACCAGCGACAGGATTTTCGCGCCCAGATTGGCGCCTTTATCCGCGCCGACGTTAGCTACGGTGACCCATTGGTCAGCAATTGACGAGCTAACAGTCGATGAAATTGACGAAGTCACGTTGCGATGGCTATCCACCAGCTTCATGGTGACCATGGCCATTACCGACGCCGGGCCTGAGCTTTGCCTTCAGTAGCCAAAGAATCTGCTGTTTTAGAATTTTTCATAACTATTTACACTGTCGAGTTGAGTGTCGCCACGTGAGCCATTGTCCTGCGAGGATAGCGAGCTGGAACATTATTCGCGAGGTTAAGCCAACCTGAAAGCTCCGAATGCACTCAACGTAAAGACCTCCGGGGTGTGAATGGGAGTTGTTATACATCCCATCCGGCCGGAGGTCTTCACGGGGTCAAAGACCGACTGTTTACAGCGCCGAGAAAATGAAAATTAGCAATGCGACGATCGCCAAGATTCCAACGATCGTCCAGATCAAACCACTTCCACGCATGGTACCTTCCTTTCGTGAAACCTCTTTAGTTTCATTCAATCCATACTGGAACACTTCGTCTGAAATACTCCAGTATTGAAGCACTCTGGACTTTAAATAATTTCACGAGGCTCGGAGCTTGAGCCTGCTCCAATGATAACTTCCATCGGATTCGAGCGGTATCTGAAAATCCAATAGTCTCGTGACCCCCGGAGGTGTTGCGAGTTATCTTTTTGGTCGACGATGAGCATGTTTCTGAACAGGACCTTACTCTGTGTCATAGTCCGAATGGCAACACGCTATGAATCCAGAGTGTCCTGCCCGATGTTTTAGGTCCGTTGGTTATGTGGGTCCATCACTCTCGAGGTTTGTGGTGAGAATGGATTACACGATGAGTACTCAACGAAAGTGCCACACTCCAGAACAGATTGCTGGCAAGCTTGGCACAGCAAATCGCCTCCTTACAGAGGGCGAAACCGTGGCTGATGTATGCCACGAACTCGAGGTTGCTGAGCAAACCTAGTATCGGTGGCGCAACCAAGACGGCGGCACGAAAGCCGATGACGCTAAACGCCTGAAGGAACTCGAGTAGCAAAACGCCACACTGAAACGACTGCTCGCCGAAGCCGATCGATTAAAAGCCGCCTTGAAGGCGCTTGCAGCGCGAAACTTCTCGGCCCAGGATCACGCCGTGCCGCGATCGCTCACGTACTCAGATCGTTTGGGATCAGTGAGCGTATAGCCCGCCACCGTGGCTGATCCTCACCAGCCGTTGCGCGCCTGGGCTACGGCAGTACGCCAGAGACCGTCCACGATTCAGTATGATCGTGATACTCCGCGATAATGACGTCGATATCGTCATTTTAGGACAGTGCCTCGGCGTGCTCGTTCACTGCGTCTACGGGATCGGTGAACGTTAGCCCTTGGACGCCGGAAGGGTCCACCAGAGTCAGCGTTTCTTGTGTCACCGCACCGATCACCGCAACAGTATGGTCTTGTGTCTCGACGATTGTGTACGGGTCGACGATGGTGTCGCCGCTCTCGTCGACGACGTTGGCTGCAATATGGTCAAAGTTGGCCCGCTCGACGACGCGACCGGTTAAGTCGTCTGCTCCACGGTCGAACTCGTAGTTCCCTAGCGCAGTAGCTTCTAAGTCCAAAGCATTGAGATAGTCGATGGTGGGTTCGTCTTGTTGAACGGATGAAACAAACAAGCTGGCACCAATATTGTCACCGGCCGACAGAAAGATACTATTGGGATTATCAGCCCGGTTGGCTTCCACGGTTGCAGCAAGGCTCATGCCAACTCGGTGATCCACTCGTCCGTGGAAGTCGTTAATATTGAGCAACGTCAACGTCGAGTCAGCTTCCGACTGCATTGGAGTCGCGAGTCTGTCTACTTGAAAGCTCTCGGGGTCTTCAGTACCCGTCGGCTCGTCGGTCTGTGATGAATTCTCCGTGGCGTCTGACGGATCAGTGATCGGTTCCAGGTCGGTTTGTGTTTCATCTGATGCGCCAGACGACGGCGACTCCGGCGTTCCTGGATCGAGAGTCGATTCCTGCGACGGTGCTGGTGACTGAGTTTCTGTCACCGCCGGAGCAGTAGGTGTTGGTGATTCCGTAGTTGCCACCGCTGACGATACAACGATAGGTGTAACCAAAGCAGCAGTGGCAATACCACTAAGCGCTCGGGACATGTGTGACGACATGAAAATTATTCTCCTTCAAGGTGCTGAGACGCCCTCACCCTAAAGCCATCACCTAACGGCCAGGTGAACCAGAGTTGACCTGAACAGGACAACTACTCAAATTCCCACGAGCCGAAGACGGTTCTTTCTTCTACTGCCAAACGCACCACAACACCATTGTTGAACCGACCGCTGGGCAATCCCGGCTCATGACCGTCTTGCATTGAGCATTTTGGAAGCTGCCAGTCATGTCGCATTCAATTGACTCCATTACAGTCATCAATGGCACGGCGTGATGTCACAGAGCTGAATTTCAGATATTAACTTCACAGAATCGCCAACATCGTATACGATCTGATTTAAGAGATTTCCATCAACCCCCATGGAGGTACGGTCTCGATGACAGTCACTGCTTACGATTTTTCAATCAAGCAGAATCGGCCGGGCAAAATCGTTGCCCTGCACTTGAATTTCCCATCCCGCATCAATGAACGCGGGCGTAATCCAAAATTCCCTGGCTACTTCCTCAAGGCCACCTCTTCAATCGCACCAACCGGTGCAACCATTGAACGTCCAGCCGGAACCGAACTACTCGCCTACGAAGGCGAAATTGCCCTGATCATCGGTAAAGACGCCCGCCGCGTCTCCCCCGAAGACGGTTGGTCCTACGTTTCTGGCATCACCGCCGCAAACGACTGGGGCCTGTACGATCTGCGTCACGCAGACAAAGGTTCCAACGTCAAGAACAAGTCCGGAGATAACTACACTCCGCTGGGTCCTGCGATCATCAGTGCCGAAGGTATTGATCCAACTCAGCTGCGCATCCGCACCTGGGTCAACGGTGAAGTTGTTCAGGACGACACTACCGAAGACCTCGTCTTCCCATTCGGCCAGCTCGTTGCCGACCTCTCCCAGCTGATGACGTTGGAAGAAGGCGACGTCATTCTGACAGGTACCCCTGCTGGCTCATCTGTTGCGCAGCCCGGCGACGTCGTCGAAGTTGAAGTCGATGCACCAAATGCTGACGGCGCACCATCGACCGGTCGTCTGGTGTCCAACGTCAAGGAATCCTCCTTTGCCATGGCCGATTACGGTCACGGTCCAAAGGTTGATGACCTGCAGCGTGAAGAAGCCTGGGGCTCGAAAGCTAAGGCTGGCCTGGAAGATCCACGCGCCATTCTGACCCCAGAACTGCGCGAGAAGATCTCCAAGACCGCCGTCGCCACGATTGTTGCCAACATGCGCAAGCGCGGCATCAATAACTGCACCATCGATGGTCCACGCCCAATGCACCCGGGCCAGCAGATCCTTGGTTTTGCCAAGACCCTGCGCTATGTGCCAAACCGTGAAGACCTGTTCAAGAAACACGGTGGCGGTTTCAACAAGCAGAAACAGGCCATGGACTCGGTGCAGCCAGACGACGTCGTCGTCATGGAAGCACGCGGGGAAAAAGGCACCGGAACCCTGGGTGACGTCTTGGCCATGCGTGCCAAGGTTCGCGGCGCAAACGCTGTGATCACCGACGGCGGTGTCCGCGACGCTGCTGCCGTAGCTGAAGTTGGCATCCCGGTCTATTCCAACGGCAACCACCCTGCTGTGCTTGGTCGCCGTCACGTGCCGTGGGAAATGGATGCAACCATTGCTTGCGGTGGCACCACCGTGCAGCCAAACGACATCATCATTGGTGATGACGACGGCGTCGTGGTGGTTCCACCTGAAATGCTCGTCGAGATCATTGACGAATCTTACGAGCAGGAAAAACAAGACGAATGGGTCTACGAACAGGTCAAAAACGGTGCTGCCGTTGACGGTCTGTTCCCACCAACCGGTGAGTGGAAAGCCAAATACGAGGCGTACCGCGCAGCCCAAGGTGAGTAAATGATTTCGAATGGTCTCTCGAAAGCCGACCAGGCTCACCAGCATGTACTGAACGGGATCACAACTGGTCAGTACAAGCCCGGTGACCGACTGGTGCTATCGAGCATCGCCAATGAATTGGGGATGTCGGTGGTACCGGTGCGGGAAGCCATTCGACGGTTGCAAACCGACAATTTGGTGACATTTGAACGCAATGTGGGTGCCACGGTTACTGGTATCGATCCAATCGAATACCAGTACACCATGGAAACCCTGGCCCTGGTTGAGGGGTATTCCACGGCGCTGTGTGCCCCACTGGTCACAGCCCAAACCCTCACCAAGGCCCGCGGGATCAACCAACAGATGCGCGAGATGCTCAACGAAGAGTTCGCACCGGAGTTGTTCACGGAACTCAATGAAAAGTTTCATTTAGCACTATTTGAACACCATCCGAATCCGCACATCTTGGATCTGGTCCACCGCGGTTGGAACCGGTTGGCGGCACTGCGTTCGTCAACCTTCACGTTTGTGCCAACGCGAGCTCCGGCCTCGGTGGTTGAACACGATGAATTGTTGGATCTGATTTCTGACGGGGCCGAGTTCTCGGTCATCGAAGCGGCAGCCCGCAACCATCGGCTCAACGCTATGCACGCCTACCTCGACCACCATGCCAAAGCCAATCCAAAAAGTTTTTGAAAATATTCGAAAGGACGACATGACAAACGGCAAACCAGCTAACCTGCCAGATCAAATCCGTCACTACATCAATGGTGAATTCGTCGACTCAATCGACGGCGACACATTCGATGTGCTCAACCCGGTCACCAACGAGGCCTACATCAAAGCGTCCTCTGGTAAAGTCGCCGACATCGACGCCGCTGTTGCAGCTGCAAAAGAGGCCTTCGACAACGGCCCATGGCCACACATGCTGCCACGTGAACGTTCTCGCGTGCTGCACAAAATCGCCGACGTCGTGGAAACCCGTCAGCAGGAACTTGCCGAAATGGAAACCTGGGACTCGGGTCTGCCCATCTCCCAGACTCTGGGTCAGGCACGTCGTGCAGCCGAGAACTTCCGGTTCTTCGCTGACCTGATCGTTGCCCAGCACGACAACGCATTCAAGGTTCCTGGTCGTCAGATCAACTACGTCAACCGCAAACCAATCGGTGTTGCCGGTCTGATCACCCCGTGGAACACCCCGTTCATGCTGGAATCCTGGAAACTGGGCCCAGCTTTGGCCACCGGAAACACCGTTGTCCTCAAGCCAGCCGAATTCACCCCGCTGTCTGCTGGTCTGTGGCCAGGCATCTTCGAAGAAGCCGGTCTGCCAGCTGGTGTCTTCAACATGGTCCACGGTTACGGCGAAGAAGGCTACGCCGGTGACTCACTGGTCAAACACCCAGACGTTCCACTGATCTCGTTCACCGGTGAATCATCAACCGGTCAGCTCATCTCAGCCAACGCTGCACCGTACCTCAAGGGCCTGTCCATGGAACTGGGCGGTAAATCCCCAGCCGTGGTCTTCGAAGACGCCGACCTGGAAGCAGCCATCGACGCCACCATCTTCGGTGTGTTCTCCCTCAACGGTGAACGCTGCACCGCAGGCTCCCGCATCATCGTTCAGCGCAGCATCTACGACGAATTCGTCGAACGCTACGCAGCCCAGGCCGCCAACGTCAAAGTCGGCATGCCAAACGATCCGAAGACCGAAGTCGGCGCCCTGGTTCACCCAGAACACTTCGACAAAGTCTGGTCCTACGTACAGATCGGGAAAGAAGAAGCCCGTCTGGTCGCAGGTGGTGACCGTCCGGAAGAATTCCCAGAAGGTAACTTCCTGCAGCCAACCGTCTTCGCCGACGTTTCCCCAGATGCTCGCATCTTCCAGGAAGAGATCTTCGGCCCGGTCGTCGCAATCACCCCATTCGACACCGATGAAGAAGCTCTAGAGCTAGCCAACAACACCGATTACGGTCTGGCAGCCTACATCTGGACCAACGATCTGCAGCGTTCGCACAACTTCGCGCAGAAAGTTGATGCCGGTATGGTCTGGCTCAACTCCAACAACGTTCGTGACCTGCGCACCCCATTCGGTGGTGTCAAGGCCTCAGGACTTGGCCAAGAAGGTGGCTACCGCTCGATCGACTTCTACACCGATCAGCAGGCAGTCCACATCAACCTGGGCGAAGTCCACAACCCAGTTTTCGGCAAACAACAGTAATTCAGGCTGGAACCTAACCGAAGGAACACCATGAAAATTGATAAAAACACGCGCACCAAAACCAGCTCGGGATTCCACGTATCCCAGGATGCGCCAATCAACACCGATAACCCGATCCCAACCCCGGAAGCACCAGCACCAGATGTGCTGCGCGTAGCCTACATGGAACTCCAGGTCACCGACCTGGCAGCATCCCGTGAATTCTACGTCGATGTCCTGGGTCTGCACGTCTCTCACGAAGACGACAACGAGATCTACCTGCGGTCATCGGAAGAATTCATCCACCACAACCTGATCCTCAAAAAGGGTCCGGTCGCAGCCGTTGGTGCCTTCTCCTACCGTGTGCGTTCCCCCGAAGACGTAGACAAAGCCGAAGCGTTCTACAAAGAACTCGGCTGCCGCGTTGAGCGTCGCAAAGATGGTTTCGTTGAAGGCATCGGCGACTCAGTCCGCGTCGAAGACCCACTGGGCTTCCCATACGAATTCTTCCACGACGTCGATCACGTAGAACGCCTGGCATGGCGCTACGATCTCCACGTCCCAGGTGCGCTGGTACGGTTGGACCACTTCAACCAGGTCACCCCGGATGTGCCACGTGCCGCCCGCTACATGCAGGACCTCGGCTTCCGCGTCACCGAAGAAATCTCAGATGGTGAAACCGTCTACGCTGCCTGGATGCGCCGCAAACCAACCGTCCACGACACCGCGATGACCGGTGGCGACGGCCCACGCATGCACCACGTAGCCTTTGCAACCCACGAGAAGCACAACATCCTGGCGATCTGTGACCGCCTGGGTGCACTGCGCCGCTCGGATGCCATCGAACGTGGCCCAGGCCGCCACGGTGTCTCCAACGCGTTCTACCTCTACCTGCGCGACCCAGACGGTCACCGCGTCGAGATCTACACCCAGGACTACTACACCGGCGACCCAGACAACCCAGTTGTCTCCTGGGACGTCCACGACAACCAGCGTCGTGACTGGTGGGGCACCCCGGTCGTCCCATCCTGGTACACCGATGCCTCGACCGTCCTGGACCTCGACGGCAACCCAGTAGAAATCGTTGCTCGCACTGATGACAGCGAAATGGAAGTCACCATCGGTGCCGATGGTTTCTCCTACACCCGCGCTGACGACGACGAAGAAATGCCAGACTGGAAAAAGGGCGAGTTCAAACTCGGCAACCAGCTCTAAAAACCTATGACACACCTCGTGTGACATAGCCTCCAAAACTAGCGCCTGCGAAGTACGGTTCGCAGGCGCTAGCGCATTTAACGCTGACTTCTTGTTCCGCTACAGGGCTGTAGGCTTTCCATAGATACCAAGAAAGGGTGCTCTCGGTCATGTCGACATCACACGCTCATCCAGACAAATCAGCCGGTGATCAAGCTGTCATGACCGACTATTCACCCGAGCTGTATGCATTCCGCTTCCCTAACGCCTTCGTCAACCACATCTGGAGCGGTCGTATCCCGCCCCTTATTGGACGCAAGGTCCAGCTGTCCACCGCTGGTCGTTGCGGAGGGATGGCATTTGCGTCCTTGGACTTCTACCATCTCAAAACGCCCGTTCCGCCTCTGAGCACTGACGATCTAGCGCCATCGTTGGTCCCTAGCGATGGCCACCCGTTGGCCAACTATATTTACACACGCCAACTACACAGCATGCTGACCACGGTGCGCGGGCTGCGCGACGGTGTTCGGTATATCCGCTGGAGTGGTTATACAGCAGCCACCATTGCGGCGAAGACACAGCTGGAAGAACAAAAAGTCATCGCGTCCCTGGATCGAGGCCAGCCCGTGGTGCTTGGACTCATCAAAGCCACAAGCAAGCGTTTGAAGGCTCAGGGCGTGAACCACCAGGTTGTATGCTACGGCTACCGCCTCGATACCTCTGGCCGCCTGGAGTTCACTGTGTATGACCCAAATGGCCCATTTCAGTCCTCCCCGAATGAACACCGGCCCGGAATACTTCGGAAGATCGACGACGTCGAGCACTCCGGCTTTGTGTACCAGGAACGCCTATCAAACCGAACCCATCGATGGCGTGGCTTCTTCGTCGTGGACTACCGCCCACATCAACCAAATCCTGCCGTGATCCAAGCGGCCAAGACTGACGAACACTAAACCCAGCTCCAGCGCTTAGATGAGCGGCCAGGGAAAGCGTCGGCCCGTGAGGTCACGAGGATAGGCCCCAGTCTCGAGCACTTTTTGAATCCGGTCTTGCAATGCAGACGTTTCTATTGAGCTCAGCTGTGCCGCAATGGCCTCTGGGATCCGTTCGGCAAATGGTGCGATGTCGTCGAGGAGTTCTTGGTCAATATCTTCATCGGCAAATTCCCACATCACGGTGCGTAATTTCATCAGGGAAGCAAAACATAGGCCGTGGTCGATTCCCCAAATTTTGCCGTGGTTGTCATACAGGACGTGGCCGGACTTGCGATCAGCATTATTGGCAATCAGATCAAATAACGTGAGTCGACGCAGTTGCTGATGCGTCTCGGGTTTACGTTCGAACAGGGTGAAGAAGTGCTCTGCAGGATTGTGGTCGATAAACAACTGCAACGACCCGATCCCCAGTGGGCCATCATCGCGGATAACGGTGGTGGGCACCTGATGCCACCCCAGTGCTTCACTGAGGAGATAGGCTGCGAATTCTCGACGGTGCAGGCCATGGTCAAAGTCCATCAGAGGCCGCTCCCCGAGTTCGGGTTTATAGATTCCCCAGACTTGTTCAGTCCCGTGGGTGACTTCGACTAGGAAGGTCTCATTGCTGCTGTTCGCCAATTGACCCAGCAGCCTGAATTGGCCGCATCGCAGTACTTCAGCGTCCAACAGCGATTCGTTCTGGGGCGTTGGGACTTCTGGTTCCTGCGTCATATCGTCACCGTTTCTATGAAGGCCGCAGACCTGCCAGCGATTCCAGTGTGGAATTGACGGTCAGCACACTGGGTTCACTGTCTGCCGGTTCGGTTTGGTAGGCAATAGCCGAGACGGAACACGGGCTGATACTGATCCGTTGAAATCTATTCAACGGGGTACCCAGCGCATCGGCAACCGCAATGCGGATTGGGTCGGCATGGGAGAAGCACACCACGGTGCCACCGGGATGCTGCTGCCGCAACTTTTCTAGGGTCTCTGCCATCCGGTCGCGGATTTCTACAAAGCTCTCCCCATTGGGAAACCGGAACTGATCCGGCTGGTGCTGCACTGTTGTCCATTCGGGCAGGTTCATCAAGGCCGTGAGTTTAGCTCCGGTCCAATCTCCGAAGTCACCTTCAAGAAGTCCCGGCTCTTCAACTACCGGCAGGCCACACCGTGCTCCGGTGGGCTCGGCTGTCTGTTTTGTTCGTTCCATGGGTGATGAATAAATCGCGGAGATGGGTAGGGTCGCCAGCCGTTCGGCCACGCGTTGCGCCTGTTGCATTCCATGCTCGCTTAAGTACAGGCCGGGCGCTCGGCCTGGCAGAATCTTGCCGGTTGTGGGGGTCTGACCATGCCGAACCAGCAGAACCAGCGTGGTGCGTGTCTCATTTTCAGCATTCATCACTGCTAGCTTACCGAACCTGTCCTAAGATCAACCCCTGTACACTTTGCCCGATCAGCACTAGCGTGATGACTGTGACTACCTCACCTGAAATCAACACGTTGGCTGAGCTCCGGGCCTCCGGACATGTTCAGAAATCTCTGCGCGAAGAATTACGCGACAACCTGCTGGCAAAGCTTGCCGCCGGGGAAGATCCGTGGCCTGGGATGCACGGATTTGAAAACACCGTGCTCCCCCAGTTGGAGCGCGCACTGATTGCCGGCCACGACGTCGTTTTACTCGGCGAGCGCGGACAGGGTAAAACCCGCCTGCTTCGTACGTTGGCAACCCTGCTGGATGAGTGGACACCGGTTATTGATGGCTCTGAACTTCATGAGCACCCCTACGAACCCATTACCGTCGAATCGCAGCGTCGAGCTGCAACCGACGGCGAGAATTTGCCGGTTGCTTGGCTGCACCGGGACGAACGCTATGTTGAAAAACTCTCCACACCGGATACGTCAGTTGCAGACTTGATTGGCGATGTTGACCCAATGCGAGTGGCCGAAGGACGGCGTCTGGGTGACCCGGAAACCATCCACTTTGGGTTGGTGCCTCGTGCCAACCGCGGGATCGTAGCACTCAATGAGCTGCCAGATCTGGCCGAGCGTATTCAGGTAGCACTACTGAACGTGATGGAAGAACGCGATATCCAGGTTCGCGGTTATGTGTTGCGCTTACCCTTGGACGTGTTGATGGTAGCCAGCGCCAACCCGGAAGACTACACCAACCGCGGTCGCATCATTACCCCGCTCAAAGACCGATTTGGGGCAGAGATTCGCACCCACTATCCGGTCGAGTTGGAAGATGAGATCGCCGTTATCCGGCAAGAAGCCCAACTCAGCGCCGTCGTTCCAGACGTGTTATTAGAAATTCTGGCCCGTTTTACCCGGGCCCTGAGAAATTCCCCTGCGGTCAATCAAGCATCTGGGGTCTCGGCGCGCTTTTCGATTGCCGGGGCCGAAACCATCGCGGCGGCTGCTCGTCACCGCGCCACTGTCTGTGGGGAAGATGCCGTAGCCCGGCTGGTCGATGTGCAGACCGCAACCGATGTGTTGCGTGGCAAGGTCGAATTTGAACCCGGAGAAGAAGGTCGCGAGGGCCAAATCCTAGAGCACCTGCTGCGCACCTCCATGGCACAAGCTGCCCGAACACATTTCGGTGGCCTGAATTTCAGTCCGCTGGTGGAGGCTTTCGACGGTGCCACAACTATCACCACCGGAGAGCATGTCACCGCCGAACACTTTTTGGCCGAACTACCAGAGCTTGAAGCTTCCAACCTCTATGACGAGATCGTTGAGCGGTTAGATGCCGACGCCTCCGCGGGGCACCGTGCCGGTGCCATCGAGCTGGCCTTAGAGGGGCTGTATCTGGCACAAGAACTATCGAAAGAAACCGCAGACGGGCAAACCATCTACGGCTAAGGAGGCGTTATGCGCCACGGAAAAGCATCACGCTATGGCCGCTATACCGGCGGCCCCGATCCGTTGGCTCCGCCCATTGACCTGACCGAGGCGCTGGAAGAGATCGCCGACGACGTGATGGCCGGCTACTCGCCCGAACGCGCCATGCGCGAATACCTACGGCGCGGTTCACGCGATATGACCGGGCTGGATGAACTGTCCAGACGGGTGCAACAACGTCGTCGTGATTTGCTCAAACGCCACAGCCTGGACGGCACGTTGGACCAGGTGCGCGAACTCCTCGATGAAGCCGTGTTAGAAGAACGCAAACAGTTGGCCCGGGACATCACGATGGATGACATGGATCGTGATTTTCGCGAGATGCAGCTGATGAACCTACCCGAGGCCACCGGGGCCGCGGTAACCGAACTGTCGGACTATGATTGGCAGTCCTCCACCGCCCGGGAAAAATACGAACAGATTAAAGATCTGCTGGGCCGGGAAATGTTAGACCAGCGGTTCCAAGGCATGAAACAGGCGCTCGAAGGTGCAACCGAGGAAGATCGAGCGGCCATCTCGGAAATGCTCAACGATCTCAACGACCTACTCGACAAACATGCCCGCGGCGAAGACACCCAGCAAGATTTCGATGATTTCATGGCCAAACACGGTCATCAGTTCCCCGAAAATCCACAGAATATTGACGAACTGATCGACACCCTGGCCCAGCGTGCGGCGGCAGCCCAGCGGATGCTGGCCTCGATGACCCCAGAACAACGCGCCGAGCTGATGGAACTGTCCATGCAGGCTTTTGGGTCGCCGGAATTAATGGATCAGCTCAACCGACTCGACGCCAATCTGCAGTCGCTGCGGCCCGGAGAAGATTGGACCGGTTCCGAACAATTTGAGGGCGATCAGGGTCTGGGACTCGGGGATGGTACCGGCGTGCTGCAAGACTTAGCCGAACTGGATGCCCTGTCCGAACAACTATCGCAGTCCTATGCGGGCTCAACCCTGTCGGATGTGGATATCGACAAGCTCAGCCGTCAGCTGGGCGACGACGCCGCCGTCTCAGCGCGCACCCTGGCAGAGTTAGAGAAAGCCCTGAAAGAATCGGACATGTTGCGCCGCAGCTCCGATGGCGATCTGCGGCTTTCCCCGCAGGCCATTCGACGGCTCGGCAAGACATTACTGAAAGACACCGGTTACCTGTCGGATCGTCAGGGACAGCGCGATACCCGCAATGCCGGGGCCGCCGGTGAACTCACCGGGTCCAGTCGGGCCTGGCATTTCGGTGACACCGAACCCTGGAATGTCACCCGCACGATCACCAATGCCATTACCCGTACCGCTTCCGAGGGTGGCAATCCAGGCACCGGGCTGCAACTTGAAGTTGGCGACGTCGAAATTCAAGAAACCGAAGCTCGCACCCAAGCCGCCGTCGTGCTGCTGGTCGACACCTCGTTTTCCATGGCTGCCGAGGGACGCTGGGTGCCCATGAAACGCACGGCGCTGGCCCTTCACCAACTCATTTCAACACGCTTCCGGGGCGATGAATTAGAGCTGATCAACTTCGGTCGCTACGCCAGCCAGGTCCAGCTTGATGAACTCACCGCCATGGCCCCAGCTTATGAACAGGGCACGAACTTGCACCACGCGCTGATGCTGGCCACCCGGTTTTTCCGACGGCATCCGACCATGCGCCCGGTGCTGTTGGTGGTGACCGACGGCGAGCCGACGGCGCACCTGACCAGTCACGGCGAGGCCCGCTTCTGGTACCCACCCCGCCCAGAGACCCTGGAGCTGACCGTCACCGAACTGGATCGCGTGCAGCGACTCAATGCCGCCATCACGTTCTTTCGGTTGGGAGACGACCCCGGCCTGAAGCGCTTCCTGGAGGCCATGGCATCGCGAGTCGACGGCAAAGTGGTGGCCCCAAGCGCCCAAGATCTCGGTGCCGCCGTGGTCAACGAATTCTTACACGTGCGCAGCCCTCGCCTACCAGACTGGTAACTACCTGCCAATCCTGCCGGCCTGCAAACTTTGCGTGGCAACGGCGCTATGCTTAAACCCACCAGTACCCTCAAGGAGACCATGGCAACGCGCACCCCACCACCAATCGTGACCGTCGAAGAAGTTCTCGCTGAGCTCGCTGCTCTCGAAGACCCCAGAATGCGTGAGGTCAATCAACGCCACGGCAACGACATCGGCGTGAATTTATCCAAGCTGCGTGCCATCGCCAAACGACTCAAGACCCAACACGATTTTGCCCAAGAACTTTGGGCCACCGGCGATTCCCAGGCACGACTTGTCGCCATCCTGATCAGCAGTCCCAAAAAGTACACGGTTGAACAACTCGAGACCATGCTGCGTGAAGTACGCGTCCCCAAAGTGCATGACTGGCTGATCAGCTACATCCTGAAAAAGAACCCCGAAACAGAAACTCGGCGGATCAACTGGATGAACGACGTCGATGAAGAGGTCGCCAGTGCAGGGTGGGCGTTGACCAGCCAAGCCGTGGCACAACGCATAGAAAACTTGGACATCTCCGAGCTCCTGGACACCATCGAAGCACAAATGAAATCCGCCCCGAAACGCCTGCAGTGGGCAATGAACGAATGCTTGGCCACCATTGGGATTCACTATCCCGAATACCGCCAGCGCGCCATCGAGATCGGCGAACGGCTCGAAGTGCTCAAGGACTACCCTACCGCCCCGAACTGTGTTTCACCCTTTGCACCCATCTGGATCAACGAAATGGTGGCCCGACAACAAGCCACCACCGACCTGAAATAGCCAACCCACAAGAGCCGTTGTTCTCTGCCACCTCTCGCATTCTGTAAGGTTGCCATCTATCGTGGTGATTATGACGGATACAGCGCACCCAACAGCCGCCGAACTCTTCGAATTGTCCGATAATCAACTGCGTGGTCGTGCAAGTCTCAAGTGGTCTACCGTTGAGCCCGATGTCTTGCCGGCCTGGGTCGCCGAAATGGATGTAGCTCTTGCTCCAGCGATCATCGACACCCTACAAAACGCCCTACTGCGCCACGATGCTGGCTATCCCGGTCAGTCAGACGACGTCGTGCAAGCATTCACCAGTTTCGCTGAAGACCGCTGGGATTGGCACATCGAACCGGAACACATCAGTTTCCATGTCGACGCCGCAACTGCTGCTTCAAAGCTCATGCGCCACTACTCCGGCCCAGACCGTTCAGTGATCATCATGCCGCCTGTCTACAACCGGTTTTATGATTGGCTTGCCGGTAGCGGCGTCAAACCCCTAGAAGTGCCGTTGACGAATGTACCCAACGGCGGCTTCTTTGATTTGGACGGCATTGAAGCCGGACTCAATGCTGGGACCAGAGTCATTTTATTGTGCAATCCACACAACCCCCTGGGCAGGGTCTTTTCTCAACAAGAACTCGCCGAATTGGCAGACCTTGCCCACCAATATGACGCTGTGGTGCTATCTGATGAAATCCACGCTCCCATGGTGTATCAAGGCGTGGAATTTACGCCCTGGCTCACCGTGTCTGATACGGCACGAAAAACAGGTATCGCGCTGCATACCGCAACCAAGTCCTGGAATTTCGCGGGCCTCAAATGCGGTATCGCCATTCGATCAGCAACCGGTCCATGGCCTGCTGAACTTGATCCTACGATGACGCGTACCGACACGGGATTCTGGGGATTGTTAGCCACCGAAGTCGCCTTCCGGGACTCCCGCCCCTGGCTCGATACCGTCCGTGACCACTTTCAATCACAGACTGATGCGCTCCAGCGGTTGGTTGCCCAACACCTTCCCGGTGTCACGTTCCACCCACCACAGGCCAGTTTCTTGGCGTGGCTGAATTTCCGCGACACCGATCTCACTGAGGAACCCGCTGACTATTTCTTACGTGAAGCCCGCGTTGCGCTGAGCCCCGGCATAAATTTTGGGGACGCCGGCCACGGTTACGCTCGCTTGAATATGGGAACCTCAACGGTGCGGCTGGAACGAATCATTGCAGCGATGGGCTCAGCCTGGCCACCACGCTGAGGTCGGTCAATATCAGAATTCATAGGGCACTGCGTGCTCGTCAATGGCGTACATGCCTGGTTCAGGAACACGTTGACCGACGCCGTTGGCACGAGCCCACGCAGCAATTTCTTGAACTTCTGTAGTCTCAAAATCTGGATGCTGGCGTTGAAACTCTAGTGGGTCTCGCATCGCCAGCAGTTTCTGCTCATACCCACCAGGACCGCCAGAGTCTTCAGGTGGACAGGCGCCTTCTACAGCCAGCAATTCGCCATGCGGTTCGGCAATGCGTGTACCAATCGGAGTGATCAGCATCTGCCAGCCGTCCCCGTAGTCATAGATCAGGACGACCTGAGGTCCTTCAGGAGTCAGTACATTTGAAACTTTCAGATCAGCGGCAAGCGGGGCGTCTTGGTCCATATCGGAAAATGATGCCGCCAAAGTTTCATGCATCCCGTTGTCCTTGAGGAGGTCCAGCTGCCACAGGTGTGTCAGTTCCCAGCCAAACATGATCAAAATGGTTTCTATGCTGGCGTGTAAATTCGCGTCACACGGAACAGACATGCGCCGGATGACCGGCGGCGACATACCAAGGAGTTCGATACTGAACTCAAGATGCTCTCGGGGCTCATCGAGTTCAAAGAGCTGCTCTAACTGGTCGTCTAGCAGCTGCATCAGCCCCTCTTCCGGCAACGCGAGAGCCGAACTGATCAGACTGTCTGCATAAACTTGCGCGGTTTCATACTGCATCGTTGGATGCATCTCAGCGGTCATCCGGTCCGCCACGTTTATCTCACCGTGGTCCAAAACGTGCCGCAATAAGGCCACTTCAACGAAACATTCAACATCTTCTATGGTCGCATTGGCCACCCAATCAAGATTTGCGGCCAGCTTCGCACGCGGATGAGCGATGCTAATCAAGCCACTGTCCCGGAGCACTTGCCAAGCCGTGTGGACCAATGGCACATCACTGTGCTGTGCTCGGTGAACGTCGAGGCTTTCGGACGTCTGGAAAATGCTATGCAGCGTCGACGGGTCAACGAGCAGTCGCCGCAGCTCAGACACCGGCATGTTTCCAGCTTTTGTCAGCTGCACGCCATCAGCCGATGCCGCAATAAAGCGGAACAACTCCCTAGCCGCCAGGACATACGGCTCTTCCACCACGAACCATGGCAGATAATGCACATCGCTGGCAGCCATTCCCAAGCGAACTCCGTGATGCATGGTGAGCGCCATCACTTGGCAGATCTCGCTGGGAGTGAGGTCAATAGGCTCGGTGAGCTCAACGAGGATTTGCTGTTGCACCGGGGTCAGCTGCTCACCGTCGGAAGCCTGCAGTATCACGTCCGTTTGCTCAGCCGTTAAGGTCACCGGAATCGCAAAAGGATCGTGTTCGACCCGTATGGCTGACCCCGGCATGCCCGCTGCCGCATCGCCAAGCGCCTCTGCGGATTCGAGTTTGACTCGTGCTCGGTATCCGCGCCCGGGATCTAGCTCAGCGTAGAGTTCGGTTTCTGGGACGAATAGCTGCCCGAACTGGACCGACTCCATTCCATGAACGTTCTCACGATTGGCGCTATTCTCCCAGGATGTTGTGAGACCGAAGTGTTCCTGTGGAGCATCTTGACCCTGACGCGTCAACAGCCCAGATGAACTCGAGGTCAATCCGGTTGCCGCCCACAGCACGTGCATGACCTGGTCAGCTGGCATGGACACATCAATCAGGACTCTAGTAGTCAACGGGCACTCGACACCGGTGGTACTTAGTACAACCGTTCGCATTGTCCCCGTGGGCAACGGTTGATTAAAAGTGGTTTCCGTTTGCGGTTTCGGCCCTGGCCGTTCATGCAACCAGGTGACGTTATCTGAGGATTCCTGTGCTGATGGTCTACTCATGCCAGTTCCTTTACGCATCCGCTAACGTACCGCAAAAACCTTGGTTACTTTAGCGTACTGACCTCACCCGCCAAACACCAAGTGATCGTAGAAAGATCCCAGGGCTACGACCGACGATGCGTGGTAAATGCTGACTTCCCAGTGATGGCTCGCCCCACGATCAGTGCTTGCATCGAGTCGGTGCCCTCATAAGTCGAAATGACCTCCATATCCGTCAGGTGACGAGCCACATGGTTTTCCAACAGCAAGCCGTTGCCGCCCATCATGTCCCGTGCTTCACGACAGATGGCCAGCGCTTTGCGTGAGGTCACCATTTTCACCATCGAAGCAATAGCCTGGTTGTCTTCCCCGAGGGTTTGAAGCTCAGCCAGACGCTTGCACATCAACTGCATCGTAGTCACATCGGACAGCATCGTTGCAAGTTTTTCTTGGACCAGCTGGTAATGCGCGATCGGTGCACCAAACTGTTCACGGTTTAGGGCATAGCGGGCGGCATGTTCAAACGCTGCCATGCCGTGGCCCAGGGCCTCCCACGATGCACCGCCACGCGTAGCTTGCAGCACCCGGTTGACGTCTTTGAAAGACTGCCCAAATTCCAACTGATTATCGTTGCTAACGCGAACATTGTCGATGGTAATGTCGGCTTGCAGGATCGAGCGCTTGCCGACTTTGCCTTCGATGACGACGGGCTCATACCCAGTCGGGAACTCGCCGTTATCTTTTTCGATGACGAATGCCTTGACCTCGCCGTCTGCCTCATCGCGGGCGTACACCACAGTGACGTCTGCGGCATAACCATTCCCAATCCACCGCTTGTGCCCATTGAGAATCCAAGAATCCCCATCACGACGGGCAGAGGTTTCTAAAGCCACCGAATCGGAGCCATGGTTCGGTTCCGTCAAGGCAAATGCGCCGGTCTTTTCAAGCGCAGCTAGGTCAGGCAGCCAGCGCTGACGCTGTTCTTCATTGCCCAGCAGGTAGATGGATCCCATGCACAGGTTGGCATGCACGCCCAAGAAGGTGCATACCGAACCATCAATGCGTCCAAGTTCGCGCGACAGGAGTCCTGCTTCTCGGCGCGAAAAGCCAGGAGCACCGTAGCCTTGAACAAAGCTACCGACAATGCCGAGCTCTTTCAGCGCGGGCAGGATTTCGTAGGGAAATTCTGCCCGTTCCCAATGATCATTGATGACCGGGCGGACATGGTCGATACCGAATTGCCGGATCTTGTCACGCAATGCAATTTCTTGCTCGCTCAGCTCGCTGTCGAGCATGAAAAAATCAGGATGGTCAATCAAATCATTGGTTTCCAGCAAGGTGTTGTCCTTTCATGCCGCCTTCTATGCGATGGCGTGGTGAACCTATGCGTGAGTCAAAGGCCGGGCCCGAGTGGGCTTCTAAAATCCGACGGAATTCCTCGTCGTGTGGTTTCGGTTGACCTGTGTGTTCATCAACAACCACCATGGTCACTTCTGTGTAGACGCACGGTTGCCCATCCTGGGCCAGTAAGTGACCGAAGATAAATGAAGTATTCCCAATCTTTGGGATCCACACCCAGACAGTGGTTTCTTTGCCGTAATGTGCTTCGTGGTTAAAAATAGAGTTGAGTGCCCGAACTACCCGTCGTGGGCCGCTCAGTCCAGGAACTGTATCCGTCCACTGTTTAGTCGCCCTTATTCGTGCTTCTTCCATCAGAGTCAGGATTCGGGCATTATTCACATGTCCGTTGATGTCCTGGTCGGACCACCGGAGTTGGATATCAATCGGGGTTGCTATGGTTTTGATGTGATCGAAATTCGACACTGGTTGTTGCTCCTCATTAGAGGTCGGTGTGTCCGCTGGTCATATACATTGCGTCGAACCTAGTAAGGTCCCCAAGCTAGTACCTGCTCCACAAGTATTCGATTTCCAGTCGTGCTCATCCTGTGGTCCTTTATCGTCGTTCTATCTCATATAATCAGGTACATTTATTGGTGTCCAATACTTATTCGCCAGTAGTTTGATACCGAAACATCAAGAGTGGTGGTTGTTCTGGAGGTTAAACAGGCAGAGGCTTTTCTCGCCGTAGCAGTAGAGCTGCACTTCGGTCGCGCAGCTGGCCGACTACGGATTGCCCAGCCACCGTTGAGCCGGATGATCAAACAACTTGAACGGCAACTGGGCGTGGAGTTGTTTATACGCAGTACCCGCAGCGTCGAACTCACCGCGATTGGGCAAGCACTGCTAGACCCTGCCCGAAAGCTCGTTGCGGCATCTCAGGAAGCTGTCGAAACGGTATTGCATGTTTCTGCAGGAAAAATCGGCCGAGTTCGCATTGGTTTTGCCGGAGCATCCACGTATCAAACTGTTGGAGACATCTCTCGCCAACTCCGGTCGCAACATCCTGGCTTGACGTTGGACGTACACTCAGCCATGTTCTCACCCAATGCACTGCAGCATGTCCTGGATCAAGAATTAGAGCTCGCAATCGGTCGCTGGGATTTCCTACCTCCTGAACTTGATTCCTTGATCTTGGCTCAAGAGGAAGTCATCGTAGCACTGCCTCCAAACCACCGTTTTGCAGACAACGAATCCATAGCAATGCGAGATTTGGCCGACGAAAATTGGATTTCACTACCCATCGACTCGGGTTCTGCCTTGCACAATCGGCTGATTCATCTGGCTTTTGTCGCAGGATTTACTCCGCGCATTACTCAGACAGCTCCAGACTCCTGGGCACAGTTAGTACTGGTCGAAGTCCAAAGCGGGTGCGCGATTACCCTAAACTCCGTTCGTCGGCACCTACCCGACTTAGGTGTTCGGTTTAAAACAATTGCCGATTCCCCAAACCCACCACTCGATGTACGACTGATCTGGCGGAAGGATAACCTCACTCCACCCGTTCAAGCTGCCATCGACGTCGCACGCGAGCTCTTTCCTGAGCCCGAACAGAACTAATAATGACTGGGCTCGATGGTTTCGATACGTCACACACTGTTGGTGTATAGATGCAAAACTTGGGCCGCGTTTCTCCGCAGTAGCTCTCTTTCACAGCCCGAACTTCGGCATCCCAATAGCCTGGTGCACTCAATGTATTGTGCTTTCGAAGGGCTGACTTTAAAGTGAGATTTATCGTCTCACGACCGCCTGATGGAAAGAGTACTCATGGCCATATCATTAGCTGATCGCGTCGTCATTGTCACCGGTGCTGGATCTGGCATCGGAAGAGCCACCGCCCAGCTTGCGGCACTTCGTGGAGCACACGTGATTATTCAGGATATTTCCGAAGCCGGGGCTTACGACACCGTCAAGATCATTTCCGATTCCGGAGGTGCCGCTACCGCGAGCATCGGTGATGCTTCCAACCAAGCCGACATTGATGCAACCGTTGAGCTCGCACTGCAAACCGGTGATCTTCGCGGTCTGGTCAACAACGCCGGGATCATGGATAACTTCGCACCGGCTGCGCGTACAACGGACGAGACGTGGGAACGTGTCATGCGTATCAATGTGGACTCAGTTTTCAAATACACCCGCGCTGTCATACCGCACTTGATCGAAAACGGTGGTGGATCGATCGTGAACCTTGCGTCTGCAGCCGGGATTCGCGGTGCTGCAGCCGGTGCCGCGTATACGGCATCAAAACACGCAATTGTTGGGCTGACGCGCAATACTGCCTATGTTCATGCTGGCGATAATGTCCGAACCAATGCGGTCGCACCGGGCGGTGTAGAAACCAACGTCATGGCCGCCATCGATCCGTCGAGCTACGACGCCGCTGCCATGGAGGTGACCGGCCCGGTCCATGCAACGGCCGTCCGTAGCGCCCAGCCCGACGAATTAGCGCAATTAATTGTGTTTCTCCTGACCGATGCAGCGTCCAATATCAACGGCGCCATTATCCCCAGCGACGGCGGTTGGTCGGCGGCCTAGTCACCGTAGAGATTTCACCCCTCCCAACTTGGCAAAAGCTCTGTTAGTGTTAGGCTCATGGCACGGTTCTCAGTTCTCGGTTGGCCCGTTTTTCGTCAGGCCAAGTCAAAGGACAAATTAGGGCGCGGTCCGGCGGTTGAATCGCCAAAATATGCAAATATGCGCCCTCGCACGGAAGACGCCGATAAAGTAGTTCAGAGCGTCTGTCCGTACTGTGCCGTCGGCTGTGGACAACGCATCTACGTCAAAGATGACGAAGTCATCCACATTGAAGGCGACCCAGATTCACCGATTTCGCGCGGTCGGTTGTGCCCGAAGGGTGCTGCGTCTGAGCAGCTCGTGAATACTCCATCCCGGCAGAAGACCGTCCTGTACCGTCGTCCCTACGGTACAGATTGGGAAGAACTCGATTTAGAGACCGCGATGGAGATGATTACGGATCGGTTTTTAGAAGCACGCCGCAATCATTGGGAAGATTTTGATGAACATGGTTCGCCCGTCAATCGCACCATGGGGATCGCATCCCTGGGCGGTGCGACCATTGATAATGAAGAGAACTACCTGATCAAAAAACTGTTTTCTGCTGCCGGTGCTGTGCAGATCGAAAACCAGGCTCGCATATGACACTCCTCCACAGTTCCTAGTTTAGGAGCTTCCTTTGGGCGTGGCGGTGCCACCCAGCCATTGCAAGATATGGCGAATGCAGACCTGGTATGGATTCAGGGTTCAAATATGGCCGAAGCACATCCCGTTGGGTTCCAGTGGGTTGCCGAAGCCAAGGCTCGTGGCGCCAAACTCGTCCACGTTGACCCGCGCTTCACCAGAACTTCCGCGATGGCAGATAAGCACGTCCACATTCGGGCGGGTACTGATATTGCGCTGCTTGGTGGGCTGATCCGCTACATGATCGAAAACGATCTGTGGTTCAAGGAATATGTCACCCACTACTCCAACGCCGCCCATTTGGTCGACGAAGGATTCAAAGACACCGAAGATCTCGAAGGTCTGTTCTCCGGGTTCGATAAGGACACCGGCGGGTACGACAAGTCGACCTGGCAATACGAAAAAGACCCATATGAGGCCGATGGTATTGCCAAGGACATGACATTGCAGCACCCGCGCTCGGTCTTCCAGATCCTGCGTCGTCACTACTCGCGCTACACCCCTGAGATGGTTAGCGACATCACCGGGATCAAGACGGAAGACTTCCTGGAAATAGCCGATTTATTTGCCAAGAACTCTGGCCGCGAGCGCACCACCGTCATGGCGTATGCACTGGGCTGGACCCAGCACTCGATGGGCTCGCAGTTCATTCGCACCTCCGCGATCCTGCAGCTGCTGATGGGCAATATGGGTCGACCAGGTGGCGGCATTATGGCGCTGCGTGGTCACGCGACCATTCAGGGTTCCTCGGATATTCCAACCCTGTTCAACCTGCTGCCCGGTTATCTGCCATTCCCGGTTGCTGGCAAGCACGACACCCTGCGAGACTATCTCGACGACTCCGTACCAAAGCATCAAAAGGGCTTCTGGTCCAACGGAGACGCCTATATGGTCTCGCTGCTCAAGGCATGGTTTGGCGACGACGCGACCGAAGAAAACGACTTCGGATATAAATACATGCCACGCCTAACCGGTGCCCACGGCACGTATCAAACGTTGATGCGCATGTTCGACAAGGGTGTCGATGGCTACTTCGTGCTGGGACAGAACCCCGCGGTGGGTTCGGCCAACGGGCGCATGCAACGGTTGGGCATGTCGAATCTGAAATGGATGGTCGTTCGCGACTTCCAGCTCATAGAGACGGCCACCTGGTGGAAAGACGGCCCCGAGATTGCCACCGGTGAGCTCAAGACTGAGGACATTGCCACCGAGGTCTTCTTCATGCCTGCGGCCAACCACACCGAAAAAGCTGGAACGTTTACTCAAACCCAACGACTGGTGCAGTGGCGTCATCAAGCCATTACCCCACCGGGTGATGCTCGTTCGGAGCTGGAATTCTTCTACGATCTCGGGGTGCGGCTCAAAGAGAAGCTTAAAGACTCGACCGACCCACGAGATAAACCATTACAGGCCATGACTTGGGATTACCCGGTCGATGAGCACGGTGAGCCATCCGCAGAGGCCGTGTTGAAAGAGATCAACGGCTACTACACGACCGGTCCGAATGCCGGCAAGCCGGTGGATAACTTCAACCAGTACAAGGCCGACGGTTCGACCGCGGGTGGCTGTTGGATTTACGCGGGCGTCTACGCCGGCGGGATCAACCATGCGGCCAACCGGGTACCTGGTAAAGATCAGGATGAGATGGCGCATCAGTGGGCATGGGCCTGGCCGGCGAACCGTCGCATCCTATACAACCGTGCTTCGGCTGACCTAGATGGTAACCCCTGGTCGGAACGCAAGAAGCTGGTGTGGTGGGATGAAGACCAAGAGGTCTGGACCGGTCGAGACATACCGGACTTCCCGGTCAATCGTCCGCCATCAACCAAAACCGCCCATGACACCTACGGTCCTGATGCACTGGCCGGTGATGATCCGTTCATCATGCAGTCTGACGGTAAGGGCTGGTTGTTCACACCGAAGGGTATGAACGATGGCCCGATGCCAACACACTTCGAACCGGCGGAATCACCGGTGGAGAACCCGCTGTACCCGCAGCAAGAATCACCATCGAGAGTGTTGATCACCGCCAAGGGCAACCAAACGGCACCATCTGCCGGAGAACCCGGGTCCGAAGTGTTCCCACATATCTTCACGACCTACCGTCTCACCGAGCACCAGACGGCCGGCGGGATGAGCCGCTTCCTGCCCTACTTGTCTGAGCTGCAACCCGAAATGTTCGTTGAGGTCTCCGAAGAGCTCGCCGCCGACGTCGGGCTGGAACCCTATGGTTGGGCAACGATTGCGTCACCGCGCGGTGCGATCGAGGCCAAGGTGTTGGTCACCCAACGCATGAAACCGGTGGTTGCCGGTGGCAAGACCGTCCACCAGATCGGGATGCCATTTCACTTCGGGGTCGGCAACCAAGCTTTGGTCACCGGTGATGGTGTCAACGATCTGCTGGGTATGACGCTGGATCCCAACGTGTACATCCAATCGGGCAAGGCGGTGGCTTGTACGATCATGCCGGGACGACGTCCACGCGGACCAGCCCTGGTCAAATTCGTGGAAGATCTGCGAGAACAGGCAGGCATTACCCCACTGACCGGACATCGACGGGTGACGTATGAACGCGACCCTGAGACCATGGAAGTATCCGATCCACCAAGACTGACCGAACCCGAGCCTCACACAGGAGAATAGCGTGGTTGATTTCCTCGAGCGCCCCGGCGAGCTGATTGACGCCTACGGTCAAGACACCGAGCGCAAAGCCTTCTTCACCGATACCTCGATTTGTATCGGGTGTAAAGCCTGTGAGGTGGCGTGTAAAGAATGGAACCAGGTCCCAATGAAAGGGGATCTGGAAATACTCGGATCCTCCTATGACAACACGGGTGGACTGGGTGCCAACACTTGGCGTCATGTGGCGTTCATCGAACAGGGCCAAGAGCAAATCGAAAAAGCCCGCGAATCCGGGGCAAAACTCGTCGGGCTCGGGATGCCGGCGTTTGGCGCTCCAGAAACCCGAGAACCCAATACCACCGAGGACCTTGGTATGCCCGAATTTGGGTCGCCCGGCGTTCGGATCAAGAATAAGGTCGATAACCCACCAAATCCTGACACCCCAGAATTTCGTTGGCTCATGAGTTCTGATGTGTGCAAACACTGTACATATGCGGGCTGTTTGGACGTGTGCCCAACCGGTGCACTCTATCGCACAGAATTCGGCACGGTGGTCGTCCAGGATGATATTTGCAATGGGTGCGGAACCTGTGTCGCTGGATGTCCTTTCGGGGTGATTGAGCGCCGTGATTCCGGGACCATTCACACCAAGCCTGACCGCGTTGACTCTCGATATGCGATGGACGTCAAAAACGAAGGCACAGCCAATAAGTGCACCATGTGCTTTGACCGTCTGGTCGATGGCCAAACCCCTGCCTGTGCACAAACCTGCCCGACGACGTCCATCAAATATGGCAGTCGCGAAGAAATGGTCGACACCGCGCAGAAACGCGTGACCGCCATGCACGAAAAAGGTCTCACCGAAGCCCGCCTCTACGGGGCAAATCCCAACGACGGGGTGGGCGGTATTGGCTCGGTATTCCTGTTGCTAGACGAACCTGAAGTCTACGGTCTGCCACCGGACCCACGGGTACCCACCAAGGATTTGCCGTCCATGTATAAAAAGGTTGGTATCGCTGCCGCCGGTATGTTAGCGGCCGCGGCGACCGCATTTTTAGGAGCCCGCAAGAAGTGACCCTGTCTGACTTTGATGCCTACCGACCAGAAAACGAGCCGCGTCGGAAAAAACGCCGCACTCGTCCACCCGGCCAACGTCGTGGTGGCGGTGCCGGCGATGGTTCCCGCGAAATGCCAATGGTCGAAGACGTCGAGTTCGCAGATTCCTACTACGGTCGACCCATCGTCAAACCACCACCATGGGATGACAAAATTTCTGCCTACCTCTTCTTGGGAGGTATCGCTGGTGGGTCAGCAATGCTGGCAATCGGAGCCGATCGTATTGGCTTCGACAAACTACGCAGAAACACCCGGCTGACCGCGCTCGGGGCAACGATTGCCGGGACCGGATTTCTCGTCGCTGACCTTGGTCGTCCCGAACGTTTCCATCACATGATGCGCACGTTCAAGCCGGCATCCCCAATGAACATGGGCACCTGGATTCTCAGTGCCTTTGGAGTTGGCGCTGGAGTCGTGGCAGCCATTGATGTCGACCGGATGACAGGCCAAAAGATACCGTTGGGCGTGCTCCGGCCGATTGTCTATGCGTTCGAAAAACCTGCCGGTCTATTGGCGGCATTGATGGGAGCACCCCTGGCTTCCTACACGGGCGCCTTACTAGCCGACACGTCCGTACCAACCTGGAACGGTGGAAAAGACAACCTGTCATATCTCTTTGTATCATCCGCCGCGATGGCATCCTCTGGTGTGGCGCTGTTGACGACTCCAACTTCGGAAACCCGACCGGCCCGAGTCTTTGCAACCCTAGGCGCCGCCTCGGAACTGTACTTCTCGGAAAAACTCACCGCGGACATGCACCCCGTGGAAGCCGAACCGCTGCAAACTGGACGCCCAGCACGCAAACTGCGCTGGGCGCAGGCGCTCACGATCGCAGGGGGCGTTGGTGCCGCACTATTAGGTCGCAACCGGATTGCTGCAATGGCCTCAGGTGCAGCGCTTGCATCGGCATCATATCTGACCCGTTCGGCCATCCTAGAAGCCGGGATCAACTCGACCAAGGATCCGCGCCATGTAGTTGAGCCGCAGCGCGACCGGCTTGCGGCCCGTCGCGCTCAGGGCATTGTCGACGATTCCATTACGACGGTCGGCTAGCGTACTTCGACTACCCCTGCACGCTGAGTGGTATAGCCGACCACCGGGTAGCCGGGTAATTCGCCGACCACCAGGAGACCACCCGATGTCTGGGCATCAGCCAGTACTAGCAGGTCGTCTTCGGTGATCCCTTCGGCTGCTTCGATGTTCGGTGAAACCCAGTCCAGATTCCGGCGGGTGCCACCAGAGACATATCCATCACGCAGAGCTTCGGCTGCACCGTCCACCAACGGGACAGCGTTGCGATCTATCACGGCACCGGTTCCTGAAGCCCTCATCATCTTGTACAGGTGGCCAAGCAAGCCAAACCCAGTCACATCTGTTGCCGCTTTAATCCCTGCAGCAACGGCTTGTTCGGCAGCAGCCTTATTGAGCGTCGTCATGGTCGCGATGGCTTCATCAAAGACTTCACCGGTGGCCTTGTGGCGGTTATTCAACAATCCCAGGCCGATCGGTTTGGTCAATGTCAGCGGCAACCCGGCCTCAGCCGAGTCATTGCGCAACAACTGATCAATTTTTGCAACACCGGTGACAGCCATCCCGTATTTGGGTTCTGGATCGTCCACCGTGTGCCCGCCGATCACCGGGCAACCGGCTTCTTTTCCGATGGCCAGTCCACCGGCGAGAACTTCCGACATCAGTTCGGAAGGTAGCACACCGCGCGGCCAACCCATCAGGTTAATGGCAACAATTGGGCTGCCACCCATCGCATAAATATCGCTGATCGCATTTGCTGCTGCGATTCGACCCCAGTCATATGCCGAGTCGACAACAGGGGTGAAAAAGTCTGCGGTCGACAGGATCGCGGTATCCCCATCCAATTGGACAGCAGCGGCGTCGTCGCCGTCATCAACTCCGACAATCACGTGTTCATAATCCTGGCCGACAAGCTGTGCCACGGCTTCTTCGAGTTCACCGGGCGGAATTTTGCAGGCGCACCCGCCACCGGAGGCAGTTGTGGTTAATCGTGGAAGTGTGGTGGGTTCTAAAATCTCAGACATATCCCCCAGTATAGGAACGTGACAGCTTCGGTGACAGAAGCGCTGATCTTTGGGTGAGACAAAACAAACGTGATAGTTTGAGATTTTGGAGGCGTCAGGGTTCCTGGTGGTCCCCGCGGTCTTCAAAACCGACGAGACCAAGTAGCTTGGTCTGGCGGGTTCGATTCCCGTCCGCCTCCGCCAGAACCGTCCGATGTGCGATGAAAGGACCGTTTGGTGGCCGCAGATCCGCGCCGCGCGATTCCCTCGACCGACCGTCTGCTTGCCCTGCCCGAAGTACAGGCAACCAAAACCCGACTGGCACCGCACGTCATTCGACGCGTCATCACCGAGGCGCAAAACGATGCCCGGCACGGTGAACTGGCCCCCGACGACGTCGCACCCACCATCATCAATCGCCTCAGCGCGCTGTCGCCAACCCGATTGTCGTCGGTGCTGAACGCCACCGGCGTCATAATCCATACCAATCTTGGGCGCGCTCCCCTCTCCGATGCAGCACGCGAAGCCCTCATGACCGCCGCGGGCTACGTGGATTTGGAGCTTGATCTGCGCGACGGGAAACGCTCAAAGCGTGGCATGTGGGCAAAAGCCGCGCTCTTATCTGCGGTGCCGGACGCCGAAGATGCGCTCGTGGTCAATAATGGTGCCGCCGCGCTATCGCTGGCAACCACCGTTCTGTCGGTCGCCCTTGATATGCCCGAGATGGTGATCAGCCGTGGGGAGCTGGTCGAGATCGGTGCTGGGTTCCGGCTGCCTGATCTCATGGTCTCCACGGGTGTCGAATTGGTCGAAGTTGGCATGACCAATCGAACCAACCTGGACGATTACCGCAACGCGATTACCGAGCGCACCGGTGCGATCCTGAAAGTGCACCCGTCGAATTATTGGATCGGTGGGTTCAATTCGGCGGTTGAGATTAAAGAACTTGCGCAGCTAGCCCACGAGCACAACTTACCGTTGATTGTCGATGTCGGCTCAGGGCTGGTGGATGCGGATGACGTCCTGACTGATGAACCGACCATGTCGGCTGCGCTGCGCGACGGCGCCGACGTCGTTATTGCCAGCGGTGACAAACTCTTAGGCGGGCCGCAGGCCGGGATCCTGCTGGGTAAAACCGAGATCATTCAACGGCTGGCCAAGCATCCGCTGGCACGGGCATTTCGAGCCGATAAGTTCACCTTGGCGGCACTGGAGGCAACATTGAATTCGCCCTCCACGCCGATTCACGACGCGCTGCATGCGGATTCGAAGTCTCTCCGCGAGCGCAGTGAACGCGTCGCCCAAGAGCTGGGTGCCGAGGTTGTGGCGCACGACGGCCGAGTCGGTGGCGGCGGTGGCGCCGGAGTTCCCCTGCCCGGCTGGGCGATTAGCCTGCCCGAGTCCTATGCGTCTGCGCTGCGCACGGGGAGCCCTGCGATTCTGCCGCGGGTTGCGGACGGTCGGTGCCTCGTTGATCTGCGCTGCGTGCCTGCGGAGCAGGACAAAATACTTATGGTTCGACTACGCGAAGTTGCCAATGAGGTGGCCTCGTGAGCGAACGGTTCGTGATTGCCACGGCAGGTCACGTGGATCATGGTAAATCTGCACTCGTGCGTGCCTTGACCGGAACCGAACCCGACCGCTGGGATGAGGAACGCGAGCGCGGCCTGACCATCGATTTGGGTTTTGCCGAAACGACCCTGGTATCAGGTCGATCGGTTTCGTTTGTTGATGTGCCAGGGCACGAACGGTTTCTGGGCAACATGCTCGCCGGGCTTGGACCGGCACCAATTGTGTGTCTGGTGGTGTCCGCTGATGAGGGCTGGTCTGCTCAGACTTCTGAGCACCGTGATGCCATCGCTGCCCTGGGGGTCGACACCGGGATAGTTGTCATTTCGAAACTTGATCTGGCACCGGAAAACGTGGAGATCGTGACCCAGCAAATTCGCGACGAACTGTCAGACACTGCGCTGGCGGATGCTCCGATCATCGCGACGTCGGCAACTATGGGTACCGGACTAGATGCTTTCCGGCAGGAACTCGATCAACTACTCGACGGTGTCCCCTCCCCCGATACCTCGGCACCAATCAGGTACTGGGTTGATCGCAGTTTTGCGGTCAAAGGTGCGGGCACCGTGGTCACCGGGACCCTGGCTGCCGGCACACTTCGAGTCAACGACACCCTGGAGCTTGCTGGCACCGATACCCAGGTGACGGTCCGGAATCTGCAAAGTCATGGTAGTTCAGCAGATGTCCTCACACCGGTAACGCGTGCCGCGGTGAATCTGCGGGGTGTGGACGTCGCAGAGGTCGCACGTGGCGACGTCTTGGTTACCCCGGGGGCCTGGTTCCACACAGAGTTGATTGACGTTGTGGGCACCCCGGGGGTCGATTTCACTGACCTGGCTCAGGAGTTCTCGATCCATATTGGCACGGCGACGGTTTATGCACATTGCCGTGCCCTCGGACCCAATTTTGCTCGGCTGGCCCTGGAACGCGCGCTGCCGCTCCACGTTGGTGACCGACTGATTCTGCGCGGCACCGGCCAGCGGTTGATTACCGGTGGAGCCACCGTGCTGGATCTGGACCCGCCCCAGCTGCGTCGTCGAGGGGCAGCCACGCGTCGAGCCGAAACATTGGGTCACCTCACCGCAGCCAATCACCTAGAACTCGACGTTGCTCGACACGGTGCACTAGAACAAGCAACAGTCACTGCGATGAGCATCCCGGTGCCCGAGCCGCTGGCCGCATCGGTGCTTCTCCATGATCGATGGTTCATCGACCGCGATCGCCTGACCGCTTGGGCGCAGCGCCTCCGCGAGGCTGTGACCGAACAATATAGCAAAGACCCGGCGGCCGGGGGTATTCCCCAGCAGGCCGCGGTGTACCTGTTAGAGCTGCCGCATCGTGAGCTGTTGCCACTGGTTATACAGCGGGCACAGCTGATTGAGCACAGTGGCAGGGTGACCGACCCGGTGCTGAAACCAACCCTGGGGGCGGCCGAAGCCGCCGTTACTCCCCTGGAACACCGATTGCTGGCCGAACCGTTCACCGCCCCCACCGCCGATGAGCTGGCAGAACTCGGCCTGGGTGATAAAGAACTGGCCGCGGCCGCCCAACAACAGCGCCTGCTGCGCCTACCCGATAATATTGTGCTGCACCCCAAAACCCCGGCGATGGCCATGCGCGAACTCGTCCAGCTCGCCCAACCCTTCACCGCAGCCGAAGCCCGCCAAGCCCTGGGCACCACCCGGCGCACGCTGATCCCCCTGTTAGAACACCTGGACGCTCGCGGCTGGACGCAACGCCTTGACGGCAACCTGCGCCAAGTCAAGGGGCGTTAGTCATCGTTGACCAAAACGACAGCTTTCCCGCACCAAAAATAAGTTTCGTATACGATTAACCGCAGGCTGTTCAACTTCAAAGGAGTTCGATGTTAGACCACGAAACACACGTCAAAATCGCTGACGAATTGCACCAGGCCAACATTGACCGCAAACCGGTCCCGCTGCTGACCAAGCGCTACCCCGAAATGGTCATCGAAGATTCCTACGCCATCCAGAAAATCTGGGCCGACCGCCAGATCGAATCCGGACGCCGCAAAGTGGGCCACAAAATTGGGCTCACCTCCAAGGCCATGCAGGCCGCAACTGGCATTGACGAACCCGACTACGGCGTCATCTTTGACGACCAGGTCTTCGAATCCGGTCACGTGTTCGAATGGAAAAAATACACCCACCCGCGCATCGAAATCGAACTCGCATTCGTTCTGAAAGACGACATCCGCGGCCCCAACGCCAACATCTTCGACGTGTTGCGCGCCACCGAATACGTCACCCCGGCACTCGAGGTCCTCGACGCCCACATCGAGATGGAAGGTCGCACCATTACCGACACCATCTCGGATAACGCAGCCCTGGGTGCCATGGTGTTGGGTGGCAAACCGGTCAAACCCGACGACGTCGATCTCCACTGGCTGGGCGGCGCCCTGTACCGCAACCAAGAGATCATCGAAACCGGTATGTCCGCAGGCATCCTGGGCCACCCGGCCAACGGTGTGCACTGGCTGGCCAACCGCCTGTCCGGGCACGACGACTACCTGGAAGCCGGCGAGATTATCCTGGCCGGTTCCTTCACCCGCTACATGTGGGTCTACGAGGGTGATACGGTCTACGCCGACTTCGGTCCGCTGGGCTCCATCTCCGTCCAGTTCGAATAAACCCACCGACGTCGAAGGAGACACCCCACCGTGGCATTAACCCCGCGCCCCTCACTGAAAACCCTGTTCACTTCCGAGGCCAAAACAGCCCGCAACCGTGCGGCCGCCGGCATGTTCCTGTCCTCCGGGGATGCCGGCATCGCCGAAATCGTTGCCGGTGCCGGAATGGACTACCTGCTGATCGATGCCGAGCACTCGCCGCTGAGCCTGGAATCCGTCCAAGCCCAGCTGCGCGCCATCGCGGCCTACGATTCGATCCCGGTCGTGCGCATCCCAGAAAACAATACGACCCTGATCAAGCAGTACCTGGATCTGGGCGCCCAGTCGCTGATCATCCCCATGATCTTCACCCCCGACGACGCCCGCACGGCCGCCGCTGCAGTCGCCTACCCGCCAGAAGGTGTGCGCGGCATCGGCTCGGCCCTGGCCCGTTCCGGTGCCTGGGGTCGCTACCCGGACTACCTGACCACCGCTCGTGAAACCATCACCCTGACCATCCAGATCGAAACCGCTGAGGCACTAGAAAACCTCGACGAGATCCTGGCCGTCAAGGGCATCGATGGGATCTTCATTGGCCCGTCTGACCTGTCCGCATCGATGGGCTACACCGGTCAGCAGAACCACCCCGATGTTGTGGCTGCCGCCAAGAACGTCATCGCCAAGGCCACAGCCGCCGGCTTATTTGCCGGGGTCAACGCGTTCAACCCGGACCAAGCTCAGGACTATGTCGACGCCGGAGCCGACTTCGTCAACGTCGGTGCCGACGTCGCCCTGCTGGCGCGCGCCACCGAACAGCTTGCTGCCAAGTGGACCACCGTCGAAACGGCCACCACCAGCTACTAGTTCAAAGCATCACATACCGACGACGCCCGGTAACCATCATGGTTGCTGGGCGTCGTCGTTGATACTGGTTTTCCACAGGTTATTGTGGAGGCCCTGGGCTATCCACACATCGAACAGATTCGCTGACCTGCTGCCGAGGCCAGCACTACTGTTGCGGGTATGAAACCACCTGACCCATTTTTAGAAAACCTACAGCAGTTGGTACACTCTGTGACCTCGCTGCCGCCTGCTACAACCGAGCTCGAAGCTCTCCAACGCATCAGACGGATCGAACAATACAAGCGGGCAGTGACTGTTGTCCTCCTCAGTCTTATCCTGGAGAAATACGTGCCCTTGACCTCGATATCACGTGAACGTGCCGGCAGACTGATCACGTCATTCCTTCGGCCGCTATCAGACAAGCACTATGCACTCACACCGATGAGCGCCCACCTGACGGCATCCCTATCTCGGGGATACTCCCGTTGGCTAAGCTTGTCCCATGGGCAATCGATATGACGCTTCAAAGTTCGACGAACTGACCGCTTGGGCCCAGCACGCGGCCGAGCAACTCCAGCTAAAACCGCTGACACAAGACGACGTCGACGCCGTACTCACGGCCGCTTCCCAAGCCTCAACCGGACTGGTGCGCTCCGCCGGGCCCGTTGCCATGTATCTGGCCGGCTTACTGGTCAGTACCGGGCAGGCTCCCGACGTCGCCACCGCGTGCCAGATGGTCGGCAGACTCATGGATATCCCCAGTCTGACCGCCGGAAACAACGGCGTCGAGCACACGGTCCAGGGCCTCTCCGACTGATAACCCTTCTTGAGTCCCCGCTAATTGACCAGCCAAAAACGCTGCGACCGCAGGGTTCGCCTCCGACGGCGCATACTTCACCTTGCGAGCAAAATCCAAAATCTCAGCCGTCTGGCCAGGACTCAGCCCCGCAACGCTCTGGCCATGCTCATCCTCGAACCGATCAACCGTGGCCAACAACGATTCTGGTACCGGGCGACCGTCTGCGGTCGTCACGGCACGTGCGAGATCATAGGGCGTATCAATATCGCGTAACTCATCCGGATCACACTCGACCAATTCCGGGGTCAGCCCCTTGAATAGCGCGCGCAGGGGTACCCCCGCAGGATCCCCGACCTGCTCAAGTTGAGCTCGTAAAATTCTCTGCGGCCAGGCAGCGCATAGATACTGTAAATGTCCGGTGGCATCGACACAGCTGGCCACTTCCTCACCATCAATCGCAGCCGCCACCAATTTCGACATCGTCGTTGAAGATAAGAACGGCAGATCCCCACCCAACAGGATGACGACCCCATCCGACGCCGGGATAGCATCCAAGGCTGCGGCCACACCGGCCAGCGGTCCCGAAAACGGGGGATCCTCCCGAACAACGTCAACCTGGTCCCGCGAGTTCGGTGACAGCCCGTCATCCGTCCCAGCGATGATTACCTGAGCCGATGGGGCTGCCGACCACAGTGTGGCTACCGTACGGTCAATGACGCTGCGGCCATCAATCAGGATGCCCGGCTTATGTCGTCCGCCCATCCGCGACGATCGCCCTCCGGTCAGAATAACGGCATGGACGGTGTGCTGTTCGTACATGTTGAACATACCCCCGGGATCATCAAGGCGTTGAATCATCTATCCCAATAGCTATCTGTTCCTGACCTGCGATAGCGCTCAATGGAACCTGTGCAGTGGCTCATAACTATGTTAGCGTAACCCCATAACCGCGTGCATAGGCAGGAACGAGCTGCATAGGCAGGGATGATCGATGAACCACCCCGCGTCCACACCTACTACCGGAGCCCAGCGCACTACAGCGTTGGTTATGGCCACACTGGGCTTCGCCGTCAACTTCTGGGCCTGGTCATTGCTGAGCCCCCTGGGACCTATTTTCGTTGAGCAGGGCATTGTCGATGATGCCTCACTGCTAGTTGCCATCCCGGTGCTGGTCGGATCCCTGGGTCGTATCATCGTCGGAGCACTCACGGACCGCTTCGGTGGGCGACTCATGATGCCCACGATCTCTTTACTGACCATCATCCCGGTGCTCTTCTTGGGTTTCGTCGGCCAATACACCTACAGCACATTACTCGTTGGCGGTTTCGTGCTCGGCATTGCCGGCACCTCCTTTGCCATCGGTGTCCCCTACGTCAATTCCTGGTTTCCCAAGGAACGCCGCGGAACAGCCACCGGCATCTACGGCATCGGCATGGGTGGCACCGCAATTGCCGCATTCACCACGGTGCCATTATTCGAACAAGGCGACGTCGTACCGTTCATTGTGACCGCTGCTGCCCTGTTGGTCTATGCACTCGCCGCATTGGCGTTGATGAAGAACCACACGGACTGGCGACCCAGTGAACAGAATATCGGGCGCAAGATGGCCACCGTGATGAAACTGCCCTTCACCTGGCAGGCATGTTATCTCTATGCCTTATCCTTTGGCGGGTACGTGGCGTTCTCCGTGTATCTGCCCACGTATCTGATGAACGCCTACGGACTAGAAGCCGGCGATGCCTCCCTGCGCATGGCCGGCTTTGTTGTAGCAGCAGTCATTATGCGTCCAATCGGCGGGATGCTCTCGGATAAAATCGGCGCCATCATCACCCTGCTGTCTAGTTACATCATCGTGTTGCTGTGCGCACTGGCGTTGGCCACCAACCCCCGACTTGAAGGGCTGGGTACGGTGGCCTTCTTATTGATGGCGATTGGGCTGGGGCTGGGCTCCGGTGCCGTCTTCGCCCTGGTTGCTCAAGTTTCTGATCCACATCAAGTCGGCTCGATCACCGGGTTCGTCGGTGCCGCCGGCGGACTGGGCGGCTTCGTACCACCGCTGCTCCTGGGTGGCCTGTGGATCGCAACCCAAGAGTATCGCTGGGGCCTGTTGCTGCTTGCTCTAGCCACCATCATTGCTGGACTCATGACCCTGTTAACCGCCCGTGGAATGCGGACGAAGAACGCAGCTGATACCGAAGAACAAAGGAGTATGGGATGACCATCGACGACCGGGCTACCTCCCGAGACAAAGCTGCTGGCATCGATAATGCAGCCATGGATGCACTGGTCGGGGTGCGCAAAATCTTCTCCCGCAAGGCCGCCATTAGCCCGGACAACCGAGAAGTCCACTACGACGGCGGACGACATGGCGACTCTTTCTATCGCAACCGCTGGGCCCACGACAAAGTCGTTCGCTCTACCCACGGAGTCAACTGCACCGGCTCGTGTTCCTGGAATGTCTACGTCAAAGACGGCCTGATCACCTGGGAAGCCCAAGCCACCGACTACCCGTCAGCCGGGCCCGATATGCCCGAATACGAACCACGCGGGTGTCCCCGCGGTGCGTCCTTCAGTTGGTACACCTACTCCCCAACGCGCGTGCGCTATCCCTATGTTCGTGCGGTATTGATGCAGATGTTCCGGCAGGCCAAAGCTGAGCATCGCGATCCGGTCGAAGCCTGGAAATCCATCGTCGAAGACCCAGAAAAAGCCCGCCGCTATAAATCTGCGCGCGGCAAAGGTGGCCTCGTCAGAGCAACCTGGGACGAAGTGGTCGAGCTCGTCGCCGCCGCCTACGTGTACACGGTCAAGTATCTGGGTCCAGACCGGACCACCGGGTTCTCCCCGATCCCAGCCATGAGTCCTGTCTCGTTCTCCTCGGGCGCACGCTTCCACCAGCTGATCGGCGGCAGCATGCTGTCCTTTTACGACTGGTATGCGGATCTACCACCGGCATCACCTCAAGTCTTCGGTGACCAGACCGATGTTCCTGAATCCGGTGACTGGTTCAACGCCAGCTATCTGATGATGTGGGGCTCGAACGTACCACTGACCAGAACGCCCGATGCTCACTGGATGGCCGAAGCACGCTACCGCGGCCAAAAAGTCATCGCGGTGAGCCCCGACTATGCCGAGAACGTGAAGTTCGCTGACGAATGGCTGGCACCGGCCACCGGGACCGACGGGGCACTGGCCATGGCCATGGGGCACGTCATTCTCAAAGAATTCTTCGTCGAAGACACCACCGAGTACTTCGACGGTTACGTCAAGAAATACACCGACCTCCCCTTCTTGGTCGAACTCACCGCGAACGAGTTGGGCCAATACTCCGCCGGTAAGTTCATCGTGGCTACCGATCTGGCCGAGGGCATCTCCAAAGAATCCACCACCGAACACGCAGTGTTTAAACCAGTCATGTGGGACGCCGCCACCGATGCGCCGGCCGTGCCCAACGGTACGTTAGGTCACCGTTTCAGTGATGACGGTGAAGGCCGTTGGAATCTTGATCTCGGGGACATCCAACCAGCCATGACGCTGCTGGGTGCGGCCGAGGGCACCGCGGAAATTGCGCTTCCTCGTTTTGATACCGCCGACCAAGGCGACATCGATACCATCATGCGCGGAGTGCCCTACCGGACCCTGGCCGATGGTCGGAAAGTCACCACGGTCTTTGACCTACTGCTGGCAGAATACGGCGTCGGACGAGACGGACTGCCTGGCCACTGGCCGGCCGGACTCGACGATGCTGAGAGTCCCAACACCCCCGCCTGGCAGGAACGCATCACCGGGGTCCCCGGCGAAGCGGCTGCTCGCATCGCCCGCGAATTCGCCCAAAACGCGCGAGATTCCAAGGGCCGGTCCATGATCATCATGGGGGCTGGCACCAACCACTGGTTCCACTCAGACCAGACCTACCGAACATTTTTGACCCTGACCAACCTGTGCGGCACCCAAGGTGTCAACGGTGGCGGGTGGGCACACTACGTCGGACAGGAAAAGATCCGCCCCTTCACCGGCTGGATCCACCTGGCCAATGCCCTGGACTGGGCACAACCGCCACGGCAAATGACGCAAACCACGTATTGGTATATGCACACCAACCAGTGGCGCTATGACCAATTCGGTGCCGATAAGTTGGCTGCCCGCGCGGGTAAGGGCAAATTCGCCGGAATGACCACCGCCGACGCGGTGGCCCTGTCGACCCGTTTGGGTTGGCAACCGTTCTACCCGTCCTTTGATCGCAACCCGTTAGACATTGCCGATGAGGCTCACGCCGCAGGCAAAACGGCTGCCGACCACATCGTCGATGAGCTGAAGGCCGACCGGTTGCGCTTCGCCGCAGAAGATCCGGACGCAGAAAATAATTATCCACGGATCTGGTCCATGTGGCGTGCCAACACCCTGGCGTCCTCGGCCAAGGGGGAACAGTACTTTTTCAAACACCTGCTGGGCGTGGATAACACCGTCAGCGCCGAAGAGACCCCGGAACATCTCCGTCCCCGAGATGTGGAATGGCGAGAAGACGCACCCATCGGCAAGATCGATTTGATGTTGACCCTCGACTTCCGGATGACGACCTCAACCCTGCACAGCGACGTCGTGCTGCCAGCAGCAACCTGGTATGAGAAACACGATTTATCGACCACCGATATGCACCCGTTCGTCAACACGTTCAACCCGGCGATTTCTACTCCGTGGCAGTCCCGCAATGACTGGGATATTTGGGCAACCATTGCCGAGAAATTCTCGGATTTAGCCAAAACACACCTGGGGACTCGGACCGACGTCGTTGCCCAACCGCTCCAACATGACACCCCGGATGCGCTGAACACGCCCCATGGGAAAGTGCTGGACTGGAAATTCGGTGAATGTGAACCGATCCCCGGCCAAACCATGCCCAAACTGGTCGAGGTGGAACGTGATTACACCGCAATCTATGACAAATACACCACGATTGGTCCGCTGCTTGAAGAAAAAGGGATGACCACTCGCGGCATCAACTACGACGTCAAACACCACGTGGAACGACTCCGGTCCATCAACGGCACCGCAAGGAGTGGTGCCGGAGCCGGCCAACCGCTCATCAAAACCGATCTGCAGGCAGCCGACTATATTCTGGGCTTATCGGGTACGACCAATGGGCTCATGGCCACCGAGGGATTTGCGCATCTGGAACGTCGCACCGGGCAGCAACTCCAGGATCTCTCTGCTGAGCATGAAGGCAAGCTGGTTTCTTTCGAAGATGCTAAAGCCGCCCCCGTGCCGGTGATCACCTCACCGGAATGGTCCGGATCAGAGACCGGTGGGCGACGGTACTCACCGTTTACCATCAACGTCGAACGGCTGAAACCATGGCACACGCTGACCGGTCGGATGCATTTCTATATCGATCATGACTGGTTCATTGAAATGGGCGACGCGCTGCCAACATTTAGGCCACCGTTGGATATGAATGCCTTATTCAACGAACCGGCAATCGGTGAAACCGATGGCACAAACATCACCGTGCGTTACCTGACCCCGCATAATAAGTGGGCCATCCACACGATG
The DNA here is from genome assembly GCF_001657475.1 of Enteractinococcus helveticum. GTDB lineage: Bacteria > Actinomycetota > Actinomycetes > Actinomycetales > Micrococcaceae > Yaniella > Yaniella helvetica. The sequence continues at coordinate 138,327 of NZ_LXEY01000017.1, forward strand.
TACCAGGAAAACTTCTTCATGATGACCCTGGGACGCGGCGGTCAGACCATTTGGATGAGTGTTGAAGATGCCGAAGCCGTTGGCATCAAAGACAACGACTGGATCGAAGCGGTCAACCGCAATGGCGTGGTCGCAGCCCGGGCAATCGTCTCCCACCGCATGCCCAAGGGCACCGCTTTTATGCACCACGCCCAGGAGCGCACCGTCAATACGCCAATCTCGGAAACCTCCGGGCAACGCGGCGGTGTCCATAACTCGTTGACCAGGATCATGATCAAACCAACCCACCTGGTCGGTGGGTATGCGAACATGTCGTTTGCTTTCAACTATTACGGTCCGACCGGGAATCAACGTGATGAGATCACGGTGATTCGTCGTCGGAATAACCAGAACGTCGAGTACTGAGAGGGAATCGCAATGAGGGTAATGGCGCAGATGGCAATGGTGATGAATCTCGACAAGTGCATCGGGTGTCACACCTGTTCGGTGACCTGTAAGCAGGCCTGGACCAACCGCAAAGGTACCGAGTACGTCTGGTTTAACAACGTTGAGACGCGGCCAGGTCAGGGCTATCCCCGGGGCTATGAGGACCAAGAAAAGTGGCAGGGCGGTTGGGCGCTGTCCAAACGCGGCAAACTCAAACTAAAATCCGGTGGCAAATGGGCAAAGCTAGCCAGCATCTTCTCCAACCCGAAGCTTCCAGGGATCGAGGACTACTACGAACCCTGGTCCTATGAATACGAGAACCTGCTCAATGCCCCCGCACAGAAACACATCCCGACCGCCCCACCAAAATCCCTGTTGACCGGGGAACGGATGAATATCGAATGGTCCGCCAACTGGGATGATGACCTGGGCGGAACCTATGCTAATAAAGACAAAGACCCGATGCTCAAGGGCATCGAAGACAAGGTGAAGTTGGAATTTGAAGATACCTTCATGTTCTATCTGCCCCGCATCTGCGAACACTGTCTGAACCCTTCGTGTGCTGCCTCGTGTCCCTCGGGCGCGATCTATAAGCGCAGCGAAGACGGCATCGTCTTGGTGGATCAGGAACGCTGCCGCGGCTGGCGATTCTGTGTCTCAGGTTGCCCGTATAAGAAAATCTATTTCAACCACAAAACCGGTAAAGCCGAGAAATGTACGTTCTGCTACCCACGCATCGAACACGGCGAACCGACCGTGTGTGCCGAGACCTGTGTAGGACGTCTGCGTTACATCGGCCTGGTCTTCTACGACGCCGATCGAGTCACCGAAGCCGCAGCAACCCCCAATGATCAGGACCTCTACGAAGCACAAAAAGACCTGATCCTGGATCCATTCGACCCAGAGGTCATGGAAAACGCCGAAGCCTCGGGTATTCCATACGACTGGATCGTGGGCGCTCAAAACTCACCAATCTATAAACTCATCAAAGAATACGAAGTCGCCCTCCCATTGCATCCGGAATACCGCACGATGCCCATGGTCTGGTACATCCCGCCGCTGTCCCCCATCGTGGATATCGTTGCCGACACCGGATACGACGCCGAAGATGCTGGCAACCTGTTTGGTGCCATCGACGAGCTGCGCATCCCCATCGAATACTTAGCCAATCTGTTCACCGCAGGTGATGTCGATATCGTGGCTGATGTGCTGCGCAAAATGGCGGCCATGCGCTCCTATATGCGCGATATCAACCTAGACAATGCCCCCGACGAGTCCATCGCCCATGCTGTGGGCATGGACGGTCAGACCATGCAAGACATGTATAGACTGCTGGCCTTAGCTAAATACGATGAGCGCTACGTCATTCCCGCCGGACACTCCGAATCGGCTCACGATCTGGAAGCCATTGGCAGCGATTGTCCGCTGAACTTTGACGGCGGACCCGGTATGGAAGACATTCCCGGTGCTGCTGGTAATGCTGACAAATTTGTTGGTCCCGGCGATAAGGAGCACCTGAAAGGTCGCTTCAACCTATTCAACTGGGACGGCAAAGGCAGACCCCCGGGCCTGTTCCCAGAGCCGAGGGGAGCGTAAGCAGCCATGGTTTCCCCACTCAACCTCCTTGACCTGAAAAAGAAAAAGCGCACTAAGACGCAAGGCACCCTGGATACTCAGGTGCCGCTGACCGATGATCAGGTCCGTGCTGCATGGACTGCCGCCTCCTGGCTGATCGATTACCCCGGCGACGAGCTGGTGGAGCGGTTGCCCCTCCTAGAACGGGTGATCGCAGGCCTGCCGGATCGACCTCGGCAAGGGCTCCAGGACTTGATTACGGCCCTGGACACCGGCGATATCATTGATCTACGCAGTGACTATGTCGAGACTTTCGACACCCGGCGTCGCGGATGTTTATATCTGACGTACTTTTCCAACGGCGACACTCGCCGTCGAGGCATGGCACTGCTAAAAATTAAAGACCAGTATCGCAACGCTGGTTTGGAAGTCTCCGACGACGAACTGCCCGACCATCTGACCTATGTCTTGGAATTTGGTGCAGGCCACAGCCTGGTAGAAGCAGCAAACATCCTCACGACCAACCGTGCTGGTCTAGAACTACTGCGGCTTCACCTAGAAGAGCAGGAATCCGTCTGGCACGGTGCCATCGATGCCGTGTGCGCCACACTGCCCGCCCTGCAGGGGCCCGATATCGAAGCGGTTCAAAAGCTCGCCGCCGAAGGGCCCGAGGATGAACTGGTGGGACTGGGTGGTTACGGTGACGGTTCCGAAGACATGCCGCCCATGGATATGACCCCGTATGCGACCTCACCACCGCCACAATCGCCCGCCGGCAAAACCTTTATACCGCTGGATAGTCTGAAGGGACGAAGCTCATGACCTCACCAACTGCGTGGCACACCTTTTTGTGGGTGATCATCCCCTATCTGGCTCTGGCCAGTTTTATTCTCGGGCACATCTGGCGGTACCGCTATGACAAATTCGGTTGGACGACGCGCTCATCCCAGATTTATGAATCCAAATTGCTGCGGATCGGCTCGCCCATGTTCCACTACGGCATCATCTTCGTGTTCCTTGGACATGTGATCGGCCTTGGGGTCCCCAAATCCTGGACCGAAGCAGTAGGCCTCACCGATGCCTGGTACCACCTGATGGCAATCACCGTCGGGCTGGCAGCAGCCATCGCAACGGTCGGTGGGCTGGCGATCCTGATCTACCGGCGACGCAGCAATAATCGCGTCTTCGGGGAGACCACCAAACTGGATAAGCTGATGTACCTGATGCTGGCCATCACTATTCTGGCCGGCACTTATGCAACCATCTTCGAAAGCGCCCTGGGCCACTATGACTACCGCGAAGGCATCTCTATTTGGTTCCGCCAGTTCTGGACACTGCAACCCGATGTCATGCTGATGGCCGCAGCTCCCCCGGGCTTCCAGATCCACGTCATCTCGGCAATCCTGCTGTTTGCTGTCTGGCCGTTTACCCGCCTCGTCCACGTGTTCACGGTGCCGCTGGGCTATATCACCCGGCCCTACATCGTCTACCGCAGCAAGGACCAGCTGCGTCAACCCCAGCGCCGCGGATGGGAACAGATCGACTTCTGATGTGCAGCATGCAACTGCCTATACCAAACCGCATTCGCCATGCCATACACTGTCCAACAGTGCCCTTTTAGCCTTTGGAAAGTAGCGTGACATGAGCATTTGGTTTGGTAACCCGACCATCGAAGAACTCACCCAGTACCGTGTGAACACGGTTATCGAGGTCCTGGATATTGAGTTTTCTGAGATCGGTGACGACTATCTGGAACTGACCATGCCGGTGACCCAGAAGACCCTACAGAACGCCGGAATTCTCCACGGTGGAGTGTCCGTTGTGTTGGCCGAAACCGCCTGCTCGGTTGGTGCAACCATGACGGTTGATCGGGACAAACAATACGTCGTCGGCCAAGAAATCAACGCCAACCACATCCGCCCGGGTATTCCCGGTGACATCATCACCGCCCGTGCGACACCTGTTTCGCGCGGCCGCCGTTCCCAGGTCTGGGACATCCGGCTGCACAACCAAAATGACAAGCTCGTGTGCATCTCTCGGTGCACCATGGCGGTGCTGGACCACGCCGACTAGTGGCGACTTCACGATCCAGTGAGACAATGGGACTATGACGACCACGCCAGCTCGCCGTTTCCGTACACCCGGTGCCGACCCGCACTTCGCCTCCGATAATATCGCCGGGGCACACCCCGAGATCTTGGAAGCCATCACCGCGGTCAATGACGACGCCGCGGCCTACGGTGCCGATGCAGCCAGCGAGGCGTTTGGCGAAACGATTGACGACATCTTTGGCACCGGAGCCTACGGCTTCCCGGTCTTCAACGGAACCGGCGCCAACATCGTGTCCCTACAGGCCATCTCGCACCCGCACAGCTCGGTGATTTGTGCCGATACCGCCCACGTCTACACCTCGGAATCTTCGGCCCCGGTGCGTGCCGGCATCACGCTAAAACCGCAGCCGCACCATCGGGGCAAACTGCGTCCCGAAGACGTCGTGAAGGTGTTGGCCTCCGACGTCGGCAATCCGCAGGCCACCCAGCCGACCGCGGTAAGTATTTCTCAGGTCACCGAAATGGGCACCGTGTACACGCCGGAGGAGCTAACCGACCTGTGCAATGTGGTCCATGAAGCCGGCCTGGCCATCCATATGGACGGGGCACGCTTGTCGCAAGCGGCCGCGGCACTGGGGTTGGATCTGCATGGCGCGACGACAGCGTTGGGCGTGGATATCCTATCGCTGGGTGCAACCAAGAACGGGGCGATGGGAGCAGAGGCCGTCGTCGTCCTGTCTAATCGGGTGCCGGAAGATGTGCTGGCACCGATCATCAAGTACACCACCCAGTTGGCGTCCAAGACGCGGTTTTTATCGGCCCAGCTCAATGCGATGTTTGGCACTTCGCTGTGGCATCGCAACGCAAGTGCGGCCAATACTGCGGCCATCTACTTGGCAGAGGGGTTGGCTGCGATTCCTGGTGTTGAGGTGCAGACTCCGGATGCCAATACCGTGCTGGCCGCGATGCCCGAGGCACTGGTGAACACCCTGCGTGAGCACTATATTGCCCATTTGTGGGGCAATAATGATGCCGGACTGCCGATTGTGCGCCTGGTGTGTTCGTGGGCAACCACCACCGCCAAGGTCGAAGAACTGTTGCAGGTACTGCGTGCATAACGCCGCAGCATTGCGCCACAGATCACCCGTATGAGCTGGCCCACACTATATTTGATCTCGGACACCTCTTCACGCCTGATAGGAATAACATGACCGTGACCAGCAATAGCACCTCGACGCTGAGCCAATTCGTCAGCGCTCTGGCAAAACAACAGATCCAGATCTTGGACCTGACGAATAAACTTTCCGCTGATACCCCGACCTTGCGACTGCCCGATCCGTTTCCGAACCTGGTGGATTTTAGCCTGGAAAATGTTGCGCACTTCAACGACGAGGGCCCGTTCTGGTCGCACAACAACATTGCCACCGGTGAGCACATCGGCACCCACCTGGATGCACCGATCCACTGGATCAGCGGTAAGGACGGTAAAGACGTCGCCTCGATTGAGCCAGAACGCCTGATCGGCGACGCCGTCGTCCTGGACTTCTCGGCTGAGTCGGCCCAGAACCCCGACTTCCTGTTGGAAATTGAACACGTCAAAGCTTGGGAAGCCGAGCACGGCCCGCTGCCAGAAAACGGGTGGTTGCTGTTCCGAACTGGGTGGGATCAGTACGCCCAGGATCAAGAAGCGTTTTTGAACGAAGACGAAACCGGCTCGCACACCCCGGGCATCTCGGCTGAGTGCGCCAAATGGCTGGCCGAGGAGACCAAGATTTCGGGCATTGGGGTGGAAACCGTGGGCATTGATGCGGGCAGAGGCGCTGAGCTGGATCCGCCGTTTCCCATCCACTACCACCTGTTGGGCAACGATAAATACGGCATCACCTCGCTCCAAAACCTGGCGAACCTGCCAACCCGTGGTGCGGTCATCGTTGTCGCACCACTGCCAATTGTTAACGGTACGGCTTCCCCGTGCCGTGTTTATGCACTCGTGGAGGAATAAAACGAATGACGACGGTTGCGGATCAAATCGGCGCGCTGCTGGGACAACTGGGCATAGGCCACTGCTTTGGGGTGGTCGGGTCCGGCAACTTCCACGTCACCAATGCGCTGCGCGCTGCGGGCGTGCCATTTACCGCAACCCGCCACGAAGGCGGAGCCTCCACAATGGCCGATGCGTACGCGCGCATGTCGGACACGGTTGCTGCGGTCTCCTTGCACCAGGGGTGCGGGCTGACGAATGCGGCCACCGGGATCGGTGAGGCCGCCAAGTCGGATTCGCCGGTGCTCGTACTGGCCGCCGAGGCCTCACGCGGAGCACTGCATTCCAACTTTGCGATGGACCAGGACGGTTTTGCGACCAGTCTGGGTGCTGAGGCCCACCGGATCCACACCCCCGAAACCGCGATAGCCGATGTGGTTCGGGCTTATCGCACCGCGCTGCGCGAGCGACGCACCATCGTGCTGAACCTGCCGCTGGATGTCCAAGCCGCACCCGCGGTCGGCAGCATCCACGGGATCACCATCGAGTCCGCGCAGGCCCAGCGCCCAGATCACCGGGCAGTGGCACAATTCGTGGACCTGCTCGAGGGTTCCGAACGCCCAGTGTTTATCGCCGGACGCGGGGGTCGCTGCGCCAAGTCCGAGATCACCGCCCTGGCACAACAAACCGGTGCGTTGCTGGCGACCAGCGCGGTTGCCAAGGGCCTGTTTAACGACGACGCCTATAACCTCGGGATCTCCGGCGGCTTCTCTTCCCCGCTCACCGCAGAGCTCATCACCGGTGCCGATCTGATCGTCGCCTTTGGTACGGCCTTGAACATGTGGACTATGCGCGGTGGCAAGCTCATCGGTGCTGACACCAAGATCGTCCAGATCGATATCGACGACGCCGCCATCGGAGCCCACCGTCCTGTCAGCCTCGGCGTGGTTGCCGATGCTGCAGCTACCGCAACCGATGCGATGGCGCTGTTGTCTAACAACCAACCGGTCCGGTATCGCACCGAGCCGATCCGCGAGCGCATCGTCACCGGTGCACGCTGGGATCAGACCGAAACAAAGGACCTTTCCGTGCCCGGCACGGTGGTCGACCCGCGGGCCGTGACTCAGCGGCTCAACGAATTGCTGCCGAGCCAACGGATCGTGTCCATCGACTCGGGCAACTTCATGGGCTATCCCTCTCAGTACCTGGATGTGCCCGATGAGTTCGGATTCTGCTTCACTCAGGCCTTCCAGGCCATCGGGTTGGGGCTGTATACCGCCATCGGTTCCGCACTGGCCCAACCGAACCGTCTGGCAGTACTGGGCACCGGCGACGGTGGTTTTCTCATGGCAGTCCAAGAACTCGAAACCGCCGTGCGCTACCAGATGCCGCTGGTCGTGTTGGTCTATAACGACGCCGCCTACGGTGCGGAAGTCCATCACTTTACGGAAGAGGACCACGACACGGTGACCTTCCCGGAGACCGATATCGCTGCGATCGCTCGCGGCTTCGGTGCCACCGGCATCACGGTGCGTGACGTCGACGATCTAGCTGCAGTCACGCAGTGGTTGGATTCCTCCCCCACCGCACCATTAGTCATCGACGCCAAGATTGCCAATGATGGCGGCTCCTGGTGGTTAGCCGAAGCATTCCAGGGCCACTAGAACAGCTGCATCAGTCCCCACGGGACGTATAGTTTTCGTAAGTACCGTTCCTCGTGAGAAAATTGCTAGCAATTTTCTCACGAGTGCGCCGTTGTTCTATGTGAACATCCACATCGGCAACAATGCCCTCGGGGTTAACGATTACGCAGGTCAAAGCCGTTGATGTGTTCACCCATGACGCATCCCCTATCGGCAAGTGCGCTGTGACGGCTACTGTGTGAGGCAACGGAACCTTTAGGAGCAGATATGAGCCTGCCGAACCTCACCTCGCAGTACGCTACGACTTTCCCCGAACTTGTCCGGCCTGCAACCCCAGCTCCTACGCCGGACCCAAAGCTGGTGGTGCTCAACCGACAACTTGCAATCGAACTCGGCTTGGACGCCGACTGGCTGACCACCGATGAAGGCATCAATTTCCTGCTGGGCCACACACTGCCCGAGACCACCGCCGCCGTGGCCCAAGGCTATTCCGGCCACCAATTTGGCAACTATGTTCCAGTGCTTGGTGACGGTCGCGCCATTCTCACCGGTGAGCTCACAGTCAACGACGAGCTGATTGATATTCACCTGAAGGGCACGGGCCCTACCCCGTACTCGCGCCCCGGTTCCGATGGTTATGCCGCCCTGGGCCCCATGCTGCGCGAATACCTCATCTCAGAAGCCGTTCACGCCTTAGGCATCCCAACCACCCGTGCGCTAGCAGTCATCACCACCGGCAAGACGATCCAGCGGGAAACCAAACACCCCGCTGCCGTATTAGTCCGCACCGGCCCCTCCCACATCCGCGTTGGGACGTTCCAATACGCCCGGGCCCACAACGACTTGGAGCTCCTCACCCGGCTGACCAACTACAGCCTGGCCCGCCACTACCCCAATCTACAACCCGAAAACACCGGGCTTGGCCTCCTAACCCAGGCGGTCCACCAGCAGGCCGAGCTCATAGCCGACTGGATGCACGCCGGCATGATTCACGGTGTCATGAACACCGACAACATGACCATCGCCGGGCACTCCATTGATTTCGGTCCGGTAGCCTTCCTGGATGTCTTTGATCCCCACGCAGTGTTCTCCTCCATTGACTACATGGGCCGCTACGCCTACGGCAACCAACCGGTGATCGCCGAATGGAACCTGGCACGCTTCGCCGAAGCCATGCTGCCGGTGATCATGCATCCGCACGACGAGCAAGTCATGACCCAAGACGAGGCAGTCACTGCTGCCACCGAAGCAGTCATGACCTTTCGAACCACCTACTCTGAAGCCTGGGGCGAGCGCTTCCGCACGCGCTTGGGGCTCAGTGCCGAGGACGACGCCGCAAGCCTGGGCACACAACTGCTAGAAAACCTGCGGATCACCAGCATGGATTACACGTCATTTTTCGCCGAGCTGGCAAACGTCGCCTCCTCGGGGTTGATTCCCGCGAATGTGGCCCCAGAATTGATGGCCTGGTACAAGTCCTGGTTGGAGCTCAACCCGGATGCCCAGGCCGTCGCGGAGCACAACCCGGTCTATGTGCCCCGGAATCATTTGGTCGAAGCCGCCATCGAAGAGGCCGTGACCCATGAGAATCTGGAAACCTTCAACCGCCTCTTCGACGCCGTCACTGACCCATATATTCGCCGCAATGAGCTTGTGGATCTAGAACGCCCGGCGTCACTGGCGTTCGCGCAAACGTATCAGACCTTCTGCGGCACCTAAAAAGTCGTTGAGTGCTCGTCAGAGGGCGTGTTGGAGAATCGCGTTCTTGACCTCAGCAATGGCTTTGGTGACTTGAATGCCACGTGGACACGCATTTGTGCAGTTGAATATGGTGCGACACCGCCAGACGCCTTCTTTATCATTGAGAACCTCGAGACGCAGATCGCCGGCGTCGTCACGTGAGTCGAAAATAAAATGGTGAGCGTTCACGATGGCAGCCGGTCCAAAGTATTGCCCATCTGTCCAGAACACTGGGCATGACGCGGTACACGCTGCACACAAAATGCATTTGGTGGTGTCATCGTAGCGTTCCCGCTCTTCAATAGATTGAAATCGCTCATGGGTCGGCTCGTAATCGTTGCTCATCAAAAACGGCAAGATTTCACGGTAGGACTGGAAAAACGGCTCCATATCGACGATCAAATCTTTTTCCACCGGCAAACCTTTGAGCGGTTCCACAATGATGGGCTTCGAGATGTCGAGATCCTTGAGGAGGACCTTACATGCTAGACGGTTGAACCCATTGATACGCATCGCATCGGAACCACAGATACCGTGAGCACAGGAGCGACGAAAGGTCAGCGAACCATCCAGCTCCCATTTGATCTTATGTAGCGCATCAAGCACCCGGTCAGTTCCGTGCATTTCGACGGTCCAGCTGTCCCAATAGGGTGTTTCGTGGAATTCTGGCACATACCGCTGCACTTGAAGGGTGACGGTAAAAGCCCCGCGTTGTCCGGTATCGGCGGTATCAACCACATCAGTTGTCGGGGCCTGCTCGTCTGGCCCAGATGTCGATGTCATGACTGCCTCCCTCACCTTTGGCAGATGATTTCATCTCTTATGGATATGTTGCACCCGGGGGACGCTTTCCGTGATGTGACTCACGCTAACATGACTGCTATCCAAAGGAACAGGGGGCTGTGCTTTGAATAGTCGAATTCAAAGTATCGCTGACCCGGTTTGGAACAGGTGTTCACCACATAAGCGTCCCTCACCATCTGGTTATGGGGCATCTCTGGAGGTGGACGAAGAACACTTAGCGCTAACCGATGTGCATTGGCATCGTGGGATCATCTTCGATCACATCGACGCTGCAAGCCATCAGCCTCACGGCACAGCATTGCATGGACTTAAAGACGAAACTGGGCCGGATGCACCGGCCCAGTTTCGTTGGAAAGTCTAATGTAGGAAACAGCGATCTACCACATAGGCATTGGACCCATCAGGTAGTTGTCGATCTCCCACTGGGTGACCTGGTTGTGGTAGAGCGCAAATTCTTTGCGTTTTTCTTCGGCGTAGAAATCCACGAAGTCGCCGTGTGGGCCCGAGCCCATGGCTTTGCGCATGATGTCGTTTTGTTGGAGTTCGTTGGCGGCTTCCCACAGGGTTGCGGGTAGCGGATCGAAATCGGCCAGTTCTTTGCGGCTCATGGTGTAGGTGTTGCGTTCTTCCATGCATTCGCCCGGATCCAGTTCGCGACGAATCCCGTCAATTCCGGCGGCCAGGATAGCAGCCGATGCCAGGTGCGGGCTGGCGCCGCCGTCAACACCGCGGTGCTCAACGCGTCCACCGTCTGGGATGCGCAGCATGGTGGTACGGTTGTTGCCGCCGTACATGACGTGGGTTGGGGTCCAGGTCGAACCGGAGCTCGGGTGTGGCACACCAATGCGCTTATATGCGTTGACGTTGGAACCGATCAGCGCCTGCATGCCGCGAGCATTGGCCAATACCCCAGCAATGAAGTGGTAGCCGATCTTGGACAGCCCGAAGCGATCATTATCGTCTTGGAAGATGTTGCAACCATCTTGATCCCACAGACTGAAGTGGGTGTTCAGACCGTTACCAGTGTTGTTGGTAAATGGTTTACCCATAAACGTTGGGATCACCCCGTTGCCTTCTTGGAAGGCAACCGAGTGGGCCATGTAGTGGGTCATGATCAGTCGGTCGGAGGTGGTCATGGCATCGGAGTAATCGATGTTGATTTCGTACTGACCGTTGCCGTCTTCCGAGTCGATGGCGGGGTTGCCCCAGCCCATTTTGTTAATGTATCGGGACAGTTTGGACAGATAAGGCCAGGAACGTTCGATGCCGTAGGCGTGATAGCAGGGTTTGACCGAGGTATCCAGTGAGTCAGCAATGCGGATGCTGCCATCGTCATTGTGTTTGACCAAGAAGAATTCTGGTTCCATCCCGGTCTTATAAGTCCACCCGAATTCCTCTTGAACCTCTTCCATCAGACGTTTCAGGATGTTCTGGGAGGCATACGGCCACAGTTCCCCGTTGACGTGCGGGAAGCTCATCAGCACGGCCATTTCTTTACGCCATGGCAGCTGGGTGTAGGTAGATGGGTCTGGGATGTAGGCGATGTCGCCGTCGGAAGGTTCTTGCCACAGACCCCCGGATGCGAAACCAGCAAAGGCTGCACCGTTGTCGAGCAGATCATCAATGTATTGGGCGGGGGCCACCGAGGCGTTGGGTTTACCGTTGACTTCGGTTCCCATGGCCATGAAGAATTCGATGCCGTCTTTTTCGGCTTGTGCTTTAAGTTTTTCCCGTGAGTCGATCATTGTCGTTCAGTTCCTTCCTGAAGTTTTCCTGGCGCATGACCCGTGTGGTGCGCGCCTGTGAAAAAGCGTGGTGCTGACTCGTTGTCTACTAACCATTCAAAATGTGATGAATACCCAGCGACAGCTCCCTTCAGGCGGTTCTGTCCGGCCCAATGTGTTTTCTGGTACGACTCTGCCGCCCGGATTGAGCGCCCGGACGGCAGAGTTGTATGGAATTATCGACTCTTCTTAGTCATAGTTCTGGTGTTGAACTATCGACCGTTTTGGCCCACGACCCAGTCGGTACCGGCCAGTGGAAGCCCGGTCATGGCGGACGCTTCCATAGTCAGCGCCACCAGGTCTTCTGGTTCCAGGTGAGTCACGTGCGACTTACCGCAAGCCCGTGCAATGGTTTGGGCTTCCAGGGTGAGTACCTGCAGGTAGTTGGCCAGGCGCTTACCAGCGGCGATCGGGTCCAGACGTGCCGACAGTTTCGGATCCTGGGTGGAAATACCCGCGGGGTCCTGGCCTGCCTGGTAGTCGTCGTAGTAGCCGGCGGCGGAACCGATTTTTTCGTATTCTTCGGCCCACTGCGGGTGGTTGTCACCCAGTGCGATCAGCGCAGCAGTACCGATTGCACACGCGTCGGCACCCAATGCTAGGGCCTTGGCGACGTCGGCACCGGAGCGGATACCACCGGAGATGATGAGCTTGACCTTGCGGTGCACACCCATTTCCTTCAGCGCCTTCACTGCCGGACCGATGGCGGCCAGGGTTGGGATACCAACGTGTTCAATGAACACTTCCTGAGTTGCCGCGGTTCCACCCTGCATACCATCAACGACGACGACGTCGGCACCGGCAGCAACTGCCAGTTTGGTGTCGTAGTACGGACGAGACGCAGCCACTTTCACGTGGATTGGAACTTGCCAGTCGGTGATTTCCCGCAGTTCCTGAATCTTCAAGGTCAGGTCATCCGGACCGGTCCAGTCTGGGTGACGGCATGCAGAACGCTGGTCGATACCTTCGGGCAGGGTGCGCATTTCAGCAACACGCGCGGAAATTTTCTGCCCCAGCAACATGCCGGAACCACCTGGTTTTGCACCCTGCGAGACAACCACTTCAATGGCGTCTGCACGACGCAGGTGATCCGGGTTCATCCCATAACGGGATGGCAGCAGCTGGTAAACCAATTTGGAGGAGTGACCACGTTCTTCTTCGGTCATCCCGCCGTCACCGGTGGTGGTTGAGGTACCCATGGCCGATGCACCTCGGCCCAGGGCTTCTTTGGCGTTAGCTGATAGCGCGCCGAAGCTCATACCCGCGATGGTGATCGGGATGTCCAGCTGCATCGGGCGTGCCGCGGTTGCCTCACCGGTGGTGATATCGGTATCGCAGCGTTCGCGATAGCCTTCCATCGGGTAACGGGAGATCGCCGAGCCCAGGAACAGCAGGTCATCAAAGTGTGGGACTTTTCGTTTTGCACCAAAGCCACGGATGTCGTACACGCCGGTTTCGGCAGCGTGCTGAATTGCGGCGATGGATGCTTTATCAAAAATTGCGGACTCACGGAGTCCACGATCTTCAGGGCTTCTCATTCACTCTCTCCAGAATTGAAGTGGTACAGGGTACGTGCGGATCCATACCGGGTAAAGGAGTCAACGTAAGCAGCATCGTTGGCTTCGTCTTCCATTCCGGCATCTTTGAGTAGCTGCACCAGTTCTTCGCGGTGCTCTTCACGCATTTCTTTGGCAACGCAGTCGGCACCTAGGGAGGCAACGCTGCCGCGGACATACAGACGCGCTTCGAAAATAGAGTCGCCCAGGGCTTCTCCTGCATCGCCACACACCACAATGCGGCCGGCCTGTGCCATAAAGGCACTCATTGCACCGATGTTGCCTTTGACGACGATGTCGCCGCCTTTGAGCGAGATGCCACAGCGGGTGGATGCATTGCCGTCAACGACCAGCAGACCACCGTGGGCGGTGGCAGCAGCCGATTGCGATGCGTGTCCTTTGACGTGCACGACGCCCGACATCATGTTTTCGGCAACTCCTGGTCCGGCCATGCCGTTGACGGTGACTTTGCCCGTCTTGTGCATGCCGGCACAGAAATATCCGACGTCGCCGTCAATTTCGACGTTGATGTCGTCGTTGATTCCCACCGCTACGGAGTGCACACCCATCGGTTTGAGCACTTTGTAGTTTTTTGCGGTTGGTGCGTGGAGTTCGGCGTTTAGTTCACGAACGGTGTGTTGCGACAGATCGTATTCCACGGTGGTGTCGGTTAGCGTTTCCATGTGTACACCTTCCCTGGAGCTGGTTCGAAAATTTTCGCGTCGTCCATACCTGGCAGGTGCGAGATGGCTTGGAATTCCGAGGCCATGGCAACCCAGTCAGGGTGCTCGGCGATGATGGCTGGTTTGCACGCGTACTGATCCCGCGCCACAGCAAAGCTGTCTTCGGTGGTGATCAGTAGCGTGTAGAAGCCATCAAAGTTTTCGCTGAGTGCTTCGGCTGCTTCATCCAGGCTTTCGCCCAGCTCCTGCATCCGGTAGGAGATGTAGCGAGCGGCAACTTCGGTGTCGTTCTGCGAGTCGAATTCAACGCCTTTTTCCATCAGGTCGCGACGGATGGTCGCGTGGTTGGAAAATGAGCCGTTGTGCACGATCGACAGACCGTTGACCGAGTATGGGTGTGCGCCTTCGGCATCGATGGCGGATTCGGTGGCCAGGCGCGTGTGGATAACGCCCTGGTATCCGGTGGCATCTGCCAAGCGGTAAGTTTCGCGCAGGTCCAGTGGGTTGCCAACGCCTTTGTATACAACGCTGTCTTCACCGCTGCCGATCACGGAAGCATCTGGCGCGACTTCACGAGCAATCAGGACCAGTTCCTTGACTGGTACTTTGGCTCGAATAAAGGTGGTCTCGGCCATGTCTTCGACGCTGACATCAGCCTCGGGCAGTTTGGCAGACACGAGTTCTTTAATGTCCGACGGAGCGTTGAGCAGGGATACCGACGAGTAGTCGTCGGGTACTCGTTCTGGGTCCCCGTACAACGCGACCCCGGCAGAGTCTGGACCGCGAACAACGATTCCTTCGACCATCTCATGCATGAGTGATCCGAGCTGCGAGGCGAGGGACTCGTTTCGCAGTTGGATCCCAGCGATTCCACACATGGATAGACCTCCTAGTTTCTTATGTGGTTGGTAAAGTTTTCCTGCACTAGGCAGGGTCTGTGGCGCGCATCTCTTCGGCGGGGAACGCTTCGGCATCGTCGAGCATCTTGGTTGGCCGCGGCATAATCCTCAGAATCAATCCGACGATGGCGCCTAGGATCAACGCGATGACGAGCGTGCCGATGACCGCGATAGCTTGTGAGCCACCGGCAACGCCAAGCACTATGGGCGCTAGCCCGCCGACGATCCCAGGGACGCCGTGCAGGTTGTGCACACCCATGGTGTCCCACACTCCGGTCTTGCCCCGCAACCATTCGTCGAGGAACAGGAAGGAGAGTGTGGACACCGCACCCGCAATGAGTCCGATGACCCAGGATTGCCAAGGGTTTGCAAGATCAACACTTGCGCCAATGGCAACCCCACCGGCCAGGATGGCGTAGGTAAAGACCAACGGATCAATAGTGCGTTTCAGTGCCCAAAGTATCACGTAGGTCACCAGGATTGAAGCCACCATCGCCAGGTAGGTGTTGGCCATGCCAGGGATGATGTCTTCTGGTGGTAGCAATGCTGTTACAAAGGATGGCCACAGGACCATCAGCAACATCGAAGCCAACCATACGAAGGACACAGAGTGCACACTAGTGGCTGCAGGTTCTTGGTTCACGGCTTTATTCCGTAGGCCAAGAATGACGCCAAGGCCCCAGTAGGCAGCGAACATGTGGACCAGAATCGAGCCGCCTGCGTCCGCCACGTTCTCCAAAAAAGTAAATAAGAACCATTCGATGAATATGTAGCTGGGGACGAATAAAACGCCCACCAATATGTACGAAATAGTAGAGATGTGACCCAAGAACACGCCGATCGCAATCACCAATGTGATCGCGGCAAAGGCTGCTCCGATGATCAACTCAATGCCTAATTCGGCGCCGAATATTCCGGTCTGCGCGAGGATATACAGCGGGAAGGAGGTGGCAAACACTAGCAGTGTTGCCAGTGCGACTCCCCATTCGTAGCGTCGGATGAACATCATCAAGAACGCAACGAGCATCAGCATGAAGAATACGTCTTGACCGCGGTGGAACTGGAAGAGTTCGGCCACTTGGTCGTTCACGTCCGCTGTTGCGGCTTGTATGTTTGTCAATGTGAGTGAGGCGAGATTCATTGGGTCACGTCCCTTGGGTTAGACCTTGCTAGGAACTTCCCGACTTACGGGAAGCGCAGGTAGAGATCAATTTCATGGGTAGTGACTTCGTCAGTCACCTTGTGGTACTCAGCGCGCTTGATGCGAGCGTAGTGGTCGACGAATGCTTCGGTTTCGTCGGATGGACGCCCGAATTCGTCGTCGAGGGGTACCTGACCAAACGCTTCGCGCAGGACGTCGTCTTTGACAAGGTAGTGGATCGATTCCATCAGGGAGTGTGGCAGGGTGCGAATGCCGCGACGCTCGATCTCGCGTGGCGGCGTCAGGTAGAGATCGAGATCATTTGGTTCACCCGGATCCAGTTTGCGCTGGATGCCGTCCAAGCCGGACGCTAAGGCGGCCGTGAAGCCCAGGTAGGTGCTGCCGGAGAAGTCTGGTGTGCGGTCTTCGATGGCACCGGAGCGGGCGATACGCATCATCTGCGTGCGGTTGTTGCCACCGTAGGTCATGGCCACTGGCACCCAGGTGCGAACCGTTTCCGTACCGGCTTTGAGTCGCTTATATGAGTTGACGGTCGGCGCAACCATGGCCATGTAGCCCCGTGCGTGGTCCAGAATACCGGCGGTGAATTGATAGCCGACTTCGGACAGGTCGAGACCGCGTGGATCGTTTTTATCCAGGAAGAGATTCTCGTCGGTGTCTTTATCCCACAGGCTCATGGTGTAGTGCATGCCATTACCGGTGTTATCGGTAAATGGTTTTGGCATGAAGGTGGCAATCATGCCGAATTCTTCAGCAAGTGCGTCAACCATGTACCGGAAGAACACTGATCGGTCAGCCGTTTCCAGTGCGTCTGAGAAGGTGACATTGATTTCGAACTGTCCGTTGCCGTCTTCGTGGTCCACAGCGTAGTTTTCCCAGCCAAGCTCAGTCACGTAGTTCGACAGACGAGTCATCAGTTCATACTGACGAGTCAGGGCTTTGACGTCGTAGCACGGACGCCCCCAGTTATCGTATTTGTCGGCGACCTGGAGTTTGCCGTCCTCGTCGAAGTCCACCAGCATGAATTCTGCTTCGAAACCAAGCTTGAAGACGAAGCCCTGTTCTTCAGCTTTCTTCATTTGGTTCTGCAAGATGGTTCGTGGGCAATACTCCCAAGGTTTGCCCTCGACCGTGGCGTTACCGATGACGTGAGCTAGGCCCTTCTTCCAAGGCACAATGCGGAAGGTTCGGGGATCTGGAATAACTTCGATGTCTGGGCTCTGAGGGCCCTGGCCGATTTCTCCAGCTGCAAAGCCTGCGAAGCCTACCCCCTCGCTGAAGAGCTCATCAACTTGACTTGCTGGTACCAGCTTGGCGCTGGACTTACCCCGAATTTCGGTGAATGAGGCAAAAATAAACTCAATGTCATGTTCTTTGATGAGTTTCTTGACATCTTCTACAGACTGTGGCTGGGACATCGACCGCTCCTATCAGGTGAAAGTTGAACTTCATGGTCGTTCTTCGCTCGTGGGAACGAAGAGCTGTTTCGGACATAGATGTCTGAGGTGCACTCAGCGATGAAACGTAACTTTTCCAGTCGGTTTAGACAGTGTCAACCGCGAAACCATGCGGCAAATGGGCGATGATTAGGGGTAGACAACACCAATCCCTCGTGTTAGGCGATTGAGAATGATCGTTCCGCATATGAGAATGATTGACAATTTCTGTTAACTATGTCACATCATACGAGTAGCCAGAAGTGGGGTCTAGTCCTCATTGCCGAAGTCGCTTGGCACGCATCGTTTCCCCGACCCTCCAGACAAGGAGTGTCGTGACACTCCGGCTCCACAACGCGCTAGGCGACTAGGCCAAGCAGCCGCCACGCTTAGCCATTAACTGACAACATCCGCTCGAACTTGCAACACTCAATCCGCACGGCATGGCTACTAGTAATCCAAGACAGAACATAGACATGATGGTCGACTAAAGCCTCCGTGAACAATCGAAGCGTTTCTTGAACATTAAAATGCCCCGATTTCTCAAATCTTAGGAAATCGTGCCCAGGCTGTTCGGTAAGAGCGAACGATTGGGAGGGATCCTCGGGGCACTTTGGGCGCGTATAGCGCTCATCCATTATCAGGAACGATTGAATCCCATGTGATCGTACAATTCGCCATCAGTCTGAGGAAGAGCGAGAAACATGCCATGGAGGCAGAACCGCGCGGACTACCCGGTACCACCGGGTCGTGGTTGAAACTCGTTACTAGCTTTGTTGCCGCGTATTGCACTAATTGTTGGACAATTCTTCGCCAGCTGTGGAATTTCTTGAAAGTGCGGCTCCATGCGGCAGCCTATTCAAGGTCCCGCTTGACAAGTGAGAATGGCAGGCCGAGCTTACTGGTTTTCAGAGAAAGCACGAAAGGGTCCTTCGTCGTCGTCGAACAGCTCAGTGCCATTGGGATAGACGCGGGCTAATTCGGTGCGGGAGCGAATCGCGAATTTCGAGTAGATCCGGGTCAGGTGATATTGCACTGTCTTTTCAGCAATAAACAGGCGACGGGCTGTTTCTTTATTCGTTAGCCCTTGCACCACCAGTTTGGAGATCGCATGTTCTTGAGGAGTCAGCTCTACTGCAGGATACGTCTCATTTGGCAGGCCTACCGTGCTTGCTGCAACATCAGGTTCACGATGTTGCAGCATGCCGGTGGCACGAAGTTCCTGATTACATCGGTCCACCATCGAGGCCGCGTTGACGTTTTGAAAGAATTCCCGGGCGCTGACCAACCGACGAGCAGCATCTCTTCGGCGGCCGGTTCGTCGCAACATCTGCCCGTAAGCAAATAAATAATGACTGTGATAGGTCGCGTTGCCGTCCATCGACGTCAGTTTGAGCGTTTGTTGAAAAAGCTGCTCTGCTTCATCGATGTCTTTTCGAGCAGCGGCGATCCTGGCTTGGGAAGCTATGGCTGTTGCTCGTACGAATCGTGGAGCGTGTTCGGTGCATCTAACGAAGTCTTCGGTGATTTCAGCTGCTTCATCCAAGCGGTCAGCTGCGATGAGCGCGTGGATGAGTTCAGGTTGCCAATGCCAGAACGAGACTTGCGTTTCGGTCCACGGGTCGATTTCAGTCAATGGCAACAAGGCAGCCAGGGCACCTTCTTGGTCGTTTTTGACTTTGCATTCCACTGCGCGGATCATTCGAGCAGGTACTTCCATCGCAACGTAGCCGCGGAGTTGGCTGCGACCGGTGTCCTGCCACCAGGCTCGCTGCGGATCCTCGCCGCGCCACAGCTGGATCTCTCGTGCGGTCCATTCCAGCATGGGCAGCATGACTTCAATGCCAGCATGTTCGGCGCGCCGAATGCCGTCGAGACAGCCTTGCAGCGCGCCATCCCAGTCACCCTGCAGAAATTGCACCCTGGCTAACCAGGCTTGGGCCCATAACGAGATGCGTAATGACCCGCCACGGGCCTGAGTTGGTAAGGCTGCTTCGAATTCACGGTAGGCAGTACGTAAGTTGCCTTCCAGTAGGGCCACCCAACCGGCACACAGCCGATACCGCTGGTGCTGTGGTCCGTCGTCACTGTCCATCGCGGCCCTGAGTAAGGACTCATCGGCGGATTCGGTGAGACCTTGGGCGGCCAACCCCACCCCTTGAATGGCAAGGGCCTCAATCTGACTGGAGTCACCCGGCCGAGATAGCTCGGCCGCCGCCCTGGCAGACTCCGTAATTCCAGCAGCATCCCAGTTGCACAACATGTCGAGGCAACGCCGCAGCGCCACGATCGATTGCAGTTCTGCTTGAGTAGTCCCCTGGCGAGCTTGTTGCAACAGGTGGCCTGCATCGGCTGGCCTGCCCTGGTGTAATGCAACATGACCAAGCACAGACTGGCGGGCGGAAGACGACGGCATGGCCTCAATAATGGGCAGCCACGGCACAGCCGCAGTGATCTGACCGGCGGATACCAACGCGTCAACGCCCTTCAGGATCTCGGATTGCCGTTGACTATCGGAGGTCATCAACCGGGCTGCGGCGATGCGAAATCTTGCGGCCTGTTCCCACCGCCCGGTGCGGCCAAGTCGCTCAGCAAACCGGATGATCTGTCCGCCAAGGACGTCGTCGCGAGTCAACGTGGCAGCCGCCTGGTGAAGTAGCCGTTGGCCATGGTTTTCGGTGTATTGGGCAGCGCGTAGATGATAGAGCCGATGCTCCGAGGGTCGCAGTTGTTGGGTGATGACCCGTTGTGCCATCGGGTGGACGAAACGCAGTTGGAGCTGGTCGGTATTATAGGCGTTACTCAGCACGCCGTCGTGCAGTACACCGATAGCTACAGCCTGGTCAATTGCCAAGATGAGGTCTTGGGTGTCGGCCACGTTCTCCAAGACATGCAATCCGGGTGGATCTTCCAAAATGGCCAGTGCACACACCAGCTTCCAAACATCCGGCTGGTCGCAGCCTCGCAGCGGATCCATGACTTCTGCAACAATGCGCTCAGGCAGCGGCAGGCGCCCGGGTTCCAGGGGCCATTGGCCATCCGGCAGCACACGGAGCGTCTGGACCACATACTCCAGCCACCCACCCGTGTGATCAATGAGTGCTGTGACGGCGGTCGAGTCCAATTCGTAGATGCCCATTGAGTGCGCCAGGTACTGGATGGCAGCATGATCTAACGGTGTCACGGTCACCCGAGAGCTGACCGGGTTGTGTAGCAGCGTCTCGAGATCACCTGTGATCTCCGGGATGGGGCTGGGCACCGATAGGATCATCACGGCCCCGGTGTCGTGGATTCGTCGGGCCAAGTAGCTCAGCAACATTTGACTATGGGGATCCGCCAGGTGAATGTCATCGACTAACACCACCAGTTTCCCGGCTTGACTCCAGTGGTCTAATACTTGCTGACACGCATCGATGAATTCCGGCCCCAGGGAGGCCTCGGGCTGGTCAAAGGCTGCAGTTAGTTGCGGGAAGAGGCGAGCGTGCACGTCCGGTGCGGTGACTTCCACGAGTCGTTCGAAGAACGCCAGGGGCAGCGAGCGCACCCACTGTTCTACGACCACGTATCGAGCGTCGTTGCGAAAGTGTTGGTAGATGGTGTGCAGGATGCTGGTGCGTCCGGCACCGCGGCGACCTTCAATGATGACCATCCCGCCGCCGCAGTCCCGTTCGCGGGTCACTGCCTCAAGGGCTCGTTGACTGGCCGACCAATGTGGTGGGCCTTCCAGTCCGTAATGCGCTGTGCGCACGCAGTCGTTCCTCCCCTACATTCCTTGGTCGCCGCCACCCACGGGCAGCACGGTACCTGTTATGTACGATGCCGCATCTGAGGCCAAGAACACAATTGGTTCAGCCTGTTCGCGTAGCGTGCCGTAACGCTGCATTAATGTGGAGTCCACCGTTTGGTCCACGACCTGCTGCATCCACTGTTGCTCTTGTGCACCCTCCGGACCGGGCCCGCGTGGGATGGTCCGGGCCGGGGCCTGGGTGCCGCCGGGTGCGGTGGCGACCACGCGGATCCCATCGGCTGCCGCTTCCATCGCCAGTGCGGAGGTTAAGGCGTTGACCCCACCCTTGGCCGCCGAATAAGGTACCCGGTTAATCCCACGGGTGGCAATCGATGACACGTTGACGATCGTGCCAGCCCCCTGAGCTTTCATGGACGGGAGTACTGCTCGGGTCATCCACAGGGTCGGAAACAGCGACCGGGTGATCTCGGCTTGAATCTTTTCGGGGTCGTAATGCTCAAAGGGACGTGCCCAGATTGTGCCGCCCACCGCGTTGATACACACATCAATGCGATCAAACTGTTCCAGGGCATAGGCGACGGCGGCTTCGGCGCCAGCCCAGGTTTCCAGATCGGCCAACACGTGCACCGCCTTGGCGGAGGCTGGCAGTTCTTCAGCGACCTGGGCTACTTGTTCAGCGCGGTCCACGAGGACCAGGCAGGCGGCCTGGTCTGCTGCGACGCGTGCGACTTCTCGGCCAATGCCCTGAGCCGCGCCCGTAACCAGAAC
Source organism: Enteractinococcus helveticum (assembly GCF_001657475.1). Classification (GTDB taxonomy): domain Bacteria; phylum Actinomycetota; class Actinomycetes; order Actinomycetales; family Micrococcaceae; genus Yaniella; species Yaniella helvetica. Next base: position 160,583 of record NZ_LXEY01000017.1, read on the forward strand.
GACTTTTCCATCCAGAATCCCTTGTGCGTGGTCATTATGCATCATGCAGCAACTTCTTGTTCGATGGCTGTACGCATCGTATGGCGACAGAAATCGTTGTGCGACAGGATAATTTGGCGCACGGCAGCCAAATCTTCGCGCTCAAGCGCATCGACGAGATCGAAGTGTTCCTGCGTGATCTCTGGTGCTAACCAGCAACTATCGGCTAGCGCTTCGCCCATCTGTGCTGAGACATCGAGCCTACGGTAGGAGTCAAAGAAGGTGGGATTATCGCACAGGCTAAACAGATATTCGTGAAACGCATCATTGGAGCGGATAAATCCGTCGACGTCGACCACCGCATCCCCGGCGGCCGAGAGGTGTTCTTGGATCTGTTCGGCCAGTCGGCGGAACCGCTTGAGCTGTTCTGCCGATAGGTTGCCGATCATCAACTCGCTAACCGCCAATTCCAGTCCCATGCGGGCGTCCAGATGGGCCATTGAGTCTTCGGTACGAAATGACAGCCGACCGGTTTCTATGGTCGAGACGGCTTGGGCAGCAGAAATCTGTTCGCCGGCTTCAGCCAGCACTTGTGTGCTCACCGGTGCGCCAGTTTCCTCGTCGCCGTCGGTGGTGGCCTTGGGGGCAAAACGTTCAAAGTAGAAGTTTGCCGGGGTGATCCTCTCGTCGGTGAACCAGCCCTCCACCGCATTGACCATGGCCGGTGGGCCGCACAGGTAGACGTCGACGTCGCCGTCGTCCAGATGTTCGTTCTGGATGTAGGCGGTCACATACCCGGTATTTTCGTGCGTGGTCTCGGGGCTGGAGACGCAGTAGGTGTAGCTGAAATTAGGCAATTTCTCGACATAGGCATCCAGCAGATCCCGTCCGACGACGTCGATGTCGTTAGTGACGCCATAAATCAGGTGAGCCGGTTGGGTGACGTTATCGGTGACCATTTTTTCAAGCATCGACAAGATGGGCGCTAGCCCAGTGCCACCAGCCAGTAGCAGCATGCGGCGCTGCGGGGCACGTAGGAAGAAGCTACCGAAGGGGCCGGTCATAGTCAGTTCATCGCCGACCTTGGCACGTTGGGCCAGATATGTACTCATCGCCCCTTCTGGCGTGATGCGAACCATGAACGAGGCGTGGTCGTCTTTGGTGCCGGAGCTAAAGGAATAAGAGCGTTGCTGGTCGGTGCCGGGAACCTGCACGTTCATGTATTGGCCGGGTAGGAAGGCCAGGTCGTCACGGTCTTGGACGTCCAGCGAGAACGAGACGGTGGAATCCGAGTGGTGGATCAGTTCGGTGATAGTCGCCTGGAATTGTGCGGCCGAGGTTTTGGCCATCTCGGAGGTGCCGGGCACTTCGATGACCATATCGGTTTCAGGCTCGGCCTGGCAGGTTAAAAGGTAGCCACGGTCCAGTTCGTCTTCGGTCATAGCGTCGTCGATGAAATCACCCGGATCAAATTCGCCGGAGATACACAGGGATTTGCAGGTTCCGCAGGCGCCGTCTCGACAGTCGGAGGGGATGTTGATGCGCGCTTTATAGGCGGCGTCCATGATTGTTTCGAATCTTCCGACGCGGATCATGCGGGTGACGCCGTCTTCAAATGCTAGGGCTACTTCATTGCTCGTCATTGGTACAACCTCGAAAAAACTAGGGGAATTCCGCATGCCACCCAGTTGGTGCGGGCCGACTGGGCGGCAAACGGATGTGGCTCAGGTCTTGGCGGTTAGATCATGTAGACGTCGATCAAATGGTGGATGTAGTCATTTTTCAAAATGACTTTCTTCTCGGCGATCAAAGGTGTGACACCGGCGAGGTCGATGGTGTAGAAGCTGGTGCCGAAATAGGTGGTTGTGGTGTTGTATCGGTAGTACAGGGTGAACCAGTTGAACCGCACCTTGACCAGATTTGGGTCCTGTTCATCGCGGGAGAGGAACTCGATGTCGGTGAGGTTATGACCGGTGCGCGGCTCTGGGATTGACGTTGCCGAGGAGCGTTCGGTCTTGATCCGGAACACTCGATCTTCGATGCCGGAGCGATCCGGGTAGTAGATCAGTGAAATCTCGGTTTGAGGATCGGTGGTCAGGGTTTCATCAACGTCCCAAGCGGGCATCCAGAAGGGCGCGTCTTGTCGGTAGCATTCCAGCCAGGCATCAAAGTCGCGGTCATCGAGCAGGCGGGCTTCGCGGTAGAGAAATTGGCGGATGGTTTCAGCTTCTTCCAGGCTGACCACCGCTCCGGTGGTTTCGATGGTGGTTTCAGACATGAGGCTTTCTTTCGTTTGGTGTAGGCGGTGGCAGCTTAGGAATCGTTGGCGATGGCCTGGGTCATAACGTCTTGCCAGTAGGCGTGCTGAATGGGGAATAGGCCTTCGTCTTCAGTCTTGGCACCCGAAGAGATCGGGTTGATGCCCAGTGCTTTGGCTTGTTCATCTGGACCAGCGATTTGGTGGGTTTGGCCGCGCGACATGTCATTCCAGCGTGCCGCGGTGGCCAGGTAAGACTTCTGAGAGGCACGGAATTCTTCCAGGTCATCCGGGGTAGCCATGCCGGAGGCGTTGAAGAAGTCTTCGTACTGGCGGATACGTTGGACCCGGGCTTCAGCCGGTTCGCCCTTGGGGGCGATGCAGTAGATGGTGACTTCGGTTTTATCTACCGAAATCGGGCGGAGGTGGCGGATCTGCGAGGAGAACTGGTCCATCAGATACAGGTTGGGGTACAAGCACAGGTTTCGAGAGACGTTGACCATGAAGTTGGCCATTTCTTCGCCGTATTTCTCGACGAGTTCATCGCGCCGGTCCCACAGGGGGCGGTCTTCGGGGTTGGTCCATTCCTGCCACAGCAGCAGGTGGCCGTGTGGGAAAGAGTAGTACCCGCCGTCGACCTTGCCCCATCCGCCGGCGTCCATGGCTTTGGTTTCGTTGCTGGAGTCTCCAGAGGTGCGGCGCGAGGTGGTGGCCGCGTAGTTCCAGTGGACGGCGGTCACGTGGTAGCCATCGGCGCCGTTTTCGGTTTGGAGTTTCCAGTTGCCATCGTAGGTATAGGTTGAGGCACCCTTGAGCACTTCGAGGCCTTCCGGCGACTGGTCAACGATTGAGTCGATGATCTTGGTGGCATCGCCAAGGTGTTCTTCAAGCGGCAGCACGTCGGGGTTCAATGAGCCAAAGAGAAAGCCGCGGTAGTTTTCGAACCGTACTTTGGTCAGGTCGTGCGAGCCGTCTTTATTGAAGTTCTCTGGATAACCTGCACGGCGGGAGTCTTTGACCTTGAGCAGCTCACCGGTGTTGCGGAAAGTCCAACCGTGGAACGGGCAGGTAAAGGTGGTGCGGTTATCGGTCTTGCGGCGGCACAGCATCGCACCACGGTGAGCGCACGCGTTGATCAGGCAGTTCAGGCCACCTTCTTTATCTCGGGTGATGACCACGGGCTGGCGTCCGATGTAGGTGGTGAAGTAGTCACCGATTTCTGGGAGCTGGGACTCATGGGCCAGGTATACCCAGTTGCCTTCGAAGATGTATTCCATCTCGAGTTCAAAGATCTCTTCATCAGTAAAGATCGAACGGTCCACCCGGTGGACACCCTCGGCGGAGTTTTCCTCCAGGCCATGTTCAATCAGATGTTGGGCTGAACTGATCGTCTGAGTCATCGCGACCTCCTATGTCATGGCAAAACGTGTGCCAAGTTACGTTGATGAACGAATGATTAACATCCTGGCACCACGTGAGACAACTCACATCAGGGGGGTACCTAGGGTTGACCCAGGGGGTCTCCCGAGGCCAAAAACCCCTTGCTAGTGTCACTATCTAATCCAGGAATCCGTGACCTAGGTCGCAATTAAATGTGGGAGTATTGTGGTCCATCGACTCGCCGGCGCCTGGCGCGATACATCGTTTTCTGCTTGGAATGCCGGACTGATAGCCGTGTTTATCTCATTTGCCGGGCCAATGGCGTTGATCCTGCAGGCCGCCGAAACCGGCGGACTTGACCCCGCCACGACTGTGTCCTGGGTCTGGGCTGCCTCTGTATGCACCGGTATTGTCACCATGATCATGAGCATGCAGATGCGCCTGCCGATGATCGCCGCCTGGTCCATCCCCGGATCCGTCCTACTCATTAGTGGCCTGCAGCGCTACGACATCACCGACCTGGTGGGGGTCTACATTCTGGTTGGGGCCGTCTCGGTCATCCTCAGTGTCACCGGGGTATTTTCCAAGCTCATTGAGTTCATCCCCAGCGGAGTCACCAACGGCGTCCTCGCCGGGATTCTGCTGCCCATTTGTTTTCGCGCGGTCACTGCCAGCCAGCAGATGGCCATCATGGCGGCGGTGATGCTCATCGCCTTTTTTACTACCCGTCGGCTGGCACCCTTATTCGCAGTCCCGGCTGCGATGGGGGCCGGTATTATCGCACTGGTGATCTCCGGTGGGATCGGAGCCAGACCAGCTCCGGCGGGCGGCAGCTACTTCGCCCAACCGGTGTGGATTACCCCCAGTTTTGATATCACCGCGTTGGTCTCCATTGGGGTGCCACTGTTGTTGGTGACGATGGCCGGACAAAATCTGCCGGGCATAGACATGATGCGCAGCTTCGGGTACCGCTTCAAGGCGCGCACCGCACTGACCGCCTGTAATATCGGCGGCATTCTGTTTGCTCCCTTTGGTCTACACTCAGCCAATCTGGCCACCGTGACCGGCATCGTGTGCGCTGGGCCGGAGGCGCATCCGGCTCGACGTTCTCGGTACGTCGCGGGCATTGCCGCAGGCACGTTGTATATTGTTGCCGGAATTTTTGCTCCCGCCATTGTCATGGTCATGACCATGGTCTCCGGTGCGGCTCTGGCCCTGATCTCCGGGCTGGTTTTGCTACCCGCTCTGAACACCGCGCTGACCACTCTATTACGCAAGCCCGAGGTCAAAACGGCCGCTGGATACAACCCCGGCATTGAAGCCGGCATCGTGGCGTTGGTGGTCACCGCAAGCGACATCAATGTCGTCGGCATTACCGCCCCGTGTTGGGGGCTGGCCGCGGGCATTCTCGTATACGCGATGTTGGGGAGCCGGTTGGCCCGTCATTCCAAGACCTCTCAGCGACCAGCAGCTACACAGAAAACCCCCGCCACCAAGTTTTCCCAAAACCCACATGTCACAACCGCCGGAAGGAAATCACTATGAACCGACTTGAACGTCTCTACTCTGATATTTCACGACTGGGGCGTGAAACCGAAATGCTCGACGCCGTGGTCATCATGCTCACCGCCGATCACCTCCAGCGCCCGGCAGCTAATGACCAAACCCAGTACGAGGTTCTCGTCAAACTCATCAATAAAGGATACGGACTGGCCGACGCCATCAACGAAAAGACAGGGCACGCACCCAACTACGACCGTCCAGAAATCACCGATCCATCCCACGTCATCCACGCCTACCGTCAAGCCCATCAGCAGGTGGTTGCTGCCGCAGCTCTGCTGCCGTCGCTACCCGAGGATGAACATATCCAGCACGGTGCCATTAGGCTGCGCCCGGGTGAGGTGGTCCCGCAGCGCATCGCCGAGACTGTCATCGCCCATGAAGATCTCCTATCCGCCTGGACAATTGAAGAAGCCGACCCCGACTCGGCATTGGACGCGGTCGAGGCGATGCTGCGCCGCCTCATCCAGATTGATAAAGCCCCTGCGGTAACCATTGAGACCGAAGAAGGCGACCGTTGGGATCTAGCCGGTGGTGGCCCACGCATCTTTGGCGACCGCGAAAACATTGCCATGTGGCTTTCACGCGGCGAGCAAGGCGATCTGGAATTTGAAAAGCCCATCATGGCACCACCCGTGTGGACCTAAAAAATCTTCCTGCCCCAGAACTGAAAAAGTAACGACAGTATCAGCCGGCCCGGTGGCTTTCTTTCGGGCGGGCTAACTGTCCTGCCCAAAATCCTCTACCGAAGGACATCATGTCAACACAACTGCTCGCGGCTCAACCCGCAAAAGAACGCCGCACCGCCGGCTGGGTTGCATTCATTGCGTGTACCGCCTTGGTTTTTGATGGCTATGACCTGACCATCTACGGCACCGTCATGCCAACCCTGCTCAATGATCCCTCCCAGCTCGGAGCCTTCGACGCTGCAACCGCTGGCGCTCTGGGCTCCTATGCAATGCTAGGCGTCCTGGTGGGCGCCATTATTTGTGGTGCAGTCGGTGATTATCTAGGCCGTCGAAATATCATCCTGTTCAGTCTCGCCTGGTTCTCGCTCGGTATGGTCGCTACAGCCCTGGCCACCTCGGTGTTTTCCTTCGGTTTGCTGCGATTTTTGACCGGTCTGGGCTTGGGGGCCATCCTAGCTGCAGCGGCCACAACCATGGCCGAATTCGCACCCAAAGGCAAACGCAATCTATATAACGCCATCGTTTACTGGGGTATCCCCGCTGGCGGTGTCCTGGCTGCGCTGTTGGGCATCCTGCTGCTAGAACCACTGGGCTGGCGTGGCCTGTTCCTCTTCGGCGCGGCCCCGATCGTGCTGCTGCCCATCGCCTGGTTCAAACTCCCCGAATCACCCCAGTGGTTGCTGACCCGTGGTCACCGCACCAAAGCCTTTGCCGTGGCGGAACGCACAGGAACCCCATTGATCGAGGTCGCACTCCCCACTGCTTCGACCAACGGTTGTAGCGCGGATGCCGATGTCGCGCCCACAGGCTTTGCTGCCCTGATGACTAAACGTTTCTTCGTAGCCACCATCATTCTAGGCTTCGTCTCCTTCTCCGGGCTCCTACTCACTTACGGCCTGAACACCTGGCTGCCACGCATCATGGAGGGCTACGGTTACGACACCAACGGCTCGCTAACCTTCCTGCTGATCCTCAACGGTGGTGCCGTAGCAGGGGCACTGTTCGGCTCCAAACTAGCCGATAAATACAGCCCGCGCCCGATCATCATCACCACCTTCATCTTCGCCGCGCTGAGCCTGGTGATGATGACGTTTGAACTCCACATCGGGTTACTGCTGGGCTTCATCGCATTCGCCGGCGTCGGCACTTTGGGCACCCAGGTACTGGGCTACGGTTACGTATCGAATTACTACACCACCAATGCCCGCTCCGCAGGAGTGTCGTGGTTCGCCGGCTTCGGTCGTCTCGGTGGTGTGGCCGGACCATTCGTTGGAGGCCTGCTGGCCGCAATAAACTTGGGTGGTGCCTCTGCGTTCTATGTATTTGCCGGGGTCGCACTCTTCGGTGCGATCATGGTCGCACTGGTGCCGCGTCAAACCCATGACGACGACGCACCCGCCGACAAACCCGCGGAATCGGTTGTTACCGTCACCCCGACCGATCAGTTAGCGGTCGTCAACACTCGCTAAGCTCTTCAAACTGTCCCGGGATCTGAGCGCATTTCCTCCCAGTGCGCTTGGCTCCCGGGATTTAGTCTTTCTTAAAGTCTTGCTCAGGGACCGGTCTGGTATGCATCGTACTGAACATCATTTTCTTCATGGATGAGCACGGGCTAAATCATCATCGCACTTTCGAGAAGTTGACGAGATGTCTCGATGTCCATCGGTTCGCGTCTCGTCCTGGAACTTTCCGGTGGTGCTGAGACGTACGGCGTTACGACGTGGCGAAGTTGTTGAGGCAGGTGTGGAAGAATGCCGCACGGCGAGGTTGCAGTCGGATACGTGAACGAGTTGCAGAGAGTTTGGCTTTCAGAGCCGTCCGGAAAGTCCCGTGAGGCAGCGTAGCTCTGCGACCGTTGGAAATGTCATTAACCCAGATTGAGGAGCGGGTTGCCCCGCTCCTCAATCTGATGGTTTTACACCGCTCGGAGTGTGTTTTAGTTGCTGTGAAACCGCTTAGGCTTCTGGATCCAGCACGAAGTCGTACTGGACGTTTTCGCCTTTACCGCTTGCGGCTGGCTGCGGATCTAGCATCAGCTCTGGTTTGACGGCCGAGGCAATGTCGTCGTCATTGTGCTCATCGCCTGGGAAGTAGAGCTGAGCGGTGAGCAGCTCGTGACCTGGTGCATGAACCTTGAAGTGCAAGTGGGCCGGGCGCCAGGCGTGCCAACCGGCTGCTGCGATGAGCTGGCCGCAGGCACCGTCGGTTGGGATCTGGTACGGGGCAGGGCGAATGGTGTTGATTTCGAAGTTGCCGTCACCATCAACAACCCAGGTACTGCGCAGGTTCCATTCTGGGATGCCTGGCGCGAACTGTGAGTAGAAGCCGTCGCTGTCGGCGTGCCACAGTTCGACACGGGCATCCTGCAGTGGGGTGCCGTCTGTGGAGCGGACCTGGCCGGAGAATTTCAGTGGGGTGCCCGGCTCATCGTCGCGCATTGGAATGGTGCCATTCCATGGGACTTCCGGGGAGTCTTCAACATAGTATGGGCCTTCGATGGAGCCTTTGTTGCCTTCGCGGTGGTCGGTAGCAACTTCTTCAACCGAGTGCTCTAGCCAGACGTCAAGGAACAGTGGCCATTCGCCATCTTCGCCGACCTTGATCAACCATGCCTTGAGGGCATTATATTCGTCGTAGCTGACACGCTCTTCGATAATGATGTCGTTCAGTGCTTTGATGGCTTTGCCAGCCAGCAGGTCAACGCGTTCGGTGTCGACGACGCCGTCACCGTGAGCTGCTGACATGCGCTCGGCAAAACGTTCCGAAGCCAAGCCACCAGAGGTTGCTGCTGCTGGTGCTTCTGAGAGGTAACCTTCTTGGGTCATCAGGATCTCCTGTTTTCTGTGCTTTGCCGTGGTTTTTGCGAGGACACGGCGTAATCTTATGGGTGGGTGAATTAGTGTGCCGAAGTTACGGCGTCTTCGAGGTCTAATTGTGGTGCGAGTCCACGGAAACGAGCTGCAGCGGCGAACACGTCCATGGACAATTCGGCGCCGCGATGCGTTGCCATGCGCAGCGCCAAGCGCAGTACCATCTTGATATCGCGTGGTGTGATGCCATCGAAGCCGACAACCAGCTGGTCGAGCAGTTGCTCATCCAAGGTGACGTCGTGTTCTGCGGCGAGGTTTTGCCAGATCAGGCGAGCATGTTCAGCATGTGGCGGCATGTAGTCAATGACTGCGGCACACCTGGCGAGGATGGCTTCATCGACGCCGTGGATACGGTTAGTTGTCAAAAACAAAAGTCCGTCGTAGTACTCCAGGGTCCGTAGGAACTCCGCCACAATCGCGTTTTGCTGGAGTTCGAATCCTCGCTCTAGCACGAATACATCGGCTTCATCTAACAGTAGGACGGCGTCCCACCGCTTGGCTCGCTCAAAAATTTCTTCGAGGTTCTGGCGAACCATTTCTGCGGTAATGCCCAGGGATCCGGTGTGGATCGAATACAGGGGCTTGCCGATGACCTCCGCATAGACTTCCGCGGTCAGGGTTTTACCCACGCCGGGGCGACCACGCGCCAGAATGACGTTTCCGGAAGATTTGCCCTCGATAATGTCGCCGGTGAATACAGTGATATCCGAGGTCAAGATGTCCAGCAGTTCGCGCTGGTCATCAGGAAGCACCAGCTTATCTTTCAGGTCGGTGTCGTACTGGTATTCCGTGAGGTCAGCGGTGTTGACGTCCAGGTAGTCCTGGGCCGACAGGTCAAAGACGCGCACGGCGGTGACAACCGGCACGGTCCCGTGTTCGCCCGGTTCAAATAATGTCGAGGCGGTGACCATACGCAACGGAGCAATTTCGTTGGCAGCGATGTCATGCACGACTTTGCGTTGGGCACGATCCTTGGCTGACCGGAAGTCTTCGGTGCGAATAGCTCGCCCGTTGAAGAGGTACTGTTTACCGAAACCGTGATCAATAAGGTGCTGAAAGGCATCACGACGTTGCTGATATTGGGCTTTCAGCTCCGGGGTTTCTTTATATGCACCCTGACTGATCAGTACATCGACCGGAGTTTTGCCCACGAGCTCAGAGTCTTCAAAGTATAGGACCCGTGGTGCCCGCGATGGTCGTTTGACCGTTGGGTTATCGGCTTCCATGGTGATCTTGATGCGCGCTTCTCGGGAACGATCGGCGTGTTCCATTTCGATACGGACTACAAGATAGGGGTGCAGGTATCCATCGGCTTCTTGCACATAGAGCCAGCCGTCAATCAGATCGGCCTTGAGGAATTCTCGGAACATCTCCGAGGCCGAATCAATGTGCGGGATGGGCTGGAAGTTTCCTGCACGGGCGGATTGGACGGCCATGACCGAGCGGGCGAATTGTTCGTGGTCCAGTTCGCGTGCCGCTTTCACCAGATCTACCAGTGCGGCGTCGGTGAGGTATTGCTCTGCGATACCCATATCTTTGGAACGCCAGTTGGTGGCTTGATCTCGGGCTCTTGCTAGATCCTGCGATGTTGTAGCAGCCACGACTTCAGCTGGGGCAACGAACATTCTTCACTCCTAGAACATCTCATCCACGTGACTGCCATCACGCGATAATGTTGTTCACCCTACACAACTTGTTGTGATGAATTAAATACAAGATCGAACTTGATTGAGATGCCACAGGTATAGATGTGGCGCAAGGGCTCCGACACGCTTGCTCGCGTCTCAGGTGCATGACAGGCTGGATGCGGCAGCACACTGCCCAAGTTCCGCCATACTCCAGAGGAGTCAAGCCTTGATTTTCATTGCCGCCAAGTTCAAAGTCCAACCAGAATACGCCGATCAGTGGCCCGAGCACGCTCGGGAATTTACTGAAGCGACTCGAAATGAACCCGGTTGCCTCTGGTTTGACTGGTCTCGCAGTGTCGAGGACCCCAATGAATATGTGTTGTTAGAAGCATTCAAAGATGATGCTGCGGAAGCCCACGTGACGTCCGAGCACTTCAAAAAAGCACAGCAAGACCTCCCACCACTACTGCAAGAGACCCCCAAGGTTCGCAACATGCTCATTGAAGGCGAGCACTGGGATGAGCTTGGCGAAATGGCGGTGAACTAACCGTGGCAGAGACCCCTGGACCACCGGAATCCGGACTCAAACTGCTAGATGACGGAAAGTTTGAGCGGGTCCTGATGATCGTGGCTCACCCCGACGACGCCGAGTACGGCACTTCAGCGGCCGTGGCCGAATGGACTTCTCGGGGTATTGAGGTCGGCTATGTACTGGCCACCGGCGGCGAAGCAGGCATGCAGCGACCGCCGGCTGAAGCTCGCGAACTCCGTGCCGCAGAACAACGAGCAGCCTGCGACATCGTCGGTGTCGAGTATCTGCGCATCTTGAATTTCCCCGACGGACTGGTCGAGTACGGGGTCGCACTGCGAAAAGCCCTGACCTATGAAATTCGCGCGTTTCAGCCAGATGCCATCATCACCGGTTCTGGTGAGCTCCACGTCGCCTGGGGTCTAGATCATCCAGACCACCGAGCAGTGGGCTTAGCCGCCATTGATGCTTCACGCGATGCCGGCAACAAGTGGTTATTTACCGACCATTTCGATGACGGCGTTGGACCATGGCAAGCTTCCACGTTGTTGCTAACCGGCACGACGCCGACGCACTACGTGGAGGTCTCTGAGTCGAGCGTGCAGAAATCGGTGGCTTCCCTGGCCGCCCATGAACATTACTTGGCCGATTTGCCCGACCACCCAACACCCGAATCATTTATCCCGCCAATGCTTGCTGCTACGGGTAAATCCGTCGGCGTGCCATATGCCATGGGATTTGCACTGCACTAATCAACATGATGATGCACCGCCGAATGGTTCGACGGTGCATCATCATGTGAGTGGCTAGCCTTTCTTGAGGCCAAGCGAATGGGGTTCTTGGAATGATCGTAGACCGATGATGCCCATCTCGCGGCCCATGCCAGACTGTTTGACGCCACCGAATGGGGCCCGCTGGTCGAGGCTTGGCGCACCGTGGGCGTTGTGGAAGATGTAGCCGGCCTGGAGTCTGGACCCGACTTCTCGAGCGGTCTGTTCATTGGTGGTCCACACGCTATTGCACAACCCGTAGCGCGTATCGTTGACGAGTCGGATGCCTTCTTCGACGTCATCAAATCCAATAATGGGGATGGTTGGGCCGAATTGCTCTTCGGTTACCACCCGAAGGTTGGGGTCAGGGTCAACGATGATGGATGGCAGGATGAAGTTTCCGCCGGCCCAAGCTCCGGTGGGCATTTCGCCGAATTCACGCACATCGGCGCCAGCGTCTTTGGCTTCTTGCACCAGTTGCGTTACGAAGTCCCACTGTGATTTTTGATGCAACGGGCCCATGGTGGTGTCTGGTTCAGAGGCTGGGCCAAGTTTGACTGTTTCCAGACGCTTGGTCAGCTCGTAGATGAGCTCTTGTTTCTTGGAATTATGCACGTAGATGCGCTTGGCATTCATACAAATCTGGCCGGTGGATCCATAGATACCAGCGAAGAGTCCATCCATATTATCTTGGGTAAATTCGGCGTCGTCGAGGATGAGTACCCCGTCGTTGCCGCCAAGTTCCAGCAGCACGCTCGTCATGGTTTCTGCTGCCATGGTCATAATGCGTTTGCCACCGTTAACGGATCCGGTGAAGCACACTTTGGCGACGTCTTCATTGGACACCAGTGCGGCACCAATTTCGGCGTCTTCACCGGTGATCACATTCAGCACGCCGGGCGGAAGTTTTTCAGCATAACGTTGCACCGCGCGAGTGATCGCTAACGGCGCGCTTGGCGGTGGTTTGACGATCACGGTATTGCCCGCCATGAGCGCATAGGGCATGGAAGCACCCAGGATCGCAATCGGCCAGTTGAAGGGCACAATGATCGTGACGACACCCATTGGCTTGAACGACACGATCGTTTCGGTTGGTGGGCCGGGAAGGGTTTCGACCTCATCTACCCGATCTGCCAGACCGCAGGCCAATTCGGTGCGTTGCACCAAGCCCATCAGGTCAAAGGTGGATTCGCCAAGGACTTTGCCGTTTTCTTCCGATAACAGGCGAGCCTCTTCTTCGGAATTTTCCATCACCGTGCCAGCGGCGGCCAGCAGCAATTCCGCACGATGCTGTGGGCTGGTTGCCGCCCAATCTGGAAACGCTTGTTTTGCCGCGGACACGGCTTTGAGCGCTTGATCACGGGTTGCGGCAGCAGCCATCCCGACGATATGTGACGGCCGAGCCGGATTGCGGATTTCCATGACGTGCTCGGCGTCAAAACTGTGCGACGCATCGTAATAGCGTCCGCCATAATATAACTGTGTGTGGAGGATTTTGGTTTTCATGGTCACTACACTTGTCCCTTCTTACGCCATGCGCCTTCATAGGAATCACGGACTGCTCTGGAATAGGGCACCGGGGCAACGGTGACCCCGACTTCAATTTGTTGGTGATGTTCCACGGTGGTTTTTTGACTGCCGCCGTCGGGTTCGCCCCAGATCACTCTCAGTCGCGCACCCAGTGGAATATCGGGATCCACCACGGCCAGTGACAGGGCTGTGCGTTCATTGGCCGAATACCCGGTGAACATCGACAGCCCGACGACGGCGCCTGCCTCGTCAATCACTGCATCAAAATTAGACGAACCATAGTTGGCATTGGGCAGGTCAAAGAACTTATACGGCACCGCATCCTTGTCATACATGGACGCGTGGATGCGGACCATATCCTCATCGTCCCAGGCCAGCGTCACCTTGCGACGTTGCGTCGCCGGGTCCATCTGCTGCAGGGCGTGACTACCAATGAATTCATGGTCGTATCTGATGAAACTGCCGTACCCCAGTTCCCACGGGGTGGTGTAATAGTCCTCGATGTTCTTCGAGACAAAAGAGCCGGCGATCGTGTTGTTGGCTTCATAAGAGTCGGCTCCCAGCCAGGCTCGATAATCTGCCAGCATGCCATTGCCGCTATAAATTGCCGGCAGCGGCGAGGGAATCCAGCCAGATTCCAACGTGTTGGACGAATATGCGCGCGCCCCCACCGCGACTAGTCTGAAGTCCGCGCCGGCTGCCATGACCGCTTCACGCACGTCGTCGTAGTGGTCATACGGTCCCCACAATTCCAGCCCGGGCGCCCCGGCCATCCCGTGACGCAGGGTGCGCACCGTCATGAGCCCGATGTCTAGGGTGCTCATGTGGAAGAATTTCAAGGGCTCCACCGGGCCACCGTTGAGGCGTTCGATGACATCCCATGCGCGCGGGCCTTGAATCTGGAGTCGCCAATAATGCCGCTGGACGGCTTTGCCCATGGGACGCGAGGGCGAGCGCCGATCCACAAGCAGTTCGACGTCGTAATCACCATGCTCGGCCTGAAATAACAACCAGTTGGTGACGGGCGCGCGACCAACATAGGTGTACTGTTCGGGCTCTTCGTGGAACAGGATGCCATCACCGATTACATAGCCGCTTGGAGTGACCGGCACGTATTGTTTTGCCCGATTGACGGGAAAATTTTCTAACGAGTTGATGGCCGTGGACGACAAGAGTTTCTTGGCGTCCGGGCCCGTGATGATGAGGTTATCCATGTGGTGCGTTTGGTCGAACATCACGGCGGTATGTCGCCAGGCAAGGACTTCGTCGCGCCAGTTGGTAAATTCCGAGGCGACGACGGGATAGATATAAGCGCCCGTAGGAGCATTACGCATGTACTCAACGGGGTTTGCAGAGCGATCAAGTACGTCTTGCAGAGAAGTGGACGGTGGATCGTGGTGGATCGATGGCGCCATGAGCCGTTCCTTTGTCACAATACTGGCTGTCGAGCTGCCGAAACACAAAGCTCCATGTGACGCAGCCCATAATCTTGAGCATAGTGAGATCAGGTTGTTTTCACAACGAGTTTTCACCCAATACTTTGGCTGTGCTACTGGGAATCCGCTGAGTGTGAGCTGGATGTCATTCACAGCCGATGTTGTTAGTCTCGCCGCAATACAAACCACAGTACCGACGGAAGGGGCAGTCATGCCCAAGAAACTACTCCTGAGCATCGCTGCAGCGTTAGCCGCTTTTAGCCTGGCCGCATGTGGCGCCGATGGCGACGAATCAGCCTCGGAAGAGACAGAACAAAGTCAACAGGGTGAACAAGCCATGCCTGAACCTGAGCTGGACAACATTCCTGATGTTGTTGCGGTGGTCAATGACCGAGAGATTTCTGGCGAAGCGTTTGCCGAAAGCTACGAGGCACAGTTCCAGCAGCTTGCCATGCAGTCACAAATGACCGGTGAGGAACCGAACCAGGATGAGTTGAAATCCCAGGCGTTGGAAATGATGATCAACTCTGAACTGCTGACGATGGAAGCCGAAGAGCAAGGCTTCAGTTCATCTGAGGAAGATGTCGATGAGCTCTTGTCCACGATGGCCGAAGAAAACGGCATGGAATCAGGCGAGGCACTCATGAAAGAGTTCGAGGCTCAAGGGCTCAGCAAGGAACGCGTCCGGGAAGATCTCCATAAAGAGGTCTTGATCCAGCAGGTTATTGAGGACCTTGATGTCGCAGAACCAACCGATGACGAGCTGCAAGAAATGTACGATCAGCAGGTCGAACAACTCGAAGCCATGAATGAACAGGTCGAAGAGGACCAGGCGCAAGAGGTGCCACCATTTGAAGAAATGGAAGAGCAGCTGACCGAGCAAGCAACCATGGAAAAGGAAAATGAGGTCCTTTCCGGTCTGCTTGAAGAACTCCGTGAGCAAGCTGATATCGAAACGCATCTCTAAACACGCAGCGTCCTAGTTTTTGATAGGTGTTCCGCGTGCTTTGGTGCGACGTTGAACAATGCAAACGGTGGCAAATATGACGACGGGCTGCAGTGCATGTGATCATGCGCTGCAGCCCGTCTGCGTGATGCTCGAATGGCTCGGTGTTATGCCTGACCGAGTTGGGTGATGATCTCGTCTCGAACGGCTGCGACTTGGTCCTTGCCCAGGCCGAATTGCCGTGGGGTACCAAAATCGATCACGATCCCGGCATCTGTCACAGACTGAATAATTGCCGAGCCCGGTACCACACTGACGTGTGGGGCGGCTTCGCTAAAGTCTTCGGGGATATCGTCCGGCGAGGTGAAAAGCGGCATCACGGGATTGCCGTCGGTGTCCTGGAGCATCAGCGGACTCACGGAACCGTCGTCGCCGGCTTTGTCGACCGAGGGGAACACTACCTGCGAGTTGAGGAATGCATTGATGACATCAACAACTTGGTCATTGGTGGTTTCTTCGCCGTCCGTGGCGGTCGTAAGCTTTTCGATTAGATTGGTCTGTTCGGGGAACCCTGCATCCTGTGTCATCTTCAAACCTCAATTACTTCTTCACTAACGCACCTGCAGCTGCACAGGTATGACACCTTCCACGCTACGCGTTCACCGGTGCTGTGGGAAATCATTGGGTCGTTGTGGTTTTCGGTTGGATCTGACGGATGCAACAGACAGCTGGGTTCGGCACAACCTGGTTGTTTTCTACCCAACCTAGCGTTGTGTTTGAGGATGATGTGGTCGTCGTCGCAATGATTCGATGGGTGGGACCGCTGTACTACTTTGCGGTGTCGCTTTGGGCGCTGATTCGGGCCTGTTCTTCGGCTTGTGGGGTCAATGGTGCCCCGCGCGGTTCGCGGATGGTCAGCACAGCGATTCCCGAGACAATGGCCATAAAGATCAGATAGATGCCCACGGTGCCGACCCAGCCGGTGGCTCCAACGAGATACTGGGCGATGGTCGGGGCGAATGCACCACCAAGGACCGCTCCCATGGCATAAGAGATCGAAACGCCGGATAGTCGGGTGCGTGAGGGGAACATTTCCGAATACATGGCCGACTGCGGCCCATAGGTGAGGCCGATGGGGATGGTGAAGATCAACACGGCGATGGCGATGAGCACCATGTTGCCGGTGTCTATCATCAAAAACATTGGCAGCGACCACAGGATTTGGAATCCAAATCCGACAAAATAGGTTGGCCGACGGCCAATGCGGTCTGAGATGGAACCGGCAAATAATGTGGTGAAGACCCACGCCGCTGCTGCCACCGATACCAGCATCAGCATATTCGTTTCGGAGACACCGTGTGTGCTGGTCACGTATCCCAAGACGAACCCACCAGTTACCATGTAGCCGGCTGCGTTGTTACCGGCAAAGGACAGGGCTGCTTTGAGTACGGTCTTCCAGTCTTCCTGGAAGAGTTGGCGCAGCGGCGTCTTGGCCTGTGCCGCGCTTTCTTGGAGTTCTTTGAACACCGGTGTCTCGGCGACTCTCATGCGGATGTAGTAGCCAACGAAGATCAGCACGAAGGACACCAGGAATGGCACACGCCAACCCCATGAATAGAACTGTTCAGTGGACAGGATAAGTGAGCAGATTCCGAGGATGGCTGATGCCAGCAGCATGCCTAGTGGCACACCAATCTGCGGATACGCTCCGAAGAGCCCACGGCGTGAGGTTGGCGCATGTTCAACGGCCATCAGCGCAGCGCCGCCCCACTCCCCACCGGCGGACAGTCCCTGCAGGATGCGCAGTAATAACAGCAGAATGGGCGCCCACACGCCAAGGGTTGCATACGTTGGCAGCACGCCGATGAGCGTCGTGGCAAGACCCATCAATCCCAGGGTCAACATGAGCACCATGCGACGCCCATACCGGTCACCGATCCACCCGGCGATCACCGCGCCTAAAGGGCGGAAGAGAAACGAGATGCCAACGGAAGCATACGAGATCAGCTGCGCTAACTGGGGGTTCTCTTCGCCCACGGGGCCGAAGTATTGACTGGCGAAGATGATGGCTGCGGCGTTGGCATAAATAAAGAAGTCGTACCACTCCACGGTCGTGCCGACCAGTGTGGCACCAAGAACGCGCTTTTCCTCTTTGGAGATGGGGAGCTTTGTCGTTTTACGTTGGGAGGTCATGATGCTTGTCCCGTCCAATCGTGTGCTGGTTCAGTTCGCAGCAAGGTATAGCGGCTCTTCGGAATTTTGGGTGTAGATCGGTTTGGTGACCGGGGTGTGTTGAAGGCATAAAAAAGTCGAGGTCTTCCGAAGATGGAAGTGCTCAAACAACACATCTAAAGAAAGACCTCGACATGCCC
>NZ_LXEY01000018.1 GCF_001657475.1 Enteractinococcus helveticum
CGGCGAGTCCTACCGCGTCAAAAACGCCCTAATGAAATAACCCCTTATCGCCACTTTGGCAGGAAACCCTGCCAAAGTGGCCGGATTCTTATCGCTTTAATGGCCGACTTCTAATTGACAAAACACATGCATGGGCGTCCTTGCACCCCAGGGGTACATAGATCAAGACCGAGGTGACCCAGTTCTCACGCTATGGGTCATTTGACGTTGATTATTTGTAAGAGGATATCTAGATTCTAGAGGGTTGGTGCACCAGGAGAGACATTAGCCAGCATAAATTGCGCCCAGGCGGGTAACGATTTGCTCTACGATTGCCGGGGCGGTCGCGAAATTGATTCTCAGATGTCCATCACCTGATGCTCCTGTTTCAACGCCGTCCGTCGCGACGACTCCACTGTGTTGAGCGGTAATATCTGCAAGGCTACGGTGCTCGGTCACAAGCGTCGCAAACTTGGCATAATTTGGAGTACTGCGTAAATCGAGCCAAGCCAAGTAGGTAGATTCGGGTTCAAGGTAGCACCCTCCAGGCAGATGGTGGGCCACAAGTTCATCGAATAACCCGCGATTGGTATCTAACTGCTCTAGTGCGGCGTCGAACCACTCTTGGCTGTGGTCTAACGCGGCGATGGTGGCAACATATCCCGACGAGGCGGTCCCCATTTCAAAATGTGCTGCATGGCGGTGCCACAGGTCCGCATCAGCAGGATTGGTGAAAATCAAACTGGCGGCTTTTGTCCCAGGGATGGAATAGGCTTTTGTCGCTGACCACGCCGTGATCGCGACTTCTGCTGCTTGAGCACTGATTGAAGCAAATGGTATGTGACGGTGACCATCGTAAACCAACGGCGAATGAATTTCATCAGAGAACACCCGGACTCCGTAACGTTGGGCCAATTCCGCGATGCATTCCAGCTCTGTGCGGGTGTATACCTTGCCGATGGGGTTGTGCGGATTCACGAGAACCAATAAACCACCGGCTAACATCGCGTGCTCCAAAGCTTCCCAATCAATCCGCCAGTGGTCATGTAACTCATCAGGGGCGAGCATATCTACGGACTGGATCCGACGCTGATCAGAAAACACATGTCGTACGAAATTCATATACGCCGGCGTCATCAACGTGATGGGTGAATCGGCGGGAGTAAATAAACGCGCGACGACGTCGTACGCGGTCATGACATCCGAGATGGGGCGAAAGGCATCGTCAGACACTTCTAAGCCAACGGTCGAGAAGTATTGGCGTACAACGCGCTGAAAACCTTCGACCAGCACCGGATCCCGGTATCCCAGCGAACCATCTGCCGCCCATCGGGTCAGGGCCTGTCGTATCGGCGCCGCGGGAGTGAAGTCCATTTCGGCCACAAAACAGGGCAGCGTTTCATGACCATGAATATGTTCGGGAAACATGCTCCACTTCATCGAGCCAGAAGAGCGCAATGCAGGGATGGACAGGTCGCCAAGAATCTCAGGGACGTCATAAGTCATGCGTTCAGCCTATCGATCCTTGCTTAGTATTGACTAGGAGTAACGCAATAATGGCGGGAGAACATCGGATATACCCACGACGCAGCGCTGAGCCTAGACTGTGGAACTATGACTGAAAATTCCGTGTTTGAAAGCCCCATTGTTGGTCGCCAATTATTCGGTCCCGGACCGTGTAATCCGTATCCCGAAGCCCATTTGGCATTGAGTTTACCGTTGCTTGGGCATCTCGATCCCGCATTTATTGACGCCATGGATGCCACCAGTGAAATGCTACGTCAGGTGTGGGGAACACGAAATCAGCGCACCCTGCCGCTGTCGGCCACCGGGTCTGCTGGAATGGAAGCTGCCTTCGTCAACACGGTACACGCCGGCGACGTCGTGGTGGTCGCCGTCAACGGGCTCTTTGGCGAACGGATGGTTGACGTTGCGGCTCGTCACGGCGCTGAAGTGATCGCGGTTGAACACGAATATGGCACACCCGTTGACGTCGAGCGCGTGATTACCGCCCACCCAAATCCAAAAATTATTGCCGCGGTGCATGCAGAAACCTCTACCGGTGTGGTCTCGGATATTCAGGCGCTGGGCGAGAATAAGGGTGATGCCCTGCTGCTGGCCGACTGTGTAACCTCGATCGGCGGTATGGAGATGCAGCTGGATGACTGGGGTGTTGACTTGGCGTATGCCGGGTCGCAAAAATGTCTAGGGGTCGCCCCTGGACTGGCACCATTTACCATTTCTGACCAGGCGTTTGAGCGCCGCGTTGAAAAACCGTCGAACTGGTATCTGGATCTGAACCTTTTGGGCGGGTATGCAACCGGGACAACCGGCGGGCGACGTACCTATCACCACACTGCCCCAACGGGAATGGTGGTGTCATTGAAGGCGGCGCTGGAACGGATATTTGCTGAGGGCCTGCAGAATGTCTACGCACGTCATGCGGCAGCAGGACAAGCACTCCAAGATGGCCTTGAAGCCATGGGTCTGACCTTGTTCGCCGAAGAAGGCTCGCGTCTAGCTCAGCTGACCACAGTCAACGTTCCCGAAGGCGTCGATTCTGCGGCCGTGCGTCACTACTTGATGAGTAAATACAATCTAGAGATCGGCGCTGGAACTGGTGCTTATGCCGCCAAGATTTGGCGCATTGGGATGATGGGGCACAACGCCACCGACGCCAATGCCAACCTGCTGCTTGCCGCACTGAAAGACGCGTTGAACAATGCCTAAGCATACGCAGCCACGCGCTTAAAAAGAGTTGGGACCAGCAAATGCCGGTCCCAACGTGGTTGATAGCTGAAGACTAGAAGTCGATGTCGTCCTGAGTCTCAGTCGTGGTTGGTGCGACGCCGTTACGTTCGGCGACCGCGGCCACGGCAGCAGCGACGGCTGGAGCAACACGCTGGTTGAAGACCGATGGGATGACGTAGCTTGGGTTCAGCTCGTCTTCCGTGATGGTTTCGGAAATCGCATCGGCAGCGGCAACGAGCATATCTTCGGTGATATCAGACGCCCCGGCATCCAATAGGCCACGGAACAGCCCCGGGAAGGCCAGTACGTTGTTGATCTGATTCGGGAAATCGGAACGACCGGTCGCGACAACAGCAGCGTGCTGGGAAGCCTCGGTCGGCAGGATTTCTGGATCGGGGTTTGCCATGGCAAATATAATGGAGCCCTCATTCATGTTGGCCACGTCATCAGCATCAATGAGGTTTGGTGCAGACACCCCGATAAAGACGTCGGCGCCAACCATGGCCTCTTTGAGACTGCCGGAGAAACCCTCGGTGTTGGTATTGTCGGCCAACCACTGACGGTGCTCGTCACGCTGGCTGGTATTTGGTTCCAAGACACCGTCGCGGCCAGCGGCCATGATGTGTTGGGCACCGGAGGCCTTAAGCAGTCGGATGATGGCATGACCGGCAGCGCCGACGCCGGAGACGACGATGCGGACATCTTCGATCTTCTTGTTGACGACCTTCAGCGCGTTATTCAATGCAGCCTGGGTGACAATCGCGGTCCCGTGCTGGTCATCGTGGAAGACGGGAATGTCGAGTTCTTCGCGCAGCCGAGCTTCGATTTCAAAGCACCGTGGAGCGGAAATATCTTCCAGGTTGATACCACCGTAGGCCGGAGCCAATGCTTTGACGATCTGAATGATCTCTTCGGTGTCCTTGGTATCGAGTGCAACAGGCCAGGCATCGACATTGGCGAACTGTTTGAACAGGACTGCTTTACCCTCCATGACCGGCATTGCAGCGGCTGGGCCGATATCACCCAGGCCTAGCACGGCGGTGCCATCAGTGACCACAGCAATGGTGTTGCGCTTGATGGTCAATTCGCGGGCGCGGACTGGGTCCTTGGCAATGGCCTTGCAAACACGCGCCACGCCTGGAGTATAGGCGCGAGAGAGATCATCACGGTTACGAACATGAACTTTCGAAACCGTCTGCAGCTTTCCACCCTGGTGCATGTGGAAGGTGCGGTCAGACAGGCTGAGCACTTCGAACCCCTCTACGGCTTCGATGGCGTCTTTGACCTGGCGGCTATGTTCCTTACCACGAGTGTTACACGTCAGGTTGATGATGTTGGATTCGTGGCTGGCGTCAACAATATCTAAAGCGGTGATCGCAGCACCGGCCTCGGCAACTACAGCGGTCAGATCGCTGGTAGCGGTGAACGTCGTAGGGGCCTGGACTTTGACAATGATCGAATAGCCGGGGCTAGGTGTTGCCATGTTTGATTGAACTCCTTGAACAGGTAATAAGCAGAGTCATAAACCAAAGGCTCTGCTTTGTGGTGATTGAACGAGCGGCTCGTGTGCACTACCTGGCGATCATGGGGTATATGACGACAGCACATGCAGCGGCACTGGCCTGGGTAAAGGCTCAAAGGCCACATGATTTGGAGTTGTCAGAATACCACGCCAGGTCAAAGGCTCGATGAGAGTTCAGACTTGTTGAGCCAGATGGTGCAATATTTTATCAAAACTCTAGTAATTGGTCGTGACTTATATTACAGTGGACGCTTATCGGAGCTTCGAAGATGCAGCATCTGATACTGATCTCGCCGGATATACTCTCCGCCCACACGGTGGAGGTGGCGCAGGCTTCAGCTGCCGACTCCGCGATAACACCGCAGACGCTCTGCATGATTTCGGCCCAACCATCGACCGAAGTTGTTGCTACCCGTTGACCATATAACGGGTTCCCACAGACCAGTTCCCTTTTTCATTCGGCGCTTGTGACGCGCCCGAGGTCTTTGAGGAGACATCATGACTTCAGTTCCAAACACATCCCCTCGTCCAACACCTCTGACTCCATCGCAGCAATTGTTGGCGAATTTTCCTGTCGGGGGAGCAGATCCCGACTTTGCAGTAGAAGGATCCGTCAGGCCGAAAATTTGTGCTCTTCCTGTGGTCGGCAAATTGCTGCCTCAATGTAAGTAAGTCATTGCTGTTGGCGAAGGACGCCGTCAACGGTCAAAATCCGGCGGGCTTTGGGGGGAACAGTTGTAGGATAGAGGCAGTATATTGACCTGCCTGTATCCTAAACAGGCGCAACGTTAACCCAAGGACGTAACAGCTTTGACCGACAGCACTGGAAACCAGCCGAAGAATCGCGACGATTCACCACGTGAGGAGCGTTCGGACCGTCGAGATGCACCCCGCGATCGGCAACAGCGTGACCGCGGAGGCAACTTCGGTAAGGGGCGACAGCGCGGTCAGCAGCGCGATGGAGACCGTCGTGGTGGGGGCCGAGGCCGGGACGACCATCGTGGTCGCGGTAAAGGACCGCGGAAATTCGATGGCAAGCCGAGTCGTCGTGAGGATCGTCCAGAATACGAGGAACGTACCCCACCGCCGCACAACCCGGCCGACCTGCGTTCAGCGAACCGTCCCGATCGTGGACGCTCTCCGGATATCGATCCCGATGTGACCGGTAGCGAACTGGATAAAAGTGTGCAGCGGGAACTGGGGGCGCTCGATGATCAGAACCGCCCCTGGGTCCAGAAGCACCTTGTCATGGCCGGCCGGTTGATGGAAGATGACCCTGAATTAGCGTTTGCTCATGCGCTTGCGGCATCTCGACGGGGCGGTCGACTCGGCGTCGTGCGTGAAGCCGCGGGGATGACGGCCTATGCTGCAGGCAAGTTCTCAGAAGCCCTTCGGGAATTTCGTACCTACCGTCGAATCTCAGGCGATAACGCACACTTACCAGAGATGGTGGACTCGGAACGAGCTCTGGGCCGCATTGAAAAAGCGCTCGAAATGGCAGCCGAGGTGCCCCTCGATAAGCTGCCGGTCACATCTCGGGTCGAATTGGCGATTGTGGTTGCGGGCATTCATCTAGACCAGGACAACGCCGAACAAGCAGTCAAGGCGTTGGAGATTTCAGAACTCAACCCGCGTCGCGGCTTTTCCTATTCACCGCGGCTCTTTAGTGCTTACGCTCAAGCACTCGAGGGTGCGGGGCGAACGACTGAAGCCCGCAAATGGGCGAATCTAGCCATCCGGGCAGAACATGCATTAGGTCTGGATATCGAACCCGAACCAGAGATCTTCGATATCGCGGAAGAAGACGACGAAACGACTCCTTCGGTTCGTGCGCGCGACGTCATGCCTCCGGCAGCTTCCAAAGATGAAGCAGGCGCTCAAGGCGGCGAAAGCTAGTTCGTGACGACGTTTTTTAATGGGTACGACGGTCTGCTATGCGATCTCGATGGTGTCGTGTATGCAGGTGCACAGCCGATTGATCAAGCCATCGCCACCCTGAATGCCCTCATAAGTGCAGGGGTACCGGTTGCATTCGTCACAAATAATGCTTCGAAAGCGGCGACAGAAGTCGCAGAGCGCCTCGTTGAGCTTGGGGTTGACACGGATACTGAGCACGTGATGACCTCGGCCCAAGCCGTGGTGAACCTGCTCTCCGCAGACTATCACCGCGACGCAGGGCCGGTTCTGGTGACGGGCTCACCGCAATTGACCGAACAGATCCAGGCCGCAGGCTTCGAGGTCACCCAGGTCGCTGCTGACGACCCTCAAGTCGTTGTGCAAGGCTTCAACCCCAAACTGGGCTGGAATGATCTGGCACAGGCCAGCTTTGCTATTCAGCGTGGTGCCGGATGGTTGGCAACAAATCTTGACCTAACCATCCCGCTGAGTCAGGGGATCGCTCCTGGTAATGGCTCGCTAGTCAATACCGTCGCTCAGGCAACCGGAACCCGACCTGAGGTCGCTGCAGGAAAGCCGGCCCCGGTCATGTTCACTACGATGGCTCAGAAGTTTTCAATGACCAGGCCCCTGGTGGTTGGGGATCGGCTAGATACCGACGTTCTTGGTGCCGCAAACGCTGGATTTGATGGTGCACTCGTAGAGACCGGAATCCACCGGCGCCAAGATATCGACGCCCATCGGGTGGTGGTGACACCGACCTGGGTGTTACCGAGTCTCGGGGCGTTACTGCAA
Source organism: Enteractinococcus helveticum (assembly GCF_001657475.1). GTDB lineage: Bacteria > Actinomycetota > Actinomycetes > Actinomycetales > Micrococcaceae > Yaniella > Yaniella helvetica. Next base: position 6,944 of record NZ_LXEY01000018.1, read on the forward strand.
GAACCCCTCGATGATTATTGGAGTCGCGATGCGTGACTTGCAGAATTTGCCAGCCGAGGTTGCCGCGCAGTTAGCTGATGTTCATGAGCTTTCACCCGCTGATGAACTCGCCACGTATGAGCGCGTACTGACTGAACTGACGGAGCTGCTCAACGCTCCTGAAGAACACGGACCCGGAGACCAATAGAGTGAAACGTCTCGATCAAGCCCTCGTCTCGCGTCAGCTGGTGACTTCACGAACCGCAGCAGCTAAGCACATCCAGGCCGGTGAGGTGATCGTCAATGGCCAAAAAGTCACGAAGCCCGCGACCAAAGTCTCAGATCGAGACGTGATAAGGCTGACGATATCTGGGCCCCAATTCGCTTCTCGTGCCGGGCATAAATTAGCCGGAGCCTTAGAAATTTTTCACACCATCAAGGTCTCCGGGACTCGCTGTTTGGACGCCGGCGCATCGACCGGTGGCTTCACCGACGTTTTGCTTCAGCAAGGGGCGCGTGAGGTCGTTGCCGTCGATGTTGGCCATGACCAACTGGTACAGCGCTTGCGGGTTGATCCACGAGTCGAGGTCCATGAGGGACTCAATGTTCGATACCTTACGCTGGAAGAAATCGGCGAGCCAGTAGACCTTGTGGTGTCTGATCTGTCGTTCATCTCATTGAGACTCGTCCTCGGAGCTTTAGTTTCGGTATGTGTCCCCGGTGCTCACTTGGTCTTGATGATTAAACCGCAATTTGAGATCGGTCGTGAGCGCCTGCCAAAAACTGGCGTCGTGACGGATCCAGACCAACGACGCGAGGCAGTCGTCGGAGTGATTGAAGCAGCCTTAGCCCAGGGTTTAGTGCCGCAAGGGGTGGCGTTGAGTCCTTTACCAGGCCAGGACGGCAATCGGGAATTCTTTTTCTGGGCCACCTACGATGTTGCCGGAGCGCACCTTCATGCCACAATTGAAGCGTCGCAATGGTTGGACGCCCAGCGTGTTCAGTGGGCTGACTAAAACGTGACAGGTTTTCCACACCGCGCCTGGAAAGGTAGCAAAATCAGATAAAATGGCTAGATTGGTGTGTTAGGCAATACGTACAAACGAAGGAGAACCATGAGCCGGCGAATATTAATTTTGGCTCACACGGGGCGCCAAAAGGCCATGCAATCTGCACTGCAGGCCATCGAATTGTTACGTGCGTCCGGGCTCACACCGGTCATGTTGCCTCACGACGCTGCCGTCATGTACGAAGCCATTCATAATGGCGTACTACAAACTCATGAGGCCGGTGTCGATGCGATTGACACCAAAACCTCTCTACATGATGTTGAACTAGGCATGGTCTTGGGCGGGGACGGTTCGGTTTTGCGTGCTGCTGAGATGGTTCGCGAATCTAGTCTGCCACTCATGGCTGTCAACCTTGGCCACGTGGGGTTCCTCGCCGAAGCAGAACAAGCCGATCTAGAACTTGCCGTCTCGGCGGTGGTCAATAAGAATTACCTCGTTGAGGAACGCATGGCCATTGACGTGAAAGTTTTGGTGGGCAAACACCTGGTAGCTCATACTTGGGCCTTGAATGAGGCGTCGGTGGAGAAATCCAATCGCGAGCGTATGCTTGAGGTGGTCATCGGCGTCGATAATCGGCCGATTTCATCGTTCGGCTGTGACGGAGTCGTTATGGCAACTCCCACCGGCTCAACAGCGTACGCGTTTTCCGGAGGCGGGCCCATCGTATGGCCTGAGGTCCAAGCCATGCTGATGGTGCCCCTATCTGCCCACGCACTCTTTGCCCGGCCATTAGTGGTTGCCCCGGAATCCGTCATCTCTGTCGACGTACTGCAACGCAGCAACGAAAACGGAGTGCTCTGGTGTGACGGACGGCGGACCGTAGACTTGCCATTTGGGGCGAGAATTGAAGTCACCCGCTCAGACAGTCCAGTCAAACTGGCGCGGCTGGCCCTGACACCATTTTCAGAACGACTGGTCCGAAAGTTCGATCTGCCCACAGAAGGTTGGCGTGGCTCGATTAGCGAAACAGACCGAGCTGCGATTGATGCCCGCGAGCGAGCCCGTCGAGATCAAGACAGCTGGCATCAATCCCTGGCTGATTCGCAAGGCATCCGCATCGTGGAACCTCATCATGCGGCACCGCGCCCAGATATGGTCCCACCGCGCACGACACCCATTCCGATAGTCACCAAGGCCGACGAAGACGAAATTATCGAAGTATCGAAACCACCAGCCGAGGACGAATAGGGAGCAACGCATGCTAGAACACCTGTCGATCAACTCGTTAGGCGTCATCGAAGAAACCACCGTCGAACTTGATCCGGGGTTCAACGTCGTAACGGGTGAAACTGGCGCCGGTAAGACGATGGTCGTGACCGCACTGAACCTGTTGTTGGGGGCACGTGCGGATGCCGGCGCGATTCGTGCAGGTGACTCCAAAGCAACGGTTGAAGCTGGGTTTGTGTTACCAGCCGACCATCGAGCGATAGGTGCAGCTGAAGAAGCAGGCGCGATCCTTGATGAGGATAACCATGACCGCCACCTGGTCATTACCCGTGCAATCAGCGCTTCAGATTCCGGTACGCGCTCGCGGGCTACAGCCGGAGGCCGCGGTGTTCCGGTGGCGTTACTATCGGAAATCGGGGAAAATGCGGTAGCTATTCACGGTCAGTCCGATCAACTGCGGTTGAAGTCAACGACAGCACAACGTCACGCTCTGGACGCCTATGGGGGGAAATCCATTGCCAAAGCGCTGGCTGCTTACCGCCAGACTTATACCAGCCTGCAAGAGGTCTCCAGACAGCTCCAGGAACTGATTAATCAGGCTCAAGAGCGCGCTCTTGAGGCTGAAAACCTGCAACGCAGCCTGGAAGAAATCGATAACGCCAACATCCAAGACGACGAAGATGAAGAAATCCAGGAGCGCATTAAACGCCTAGAATCCGCCGAAGAATTCCGAGATGCGGCACGCATGGCCACAACGGCTCTGTCGGGGGATGATTACAATCTGGATGCTTCAAGTGCCGAATCACTAGTTGAAGCAGCGCGTCAAGTTATTGCGCAGACACCGGGACAGGTGGAAGAACTCGAAGAGATCGGCAAACGGCTCACCTCGGTCGGTATTGAGATTGCAGACATTACTGCGGAAATCTCTCAGTTTGCTTCGAGTCTGGATGATGAAGGTCCTGCCGCCTTGAACCAAGCACAATCCCGGTTGGCTGAGTTGAATCGTCTCAAAAAGCTCTATGGGCCAGATCTGGCTGATGTTGTCCGGTGGGCTGAAGAACAGCGCCCGCGCCTTGATGAACTCCACGGCGACACTGATCGTATCGAGTATTTAGAAGAAGAACAGCAAGTATTGACTGACCGACTCCAGCAAGAGGGCACCCAACTGACCTCGCTACGACAAAAAGCTGGCGAACGACTAGGCAAGGAAGTCACCAAGGAGCTCCATGGCCTGCTGATGCCAACCGCGCAGTTCTCGGTGGCCGTCACTCCAGCAGAACAACCTGGACCACACGGTTTTGACGACATAGCGCTGCTACTGCAACCGCACCCTGGCTCAGATCCGAGACCACTTGGTAAAGGCGCATCAGGCGGTGAGCTGTCGCGCATCATGTTGGCACTTGAAGTTGTTCTGGCAAACACTGATCCGGTCCCGACTTTTATCTTCGATGAGATCGACGCCGGTGTCGGTGGCGAAGCCGCCGTGCAGATCGGTCGACGTCTAGCCCGGTTGGCCAAACACGTCCAAGTCATCGTCGTCACCCACCTACCCCAGGTTGCGGCCTATGCGGATAAACACCTGCGAGTCAATAAGGCTCCGAATGTGGAAGCAGGTTTCACGACCTCGGATGTCAGCGAACTGGTCGGCGAGGCCCGCATCTCTGAACTGGCACGCATGCTGGCCGGACACGCCGATTCAACCTCAGCTCGCGAGCACGCTAAAGAACTCTTGGAGGCCTCACACTAATGGGCCAACAACACATACACGACACCGACCGGGTTGTTGCAGTTCAGGATCAGGCAACGGTCTTTCACGGTGCAATCTGGGACATCCAACGGGACACCTTCACGATGACTGATACTGAGCAGCCGCTGACTCGCGAATATATTACCCACCCGGGTGCGGTGGCCATTGTGGCTGTTGACGATCAGCAGCGAATCGCAATGATCAACCAGTATCGTCATCCGGTAGGACAGAACTGCTGGGAAATCCCGGCGGGGCTCTTGGACGTCGAGGGAGAAGACCATCTGGTCACCGCCCAACGTGAATTGGCAGAAGAAGCTGACCTGCAAGCTGCGGATTGGTCTGTGTTGGTGGACCACTATCCTTCGGCTGGGTCTTCAGCAGAAGCTATCCGTATCTTCTTGGCCCAAGGCATCGAAGAGCTCCCAGCGGAACAACGCCATCAACGCGAAGCCGAAGAAGCTCACTTGATCCTACGTTGGGTTCCTTTCGACCAAGCATTACATGCAGTGCTCGCAGGGGCAGTTCGAAACGTCAATGCAATCAGCGGTATCTTGGCAGCTCACTTGGTGCTAAACGGACAACACCAGGCCCGCCCCGCCCAGGCACCTTTCTAACCTTTATGACCGATAACATCACTATCCCCGAAGCCCTGCAGCATCACGTCACCACCTACCTGAATCACCTCATGATCGAACGTGGTCTATCAGATAACACATTGGCAGCATACCGCCGAGACCTCCAACGATATTTGCGCTATCTTGCTCAGGAACGCGTTGATGACGTCACGACGATTACTGCTCACCACCTTGCGGGTTTTCTCCAGGCGCTTAGCTCAGGTAGCCACAACATGGGCAATTTGGCTCAAAGCTCCGTCAACCGAGTATTTATTGCTGCTCGTGGTTGGCACCGATTCATGTTTTTGGAAAATACGACCTCAACCAATCCAGCTGCAGAAATTAAACCCCCCAAAACCGGACAGCAGCTGCCGGAGGGTCTCAGTATTGACGAAATCACACGATTATTAGATACTCCGCCGATCGATACCGCCCAGGGGCTCCGTGACCGAGCCATGATGGAATTGCTGTACGCCACCGGCGCTCGTATTACCGAAGCAATTGATCTTGACGTTGATGACATTGTGCATCTCGACGACGATGACACCACCGTTGTTCGGTTATTTGGAAAAGGGTCAAAAGAGCGTATCGTGCCGTTGGGTTCATACGCGCAACGAGCTGTTGATGCGTATCTGGTTCGTGGCAGACCCAAGCATGCTGCCGGTGGGAAAGGTTCACCTGCGCTATTCTTAAACAGGTTCGGAGGGCGGCTATCGCGTCAGACCGGATGGAATGTTCTGAAACAAGCTGCTGAAGACGCCGAGATCACCGCAGAAATTTCCCCCCACACTTTGCGCCACTCTTTTGCCACGCACCTGTTGCAAGGCGGAGCGGACGTTAGAGTTGTGCAAGAATTACTGGGGCATGCATCGGTGACGACGACCCAGATTTACACTCAAGTCACTGCTGACACGCTCCGGGAGGTTTTTGCCTATGCGCATCCTCGGGCGCAAGGCTAGCCTGACCTTCAGGTTTGACGTTAAACTTTAAGGCTCGCCGTGAAAAAACCAATTAGTTCGGGAAGTCATGTGATCCAGCAATACACTAGAGTCAGAAACCACACTCACGTCACTTACGAACACTAAGAGGATCACACCCCCAACTTACGTAGCGGTCAGGAGTTTCAAGCATCGTGAACGACGCCAGCCAACAACCACAACCCGTGATGATGATCACCGGAGATCCGGTGATCGGACCCACCGGGCGGCCAAAGCACGAATTTCCCGTTCCAGAGCCACTCGAAACACACGGTCCTGCCCGCATCATCGCGATGGTGAACCAAAAAGGTGGTGTCGGCAAAACCACTTCCTCAGTGAATATGGGGGCTGCGCTGGCAGGTTACGGTCGAAAAGTGCTGATGGTTGACTTCGACCCTCAAGGCGCGCTGTCGGCAGGGTTCGGCATGAATCCTCATGAGATGGACCTCACGGTCTATAACGTATTGATGGAACGTGGCGTACATATCAGCGACGGCATCGTCACGACGGAAGATCCAAACGTTGATCTCTTGCCTGCCAACATTGATCTATCTGCTGCAGAAGTACAGCTGGTCAATGAGGTGGCACGCGAGCAAGTACTGGCACGCGCCCTACGTCCCGTCATTGACGACTACGATGTCATCATCATTGACTGTCAACCGTCCCTGGGCCTGTTGACGGTCAACGCGTTAGCAGCAGCACACGGTGTGATTATCCCACTGACTGCTGAATTCTTTGCCTTACGTGCTGTGGCACTGTTGGTAGAAACCATCGAAAAGGTTCAAGATCGCATCAACCCGGATCTCATTATCGACGGCGTGCTGGCAACTATGGTCGATGGGCGAACCCTGCATTCGAAAGAAGTTATCGGTCGATTGGTAGAGGCCTTTGGCGACCGAGTGTTTGAAACAGTGATTAACCGTTCCATCAAGTTTGCTGATGCAACAGTGGCAGCGGAACCCATCACAACGTTTGCGCCCAATCACCCGGGTGCCAAAAACTACCGACAACTTGCTCGAGAACTGATCTGCCGCGGTGGCGCTCCGTGAGCCTGCTAGCTTCGCCGACCTTCGAGGATGAATACACCGAAGAACATGTTGGCTTTGAACTAGCGCTCACCAATTTTTCTGGACCGTTTGATCTGCTGCTGTCGCTGATAGCTCGGCGACGCATGGACGTCACAGAAGTTGCACTAGCCGAAGTAACCGATGAATTCTTAGCGTACGTGGCGACCTTGGAAACTACCGAGGAGGTCTTAGAGAACTCGACCTCCTTTATGGTCGTAGCCGCGACCCTGCTGGAACTGAAGACCGCCCGTTTGCTGCCATCTGGGATCGGGGACGCCAATGACGAGATGGCCCTGTTAGAAGAACGAGATCTGTTGTTTGCCCGGTTATTGCAATACCGAGCATTCAAGCAGGCCGCGGATTTGATCAAAGAACGTATTAGCATGCAATCAGCCATGCTGCCACGTCAGGGTGGGCCTGAGCCTCAGCATGCCAACCTGTTGCCAGAACTCGTCTTTGATTTATCTGCTGATGATTTTGTCGCCATCGCGAACGAAGTTTTCACAAAATTTGTGACCGAACCTGTTGAAGTCGGCACTCAACACTTACACGCGCCGGTTGTGTCCCTGACCGAACAAGTTTCAATCATGTCTCGCCGCATTCAAGAAGCTGGTCGATTGACGTTTAGCGATCTCACCAGTGACGCATCGACCACAATGGTGGTTGTGGTACGATTTCTGGGTTTACTAACGATGTACCGTGATCGATTAATCAGCTGGCAGCAGGAAACCCCACTGGGCGAAATTACGGTGTTCTGGCAAGAGGCAGCATGACACAGCAGCGGTATGAATCGGAATTATTTGCCCAGCTGGAAGCCATCTTGTTAATCTCCGATGAGCCGGTGACCGTTCAACAACTGGTCAAAGTCACGGATGCGAGCCCCACGGAACTCGAGACCACCTTGAAGGCTATTCAACGCGACTATGACGGAGAAACTGGCGGTATTGTTCGAGGTTTTCAACTGCGACATGTCGCAGGGGGGTGGCGTCTTTATACTCGTGCGGACCATGCTGATGTGATTGCCACATATATGGTCCAAGGGGCCACCCAAAAGTTAAGCCAAGCTGCGTTGGAGACTTTGGCAGTTATCGCGTATCTGCAACCGGCTACTCGATCACGGGTTGCCCAAATCCGTGGTGTGAACTCGGATTCGGTCGTACGCACGCTCCTGACAAGAGGGCTGATTGCTGAAGATGGCACCGAGGAACATACCAGTGCCGTACGCTATAAAACGACGGATTATTTTTTGGAACTACTTGGCCTAAACTCTATAGAGGAATTGCCCAAGATTTCCCCACTCCTTCCCGGAGTAGATGAAGCAAGTAAATTAGCAGAAAGTCAGGAATAAATAATATGACATCCCGCAAGCCGAGAGGCTCCGGACGCCGCAACCGCACACCCAAAGCTGGTCGTCGCGGTGGCCCATTTTCCGGTGCCGACTATGATCGCAATCTAGGTCCAGTAGACCGCAGCCAATACCGAAAAGGCAAAGGCCAGGGCAAGAAATCCCGCCAACACGTGCCTGAAGGCGAACGCCTACAAAAAGTCATCGCGGCTGCTGGTATAGCCTCCCGCCGTGTGGCAGAAGATCTCATTGCTGAGGGCCGCGTCGAAGTTAACGAAGAAATCGTGACCGCACTGGGTACTCGCGTGGATCCTGACAACGACATCATTTTTGTCGATGGTATCCGCGTCAACACCAAACCCGACTCCGTCTACTATGCCTTCAACAAGCCTCGGGGCGTTATTTCAACCATGTCGGATCCGAAAGGTCGCCCTTCGATTGCCGACTTCGTCAATACCGCAGACACCCGGCTATTCCACATAGGCCGTCTCGATAATGAAACCGAGGGCCTGCTGCTACTCACCAACGACGGCGAACTTGCAAACCGTCTTTCACATCCAAGCTACGAAGTGCCAAAAACATATCTGGTCCAGGTCAAAGGTCCGATGCGCAAGGGTGTCGGCGATGAACTTCGTAAAGGCATCGAACTGGAAGAAGATGGCCTGGTGTCCGTCGACTCCTTCAAAGTTGTAGACTCTACGCCCGGCCACATCCTGTGCGAAGTCATTATTCACAGCGGTCAGAACCGTGTGGTGCGCCGCCTCATGAAAGCTGTTGGTTACCCTGTACAACGCCTGGTTCGCATTGCCCATGGACCCATTACCCTTGGCAATCAGCGTCAAGGCAGCATCCGACAGCTCAACTCACAAGAAGTCGGACATCTCATGGCAACGGTAGGACTATGACGACACCGCGGTTCTCACGCACAGAAATTGTCAACACTGCCTCACTCGCCGCAGCTACCGAAACAATTTCCAAACACCACACCATCCATGAGCCCGTGCTCATTGTTGGGACGGGTCTGTTGGGGACCTCTATCGGTCTCGGCTTACGGTCGGTCGGCTTACAGGTTTTGCTCACTGACCCGTCACCGTCTGCCCAAGCGGTGGCCGAAGACATCGGCGCAGGCCAAGGGCTAACGGATGAAGACCAACCCGGCACCGTGGTGGTCGCAGCACCGCCAGATGTCACGGGTGCAGAAGTGATCAAAGCCTTGCGCCGCTGGCCCGCTGCGGTCGTGCTTGATATCGCTTCGGTCAAAGTGGCTATTGCTCAGGAAATCGCGGCAGCAGTTGCTGCAGGTGAGCTCACCGCTCAGGACGCACAGCGTTATATCGGCACCCACCCGATGGCTGGGCGTGAACGGTCAGGCCCAGTAGCGGCTCGTGGCGAGTTATTTACCGCTGCACCCTGGGTGCTGTGTACGACGTCCGAAACACCCCAGTACGTCATCGACGTTGCCTCTGACGTCGCACGGCTGCTTGGGGCCACCATCTATCACATGACCCCCGAAGAGCACGACGGTGCTGTTGCCCAAATCAGCCACTTGCCGCAGATTGCTGCCTCGCTGTTGGCCTCGCGCCTCCAAGGTACTTCTGGCCAAGCGCTGCAATTGGCAGGCAATGGGCTGCGTGATACGACCCGAATCGCTGCCTCTGATCCCAGTCTGTGGGTACAGATCTTGACGGCAAATGCTGAACAAATCCTGCCAGAACTTCACGGGATGAAGGCTGACCTTGACCGGTTAATTAACACCCTGAGTGCACCCAGTGCCTCGGGGGCTCGACTCGACGTCGCCCAACTGATGGACGAAGGAAACCGCGGCCAAGCGCGGATTCCAGGCAAGCACGGTGGGCCGGCTCAAGGCTTTGCCCAGGTCACCGTCCTGGTCGACGACAAACCGGGTGCGATTGTTTCAGCGCTGCAGGCTGTGGCCGATGCGGGGGTGAACGTGGAAGACTTGAGAATGGAACACTCATCTGGTTACCAGGTCGGTATGCTGGAAATCGCTGTGGTTCCCGGTCATAAGAAGCACCTGGTCAACGCGTTGACCAAACTAGGATGGAAGGTACTGTAATGTCTGCACAATCACGGCTCGTCATCGCCATAGATGGTCCTTCAGGCACTGGTAAATCCACGGTTGCCCGCTGGGTGGCCCAAGACTTGAAACTCAGCTATCTCGACACCGGCGCAAACTATCGTGCCGCCACGCTGTGGTGCATGCGAAATGGTCTGGACCTGACCCAACCGGAGACCGTGGAGACCCAGCAGATTACTGAACTGATCACGACCATGCCGCTGGCCCAGGACCTCAATCCGAATAATGTTTCGGTGGCTCTAGACGGACAGGATATTACCGAGGCGATTCGCACCGACGAAGTCACTGCCAACGTGTCAGCCCTTTCGACACGTCCGCAGGTGCGAGAATTGCTGGTCAAACTGCAACAACAAGCTATTGAATCACGGCCGCGCATTGTCGTGGAAGGCCGCGATATCACCACAGTGGTGGCGCCCGACGCCGATGCTCGCATTTTGCTGACAGCCTCACCGGAAGTACGCATGGCGCGACGTCGTCAACAATTGCGTGAGACTGACCAAGACCCAACCAACGTTGAATCTGATGTCATGGTCCGGGATGCGAAAGACTCAGCCCTCGTGGACTTCATGACCCCAGCTGAAGGTGTTGCTGAAATCGATTCGACGAATCTTTCCCTTGAAGACACCGTGACCGTCGTCCTGGCTGAAATACAACGCCAAGTCAACGCCAAACAATCTTAAGAAAGCGTAATGACAGAAGAAGAATACATCCCATCTAGCGCTGACACGGTCGATGAAGACCTCGCGCAGATGACCGATGAAGAACATCAAGCCCGCACCCAGGCCTATCTGGCCGGACTCCAACAATACGAACTTGAAGACGACGACCAACAGATCCTGGAAGGTTTCGAAGAAGCTGAAAGCTTTGCGGAACTGGACTTCGTGCCACCCGTCGTGGCCGTTGTTGGCCGACCGAACGTTGGTAAGTCAACACTAGTTAACCGCATCATCGGCCGCCGCCAAGCCGTAGTCGAGGACGTCCCGGGGGTCACCCGTGACCGCGTCTTCTACGAAGCCGAGTGGAATGGGCGTCCGTTTACCGTCGCTGATACCGGTGGCTGGGAATACGGCGTCAAAGGCCTGGCCGGCAAAGTGGCCGAACAAGCTGAGCGAGCCGTGCAGCGGGCCGATGCTGTGCTGTTTGTGGTCGATGCGACCGTGGGGATCACCGCTACCGACGAAGCGATTGTCACCATGCTCCGCAAGGCCAATAAACCAATCACCCTAGTGGCCAACAAGGCCGACGGGCAGTCGCATGAGGCCGACGCCGCGATGCTATGGGGTCTGGGTTTTGGTTACCCTTGGCCGGTGTCTGCGCTCCATGGACGCGGGACGGCGGACCTCCTGGATGCACTACTAGAAGAACTTCCCGAAGAATCTGCGTATAAAGACGTGCTGACTGCTCGGGGACCACGCCGCGTGGCGCTGGTTGGACGACCAAACGTAGGTAAGTCGTCACTACTCAATAGTCTGGCAGGCAGCGCCCGAGCTGTTGTCGACGATACCGCGGGGACTACCCGTGATCCAGTCGATGAGCTCATTGAGCTCGACGGTGATATCTGGGAGTTCATTGACACCGCTGGGATCCGACGTCGTCAACATATGGCTTCTGGATCCGACTACTATGCATCCCTGCGGACGCGTGCTGCGCTGGAACGCGCTGAGGTTGCGGTGGTCTTATTAGAAGCTTCCCAGCCGCTGAGCGAACAGGACGTGCGTATCATTCAGATCGTGCTGGATACCGGTCGCGCTCTGGTCTTAGCCTTCAACAAGTGGGACCTGCTTGATGAGGACCGTCGTCTGGATCTAGAACGAGAAGTCGACTTGGACCTGCAACACGTCTCCTGGGCGCCACGCATCAATATTTCAGCTAAAACTGGTTGGCACAAAAACCGCTTGGTGCCCGCGTTGGAGACCTCGCTGGACTCCTGGGAAACTCGTATCCCGACCGGCAAACTCAACTCGTTCATCGGCGAATTGGTGGCGGCTCACCCGCACCCGGTACGAGGTGGCAAACAACCTCGAATTCTATTTGCCACCCAATCGTCGACCCGACCGCCTAAATTCGTACTGTTTACCACAGGCTTTTTGGACCCCGGTTACCGACGATTCATCATCAATCGCCTACGGCAGTACTTCGGGTTTGAAGGTTCCCCTATCGAACTGACGATGCGTGTGCGCGAACGTCGGAAACGTTAGCTTGGACTGCCGCAGACTACATGCTAAGGAGCGCGCGAGTCTGCGGCATGACCAATCGACCGCCTAACCCTTCAAGCTCAAGGACAACACCAATTTGGGTCACCTCAGCTCCGGCTGCGGTTATCAAATGAGCACCGGCTTTCAGCGATCCACCGGTGGCCAGGATGTCATCAATGAGTAGCACTCGCATTCCTGGCTTAAGATCCGGTGATACCTCCAGGTGGTCTTCCCCATATTCCTTGGTATAGGTCACCCGATGTGCAGGCTTTGGTAATTTCCCGGCCTTGCGTATTGGGATCATACCGGTCCTCGCCAGCGTTGCGACTGCTCCGGCAAAGATAAAACCCCGCGCCTCAATGCCTGCGACGACATCGAAATCGCCTTGTGCCTGCACGAGCAGTTCGTGTGCGACGGCATGCATCGCTCGACCATCAGCCAGCAGGGGAGTGATGTCTCGAAACGAAACCCCTGGCTGAGGATAGTCTGCAATGGTCCTGATAAGGGAACGCGCATAGGCGATATTGTCTGTTTGTGAAGGAAAGACAGTCATATTGTCGATTCTAAAACCAACAGCCGAAATCAACGGCATCCACTGAAGTACATAAATTCGGAGTTTCTTTGGACATAGTGTAGAGTAACCCGAGTATCCTAGCTCTGAATCAATCAGTGCAAGATCGGGCTGTGGCGCAGCTTGGTAGCGCACATCTCTGGGGGAGATGGGGTCGCAGGTTCAAATCCTGTCAGCCCGACGAGATCATCCTTGGTTTAGCACTAAACCAAGGATGTTTTAGTCTTGTCAGTAAGCCTCTCGGCACGTGCTTGAGGAAACCCAGCAGGACGGAGTCGTAATATTTGCTCCAAAATGTCTGGGATTTTACTGTGAGCATACTTTGGCTCAAAAACCAAGATGACAGGCTGTTTTATCTGAGGCTTCCCAGCTTCAACAAGTGAATTAGCCGAATCGATCGGCTAAACTTAGGTGGGCCAGGGTGGCAGTTGGGACCGTGTCACCCATGATGAATTTGTACAACAAGGAGCGTTCAAGCATGACAAAAGATAACCCCGTTCCTGGTAACTCAGAAGACCAGTCTGAGGTTGAGTCAACGACCGTTGGGTTACCCAAGCTTGAACCCTTAAGAAACCTGCCGCTCGACGCTGAAGAACGCTCAGCCGTAGAAGCCTTGCCGATAGGGTCCGCACTCTTAGTTGCACATGAAGGACCCAACCGTGGGGCTCGTTTCTTGCTGGATCAGGACAAGGTCACGGTCGGTCGTCATCCCGATGCTGACATCTTCCTTGATGATGTGACCGTATCCCGTCAGCATGCCGTATTCGAAAGGGAAGCCGGCGGCTATCGCGTTGCCGATACCGGATCACTCAACGGCACTTACATCAACAACGATCGGGTCGATTCCTTACTACTTCGCACTGGCATGGAGTTGCAGATTGGGAAGTTCCGTTTGTCCTATTATGCAGGAACCCAGCAACCTAAAAAGTAGCCGCTTGATGCTCTCGTCGCCGGTCAGATGCCGGCGACGTGTTGCATCTGATCCTACGTTGTTGAAAAGGTTTCAAGATATTGGCCGCTTCCCCTAAACCCCGCAGCACGTCGTCCTCGAGTTCAAAACGTTCGCAGGCATTGATGAGTATCGGCGAAGTTTTAGAGCACATCAATGCTGAGTTTCCGGAAGTCCGGGCCTCAAAAGTGCGCTTCTTAGAGGAACGTGGATTAGTTACCCCCGCTCGCACAGCAGCAGGCTACCGAAAATACACGCAGGCTGATGTGGACCGGTTACGTTTTATTTTGGCCATACAACGTGATCAATTTTTGCCGCTAAAAGTTATCAAAGACTATCTTGACGCCATTGACGCCGGTAGACGCCCTGAATCGTTGCCTGGTGGGTTACGACTTGAACCTCGGTCGGTGTCTCAACAACTTGCCCACGAAATCAGCGGCCATATTCGTCCTATGACTCGGGCTGAGCTTCAGGGCATGTGTGGGGCTTCCGACGAGTTGATGAAAACACTTGAATCCTACCGTTTGATCTGGCCGGATGAGACCGGACGGTATAACGATCATAGTCTCAAAGTGGCCCGGGCGGCGGTGACCTTGGCGGAGTTTGGCTTTGAACCACGGCACCTACGGCCGTTTCGCATCGCTGTCGATCGAGAGCTAGGAATGGTTCAACAGGCCACATCAGGGCTAGGCCAGCACGATGGTGGTGTTTCGATGGAACGCGCACAGGAAGCAGCACGAGAGATCACCCAAGCCTGCCTGCGCTTGCATGCAGGGGTTGTGAGTGCTGAAATTGCAGATATGGACGACTAGCCGCAGCTAGCGTTGGTCACCACAACGAAAAGGAGCTTCACCATGGCCGACATTGTACTGAAGGTCCTTGAAATCAGGATCGTACTACCGGGTAACCAGCCGATCCTATTGCTCTTGCACCAACAAAGTCAGCGTTTGCTCCGTCTCTGGATTGGACCTTCCGAGGGGACAGCTATCGGTCTTGCCCAGCAGGGGATCGATACGCCTCGACCCACCACACATCAATTGCTGGTAGACGCTCTACGGCAAGCCGGTGACCCACTTCAAGCTGTACGCATTTCTAAAGTTGACGAAGAAGTATTCTACGCAGAACTTATTTTGACCTCCGGCACTACAGTGGACTCTCGCGCCTCGGATGCCGTAGCGTCGGCATTATTTGCTGATGTGCCGGTATATGCGACCGACACAGTTTTAGATGCGGCAGGCATTGATCTAACTGAAGGCGATATCGCAGCAGAGCTCAATATCGAACAACCGGAAATCGAGCCCGAAATTACTGAAGAAAGCGTGGATGAATTTCGCGAGTTCCTCAAAGATCTGAACCCAGAGGACTTTCTCACGCCGGAAGAGACTGCTAAAGAAGAACAAGCCGACACATCGTCTGCACATGAGGACGATGACGATAACGGCGACAACGACGGCAACGATGCTGAGGACACCGAAAAATAGTTCCGACACGACTAACGTTTTCCTCTCTGGTCTTTGACCAGGACTGATTCTCAGAATAGCGTGGGACACTATACGTTCCATTGCATAATGTGAGACCATTAACCAGTAATCGCAGATGATGTCGGTTCCACGTGAGTCTTACGAAAACTTCCCCGCGTGGAACAGAACAGCAGGAGGAAACCCTAGTGTCTCACACGAGTGATTCAGGGCATCGCCAGAGTCTCGACGCTGGCAATCAGGGTGTGTTGTTTAACGACGATGCGCCGTGGCTGGATAATGATTGCGGTTACCGCGGTCCAACCGCATCGAAAGCAGCCGGTATCACGTACCGCCAGTTAGATTATTGGGCACGTACCGGTTTGGTCGTGCCGTCGCTTCGTGGTGCAGAAGGTTCTGGAACCCAGCGACTTTATTCGTTCCGCGACGTGCTCGTGCTCAAAGTCGTCAAGAGGCTCCTCGACACCGGAGTCTCGTTGCAACAGATCCGCACGGCAGTCGAACATCTGCGTGAACGTGGGGTTGAAGATCTTGCTCAGATCACTTTGATGTCCGATGGTGCTTCCGTGTATGAATGCACCTCAGCTGACGAAGTCATTGACCTGGTTCAAGGCGGTCAAGGTGTCTATGGCATCGCTGTAGGGCGGGTATGGCGTGAAGTTGAAGGCACACTCGCCGAACTTCCAGCAGAGCGACTGGCCGATGGTCAGATCGATGCCGACTTTCCGGATGATGAGCTTGCTGCCCGACGTGCCACTCGCCGAAAAACCGCTTCTTAGCAGGCAGTCACCTCCGTATAGATTTTAAGCAAAAACCCGGTTATGTATACATAACCGGGTTTTTTGGTTCATACACGCGTTTAGGAAACGCGCTCAAAAAATTAACCCTGGAGGGCTCTGCGAGAAGGAACTTTTGGCTGGTCGAGCTTTTGCAGCAACCGATCGAACGTGCGCGCGGCCGTCGATGCGGTATCACCAGGCCAAGCATGAACCGGCCATGCAGCACCTTGGATTTGCTGCCAATTTGAGCTCTCTGGGATCTGGACGTCCAACATCCGCTTGCCGAACATCCGACGCATCTCAGCAAGGCGGTATTTATGTTCGGTCGATGCTACACGTACTCGGTTAACAACCAGCGTGGAGTTCTTAAGTTTTGGTGCGTATTCTCGTTGGAATAAATCCAACGCACGGAAGGTGCGCTCTGTGCCCGCAACGGAAAACAGACTAGGTTCTGCAACTAGCAATACGTCGGTTGATGCTGCCCACGCCATACGCGTGACACCGTTGAGGGCAGGAGGGCAGTCGATCAAGACTAGGTCATAACCCTGGGTCTGTTCTAACAAGGTCACAAGGCGATTAATCTCGCGGCGACGAGTGGTCACCTTTTCAAAAAGTGACGTTTTGGCCGATCCACGAATAACATCGAGCACGCCTGCTTCGGTGCCATTAGGTTGATTCGTTTGCATCCATCCGGATGTAACGGCGTGTTCGTGCAAGCGAAATTGTTTAGGCTTGCGCAGCATTGTACCAATCTCGGTACTCATATCATCATGTTTGATACCAAGGCCGGTGGTCGTATCAGCGTGCGGGTCGAGGTCGATGACTAGGGTCGAGACGCCAGCTGCCCAAGCCGCAGATGCCAAACCAAGGGTTATGGAAGTCTTGCCAACGCCGCCCTTGAGGCTGGAAATAGAGATAACCTGCACTACGATTGCACCTTATTTATTAAATAGACGTTTTGGTCGATACCATATTCTAACAAGCCGGGCGAGAACTTCTGGGACTGTCCCTTTCGGGTACTTATTGTTTGCAATGAGCAAGAACGTGGGTAGTATCACATATGTTCAATGTATACAGGACCGGTATCTTTGAACGTACCTGAGAGTCTGTCATTACTCGTGACAGCACTAACACACACTGGAGGAACCTTGGCTGAAAATCAAGACCACTCGGCCCACAAGAGCGGTGGTGACCCAATGTTTAACAAGGTATTGGTCGCCAACCGTGGCGAGATTGCTGTTCGCGCTTTTCGCGCGTGTCACGAGCTCAATGCCAAGACTGTCGCTGTCTTTCCATACGAAGATCGCAACTCGATTCACCGGCAAAAGGCAGATGAAGCCTATCGGATCGGTGAAGAAGGTCATCCGGTCCGGGCGTACCTAGACGTCGACAGCATTATCAAAGTTGCGTTGGAATCTGGCGCAGATGCTATTTACCCAGGCTATGGATTCCTAGCTGAGAATGCCGAGCTTGCACGGAAAGCAAAAGATAACGGTCTGACCTTCGTCGGCCCACCTGCTGAGGTCTTGGAACAAACCGGAAACAAGGTCGCCTCACTGCGCGCAGCTGAACGGGCTGGCGTGCCGACCCTGAAATCCACGGATCCTTCCGCTAATGCTGAGGAACTCATAGCTCAAGCAGACTCCATCGGCTTCCCCTTGTTCGTCAAAGCCGTTGCTGGCGGTGGCGGTCGTGGAATGCGTCGCGTCGAAGCAGCTAAAGACTTGCCTGAAGCGCTCAAGAGCGCCATGCACGAAGCAGAAACCGCCTTCGGGGACCCAACAGCCTTCCTCGAACAGGCAGTGCTACGTCCGCGCCACATCGAAGTCCAGATTCTTGCAGACAACCATGGCGACGTCGTTCACCTCTTTGAACGCGACTGCTCGATGCAACGTCGTCACCAGAAAGTCATCGAAATTGCACCGGCCCCAAATATCGATGATGAATTGCGCCAGCGACTGTACGATGATGCTGTCAAATTTGCTAAGGCCATGAACTACCAAAACGCCGGTACTGTCGAATTCTTGGTCGACACCGAAGGTGAGCGCGCCGGTCAGCATGTCTTTATTGAAATGAACCCGCGCATCCAGGTGGAACACACCATTACCGAAGAAATCACCGACGTGGATCTCGTCGCAGCCCAGCTTCGCATTGCTGCTGGAGCCTCCCTGGACGACCTTGGCATCAATCAGGAAGATCTTCAGATCCGCGGTGCTGCCATTCAGTGTCGTATTACTACCGAAGATCCCGCCAATGATTTCCGTCCAGATACCGGCAAGATTACTGCCTACCGCTCTGCCGGTGGTTCTGGTATCCGCCTGGATGGTGGCACGATCTACACCGGTGCAGAAATTTCACCGCACTTTGACTCGATGCTGGTGAAAATGTCGTCTCGAGGCCGAGACTTCCAAACTGCTATTCGCCGAGCACGTCGCGCCCTGGCAGAATTCCGTGTCCGTGGGGTAGCAACCAACATCCCGTTCCTGATGAATGTTTTCGACAACCAACAATTCATTGATGGCGACGTCGCAACGGACTTTATCGATAAGAACCCCTACCTCACGCAAATCAACCGGTCGAAAGACCGTGGCTCGCGTGCGCTGTCTTACCTTGCTGACGTCACCGTTAACCGGCCATATGGTCCTCGTATCGAGGGGATGGATCCACGTCGCAAGCTGCCGCACTTCCCTGGAGATAAGGCCGACGAACCGGACCGCAGCCCATTCGATGGTCCCTCGCTGGAAACCCCTCCAAGCGGGTGGCGCGATATCCTGGTCGACAAGGGCCCAGAAGGCTTTGCGCAAGCCCTGCGTCATCACGAAGGTCTTGCAGTCACCGATACGACCTTCCGAGATGCCCACCAGTCCCTGCTGGCAACCCGTATTCGTACCCGGGATATGCTTGCCGCCGCACCTGCAGTGTCCCATCTGATGCCACAGCTTTTATCGGCTGAAGTTTGGGGCGGGGCCACCTACGACGTCGCACTTCGGTTCTTGTCGGAAAACCCCTGGGACCGTCTGGCACGTCTCCGGGAAGAAATGCCAAACATCCCACTGCAGATGCTGCTGCGTGGTCGCAACACTGTGGGATACACACCGTACCCACAGCGCGTGACCGAAGCATTCGTTGAAGAAGCAGCACAAACCGGTGTTGATATCTTCCGTATTTTCGATGCGCTCAACGATGTCAACCAGATCATCCCTGCCATTACAGCGGTTCGCGAAAACACCTCCTCGGTTGCCGAAGCAGCCCTGTGCTACACGGGCAACCTCCTTGATCCCAACGAGAAGCTCTACACGCTGGACTACTACTTGGGCCTGGCTGAAAACATGGTCAACGCTGGGGCACACATTCTGGCGATTAAAGACATGGCAGGTCTGCTGCGCCCAGCAGCGGCAAGCAAACTGGTCACCGCCTTGCGTGAGAACTTCGATCTACCGGTGCACTTGCACACGCACGATACCTCGGGTGGACAACTGGCGACCCTGTTAGCAGCATCTGATGCAGGCGTGGACGCCGTGGATACCGCGATTGCGGCATTGGCAGGTACCACCTCGCAGGTCTCGATGTCGGCTCTTGTTGCAGCAACCGATAATACCGAGCGCGAGACCGGGCTGTGCCTGGAACACGTTGCCGGGCTGGAACCTTATTGGGAAGCAGTTCGGGAAATCTACGCACCGTTTGAATCTGGACTGCCGGCACCAACTGGTCGAGTCTACGCGCACGAGATCCCGGGTGGACAGCTATCCAACCTGCGCCAGCAGGCTATCGCATTGGGCCTGGGGGAGCGCTTCGAATCGATCGAAAACATGTACGCTGCCGCCAACGACATCCTCGGCGACATCGTCAAGGTGACGCCGTCGTCGAAGGTTGTTGGCGACCTGGCGCTGGCATTGGTATCTGCCAACGCTGACCCGGTTGACTTCGAAGAAAACCCACGCAACTACGACATTCCAGACTCGGTCATCGCCTTTTTATCCGGACAGCTTGGAGATCCTCCAGGCGGCTGGCCAGAACCATTTCGAACCAAAGCGCTGGAAGGCCGTGACACAACCGGAATCGAGGTCGAAGAGCTTGCTGCAGAGGACGAAGCCAAACTGGCCGAACCGGGGGAGACCCGTCGTCGTACCCTCAACCGGCTGCTCTTCCCTGGGCCAACCAGCGAATACGAAGAGCACGTTCGACTCTATGGCGATACCTCGGTCTTGCACACCCGCGACTTCCTCTACGGCATGGTCGAAGGCCATGAGCACGTGATCTCGCTAGGCAAGGGCGTGCGTCTGTTGACCACACTGCAGGCTGTGTCCGAAGCGGACGATAAAGGCATGCGTACCGTGATGGTCACCCTCAACGGCCAACAACGCCAGGTTGAAGTCCGCGACAGGTCCGTGAAATCCAATGTGCACGAGGCAGAGAAAGCCGATACCTCGAATACGGGTCACGTCCCAGCACCGTTTTCTGGAACCGTCACCGTCGTCGTGGAAGAAAACACGACCGTGCAAGCTGGAGACACGATCGCCACGATCGAAGCCATGAAAATGGAAGCCGGCATTACCGCCCCGATTACAGGCACTGTGTCTCGCGTGGTGCTAAAGAACCCAACCCCAGTGGAAGGAAACGACCTTATTTTGGTCCTCGATCCAGCATGACGTTAGATTGAACTAGTACGTCATTACCGGATTCGGAACCACTACACTGATGGCATGAGCATCGAACAATACGATCTGGCCATCATTGGTTCCGGATCCGGTAATTCTATTATCACCCCATATTGGGACAACAAAAAAGTTGCGATCATTGACTCTGGCACCTTTGGCGGTACCTGTCTCAACGTCGGATGTATCCCCACCAAAATGTTCGCATACCCGGCCCAGCTGACGGCAATGGCTCGTGACGCCGAACGTCTCGGCATCGACCTAAGCGTCGATGCTACGAACTGGCCGGATATCCGCGATAGAATTTTCAATCGTATCGATGCTATTTCGGAAGCCGGTAAGCATTACCGCGATGTCCAACTGGACCATACGACGCTGATCACTGAAGAAGTCCACTTCAGTGGCCCCAAACAACTCACCACGTCCAGCGGACGTGTTTTAGAAGCCGACCAAATCGTTGTTGCTGCCGGGTCTCGACCGAGCCTGCCAGACGTGCCCGGGCTCAATCTTCCTGGCGTACACACCTCAGATACGGTGATGCGGCTCAAAGCACTGCCAAAGCGCATCATTATCGTTGGTGGCAAATACATTGGTTCGGAATTCGCCGCCGTATTTTCGGGACTGGGGTCCGAAGTCATCCACATCAACCGCTCGGGGCAGTTGTTATCCAACCACGACAACACCATCTCTGATGAATTCACCCGGGTGGCAAAGGAAGCCTGGCAGGTCGCACTCAACCGGACTTTGCACTCGATTGAACGTCACGATGGCAGACTCCGGGTCAATCTCAGTGCCACCGGACATGATCACCATGAGGTCGTAGACTACTTCATCGGCGACGTCGTGTTGCTGGCCACGGGACGTAAACCAAACACTGACCGCCTCAATCTGAATGCGGTTGGCATTGACGTCGAGAACGGGTTCATCGCCCGTGATGAATACTTGCGCGTCCTCGCAGATGGCAAACCGCTCGCGGGGATCTGGGCGATGGGCGACATCGCGAATCCGCAGATGCTCAAGCATGTGGCGAACCATGAACAGCGAATCGTCTCACACAACATGGAAAACCCGGATCGGATGAAACCCGATACGCTCACCACGATTCCAGCTGGGGTCTTCACCCGCCCCCAGATCGCCAGCGCTGGTCTGACTGAAGATGAGGCGCGCCGTCAGTATGGTGATGAAGCGATCACCATGAAAGTGCAGTCCTACGGTGATACCGCCTACGGCTGGGCGATGGAAGATATCGATGGGTTTGTGAAAATCGTCGCAGAAAGAGCCACCGGCAACATTCTGGGGGCTCATATTATGGGCCAGGAAGCCACCAACCTGATTCAACCGCTGTTGACGGCCATGTCCTTTGGCATCACTGCCCATGAATTAGCACGCGGCCAGTATTGGATCCACCCGGCCATGGCAGAGGTAGTAGAAAATGCGCTTCTTGGTCTGGATGTTCCAAACTCGGAGCATCTCTAGACTCGAAATATAGAACACCGCGCTGGATCGAACCGAAAGGTTCCATCCAGCGCGGTGTTTGGTTAAGGCAGTTGTTATTTGGCTGCGGTCTGATAGATGTCGTCTACAAGATCTTGGAAATCTCGCAGAATCGTTTCACGTTTGATCTTCATCGACGGGGTCATTTGTCCTGCTTCAATCGTGAAGTCTTGATGAGCAATACGGAATTCTCGGATTGATTCCGCCCGTGAGACTGACTCGTTGGCCCGATCGATGAGTTCTTGAACATGCTCACGAACAGTCGAGTGGGATGCCATCTCTGCTATCGACATGTTGGGATCAAGGCCCTGTTGCTTGAGCCACGGTGGTGCGGTCTCCTCATCTAAGGTCACCAGTGCGGCGACGAATTTCTGATTGTCGCCAATCACCATCACCTGGGAGATCAACCCATCGGAACGGATCTGATCTTCCAACTGGGCAGGAGCCACGTTCTTGCCACTCGCAGTGACCAGGATTTCCTTCTTTCGCCCGGTGATCGTGAGATATCCGTCGTTGTCGAGATGACCAATATCGCCGGTGCGGAGCCAACCATCGACGAGGTCTTCTGCGGTCTTGTCAGGTAGGTTGAGGTATCCCTTGAATACGCACACGCCGCTGGCCAGGATCTCGCCGTCATCGGCAATCCGGATACCACATCCTGGGGCAGGCAATCCGACGGTTCCAACCCGGGTTTTGCCTGGTCGGTTCACCGTGACCGGTGCGGTCGTTTCGGTCAAACCGTATCCTTCTTTGATGTTGACCCCGACGCCGCGGAAGAAATGACTCAAATACGGGCCAAGCGGGCCGCCTCCAGAAATTGCGTCTTTGACGTTGCCACCCATCGCGGCACGAATCTTGGAGTACAACAGCTTGTCAAAAAGCCAGTGCTTCAGACGCAAGCCCACACCAATACTGCCGGCTTCCTTCGCCTTAGAATAGTCAACGGCGATTTCTGCACCACGTTCGAAGATCTTCCCTTTGCCGCCCTCCTGCGCACTCAACAAAGCCGAGTTGTAGACCTTCTCAAAGACTCTGGGCACGGCTAACAGGAAATCGGGTTGGAAGGATTTCAGATCCGGAACAAGCTGCTTGACGTCAGGGGTATGACCGACTTTCGACCCAGAAGCCAAGGTCTGGAAGGAAATAAAGCGCGCAAAAATATGCGCCAATGGGATGAATAGGATCGTGGTGCTATCCCGAGTCAGCACCTCCTGCATTTCTGAGTGCAAAATATTCAGCGATAAATTCACCAGGTTGCCGTGAGTGATCATGCACCCTTTGGGACGCCCGGTAGTGCCAGAGGTATACACAATCGTGGCCACATCATCGAGATTTGCCAGCGACCGACGACGTTCCATCTCATCGCTATCAGGTCCATTGGCGGCTAGCGCTCGCAGGTCGCCCAGACCGTCTTCCATAATCCACATGCCATGGAGTTCAGGAAGCCCTTCGCGCTGCACCGCCGTTTGAACCGCACGAGCATGGTCAGATTTTTCGACGACAACTGCTTTAACTCCTGCATCTTCAATAATCCACCCGATCTGTGAAGGAGACGAGGTTTCATAGATCGGGACCGTCACGGCACCGGCGTACATGATCGCCAGGTCAAGTAGGGTCCATTCGTAGCGGGTAGGACTCATGATGGCCACTGAGTCGCCGGGCTCGATTCCGATCGATGCTAATGCGCGGGCGATGGTTTTGGCATCTTCACGAAATTCCCGGGCCGAGATATCAGTCCACTGGCCAGGTTGCAGCTGGCGCGCAAACAGCGGGTGATGTGGATCTTGATGGAATTGATTTTCAACTAGATCGGTGGCATTGGAGTCGTGCGGGGCTTCCGCAACTGGGGGAATGATGATCTCTTTCACGGTGATGCTCCTCAGTAGACAAGGATGAGCGATTTGAATCACATTCTACTTGTCGGTAATCCAAATGACGAGACGTCGTGAAACAGGAACACGGCTGTCATGAGGGCTTATAGTTGGGCGCCGTTACCATAATCGTCGTCGTCATATGGGTTGCGGTGGTCACGCGTACGGGGGAGCAGGAAAAAGAGGCTCAGTGCCCCGGCAAGAAACGCCACAAGGGTAACCGTGGACATCCACCAGGCAAGTGGAATCCCCAGCAGTGCCGCCAGCAGCCAGATTGCAATAGCACCGATGACGCCGATCCAGGACAAGACCGTTCGTGGATTGCCAGTTGCGATCGGTCTCGGTTCGGGCGGTTGAAAGTCTTCGACGATTTCTTCGGCCGGTGCATAGTCGCGTGGCCCGGGCATTGATGAGGGGTTGGGCGTATCAGGTCCAGGCGGTGGCTCAGCGGTTGGTTCGGATTGAGCTTGCTCCGGACTGCCACCGAGTCGACGTACAAGGTCTTGCCACGCTTTATCTTCGTCACGCTGTTCCACCATGATCACCTCCAGACAGACTCAGCAGGGTGTTGACGCTGTCTTGGTAGATCAGCGGTGCGTCGTTGTCCAGAGTCGCCACGTGGTAGCTGTTATCCATGTGAACTATTCGCAAGAGGTTGGGTTCCATGCGACGACGCAGCAGTTTTGCAGTAGTTGGGGGCACAATGTGGTCTTGTGTCGACCAATACAAGGTCACCGGCGAGGAAATATCAGCCAGACGCCTGCGGACCGTCCGGAATAGTTTGGCGAGCTCGGCCACTGCCGAAACCGGGGTGCGGTCATAGGCCTCTTCGACAACGCCAGCCTTTTTAATGTCGCCAGCAAGTGGTCCCACAGTGGGAATGATGCGTTGGAAGAACGGTGACAGAGCCACTCCGAGTTGATCTACGGGTTTGAAACTCAGAGCCGGGTTGACCAGCAGGGTGGCATCGACCGCGCGGTGCGCTGCAGCATCGAGTGCCAAGGCGCCGCCCAGCGATAAACCAGCCACAGCAACGCGGTCATGTCCTTGAGCAAGCACGTAATCCACAGTCTGCTGCACGTGCCGACGCCACTGTCCGGCCGACGTTTGGGCCAGATCGCTGACTGTGGTGCCATGCCCGGGAAGTGTCAGGATGTATACCGTCGCGCCCGCTGTTGCTAAAGCCTGCCCCCAGGGCAGCACCGAGCCTGGACCAGCGGTAAAACCATGCAGCAAAACGACACCCCACTGGGTCTGGCTTTTGGCAAGGACGCCTTGGGGGTGTGGTTTAAGGATTTCAATGGACTGCATTATGCTCATCTACTCCAGCATAGTGCGGTGGATTGACGGATGAATAGCTTGTGATTTCCGCGTGAACTTTCAGCTGGAACGTGGTCTATATTGGGCTCATAGCGTCATGAACTACCTGGCGCGTGTCGTCGGGTCGTATGCTTGTCTGCATGATGTTTGACACTGCGGAAAATAATCTGGCTGTAGAGCCGTTTGGCACCACCCATTCACAGGGTGCCGCTGACTATCCTGGCCTGGATGAATGGCGGAATCTTGACGTGCAACAGGCCCCGCAGTGGTATGACCAGCAGTTGCTAGAAGATAGTCTTAACGAACTCTCCAACGTTCCACCACTGGTGTTTGCCGGAGAGGTTGATGTCCTACGCGAGCGTCTGGCCGATGCCGCTGCTGGTAAGGCCTTCGTCCTCCAAGGTGGGGATTGCGCTGAAACTTTTGCCGGTGCAACGGCCAATAAAATTTCTGCTCGAATCCGTACCATCTTGCAGATGGCCGCGGTCTTGACTTACGGCGCATCGATGCCGGTGGTCAAGATGGGTCGCATGGCTGGCCAGTTTGCTAAGCCGCGTTCATCGAATATGGAAGTCCGTGACGGCGTCGAGCTGCCATCCTTCCGTGGCGAGATCGTCAACGGCTTCGACTTCACCGAAGAATCTCGTCGTCACGATCCACGTCGCATGGTGCAGGCTTACCATACGTCCGCCTCGACCTTAAACCTGATTCGTGCATTCACGACTGGTGGCTTCGCAGATTTGCGGACGGTGCACTCTTGGAATAAAGGCTTCATGTCGAACCCGGCCTACGCTCGGTTTGATGAACTTGCCGCCGAGATCGATCGAGCCGTTCGCTTCATGGAAGCCGCCGGTGCTGACTTCAATGCGCTGCGCACCGTAGAGTTCTTCTCGGCACACGAAGCACTGCTTCTTGAATACGAACGCGCCCTGACCCGGATTGACTCCCGGACCGGTCTGCCCTACATTACGTCTTCGCACTTTGTATGGATTGGTGAACGCACTCGCCAGATCGACGGCGCACACGTGGACTACCTGTCGCGCATTCGCAACCCGATCGGCGTGAAACTTGGGCCAACCACCACGGTAGATCAGGCCATGGAGCTCATTGACAAACTGGACCCCAACCGTGAACCCGGCCGCCTGACCTTCATCGTGCGCATGGGCGCAAACACGATACGTGAGCAGCTACCGGCCATTATGGACGGCGTTAAAGCCGAAGGTGCCACTCCACTGTGGATTACTGACCCCATGCACGGCAACACCATTACTGCTGCTAATGGGTACAAGACCCGCCGCCTGGAAGACATCATGAACGAAGTTCGTGGGTTCTTTGAAGTCGCCAACGCTACTGGCACGCATCCTGGCGGGTTGCACATTGAA
Source organism: Enteractinococcus helveticum (assembly GCF_001657475.1). Taxonomy (GTDB): domain Bacteria; phylum Actinomycetota; class Actinomycetes; order Actinomycetales; family Micrococcaceae; genus Yaniella; species Yaniella helvetica. The sequence continues at coordinate 33,702 of NZ_LXEY01000018.1, forward strand.
CTCACCGGTGACGACGTCGCAGAGTGCCTGGGCGGCTCGGTTGCAATTGATGAATCAGCATTCGATGAACGCTACGAAACACTCGTCGACCCACGACTCAACCACCAACAGTCACTTGAACTTGCGTTCTTGGTTGCCGAATCGTTAGCCAAAGACAGCGCCAAATAGTCTCAAGACGTCGACCGTACCAAGCGATCAGCCCCAGGATATCCTGGGGCTGATCGCTTGCTACGGTATATAAAATTCACGGGGCGTGGTGATTCGGGGAAGGTCTTAGCCAAGGAGCAATCTCATAATGGCAGACCCCGCCCAGTTACCGAATAGCACTGTGGCTGCCGCAGCCATAATGATCAGCAGCGTATAAATTGCTGCCCGCGAGGTGCGGATCGGTGCGAAAGCCCGGACAGATTCATGTTGTTTTTTGTTTCCGAAGTCGCGCACTTGCGAACTCGTAACTGGCTGTTGCTCAACTGCTGGTCGATGATAGTGATCCATCGCGCCCATGGGAGAGGCTTCTGCGGTGACTGAGGGTGGCAGTACGGTGACGTTAGGCTGTGGGGGCGGAGGTGGCTGGTGTGGTTCCGAACTGTCATCGGTGCGCTCTGCGGTGCCGAACGCTGTGGTGGCAACATCGTCGAACACCTGGGTCGCATCGTTTGCGTTTTCCTGATGAGCCAGTTCTTCAGCTGCTTCGGGATTTTCCAACAGGTGCTGAATCAAAATCAACACTTCGGTGGCATCGGCGGGACGGTCCTCGGGAGACGGCTCGGTCATATGCAACACAATGTCATCAACTGCGGCGCTGATACCTGGAACCAGTGTCGACGGTGCCGGAACACGAGAATTGGTGTGTTGCACAGCGATGGCTACGGCTGACTCGCCACTAAAGGGGCGCTGGCCCGTGAGCATTTCGAAAATCACGATACCCAGGGCATATACATCTGATCGTTTATCGGCCTGTTCCCCGGTGACCAGTTCTGGCGACATATAGGACACGGTGCCCATCAGGGCCATTCCAGTGCCCGTGTGGTTAGAGGCGGCTCGCGCCAGTCCGAAGTCTGCGACCTTAATATCGCCATCGTTGGATACTAAAACGTTTTCGGGTTTGATGTCCCGGTGTACCAGACCCACCTGATGGGCGGCGGCAACCCCCCGAATTATAGGCAGGGCAATGTTCCAGGTTTCTTCAACCGTCATCTGACCGGCGGCACGCATCACCTCGCGCAGCGTATGGCCCTCAATAAACTCCATTGCCAGAAACGCTACGTCGCCATTACCGGCGGTACCCACGCCCTGGTCATAGACATTGACGACGTGCGGATGATTAATTTTGGCGGTGTTCTTGGCTTCTGCCTCAAACTTTTCAATAACGGCTGGATCTTCAGCCATGTTTGGTCGCAGGATTTTTAGTGCCACCTCACGGTCAAGTCGGGTATCAACGGCACGATAGACCGTGGCCATACCACCGTGGGCCAACCGCTGTGTGATTTCGTAGCGGTTGTCGACGGTGAGGCCAACGAGCGAGGGTCCTGCTGGGGTATTCACAACACATAGAATACCCGGCCAGCAATGCCGACCGGGTATCCGTTTCCTATCAGGGGAGTTTCATTAGAATCTGCTCATAGCATTTCGGACTTTGCTGACGTAGTCCTTCGTATCGGGGTACATTCCGTACTTCCGGACCCCGCCTTCACCTTGGTAATAACCGGCAATACCAATATCACCTGGGTTATTTCGCTGCAGATGACGAATGATCGCCACGCCCGCAGTGATGTTGTCCTGCGGATCCAGGAGGTTCAACTTCCGACCAACGAGCTGAGATGCCCACTCACCAGATGATGGAATGACCTGCATGGTACCGATCGCGTTGGCGGGGGAGACCGCCGTCGGGTTGAAAGCAGACTCTACCTGAGCATGCGCCAACGCCAATTTCGGATCGACACCCATCTGGCTTGCCGTCTGGCTTACCATCTGGCGCACCTGCTGAGTTGATGGCATGGGAGCAGCCAACAGCGCACGCTTATTGGCGTTCGCATTGGCCACGACGTGATCCGGATAGGTGTAGTGCAAGAACGTATTGCCGATGAGCTGTTCATTATTGTCCGCCGACGCCGTCGTCATCGAACTAGAACCACCCTTACCAGACAGCTTGAGTGTCTGGCCGGGGTAAATAACCGACGATGCCGACAATCCATTGGCTTGCAGCAGTGTCGACAGGCTCACACCATTACGTGAAGCGATGCCCGACAGGGTGTCACCCGACTTGACGGTGTAAGAACCAGTGCTCTTCGACGAACTACTCGAGCTGTTTGACGACGAGCCTGAGCTGTTTGAAGTAGCTGCCGAACCTGACAGTTTGAGCTTTTGCCCCGGGTAAATAATGGAGCTGGAGCTCAGACCGTTTGCCTTGAGAATCGTAGACAAACCGACCCCGTTGCGAGCGGCGATGCCAGACAGCGTATCGCCGGCCTTGACAGTGTAGGTCGAAGCGCTAGATGAACTCGACGACTTATTCGAACCCGAAGACGATGCACCAGACGAGGAGCTAGAACTTGCAGCACTACCTGAGAGTTTAATTTTCTGACCAGGGAAGATCGTCGAGGACAACGACAGGCCATTAGCCTTCAGGATCGTGGACAACCCGACCCCGTTGCGAGCGGCAATACCCGACAGTGTGTCGCCGGCTTTTACCGTATAGGACGACGATGACCCCGATGAGGAACTGTTAGAGGATGTGGACTTCGCCGAGGACGACGAGCTGGATGCACTACCCGACAGTTTGAGCTGCTGGCCAGGATAAATAATCGATGACCGAGACAGGCCGTTGGCGTTCAACAGTGTCGACAGGCTGACGTTGTTCTTAGCAGCGATGCCTGAGAGAGTGTCGCCCGATTGCACCTTATATGTGCCGCCACCCGAAGACGACGATGTGGAAGTCTTCGATGACGATGAAGAAGCTGACGAGGCAGAGCCTGAGAGCTTCAACGACTGTCCCGGGTAGATAACCGAAGACATCGACAAGCCATTGGCTTTCAGTAGGGTCGACAAGCCAATCCCATTGCGAGCGGCAATGGCCGACAGAGTGTCACCAGCTTTGACCTTGTAGGTGCCCTTCGACGACGAAGATGAAGTTGAACGGGCACTGGTCGTAGTCGAGCTGCTGGAACTTGCTGGACCGAGGTTGAGCTGATCACCGGGGTAAATAGTCGATGAGGCTTTGAGGTCATTCCACTTCAACAGATTAGAAAGCGAGACCTTATGCTTCAGTGCAATGTGGCCCAGCGTATCGCCCGATTCGACCTTATAGGTCTTGGGGGCGGTCTTAGCTGCTTGGAAGTACTCCTGAGTAAATCGTGCCGGCAGGGCTACAGCTAGCTGATCTGCAGGAATCAGGGTTGCTTCGAGCTGTTGTTGTGCTGCTGTCAGGTTGGCAGCTGTTGCAGGCTTAGGACTAAACGCCGTACTGGGTGCATCAGCTACCGCCGCGGTGGCCACAGTGGCGGAGCCTAAGGCAAGTAACGGCAGAGCCGAAGTCGCAACAGCTGATTTGTAAAACCGGGAAGCCCCGGAAGTACGGTCAGTCATGGATAACGTATCCTCTTTGCGTCAGGCACCCGAGCCAGGGGAAGTTCTTGTGCACTGTGTGACAAAAATAGCGTCGAGGTGTACGTGATGAAAATGTTACATAAGTGAATATACATGACGGGTGGGACAAATGTTAATAGGAGAGGTTTGATCGTCTTTGTGTGACGACGTTCCCGTGTCGAGTGCGCCAGACGTCCCTACACAGCAGGAAACTGCGATAATGTTGAGATGTGAAGGAAAACCAAGATCTAGAAGTACTTGTTGATGAGTGGCTCACGTTGCCAGAGATTGCAGAACGCCTTGATGTAATTGTGACTCGAGTTCACAAGATGATTAAGGAAGGACATCTCGTCGACGTTCGTCGCGGTAAGAGAAATGTCCGGTATGTCCCTGCTGCATTTTTCACTGACGCGGGTATCTTAAAGCCGCTTCGTGGCACCATCATGGTCCTTGCTGATGCAGGATTCAACGACGTCGAGATTATTCGTTGGCTGTTTACCGAAGACGAATCTTTGCCGGGCCGTCCTATCGACGCTCTCCATGCCGGCAAGAAGACTGAGATTCGTCGCAGGGCCCAGGCGTTGGCCTGGTAGTAGCTAGTGCTGGCGGTGCAGAAGTCCAGAGACGAGTTGCTCCAGGCCAGACTGTACTTCTTCGGCCACGGGTAGCTCTTTGAGCGCTTGGTAGGTCTGTTCGCCAAGTCGTTGGATTTCGGCTTCGACTAATGCGCGTGCTCCAGACGATTCGATGAGTACTTGCATCTTTTCGACTGTATGTTCGCTGGTCTGGGGATCTTTCAGAAAATTGTTGAGCATTTGAGTATTTTCTGGCTCCAGATTCTTTAACGCATGAGCCACGAGCTCAGTGCGTTTGCCTTCTATCAGATCATCGCCCGCTGGTTTCCCAGTTAGAGATGGGTCACCGAATACCCCCAGGAGGTCGTCGTCGAGCTGAAATGCCATGCCAAGAGGCGTCGAGAAATCTCGGTACGTCTTTAACGTGGTTTCATCAGCTCCGGCGAGAATTCCACCGAGCTCAAATGGCCAAACAGCAGAATAATGTGCAGATTTATACTGCAGCACTGTCCGAGCCTGCCTTAAACCAGCCTCAGGATCGGATGGGATATTGGCCTCTGCGAGGATATCAAGATACTGTCCCGTCATCACTTCGAAGCGCATGGCATGGAACGCTTCGCGAGCAGGCGTAGCAAACGCGGTAGCGTCCGCCGTTGTCGAGAAGACTTCTTCACTGAGCCCTAGTGCTAAGTCTCCTGCCAAAATAGCGGCCGACACGCCAAAGTGTGCTCCATCTTGCGCCCACTGTTCGTTGTGGTGGAGCTTTTCGAAGCTCTTATGAACAGAAGGTTGACCACGGCGAGTATCTGAACGATCAAGAACATCGTCATGAATCAAGGCAGCAGCCTGGAACAGTTCCAGCGCCACACCGGCCTCAACAATGCGAGGATCATCGGCTGCGCCGCTGGCACCTTGCCAACCCCACCACGCTAACAACGCGCGGAGACGCTTGCCACCTTCTACTAACCGTGCGATGGAGCCGACCAGCGGTTCTGCAGCTGGTTCAATATCACTAGCACGACGCCGATAGTCGGCTAGTAGGTCCTGCATTCGATCTTGGACCTTCGTCCGAAACCACGCGGCGTCCAATGTCGTCACGGTGTTGAGTCTCCTGCCTGCTGAGCGATTCAGCAAAAAAAATTCTATTCGTCTCAACCTTACCGGCAGCACGGCGTAGACTAGGCATATGGTCTCAGCGGGTCAAAACTCAGTTTCCGGCCAGAAGTACGTCGATGAGTCGTGGGACGCAACCATATTGCATATCGATATGGACGCATTCTTCTTGTCCGTAGAGCTACTGGACTACCCTCAATTTCGTGGTCGCCCCGCAGTAGTGGGTGGCAAGTCGCCGAGATCAGTCGTCACCTCGGCTTCGTATGAAGCTCGTGAATTTGGTATTCGTTCTGCGATGCCAATGGCCCATGCTCTGGCGCGCTATCCACGGCTAATTGTCATTGAACCCACGAGAGAAAAATACTCACAAGCCTCACAGAGCGTCATGGAGGTGTTGCATGACATTACCCCAATGGTGGAGCAGCTATCTATTGATGAGGCCTTCGTGGACGTTGAGGGTGCCCGCAGACGCTTGGGAAGTCCTGCTCAAATAGCAAGCCTCATTAAAGAACGAATCCGGGAGGCAACGCAGCTACCCTCGACCGTCGGAGTTGCTGCTACCAAATCCTTGGCAAAAATTCTTTCGGACCGTTCCAAACCCGATGGTATTGGGGTAGTTCCGGCCAACCGAACACGCGAGTATCTCGCGCCGTTGCCGGTGAATGTGATCTGGGGCGTGGGACCGAAGTTATTCGAGCGTCTCAATAACGCTGCAATTCATACGGTAGGAGATCTTGCTGCTCAAGACCCAGTTCGAATGAAACGCTGGCTTGGAGTCACTGGCCCACAGATCGTCCAACTTGCACGTGGGGAAGATCCACGACCGGTCGAGCCACGCCAGGATGCAAAGACTGTATCAGTGGAACACACCTTTGATCATGACATCACGGACCCTTACCTGCTTGAAAAAAACCTACTGGATCTGTCATACGAGTGCTCGCGACGGGTACGCAATGAGGGCCTGGCAGCCGGTGGCATCAGTGTGAAGGTCAAAGATGTCGATTTTTCTACACGCACCAAATCTGTCACCCTACACACGCCCGCCACTTCAGGTGCCGTGTTTTTCGAGCACACCAAGCACCTGCTTGAAGGCCTCATGAGCCAGCGGTGGCACCCTGTTCGACTGCTAGGGGTAAGGGCAGATCGTGTAGCCAAACCAGTTGAACAATCTGAGGCCCAAGAATCACTTTTTGACTTGGAGGGCTCTTCCACCCAAACGCACTCGGAAAAGGATTGGGATGCCACCGACAAAATTTTAGATGACGTGGCCCAGAAATTCCCTGCTGCAGCGATTAAACCGGCAACCCTGTTGCGTCATCAACGCCAAGCTCGGATGTCAGATGGTTAGATGTTGAATCTTATAGTTCACCATGTGACAATCTCAGCAAATAGTCAGGCAAAAACTCTAGAATAGAAACAGACTCAACCGGAAATTCGACGAGTTTTCGGTATCACATGTGGAGGCGACCATGGGTTTATCAGATAGAGAGCAAGAGGTATTTGCTGAGATCGAATCTCAGTTGATTTCAGACGACCCAAAATTTGCATCGCAGATGCAAATGAACGCAAAGGGGCCGTTACGTCGATTCTCAACTCGCAATATTGTCCTTGGTGTGCTAACCGCCACCATTGGCATTGTGGTGTTGTTAACCGGAGTGACGATTGATGCTATCTGGTTGGGGATTGTCGGTTTTATCGTTATGGGTGGCGGGATCTACCTTGCAACGAAACGGACCACTAAACCACCTAGCAAGTCAGGCCGTCGCGGCGGTTCCGGATCCTCGAAATCGAATCATGGATTTATGGAAGGGCTTGAATCGCGCTGGGATGAACGCCGGCGCCAGCAGTAAGGTTTACCGACCCTGGCACTTGCCCTTCACGACAAAACCCGTAGCGTACGCTACGGGTTTTGTTTTCCTAGTATCTCGACCCATCCTCACGAATTGCCAGAGCTTTGATCGGGGTCATCTTCATCCGTTGCCTCAACCGAATCTGTCTCTGGGCTCGCCCTCTCAGCCTCCTGCCTCTTTTGTCGAAGTCGACTTTGCAGGTGCTGGTATTGCGTCTGTGAAGGTATAGGGACATCGGGAAACGGGCCGGGACTCTCAAGCGACTTCGTTGTTTGTCGGGGTCGAGGGGTTGGTACCGTGGATTGCTGGTCAGAGCCGGAAGCCGGTGGCGTTTCAAAAATTTCTGTTTCAGTCAGGCGGTCTTTTGGCCCCTGGACATGGTAGGGTTTCGCCTCTTCAACTGAGCGCGCAGGTGCGACACTCCAGACCCTGGTTGCTGCCCTACGGGTCCGGAAGAGTAGCACTACGATAACGATCAGGAACACGACAGACAGGGCAGCGACCCAAGCGGTCGTAATGGTCGGCCCATTAGCCTGAATCATAAAGGTGCCAGTTGAATCTTGGATTGCAATAGTGCGTTCATTGGACTCATCTTCACCGCTGTGCCCCGAATGCATGGCTGGTAGTTGCACCCTGAAAGTCGTTGTCTCTTCTACTCCACCAGTCACCACTTCCCAAATGGGGGAAAGATCCACGCGTAGATCATAAGAGGCCCAAATGCCGGTTATCGGACCATGATCGATTGATGCTGGGGTCTCAACTCCCTTATCCTGCAGATAAGTATTGATCATTTGTGTGAGCTCATGGGCGCTTTGGGCCCTGAACGTCGTGGCATACACAGTCTTGTCCCCTTCAACTGCGGTATGGAAAGACCCAGTATTGGGTGGTGGCGAAAATCGATCAGTCACCGTATCTTCGTGCCCTTCTACCGTGGCATTGTCTACTACAAACTCAAAGGTTTGTTCCATACTGCCATCGAAGCCGAGTTGTGTGACTGCGGTCATTTGTTGCAGCGGCATGCCACGGTTGAACTCCGCGAAGAACTCACCGTCACCACGGCGGTCTTCAACGAGTTGCCAGTGTTCCGGGTAGGTGGTTTCGCCGTCAAGTTGTTGTAGGTTATTCGGGTCGCAAATCTGTGCGCAGGTCCAATTGGTGCCGAGGTATTGGGTAATGACATCTGGAGAAGTATCGGCAGTCACTTCTTGTACTTCGAAAGAGGCTTCGTCGTTTGCCAACAGTAGTTGCATGCCAGCGCTGACGGCTTCCGGGGTTGAAAACTGTGCTGCGACTTGACGGATTGTATCGCTGCCGTCAGCAGGGTCTGACGGACCGGCATCTTGAACGGGTTCTGTGAGTCCCTCAAGATCGTTGAGCTGTGCGATCTGTTCGGTGAGGAATTCATTTTGGATCTCTGCTGAGTCCGCTGAGATGCTGTACACCATGGTGACTCGCATGTCGCCCGATTCCAGGAACTCCAAATCGAGCCCGACATCTTCAAAGCGATGATCCTGAGTGAGCTGGAAGTTGATGCGGGGGAGTGAAGTGGAGGTGTTGATTTCCTCACCATTGAAGACGACTGTGGCGGTACCGCTAGAAGTTAACACTGTTGCGTTGCTCTCCACGACACCTTCGTTCATGAGCGCATCGGCTGCCCAGCCCATTAAGTCGTCGTTATAAAAGCTTTCCTGGACTGACAAGGTTGTCATTAACGGTTGATCAGCAAGCTCAATACTCATGTCGCGTTCTGCGGCGGGTATTGCGGAAGCCTCAAGCAGGGAATTGATCTTATTCTCGTAGTCCTCAAGGTCGTTGAACGCTAGCGTGAAAGTAGCACTGTAGCCTTCCTCGCGCTGTTCTACGCCGTCAAACGACAGTACCTCAGGGGCATGTGATTCGAGGACCTGTGTTGCAGCTTCAAGACCACCGGACAACGACTCGATATCAGCGTCGGCCATCGTCATAACAAAGGTCCGAGAACCCGAAAAATCGTCCTCGAGCTCCAGCTGGCTGTTGACGTCTGCGCCGCAGGCAACCAAGACCAGTGCACATAGCGATGCCAAAGCCGCCCAGATGCGTGTCCGTTTACCACGGGGTGCATCCGGTTGTGTGGTCCGAAGAGATAATGTCTGCAAAACACTACTTTCAATCGAGGCGCCACCGACGGACATGCCGGTGATCTTACCGAATCCATCTTAACGAGATTGCAGGCACTCGTCGCTCACGACAACGGCCCCCACTTTGCTCCACCACCTACGATCGGCCGACCTCAACGAGGATATGCAACGACGCGAATGCCCTCATCTTTCACAATTGTCACAATTGTCACTTCATCGAAAAATAGGTCCCCACCATCCTCCCCAAAGCGCCCCACTTCCGCCCCCTGACGCTAAGAATCGCGGAATTATGCGGTTATGCCTAGTGAGACACCAGCTTTAGTGAGTTGGTAAATTCTTGGAAATTCGCAAATAATGAGGGATGAAGTATTGAATGTGGGGGAAAGTGGGGTAAAGTGGAGCACGAAGAGGACGGTGATCGCAGAGCTAGAGCAAAAGGGATCAAACCACGCTGGAGGTAGTGCCATGTTTTTAGGTACATACACTCCACGATTGGATGAGAAGTCCCGGCTGATCTTGCCAGCGAAGTTCAGAGATGAACTGTCTGACGGACTGGTACTCACCAGAGGTCAGGAGCGCTGTGTATACGTGTTCTCGATGGAGGAATTCCAGCGAGTACACAATCAGATGCGTGAAGCACCGCTCTCTTCGCGTCAGGCTAGGGACTACATTCGTGTCTTCCTATCCGGTGCTTCAGACGAAACGCCGGACAAGCAAGGCAGGATCACGATTCCAGCACCGTTGCGCGAGTACGCGGGGTTGGATCGGGATGTGGCAGTCATTGGTGCTGGCACCCGAGCAGAGATCTGGGACCAGACGGCATGGAACGAATATCTCGAGGCACAAGAAACGGCATTCTCAGAAACCGACGAGGAAATCATTCCAGGATTGTTCTGATTCAAGATCCAGTCACGGCATAAATCAACATTTGACAAGGTCTCTTATTTCAGACCTCTGTCCGAACAGCTGGCCCGTCTTCCCCTGGGCCAGGTGCACGGATGGGGATCTGGGGTAAGAGCCATCATTTTTGCAGGGCAGCAACGGCGGAGAACGAAGGAGCGTAATGGCAGTCTTTGACCAGAACGACCGACCTGCTCCCCATGCTGCCGAAAGACATATTCCCGTGATGGCGGACCGAGTGCTCGATCTTCTCGCCCCGGGGATTGAATCCGCCCGTCAACATCAACGACAGCCCGTATTGGTCGACGCCACTCTTGGGATGGGGGGCCACACCGAGCTCATGTTGAATCGTTTCGATGACGCTGTGGTCGTGGGGATTGATCGCGACACACAAGCATTAGCACTGGCCACTGAGCGGCTGGCCGCCTTTGAAAAACGCTTCGTTGCGTTCCATGGAACCTACGACCAGATTCCTGAAGCCTTGGACGCAGCAGGGGTCGTCGCGGCGGATGGATATCTATTCGACCTGGGCGTCTCGTCATACCAACTCGACGAACGTGATCGTGGCTTCGCCTATTCATATGATGCTCCTCTTGACATGCGCATGGATCCCACGGCGCGATTCAGTGCAGCCGACGTCGTCAATGATTACGACCAGAAACACCTTGAGCAAATTATTCGTCGCTATGGCGAGGAAAAATTTGCTCGCAGGATCGCCACGGCCATAACCGAACGACGCCAGATGCGTCCATTTACGGACACTGGGGATCTGGTGGAAGTTATCCGATCGGCCGTGCCGGTAGCTGCTGGACGAAGTGGCGGACACCCTGCTAAACGCACATTCCAAGCACTCCGGATTGAAGTCAACGAGGAATTAGACATCCTACGTGAGGCATTGCCTGCGGCAATGGCTGGGCTTCACATCGGTGGCCGCATGGTCGTGATGAGCTATCACTCACTCGAAGACAGAATCACGAAAAAGGCATTCCAAGCGGAGGCCACAAGTCTGACACCTCCAGGGTTCCCAGTTGAACTGGAAGAGTATGCGCCAGTCGTGGACATACTCACCCGGGGTACAGAAAAACCAACCGAAGAGGAAATCGATCAGAACCCACGCGCGGCATCTGCCAAGGTCCGTGCAATACAAAAAATTCGACCCACCAGGAGCAACGGATGACCACTTCCCCCTCAAACATCCGCGCATTGCGTCCCGAATACTCAGCGGAATCGACCGCCCGGAAACTGGATGACCAGTATCAGCTCGGAATACATCCCGAGCACACCGCGGGCGATTCCGAAGCCAGCACACGACGTGACCAACTCAAGGTCATATCAGGTCAGCTCAAACGGGCTCCCATTGGGTATAGCGTTTTCGTGTTATCCATTCCCGTCATTGCGCTGCTCATTGTACTGGTGGTCAATATCGTGCTATCCAACCGGCAATACGAGCTTGTTGAACTCAACGGCCAGCTGACCAGCATTACGCAGACCAATGAAGCCTTAGCGCAGCAATTATCCCAGAAATCTGCACCCCAGGCAGTTGCGCAGCAAGCTGCAGATATGGGCATGGTGTTACCGGGGGCCACAGCATCCATCGACCTGACATCTGGTGAGGTCATTGGCACGGCAACTGCCGCAGAGGCGGATAATACGCCGACCAGTTTTGTAGAGAAGCCAACAGTACGCTCCAGCACGGGTATTCCCTCCGAGGTCGACGTTCCTGTACGTGACGACTCGGATCCTGTGACGGTAACGAATGGAGAAGTCCCAGGTCCGGAATCTAATACGGTCAAAATCGTAGAGCCGCAGCTGTCGCTACCGGCTGCAGATGCGACAAATTCAACACCTGAAGATGGCGTGGCAGACACGATTCAGACCTCGTCAGTAGGTAGTCTTCAAGGACCCAAGGTAAGCCTGCCGACCGGCAACTAACGTCGGCCCCTGGCTGACAATGTTGAAGGTAGGTGAGTCGCGTGCCTAATACGCCCATGAGCCGAGCACCCCAAACCCGGCTAAAAGTAACCGTGGTGTTGCTCATGATTAGTCTTCTTGTGTTAGGCGGACGACTCCTATTTATTCAAGGCATTGATGCTGAAGACCAAGCTCAGCAAGCCATGGATCGGCGTACCCGACCGGTCACGCTATCGCCGGAGCGCGGTTCCATTCTAGATCGTGATGGCAATGTCATGGCCGAGTCCGTGCAACGCTATGACCTCGTAGTTGATCAGCGCCTGGTTCAAGATTCTCGCGTCTGGGATCCAGAACAGTCCGCCTACGTTGACCTGGACATCGACGAACAACTCACGGAACTCTCAGAGATTCTCGACATCGATTATCCCGAATTGCGGGAGCTCATGGTCGGTGATCGACCATACCGGATTGTTTCTCGGCGTGTTACCCCGGAAGTGCGTCAAGAAGCCCTCGACGTCGGTATCCCCGGGTTGCTATCTGAGCCTGTGGCAGAACGGGTTTATCCTAATGGGGCAGTGGCTGGTTCCATCTTGGGCTTTAACGGACACGATGGACACGGCCTAGAAGGAATCGAACGGTCGCAGGATGATCACCTCAGTGGTCAAGCAGGAGAGCGCGTCTTCGAAATCTCGGCAGACGGCGTCCGCATCCCCAACGCATCGTTTTCAGAAACACCGGCTGTAGATGGCGACGACATTCGCCTCACAATTGATCTTGACGTTTCCTGGTACGCGCAAGAAGCCATTGCAGCCAAAGTGGACCAGTACAACGCCAAATGGGGCAATATCGTTGTGATGGACGCCAAGACGGGCGAAATCTTGGCACTGGCCGACTCAGAAACCGTAGACCCTACCGACCCGACGGCCACAGATCAGTTATTCTGGCGCCCCACAGCCCTAACGCAAGCATTCGAACCCGGCTCCACGGGTAAAGCGGTCACCTTTGCCATGGCACTAGACGCCGGCGTTGTGACTCCCGAACAAAAATGGACCGTCCCGAATAAACAAACCTTCAATAACGAATCGATCAGCGACTCCATGCCGCACGATACGTACGACATGACCACCGCAGGCATCTTTACTCGCTCATATAACACGGGTACTGTCCAGGTTGCTGAACAGCTCAGTGCCGAAACGCGCTGGGAATACATGAAAGCCTTCGGGATCGGGGAGCCCATCGATCTGGGCATTAGCGGGGTCAACCAAGGTTTATTCACCCCCTGGGAGAACTGGGACCGGCGTCAACACTTTACGACCACCTTCGGACAAGGCTATTCGCTAACGTCACTGCATACGACTAGAATTTTCCAAGCCTTGGCCAATGATGGCAAGATGCTGCCGGCTCGTCTTATCGACTCATACATCGATGAAGATGGTGTCGAACGCAAATGGGAATCACCCGAAGAACCCAAGCAAGTGGTCTCGGAAGAAGCAGCCGACGACATGCTGAAGTTTATGGAAGGAGTAGTCCAGGAAGGTACCGCATATGCTGCCCAAATTGATGGCTACCGAGTCGGGGGAAAGACCGGAACCGGCGAAGCTGCTGGAACCGGCGGATATGACGGGTACACCACCTCGTTTACCGGTATTGTTCCACTTGATGATCCACAATTCGTGGTCTCGGTTGCGGTCCACCGTCCTCAAGGCGACTGGAAGACCTGGCAAGTAACCGATACTGCCGCGGATGTAATGGAGTATCTGTTGAGTAAGTATTCAGTGCCACCGTCCGACACCGGGCCACAGCACTATGATGTATTTACAGAAGACCCACAGGAAAGGCCTTGGTAACCCAAGACGGCGGGTACACCGCGCTGACCATGCTACGACCACAAACGAAAATAAACACAAAACTCGAAGCACTCGTCGACCAGCTCGAACGCTACCGACCTGTACTCACCGGAAACCCACAACTGACGGTGACCGGTATTTCAATGAATTCCAAAGCTGTGCATCCAGGTGACCTCTACGTCGCTGTAAGTGGAGCACGCCACCACGGCGCCGACTACATCACTCAGGCTCTGGACGCCGGAGCGGTCGCGGTATTAACTGATGACAGCGGCGTTGCCCGGATACCCGAGGGACTGGCCCATCTTGTCGTCGATGATGTCCGGTCAGCATTAGCCGATGCTGCCTCGGTCATTTACGGCAATAATATCTCCGTAACCCCAAGCATCTATGGCGTTACCGGGACCAACGGCAAGACCACAACCACCTATTTCTTGAATGCAATTTTGGCGGCGTTGGATTATAAGACCGGCTTGATCGGGACCATTGAAACTCGAATTAATGGTGTCGCTGCTCCAGCGGAATTTACAACGCCGGAAGCTCCCGAACTGCACAGCCTGGTTGCCCGCATGCGTGAAACCGGGGTTGAAGCCACCGCCATGGAAGTTTCCTCACACGCCATGGACTATCGACGCGCCTTTGGACTGCGTTACCACGTCGCTGGCTTTACGAACCTGACGCAGGATCATCTTGATCTGCACGGCAGTATGGACGACTACTTCGACGCCAAGGCATTACTCTTTCAACCAGATCGTTCGGCTAGCCAAGTCATCACAATTAACGGGGGCGCAGAGCCCCAGTGGGGTCAACGCCTGGCTGAACAGTGCCCTGATGCGGTTACGCTCGATTTGGGCCCCGCCGCCGTCGTGGACGCCGGAGCCTCCAATGCCACCTGGACCATTACCGAATGCGAACCAGCTGGGCTGGGGCATCGATTCAGGCTACGTCATGACTCAGGATTCGAGGTTGCCACAAAAGTCGGTATGCCCGGCAAATTTAACGTAGCCAACGCAGCCTTGGCCGCCGTCATGATTTTTACTGGACATCCACGTCACGACTGGAACCGCATCGCAGAGGTATTGGCCAATTCGCAGCCGGCACCATTTGAATCTGCTGTGCCGGGACGTATGGAAGTCATCAGCGATGAACCAACCGTCATCGTCGATTTTGCACACAACCCAGACGGCTTGACCCAGGCACTGGCTGCCGTCAATCGGACAAAACGATCACAGGGTGGGCAGACAGCCCGGACTATTTTAGTCTTTGGTGCTACTGGCGACCGCGATACGGCCAAGCGCCCGTTGATGGGACAAATCGCAGCCGAACACGCCGATGTCGTGATTGTCACCGATGACGATCCGCACTATGAGGACCCTGCTGAAATTCGCAAGCCCGTGGTCGAGGCCGCTCGGGCACGGGCGAACCATCTCGCCCATGCGCCTGAAGTGGTCGAGATCGCTCCGCGGGCTGCCGCGTTATCCCACGCTGTGCAGTTGGCCACTGCTCAAGACATTATTCTGGCGGCCGGACGGGGCCATGAAACACATCAGGACCTGGCAGGACAACGCTTTGCGATTGATGACCGTGAAGTGTTGCGTCAAGCTTTGGCGGAATATGGCTTCGACACAACCCGCTCAGGATCATCACAAGGTACGGACTAAAACGGTAAGGTCAAAAGCGACATGATTGAACTCGATGCGAACCAGATAGCTGAAGCCACTGGGGGTCGCCTGACGGCTACCGTTGATCCCAAGACGGTGGTGACTTCGGCCAATACCGATTCACGGGAAATGAGCCCCGGCGCGCTGTTTATTGCCCGCCGCGGGGAAACCACCGATGGTCATAACTTCATCACCGCAGCACGCCAAGCAGGAGCCAGCCTGGTCTTGGCTGAACGCGAGACACAGGATGACCAAGGGGCTGTTGATCCCGCCGTCATTGTGGAAGATTCCACACTGGCTATGGGGCGGTTAGCTCGGTACATCGTAGAAAAGATTCGTGAACACTCCGAGACCACAGTTATTGCCATTACCGGATCGGTGGGCAAAACCTCGACGAAGGACGCGCTGGCTGCACTGCTGGCCACCCAAGGCCCCACCATTGCGCCCCAAGGCTCATATAATAGCGAAGTTGGCGTCCCCCTGACCATCTTTACCGCTGGACTTGATACTCGGTATTTGGTGGTAGAAATGGGTGCCGATCGTATTGGCAATATCACCGAACTTACAGACATTGTCCGCCCGGACATTTCTGTGGTGCTCACCGTTGGTACTGCGCATGCGGCGTCCTTCGGATCAGTCGACAACATTGCACTGACCAAAGGTGAAATCGTCGAAGCCCTCCCAGCCGGCGGTATTGCCGTGTTGAATGCCGACGATATTCGTGTTGCAGAGATGGCCAAGCGGGTCCCCGCGCAGGCCTCGACCATGTGGTTTTCTGCAGCTTATGCGCCACCACAGCGCGAGCACCTTGTATTTGCCGCAGACGCGGGAACCACCGAAAACGAAAACCCGCAATTCAAGCTGCAGTATTTCGGACCCGATGCTAACGATGCCGACCAGACCGGGCACGAGGTGACCGCACAGCTGATCGGTGAACACCACACAACCAATCTCTTGGCCGCGGCAACGGCCGCGTACGCCGCTGGTATTTCGCTGGACACAATCGCGTCGCTGATGCCAACCATCACGCCAACCTCGGCTCACCGCATGGCGCGTACCGATCGAACCGATGGCATCACTATTATTGACGACGCCTATAATGCCAACCCAGAATCCATGCGCGCCGGCCTAAAAACTCTGGCCATGCTCGGACGGAATACCGGCCGCCGCACGTGGGCAGTGCTGGGCCCGATGCTCGAACTTGGCACATCGCACGCCAAAGAGCACATTCTGCTGGGCGAAGTCGTCGTGCGCTTGAATATTGACCAACTCGTCGTCGTTGGCTCCGATGCTCGAGCACTCTATACGGGTGCCGTGAACGAGGGCTCCTGGGGCGACGAAGTGGATCACGTGTTATCGAATGATGAAGCCTTCGACCTGCTGGCACAGCGTGTCGAACCCGGTGACATCATCTTCGTCAAGGGTTCCAACGGCACACGACTGTGGGAACTCGCCGATCAACTCACCACCGTTGACCTGGTGGGGCAGAAGGAGAAACGCAAGTGATTGGACTCCTGCTCGGCGCCGTCCTGGGCGTCGTACTCACAGTTGTCGGAACGCCATTGTTTATCCGGCTGCTGCACAAACGCGGCTACGGCCAAATCATCCGCGACGACGGACCGACCACGCATGCCACCAAGCGGGGGACCCCCACAATGGGTGGTGTGGTGATCGTGATGAACTTTGTCGTTGTGTACTTCTTGACCCACTGGATCATGATGATGCTAGGTCTAGAAAACTCCGGTATCACAATGAGTGGTCTGCTGTTGCTCTTCCTCACCGCCGGGATGGCACTGGTCGGGTTCCTTGATGACTACATGAAGATCTCTAACCAACGGTCCCTGGGACTCACCCCAATTGGCAAAATTATCGGCCAAGGGGCCGTGGGGATTACCTTCGCAGTGCTCGCCCTCAACTTTCCCAATGAAAACGGCCTGACCCCCGCCTCCACGGCGATCTCAGTATTCCGGGACACGTCATGGGATTTTGCGTTTTTCGGCACCATCACCGGGGCCATTCTCTTTGTGGTGTGGTCCAACCTGATCTCCACCGCAACCACGAATGCGGTCAACCTCACCGATGGACTCGACGGCCTAGCAACGGGCGCCGTGGCCATGGTCGCAGTCGGCTACGTCCTAATGACCTTATTCCAAGCCAACCAATCCTGCTACGGCCCCACAAACGCCGGGGGTTGTTACGAAGTGCGTGATCCCATGGATCTGGCGCTGCTCGGGGCGATTCTGGCCGGCGTGCTGATGGGCTTTTTGTGGTGGAACACCGCCCCGGCAAAGATCTTCATGGGCGACACCGGTTCGTTGGCGCTGGGCGGTGCCCTGGCCGGCTTCGCAATCTTCTCCAAGACCCAGGTCCTACTGGTCGTGCTGGCTGGGCTGATGGTCATCATCGCACTGTCAGTTATTATCCAGGTCGGCTACTTCAAAATCTCCGGTGGCAAGCGGGTGTTCCTCATGGCACCCCTACAGCACCACTTTGAGCTCAAAGGCTGGGCCGAAGTAACCGTCGTCGTCCGATTCTGGCTGATCGGTTTGGCCTTCGTAGTCGCCGCATTAGCCTTGTTCTACACCGAATGGGTGGTCCTGCGATGAGCACGAACCTCGATACCCTCACCACTTGGGACGCCGACTGGAGCCAACTGTCCGTTGTCGTGACCGGCCTGGGCGTCACCGGTTTCTCTGTTGCCGATACCCTGGCAGAGCTCGGGGCAGCCGTGGTAGTTGTTGACGGCAAAGACAACGAACACAACCGGCAAGCCGCTGATACCCTGAAAATTGTCGGGGTCAAAGATGTGCTGCTGGGTGACGACGCCGTCCAAGGCCTACCCGATGCCCAAGCCATCGGTGGCACCATCGATTTAGTCATCACCTCACCGGGCTGGCGTCCAGATAACTCAGTGCTGGTGGCAGCTCAAGCCGCTGGGATTCCTATTTGGGGCGACGTGGAATTTGCCTGGCGGGTTCGCAAGCGGGAAGGCAAACGCACCGCACAATGGGTTGTGCTCACCGGCACCAACGGTAAAACCACCGTGGCCACCATGGCCCAATCCATGGCGCGAGCACAAGGGCTGGATGCTGTAGCAGTTGGCAATGTGGGGACACCAATTTTGGATGCGATTCGCTATCCCGACGGCTTTGACCTACTGATCGTAGAACTCTCGTCCTTCCAGCTGCACTGGCTACACCACATGGAACCAGAAGCCTCCGTGGTGCTGAATCTTGCCGAGGATCATCTGGACTGGCACGGTGGATTCGACAACTATGCGGCAGCCAAAGCCAAGATTTATGAAAACACTCGCATCGCAGCGATTTACAACGATGAAGAACCCAGCACCATGCGCATGGTGGAAGAAGCTGATGTGATTGAAGGCTGCCGGGCCATTGGGATTACCACCGATACCCCGCAGCGATCGATGCTCGGGGTGGTTGATGATCTCCTCGTGGATCGGGCATACCTGGAAAATCGTGCAACACAAGCTCTGGAACTGGCACATTTTGCCGATATCGGCACGCCAGCCCCCAAACATATGGTCTTCAACGCGCTGGCCGCCGCTGCGTTGGTGCGGGCCGTGGGCGTGGAACCAGCCGCGGTCCAAACCGGGCTGCGCAATTACGAACCCGAACCGCACCGCATCCAAGCCGTAGCGCATTTCCAAGATGTCCTATGGGTCAACGACTCAAAAGGCACCAACCCGCACGCTACCGATGCAGCTCTGGCGACTTATGACCCGATCATTTGGATTGCTGGCGGCTTGTCGAAAGGTGCATCCTATGACCAGCTGGTACAAACCCATAAGTCGCATCTCAAAGCGGTTATCTTGATTGGCACCGATCAACAGCCCATTATCGATGCGTTACAGCGACACGCGCCTGAGGTGCCGATACACGCCGACTATCTCAAAGACACTACAGTGGATTTTGCAGACGGCGCCGCGGTGATGCACCACGTCGTACGCTTGGCACACCACTTGGCCCAGCCGCACGACACAGTCTTGCTCTCGCCCGCGGCCGCTTCAATGGATCAGTTCGAAAACTATAATGTGCGTGGCGAAAAATTCACCGAAGCTATCGCACAGCTGTTATCCGATATGAACTATCCAGGACACTAACACCACAAGCACCAGGAGCACGACATGACGAAAGGTCCAGCACCTCGGGCAGCTCGTGTCTGGGATTGGCTAACCGGTAAACACTCCACGAAATCCGCCTACTGGATGATTCTGGGCCCCACCCTGGCCCTAACGTTCATCGGTGTTGTCATGGTGCTCTCGGCGTCATCGGTCGAATACATCGGCGGTGCAGGCTCCTTTGCGTCGCTGCGTTCCCAGGGTCTCTACGCCGTCATTGGAATTATCCTGTTGTTCTGGATGGGCAAATGGAAGCGTACGACGTATCACAAACTGGCCGTGGTGCTACTAGTCGCATCGATTGTTCTGTTGGTCTTAGTATTTACACCGCTGGGCTGGGAGGTAAACGGCAACCGCAACTGGATCCGGGTCGCCGGTTTCTCCTTCCAACCTTCCGAAGCGGCCAAACTAGCTTTTTGCGTGTGGTCAGCATATGCCCTGAGCCAAAAGTTCAAATACACCGGCTACGGCAAAAAGTTATTGGTTCCCGTGGTCCTACCGTTTGGTGCGGTGCTGGTATTCTTCGTTGCATTGGGCCGAGACCTCGGTACCGTGCTGATCCTGGCGATGATTATCGCGGTCGTGTTGTATCTGGGTGGTATGCGCGGGATCTACCTGTTGGGTACGGCAGCCGTCGGGCTGGTTTTTGTAACGATTGCAACCATGCTCTCGTCGAACCGCATGTTACGGATTCAAGCCTGGCTGGGCCAATGCGATCACGCTTCGGACCCCTGTTATCAGTATGAACAAGGCATCTTCGCGTTAGCCTCGGGTGGCTGGTTTGGGCTCGGTCTTGGGCAATCACGCCAAAAATGGTCTTATATTCCCGAAGCCGGCAACGACTTCATCTTCACCGTGCTTGGCGAAGAACTTGGGCTATTGGGCGCCCTGTTAGTGATCGGACTGTTCATCACCCTGGGTCTTGGCATGTTCCGGGTTGCCTATAACACCACCGACCACTTCGTGCGGATCGCCACGGGGGCCATCATGACCTGGTTACTTGGCCAGGCCTTTATGAACATTGCCATGGTGACCGGCTTGCTCCCGGTCATCGGCGTGCCGTTACCGTTTATTTCAGCCGGCGGGTCGGCGCTGCTCATGGCCATCCTCGCGGTGGGAGTAGTGTTATCGTTTGCCCGACACCAAGCTCACGAACTGCAGCAAAACACCCAGTCTGAGACCACCGAACCCAAGGTCAAAGAAAGCGTACAATCGAGACAATGAATACGACCATGAACGTAGTCTTTTGCGGCGGGGGCACAGCAGGCCACGTGTCACCCATGTTGGCCATGGCTGACTCCCTTGCTAATAGCTATCAAGACACCGACATCGACGTGAACATTTTGATGATCGGCACCGCCGAAGGTATGGAAGCTACCCTGATTCCCGATGCGGGATATGAATTTGCCACCATCGAAAAAGTCCCGATGCCACGCAGCGTCTCGCTCGACCTGTTCTCCCTGCCGTTTCGGCTGCGTGCCGCAGTTAAACAGGCCCGCAAGCTGTTGCGCGAACACCAAACCCAAGTGGTTGTCGGTGTCGGGGGATACGCCGCAACGCCCGTGTATCTGGCAGCACGTGCCGAAAAAATTCCCGTCATCGTCCACGAAGGCAATGCCCGCCCTGGCCTAGCCAATAAACTTGCCGCACGGTTCGCCACGGTCGTGGCCTGTGCGTTTGAAGACACGGACCTGCCCGGTGCGATCCACGTGGGCATGCCGCTGCGCAGCGAAGTTGCCCAACTGCCCATGGGCCCAACCATGCGAGATGAAGCCCGCCGCTCACTGGGTCTAGATTCGGACAAAACCACCCTGGTGGTGACCGGCGGATCCTCCGGAGCGCAAAATATTAACACCGCTATCGCAGGCGCACTGGATGACCTGTTAGCAACGGGTGCACAAATCCTGCATCTAACTGGACGCGATAAGGTCATCACTGACGGCGATGGCAACCGGATCGACAAACCCGGCTATGTCCAAGTGGAATACATCGATGGGCTGTCCCGGGTCTACCAGGCCGCTGATCTCATTGTGGCTCGGGCAGGTGGCGGGACGGTCCATGAAATTGCCGCGATCGGCCTGCCCTCCGTGCTGGTCCCACTGCCTATAGGCAACGGGGAACAAGACCTCAATGCCGCTAGCCTGCGAGAATCCGGGGCCGCCGTCGTCGTCGCCGACGAATATTTCACGTCCCAGTGGGTTGCCACTCGCTTGCCGGACCTACTCAAAGACCAGGCTCGTTTAGAGTACATGGCCCAGACCGCAAAGAACTTTGGCATTAATGACGCCGCAGAAACCATGGTTCGCATCATTTCAGAAACGAAAGTCGCCCGATGACCACACCCGCTATCCCTGCACTGACCGAGATTCAGCACGCGCACTTTCTAGGTATCGGGGGAGTCGGTGTCTCCGGAATCGCCCACATCTTTGCCGCTCGGGGGATCACTGTGACCGGCACTGATGCCAAAGATCTTCCGGTCATGCAGCAGCTGCGCAACCTGGGTGCCACCTTGTACGTGGGCTACTCGGCAGACAATATTGCCCAAGCTCAAACCGATACTGGCCAACCAATAGATGTCATCATCGCCTCAACCGTAGCCGGACCGGATAATCCAGAACGTCAAGCCGCAGAAACCGCAGGCATTCCGGTCTATCACCGTTCCCAGGGGCTTGCCGCTGCCATGCAGGGCAAAAAGGTCCTGACGATTGCTGGCACCCACGGCAAGACCACCACCTCCTCTATGGCCGCAGTCATGTTTGCGGCAGCAGGCTACGAACCGTCCTATGCGGTTGGAGCAACGATTGCCAACCTCGGCACGAACGCCGATCACGGCGCAGGGGAGTGGTTTATCGCTGAAGCCGATGAATCCGACGGCTCGCTGCTCAATTATCGTCCAGACATTTCGATCGTCACCAATATCGAAGCTGACCACCTGGACTACTACGGTACCGAAGCGGCCGTCCATCAGGTCTTCACGGATTTCGCCAACCTCATACATCCCGACGGCGCGCTCATCGTCTGTGCCGATGATCCCGGCGCCGAAGCCCTGGGACAGCGCTACCGGGATGCCGCCACTTCTGGGACCCCTCGGGCCAAGGTGTATACCTATGGCCTGTTGACCAGCCTGAACCCGGCCGAGACTACTAACACCCACGAACAACACCTGGATCTGGCTATCACAGATATCCAGCCGGATGCTTCCGGTACCGGACAGCAGGTGACCTATCGATTTGCTGATGGCAGCCACCAAATCGTGCGGTTAGCAACACCGGGTCGACACAATGCCCTGAACGCTGCAGGAGTGCTGCTGGCAGCGGTGGTAGCCGGTATACCAGCCGATGCTGCAGCCGAGGGGTTGTCAACCTTCACGGGTTCCGCCCGACGCTTTGAACACCATGGCACCATCAACGAGATTCGCGTCTACGATGACTACGCGCATCACCCCACTGAGGTGACTGCCGCAATCACTGCGGCCAATGCCATGGCAGCAGGCAATAAGGTGCACGTTATTTTTCAACCGCACCTGTATTCGCGCACTCGAGATTTTGCAACAGAATTCGCCGAAGCGCTGTCGAATGCCTCGACCTGCCGGGTCTTAGATATTTATCAGGCTCGCGAAACACCCCTTGATGGTGTCACCGCTGAATTGATTACCTCTCAATTGTCCGATGAGCTCAAAACCCGCTATCCTCACGCCACCCGGGTGGCTTCCCGAGAACACGCGGTAGCCTCTGTAGTACAGGCCGCCACCCCGGGCGATATCATCTTGACCCTCGGCGCCGGAGACGTCAATCAGCTGATTGACGATATTCTGGCCGGACTACAACAGCGTAACCCCTAGGCACAATGTCCAAAAAGTCATCGAATCAGGGACCAGACAACGTCACCAGCAAATATCCGGGGCTGACCGATAAGAAACCGGTCAAATCTATTTCTGTGCAAAGGCCATTGGATAGGGACCGCAAGACCGTCACCGAAACCAATCTTGAACCGATTACCGACGACGTCGAAACACCGGTGGCCAACAAGAAGCCGCGGAAAAAGCCGGCCCAGTCTAAGTCCAAACAATCCAACACGACACCACGGACCGCTGCTAAACCCGCCAAGACGGCTCCCGAAGATGACATCGTGCTGGAACTGCCACCCAGTCCCGAGCACCGCAAGGCAAGGCGACGCAAAGCGTTGTGGATATGGGCAGGGGTCGTCGCCACGATTCTGACCGCCGGGTGGGCGATTTTATATTTCAGTCCAATTCTGGCTATTGAAGAGATCTCTCATGAAGGATTAGATCTGGTTGCTCAATCAGAAGCGGAAGAACGCACGGCGAGTTTAGCCGGTACACCGCTGCCGCAAGTTACGGATGGCAAGGTCACCGAACTCTTTGCCGAAAACCCAGCGGTTGATCATGTAACGTTGCGTGCCGAACCGCCCCACGGTCTGGTAGTTATTGTCCATGAGCACAAGCCCATTGCGATGAGTCCAAGTGGCAAACAATACGTGGTGTTTTCTGACGAGGGCACAGAGCTTGCACAGATTCCATCACAGCGAGCTCAAGAGTTTGACCTACCGGTTGTGGCTTCGGCATCGGATGTGACCGACCAAGAAGTCTTCGACACCATTACCGCTGTGCTGGGCTCATTACCCGAAGACCTACGCGAGCAAGTTCGTGCTGCGTCAGGGTCGTCAATCGATTCCATCGAACTCGAACTGAGCTCGGGCAAAATGGTCATGTGGGGAAATAGCGAACAAGCTGAGAAAAAAGCTCAGGTCTTGAAAGCGCTGTTGGGCCTAGATAAAGCAGAAGCGGCGCAAATCTCCGAGTATGATGTTTCTGCCCCGGACTTTCCGGTCACTCGATAGCTTTTCGGCTGTATTTTGCACGATCGTGCCGACACACGGCCGATGGTCATTGCTCCGGTGCGACCTGCAGCATATCGTGTGCTAATGAAGGAAACTTGGACGCAGCTGGAACTTCGTCCCACCACGAACGCAGAATAGGGATCATATCGTGACCTCACCCCAGAACTACCTGGCCGTCATCAAAGTTGTTGGTGTCGGCGGCGGCGGCGTGAACGCTGTCAACCGAATGATCGATGTCGGATTGCGCGGCGTTGAGTTTATCGCCATTAACACCGATGCACAGGCACTGCTGATGTCCTCTGCCGAAGTGAAACTCGACGTTGGGCGCGAGCTCACCCGTGGACTAGGTGCGGGTGCCGATCCAGAAGTTGGTCGTCAAGCTGCCGAAGACCACGTTGAAGAAATCGAAGCCGCGCTCAAAGGCGCAGACATGGTATTTGTCACAGCTGGTGAAGGTGGCGGTACCGGTACCGGCGCTGCACCGGTTGTTGCTCGTGTAGCTCGTTCACTGGGTGCCCTCACGATTGGTGTCGTGACACGTCCTTTCACCTTCGAAGGACGTCGTCGTGCAACAAACGCCGAATCCGGCATCGAAGCACTGCGTGACGAAGTGGACACGCTGATCGTGATTCCAAACGACCGTCTGCTGTCAATTTCTGATCGCTCGATTTCCATTATGGAAGCCTTTGAAGAAGCCGATAAAGTCTTATTATCCGGTGTTCAAGGTATTACCGACTTAATTACCACCGCAGGCTTGATCAACCTTGACTTTGCAGACGTGAAGTCCGTGATGCAGGGTGCTGGTTCTGCCTTGATGGGTCTGGGTGCTGCACAGGGCGAAAACCGTGCCGTGGAAGCTACCGAGGCCGCGATTGCCTCTCCGCTCCTGGAAGCCTCAATCGACGGCGCACACGGTGTGCTGCTCTCCATTCAGGGTGGCACCGATATGGGCCTATTCGAAATCAACGAAGCAGCCCGCATGGTCCAAGAAGTGGCTCACCCAGAAGCCAATATCATCTTTGGTGCCGTGATCTCCGACAATCTCGGTGACGAAGTACGTGTTACAGTGATCGCCGCAGGTTTCGATGATCCGGTTCCCGCCGCTCAGGAAACACCACAGGCACAGGTTGCCTCCCCAGTCGCATCCGTGTCTGCCATCAGCCCGGTCGCAGCACCAGAATCCAATCACGTTGGCCAAACTCACGACGCTGCTTCCAGTCCGCAGGAAGACACCGAGAAATCCAACGTCGAGCCATTGCCTACCGTTGTGGAATCCTCCAGCCGCCGCAACGACGACCTGGATGTGCCAGATTTCCTCAAGTAAGCCACTGATCTACCAGCACCGCACGGACACCGGCCACCAGGTGGGATTCACTTCCGCTGAGGCCGGTAACATGTCCATGACGGTGCTGGCTCAGTCTGAAACGAGTCAAGACACCGCCGACAACCGACGTGAGCTTGAACGCAAGCTTGGCATTGCTCCAGGCACGACTCAATTTGTGTCCCAGATTCATTCCACCACCGTGCTGGCAGCCGGTGACAGGGGATGGGCACAACAGGACACGATCGGTGAAGGCGACGCAATTATCTCACCGGATGGCACTGATCCCATCGCCATTCTGGTGGCCGATTGTTTGCCTGTTGCCTTCACAACCGACTACGGGCCCACCGCAATAGCTCACGCAGGGCGTGTTGGACTATTGGGTGGGATCCTACAAAACACGGTACAGCGACTGCGTGCATACGATGACGATGGCACTGGCAAAATCCAAGCCATCATCGGACCTGGCATTTGCGGTCAATGCTATGAAGTTCCCGAATCCATGCGCACTGAAGCATCTCGCGAACATCCCGAGATTGCCAGTGTGACTTCGTGGGATACTGCCTCCTTGGATTTGCCAGCAACAGCAGAACGAATCCTGCAAGCCGCAAACATCGATGTGCATCGCGTCGCCGAATGTACCTATACCAACCAGCAGCTGTATTCGCACCGCCGGGAACCCGGCATTGGGCGGATTGCCGGTTTTGTCTGGAAACCCTAAAGTTCTCGTCGAATAGTGTGCGACACACCGCACCAACGTGCGTATTTCCAAAGATTTTTGGTGTTTGTCTACTAGGGTCAATAGTGTCCTAGAACCATCAAGGATTTGAGGTGCGCATGGTTAGCGGATTCAAAAAGGCCATGATCCGAATGGGTCTGGCTGATAGTGACGAAGCCTATGAACAAGAGCTTCTAGAAGAAGAACGCAAGACAAGTCCTGCACTAGCTGACGTCCCGGAAAAGTCCGAGACGTCTGAAGCAGCACCAGAACCCGTCAAGCCGGTGGAATCCAAGCCGTCTGGCCCTCGTGCGGTGCCTGACGACAAGGATGACTACCGTGCACCGGTCACACCGATTAAACGTGTGGTCCAGTCCCGAGAGGAAAGCGCTGAAGTGCACAAATTGCGTACTATCCATCCGCGTTCGTACAACGACGCCAAGCTCATCGGTGAAGCGATTCGATCCGGCATGCCCGTGATCATCAACGTCACTGATATGGCAGAGTCGGAAGCGAAGCGGTTGGTGGACTTCTCCGCAGGACTAGCGTTTGGTCTCCACGGTGCGATTGAACGAGTCACCAATAAAGTGTTTCTGTTGACGCCGACGAACGTAGAAAACGTTATTGACGGTCACTCCAGTGCAAACCAGGACGAAGACTTCTTCGACCAGGCATAATGTATGTAGCTGACCACGAAACGCATCGACGAAGAAACTGAGGACTCGTGCAATTACTTTGGACCCTGGTGTACTTGGTGACCACCATTTACTTCTTCATCCTCGTAGTACGAATTCTCTACTCCTTGGTCAATGTCTTCGTACGGGACTGGCGGCCGCGCGGCATGAACTTGATCATTGCTGAGCTTGTTATGACGCTAACCGACCCTCCGCTGCGCTTTTTCCGCCGTTTCATACCGCCACTGCGACTCGGGCAGGTCTCTTTGGACCTGTCTTTCATCGTGGTATTTCTTATCGTGATGATTATCAGATTCATCGCACTTCAAGGCGCCACAGCCTGATTAGAATCAAGTAATATTGCTCAATACAACAGAGATTTAGTCGTAACAGCCACGTCAACTACTCGTTTAGTGATTTACGGTGCTAATGTTATCTAACAGAGACATAAGTAGACGTGAGTTATGCACTCAAACTACTCATCAGAAAACAAAATGTTTTCGTATTTTGTACAGGACCACGTAATTGGGGTGACCACATGGCTCTCACGCCGGAAGTTGTAGTCAATAAGAAATTCCAAGTCACGAAATTTCGTGAAGGCTACGACCAAGACGAAGTAGATGATTTTCTCGATGAGATCGTTGAGGAATTGCGCCGTCTCAATCAGGAAAACGACGAACTGCGCCGTCAAGTAGCGGAGCTAGAAGCTCAAACCGGTGAATCTGCACCCGTACCAGCCCCTGTACCTGCGGACGGTGTTGATGACGAATCCACCGCTGCAGATCTGCCAGTAGTCGAGGCTGAACCAGTCGTCGAAGACGCTGCTGTAGGACCAGAGCCTGAGATTGTTCAGGCTGCTCCTGCCGCACCAGCTGCCCCTGCAGAATCCGCACCTGAATCTACCGCTGAATCAGCAGCCGGTGTGTTGGCCATGGCACAGCGTCTGCATGATGAATACGTTGCCGAAGGCGAGCGTAAGCGCGACGAGATCATTTCTGAGGCCGAGCGCGAAGCAAACCGCATGGTGACCGAAGCGCAAGAAACCTCCCGCAAGACCCTCGAAGAATTCGAAAAGCGCAAGACGACCTTGGAACGCGAAGTCGAAGAACTCCGTGGCTTCGAACGCGATTACCGTTCACGTCTGCGTGCTTTCATCGAAAACCAGCTGCAAGACCTCGATTCACAAGCTCGGGTCACAGACTAACTATTGGCACCTACCCGACAACCGCACGTTGTCGACGCCATCACCAATGGTCGGCTATTTCGCAGAAAATAGCCGACCATTGTGTTTGCAAAACTCTTTCTTGCCCTAGGAGCACCTGTGGCCAAAACCGCTGAGCCAGTTTCTCAACGTGCCTGGTGGATCGCACTGATCCCGATGGTCATTGCGTATATCGCTGACCTCTGGACGAAGCAAGCCGTGCTCGCAAACATGACGGAGGGTCAACGGATCCCCGTCATAGAACCCATCTTGTCCTGGCACTTCATCCGCAACCCAGGTGCTGCATTCTCCATAGGTACCGAGTACACCTGGATTTTTACCATCATACAAGCGGCCGGACTCGCTATTGTCTTGTACCTCATCGTTTTTCGGGCTCGTACCCTGCCTTGGCTGATCACCCTGGGCTGCCTAGGCGCTGGCATCGCCGGCAACTTAACTGATCGACTATTCCGCGAACCTGGTTTCGGCATAGGGCACGTGATCGACTTCATCGCCCTCCCCAATTTTGCAATATTCAATGTCGCAGATTCGTTCATCGTGGTTTCGATCATCGTGATTGTGATTCTCGTGATGATGGGTAAAACACTTGATGGACAACCCGAGACTGATGCCACAACACAAAACCAGTCGGACGACTCACCGGCACCTGGAGATCGTGACTAGGGTAGTGGTATGACCACATCCAAACCACAGCGTCTCACGGTCGAAATACGCGATCGAGGTCGCGCAGACGCTGCTGTAGCCCTGGCAGCGGATATTTCGCGGACCAAAGCGGTTGAATGGATTCAACGCGGACTGGTGTCGATCAATGACGCAACCGCCGTAAAATCCACCAAAGTGCGTTCCGGTGATATTCTCACCATAAGTATTCCAGATGATCCCGACCCGCTTGAGGTGAAAGCAGAACTCGTGCAAGACCTAATCGTCGTTGACGACGAAGTACACTACGTTGTCATTGATAAGCCAGTGGGAGTTGCGGCTCATCCGTCACAGGGTTGGCGTGGTCCCACCGTGGTTGGAGGTCTCGCTGCGCTGGGTATCGATGTGGCAACGTCTGGTCCGCCCGAGCGTCAAGGCATCGTGCAACGGCTAGACGTTGGAACATCGGGACTCATGGTGGTGGCCAAAACCGAAATTGCCTATAGCCGTCTGAAACAAGCTTTTCATGATCGCACCCCGACGCGGAACTATCATGCGATGCTCGAGGGGCTGCCAGATCCACTCAACGGTACGATCAATGCCCCCATCGATCGCATGCCTGGACACGAATGGCGTTTCGGCGTCGTCGAGGGTGGCAAAGAAGCGATCACAGATTATGAAACTTTGGAATCGTTTGGCACCGCGACATTAGTTGATGTGCGGCTTCGGACCGGAAGAACCCACCAAATCCGGGTCCACTTTTCGGCGCTGAACCACCCGTTAGTGGGGGATCTCACCTATGGTGCAGATCCTAGGCTCGCGGCTGAACTTGGTCTGACGCGTCAGTGGTTACATGCCGTAGGGCTTGGGTTCCACCACCCGGTGACAGGTCAGGTCGTGACCTATACCGCGGATTACCCCATGGATCTGCAATACGCGCTCGACCGCCTAAGAGATTAATTATAGAAAACGACTAGACTATCTGACGCGAGTCAATCAACTATCCGGAGGTCGATCGATAGATGGCTGGGGGCAGCGCCCAACGCGATGGTTTTGTTCACCTTCATACGCACACTGAATATTCGATGCTCGATGGTGCTGCAAAACTTGATGAACTATTTGCCGAGGCGAATCGTATCGGTCAAGATGCTCTTGCCATAACCGATCACGGTTATTTATTCGGTGCCTATGATTTCTGGAATAAGGCCCAACAGTACGGCATCAAACCCATCATTGGGATGGAAGCGTATCTGGCACCTGGTCACCAGCATCGAACCGATAAAACACGTATCCGATGGGGAGACCCTGACCAACGTGGCGATGACGTATCTGGCGGTGGTGCCTACACGCACATGACCCTGTTGTCCAAGAACAACACCGGCATGCATAATCTGTTTCGGATGGGTTCATTAGCCTCACTGGATTCCGTTTATGCCAAATGGCCCCGTATCGATCGTGGACTGCTCAATGAGTACTCTGATGGTTTGATTGCTACTACCGGGTGTCCGTCCGGGGAAGTGCAAACTCGATTGCGCCTTGGCCAGTACAAAGAAGCCATCGATGCTGCAGCAGAGTTCCGCGACATTTTTGGCAAAGAAAATTTCTATGTTGAAATCATGCAACACGACCTAGAAATCGAACGCCGGATCTTCAAAGATCTGATTCAACTGTCAAAAGATCTTGCGCTGCCACTGGTAGCAACCAACGACCTGCACTATACCCACCAGCATGACGCCAAACATCACGAGGCGTTGCTGGCTCTACAATCCGGCTCAAAACTCAACGAACCGACCTACGATGAAGGCGGATCACGCTTCGCTTTCACCGGCAATGAGTACTACCTGAAATCTGCGGCTGAAATGCGTGCACTGTTTTCAGAGTTCCCCGATGCCCTGGATAATACGTTGGTGATTGCTGAACAGTGTGACGTCAGCTTTAACACCAATGCCAACTACATGCCAAAGTTCCCCACCCCGCCGGGCGAGGACGAAACCAGCTGGCTCATCAAAGAAGTCAACAAAGGGCTTCGTAACCGTTACCCCCAGGGGGTGCCAGCCGATGTCCAAAAGCAAGCTGACTACGAGCTTGAAGTCATTATTAATATGGGCTTCCCAGGCTACTTCCTCGTGGTGGCAGACTTCATCAACTGGGCCAAGGAACAAGGGATCCGAGTTGGTCCAGGTCGAGGTTCAGGTGCGGGGTCCATGGTGGCGTTCGCGCTTCGCATCACGGAACTAGACCCGCTGAAACACGGGCTGATCTTCGAACGGTTCTTAAACCCAGACCGTGTTTCCATGCCCGACTTCGATGTGGACTTTGACGATCGTCGTCGTAACGAAGTTATTGAGTACGTGACGGAAAAATATGGCGACGAACGCGTGGCCATGATCGTCACATACGGGACCATTAAGACCAAGCAAGCTCTCAAAGACTCCGCCCGAGTATTGGGGAAACCGTTTTCGATGGGCGACCAACTGACCAAGGCGCTGCCGCCAGCTGTCATGGCCAAAGACATCCCGTTGGCCGACATCGAAAACCCAGAGGCACCCCGCTATTCCGAAGCAGGAGACTTCCGGGAACTGTTGCAAACGGATCCAGAGGCACAAGAAGTCTTCGAAACCGCAAAGGGCATCGAAGGCCTGATTCGTCAGTGGGGCGTCCACGCTGCGGGTGTGATCATGTCCTCGGATCCGATCATCGACATCATTCCGATCATGCGACGCCTCGTCGATGGACAGGTCATCACTCAGTTTGACTACCCAACCGCTGAGACGTTGGGCCTGATCAAGATGGACTTCCTGGGACTGCGGAACCTCACCGTGATCTCTGATGCGGTAGAAAACATCAAGCTCAACCGAGACTTCACCCTAGATCTTGAAGGTCTTGAGCTCAATGACGAAGCATCCTATGAACTGTTGGCCCGCGGTGACACGCTGGGTGTGTTTCAGCTCGACGGTGGTCCGATGCGTGCACTGTTGAAGCTCATGCGTCCCGACAACTTTGAAGATATTTCCGCAACACTGGCCCTGTATCGTCCAGGGCCGATGGGCGCGAACTCTCACAACAACTACGCACTGCGCAAAAACGGGTTGCAAGAGGTGACGCCTATTCACGCAGAGCTCGCAGAGCCGCTCGAAGACATTCTTGGCGTGACTTACGGCTTGATCGTCTATCAGGAACAGGTCATGTCGATTGCTCAGAAGGTCGCAGGGTACTCCTTGGGCCAGGCCGACATTTTGCGTCGTGCAATGGGTAAAAAGAAAAAGTCAGAACTGGACAAACAATACGCAAGCTTCCAGCAGGGTATGTTGGATAATGGCTACTCACAAGAAGCCATTACCGCCTTGTGGGACATCTTGTTGCCGTTCTCGGACTATGCGTTTAACAAAGCACACTCGGCCGCTTACGGGCTGGTGTCCTACTGGACGGCCTATCTAAAAGAGCATTACCCTGCCGAGTACATGGCCGCGCTCTTAACCTCGGTGTCTCACGACAAAGACAAGCTGGCCATCTATCTTAACGAGTGCCGGCGGATGGACATCAAAGTCCTGCCACCCGATGTCAATGAGTCTGAACAGAACTTCACCCCTGTTGGCACCGACATTCGTTTTGGGATGGGAGCGGTGCGCAACGTTGGTGCCCACGTGGTGGCCGGAATGGTCAAGGCACGCGAAGAACAGGGTGCGTTCACAACCTTCCAGGACTTTTTCAAAAAAGTTCCGCAAGAAGTCTGTAATAAGCGAACCATCGAATCGGTGATTAAAGCCGGTGGGTTTGACTCCTTGAACTATACGCGCAGGTCATTGCTTGCTGTGCATGAGGAAGCCGTTGACGCGTCCATGGTGCAGAAGCGTCAAGAAGCCAACAACCAGTTCGACTTTTTCTCCCTGCTGGAAGACACTGAAGATGCAGGAATTGATACCGGCTTTGGTATTACCGTCCCAGATCTCCCAGAATGGGATAAGAAAACAAAACTGGCATTTGAACGAGAGATGATCGGGCTGTATGTGTCCGACCACCCGTTGCAAGGGCTGGAACAAGTCTTGGATCAGCACGCTGAACAAACGGTCAGCCAGATTCTTGATGATGAAGGACCGGCTGACGGCTCATTTGTCACGATTGCCGGGCTCATCA
The DNA here is from genome assembly GCF_001657475.1 of Enteractinococcus helveticum. Lineage (GTDB taxonomy): Bacteria > Actinomycetota > Actinomycetes > Actinomycetales > Micrococcaceae > Yaniella > Yaniella helvetica. The sequence goes on from NZ_LXEY01000018.1 coordinate 66,967, forward strand.
CCTCGCTAGAACGTCGAGTCGCCAAAACCTCAGGTAACCCATATGCTCGCGCAGAGGTAGAAGACCTTGCTGCATCCATTGATGTGATGTTCTTTGGCAGAGTGTATGAGCCGATTTCCAGTGTTATTGCAGAAGACCTTGTCGTCTCCATCAAGGGCCGAGTCCAACGTCGTGATGATGGCTCCGTGGTGATCTCCGCTCAAGAAATGACTATCATTGACACCACAGATCTCGGTTCTGACGGTCCGTTGAACTTGACGATTCCGTCATTCAAAGCCACCGAACCATTGATCCGGCAACTTGGTGATGTGCTGCGAAACCACTCTGGTACAACGGATGTGAACATCAAGCTCGTGGGCAATCTCAGTATGGAAATCATGCGAGTCGGACCCCAATATAAGGTCAATCCGAATCCGGCCCTCTATGGAGACTTAAAGGTCCTGCTAGGACCTTCTTGTCTCGAATAGGATCGCTTGACACCTCTCGTAAATGCCACCTAGACCTATCGCTTCACTATATGTAGTACCTGTAGGGGTTGAACTACAACTACATGTAGGGATAGTATTTGCTTAGACCTAATTCATAGAGAGGTTCACTTCCCCCATGCACTGTCCTTTTTGTCGACATGAAGAATCCCGAGTAGTAGACTCGCGGTCATTAGAGGACGGTTCGGCAATTCGACGCAGGCGCGAATGCCGGTCGTGCGATAAACGTTTCACCACGATGGAAACCACATCCTTGAGTGTCATTAAGCGCTCAGGTGTGGCCGAACCGTTCAACCGTGCCAAAGTCATCAATGGCGTCCGGAAGGCCTGTCAGGGCAGACCGGTTTCTAACGATGACTTAGCGAAACTGGCCCAGGAAGTTGAAGAATCAATCCGAGCAACCGGCCATGCCGAGATCGATGCTCACGAAGTCGGCCTAGCGATCCTCGGACCGCTGCGTCGACTAGATCAAGTAGCGTATTTGCGCTTTGCTTCGGTGTATCAAGACTTTGACAATCTGGCCGACTTCGAAAAAGCCATTCAAGAATTACGGGAACGCCCCGAAGCGCAGGAACCCCTGCAGACTAAACTGTTCGTTCGCTAAGAGAATCCGGTGGGGCCTGGAAGGGGAAGCCAGGCTCCACCGGTATGCGCGTGTTCAGTTAGCCAACAGTCGTCAAGATCTCTGCGCCGTCGTCAGTGACAACAATCGTGTGTTCGAACTGGGCACTGCGTTTGCGATCTTTGGTCACAACCGTCCAGCCGTCGTCCCACATCTCCCAGGCAATGCCACCCAGGGTTAACATTGGTTCAATCGTAAAAACCATGCCTGGGACCATGACTTCATTGTGACGTGGCGCTGTGTCATAGTGCGGCACGATCAGTCCCGAGTGGAACTCGCGGCCTACACCGTGTCCAACAAAATCTTCGACGACACCATAACCAAAACGCTTCGCGTAGGTTTCGATTACGCGACCAATCACATTAATTTCGCGACCAGGTTTGACTGCGTTAATCGCGCGTTCCAGCGCTTTTTCGGTGCGCTCGACGAGCAGCTTCGACTCTTCGTCCACGGTCCCCACCACAAATGTCTTATTGTGGTCTCCGTGGTGGCCATCCTTATACACGGTGATATCAATATTGACGATGTCGCCGTCTTCTAGCATGGTGTCGTCAGGAATCCCGTGGCAGATCACTTCATTGAGCGAGGTGGTCATGGACTTGGGGAATTCCTTGTAGCCCAGCGTGGAAGGCCATGCGTCCTGAGCGATGATGAACTCGTGGCCAATACGATCCAGCTCAGCGGTAGTGATTCCGGGCTGAATGTGTTGTGCCACCAGATTCATGGCCTCGGCTGCCAAACGTGAGGCCGCGCGGATCTTTGCGATACCTTCGGCATCATACACATCGCCGTGTAGGCCCTCAACGGCCTCTTTTTTCCCCACATAGTCTGGACGTTCGATGTGCTCGGGGACTGGTAGTTGCGGGGCAACATAACCAGGGGCCAACCGGCCTTGCGGCGCGAGTGATCCTGGTTCACCACGCGGTGGCGAAGCGACCGGGTGATTATGAGAATCGGCTGAGCCAGGCTCAACCAAGGAACGAGACGCAAGGTTCGGTGGTGTAAAAGTCATGAACACAAGTCTATCTGCCCGCTAGCTCTATCTGGTATGAAAGAAGTATGACCGAAGAGAAACGCTACTGGTACAACGTCAAAACTGGGGAAGTCGAAGATGGTCCCCAGTCATTTTCCAAAGATCGGATCGGTCCCTTTGCGACGCGTGAAGAAGCCGAACACGCGCTTGAGACCTACGCTCAACGCAATAGGGCCTGGGACGAAGAGGACAAGGAGGATGATGAGTGGGGGATTCTCTAAAAGCTATGATCGTTGTCAGGGAACTCAGCTTTAAGCACGTCCTGACGGTACTGTTTGGCTGCATCTGACAGTACTTGGCCGACATCAGCATATTTTTTAACAAATGACGGAACGCGTCCACGATTGAGTCCGAAAGCATCCTGCCAGACCAAAACCTGACCGGTGGTACCGTTGCCGGCGCCAATCCCAACGGTTGGGATCGTCAGAGCTTCATCCACTGCGGCAGCAACGTCGGCAGGAACCATTTCCATTAGTAACATCATGGCCCCGGCATCCTGCAATACAAGAGCTTCTTCAACCATGCGAGTGGTGGCATCGGCTTCGCGCCCCTGGACGCGATAACCGCCCAGCACATGCTCTGACTGCGGGGTAAAACCGGTGTGTGCTACCACCGCGACCCCGGCGGCTGTGAGTGCTTGAATATGGGGTGCATATTCCACGCCGCCTTCCATTTTCACCGCAGAAATACCGGTTTCTTTGACTAACCGGATGCCTGACTCCACTGCCTGCTCAACGGAAGCTTCATAGGATCCGAACGGCAGATCGGCCAGTACAAAGGCGCGCTGAGTTCCGGCAACCACCGCTTTAGAAAACGTGATCATATCTTCCATGGTCACGCCCAGCGTGGAGTTTTGGCCCTGGACGACATTGCCCAACGAATCGCCAATTAATAAGGTCTCGACCCCGGCTTCATCAAAGATGTGAGCCGTTGTCGCGTCGTAACACGTCAACATGGCAAACTTGCCGCCGGCGTCTTTAATTTGTTGGAAGTGGACGGAACGATACCGTGCTGGAGTCTTTTTCAATACTGAGTACGGGGAATCAACCATGCCAACAGTCTAATGGCACATTGCTATTGTGGTAGGTGAACCCCAGTTTTTGACCGATCGGAAGAGATACCGCAGCCATGGATCGTCAGCAAGAATATGTTCTCCGCACCCTTGAGGACCGTGATGTGCGATTTATTCGTCTATGGTTCACCGATGTGGTTGGTGCACTGAAATCTGTGGCGCTAGCCCCCGCAGAAGTCGAATACGCGTTCACCGAGGGACTGGGCTTTGATGGGTCCTCCGTTGAGGGATTTACCAGAATCTTCGAATCCGACATGCTATTACAGCCCGATCCTACGACCTTCCAGATCCTGCCGTGGCGCGGGGACGAAGAGCAAACCTCACGTATGTTCTGTGACGTCAGAATGCCTGACGGCGAACCCTCGATGGCCGATCCTCGCAATGTGTTACGCCGCACCCTGAACACGGCGGCGGACATGGGATTTAGCTGTTATTTGCACCCAGAAATTGAGTTCTACTTATTCAAAGCGGACCAATGGGATGATCAAGGTGCGCCCGTACCAGTGGACCAGGCTGGGTATTTTGACCATGTGCCGGGCGGCGTTGCCCAGGATTTCCGGCGTGAAGCAGTCTCCATGCTGGAAGCCGTCGGCATTTCAGTGGAATTTTCCCATCACGAAGCCGGATCAGGACAAAACGAGATTGACCTACGCGCTGCAGATGCCCTGTCGACGGCAGACAACATTATGACCGCGCGCACCGTCATCAAAGAAGTAGCCACCCTGCGCGGTCTCCACGCCAGTTTCATGCCCAAACCGTTAGGTTCACAACCCGGCTCAGCGCTCCACACGCACTTTTCGTTATTTGAGTCCGACGCCAACGCGTTTCACGAGCCCGGCGCCGAGTACCAGCTGTCCACAACTGCGCGTCGGTTTATCGCAGGGGTCTTACGGTATTCTCCGGAAATTACGGCGGTGACCCACCAGTTTGTGAATTCGTATAAACGCTTATGGGGTGGCAAAGAAGCACCATCATATGTCTCCTGGGGACATAATAACCGTTCGGCCCTGGTGCGCATCCCACTGCACAAACCGAATAAGGCCGGCTCGGCCCGGATCGAATATCGAGGCATTGATGCCGCCTCCAACCCGTATCTGTCCTATGCGCTGATCATCGCGGCGGGCCTGAAAGGTATCGAGGAAGAGTACGAACTCCCAGAGGCCGCAGACGAAGACATCGGAGGCTTGACCACGCGTGAACGCATGCTCATGGGACATGGTTCGCTGCCAACAACTTTGCATGACGCACTCGGGATGCTCGAGGAATCTGAATTCGTCGCCGATGTGCTGGGTGAAACGGTGTTCCAATCCTTCTTGCGTGCCAAACGCGCCGAATGGGATGAATATCGAGTCAATGTATCGCCCTTTGAGATTCGGCGGTATCTGGACGCCATATGAGTCAGCCTCTGAGCCAACGAACATTATTATCTGCTGGACTGCAAGATACTACCCGTGCTGAATCCCTGTTGCAGTCCAAAGAACTTGCAGGCCTTGACCTCGAGGACTTGCTGAGACAGCTGGCAGTGGCCCCCGATTCGGATACCGCGCTGTTGTTGCTGATTCGTCTGATCGAACGCGACCCCACGGTGGCCCAATTGGTGACCGACGACGCCGCTCGCCCCTTGCTCCGTCTGCTGGGGGCCTCTGAGGCGCTCGGCGAGTATCTGATTCGGCGCCCCGAACACCTCGATATCTTCCGCAACCCGCAGGTGGAGTCGACCCCGGCCAGCGGGGGACTAGTCGATGCTCACGGCCACCGGGTTGACGGGGCAGAGATGCTGCGAGCGCGACTGCTGGAATCGGTTGGCGCAGACCCACACGATCCGACTCCAATCGCCACGATCACTGGCAAGGACGCCTCGGTGGCTCTGCGCATTGCATACCGCCGTCAGCTGGTAGCCATCGCCGTTGAGGATTTGATTGCCGAAGACCCGGTGGAAATGCAACCGGTGGTGTCTGTGTGGTTATCGGATTTGGCAACGGCGGCGCTGGAAGCGGCCCTGGCGGTATCGCGTGCCGAGACGCTTACCCGGCACAACGATGCCAACGACGTGGAATTGACGGTCATTGCGATGGGCAAATGCGGTGCCCGGGAACTGAATTACTTTTCCGATGTTGATGTCATCTTCGCTCACGATGTGCTCGAAGGCTCCCAGTTGACCCGTCAGGACGCCACAGACATTGCCGTGGAGCTTGCAGCAGGCATATCAACGGTGGTCAATCAGCCGGCCCGGGAGCCAGCCCTGTGGGAGGTTGATACGAATCTGCGTCCTGAAGGCCAAGACGGTGCGTTATCCCGCACGATTTCCTCCCACCTAGAGTATTACCAACGCTGGGCGCACACCTGGGAGTTCCAGGCACTACTGAAAGCCCGACCTGTCGCCGGAAGCCTTGAGCTCGGTCAGCGCTACCTGGACACGTTGCACCCACTGATATGGCAGGCTTCCACGCGTGAGGGGTTTGTACGTCAGGTCCAGCGGATGCGTCACCGGGTGATCGACCATATCAGCCATGATCAACGCCAACGTGAGATCAAACTGGGTCCAGGGGGACTGCGCGACGTCGAATTCCCGGCTCAACTGTTACAACTGGTGCACGGCAAGACCGATCCGGAGCTGCGCGTTCGTGCCACCGAAGACGCGCTAGAGGCCCTGCAAGCTGGGAGTTACATTGGACCCAGTGACGCACAAGTGATGACCAATAACTATCGGTTCCTGCGGCTGATTGAGCATCGGGTGCAACTGGTCCAACTGCGGCGCACCCATATGATGCCCGATACCGAACCCGAGTTACGGATGCTGACTCGGTCGGTGCGCCCGATGGGCGGGAAGTGGCCCAAGGACCACGAGCAGTTAGTCAAAGCCTGGCAGGCCACGGTGCGATCGAACCGAACCCTCTTTGAACAAATTTTTTACCGTCCACTGCTACCGTCGACTGCAGCATTGTCACCGGATGATGCTCGGCTGACTCCCGAGGCCGCCACAGCGCGACTTGCAGCGCTAGGGTATCGGGATCCACAGGGCGCGGTCCGCCACATCGAATCGTTGACCTCAGGTGTGTCGCGCCAAGCCAAACTTCAGCGCCAGATTCTGCCGGCCATGTTGGGTTGGCTAGCTTCTGGGCCTGATCCCGATGGGGGACTGTTAGGATTTCGCAAACTCAGTGAGTCGGTGGGCGGATCACACTGGTATTTACACATGCTGCGAGATTCCTCAGCAGCCGGCGAGCGCTTAGCCCATGTGTTGTCCTCATCGCGATATATCGCTGACATGTTGGAACACACCCCGCAGGCTGCCGCCTGGATGGATCGGGATCAGGATCTGATGCCGTTGAGCCTAGAAACCATTCAGACGGAAATGACCGCCCTGATACAGCGTCACCCCAATTTGCCCGACGCCGCACGTTACGTACGAGTGGTGCGCCGTCGGGAAATTCTGCGCATTAGTTTGGCCGATGCTTGCGATCTGGTCGAACAACAACAGGTCTCTGAAGCGCTCGCAGCAGCCGATCAGGCGGCAGTCGAGGCGCTATTACAGTTGGTCCAGGATCACGTCACCGAAAAATGGGGCGGTGCTGGCCCGCGTGCTGAAGTCGCCGTGATCGCAATGGGGCGGCAGGGCGGATATGAGGCCGGATATGGCTCTGACTTAGATGTGATGTTTGTGCATCAACCAGCCCAAGATGTTGCCGTGGATGAGGCGAGCCGTTTCGCGGTGGACGTGGCCAAGGCGCTGATGAGCTTTATGAAGATGCCGATGCGGCCGCCGATCGTATTAGAGCCCGTGTTGGAAATCGATGCGGACCTACGGCCAGAAGGACGACGTGGTCCACTGGTGCGGTCCTTGGACTCCTACCGGGCCTATTACGAACAGTGGGCCGATACCTGGGAGATCCAGGCCCTGCTCAAAGCACGGGCGATCGCCGGACCGTTGCACCTGCAAGATGCCTTCACGCAGTGGGCGGATTCGGTGCGGTACACACACGGGCTCAATGACAGTCAGGCCCAAGAGATTCGGCGAATGAAAGCCCGTGTTGAGGCGGAGCGACTACCCCGTGGCGCGGATCCGGCGCGGCATCTGAAACTTGGTCGAGGTGGTCTCACGGATGTTGAATGGCTGACCCAAACCCTGCAGTTGCGACATGCCCCAGAGCATGCCCAATTGCGCACCACCAATACTCTTGAGGCGCTAGAAGCCGCACGGGCAGCGCAGCTGGTGACAACCCAGGATGCTGAGATTTTGATCCATGCGTGGAGTTTTGCCACCAGGATTCGCTCCGGCATTGTCATTTCGACGGGCAAGGTGTCAGATGTGTTGCCCACCAACCGCGAACAGCTGGAAGCGCTGGCCCGCTGGACCGGGTATGACGCGGGCGAGGTGGGCGAATTTGAAGACGACTACCTGCGCATTACGCGTCATGCCCGAGCGGTGTTCGAGCGGATATTCTATGGGACACCCAGCCCGCGCACGGTCTGAAGATCTTAGCGTTGGATGATGTGCTCAGACATCAGCTGCAGAGCCCGTCGGCGATCTTCTAAAGGACCGGCCATATTCGTCACGATGAGCTCATTGGCGTTGATCCGGGACGCGAAATCATCCAACCAGTCCCGCACCACATCCGGGGTGCCAACGGCCGTCATCTCCAGCATTTGCAGGACCTGTTGACCGGCAACGGAATGGACCAGCTGTTCGACGTCGTCGTCACTCAGCTGGCGGCCTCGGCCAAGCATGGTGCGAATGCGGGCTCGTTTGGCACGCTCCCACAGTTCTTCGGCCCGCTGTTGAGTGTCTGCGATGATCACATTGGCCGCAGCAATAAAGTACGGTTCGGCCAGGTCCTTGGAGGCCGTGAACTCGCTGCGATACAGGGCTGCGGCGGACTCGAGCATTTGCGGGGCAAAGTGGGAAGCGAAGCTGTAGGTCAGACCGAGTTGAGCTGCCAGCTGCGCCCCGAAATGTGATGAACCCAGGATGACCAGTGGCACATTGGTACCGGTGCCGGGGTAGGCGTTGATACCCGGAATACGCGACTCGCCCTGGAGGTAGCTGTGCAGCTCTACTACGTCGGAGGGGAAGCGATCGGCTGATTGGTTGGTGCGTCTCAGGGCCATCAGGGTTTTTTGGTCGGTGCCCGGGGCGCGACCCAAACCTAGGTCAATGCGGTCGCCGTAGAGTTCGTGCAGGGTGCCGAATTGTTCGGCGATCACCAGGGGAGCATGGTTAGGCAACATGATGCCACCGGCTCCCAGGCGAATGTTGGTGGTATGTGCACCCATGTGGGCCAGGAGGACCGAGGTGGCCGATGAAGCGATGGTTTCCATATTGTGGTGTTCGGCAAACCACAGTCGACGAAACCCAAGTTCATCGGCCAAGACGGCCAGCTCCGTGGATTCTTTGAGCGATTCAGCAATCGATTGGCCGTGGCGAACGGTTGCTAGATCGAGAATGGACACGGGGTAGGGTGCAGTCAAGGTACCTCCAGAAACGTTTGATATCTAGAACGTACAGCACCAAGTGAGCCCGGAATTATTCCGCCAACTTCTTGACGGTCACCGCCAACTGCAGGGCTGCTTCGGCGGCCTCTTGGCCTTTGGATTCGTTGGAATCATCCAGCCCCGCGCGATCCAGGGCTTGTGCGTCGTCGTCGACGGTGAGAATGCCGAAGCCCACCGGTTTGCCTGCATCAAGTTGGACTCGGGTCAGACCGGAGGTCACCGCGTCGGAGACGAATTCAAAGTGCGGGGTTTCCCCACGGATGATGACCCCAAGGCACACGACGGCGTCATAACCGTTGGCCAGGGCGGCCTGGGCGGCCAGGGGGATCTCGAAGGATCCGGCAACGGTGATTATATCGTAGGTGGCACCGGAGGATTCCAGGGTGGATTTTGCCCCATCGATCAGTCCGTTCATCACGGTGGTGTGCCATGATCCGGCGATGATGGCGACGTTGAGTCCGGTGGCGTCGACTGCAAGCTGGGGTGCGCCGTGTTTGGCCATGGTGAATGTGCTCCTTAAAGATTTTGGGTGGGAATGACGTGATCGAGTTTGGTGGCCTTGGTGGCCAGGTAGCCAAGATTTTCGGGGTGTTGGCCCACGACCAGCCCGATGCGTTCGGTGACGGTGATGCCGTTGGCCTCCAGCTGGGTGACCTTATCCGGGTTGTTGGTCATGAGTTTGACGTTGTGGATGCCCAGGCTGTCTAGAATTTCTGCGGCGGCCGTGTAGCTGCGTGCATCGATGGGCAGCCCGAGGTGTTCGTTGGCTTCAATGGTGTCCAGGCCGGTGGATTGCAGCTGGTAGGCACGGATTTTGTTGCCCAAACCGATGCCGCGGCCTTCTTGACCACGCAGGTAGATGACGATGCCGCCGTGGGTGCCGATGTGCTCCAGGGAAGCATCGAGCTGGGCGCCGCATTCACATTTCTGGGAGCCAAACGCTTCACCGGTCAGACACTCGGAGTGCACGCGCACCACCGTGGGTTCTGGCGTTGCCAGGGTTGTCTCGGGACCAATCAGCGCCAGGTGTTCGACGCCGGCCTTGCGGTCGCGATAAACCTTCATAGTCAGCGGTCCAAATTCGGTGGGGACCAGGGCCTCGGCGCGCTGGGAGACGTGGCGGTGGGTGATTGTTGCCGGCGCGGTTTCGGGATGGTGATCGTTGAGGGAGGCGATGAGGGCTTCGATCGTAATGACCGGAATGTTCTGGTCAGCCCCCATTTCGATCAGGCCGGGCAGGCGCATCATATCGCCGTCATCGGCTACGATCTCTGCGATCACACCCACCGGGGCAAGTCCTGCTAGGTGCATGAGTTCCACGGCGGCCTCGGTGTGGCCCGGACGCTGCCGGACCCCACCGGATACGGCGCGCAGCGGCAGAATGTGGCCGGGGCGGTTCAAATCACCGGGGGCGGTGTGTTCACCGGCCAGCAGGTTCACGGTGTGGGCGCGGTCGGCCGCTGAGATACCGGTGGTCACGCCCTGAGCGGCGTCCACGGTCACGGTGTAGGCGGTTTGGCGCACGTCCTGGTTATTGGTTACCATCATCGGTAACTCCAGGCGGTCGGCAATCTCATCCGACATCGGCGCGCACAACAGCCCCGAGGAATGTTCGACCATAAAGGCGATGGTCTCGGTGGTCGCCAGTTGGGCGGACAGGATCAGATCTCCTTCGTTTTCGCGGTCTTCGTCGTCGGCGACGATCACTGGTTGTCCGGCGGCGATGGCTGCGATAGCGGCGTCAATGGTGTCGAGTTTCATTTTTCCTCATTGGTTTGGAACTGGATCATGCGGGCAAGGTGACGGGCCAGCAGGTCGGTTTCAAGGTTGACGACCGTGCCCACTTCAGCGATGCCCAGGGTGGTGGCTTCTAAGGTTTCAGGAATTAAGTAGATATCGAAAAAATGTTCAACCGCGCCTGGTTCCGACACCTTGGCCACGGTCAGCGAGATACCGTTGACGGTAATGGAACCTTGGTCGATCAAATACGGTGCCAGCTGCTCCGGCAGACTTATACGCATGCGCGTCCACTTGTCGTCCGGTTCAATTTCGACGACGTTGCCGACGGCTTCGACGTGGCCCTGTACGATGTGGCCGCCAAACCGGTCGGTGACCGCCATGGCCGGTTCGACATTGACCTCATCGCCTGCGGATTTGGTGCCCAACGACGTCAGATTCAGAGTTTGGACCATGACATCGGCGGTGAAGGTCTCAGCGGTAAAATCGGTAACCGTCAGGCACACCCCGTCAATGGCGATGGAATCGCCGCGCGAGACGTCAGTGAGCACTTTGGGCGCACGAATAGTCAAGGCCAGGGTATCTTCCGAGGTTTGGGTGATCTCGGTGATGATGCCGCGGGTCTGTATGATGCCGGTGAACACTAGTGATCCTTCCGCAAGGTGGTAACAAGGTCGGTGTCCAGTCGGTGGACCCCGTAAAAAGTGAAGTTCAAGCGCTCTTCGAGCGTGGAAATGCCGATGTCGCCGATCGCGTGATACGGCCCGCCCAGCACGGTTGGCGCGGTGTAGATCAGGAGCTTATCGACCAGCCCGGCGGCCAGCACTGAGGTGAGAAATCGTGGACCGGCCTCTAAGAAAACGCGTGGTGGACAGCCCACCAGCTCGGTGAGCTGTGCAAAGTCTGCCGCCAAATCGGTGCCGGTATATTGCGGGGCGCGGTCTAGACCACGGTGGTGCAACGCCGGATGTGCATGGACTTTGGCGTCATCGTCCAGCGGGCCGGTTCCAAACACCACCGGCAGGGGTTGATCTTGTGCTGGCACCAGTAGATCACCGGCTGCATCGCGCGCAGTCAAACTTGGATTATCTGCTCCCACCGTGGCTGTGGTGGTAATAATGACGTCGGCCAGCGCGCGTTGGACGTGCACGTGCCGGCGTGCCGTGGCTGAGGTAATCCACTGGCTGGTGCCATCGGCGGCAGCCAGTCGACCGTCTAGGGATTGGGCCCATTTGGCAATGACTTGATCTCGTGACTGGTTGGTAGTGGCGTGCCACGGTGCGATGAGATCTGCGGTGGCAGCCGATTCGATGCCCCCAATAACCTGACGTCCGTGGGCAAACAGTGTGGTTGCGCCACCGCTGGAGTGTGCACCGATATCGGGTTGACCATACACAATGGTGCCAATGCCCGAGGCCAGTAGGGCCTGGGCACAGGGTGGGGTTTTGCCGGTGTGATTGCAGGGTTCCAGGGTGACCACTGCGGTCAGTTCAGCCGGGTCCAGTGAGGGATCGAGTTCGGTAAGTGCGACGATCTCGGCGTGGTCGGTGCCAGCTCCATTATGGAAACCTTCGGCCACGACGGTTCCGCCAGCATCCACGATCACGCAACCCACCTGTGGGTTGGGGTCGTGTGCTGGGCCACGGTGAGCAAGCATAATCGCATGCTGCATTGCCGTAGCAAGCTGGGTGTGGGATAACATCCGGCGTGAATCTCCTATAGAAACAGGTGCGCCGGGAAATGCCGCCAATCTGTGGCGGCGCGTTCCTCTCATCCGGACTAAAGCATTTCGCTTATCACCGTCGGTACCAGAATTTCACTGGATCAGCCCCGCAGGCGCGGGGGTCGCGGACTTTCACCGCCGGTTCGGATTCTCACCGACCCCGGAACACAGGAACTACTGTACACAATGTGGATCACAATTGGCAGTGCTGGACTCTGATATTCGTCATCCAGAGAAATCTTCAGGACATCAGACTGGATCGCCCGGTGCCAATACCCTTGCCGGGTACGGCCCTGCAGCCGCCAACTGCGAGCGCAGTGCCGCAACCTCGGCGTGGTCAGTGGGCAATCCCGGCCCGGCAGCCAACACGGCGTTGCCGGCTAACCGTTGCTCAAGGGTTGACGCATCTGCCAGGGTCCAGACACCACTGAGGCCAGCACTTACGGCCGCCCGGTGCAAGACTTGTGATTGCTGGTCAAAGAATTCCTGGCCGTCGTCGTCACCGATATTTACAAGTAGTACACCCTGTGATGTCAGATGTTGGAGCGTCTCGTGATAGAAATCCGCATCGCTGAGGTGTGTGGCGGTGTCCTTGCCGGTGAAAATGTCAACGATGATTGCATCAAAGCAGGCGTGTTCTAACCTGGAAAGTTCACTCCGGGCATCACCGGTGATCACCGTGAGATCTGTGCCCTGTGGTAGTGGTAGCTCGGTAGTGACCAGTCTGATCAGATCGGGGTCGAGCTCGATGACGGTCTGGCGAGAACCTGGACGCGTTGCCTGCCCATACCGGGCCAGCGTGAGTGCACCAGCGCCCAAATGTAGAAGTCGGATCGGTTGGCCTTTAGGCCAACATGAATCCAGAACATTGCCGATGCGGCGCAGGTACTCGAATCGGATCAAACGGGGATCGTGTAGATCGACATGTGATTGAACGTCGCCATCGATCTCTAGAATCCAGCCGCCGTCATAGCCGGAAGGCACGATTCGAATGCGCTGGGAAAATTTACTCATCACGTACTAGGGTAGCCGCAGTTTCTAGGGGAGTGATCACCACAGCTGAAGATCTCTCCCAATGGTTGACCATGGTCACCAACCACGGCCCAGTACCGTCTGGTGAGCAGCTGTTAGCACCAGAACTTCTTGAGGAAGCACAACGCCCACAGCCGGGGACCGATGGCGAGTGACTGGGCTGGCATCGCAGCGTCGAAGATGTGGAATCAGCCCGTGTAGGGCACTCCGGAGCGATCAGCAGTTATGGCGCGCAGCTCGATGTTGTTCCCAGCAGCGGATACGGCGTGGCAATACAACTCAACAGCTACACGCCAAGCTTGGAACACTACGACAGCATCAACTCGGGGATTATTGACCTCACCGAGGGCAACACACCGCAAGTCGGGACACCGGTGCCAACGATTCGGGACGCAGGCCTGGGACTATTGACCGTGCTGGTCGTGATCCTCATGGTGCGAGGTATCCAACGAGCCGGCGTCTGGGCACAGCGTCGAGCAGCATGGCTGACGTGGCGTTACGGGCTGCGGCTCTTGCCGCAGGCCATCGGGCCGATACTTGCGCTGCTACTGTTTGTGGCGCTTCCGAACATCAAGAACACCTCGATGACCACGCTTGATGTTTTCGGGTCTGGCCAGCTGCGATGGTGTTGGTGCTTGCGCTCGCCGTAACTGGCGCGGCGCTACTGACTGTTCGAATCATACACCGTAGTGCCACAACAGCTAGGTGCCAACTGACCAGAGGTCAGAACAGTCGTGAAGAGCAGTTAAGACTCTAAGCCCCTACCCGGATGCACCGTGATGGTGATCGGGCAGGGGCTCAGAGTATTGGAAGGTCTAGCGGTTAGACGCTGTAGTAGAGCTCAAACTCTTTTGGTGACACCATGGCTTCCATTGGTGCGATCTCAGTTTCGCGTTTCAACTGGATCCAGGTCTCGATGATGTCCTGGGTGAACACGTCTCCAGCCAGCAGGAAGTCGTGATCTGCTTCGAGCGCATCGATAGCCTCTGCCAGCGTGCGTGGTGCCTGCTGAATGTTGGCCGCTTCTTCTGGTGGCAGCTCATAGAGGTCTTTGTCGATGGGCTCTGCCGGTTCGATGCGATTGCGAATCCCATCCAGGCCAGCCATCAATTGCGCAGCGAATCCGAGGTAGGGGTTGCCCGATGGATCCGGTGCCCGGAATTCTAGACGCTTTGCTTTCGGGTTGGACCCGGTGACTGGGATGCGAATGGCTGCTGAACGGTTGCCTTGTGAATAGAGCATGTTGATCGGGGCTTCGTAGCCTTTGACCAGACGCTTATAGGAGTTCACCGTTGGATTGGTGAACGCAAGAACGGCTGAGCCGTGTTTGAGCAAGCCTCCAATGTACCAGCGAGCGGTATCCGATAGGTTGGCATAACCGCGTTCGTCGTAGAACAGTGGTTCGCCGTCCATCCACAATGACTGGTGGCAGTGCATGCCGGAGCCGCCATCTCCAAAGATGGGTTTCGGCATAAAGGTTGCGGTCTTTCCGGCCTCGAGCGCTGCACCCTTGACAATGTATTTGAACAGTTGGACGTCGTCGGCAGCACGCACCAGGGTATTGAACTTGTAGTTAATCTCGCCCTGACCGCCGGCGCCGACTTCGTGGTGAGAGCGTTCCACCTCGAGACCAACCTGGCCCAAGAGCAGGGAAATATCGTCACGCAGATCAGCGTGTTTGTCCACTGGTGGGGTGGGGAAATACCCCTTCATGGTTCTGTTGCGGTGGCCTAAGTTGCCGCCTTCGATCTGTGTGCCGTCATTCCAGTAGGCTTCATCAGAATCGATGGAAACAAAGGTCCGGTTGGGTTGGTCTGTTTCAAAGCGGACACTGTCGAAAATATAGAATTCGGCTTCAGCCGCAAAAATTGCGGTATCGGCAATGCCTGTTGCCGCAACGTAGTCTTCAGCGCGCTGGGCAACCGAGCGGGGGTCTCGCACATAGGCTTCACCGGTGCGCGGTGACAAGATGGAAAACGACATACACAGGGTTTTATGTTTCCGGAAAGGATCCACAAACGCTGTCCCGACATCAGGGATGAGCTGCAGGTCGGAGTCGGCGATGCCGGCAAACCCTGGGATAGATGATCCGTCGAAGAGCTGGCCGGTAGTGAAGAAGTCCTCGTCTACTGATTCAGCGGGGACGTTAAAGTGGTGCTGGCCGCCGATCAAATCGGTGAATCGAATGTCAACGAAGACCACCTCCTCGTCCCGAATATAAGATAAGACTTCTTCTGGTGAGGTGAACATTGTCACTCCATTCATTGCGGACACGATGGTTCAAGCTTAACGACTTTGCACTAGACAATGAAGTTCTCAGCCACACGAGAGGCAGAATGCGGTCTGGCGCACATTGGACTTGCATCGACCAATATCCTGCCGACGACGCGGAACAACTAAGCTGGAACCGATGAGCAACGCACAATATTCTTCTAGAGAACCTCGGTGGGCTGGCGAGTTTTTGGGCCTTCCGGAAACCGGTCCTGCCTCTGCAGCGTCCTATCCGCGCCGAATTGGCGCCCTGTTTGTTGATTGGTTTATTGCTTCAGGTATTGGTTTGATGCTTGCGGCCGGGAATCAGTGGCTGGTGCTGGGCATCTTTGTCGTCATGCACTTCGCACTGTTGTGGTTGTTTGCTACCACTCTTGGCAAATTGCTATTTCGCATTCAAGTTGTTCAAGTTGGTGGGGCTCCAGTCAAGCTGTATCAGGCCGCCATCCGTGCGGTACTGCTCGGTTTGGTCGTACCGGTCCTGATCATCGACCGAGACGGTCGGGGTCTGCACGACAAAATGGCCGGCACCGTAGAGATTCAAATGTAATCTCCACAGTACCGGCCAGTCACCAGCACAAAGGGGGAGCCGGGCTAGCGGCCTCGCATGGACTTGCGGTCTGGACGCATCCGGTAAGGGTCCACGCCCTTTGGAATACCGAGGTTATTCTTTGGTAGTGAAGAAATACGCTGCTCAACTGCACGCACTTCGTGACGGTTCAATGTCTTCTTCATACGTTTGATGGTCGATTTGACCTCGTGCAATTCCACTTCGCTGGGTCCCTTGCCAACTTGCAGTACACGGATCTCAACGTTTGGCAGAAAACGTTCCATATGCTTTCGCTGCTTGTCCGCAAGTTTCTTGGCGCGGTTGTAGTCGCCGTCAGCGACCAAGACGACGCCGGCTTTACCGGTGGCGCGGAACACGGTTTCTTGAGTGCGAGGATTCACAGCGATTGGTTCGTCTTCAACGACCCAGCCGCGACCCAATTGCGACAGGGCAGCACCAGCAGCGCCTGGACGCCCATCAATCTGCGCAAAGGCTGCCTTCTCGGCCTTCTTGTTCATGATGATGATCGCAGCTAGCAGACCCAGTGGAATGAACATCAGCGTCCACAACACCGGTGAGCCCGTCAGCAGACCAATCACCAGACCGACCACCAGTGCAGCGACGAATGCGCCTACCATCCACCAGACCACTGACGGATCGTATTTGCGCGTCATTTTAAAGACATCGCCGATTTGCTTAAAGAAACCACGCTTATTGGCCTTGCCAGCCTTCTTGCGTTCCTTTGCTTCGAGTTTCTCAGCCCTACGGCGGGCTTTTTGGTCAGCCTTGACGGTCTTTATATCCTTTTTTGGCGCTTGTGCTGCGCCGGAAGATTTCTGTTCAGCCATGATAAACCTATTCTAGCCCTAACCCCTGTGGATAACTTAATCGTACCTATGCGCTTTCGGGCATGATAGAGCATACCCGTCCCAGGAGGTGAATCGTGAATGTACCCTTAGCCCAGCGCACCAGCTTGTTGATGGAACGGGTGTCTCCACGGTTAGCACCGAAATTGCTGGAACCACTTGATCAGTGGGAAGTGATACGGCATCTGGGGTCGGGCAGTAGTGCTGAGGTTTGGCTACTTGAGGATAAGATTCGTCGTCGCCAGGTCGCGTGTAAGACACCACGCGATAGTGGCCTCGCTGCGGAACTTTCGCAGGAAGCCAAGCTGGCAGAGCAGCTATCGCATGAAAACATCATCAAACCGATCAATGTCAGTGATGACCCAGAACTGAGTTCCATAAAGGCAGCAACTTTTTGGGAGTTTCTTGCCGGAGGTACTCTGACTGACCTGGTGGGGGCCACGGGCCAGCTGGGCGTGGCTCAGACTGTGACCGTTGTCCTACCGATGATTCAGGCAACCCAGTACCTGCTGGCTCGACAAATCGTGCACGGGGATATCTCACCGCGCAACATTCTGTTTGACCTCACTGGACGTCCTGTGTTAATTGATTTCGGCGCCACGCGGGCTACGGCCCATCACCATGCGCGTACCGGAACACCGGGATTTGTCGCCCCCGAACTCGTTCTGCCATCATCTTCGAAGATGGGGCTGGAAGCTGGCGCGGACATTTATGCTGTAGCCGCAGTGGCGTGGTTCTGTTTGACCGGTACGGTCCCGGGTTCACCCGAGCACCGGGTCCCTTTGACCACGCTGCGGCCCGATTTAGAGGACGAAATCCTGGAGGTATTGGAAACAAGTTTGAGTGCAGATCCGACGATGCGTCCAGATCTCGAGCACCTGCTGGATTCGGTTGCACAATGGGCAATTCCAGAACCCGTCGATTTGTATGCATCGGTAGGGGAGCAATACGAGCTAGTCCTGCCCACCCGACAACCGGAACTCGACACTCCACGAAAGCGGACTTTCAAACGTGATAAGTCATCTACGGCAAATCTCGGTGGGAGCCCTGGCAGCCGCACTACTCCTAGCAAGGGCCGAAGCCGAGTGCCCCAGCGGCTCAGTGTCGCTCTTGGTACTCTTCTACTGGCCTGTGGGGTGGCACTAACTATGACTTATGAATCTGATTCTGTTCAATATTCTTCAACCGCACAAGCCGAGAGCACCCAAATTGCCGGACCGGAAGATTTCCAAGCGGTCATGGACGAGCTTGTAAAAGCACGAAGCACTGCGTGGGCAGCAACCGCACCGGACCAGGTGGAACAGTATGCGTTCATTGATTCAGAAATTTATCATGATGATGCAGAACTTCTCAGCGTGCTGGCAGAGGCAGGACAATACCTCGAGGGGATCCGCATGCGTGCGGTTGTAGACCAGGTGAAACGAACCGGAGACATGACCGTGTTGTCCGTGACGTGGCGGATCGATGGCTACGTGCAGCGCGATGCAGCTGGCGAAGCGATTGAACAGATAGAGCCTCGCCAGGAGGCTATTGAACTTGAGCTCGTCGAGACAGCCAACGGTTGGCGCATGGTAGCCGTTCGGTAGGGAAGCTACCGCGATTCGGCAAAACAAATGCCGCAGAGAAAAATTCTCTGCGGCATTTGTGCGATATCTACACTGCTAGAAACGCCATAGCGTTGCGACCAGGGCTGCGATCACAGCGGTTCCACCGGTGGCATGAGCCAAGCCAGTAGAGATTTCCTCACCACGGTTGATCTTGCGACGACCAAGGAGTGCGGTAACGAAAACCATCACACCCAAAATGAGTTTAATGGTCAATTTGATACGCAGTGCTCCATCAGGGTCACCCATCATTTCAGTGAGTCCGAATAGGACGACGCCGGAGATGATCATGAAGATCGCTCCATACCACTGGGATTTGGTCACTGTTGGGTTCTTGAAGTTGGCGAGCCAACCCCCAACGATGGCTGCCATCGACAGGATGTGAATTGCAATGAAGATTGTCTGAACAATTTCCATAAAGTTACTGTGGTTCCTTTCAGAGGCCCAGCTGGCCGCCGAATTCGCCGCCTTCTAGACGGTTCTTCAACTGGGTCATAAAGCGGCCGGCATCCGCGCCGTCAACGATACGGTGATCGTAAGTCAGCGAGAGGTACATCATGTGGCGGATAGCGATAACATCGTTGCCTTCAGCATCGGTGCTGACCACCGGACGTTTCACGATGTTACCTGGACCAAGGATGGCGACCTGTGGCTGGTTGATGACCGGAGTATCAAACAGCGCACCGAAGGAACCAAGGTTGGTAATCGAGAACGTACCACCGGACAGCTCGTCTGGTTTGACCTTGCTGTCGCGAGTACGCAGTGCCAGATCGGAGATCGCGTTAGCAATACCGGACAGGTTCAGGTTGCCGGCACCCTTGATAACTGGAACCATCAGTCCGCGTTCAGTATCAACGGCAATGCCGATGTCTTCGCGGTCATGGTAGGTGATTTCCTTGGTTTCAGCGTTGTACTCAGCATTGAGTGCAGGATGTGCACGCAGAGCTTCAGTAGCAGCCTGGGTAATGAACGCCAAGAAGGTAAGGTTGACGCCGTTTTCAGCTTTGAAGCGTGCCTTTACTTGGTTGCGCAGGTTGACGATGCGCGTCATATCGATCTCGTGGACCTGGGTCAGCTGTGCTGAAGTCTCCAACGATTCGATCATACGATCGGCAATGACCTGACGAATGCGAGGCGCCTTTTCAGTGGTACCACGCTTGGACGGATCGACTGACGAAGCTGGATCTTTTGGAGCAGGGCGAGAAGCGGCAGGAGCGGCTGCGGCTGGTGCAGCGGCGGCTGGAGCTTCCTGACGTGCTTCATATTCCTTAGCTGCAGCGGCGGCCAGGACATCCTGCTTGCGGATGCGGCCACCAACACCGGTACCGGTTACCTCGGCAAGGTCGACATCCTGTTCACGGGCCAGACGACGGACCAGTGGGGTGACGTAACCATCGCCACGTGGTGTCTCTTCCGGTGAGGACGGGGCTCTTTCTGCTGCTGGTGCAGGAGCCGGGGTTGGCTCTGGGGTTGGTTCTGGTTCCGGTGCAGCTTGCTGTGCGGGTTCCTCAGCAGGTGCTTCTTCAGCGGCGGGTGCATCTTCGGCAGGAGCCGAAGCTGGTTCTGGGGCTGATGCTGTGGGAGCTCCGTCAGATGAACCGACTAGAGCCAGAACCTGTCCTACTTCAACATCCTCATCCTCTTGGACTTTGATCTCCAGAACAGTACCGGCGACCGGGGATGGGATCTCGGTATCGACCTTATCGGTGGAGATCTCGACAATAGGTTCGTCGACTTCGACTTCGTCGCCGACCTCTTTCAGCCAACGGGTGATCGTACCTTCGGTGACGGATTCGCCAAGTTCAGGCAGGGTGACTTCTTGCGCGTCGCCGGAGCCACCACCGCTTGCTGGAGCGGAGGCCTGTTCAGCCGGTGCTTCCTCAGTAGTCTCTTGCGCCGGTTCTTCTGCTACAGGAGCTTCTTCGGCTGCCGAATCATCAGCAGGTGCGTCCGAAGCGGATTCACCTTCCTCACCGATGACTGCCAGTGCCTGACCGACTTCGATGTCTTCGTCTTCCTGGACCAAAATTTCCAGGACAGTGCCGGCGACCGGGGATGGGATCTCGGTATCAACCTTGTCGGTAGAGATCTCCACAATAGGTTCGTCGACCTCGATAGTGTCGCCTACTTCTTTGAGCCAACGGGTTACGGTACCTTCAGTTACCGATTCGCCCAGTTCTGGCAGAGTAATGGTTTCAGACATTCCGTCCGGTTTCCTCTCTATTCCTCTTCTAATGCTCACACGTTCGGTGTTTATGCGCTGGTGGCTGCCATGGTGGTGCAACCATCCGGATGACTAGGCGTGCAACGGGAAGCCGTTGAGCATCATGGCTGCTTCACCCAGGGACTCGTTCTGAGTTGGGTGGGCATGGATGAAGTGGGCGACATCTTCTGGGTATGCTTCCCAGTTGACGATCAGCTGCGCTTCACCAATTTGTTCTGAAATACGGTCGCCGATGCCGTGTACACCAACGATTGGGCCGTGTTTCTGACGAACCATCTTGATAATACCGGTGGTACCGATAATGGATGACTTGCCATTGCCGGCAAGGTTGTATTCCACGGTTTCGACGTTATCTTTCCCGAATTCTTCTTGAGCAACCGGTTCGGTCATACCCACGGAGATAATTTCTGGGGTGGTAAAGGTAACGCCAGGGATGTTGCGGTCTTCGACCTTCAGTGGGTTATTGCCCATGATCTCTTCGATGACGAAGTTACCGTGCTGGTAACCGCGGTGGGCCAACTGCTTACCCTTGACGATGTCGCCGATCGCGTAGATGTTGCCAACACCGGTGTGTAGACGATCGTTGACGGCGACGTGGGCACGATCCATTGGGATGCCAACTTCTTCGTAACCCATGTTTTCGGTATTTGGTTTCCGGCCGGTTGCAACCAAGCAGATTTCGGCTTCGAATTCTTTGCCGTCTGCCAAGGTGACTTTCACACCGTTGTCGGTTTCTTCAACTTTTTCGAAGAAGACGCCCAGATTGGATTTGATGCCAGCCTTGCGGAAGTTGCGAGTGAGCTGCTTGATGATCGCAGGATCTTCGTTTGGTACCAGCGAATCCAAGCCTTCGATGATCGTCACGTCAATGCCAAAGGAGTTCCATGCGGAAGCGAATTCAGAGCCGATCACACCGCCACCCAGCACGATTGCAGATTTTGGTGTGTAATCCAGCTGCAGTGCTTCGGTGGAGGTAATGATTTTGTCCGAGACGGTCAGACCCATGGTGTTGGAAACGGAACCGGAGGCGAGGATGATGTGCTTACCGGTGTATACGGTGCCATCAACATCAATTTGATTTTCAGATACCAGGCGACCGTTGCCGGCAATGGTGGTCACCTTGCGCATTTTCAGTAGCCCCTGCAGGCCTTTGAATTTTCCGTCAACAATGCCGTTTTTGTATTCGCGCACGGCAGACATGTCGACGGTCTCGAAGCTGGCTTTGACGCCAAACTTCTCAGAAGACCTGGCGTTATTTGCCACATCAGCAGCATGCAAGTAAGCCTTGGTTGGGATACAACCATAGTGGAGGCAGGTGCCACCAACCTTGTCTTTTTCAATAAGACCTACGGTTAGCCCGTGGTGTACGGCGCGTAAAGCCGCACCATAACCGGCGGATCCACCGCCGAGAATTAGTACGTCGAATTCTGTAGCGGTTTCAGTCACGATTGATGCTCCTCATCTATGCGGAGGTTCGCCCCGCAGTTGTCCTCGTAAATGGTTTCCAACCACGCGTCCTTTGACTTAGAAATGCCTGGAGTTACCACGGCAGTTTTTTGGACACTTGGTCTTAACCTTATCGGTTCGTACCGGTGTTGTTCCATAAGCTGAGCCACGTTAACTCAGTTGAGGGATTTCTCATGAATCTGGGCCTGATACCTTGTATCAAACATAAGGCCGCTGGGCTACCCCGATCGGTAACACAGCGGCCTTATGGAATGTATTTAGTTGTCGCGATTGGCAACAAATTCGATCAGCGTACGAACCATGGCACCGGTGGCATCTTTGGCAGTGTAACCACGTGGGCTGGATTCATTAAATGACGGTCCAGCGATATCCAAGTGCGCCCATGGTGTGTCACCGACGAACTCTCGCAAGAAGGCTGCAGCCCCTTGCATCCCACCGTAGCGTTCACCGGTGTTCTTCAGATCGGCGACGTTGGAATCGAATCCTGCACGAGCTTCTTCTGGAATCGGAATATCGACGACGATCTCGCCGGTGGTTGCGGCAGCATCAGCCAGTTCCGAGCGAACGTCCTCGGCACCCATGATGCCGGTGGTCCGTACACCCAGGGCAACCATCGCAGCACCGGTCAATGTGGCGATGTCGACGACGACGTCAGGGTTTTCTTCGGTGGCGGCCACTAGTGCATCGGCCAGTACCAGACGACCTTCAGCATCGGTGTTCATAACCTCAACGGTGGTACCACCACGAATCGTCAAGATATCTGAAGGCTTAATGCCAGTGCCCGATGGCATATTCTCTGCCATGGCCAGCCAACCGGTGACGTTGACGTCCAATCCGAGTTCGGCAACAGCATGCAGCACACCAGCTACCGTGGCGGCACCTGCCATATCCGATTTCATGGTTTCCATGGAACCAGCGGGCTTCAATGAGATACCACCGGTGTCGAAGGTAATGCCCTTACCCACCAGAGCGATGTGACCTTTGGCATTATTTGGAGTGTATTCCAGCTTCACTAACCGTGGTGGGTTCGACGAACCCTGGCCCACACCCAACAGGCCCCCGAAGCCACCTTCGGCAAGCGCTGCTTCGTCGTAAACAGTGGCTGTTACGTCGGAATTCTCTACGAGGGCTTCGACTTCTTGAGCAAACGTGCCAGGGAACAGATGCGATGGTGCGGTATTGACGAGATCGCGAGTAATAAAGGTTGCTCGTGCAACGGCAGTGGCGCGCGCCAGCAGCTTGTCGGCATCGGCAAGTTCAGTGACGATCTTCAGGTCTACACCGTTGGTTTGATCTTCTTCGCCGTTGTCTTGTTGGGTTTTGTATCCGGCGAATGAATAGGTGCCAAGCACGGCCCCTTCGGCAATTGCGGTCAGACGCGCAGCACTATCGGCCGGCAGTGCCATGGTGATTTCTGCGGTCCCAGCTAATTTCGCGGTCGCTGCGCCAGCAGCCCGCCGCAGTGCTTCAGCAGAAATCTCACCTGCAGGGGAGTTATCCAACATTGGGGTGCCTTGAGCAGGTGCTTCGGTGGAGCCCAGCCCGGTCAGCACCACGATCTTTGCATCGAAGCCGGTGGTTGAACCAGCAATCCGGGTGACTTCATCGGCCTTGCCTTTGACCCCGAGTGCTTCAAGCTGGTCTTGAATACCAGTCACCGCGTTCTCGTCGAGTCCGGCGGCAACGACGACCGGACCATCGTCGGTGGATTCCACACCAAGTACCAGGGCCTCGGTCTGATCGATTGTGGTGATAGCGGTCAGTTCTGTAGCGAATTCGGCGATGAAACCATTGGAAGCGGCGTTTTGGGCCACGAAATCACGTCCTTGGGATTGCAGAATAGTTACGATTGGTGACTCCATCATAACGAGCCAGCCCAGCTTGCCGGTGGAATAAGTGACATGGGCCTTGTGTTCTGTTAAATAATGTCAATGCAGCATTGTGTCCACTAGATAACGTGAGGAGTCTGCGTGCTCGATCCGATTGATCTGATTCGAATGTCGTCGTCAGCTAAGGAATTACTGGCTGGCAGAAGCCAGACCGACGACGGCGACGACGAATCCCCGGCCCTACACGGCCTTGATTTGCTGGTCGTATTCTCCGGGTATCTCGATGCGGGCAACGTTTCGACGCAATTAGAAAATGTGCTGCTAGAGCGTCTCGATCACCAACGCATCGCCACCTTTGATACAGACCAACTCCTGGACTACCGGGCACGCCGTCCACACCTTCGTTTTGATGGACAGCGCTTCTTCGACTATGAGGCACCCGAATTAGCACTGCATCTGCTCAAAGATCAGATGCAAAGACCCTTTTTGATGCTCAGCGGCCCAGAGCCCGACTATCAATGGGATCGTTTCGTAGCGGCCGTGATGATTCTGGTGGACCAGCTCGATGCAAACCTGGTGACTTTTGTGGATGCTGTCCCACTGCCGGTGCCCCATACCCGCCCACTGGGCGTGACCACGCATGGCACGGCCAAAGAACTCCTTGAAGGACTGGCGACCTGGGCGCCGAAGGGCCGCATTGCCGCAGGTGCCGCACAACTGCTGGAACTTCGAGCAGCCGAAGCTGGGCGCCGCGTCAGCGGCTACACGGTGCATGTGCCTCATTATCTGGCTGATGCAACCTATCCACAGGCTGCGGTTGCCGCGCTAGAGTACATTGGTGCTGCCATGGGGCTGATGCTGCCAACCGAGGAGCTGCGCGAATCGGGACGTGAAGTCGAACAACAGATTGCAGCACAGGTGCAAAACCGGCCCGATATCGCAGCGATGCTGCAGCACCTGGAACAACGCTTTGACGACTACGCGAAAGAACATCAAACCCGCAGCCTCCTTCTGGATCAGGACCAACAGATGCCAGACGCTGAAGAAATTGGCTCGGCGGTTGAATCCTATTTGAGCGATCAGGTTCAACATGATGATGCAGGTCTGGACGACGACGATCGTGGCACAATCGTGAATACCGGCAACATTGATGAGTCACCTTCTGAACCTATGCGGCCTTCTCGCGCCGATGTCAGCCCCAATAGCGTCGAATTCATCACCGACTTCTTTGACGCTAGCGAAGATGATGAAGACTCCGAAGACGCTGAAGACGACGAGACTGACTGATCATCCACAGCCGGTCCGATAACACGGACCGGGCGCCGAGTTATCCACATTCGGCAACCGAGCTCACCCGTAGTCACCGGAAGTGTTTCATGCTTGGGTCATGAGACCTGAGCAAGATGATTTTTCTGTTCCTATTCCAAACGACCCGGCCCAGACCGCATCTCATCATCAAACACCGACACGATATGCGCTCACCGGTGAGCCCAGCACAGAGGTTTTGGCCGATGAAGCCAACCATGACCCGGCCCGTCGTCTTCGGGTGGGCGCTCCCGAAGAGCTACTGGCCTACGTTCAAAGCACCTTGGGATTTCGGCCAACCAATTCTTTAGTCATGGTGGCGTTTGCCCAACGCCAGCTTTCCACGGTAGTTCGCTGCGATCTACCAGAAGCCCTGCACAAGATGCTGCAGTCCGACACCCTTGAAAGTGTTACCTTCTTTGATTTTGGTATCACCGAGACACAAGAGCGCCAGCTGATGGAACTGGGCAAATATCTGGGCCAACTGATGGCTCGTGAACCATCAACCACTGGATGTCTCTTGGTCTATCTGGCCACCGAGGTGAGTGTCTCAGATCCTCACGCGCTCGCAGTTACAGGCACGGTCAACGCGATGTTGACCGCCCAGTTCGGACTGCAAGGCATCCCAATCGAAGAGTCTTGGCTGATTCATCACGACCAGCTGTGGCATTTGCGTTGTGCTGTCACGACCGACTGTGAAATTCAGGGAGAAATTCTGGGTGCTCCTGAATCTACGGAACTGTTTCAGGAGCTCGATCCACAGGGGCAAACACGGTGGCGACCTCAGGGACCAGCTCAAAAGATGATCTTCCCGCCAGCATCATCGGCTGGCTCGAAAAATACTGCACCAACCCAGGAGCTCTTGGAACAACGGCCCAAGGTTGTCCTCAATTGGCTGCAGCGCTGGGACGATCACCTAAGTCATGGTCCGCAAATGCTACACACCGATCAGGTAGCTGAGTTGTTATCGGCAATAGAACACCCGAGACTTCGCGACGCAGTGCTCGCCGTTGCATGTTTTGATCTTAAAACTTCGATTCGCGGCATGCTGGCACTGGAACAATTTCCCAACCAGTTAGCACTCGTTTCAGGCCAGCAGAGTAACCTGCAAGATGGCTTAGCTATTAGAGGATGCCTGTTGGGGGAATCCGAGCGGATTCCGGACTGGCAACGCATCGCAGCCCTAGAGCGCCTGTGCCATCAGTTGCTACCTTTAGCCGATCATCTTTCCGGCGGCGGGGTCGCGGGGATGCTGGTGTGGATTGAGTGGGTGCGAGGTCGAGGCAGCCTTGCTTTGGACTATCTTCGCCAGGCTCGTAAGCATTTCCCCACAGAACAGGTCTTGATCAGCTTAGAAAACGTTCTACGTCATGGCAGAGTCGCGGCTTGGGCCACGCGAACGGAAAGCGCATGGTCGCCACGACACGCAGCCTGAGCGGTGCGAGACGTCAAAGGCGCGCAACCGCTGGGACCTGTGGCATAATGTTCTGGTCTAACGGCTGTGTGGAAAAACTTTTTTGAAAGTTTTTGTCACGATGGGAACAATTCCATCACTTAGCGCGTTACACGTACCAGAGACCCTGCATCCGTACTCGTACATCGGTCGACACCTTGTGTGAACCGAGATGTATTGTGATTACTTCACAACGGACTTGACAGGGTCATAGGTGTGTTGATCGTGTGTGAGCTTATTACTCATACGGCTGCCAAGGAAAGGACCTGAGTGACTACTACTCCAAAACAGGCTACTGCCCAGAAAGCTTCTGCTGTAAAGAAGAAGACCACAGCTAAAGGGACGACAAAGAAGGCAGCTGCTACCAAGAATGGTAAGAAGGCGACCATGGCTTCCGAAGAATCAAACCTTGAAGAAGAATTCGTTGAAGACGTCGATATAGATGTTGAAGACGAAGAAGACTTAGAAATTGACGACGAAGACGAAGAAGTCGTCGACGGTGCAGAAGACGAAGAAGATGACGAAGAGGACGAAGACGAAGAAGTAAAGAAAACAGCTGGTCCTGAAAAACCAGACGTTGCATCCACCATCAGAGCCGGTGGTTTCGTTGTCTCAGAAACAGAAGAAGACGCCCCGCAACAGCGTGCAGTCAATATCGTTGGTGCAACTGCCGACCCGGTCAAAGATTATTTGAAGCAGATCGGTAAAGTCGCGCTGCTTAATGCGGAAGAAGAAGTCGATCTTGCAACCCGCATTGAAGCTGGCCTATATGCCGAGCATAAGATGCAGACAGAAGACATGACCGACCCACGACTTCGCCGTGATATGCAGCTGATCGTTGCTGATGGTCGTCGTGCAAAAAACCACTTGCTGGAAGCAAACCTTCGTCTGGTCGTGTCGCTGGCCAAACGCTACACCGGTCGTGGCATGCTATTTCTGGACCTGATTCAGGAAGGTAACCTCGGGTTGATCCGTGCAGTCGAAAAATTTGACTACACCAAAGGCTTCAAATTCTCGACCTATGCCACCTGGTGGATCCGTCAGGCTATCACCCGCGCCATGGCAGATCAGGCTCGAACCATCCGTATCCCTGTGCACATGGTCGAAGTCATTAATAAGCTGGCTCGTGTTCAGCGGCAGATGCTGCAAGATCTCGGCCGTGAACCTACCCCCGAAGAATTGGGCACCGAGCTGGACATGACTCCTGAAAAGGTCATCGAAGTTCAAAAATACGGTCGCGAACCAATCTCGTTGCACACGCCACTAGGTGAAGACGGCGATTCGGAATTTGGTGACCTCATCGAAGACTCCGAAGCGGTTGTGCCAGCTGATGCTGTTGGATTCACACTGCTGCAAGAACAGTTGCACTCTGTTTTGGACACGTTGTCAGAACGTGAAGCCGGTGTGGTTGCTATGCGTTTCGGCCTCACCGACGGACAACCGAAGACTTTAGACGAAATCGGAAAAGTCTACGGCGTGACGCGCGAGCGTATTCGTCAAATTGAATCCAAGACGATGTCCAAGCTACGTCACCCATCCCGGTCACAGGTCCTGCGCGATTACCTAGAGTAAATCGAGCATTAGTCTGAAACAAAAAATCGAGTGACTGTTCAACGTCGCTCGATTTTTTGTTGACCGAAGTTAGCCCGGTTCTGTCCTGAGACACGAAAAACCTCCGCGCCAACGCTACGACGTTGGTGCGGAGGTTTTGTATTAATAACCGTGCGCGGTGTACTAGTTACAACCGGCCAAACCTATAGACTCGCAGAGCGTTCTTCTTCGAGACGCTTGGTCTCATCCTGCCACACAGCAGCTTGCGGACGAAGGCTCTCTTCAACCTGGCGCGCGTGGTGAGCACAGAAGTACAGTTGGCCGCCCGAGGGTAGTACTGCACGAACGTAAGCTTGGGCTCCGCAACGGTCGCAACGATCGGCGGCGTTGAGGGTTGGCTGCTCAAGACTAGTTGCCGTGGACATTGGGCCTCCTAATTTGTGGTCCAAACTCTGTTAGGTTGGTCCTTCCATCCTGACAGGTTATTTCATTCCTGTGTAGAACAACGCACTGACCATATGTTTTATGCCCGATTGTGCTGAGGTAGCCGCCGGCGAACACCAAGCATAGTGTCAACGTTGAATTCCACTGGTCATGCATGCATATCCAGTGGATCTATATTGCCAGTTGGTGGCGGATTCTCAAAGATCTGGTCAGCGCCATACGCGCCAGGCGAAAGAAGCCCCCTGGTTGCTTCGCTTTGCGTTCAGAGACAGCGTAAATCCCAAACCTCCGGCAGAAACCCACTATTCTTACTTATGTCGACTCGTCGTAAACAGCAGATGAATGCTGTTGAGAACGAGCCAGACTTTTGGTGAACTATCCTCTGAAAGGGTTCAACACTTCGTGGTCAAACAAGCCGAGTACAGCGCACGAAACCTATCAGTCCTGGAAGGACTCGAAGCGGTGCGTAAACGTCCCGGGATGTATGTCGGGTCCACCGATTCACGCGGCCTCATGCACTGCCTTTGGGAGATCATCGACAACTCCGTCGATGAAGCGCTTGCCGGTTACGGTCAGTCCATCGATATCACCTTATTTGCCGATGGATCAGTTGAAGTTGCAGATAATGGCCGCGGTATCCCTGTAGACATTGAACCACGCACCGGTCTTTCAGGTGTAGAAGTCGTATTCACTAAGCTGCACGCCGGCGGCAAATTCAGCTCGGAATCCTATGCTGCAGCAGGCGGGCTGCACGGTGTGGGGGCTGCAGTTGTCAACGCGTTGTCATCACGCCTGGATGTTCAGGTTACTCGTGGTGGGAAAGTCCACCAGTTGAGCTTCCAGCGAGGTAAACCCGGACAATTCCACGATAAAGGAAAACCTCAGCCTGAGGCCGCCTTTACGCCGCTGAAATCAGGGTCTGAAGTCGACGTCGTCGGTAAGGCCAAGCGCGGATTGACCGGCACCAAAGTCCGGTATTGGGCCGATTCGCAGATTTTCACACCAGATGCCCGTTTCCTATATGAAGAATTAGAACAACGCGCACGTCAAACCGCGTTCTTGGTGCCAGGACTGCGCATCACTATTCGGGACGAACGCAACATCGCCGACCCAACCGGTGATGGCCAACCCCGCGAGGAAGTCTTCCAATACGACGGTGGAATCGCCGAATTCGTTGATCACCTGTCTCAGCTGAATCCGGTAACAGATGTCTGGCGTCTGCATGGCGAAGGCACCTTTAGCGAACGGATACCTGTCCTAGACAGCTCAGGGCAGGCCCAAATGCAAGATGTCGAACGTACCTGTGAAGTCGACGTCGCGCTCCGGTGGGACGTCGGTTACGATACGAAAATTCGAAGCTTTGTGAATATCATCGCCACCCCAAAGGGCGGCTCTCACATGACCGGCTTTGAACAATCCCTGACCCGAGTATTCCGCAAGACGGTCGAGGCGAATGCCCGCCGCTTGAAAGCAGGCAACGACCGAGTCGAAAAGGATGATATCCTCGCCGGTCTGACCGCTATCGTCACCGTGCGTTTGTCAGAACCTCAGTTTGAAGGACAGACCAAAGAAGTCCTGGGCACACCGGCAGCTCGCCAAATTGTCTCGAAAGTGGTTGGCGACCAACTCACCGAGATCCTGGCGTCACGCAAGCGTGACGTCAAACAGCAGGTCGATACCTTGCTGGAAAAGATTGTCGCTGAGATGAAGTCGCGCATTATGGCGCGTACCGCCAAAGAAACCCAACGACGCAAGACCGCATTAGAAACCTCTGCGCTGCCGGCCAAACTTGCTGACTGCCGATCGACTGACATTGAGAACACTGAACTGTTCATTGTTGAAGGGGACTCAGCGCTGGGCACGGCCAAACTTGCCCGGTCCTCGGACTATCAAGCGTTGCTGCCCATCCGAGGCAAAATCCTCAACGTCCAGAAGGCGTCTGTTGGAGAGATGCTCAATAATGCCGAGGCATCAGCGCTCATTCAGGTCGTTGGTGGGGGATCTGGACGAAGTTTTGATCTTGAATCTGCGCGGTATGGCAAAGTCATTTTGATGACCGATGCCGATGTTGATGGAGCACACATTCGAACGCTGCTACTCACGCTGTTTTTCCGCTACATGCGACCCATGGTCGAAGAGGGGCGGGTGTATGCAGCTGTGCCACCCTTGCACAGGATTGAGGTCATCAACCCTGGTTCAAAACCCAATGAGGTCATTTACACTTATTCGGAACAAGAGCTGCACACGCGCCTGGGCCAGCTTGAAGCGGAGGACCGGAAGATCAAAGAACCCATTCAGCGGTATAAGGGTCTGGGCGAGATGGACGCAGAGCAGCTTGCTGAAACCACCATGGACCCGCGGCACCGTACCCTACGACGGGTCAACATCGAAGAACTCGAAAAGGCCGAAGAGATCTTTGAGCTACTCATGGGTCGTCACGTGGCGCCCCGCCGTGACTTTATTATTTCGGGCGCCGAAGAGCTCGACCGACAAGAAATCGATGCCTAGCGCTGGTAGTACTGTGCGGTGAGTCGGAAACCCTCTTCCAAAGAGATCCGCGGTTTCCAATCCAGTACTTCCTGTGTTCGACGCTGATCGAACCAATGTGCTGTCGACATTTGTTCAGCCAGAAAGCGCGTCAGCGGGGGTTCATCCCCGCGCTTTTCGGCATCCCAGAATGATTCGATGACACTACCGGCGGTCTTTGCCAACCCGGAGGGCAAGCTCAGGGTCGGTTCGTTTGCCCCGCCTGCGGCAGCAATGCGGCGAAGCATCTCACCGATGGGTCGGGGCTGCCCATTGGTCAAAACCAGGGCTTCACCGTGCGTGCGATGCACTGCCCCAAGACCCGCCACGATCGCTTCGACAGCGTTGATCAGGAACAATGTATCAACCAGTGCGGTGCCACCATCCAGTAGTGGCAGGCGATGCTGTCGTGCCCGATCAATAATTCGTTCTGTCAGTTGAGTGTCGCCTGGACCCCACATCAGGTGTGGGCGCAGCACCAGAACCCGAAAATCATCGGAGTCTGCTGCTAGTGCTAGCAATTCTCCTGCTGCTTTGGTCGCAGCATAATGACCGCGTGCGGCTTCTGGATTAGCAGGGCCAGCCCCTTCGCCAATGATCGAATCACCACTGTGCGCTACGGAGGGTGATGAGATGTGTATCCACCGGGAAACACCTGCCTGCTGGGCCGCTGCCAGCAGGGTCCGGGTACCTTCGATGTTGACGTGTTCATATTCCTCACGAGGCCCAGAGACTGAGACTTTTGCGGCGATATGAATCACGGAGTCCACGTTGGCGACGGCTCGTGCTACCGCGTTAGGGTCGGTGACTGATCCACGAATTTCTTGGACACCATCGAGGCCGGATGCTGAGCGCTGCAGCACGGTCACATGGGCTCCCGCCTGGACTAGCGCCCGGGCAACTCCGGAACCCAAAACACCCGATGCACCGGTCACCAGGACCCGAGAGCCTGTAAAATCATCAGTTTGATACTCAAAATCCACGGATGCAGTTGGCATTATCGGTGCGTCACCTTTCCACCGGCCAGGACCTGAGATGCCCATTGGGCAAGCGCTGGACGGTTGATCTTAGAGTTGTGTCGAATATCGACCGGAACATTGTCTGTGATCAGGACCGCTGCGATATCAACCTCAGTTGCGCCTCGCACCGCATCGGTCAGCTCCGTGGGCGCAAGTCCTGGTTTGAGCGTAGAATCCGTGGGTTCAACGACGGCCACCACTGCTTGAGTGCCCACTGGACCCACACCGACGATAGCAACCCGACGCACTTCTGGCAGGCGTTGAATGTCGTCTTCCGGGCCACCGGGACCAAGGGCTCCGGTCGGGGGTGTCACAATGTGATAGGTTCGTCCTTCGATCCACAGGCGCCCGGCAGCATCAAAATGGCCGATGTCGCCGGTACGGTGCCACTGCAAAGCATCCACGTCGTCGACACGAGTTTGACGGTTGGTGTTGTAAAGCTTGTCATATCCTGCCAGCATGTGCGGTGTGGAGATGACAATCTCGGAGAGTTTCCCGACAGCCTCGCCTGGCTCCAGAAGCTCATCGGCCGGACGCCCTAAGAAGTCCAACGGGGCCATGGCAACTCTGACGACGTCAAGCGGTTTGCCTACACAGACGCCGCGATCTGGTTGGTTGGCAATGGCATGCTGGGTGTGGTGATCAATATCTGTGATCAGCAGCGATTCAGTCATCCCGTAGGGGGAGTGGAATTCGGCATGCGGTACCAGTTTTAATACGTCGTCCATCAACTGGACGGGAACCGGCGCTCCGGCCGAGAGCAGCATGGAGATTTTCTCCAGAGCTTTGCGGTGTTCGGCGGTGAGCTCACCGGCGGTGTCGACCACGTTGTGCAATGCTGCAGGCGAGGCGAAGATCATGGTGGTGTCACCGGCGATCGCGGCATCGGCAAGCGCAGTTGCCGTGAGGGTCGCCGGTTTTGTGACGGACATTTTAGGAGTCACAGATGTTGCACCGATGGCGGGACCCAGCAGCGCGAATGGCGCAAACCCGGCTAACAGGCTTGATCCGGGAGCCACCTTGAGCGTGTGCTGTAGCCGCTGGGTCAACGCCGAGAGTTTCTGATGGGTATAGCGCACGCCTTTTGCAGGGCCGGTGGAGCCAGAGGTGAATAACACGGCAGCTTCTGCTGACGGTTCAGGGTCAGGATGGGTCTCGGTGGCCTGGTAACGTTGCCCGGCATATTCGGTGGCGAAGCGATACATCGAACCGGACAGTCCCAGGGCTCGGTGGGCCAGCGGGTCCATGGTGTGGACGCTGAGGCGCTTACCCGGCAAGTTGGTGGCTCGAGCCAGTGTGAGGCCCGGGGTTTGGCCGATGATCCATGAGGGGGCGGCCGAACGGATTGCGCGGGTCATGCCCTCGATGCCGAGGCCAGCGTCAGTGACCACCGCGACGCCGCCCACTCGTAGCACGGCATATAGAGCAGCGGTGAGATCACGCCCTGGTTCGACAAGCATGGAGACGCGGTCTCCAGGGCGCATGCCGGCCTTTCGCAGGCCGATGGCCATGGCATTGACGATTTCAGCAAGTTTCGCCCAACTGACCTCAAAGGGTTTGCCGCCTCGGTCGGTCACGGTCATGTCGACCAGGGCCTTTGTTGAGGACTCGGCCCAGCGATCCAGGTATCCCCACAGTGGGGAATAGGTGCCCACGGCCCCAGATCCTTTGGTGGCCGTTGGATCCGGGGTGGTGGCACCGGCACCGTCAAGTTGTTGGCGGACCCAACCAAAGATGGGCTCGACGATATCGCGGTCCTCTGCCAGTAGGTGCCCAGCCGTATTGTAGCGATGGATGTCGATGTGTTGGATGCGCTGTAATAAGTCGAGTTGATACCGGTCGAGGAACACCGGATCTTTAGCGCCCCACAGTAACAGCGCTGGGGTCTGGGTGGTCGCTAGGTTATCGGCTACGCGCCGCAAAGCGGGTCGAGACCGGTGGCTATCTTGAGCCGGTATGTCGGCAACGAATCCGCCAATGCCACCACGACGGCTGCGCAGACTATAGGGAGCCTTATATGCGGTTTTGATGGTTCGGTCCAGGGGCGGATTGCCCAGGGCCAGGGTGGTGTCTAAGAATGCGGAGGTGGCCACCGTGGAACCTGGCAGGAGCGGTCCGGCCAAGGCGGCCTGCAATGGTGCTGGAATGGGATCGGCTTCATCATGCCAGACGGCGGTGTTCAGTGAGATCATGCCGGTCGGTGTGAGCCCGGAACCTGCCTGTCGCAGTTGGTCATCGGCAGCCCAACCTAAGGAGACGACGCCACCCCAGTCATGGCCAAGGCTGAAAATTGGGGGTGTGGGGCTGGCGCCCAACACGGTTGCCACCAGTGCATCTAGATCGCGGATGCGTTGAGCAAGTGTGCGATAGGTGGTGGTGGCTCCGGCGGCGGAAGGTAGCGCGTCATGCGTTAATCGTTCAGAAAAGCCCATGTCGAGCTGGTCCGGGGCGATGACCCGAATGACCGGGGCTTTCGGCGCACCGGGACCAAGATCCAGGTTGCCCAGTGCCGCGTCAACCCCGGCCTGTGCCACGTTGCGCCACAAATATGACCAGGTGGGGTTGCCATGGACCGCAACGATGATGGCATCCACATCATCTGGACCATACCCGTGATCTGCTAGGACAGCAGCATTATCTAAGACATGGAACGTGCGGGTGCCGTCAAGGGTTTCAACGTCAACGAGTCGTGACCACCGAGGATCCCACCCCGGCAGGTTTTCAGGAGCAATAATTGCATGTGGAAAGTGCGCCGGTTCTGGGGAGATCATGGGGGACGGGTTCACCACTCTATTTCTAGCATTGCGACGTTGAGACCGGATCCTACACCCATGGTGAGAATGCGATCACCAACTTTGAGGGAGTCGAGTTCTCGAGCCAAGGTAATGGGCAGGGCGGCCGGGCCGATATTGCCCAGTTGTGGGAAGGTTGTCGGAATCCTTGTGCGGTCGATGCCAGCGGAATCGATGATTGCATCGGTATGCATTTGTGATACCTGATGGGTGATGTAGCGATCCATGTTGCGCCAGTTCCAGTCGGCCGGGGTATCGTTCCAGGCATCCATGACAAGTTCGAGGCCATTTTCTAATAGGGCACCAGAATCGGTGTACATGCCATCGTGACCACCTTGGCATAGACCGTGGTGTTGCGTTCCGGCGCGAGTGACGCCGCGCAGAATTTTGTGGCCTTCAGGGTGTTGGTCAGCGCGACCCAACACTGCGGCAGCCGCTCCGGAGCCCAGGGTGAGGGAAGCGAATTGCTGCATGAAATTATCGCGCGTGGTTTGATCGCTCAGCAGATTTTTGACGGTTGCTTCTTGAACGTTTTTTGCATCTTCGCCGGCAACCACGACGGCGTAGTCGATTTGGCCTGCATCAATCAGGGTTGCTGCCAGATCCATGCCATTGACAAAACCAAGGCAGGCATTGGTGATATCGAAGTTGGTGGCCGATGGGGCCAGTCCCATCGTGTTGTGGATTTGCACCGAGACGGCTGGTTCAAGCTGGGTACGAGTCACCGAGGTATTGATCAGCAGGCCCACGGCGTCAGGAGAGACTCCGGCCTCGGCCAGGGCTTTGACACCGGCTTGGGCTGCACCGTGAATATAGTCTTCTGGACCTTCCCACATGCGACGGGCCGTGACCCCTGCGACACGTTCTAGAAGTCGTTTTGGAAGGCGGAGGCGTTTGAGTACGGCTGCGAGTCGTTCATCGAGCATATCCGAGGTGACTTCTAGCGGAGCGGTCACTTCGACCACAGAGAGTAAAGCTGCGTTGTGGTGAATTGAAACCGCATTAGAACTCACGTTGGACTGTCCATTTCTGTGTACTTGCATCGAAACCGGCGCTCGAGCTTCAGTCTCTTGACTTGTCATAACTTCTCAGCTTAGCGCGGTTTTTAACCCCGCGCGATTCACATGAGGTCTCATCACCTTGCAGCATAGTTTCGCCTGCAGTGGACCAAATGTTTGGGGTCACATCAAACTAATGAATGCTGGCACCGTGATCACTAAGACCGCCAGAATTACGACCAGGCCAACCTTACCTGAACTCAACGCGTCTTCGGGATTTAGGAGCCGCAGTAACCGTCGAGATGTTGGAGAGTTGTCTGCTGCATTGGACGGGACGGTTTCGGCGGCGAAGGTTTCGGTTGTATTTAACGTATGCACCAGTGCAGTGGTGAGGTCAGTTCGCTGATGCTGCATCAGGGCTACATCATCGGCCAAAATCTCGGTGAGCTCGGTGACCTCATTAACGGCAACGCTGGTCACCGGGAGCCAT
Organism: Enteractinococcus helveticum; assembly: GCF_001657475.1. Taxonomy (GTDB): domain Bacteria; phylum Actinomycetota; class Actinomycetes; order Actinomycetales; family Micrococcaceae; genus Yaniella; species Yaniella helvetica. The sequence continues at coordinate 103,553 of NZ_LXEY01000018.1, forward strand.
GGAGCCGCCTTATGCCAGGCCTGAAATGCCAGACGCAACAGATCGTGGCGCTGTGTCAGGTGAGCGGCTTCATGCGACAGGACCGCATTGAGCTGTGGCGTTGATAATTTATCCAGCAACCCCTGAGAAACGATCGTAAGCGGTTGGTTGACCCCCGGCAGGCAATACGCCAGGGGGTGGTCAACCGGGAGAACGCGGGTGGTTTGCGCCGAATGTGAACCGTCGAGTAATTCGCGGTCATGCTCCTGCAACGAGGCCGATAACAGTTCGACGAATTCACGATGTTTTTTGCGTTGGGTAAAGGTTCGATAGGCGGTGTGCACCAGTACAAGGGCCAGATGTCCAAAGATGATGCACCCCAGTGTGATGGCGGCAAAGCCTAATGGGTGCCATCGCGGGTCGTAAGCCAGACCTTCGATCCCGTCGGATTGGACTACGCGCCATAATTCGGAGCCCCCGCTAAGAATGCCGGGCCCAAAGGGCTGGAGCCCCCAGGTTAGAGGTGCAGTCACCAAGGACAGGCCACCGCTGATACCGATGGCTTGCCAGAGGATCAGTGCTGCACCTGGCGCGCGAGAGGGCCACTTGGCTTGCTGTAGCCACAGTGGCACAGGCCAGGCCAACAGGATTGCTAGGACTGCGAGCGCATACGGTGTCAGAATAGACCTCCGGTCGGCTGGTATCTACTGGTCGCGCGAGCTCAGCAGCTGCTGGACTTTTTGCGCGTCCGACGGATCGATGCCACCAATAAATCGTGCCAACACAGCGTGTTTGTCCACGGCGGATCCCAGCACGTCATTCAATAGCTGAACGGTGTGTTCTTCGCGAGAGGTTGTGGCCGAGAATTCGTGAGGTCGACGAGCATCATCTTTGACGACAAAGCCCTTTTTATGTAGCCGTCCAAGCACGGTGAGGACCGTGGTGATCGCAGGGCCACTTTCATGGCGCTGGGCCAACAGGTCGCGCACCTGGTTTGCGGTCATCGGCTCGGCTGCATCCCACAGTAAGTCCATAATCGCTTGTTCAAGTTCGCCCAATGAGATCCCTTCTATCTTCATCGCAAAAAGCGGTTGGTGTCAGTGATGATCGGCCGCATGAAGCGGCCAGTGTGAGTTCGTCATTCATTGTAGCGGGGTTGTGAGAGGAATTTCTACGTCACGTAGAAACATGATTTCTACAATGCGTAGAAATCTGGTTATGATGAGCGTGGAATGGCTGAAAAGCAGCCGGTATCTGTGCGCTCAACGAACTAAGAACTCCATGTGGCGTGGCGCAAATGTACTTTCCGACGTTTCGATCATCAGCAAGTTGTGCTGGTGGGGAGGGACCCTAATGGATCCTCTTGAGGTAGCTCGGTGGCAGTTCGGAATCACAACGGTCTACCACTTCTTGATGGTGCCGTTGACCATTGGCCTGGGCATCGTCTTAGTGGCAATGCAAAGCGCCTGGCATCGGACAGGTAAAGAACATTACCTGCGGATGACCAAATTCTGGGGCAAGATCTTCATGATTAACTTCATCATGGGTGTTGCCACCGGTCTGGTCCAAGAATTTCAATTCGGTATGGCTTGGAGTGAATACTCCCGCTTTGTGGGCGACGTCTTTGGCGCACCGCTGGCCATGGAAGCACTCATCGCCTTCTTTCTAGAATCGGTCTTCATCGGTATCTGGGTCTTTGGCTGGGGACGCGTGAACCCCCGCATCCACCTGGCAGTCCTGTGGCTGGCCGTACTAGGGTCGGTGATCTCTGCGTACTTTATTCTGGCCGCCAACGCATTCATGCAACATCCCGTTGGCATCGAGCTCGTTGACGGGCGCGCCGAAATGGTTGATTTCTGGGCCGTGATGACCAACCCGACCCTGCTGATCCATTTCCCGCACACCATCTTTGGGGCACTGGCGGTTGCCGGATCGATGCTGTTGGGCATCGCCTGGTACCACCTATGGAAGCGCCGTAAAGACGGCATCGATACGGTGGATGAACAGGGCTACGTCGTCGTTGGCTCCTCCGGCTCCAAGGCCCGGGACGAAGCAGACTATCGCGGCTGGCGCTCATCATTTCGCTGGGGCGGGTGGATCGCCATCGTGGCATTTTTGGGTACGGCCTTTACCGGGCACACTCAAGCCCAGATGATGATCGAACAACAGCCACTCAAGATGGCCTCGGCCGAAGCCGCCTGTCACGACGGCACTGGATTCTCGGTGTTGTCAGTCGCTAGCGGCGACAGCGGCGGGGCTACGACCTGTGACGACGTCGTCGGGGTATTTGAAATCCCAGGGCTGTTGTCCTTCCTTGCCCACAACGACTTCACTACCCCGGTTGAAGGCGTCAACACTCTGATCCCGAAGTATGAAGAAGCCTTCGGCACGCACCTGCCCGACGATCCACGCTACGGCGAACGCGCCGGTGCAGAGATCGAATACCTGCCGATCATGGAAGTCACCTACTGGGGCTTCCGTCTGATGATCACCTTTGGTGGAATTGCCGCTCTGGCGGCAGCCATCGGCCTATTCATCGGACGAAAGGGCACGGTGCCGTATGACAAGACGCTGATGAATATGGCCTGGCTATCGATTCTGGCGCCGTTTGCCGCCAACTCGACGGGTTGGATCTTCACTGAGATGGGCCGCCAACCATTTACCGTGGCGCCCAATCTCAACGGTATTGATCAGGTGTGGCAATTCACCGCAGCGGCAGTGTCACCCGGGGTCAGTGGCGAGGAAATCTTGTTCTCGCTGATCGCCCTGACGTTGATCTATGCGCTGTTGCTCGTCGTTGAAATCGTGCTGTTAGTGCGCTATACCCGGGGTGGCCACCCAGCAGGTATGCCGGAACTGTTAGCCGATGAGCAACACGATGACGACGACCGCGATAAGCCATCGTCCGATGTGTTGTCCTTCGCATACTGATGCGGGCCACAACAGCAATAGAAAGGTAATACATTCTCATGGAATTTCTTCCAACGTTGTGGTTCATTCTGATCGCAGTGCTGTGGATCGGATATTTGGTCCTGGATGGTTTCGACCTCGGCGTGGGCATGCTGCTCAAAGGCTGGGCCAAAAACGAATCCCAGCGCCGCGTGCTCCTCAATACGATCGGACCGGTGTGGGATGGCAACGAGGTGTGGCTGGTTACCGCAGCCGGAGCGACCTTTGCCGCATTCCCACATTGGTATGCCTCCATGTTCGCCGGGCTCTACATACCGTTGACCATTGCACTGCTGGCGCTGATCTTGCGCGCGGTCTCTATCGAATACCGCGGCAAATCCCATAGCCAACGAGCCCGCAATATTTGGGACTGGTGCATGGCCGGGGGTTCCTTCTTTGCAGCTTTCGCCATCGGCGCGATGCTAGCGCTGACCTCAACAGGCTTGCCATTAGACGAATACGGCGACCGAGTCGGCGGACCATTTGCCTGGTTCAATGGCTGGGCTGTCATCGGTGGACTGTCCGTTGTCGGCGTCTCACTGGCCATGGGCTGGGCATTCCTATCCCTGAAGACCCTGGGCGCGCCTCGCGAAGCAGGCAACCACCACCTGCGCCGCTACCTGCCGATCTACCTGCTGCCGGCTGCCATCTGGGTCATCGGAGTGGTGCTGCGCTATCCCAAGGTCGCCTCAGGAGGTATGGTCGTGCTGGCAGCAGCCGGAATGATCATCTCCTGGTTCGCCTCGCGCCAGCGCAAAGAAGGCCTCACCTTCACCGGCATGGTCATCTTCGTAGCCCTGGGTGTGGGAGCGATCTTTACCTCGATGTACCCCAACGTGCTACCGTCTACGATCGATGCGGCCTACAACCTCACGGTGACGTCTTCGTCGTCCTCGGATTACACCCTGACCATCATGGCGATCGTCACCGCGATCTTCTTACCGATCGTGCTAGCCTATTCCGCCTGGAGCTACTGGATGTTCCGCAAACGCCTCGGCGAACAGCACATCCCTGAATCTGCAGTGGTGACGCCGGTCTGATCCCAGAACTCCCAACCTCACGCACCGGACGTCGAGCCTTCATCGGGCTCGGTGTCCTCGCCGCGGTCAAACTCACCGGGTGGATCCTCATCGCCGTGGCCCTGGCTCGCGGCATCAGCCACCTGGCAGCCTCGCTGCCCGCATCCGACGCCGCGCAGCTGCTGCAGCTGCTGTTCAACTCACCGCGCACCGCACCAGGGCTCATCGAATCCCTGATGCAATACACCACCAGCAGTCACTTTCTGACCACCCTGGCGCTCGGCTTTAGCGGTGCCCTCCTCCGCGGACTGGCCCAATGGGGCCAACAGGTGCTGGCCACCCGCGGGGCACTGGGTGAAAAAGAACACCTGCGCGAACAACTCGTTCGCCACCGTCTGGCCGCAGCCGGCGCCCACGCCGACCGGGCCGGTGAAGACACCATCCTGGCCTCCAAAGGCCTCGACGGGCTTGACGACTACTACACCGACTTTTTGCCCGCCCTCGTTTCGGCGGCAATCATTCCCTTAGGCCTGGGCATTTGGATCCTGGTACACGACTGGGTCAGTGCCGTCGTCCTCGTATTGACCCTCCCGCTGATCCCCATGTTTATGATCCTGATCGGCCGCTTCACCGAACACCGCGTCGACGAGGCAGCCTCCGGATTGCACAAACTCTCCCAACACCTGTTGGAACTGGCCCGCGGTCTCCCCGTGCTGGTGGGACTGCGCCGGGCTGGAATGCAGCGCAAAGCGCTCGCAGACGTGTCGAATAGCTATCAGCGCACCACGATGAACACGCTGAAGGCCGCGTTTATGTCGGGGCTGGCGCTCGAGCTGATTTCCACGCTGTCGGTGGCCATTATTGCGGTCTTTATCGGGGTGCGCCTGGTCAACGGCTCCATGGAGCTCTACGCCGGCATCATGGTCCTCACCCTGGCCGCAGAAGTGTATCTGCCATTTCGAGATATTGGCTCGGCCTATCACGCCTCCGAGGACGGCGTCGAAGCGCTCAAACGCGCCAAAGCACAAATCAACCAGCCGGTACCTCACACGATGGCACAGCTGCTGGACACGACAAACCGCGACGAGGACGCCGTTGAATTGCGCGACGTCACGATTGCTTATAAGGCGTTGCGCCGGATCGAGCACCCAACCTACACGGGCCCGGAATATCTGACGCCGCATCAATACGCTCAAATCAAACAGGACAAGGCTGCTTCTGACGACGCCGAGGAGACGGTCTCGGTGCCGCGCTATGCGGTAGAAGGGTTGGAACCGGTGGTCCGGGACTTCAGTATTCGACTCACCCCCGGCCAGTACACGGTATTCGGTGACGCCTCCGGCACCGGTAAATCCACCGTGCTCAAAGCCCTGGCAGGCCTTTTGACCGACACCGAGGCGACTTTTGACGGTCAAACCGCTGGGTTGACTGATCGTCCCGTGGCCTATCTGAGCCAGCACCCCACGTTTGTCAGCGAAACCGTGCATGACGAACTCGGCCTGGCCGCCCAAGCAATCCAACCAGAAGCGGCAGGTGAAACGGCCATGGGGCTGGGGCTGGAGTCCGCCGGACTGGCCGGATACCAGGCCCGACGGATTGACGATTTATCACCGGGGGAGCGACGTCGCCTCGGCTTTGCACGCGTGCTGGTCCGACTGCTCGCCGCCGTCGCCCAGCCCGATTCACAAGGCACCTGGCTGGTGGTATTGGATGAGCCCACCGCGCACCTCGATGCTCACTCAGCCGCCCGCATCCGTACCATGCTGCGGGGACTGGCCGCCGGAACCCTACCGGATGGCTCCCAGCTGCCGATTATTCTGCTGGTGTCCTCACACGATGAACTGATCCATCAAGATGCCCATCAGCTGGTTGGCAACACCGTGGTGGGTTCGCAGCTCGAAGTCGGAGATGACGAAACTCCAGCCGCCGAAGCTGACACCCAGCCCGTCGTAGTGGATGCCGCGCCACGACGCACGGTCGGCTTGGCGGACTGGTTGCGCTTCCTACCGTTGAACGACGGCAAATTCATTGGTGGCATCGGCTGGGCCGTGGCCGCACTGTTATCAGGCGCCTTATTGTCTGCCTTATCGGGGTGGCTCATCGTCCAAGCGTCCTACGAGCCACCCATCTTGTACCTGCTGGCCGTCATTGTCGCAGTGCGCTTCTTCGGCATTGGACGAGCAGTGTTCCGGTATGCCGAACGACTCGCCGTCCACGATGCGGTCCTGAGCTGGGCCAATCGCATCAGACTGAAAGTCTGGGATGCCCTGGGCAGCCAAGCCGGTCAGTGGAATCGGCTCACCCGCTCCGGTGGAGCCCTCTCGGTGCTGATTTCTGATGTCGATCAGCTCCGGGACGCCGTGCCCCGTGTTATTGTGCCGATACCAGCGGCCATTCTGACCTGGTTGGTGAGCACCGGCATTGTTGCCTACATGGCTCCCGGGTCGTGGTGGCCCGCCTTGGTTGCAGGGATTCTGGCCTTTGGCGTGGTGCCCATTGTCGTTCACCTCGTGGATGCCAAAACCACCACCCAGCTGGCGGACCACCGCACCTGGCTGGTTTCTGCCGTCTGGCGGTTATTCGGTTCAGCAGCTGACACCGCAGACAACGGGATGGCGACACGCGCCGCCGATCTCTTCGTAGCATCCGATGCGCGCACATCGGCACCCCTGAAGCGCAGTAGCTTGGCCGCGGGCCTGGGGGAGGGGCTGGCCACTTTGATCTCGGCCTGGGCTGCGGTCCAAACCATGTGGGTTGCGATCAGCAATGGTATTTCCGCGCCGAATACCGCACTGGTTGTGATGCTGATGCTCGCCCTTGCTGAATCCTTCGGATTATTTAGTCAGGCCGCCCAAGAATCTCGTATCCTGAACCATCAGCTGGCCAAACTCTTGCCCTTGTTACAAGAAAGCTCCACGCCCGGTGCCAACTGGGTTGAGCTCGAAAACACCACGGAGACCGGTATTGACACGCTGCGCCTTGATGATGTCACGGTGCGCTATGGACCGGATGCCCCGGTCGTGCTGGATGGGTTATCCCTGACGGCGTCCAAGGGGGATTTCGTGGTGGTCACCGGTCCGTCGGGATCCGGAAAGTCAACGCTGCTGGCCGTTTTGCTCGGGTTCTTACAGCCGGTGGATGGCACGTACCGGTTGGCTACCGCAACCACTAATCCCGCCGAAGCACTGCAGCATGTGGCTTGGTGCCCGCAGGAAGCCTACCTATTTGACTCCACGTTGCGCTCGAATCTTGCCCTGGCCAGAGAACCTTCCCAGCGCCCCACCGATGAAGAACTCTTCGCGGTGCTCGACACGGTGGGACTCACCGACTGGATGGCAAGCACACCAGAAGGCCTCGACACCCGTCTGGGACCGTCAGGGCATTTCATTTCTGGCGGCCAACGTCAACGCGTAGCCGTGGCCCGGGCACTTCTGGCCGACGCCCAGGTCGTGTTGCTCGATGAGCCCACCGCCCACCTGGGGGCCGATGAAGCCGCTGCACTGATCGCCGACCTGCAAACCGCGCTGGCCGACAAGATCGTCATCATGGTCACCCACGACCAACGTTTCGCTTCGATGGCCGACTCCCTCCAACTGCGCTAGGCCAGCCGGGGGAGTCACACCGTCGGGCTAGCCCTGATCAGCGTCCTGGGATGGCAGCACCGGCGAAGCACCTCGGCCGATCACACCGATGGCCGAATCCAACATAATGCCCGAAGCATCGCGTTCGGAGTGCTCCTGCGGCAAGGCCCGAGCCACCCCGCCGGTGGTCGAGGCCAGCGGGTGCGGTCCTGCCCACGCCAGTTCTAACGCAATCTCGCCGCGTAAGAACCGATGCGCGCGCACCCCCTGGGTATTGCGGCCCTTGGCTGCAAACTCTTCCAACGTGGTCACCTTGGCCGTCGGGGAGGCATCTAACATGCCATCCTCGGTCTTGGTGACGGTCACCACCACCGACTCGTCGAGTTCAGCCGCCGGAGCCACACTAAAGGACAACACCTGATCGTTGTCTACCAGTTTCATGCCGGCAATCCCGCCACCAGAACGGCCCTGTGGACGCACCAGCTCGGCGGCAAAGCGCAGCAGCTGACCCGACTCGGTCACAAATACCAACTGGTCGTCATCCTCCGGCGATGCAGCAGCACCAACCACGGTGTCACCGTCTTTGAGGGTAATCGCTTCAAACTCATCCTGGTTCAACGGCCAGTCATCGGCACGAACCCGCTTCACAACACCATTGCGGGTCCCAAGCGCCAACACTCGATTCAACGGCACCATCGCAATGATCTTTTCGCCGCGCTGCAATGTAATGAAGTCACTGACTTTGACCCCGTCGGTCATCGCCGGAGTCCCGGTAGCCTCCTGTAACGCCGGAATCTCCACCACATTAAGGCGAATAATCCGCCCGGTGTCCGTCAGAGCACCGACCTCGCCGCGAGCAGTCGTAGCCACCACCGAGGTATACACATCATGCCGACGACGGCGACCCTGGCCCGTCAGCGGTGTCTGGTCTTTGGTGCGCAACAGGCGACCTGAGGCCGATAACACCACCCAGCACGGATCATCGGGTACCAAGAGTGCGGATGCGGCCGCAGCACGATCAGCCTTCGACGACGACGCCGTCACAGCAGGCGCCAACTCTTCGGATTTGACCAGTTTCGTGCGGCGGGGATCATTAAACTTTTCGGCCATTTCGGCCAGTTCATTCGAGACGGTTTCGCGCAATACCGCATCCGAACCCAGAATCTTTTCCAACGCCTCAATGGCAGCCAGCAGGTCATCGCGTTCAGTTTCTAAATCGATGCGCGAGAACTTCGTGAGCTGTCGCAAACGCAGTTCCAAAATATGATTAGCCTGAATCTCGGTGAGATCAAAGACCATCATGAGCCGCTGGCGTGCAGCTGAGGCATCATCCGACGTGCGGATGATCTCAATGACCTCATCAATATCCACCAGGGCCAGTAACAAGCCCTCAACCAGGTGCAGACGGTCTTTGCGTTTGCCAAGGCGGTGCGCTGTACGACGTCGTACCACCGTGAGACGGTGATCGACATAGACGCTCAACAGATCTTTCAACCCCAGGGTCTGTGGCTGGCCATCGACCAGCGCCACATTGTTCATCCCGAAGTTTTCTTCGAGCGGGGTGTGCTTATACAGCTGGGCCAGCACGGCCTGGGGATTGAAACCGGCCTTGAGTTCAATGACCAGTTGCATCCCGTTGTGTCGGTCGGTCAGGTCTACGACGTCGGCGATGCCCACGACTTTTTTCGCATTCACGGCGATCTTGAGTCGATCAATGATGCGTTCAGGACCGACCCCATAGGGCAGCTCGGTGACGACCAATCCGGTGCGTCGAGCAGAAACTTGTTCAACGTTTACGGTCGCGCGCATCGTGAACCGACCGCGCCCGGTTTCATAGGCTTCCTTGATGCCATCCAGCCCCACAATGCGCGCCCCAGAGGGGAGATCCGGGCCGGGGACAAATTTCATCAGGGCCTTGGTATCGGCCTCGGGATGCTCAAGTAAATGCCGTGCCGCAGCAATGACCTCACCTAAGTTGTGGGGCGCCATATTGGTGGCCATACCAACGGCAATACCCGCCGCACCATTGACTAACAGGTTCGGGAAAGCCGCAGGCAACACGGTGGGTTGTTGCATCTGGTTGTCATAGTTGGGCTCAAAATCCACCGTATCCTCGGCCAGATCCGCCGTCATAGCCACCGCGGCCTGCGACATGCGGGCTTCGGTATACCGAGCGGCTGCCGGGCCGTCGTCAACGGAACCAAAGTTGCCGTGGCCATCGACCAACGGCAAGCGCAGGTTGAAATCCTGGGCTAGACGAACCATCGCATCGTAGATGGCCGAGTCCCCGTGCGGGTGGAGCTTACCCATCACTTCGCCAACCACACGAGCAGATTTAACGTGGCCCTTATCCGGGGTCAGGCCCATCTGGTTCATCATGTACAGAATGCGCCGTTGCACGGGTTTCAGCCCATCACGTGCATCAGGAAGGGCACGCGAGTAGATCACCGAATAGGCGTACTCCAAAAAAGAGTGCTCCATTTCGGATGCAACATCAATGTCGATAATGTTCTGGTCTTCGGTTGGTACCACTGCAGTACTCGAATTCGCCGAAGCCTTAGATTTTGAACGTTTTGACATCTGACCTTTCCCGTCACGTGGATACCACGTCCTGATTGTGGCTTAAGATAATCATATGGCTGAGCAGATAACCAAACGCCCGTATCCGGCCCACTGGGAAGCTGACGTGCTGCTGCGTGATGGCGCTACAGCCCGATTGCGCCCGGTTTCCCCAGATGACGCCGAGGCATTACAAAAAATGCACGAGGGTCAATCCCAAGATTCTATCTACTTTCGCTACTTTACGTATAAGTCCCAGCTTTCAGCCAAAGAACTCGAGCGTTTCACCGTAGTTGATTACGTGGATCGTGTCGCATTTGTGATCCTCCTTGGCGATGAACTCTTGGGGATCGGCCGCTATGACCGGCTCAGTGAATCAACTGAAGCCGAAGTGGCTTTCAATATTGCCGATGCCCATCAAGGACGTGGGCTGGGCTCAATTCTCATGGAACACCTGGCCGCAGCCGCTCGAGAAAACGGTATCCGCTCATTTGTCGCCGAGGTGCTGCCAGAAAACCGCAAGATGCTGACCGTCTTTCAAGCTGCCGGTTTCGATATTAAACGATCTTTTGAAGACGGCGTCGTCGTCGTCGAATTCCCCGTTGACCCCACCGCCAGAGTCCGTGCCGTCATGGAATCTCGTGAGCACCGTGCTGAAGCCCAATCGGTTGCCGAATTGCTGCGGCCTGAATCTATCGCAGTCATCGGTGCCTCCCGACAGTGGGGCTCAATTGGTTTTGCTCTGATCGAGAACATTATCGAAGGCGGGTATACCGGACCCGTGTACGGGATCAATAAAGATGCCTTTGAAGTTGCCGGCATGATCTCACGGGCCTCTCTTGCTCAGGTGCCCCAACACATTGATTTGGCAGTCATTGCGGTCCCGTACGACCAGATCCGATCGGTGGTGCAAGACTGCGCCGCACACGGCGTCAAAGGCCTGTTGATTGTCACCGATGGTTTTGACGGGGAAGAAGGACTGGCCGAACAACGCCGATTGGTTCGTGTGGCCCGTGCCCACGGCATGCGCGTTATTGGTCCTGCCTCGGCCGGGATCATCAATACTGACCCACAAATCAGCCTCAATGCTTCGGTCTCACCGGCGCTACCGCAACACGGGTCCATAGGATTGTTCTCCCAGTCGGCTCCCATTGGAGCAATGCTATTTACCGCCGCCACCCAGCGGGGCATCGGGATTTCTTCGATGATCAATGCGGGCAACCGCGCAGATGTCTCAGGTAACGACGCCATGCAGTACCTAGAGGACGACCGCAGCACGAGTGCTGTAGGGCTCTATTTAGAATCGTTTGGTAATCCACGCAAGTTCTCGCGCATCGTACGACGTCTAGCGCGCAAGAAACCCGTCGTGGTGTCGCGCTCCCACGGGATGGGGCGCCGAATCCCACCGGGGCACGCGACCCGGACCACCGAGGCGCCGCACGGCACGGTACCATCCATGCTGCGCCAAGCAGGGGCAATTGAAACCGACAGCTACACCGCCATGATGGACATTTTGCAGGTGCTGGCTTGCCAACCCGTACCCGCTGGACCACGATTGACCGTGATCGGCAACGCACCGGCACTGAACCGTCTGACCGTAGAAAACGCTCGCACCGCGGGTTTGGAGGTCGTTGGCGTCCAAGACATTCGGATGCTTGATGCCGAACATCCCGTTGAAGAAACCATCCAAGCCGTGACGCAGACTATCGAAACCGTGGTGCAATCTGGACAAACCGATGCCATCATCGCGCTGGTGCAATCGGGGATGTACCAACAGGAAGGAGACGCGGTCAAAGTCGCTCAGGCGATCAACGAGGTTGCCGGGGATACCGATGTGACCATCTTGGCGTCGTTTACCTCGGTGTTGGAAAAGAACTTCCGACCAACATCGGTCATCAGCAATGGCAAACTCCGACAGGGGCCGGTCGATGAGGGTGACGACGCCGAGCGGGTGAAACCCAAACAATTTGGGCTGCCCATTTACGCCTCGGCCGAACAAGCTGTGCACGTGCTCTCCGAATTGGTCCAATACCGTGCATGGCGTGAAGCCGAACGCGGCATTGCGATCGAATACGAAGACATTGATCGGTATAAAGCCGAAGAGTTGGTCAATGAGTGGACCCAGGACGCTACCGGAACCGAACTGGTGAAATTGTCACGAGCCCAAACCGATGAACTGTTGGAATGCTACGGCATTAACGTGCTGCCGTCGCGTCGTTTCCAAACCATCGAAGAGGCCTTGGACTACGCTGACGAATTCGGGTACCCGGTAGCACTGAAAGCTGACAACACCATTTTGCGCCACCGGTTAGATCTGGGTGGTGTGCGACTGAATATCGAAACCCCAGAAGGATTGCGAGCCAATATTGAATCCATGCGTGAGGTACTTGCCCCATATGGTTCCCCGTCAATCGAGGTGCAAACGATGGCGCCAGCCGGACAAGGCTGTATCGTTGCTGCTGTGGAGGACCCGCTGGTTGGACCAGTGATTTCCTTTGGCATCTCGGGTGATGCAGTTGAGCTGCTTGATGACTGGGTGCACGTGGTACCACCGCTGTCTGACCAGGACCTCGAACGACTTATCCGAACACCACGTGCTTCGGCTAAACTATTTGGTTACGGTGATATCCCAGCGGTAGACGTTGAGGGGATCAAAGACCTCCTGGCACGAGTGTCACAGCTCAAAGACGATCTTCCACAGGTTGCCCGCATCCGGTTCAACCCGCTGCTTGCCGCTTCGGAAGCCACCACCGTATTGAAAGCCGAAATCTATATTGCAAATGCTGCAGTACGTACCGACTCGGCACGCCGTGCGCTGCTGAATCATTAATCGTGCAAAGGACGAAAACACATTACGATGCCGTATCCCGTATTGCCAACTGATTTGGCACTCGACATTCAACGTGCTGGTTTCTACCCGCAGCTCGTGGCCGATGTGATGGGCCAACAACTGGGTGACCGGGAGATTCTGAGTCACTATGTACACGTCGAAACCCACTTCAGCTACGACGACTTGCACCGACACATCACGGTTTTGGTGCTAGCACAAGGTAACCTCCTGGCAGCCCTGCACCTCAACGACCTCGAAGATGAAATGGAAGAGGGCCCGGCCAAGGCTTCGGTGGCTACCGAAATCATCCCACTGTCCAAAGTCGGTTCCTGCGTGCTGACCACCGGCTATGATAATCCGCAAAATTACCAGCCCGGCGACCCACCTTCCGAAGTCACCCTGGTGCTCAGCTGGGCCGGAGGCGCACGCATGGAATTCGTGCCCAATCTGTGTGATGATCCCAACTGCGAAGCCGACCACGGCTACTTAGGAACGCGAATCTCAGAGGATCTTGTGCTGCGCATTGCTGGGAAGGCCGACGGCCAAGAAGCCGTCAATAAAGCCCTGGCATTTAGCCGTAAACTTCGCGACGCCATCCTTGATAACGCCTCATGAGTGCCCCGATCCCTGCAGGCTATAACTCTCAGCGTAACCTCACACACGTGATACCTTCGCTTGCCGCAAGCCTTGGTGCACCATCACACAACCATTTGGAGTTACCGCTAGCATCGTCGGCGATCTTGCTGCTTGTTGACGGTCTCGGGCTGGAACAGCTCGAACACTATGCCGCCCACGCCCCAACTTTCCGTCGGGTGATGAAACACCAAGCGGCAGCCCAAACCGAAATGTCATCGGTCTATCCCTCAACGACTGCAGCGGCACTGTCCTCGTTGGGCACAGCCTTGTCCCCGGGCCAACACGGCCTGGTAGGCTACGACGTCTACGACCCCGACCGTCAAGTTGTGATTAATCAACTTGGTGGGTGGGATGAGCGTACCGATCCAGAAACCTGGCAATCGGCCCCAACCGTTTTTCAGCAACTCAACGAAGAACGACAAGCGGGCGTTCACGACATTTGCCCGGTGACGATCTCGTTGTCGGCGTTTGAAGATTCAGCCCTGACCAGAGCTTCGTTACAGGGCCCTCGTTTTGTCGCAGCCGACGATCTTGGTGAACGTTTTATGCAGGCCGCGGAAGCAGCTCAGCAGCCAGGGAATCTGATCTATCTCTACGTCAATGAGCTCGATAAGGCCGGTCACCAACACGGGCCGGGTTCTACGACGTGGTTGGAAGTCTTAGAAGAAATTGATTCACAGGCTCGGCGATTGATCCGAAAACTTCCGACCAGTGTGTTGGTGGCGGTCACCGGAGATCACGGCATGATCGAGGTGAGACCAGAACATCGGATCGATTTTTCTCAGCACGAGGAACTTATTGAACATGTTGCTCACACCGCCGGTGAGCCACGTATGGTGCAGCTGCACTTTGAGACTGCGGCGACTGATGAGCAACGACAAGCCACACTGGCGGCATGGGTTCGACGGTTCGGCGATCAAGCCTGGGTTTTGACTCGACAACAGGCTATTGAAACCGGTTGGTTCGGCAGCGTGACATCTCGGGTTCAACAGCGGATCGGCGACATTCTGGTAGCAGGCTTTGAGCCAGTGGCCTTATACGACGGTAGGCGAGCGGCGCCACATAGTTTTAAAATGGTCGGACACCACGGAGCGCCGACCTCGGCCGAAGTGCGAGTACCGTGGTTGGTGCTGCAAGCGCCCTAAGCTGCCGGCAGCTCAGGCCAGCGCCTGAGCACGACGCGGCTAAGAGTCTTTTCTTGTGCCGAAAATAATCTCGTCCCAACTTGGGACCGTCGGGCGTTTGCGCGAACGACTCGGCTGCTCAAGTTTCTTCGGCTCGTCGCTGGTTGCCTCATCATCAGTATCCTCAGAAGTCTCTGCTTGAGCAGGCTTCGGTACTGGTGCATGCGCTTCTTGTGGTGCTTCATCGTCGTCTGGCACAAATTCGCCTGCTACGACTTCACGTCCATCCCAATGCGCCGGGTCTTCTGCTTCGTCGTCGGACCAGGCGACTTCCACTTCGGTGGTAACTGCCGAAACCTCGTGGTCTAAATCGTCATAGTCTTCTGAGACGATTAACTTAGGTCGGTGGGGGATCGCGGGCTGTTCTTCGCGAGTGATCATCGCGGCCAGTTCGTCATCGGATTCTTCGTCAACTCCTAGACGTTGTCCGCGGCGAGCGTGTAACACATCTAGGAGTTCTTCCTGTGCCTCATTCTGGGCATGAGGTTCGCGTCCTGGAAAGCTATCAGACTCAACATCAAATGGATGATCGCCTACCGTCGTTAAGAAGCCTCGTGTGGACGTCGACGCCAACGGAGAGTCCGCAGGCCCAAATTCACTGAGTACTTGGGCCCAATGGTTGGCATTGTCTAGATGTTGAGATTGCAGCTTGTAGTTCCACAATGCTGGGGGAGGATCCCCAATCGAGGAGTCCGCCAAGCCTTGAACCGAGAAGTTTGCTGAAACGGTCCAGAGAGTGGAATCAGCATCTCGCCAGGCGTCCCACTCAAGAGTCTCTGGATCCAGCCCCATGGCTTCTAGCCGGTGGCTCACCATTTCGCCAAGGAGTGCTGGTTCATCACCAAACACCGCTTCGTAGGCCTGGTTGCCAAGCTGTGGTGCCGCGACTTCAATGTCTTGAGCCTGGCGAGCAATCCAATCACGCTCGGCAATGATCGGTGTGGCGTACACTTCCAGGCTGCTGCGATCATGATCGTGTTGCTCGGCAAGTTCGTCCACTGTCGCGCCGGCGCGCAGCATCGATTGGATTTCGCGCGGAGAAAGCTCTTTGGCTGCCTCGTCGGCGGCGGCAGCTGATGGTCTGCCGATTGGTCGCGTGGCAGCGTTGCGTAACGCGTCGGTGATAGGCAGGTAAAACTCTTCACCGTCACTGTTAGACAAGACCAACTCGTCTGCGTTATCAGCAACTCCCACTAAACGAAGCCGACGAGCGGAATCGTTCCTGATAGTTGAACCCATGCAAGGCCTCCGAACCTATCTACTGCTTCTGTGTGAACTCTGCCATGTATCCTGGTAAAACGCAGGGAATTTACGCGGTGTGGCGCATATTTCAGCGGTCATCTTAGCCACACTCTTGACATCTCGTGATCCCAATTTGCAAACTAGCCCTCAATAAGGTTAGATCACCACGAAACGCGAGACAGAATCTGCCTAAGGTGAATCTGCCTCGCAGCTGTTCACCTTCGTGATAGAACGTAGATCAGCATCTGAAAGAATGCATCAAAAACTGATGCGAACACCTAACCGAATGCGAGATTCATGGCTACGGATTACGACGCTCCCCGCAAGAACGACGAAGAGCTTCGCGAGGACTCCATTGAGGAATTACAGTCACGCCGCACTGACACGCAGTCTGCTGTCGTAGACGAAGATGAAGCCGAAGCGGCAGAAGGATTTGAGCTGCCCGGTGCAGACCTGTCCGACGAAGAGCTGCAAGTGACTGTTCTTCCCGCTCAGCAAGACGAATTCACTTGTGCTTCATGCTTCCTGGTTCGTCACCGTTCGCAGGTCGCGCTTGAAGAAGACGGTCTGCTGTACTGCACCGACTGCGAAGGCTAACACCAGGCGCCCGAGGCGCGACTGTTTAATGCTTTATTGTCGATCAGACAACAAAGGGGCCTATCCGTGATCTTCACGGTTGCCCCTTTGCCTGTTTTAACAGTGAATATCAGCGCACGCCATTATCGTTTGGCTGTTCGCGATTGTCTTCAGCTTGTTCTGCTTCCAGTCGCTGTCGCTCGGCTTCGATTAACCATTCTGGAATATCTTCGTCGTCAGCCTGGACGTCCTCGACCACGTGCATGGAACCACCCAGTGCAGACACCAGCTCTTCTGGGTTGCGAGTCGATGTCAACCAGTACGGGGTACGGTCCTGAGCATCTTCGATTTGAATGCGGACCACTGGTTTAATCCAGCTGCGAAGATGTAGGTAAGCCAGTCCATGGAGTTTTCGGCCTCGCTGAGCGAATGCCTCATCGCCTACGTAACCCATCACCGCGCCAACATGCTCACGCCCAATGGTGGCACGTCCGACCTGGATATGAGTAGTGGTCACGGTAACGTCCGAGGATGAGGCAAATAGCCCGAACGCTGCAATACCAGCCACAATCACACCCGACACAACGCCCCAGCCAATACTTAAGGGAGCTAATGTAAGCCAACCAAGCGCCGCGGCAAGTAATACCAATAACCACATAGACCATGAGGGTCGAAGCGTCTCTTGATAGACGATCGGTGAACCTCCCGGTCCTATTCGTTTGTCCGCATTTTCTGTCATGATCTCCAGCCTACAGGCCTGGCCGAGGAGACTCCTATTTTGGGTGTTACTCACTACCGACGACTAGACTGTGGACCGATACTATTGAACATAAGCGCCAGGAGAGTGCACTGCATGCCAACCTCACCGTCTGACCATGATCGTTCCCCACATCAGCTCAACATCGAGCTGCAACTTCTGGACGACGGTATTGCGCCTCCAACCTATGCGCTCCCCGGTGACGCCGGAGCAGATTTGGTGACCACCATCGACGTGACGCTGGTACCGGGTCAGCGCCAACTCGTCCCGACCGGTGTTGCCGTAGCTATCCCGAATGGTTTCGCTGGTTTCGTTCATCCGCGCTCCGGTCTGGCAACACGGGCGGGCCTGAGCATCGTTAACGCTCCAGGTACCATTGATGCCGGGTATCGAGGAGAAATAAAGGTGGCGCTCATTAACTTGGATCCCAACGAAACCATCGAGCTCAAGCGCGGCGAACGCATCGCACAGTTGGTTATTCAACCGGTGTATCAGGCTGATTTTATGATCGTTGATGAGCTTCCAAACTCCATCCGTCAGGATGCAGGTTTTGGTTCCACCGGTGGTTTCAGTGCTCGGCAGTAAGCTAGAAGCGCCGTCGGGAAGAATTTAAAGGAGAAGTTGTACGATGCTTTTTGGACGCAATAGACACGTTCAAACCGAAACTGTTGTCTTGCCTGAACACCTACGGGACGCAGAAGACGACCCCGTCGCTGATCAACGTCCAGAAGGTCCCTTCGATATTTCCGAAGTTGAGACCCATGACTTCAGCAAGGGCTACATGGACCTGGGGGCAATCAAAGTTCCCGTACGCAAAAATGTTTCCTATCGATTAGAACAAGAACAGTCGAAGCAAAAAGTATTCGCTGTTTCGGCCGTTCATGACAATTCCACGCTGCAAATTCAAGCATTTGCCGCTCCGCGCTCCGGGGGTCAGTGGGAAGAAATTCGTCAAGAGATGTATGACCAGAATAAGAGCGCTCAAGGCGCATCGGTCACCGTCCAAGAAGGCGAATTTGGCAATGAACTGCTCATCCGAATTCCAGCTGAACTTCCAGATGGCCGTAAGGGCGAACGCATCGCACGATTTATTGGTATTGATGGTCCCCGGTGGATGATTCGAGCAATGCTTATGGGCAAAGCAGCCATCCAAAAAGACGAAGCCGACGTACTCTACGACATTTTGAAAAATACCGTGATTGACCGCGGTGAACGTCCGCTACCTGCCCGTCAGATGCTGGAGCTGATACCACCTGAAAGCGTGGTGACGGCCATGCGAGAAGCTGCAACGCGTCGACGCCAACAAGCAAAACAACAACAGCCAAACGCCCAACAATAGGCGCCGGTCAGGAACAATTTATTGCATAACGAACCGGAAACGAGCACGGTCATGGACAACGCGGAACACGAGCCAACAAATAACAAAGAACAGCTCGAACAAGTCGCAAAGAAGCTTGCAGGCCGAACCGCTGTGACAAGATCAGGCGAACTAGATCTTCTGGCGTCAGTCGGTGGGTTTCGCGGCATTGCCGAGGCTATTGTGCCGGCGCTGGTCTTTCTCATCGCGTTCATCATCACCACCGACGTGTGGACTTCAGCACTTTTCGCAGTAGGCCTGGCAGCACTAGCCAGCCTCGTGCGCCTTCTACAAAAACAACCGCTCACACAAGCCCTAGCCGGGGTCTTAGGTGTGGCGGTGTCTGCCGCAGTGGCATTGCTCCAAGATGATGCACGTGGCTATTACGTGATCGGCTTTTACATCTCGGCGGCATATGGGGCGGTCTTCGCTTTATCGATGGCTGTGAAATGGCCCATCATGGGACTCATCTATGGATGGATCCGCGGCGAGGGAATTGGTTGGCAAAAGGACCTCATTCGTCGAAGAAAATACCAAATCGCAACCCTGTTGATGGTGCTGGTCTTTGGGTCTCGTCTGCTTGTCCAGCTCCCAATGTATTGGGCAGATGATGTAGTAGCCCTGGGGACTGCACGTCTTGTCATGGGTGTACCCCTCTACGCGCTGGTCTTGTGGTTCGGCTGGCTGATCTCAAAACCGGCGAAAAACCGACATATGACACGAGCCCAATTTTCATCAGATGCTAACACCCCAGGTGAGAGCGGGACCGAGCCAAGAATATGAACTTACACGTCACGGTGATACATCACACAATGCGAAGCGATACTATGGTGAATGGACATTGATAAATGAATTCCGCGTGAAATTCGGTTTGCCGAGTTACACAATCCAGTACCACTCACACCAAGATTTGAAGCAGGGCGATCAATGACAAGCACAGGTTCACAAACTGCCGCGCATCTGGCAGCACATGACAAAGATGCTGGCCAGATCCTCACACTTGAAGTAGGCGCCATGGCCCACGGCGGGCATTGTGTCGCTCGCTATGATGGTCGAGTCGTTTTTGTACGTCATGCGATCCCAGGTGAAATCGTCAATGCGGCAGTCACGGCAGGGGGAGACGACGCCCGGTTCTGGCGTGCGGATACTGTGTCAGTCGTTCGGCCTTCCGAATTTCGTCGTTCACACCAGTGGAAGCTCGCGGATTCCATCCGTGCCCACGCTTCCGGCCGCTTCCCAGTTGGGGGAGCGGAATTTGGCCACATTACGTTAGAGCACCAGCGCCGTCTCAAAGCGCAAGTATTCCGTGACACCATGACCCGCATTGGCAAGCTCAATGTGGAAGCCGCAGTTGTCGGTATTACCGAAGACGAACCCACTGGATTGCACTGGCGGACGCGCAATGCTTTCTCAGTAACCTCCACAGGCCGGTTAGCAATGAATGTGCATCGTTCGGCCACAGTCGTCCCGGTACGCAATATTCCGCTGGGCGTTCGTCAACTTGATGCCCTGCAGCTGTGGGACATTGATTTCACAGGTGCTGCGCGTGTCGAAGTCGCCACGCCTGCTCACGGTGAAGAAGTCCTCGTGGTGGTCTTCCCGCTGGAGGCTGTTGCAGCAAATAAAAAGCAACTCGAGCAGCATATTGCCCAGTGGCGTAAGCGCATGATCCACCTTCCATCCAAGGTCTCGGTGGTTGTCGGCCTGCGCGGTAAGCAATTTGGGCCACTGGAAATGGTGCGACTACGCGGTCGAACCTGGTTGACCGAGGTTGTTGAAACACAAGGGTTCGGAACCCACACATTTCGGGTATCCGGTGATGGTTTCTGGCAGGTACACCGCGATGCCCCATCAACGCTGGTCGAAGCTGTCATGGACGCGTTGGATCCACAACCAAGTCAAGTCATAGCGGATTTATACGCCGGTGCTGGACTATTCTCGAAGTTCCTTGCCGAGTCAGTTGGCAATGACGGTGTCGTACTGTCTGTTGAGGCTTCTCCTGGTGCTTCGCGTGATGCGCGGAAGAACCTGCACGACCAGAAGCAAGCTTATGTGATCAATGGTCTCACCGATCGCATCATTGGGTCTTGGCTGCAGCGCCCGAAGGCTGCGATGGCCAATGGTGGACTCGACGGTCGTCGAGTCGATGCCGTGGTCCTTGATCCACCGCGGGCAGGTGCAGGTCGAGCCACGATTACGAGAATTCATCAACTCGCTGCTGAAAAGATCGTTTATGTCTCGTGTGACCCCGCATCGTTTGCGCGTGACACGAAATGGCTTGTCGAACACGGGTGGGAAATTGAAGACAGTACGATTTACGACCTGTTCCCAGACACCTATCACATGGAGACGGTGACCACTTTTCGGCCATCGGCTACATTGAGACAATCGCGCGACCTCGGCTAAGTCGCGTTAGAATAAAAGCCACACCGCCCACGCATGCTGTGACCGGGCTGGGCGGTTCGCACCGGCAGTGCCCCTGACGTGTCATTTGCATGCGTTGCGCGACACAGCTTACACAGGACAAAGAATCGCCCCTCGTGGGCGGGAAAAGAGGAGTCCACTGTGACTACAGTTGATAGCTTCGGTTCCAAAGGCGTCTTGGACGTCGATGGTGCTGAGTACGAAATTTTTCGACTCAATAAAGTCGAAGGTTCTGAGAAACTTCCGTTCTCGCTGAAAGTTTTGCTTGAGAACCTGCTCCGCACAGAAGATGGTGAGAACATCACCAAGGAGCAGATTGAGTCTCTGGCCAAATGGGACCCGTCGGCTCAGCCAAACACCGAAATCCAGTTCACTCCGGCCCGCGTGCTCATGCAGGACTTCACCGGTGTGCCCTGTGTTGTCGACTTGGCCACCATGCGCGAAGCCATTGTAGATCTGGGTGGTGACGCTGAACTCGTCAATCCACTAGCACCGGCGGAACTCGTCATTGACCACTCGGTTCAAATTGACCATTTCGGTACCCCAGATGCCGTTGAGCGCAACGTCGAAATCGAATACCAACGCAACGGCGAACGCTACCAGTTCCTGCGCTGGGGCCAGACCGCATTTGACGACTTCAAAGTTGTTCCTCCTGGCATGGGTATTGTTCACCAGGTCAACATCGAATACTTGGCACGCACCGTCATGACTCGCGAAGTCGACGGCGTCCTGCGCGCCTACCCAGATACCTGTGTTGGTACTGACTCCCACACCACCATGGTCAACGGTCTCGGTGTTCTCGGCTGGGGCGTTGGCGGGATTGAAGCTGAAGCAGCAATGCTCGGCCAGCCAGTCTCGATGCTGGTACCGCGCGTTGTCGGTTTCAAACTGACTGGCGAAATCCCAGCAGGTGCCACCGCTACCGATGTGGTCCTGACCATCACCGAATTGCTGCGTGAACATGGCGTCGTCGGCAAATTCGTTGAGTTCTACGGCGAAGGTGTCACCTCGGTGCCCCTGGCAAACCGCGCGACCATCGGAAACATGTCGCCAGAATTCGGCTCGACCGCTGCGATGTTCCCGATCGACCAGGTTACACTCGACTACCTGCGCCTGACCGGTCGTTCTGAAGAAGACATTCGCCTGGTTGAGGCCTACACCAAGGAACAGGGCCTGTGGCACGATCCGTCCAAGGAGATCGAATTCTCGGAATACATGGAACTGGATCTGTCCACCGTCGTCCCATCCATCTCGGGACCACGTCGTCCCCAGGATCGCATCATCCTGGACGACTCTAAAGACCAGTTCCGCAAAGACATCCACGATTTCGCAGACACCGATGAGGCCGGCAAGGGCCGCCCATCCCGCACCGCTGAGGTCGCCCTGAGCGACGGTCGCGAATTCGAACTGGATCACGGCAAAGTCGCGATCGCCTCGATCACCTCGTGCACTAACACCTCCAACCCATCGGTGATGATGGCTGCAGCTGTCCTAGCACGCAACGCCGTCGAGAAAGGCCTGAGCTCCAAACCTTGGGTCAAGACCTCGGTTGCACCGGGTTCACGTGTGGTGACTGAATACTACGAAAAATCCGGTCTGATCCCACACTTGGAAGAACTGGGCTTCTCCATCGTTGGGTACGGTTGCACCACCTGTATCGGTAACTCAGGACCATTGGCACCCGAGATTTCCAAGGCGGTCAACGATAACGACCTGGCAGTAACTTCCGTGCTGTCCGGTAACCGTAACTTCGAAGGCCGTATCAACCCGGACGTCAAGATGAACTACTTGGCTTCACCGCCACTTGTTGTTGCCTACGCGCTGGCCGGCACCATGGACTTTGACTTCGAAAATGATCCATTGGGCCAGGACTCCCAGGGCAACGATGTCTACCTAGCAGACATCTGGCCAGACCCAACTGAGGTCGAAGAAATCATCGGCAAGTCGATCGATACTGAGATGTTCACCGAAGAATACTCGACGATCTTCGAAGGTGACCACCGCTGGAAGGGCCTCGATACCCCAGAAGGCAGCACCTTCGCTTGGGATCCAGAATCCACCTATGTGCGCAAACCTCCGTACTTCGACGGCATGACGCTGCAGCCAGAACCTGTCCAGGACGTTACTGGAGCACGTGTTCTGCTGAAACTGGGCGACTCGGTCACCACCGACCACATCTCCCCAGCCGGTGCTTTTAAGTCCGACACCCCTGCCGGTCAGTACCTGCTCGAGCACGGTGTAGCACGCAAGGACTTCAACTCCTACGGCTCCCGTCGCGGTAACCACGAAGTCATGATCCGCGGTACCTTCGCGAATATCCGCATCCGTAACCAGATGCTAGACGGCGTAGAAGGTGGGTTCACCCGCGACTTCACCCAAGAAGGCGGCCCACAGGCATACGTTTACGACGCAGCCATGAACTACCAGGAAGCCGGCACGCCGCTGGTTGTTCTGGGTGGTAAAGAATACGGTTCCGGTTCATCCCGTGACTGGGCAGCCAAGGGTACCGCCCTGCTCGGCGTCAAAGCCGTCATCACCGAATCATTCGAACGTATTCACCGTTCGAACCTGATCGGTATGGGTGTGCTCCCACTGGAATTCCCAGCCGGTGAATCAGCCGACTCGCTGGGCCTTGACGGTACCGAAACCTTCGACATCTCGGGTGTTTCGGAACTCAACAACGGAACGACTCCAAAGACCGTACACGTCACTGCAACCAAGGAAGACGGCACCAAGGCCGAATTCGATGCAGTGGTTCGCATTGATACACCAGGTGAAGCGGACTACTACCGCAACGGTGGTATTTTGCAGTACGTCCTGCGTCAGATGGCCGCCAAGAACAAATAAGCGGAACACTCAGCTGACACGTCGAACCCTTTGACGTAACGATGGCCCGGTACCCAGACGGTGGGTGCCGGGCCATTACGCTGTATGATGCACCCGAAACCTCCCGGTAGTATCAATACTGCTATACACCCGTATCTATCTCTAGGATTCCTGTGAGCATTCTTCGTATGTACCACACTGCCGACGGCGCGCAACGCCCAACCCACTACCGCGAAGCCTGGTGGGAAGAAGAAGCCGGTGAATTTGTGCTTCACCACGGATCAGTGGGTGACACCGGGACGACTACGGTCGAAAAAGTCGCCGATGCAGCCGAAGCTGATGTCCTGCTGGCATCTTTTGAACAACAGAACCTTACCGATCATTATGTGGATGTAGTCGATACTGAACACGAGACAGTGACGGTCAAAATAAGATTTAAGGGGACAACCCCTACCCAGGTCGAAATGACCAATGCAGAAAAATTCACCATAGCGTATTCGGGACTGCTCGGCTGGAGAGGTCTGGGCACCGTTGATGCATATCAAATGGCACCCGATGAACCGGCGTTTAGTATCGCAGTGCACACGGTGCACCGTAGCAAGGCGATGAAGCTTGCACAGGAAGCGCTTAAGAAGACTGACTTCCGAAGTGACCGGTTGCGGGTAGAACGGAGCTAAACAATGCAATATCGCCGTGTTGGCCATTCTGGACTGGTGGTCTCTGCCGTCGGTTTCGGCTGCAATAATTTGGGACGCTCACAATCTGCTACAGAAGAGCCCGAAGAAGCAATCCGAGTTGTCAACGCCGCCGTTGATGCCGGTATTACGTATTTCGATACGGCTGATACCTATGGCAAGACTCCTGGCCTTTCCGAACAGTACCTCGGACAGGCTCTGGCTACGAGACGAGATCACGTGGTCATCAGCACGAAATTTGGGATGGACATGAAAGGCGCCAATGGACCAGACTTTGGTGCACGAGGATCCCGCAGCTATATCATCACGGCGGTTGATGCGTCTTTGCAGCGCCTCAAGACTGATTACATCGATTTACTGCAATATCACACCCCAGATCCGCTGACACCGATCGATGAGACGCTGGCTGCCCTTGACCATCTCATTACCGAGGGTAAAGTCCGCTACATTGGGCATTCAAACTTTGCTGGCTGGCAAATTGCACAGGCCGAATACGTCGCTCGAGAGTTGGGCACAGAACGGTTCATTTCTGCCCAAAACCACTACAACCTCATGGATCGCAGAGCGGAGTTGGAGGTTCTGCCTGCAGCACGGGCTTTTAACTTGGGGGTGTTCCCATATTTCCCCTTAAACAATGGCCTATTGACCGGAAAATACAATCCCAGCGGAGGACCGGCTGGTGCCCGACTATCGTATGTTCGTCAACACATGGTCAAAAATGCTGACTGGGACCAGCTAACTCGCTATGCACAATTTGCCGAAGAACGCGGCATGAGTCCGGTCGATGTAGCATTTGGTTGGTTAGCGGCGCAAAATCCCGTGGCATCTGTGATTGCCGGAGCTACTCGAGTGGAGCAAGTTCAACAGAATGCGCGAGCTCTTGAATATCAGTTCACGGCGGATGACCTCGCGGAGTTAGACGAGATCTTTCCTGCCGTCGAGAAGATTGCCCTATTCTAAATAGCTCGCGTCGTACGAAAGTAGTTGATCATCAGTACATTCTTCGACATCGCCATAAACATCGGGGCGATCGGGCTCGTAGCGATCATGGTTTGGTCGTTGTGGAGCCTGACGAAGGCACCCCTGAACGCAGTACAACGTCTATGGTGGGTGTTGGCCATCTTCATTTTGCCCGGTATCGGCTCCATCGCCTGGTGGTGGTGGATTAAACGCTATTATCCACGTCGGCATGCCGAGGATCCAACCTGGGACCCGGCAACGAAAGCCTCAAATCAGCAGGTTATGGGGCGTCCACGTCCGAGCCGAGGCCGTTATTCAAATCCGCGGGATTGAGCGCTAGGCCGGTTCGACCTGAACGAGGATCCAGCCGTCTTCAATGGCTGTCTCATGTCGGGTTAACGGCCGTTGGGCAGGACCAGCGATCGCATCGCCCGTCAACTTGTCAAAATTCGAGGCGTGACATGGGCAAACAAACGGAGATGAGGCGTCGTGGTCTTTAACACCTACGATGCAGCCTTGATGCGTGCAGACTGCGGAATAGGCATGCACAACATCCTGGCTTTCGCGATGTATCAACACCTGATTGGCCCCCACTGCCATCTGTACTGATTCGCCAGGTTGCAGATCGTCTAATGCCAGCGCTTTGGTCAAAGCTCCACCGGAGAAGGTGTCTTGTTCAGGGCCGGGTGAACACGCTGATAAGGCGACGGCTGCGGTTGCAGCGGCTCCAGTAGCAGCTAAAAATGTGCGACGGTTCGGTAGTTTTTTACAGCAGCTCATATCGTGTTCAATCCTGGTTTTAAAGCTGGATCTGATGGTGGACTGGATTATTTGTCGAGGGGATCCGGGTCCAAAAGCGCAACTGTGATAACCGCTGAGGTTGCTTGCACTTGCCATGGACGAGCCCCGAGGTCCCGAAGGCGGCGTTCGATTGACTCCGGGGTGATCGGCTCAGGCGGACGCCAACATAACTCACGAAGAGTCTCGGGCAATAGGAGATTTTCTAGTGGCATGCTCTGTTCTTCTGCGACCCTGGCAAGCCGTTTGCGACTTGTTTGCAGACGCCGCGCGGCCAGCGGGTCTTTTTCCCGCCATGCCTTGACCGCTGGGGGAGCCTGAGAAGAAATTCGTAGTGGCGGGACTTTATCAGGGTCCTGCGCAATTTTGATACCGTCTTGGATTGCTTGTAGCCAGCGACGAGCATCTTTAGCCGCAGCACGACGACGCATGCGGGGGATCTTCATGAGTTGGGGGACCGTTCGTGGCCTAGCCTTGGCTACTGCAATCAGGGTGCGGTCATTGAGGAGTTTCCCAGGTGGGAGATCACGAGACTGAGCAAGCTTTTCCCGTGTGGTCCACAGAGAACGAACAATAGCTAGCGCTCTACGATCGGTAATCTCGTGGATCCCTGAGGTCTTGCGCCAAGGATCTTTCCGTGGCGGTTTGAGCGGGCGCGTTAGTAGGGCATTGAACTCTTCATAGGCGATTTCAAGTTTGTGCTCGCTCTGGAGCTCATCAATCATTGCTTCACGCAGTTGGTGGAGCAGCTCAACGTCAAGTGCGGCGTAATTGCGCATGTCTTCAGTCAGTGGTCGTACAGACCAATCCGCTGCCGAATGCTCTTTGGCTAACGTGACGTTGAGTTTGCGCTCCAACAGGGCAGACAGACTTACACGAGGATACCCGAGCAGTCGGCCAGCGAGTTCAGTGTCGAAGAGTTGATCAGGCCACAGACCCGCTTGCCGTAGCGAAGGTAAGTCTTGAATGGCCGCATGTAGAATCCACTCGACTCCCGTCAAGGCTTGCTGTATTGGTTCAAGATCATCCAGGGCTTCAGAGTCAATGAGCCAAATCGTATCGCCATCGCGTTTGAGCTGAATCAGAAAAGCCCGTTGCCCATACCGGTAACCGCTGGCTCGCTCGGTGTCTACTGCAACAGGTCCGGTGCCAGAGCGGAGTTTGTCTGCAGCGTGCTGGAGCTGAGCCGGAGTGTCGATCACTGATGGTATCCCGGCGATAGGTTGGTCGATGAGAACAGGGTCGAGAACCTGTGAGGTCTCAGCGGCGTGCTGAGATTCCTCGGAATCGCCTGCCGTGAGATGCGTGCTAGAAATCGTTACTTCCTTCGATGTGGGCTAAACGGAATGACACCCTCGGTTACGGGTGGTAATCCGGCGAATGTGCAGACCATATCACTCCACGCAGTCAGATGCCGATCAAGATAGTCACCTTCTGGAGTCCAGGACGCACGTAGTTCTAAGTCTATCGTCTCGATTTGCTGATCCAGCATGCCAAACCCTTGGGACAGCACTCGACTTGCGGTACCACCGGGTTGACGGTAGGTGGCTTCAGCGTCATCTAGAGCCTCAACCATCCAAGTCCAAGCGACTTCTGAGACGAGCGGATCTTCTCCCAAATCCGACTCAAGGCGAGTTTTGATATACGTAACAATTCGGAAATTTCCGTCCCAGACTTCCGAATATTCAGGATTGTAGAGCATGATGAAGCGACCAACTGCTAGTGCTTCGCCGTTGCTGGCTGCCACATCAGCAGACATTGCCACCGCATACGGAGCAAGTTTTGCAGGCGCAGGAACCTCGTTGAGCTCGACCTCATCGCGCGTGTTGGCTTGACGCAACTGATCAAGGGCCACTCGAAATGTCTGCGGAGCGGCCTGCAAAGCTTGCGCATGAGACTGTCGTGGATTCACACTCCCAGATTAAACCCCCACTTGAAGGATTTTGTGGACGGCGCGCCGAAAACCTGCTACCGAGAAATTAATCTTGCGATTTTGTCAAATTTAGGCTCAGGGAGTTGATGCAGTAGCGAAGGTCAGTTGGCGTATCGAAACCCTCGCCGGCAAAAACGTGTCCTAGATGTGAGTCACAATTGGCGCACCGTACTTCCACGCGTGTCATGCCTAGAGAATTGTCTTCGATATAGACGATACGTTCATTATCGGTTGGCGCATAGAACGATGGCCAGCCACATCGGGCATCAAATTTGGTCGTTGAAGCAAATAGTTCCTGGCCGCAAGCCCGGCAGGAGTACACCCCAGCATCTTCAGCGTCCCAGTATTCGCCGGTGAAAGGACGCTCGGTCCCAGCTTGGCGTAGAACTTGGAAGGCTTCGGGGCTCAATCGCTGGCGCCATTGGTCTTCCGACAAGGATCGTGCTTGTTCAGCGGCTAGTGGCTCATTGGCTGACTGGGAGAAATCTGATGTGCTTGTCATGTCGCCAATCTATCGTTGGTGACTGGCCAAATCTACTGTTTTGCCTCACTGCAAAACTCGCCATACGCAATCAGGCGAAACGGGTACGAGTGGCTGGCAAAAAACTGTACTTCACGTCAGAATGTTAGGCATGGGTGACAACAACCTGGGTAATTTTGTCCGAACGCCATTTTCCTACACCCAAAATCGTCGAACGAAACGTACCATTCGCTGGTCAGCCGTGGGAGCTATCACTGGGGCCCTGGCAGGCACTGTGCTAGCAGCGATTCCCACGCTTGCGTCCATTTTTGCTCGTACGGTGGTCACTCCGGAGCCACATCCGGCAGAAGATGTTCGCATCTATCGGTATCGGCCTTCCACCGATGACAGGACTCCGGATCTCGTTGACCTTGCGATTACGAATCAGACCACCGTGCGCGGGCAATATGCCTTGGTCTTTCACGAGAGCCAAGGGGTAGCTCGCATCGGTGAGGTCGTGTCAATCGATCGTAAGCAACAAATTGTCACGCGGCAGGTAGAAGAAATTTACAGTGGTGACCTGTCCCAAGCCGTACGCGGTCGCTGGGCGGGGTTCGTGTGGCCTACGCCGCGAGCAGCGGGTTACACGTCCCAAGATGTATGGATTCCGGTAGACAACGGTCTCGCCCCGGCATGGTTTATTCCGTCTAGTCGTCAAACGCAGTTCCATGATACGTGGATGATTACCGTTCACGGGCGAGGTTCTAAACGCAACGAAGGATTGCGGATGATGGGCATTGCTCAACGGATGGGTATGCCAGGATTATTAGTGTCTTACCGCAACGACGGTGAAGCACCGGATGCTCGGGACAAACGCTACGGGCTGGGGGCCACCGAGTGGCCGGACATTGAGGCTGCAATCTTATATGCACTCAATAACGGTGCAACATCTGTTGTCCTGGCTGGATACTCTATGGGGGCGGCGGTCAGCTTACAGCTAGCTCAACGCTCCTCACTGGCCCGTTACGTTCAAGGGCTTGTGCTGATCGGTCCGGTTATTGATTGGTTAGATGTGTTGCGTCATCAAGCTCGGGTCAATCGACTGCCCCATCCGGCCGGCAAATTAGGGCGCTGGCTGATCGAATCACCCTGGGGACGCACCATCACAGGACTGGCAGCCCCGCTAGATTTTCGTCAGCTCGATTGGGTCAGCCGCTCCGGTGATATCACCCACCCCATCTTGATACTGCATTCCCAAGACGACGACTTTGTCCCGATTGGTCCGTCGGAAAAATTAGCGCATAAGAACCGTCGTCTTGTCAGCCTGATTCGATTCCAGCAGGCTCGTCACACGCGAGAGTGGAATGTTGATCCAGTACGGTTTGAATCAGCCGTATTGACCTGGTTGCATGTTTTACTCAATGGGATCTCCCCTTCGCGGCTCAGCCTGGCAGGCACAACACCTGCTGAATAACGGCTAAACCTCTATACTGGGAGGCATTCAATCTACCCCTGACGCCCGTTGTGTTAAACGGGAGAGGAGTTCACTACAGTGGCAGGTCACTCAAAATGGCATACAACGAAGCATAAGAAAGCCGCGCTGGACGCCAAACGCGCCAAAATGTATGCCACCCACATCAAGGCTATTGAAGTTGCTGCTCGGGCCGGTGGGGCCGACCTGGACGGAAACCCTGCGCTAGAGGTGGCGGTTACCAAGGCCAAGAAACAATCTGTCCCCAATGACAATATCGATCGGGCTATTAAGCGCGGCGCCGGGTTGACCGGTGAAGTCGTTGACTATGTCGAAATCATGTATGAAGTTCGTGGTCCGGTAGGATCTGCGCTGCTCATCGAATGTCTGACCGATAACCGAAACCGTGCCGCGTCTGAAGTACGAGCCACCGTTACTCGTAATGGCGGACAAATGGCTGACCCTGGGTCCGTCGCCTTTATGTTTGAACGCCGTGGAGTGGTCCGAGTACCGGCAGAAAACAATGAAGAAGACGACGTCATGATGGCAGTTATCGAAGCTGGCGCCGAAGAAATCGTTCGCTCAGGTACGGCATTTGAAATTATTTCCGATCCATCAGATGTACAAAGCGTCTCAAAAGCTCTTGATGATGCAGCCATCGAATACGAATCTGATGATGTGGAATTCTATGCGGAGATGAAAGTTGAACTGGATGCGAAAGCAGCGAGCTCCTTCGTGCAACTTTGGGACGCCGTTGAAGAACTCGATGACGTGCAAAACGTTTATACCAACGTCGAAATCTCTGCTGAGGTGCTTGAAGAAATGGCAGCCCAGGACGCCTAAGTGACCAATCGACGTGTCCATACAAAAACAGCCGCCGGGATACTGCGTGTCATCGCCGTTGACCCGGGGCTGACGCGCTGCGGTATTGCAGTCGTCGACATCGCTGCGAATCGCAGCGCGCAGCTCGTTGATGTGACCGTGGTAGGAAGTCCAGGTACGGAATCTATAGGTCATCGGTTGTCAGTTATCGACCGAGCCATGGATGAATGGCTTGTGAAGTATCAGCCGGACCACCTTGCGGTCGAGCGAATGTTTGCCCAGCATAATACCCCGACGGTGATGGGCACAGCCCAAGCCTCTGGTGTGGCTATTGCTGCGGCGGCTCGCAAAGACATTCCTACCGCACTATTGACGCCTTCTGAGGTCAAAGCTGCAGTGACCGGTTCGGGCAGTGCAGATAAGCAACAAGTTACTGCCATGGTGACTCGCATATTGAATCTCGAAACCCCTCCGAAGCCTGCCGATGCAGCTGATGCCATTGCGGTGGCTATTGCACACGCGTGGCGTGGGGGACTCTTTGGTCGAGGCCTAGACACGGGCAAACTAACCAGTCCAGCAAGAAAATCTAGATTCGAGAACAAACCTGCGAATTTGACGCCTGCTCAGAAGCTGTGGCTGGCAGCTGAAAAACGAGCGAAATAGGCCTCGAGCCGCCGCCACGACCACAGTCAAGGCGTATAATCACGTGAAAATGATGGTGGATAGCCGTCAGAGGGAGAGCATATGATCTCGTCGCTAACCGGCGAAATCCAACATATTGGGACCGATAATGCCGTGATACAGGTTGCCGGCGTCGGCTACGTTTTTTCGGCTAGTCCCAACACTCTGTCGGCACTACGGCTCGGCAGCGAAGTTACGGTTCAAACATTGCTGATGATCCGTGACGACAACCCAGTCCTTTTCGGATTTGGTACCGCCGATGAACGTGAGATCTTCGAGACGATGATGACCGTCTCAGGCATCGGGCCGCGAATCGCGTTAGCGGTGTTGTCCGTTTTTGACCCCGATGAGGTCCGACAGCACATCGATCAACAAGACGATAAAGCCTTTACCAAGGTTCCGGGCATCGGGCCGAAGTCTGCACGGCGGATCATACTTGAACTGTCTGGCAAACTTGTCCCACGGGATGAGCCAGATCAGCCTTCGACAACAACTAGCCGTAGTAAAGAGCCAGCATGGAAAGATCAAGTCCAACAGGCGCTTATTGGTCTTGGCTGGAACGAAAAAGATGCGCTGAAGGGTATTGCCAACGCGTTGGAAACGAATCCAGATCTGGCAGAATCCCCTGACGTTTCAGCTGCTCTGCGCGCAACCCTACAAAATCTTGGCGAAGGCCAAAGAAGGCAACGGCTCTAATTCATGACAGACTCAAGTTTCTCCCCGCACAATGAAGATCGGATCGTGACCGGTAACGCGTCCACCGAGGAACGCGAAGTCGAAGCCGCCTTGCGACCCAAAAACCTTGCGGATTTCGTGGGGCAACACCGCGTTAGACAACAACTAGCTCTCGTGTTAGAAGCAGCCAAGCTCCGAGGCGCAACCGCAGATCACATTCTGTTGTCTGGTCCTCCCGGCTTGGGCAAAACGACGCTGTCGATGATTGTGGCCGAGGAAATGGGCGCACCGTTGCGAATCTCCTCTGGACCAGCGATCCAACACTCTGGTGACTTAGCCGCCATCTTGTCTTCGCTGACGGAAGGCGAAGTGCTCTTCCTGGATGAAATCCACCGCATGTCTCGACCAGCGGAAGAAATGCTCTATATGGCAATGGAAGATTTCAGGGTCGATATTGTGGTGGGGAAAGGCGCAGGCGCGACGTCTATTCCACTTGAATTGCCCCCTTTTACCATTGTTGGCGCAACCACTCGAGCGGGCTTGCTGCCGGCTCCGTTGCGGGATCGTTTTGGCTTCACCGGACATTTAGACTTTTATTCGACCGAAGAGCTCGAAATGGTGATTCGTCGATCTGCGGCCATGCTGGATATGAGTCTGACCAATGAGGCGTTTACAGAGATTGCCTCCCGTTCTCGTGGCACCCCGAGAATCGCTAACAGGCTATTACGCAGGGTCCGCGACTGGGCGCTCGTCAATAGCTTGGCTTCAGTGGACGCACGCGCAGCGGCTTCTGCCTTAGAAATGTATGAAGTTGATTCTCGTGGGCTGGACCGACTCGATAGGTCGGTGCTGGATGCCCTGTGCACGAAGTTCAATGGGGGACCGGTAGGGCTGTCAACGCTTGCCATCGCCGTCGGAGAAGAAATTGAAACTGTTGAGACCGTGGCAGAACCATATCTCGTACGGGAAGGTCTGTTAGGTCGGACTCCCCGGGGGCGGATCGCTATGCCGGCTGCGTGGGAACATCTTGGCCTTAAGCCTCCCGAGGATACTGCCTCAGAAAGTCTGTGGTCGCTGTTGCCGGAAGGTACGGCTCGTGAGCCAGAAGTTGATGGGCACCATGACGTACCAGAAAACTACATGCCGCAGGAAGATACAGAAGGAATGCTATTTTTTGATGACCGAGACTGAGTGACATAACATTCACCGGTTACCGCTGGGTAGCGACATGAAATTCACGCTATTTAAGTCAGGCCATTAGGATAGGCTCAGACATTGTGTGTAATTGCCGTAAGACCGGCAGTTTTCCGTGAGTGCATAGCCCTGCACTGTATGACGACAAGATAGTTGGTAGATGATTAATGACCCATAACGCTGAATTCGCCACCGTTATCGCACAAGCCGAAGGCGGCCAAGAAGGCGGTTCGAGCATGTTCATGCTCCTCATGTTGGCAGTACTTGGTTTGCTGTTCTTCATGATGATCCGCCGTAGCCGTAAAGCTATGAAAACTCAACAACAACAGCGCGCCTCGATGGAACCCGGCATGCAGGTCATGACTACGTTCGGACTCTACGGAACCATCATCGAAGTTGATCGTGATGACAATAAAGCCGTCATCGAACTGTCTCCGGGACACTTTGCGACTGTTCACCTTCAAGCGATCGGACAGGTCGTTGAGGAAACGAACGCTGAGGAACTTCCTGAATCTGATATCACCGTCGATGATATTCCAGATTACCCAGAGCAAGCTTCGCCGGACAC
This sequence comes from Enteractinococcus helveticum, assembly GCF_001657475.1. GTDB lineage: Bacteria > Actinomycetota > Actinomycetes > Actinomycetales > Micrococcaceae > Yaniella > Yaniella helvetica. The sequence continues at coordinate 137,729 of NZ_LXEY01000018.1, forward strand.
TCCAGATACCGATTACGGTTCAGAATACAAAGACCCGCGCGACGACCGCGACCGCTAAGCCCGGCAGTAACAGTTCCTCCTTGTCAAATAACATATTGAAAGCCCGTTATATCCATGGCGTCTAAGAACCCACAGTCCCGTGCTCGACGTTCGCTGGCATGGTTGACAGCAATAATTGTTGGCCTGGGTGTCATCATGGGCATTGGCATTGCCACCAACAATTCCAATGGTCTACCGCTGCTGGCCCTAGATCTCGAGGGCGGTACCCAAATGGTTCTGTCCCCAGAAACGTCGACGGGCGAAGCGGTTACCTCCGAACAAATGAACCAGGCCGTTGAAATTATTCGTCAACGTGTCGATGGTTCCGGTGTTTCAGAGGCCGAAATTAATACACAAGGTGACAACAATGTTGTTGTCTCTATGCCTGGCACTCCGGATGCCCAGACCCGCGAATTGATCCAGGCCTCAGCCAACATGGAATTCCGGTCGGTTCTCACCTCCGGACCGTTCCAGGCCACTCCCGAAGAAGAACGCCTCGATATTTCTGAAATTCGAGAACCCGAGGCGACCCCTGAGAACGGCTCTGATCCGAATTGGATTACTCCCGAAGTCTATGACGAGTTCCAAAGCACAGACTGTACGGCCCCGGAAGCTGGACAGGTGCGTGACGACCTACCGGCAGACGAGGCAGTTGTAGCGTGTGACTTCAGCACGCAAACCAAATACATTCTGGGACCCCTTGAAATTTCCGGCGACGAGATCGATTCCGCCGAGCACGGGATGGCTTCGACCCCAACAGGTGTTTCTTCCAATCAGTGGGTCGTAAACATCAGCTTTGAGGATGAGGGTGCGGAAAAGTTCCGTGAAATCACCCAGCGACTGACTGGCATGAGTTCGCCGCAGAACCAGTTCGCGATTCTGCTCGATGGCCAGATTGTGTCTGCACCTGCCTCGCAGGCCGTCATTCTTGACGGCCAAGCGCAGATTTCTGGCAACTTTACAGAAGAAACTGCAGCGCAGCTTGCTGAACAGCTCCAATATGGTTCGCTGCCTATCTCCTTTGAAGTTGAATCAGAGCAACAGATTTCAGCCACGCTGGGTCAAGATCAGCTGTTCTGGGGACTGATCGCAGGTCTGATTGGTCTCGCACTGGTTGCGATTTATCAGTTCTTCCAATACCGTGCCCTCGGTCTGGTCACTCTGACATCCATCGTCATTATGGGCATTTTGACCTATCAAGCCATTGTCTTACTGGGCTGGTCTGATAACTATCGCCTGTCACTGGCGGGGATCGCGGGTATCATCGTCTCGATTGGTCTGACCGCGGACTCGTTTATTGTGTATTTCGAACGTATTAAAGACGAAATGCGCAACGGTAGACCGTTCGAGGCCGCCGTTAACTATGGGTGGGATCGAGCCAAACGAACCATTACCGTTTCCAAGCTGGTCAACATCCTTGCGTCAGTAGTGCTGTTCTTCGTGGCAGTAGGTAACGTTAGAGGATTTGCCTTCACTCTCGGACTGACCTCGATCGCCGACCTCATTGTGGTGTACATGTTCACCCACCCGGTCATGCAACTGCTTGCCAAGACGAGATTCTTCGCATCAGGACACCCGATGTCGGGTATGGATCCGTCGCTTCTAGGCCAAAAACCCTTATATCAGGGGGCAGGACGAATTCGTGAGTTCCGTCCCGAACAAGAAGTCGTTGAAGTTCGGGCCAAGAAAAGCAAACGGTCTGGCAAAGAAGCTGCACGGCGTCAGACAATTGCCGAACGCCGTGCAGCAGAGCGTGAAGCAGCGCTGCAATCATCCAGAACATCAGATAGCGAGCCTGCACAGGAGGACTCATGAGTCGCTTAGCAACCTGGGGTAACGAACTCTATGCGGGCAAAAAATCATACCCGTTTGTCCAGAAATGGAAAACCTGGTTTGTCGTTGCATTGATCCTTTTGGTCGTGGCCGGGGGCATTACCGCACTTCGCGGGGGCTTCAACCTTGGTATCGAATTTCGCGGAGGTTCTGAATTCACCGTATCGGCCGTAGAAAATACTGATCCATCGATTGGTGAACAAGCCGTCTCGGAAGTTCTGCCAGACGTCGAAGCTACAGCTACCACCATCGCGCCGGGAACAATCCGCGTTCAAACCGCTGAATTATCTGACGATCAAACATTACAGGTCGCCACGAATCTTCAAGAAGGCTACAGCGTTGCTCCAGAACAGGTGACGTCGAACTTTGTCGGACCGACCTGGGGTGAGGCCGTATCGCAGCAGATGCTGATTGGCCTGATCGTGTTCCTGGTACTGGTCGCACTGTATTTAGCGATCTATTTCCGAACCTGGAAAATGTCAGCTGCGGCCATCGTTGGCCTGATGTATGTTGTCGCACTGACTGTTGGTATTTACGGGGCAGTGGGCTTTGAAGTAACGCCACCAGCTATTATCGGTTTTCTGTTGATTCTGTCCTATTCGCTGTATGACACCGTCGTGGTGTTCGATAAGATTCGCGAAAATACCCAAAACCTCGACGAGGACAGGAGGCGGACCTTTGATGAGCTGGTTAACCTAGCCGTCAACCAAACATTGGTTCGCTCGATTACGACCTCCATCGTGGGTATTTTGCCGGTGGGGTCCATCCTGTTCATCGGTGCAGGACTGCTTGGTGCAGGAACACTTCGCGATATTTCATTGTCGATCTTCGTTGGCATCATCGTTGGCACTGTCGCCACACTGTTTATCCAGGCGCCACTGTATGCGCTGTTCCGGAGAAACGAAGAAGCCATCCAAGACCGTGATGCCAGAATTCTACGTCGCCGGGGTTCACAAGAACCGCAGGGCGAGGATGTTGAAACTGCGGCGTCGTCGCAGAAGTAGTCGCTCCACGGCCGATTACCTGGTGTCCTATAGCCTCGAACCGGAGGTTATAGGACACTGTGGTTTTAAGCTGATATGTTCGAATCCATCAATTAAGTGTCACCAAAGGTTTATGACACACTAAGCTAGGTGACTAGATCGAAGTTCATGGTAAGGGGAGGGTTTGTGGCTTCATCACAACCAACATCACCTCAAGGTGGACAGCAGGGTCCCGATGCCCTGACTCCAGCGCGAGGTTTTGGTCGTTTCGCCCGTCTTACAGGACGAGGCTACTCGCCGCTGCTTGAACCCCTGATCCGCACCCTAAAAGTTCGGAACCCCAAAGACGATATCGGACCAATCATCCGAGCTTTCAATGTGGCGAATTATCACCACCGTGAGCAGTACCGGAAATCGGGTGACCCGTACATTACCCATCCGGTAGCGGTAGCCACAATTCTTGCCGAACTCGGACTGACCGGTGAAACACTCATCGCAGCGCTGTTACACGATACGGTCGAAGACACCGAATACACGCTTGAGCAGCTCACGAAGGACTTCGGCCCAGATGTTGCACTGCTAGTTGATGGTGTCACAAAACTTGACCGGGTGGATTTCGGCTCTGCTGCAGAAGCAGAAACCGTTCGCAAAATGATTATTGCGATGGCCAAAGACGTCCGTGTGTTGATGATCAAACTTGCCGACCGGCTCCACAATGCGCGCACATGGCGTTATGTTGCCCCCGAATCATCCGCTCGAAAAGCCAAAGAAACCCTGGAAATCTATGCTGCGCTGGCACATCGCCTGGGGTTGAATACGATCAAGTGGGAGCTGGAAGACCTCTCATTTGCGGCACTGTCACCAAAAGTTTATGCAGAGATCGTTCGGCTCGTGGGGGAGCGGACGCCTCAACGCCAAAAGATCGTTGCCAATTTGACGGAACAAGTCGATAAGGAACTTCGCTCTGTCAAAATTAAAGCCACGGTGACTGGTCGATCGAAACATTATTACTCGATCTACCAAAAGATGCAGGAACAGGACAAAGAATTCAATGAAATCTACGACCTCCTGGGCATTCGCGTGCTCGTCGACTCGGTTCGTGATTGTTATGCCGTTTTAGGTGCGCTACACGCTCGGTGGTCACCGATTCCGGGGCGATTCAAAGACTACATTGCAATGCCGAAGTTCAACATGTACCAATCACTGCACACCACCGTGATCGGGCCAGGCGGCAAGCGTGTTGAAATCCAGATCAGAACCCATGAAATGCACCATCGAGCCGAATACGGCGTCGCTGCCCACTGGGTTTACAAACGCGGCGGAACGGCCGATGCCGAGACACCCGGGTGGCTCAAGACGGTTCTCGACTGGCAGCAAGACGCCTCGGATCCGAATGATTTTCTTGACTCCCTGCGTACCGAAATCGGTTCAGCAGAAGTTTATGTTTTTACCCCGAAGGGGGAGATCAAAGCACTGCCGTCCGGCTCCACGCCTGTGGACTTTGCATACAGCGTTCACACACAGGTCGGACACCGCACCGTTGGAGCACGCGTCAATGATCGTCTAGTGCCACTCAATACAGTGCTCAATCACGGGGATACCGTTGAGATCTTCACCGACAAAGGTGAAAATGCTGGCCCCTCACAGGACTGGCTTGGATTCGTACGATCAGGCCGAGCACGCAACCGCATACGCCACTGGTTCTCGAAGGAACGCAGGGATGAGGTTATAGAGCGAGGCAAGGAGCTCCTAACCAAAGAGGCTCGCAAACGCACCCTTCCACTGCAGCAGATGCTCAGTACTGATACGCTCACCAAGGTCGCAGAGCAACTCAACCACGAAGACATTCAGGGGCTCTACGTGGGTGTCGGCGATGGAACATTGTCACTAACAAATGTTTTGGACCGGATTGAACGTCTCCTGTCTCCGGAAGACGAAAAAGCGGAACCAGAACCTGACACGGTGTCGATCCCGACCATTCCACCGCCATCGCGACATACCGACTCTGGCATTGTTGTTCCTGGAGCCGGCGACGTAATGGCTAAACTGGCACGGTGCTGTGCGCCAGTGCCGCCGGATAGCATCATCGGGTTTGTGACCAGAGGCTCAGGGATCTCGGTTCATCGCAAGGATTGTTTGAATATCGTCAATACCAACGAACAAGATCGGCTCATTGAGGTGGAGTGGGCTCCGACTTCCGATACGACCTTCAACGTTGATATTCTCGTGCTGGCATTAGACCGCAAGCAGCTGTTGTCAGACTTAACTGCGGTACTGGCTGACCATCATGTCAACATTCTCAGCGCCAATGTGAAAACTCGTCGCGATCGCGTGGCTGAGACGAGCTTCGTCTTTGAAATGGGCGACACCGATCATCTTGAGCATCTTATGAACGCAGTGCGTCAAGTTGATGGCGTTTATGATGTCTATCGGCGTTCTGATCGCAGCAAAAACTCCGCCGCGACCTAAACTACCATCCGATGAATACTCTGGTATTGGCGCACGAGGGATTCGAAAAGTTGCTGCGCGGTCCCTATATCGGGTAAGGCACTGTGGGCATCGAAACGTTGCCTCAACGAGTCAATATTAACTCTATCGAGGAGTTCATACGCTCGATCTTGGTGTCGTTGTGTGCCACCGATTCGCAACAGATCCATGATGGTCAATTCTGGTGCTGTGACGACAACACCGCCGATGATTTGCAGGTCCTCGTCTGAGATATCCGAGCGTTCCAAGTAATCTGACTGTCGAATGGCTGACGACATGATTCGCGATCTCTTCCTCTGGCGTGTTGTGCAAGCGGTTGCTGCCTCGAAGAATTCTGGTGCCTGACCACCTAAATGAATCCATGCTGCGGTCAGTAAGGTTGCAGTCCAGCTGCCAGAGATGAGACGTTCGCCAATCATCCGTACACTTTTAGCTCGCTGTGATGCCGTATCCGGCAGGTCAATATCTACGTAAAATGGTCCAAATTGTGGGCGGAGCATACCATGATACGCCATGGCAGACAGCTCTGATGCGTTATACGGATTGTTGGGTACATAGAGGTGGTATTCGTTCGTAATCGAAAAGGGTGCATCATTGTGTGAAGTAGTCATGAGACTCATGATGACAAAAAACAGCTCCGGCCGACGGCGTGTCGACCGGAGCTGTGGATAACTTCGCCTGTGTGGCTAGCTGGGGTTATTCACCAGCAGCCTGAACTACTTCTAACCATTGGCGGCGTGCCTCGAGCGCCTCTTGGACAGAAGCGATTTTCTTCTGATCTCCGGACTGTTCGGCTGCAGCTAGGTCAGCTTCTAATTGAGCAATCGTGTCTTCCAACTGTGACAAGGCAGAATCGGTACGCGCCTTGGTTTCTGGATCCGTCTTGCGCCAGTGTTCTTCTTCGAGATCGGTCAGATTCCGTTCGAGCTTGGTCATGGCTGCTTCCATGCGGCTCATGTCTTTGCGCGGCACACGTCCAGCTTCATCCCAACGCGCGCGGAGGTCTTTCATAGTGGCGCGTGCTGATTCAAGATTCTTGAAAGGGAGGTGCTGTTCAGCATCTTTGAGAATCTGTTCTTTGACTGCAAGGTTTGCTTCGTATTCACGATCCAATTCAGCATTCGCGGCATCACGAGCATTGAAGAAGACATCCTGTGCGGCCCGGAATCGTGCCCATAGTGCATCGTCATCTTTTCGAGAGGCACGCGGCGACTTTTTCCACTCGGTCATTAGGTCCCGGTACTGGATCGTCGTGGGACCCCAGTCGGTGGAATTCTGCAAGGCTTCAGCACGAGCGATCAAGTCTTCTTTGACCTTCTTTGCTTCCGCATTTCGTGCGTCTAATTGAGAAAAGAATGCTCGACGATTCTTTTCAAACGTATTGCGAGCTGAACGGAAACGCTTCCACAACTCGTCTTCCGTAGCTCGAGGCAAGCGTGGCCCAGTTTTTTGAACGGTACGCCATTGGTCGAACAGTTCACGCATTCTCGCGGTGGACTGTTTCCACTGGGTCTTGTCAGGATCTTGGCCAGAGACTTCTTCGGCCTCAGCGACGATCTTTTCGCGAGCAGCCTGCTGTTCGGCGATGGCCTGCTCGCGCTGAGCCTGCAATTTGGCCTGTCGTTCCACGAGATCATTGCGTAGTTGCCTCGATAGGTCACGAAGTTTCGCCATATCGCCGACCAGCTGTCGGGCAGCAATCGTTTCATCGATCTGATCAAGAGTCTTCTGCAACTCCTGATTCGACACATCAGTGTCAAGGCGCTGTTTGAGTAACTGCAGCTGCGTCATAACGTCGTCATACTTACGAACGTAGTAGGCAAGCGCGTCCTCTGTTGAAGCTTCTGGCACCTGACCAACTTCGACCTTTTCTTCGCCATCGAGAAGGGTTACAACCCCGTCGTCAGATACCTCAGCAAACTGCTTGGCTTCCCCAAGATCAGAGGTGTAGGCAGGCGTTGGTGCCACCGGTGCAACCGGCGGGACTTCAGCTGGGGTAACAGCGCTTGGTTTAGGAGCTACTGGTTTTGGGGCGTCGGGTTGTTGACTCGTTGTCACCGCTATAACTTTCTTCCGTAGGTGGAGATCCCGTCAGCCATCGGATGACTGTGATGAGATGGTCACTGATAGCTTACGCGAAACGCATACAATGGCAGAGTACTTTAAATAGGATGCGTAAGTCTGCGCATTGCACTACCCACCATAGAACTCTTGGAGATCACACCGCTATGTCCCGTAAGACTTCACTTTCTGGATTCCACGAATGGCTGCCTGAAGAGCGTCTCGTAGAACTCCATGTGCTCAATACACTGGCAGAAGTCTTCGAACTCCACGGCTTTTCCAATATTGAAACACGGGCTGTCGAAACGCTGGGGACGCTCCTGCGCAAAGGGGAAATCGACAAAGAGGTGTATACGGTTTCGCGCATTCATGAAACGGATGCCCCAGATCCTGCAGATACTTCGCGTTTGGCATTGCACTTTGACCTGACAGTACCGTTTGCCCGCTACGTGATAGAAAATGCCGGTCACCTAAACTTCCCGTTCCGTCGTTACCAGATCCAAAAAGTCTGGCGCGGTGAACGCCCCCAGGAGGGTCGTGCACGGGAATTCACCCAGGCAGATATCGATGTTGTCGGGGACGGCGCACTGGACTTCCGCCACGACATCGACGTCGCTTTGGTGATGGCCGAAGCACTATCCAAACTGCCGATCGGTCAATTCATTATCCGGATCAATAACCGCAAGCTAGCTGAAGGCTTTTACCGCGGTATCGGTCTTGATGACACCGCCGGAGTGTTACGCAATATCGACAAGCTAGAAAAGATCGGTGCCGAGGAAGTTTCAAAGGCCCTTCAGGAAGAATTAGGCGCTAGCGCGGAACAGGCTGAATTGGCTCTGGCGCTTGCTCAGATTCGTACTGAGGACTCCTCGTTCGCCGACCAGGTCCGCGCACTGGGCGTGGAGGATGAGCTGCTTGAAGAAGGCATCCAAGAGCTTGCAGAAGTTATCGACCAACTGCATAAGCGCGTTCCCGGAACCGCGGTGGCGGATCTGTCGATTGCTCGCGGCCTGGATTACTACACCGGCACCGTGTATGAGACGAACCTGGTGGGCCATGAGCAACTGGGCTCGATCTGTTCCGGTGGCCGATATGATGCACTGGCAACGAAAGGTAAGCGCAGCTTCCCGGGCGTCGGGCTATCAATCGGTGTCACACGATTGATCACACGAATGTTTTCTCAAGATATGGTTGAGGCAACGCGCAAAGTTCCTACCGCAGTCTATGTCGCACTGACCTCAGATGAAGATTGGTCAGCGGCTCAAGACGTGGCCCAGCAGCTACGCTCTCGAGGAATCAATACCGAAGTGGCCACCAAGGCTGAGAAGTTTGGCAAACAAATTCGGCATGCTGATCGTCGGGGCATCCCGTATGTCTGGTTTACCAACTTTGACAACGGCCAGACCATTCACGAGGTCAAAGACATTCGTACCGGGGAACAGGTAGCAGCAGACCCCACCGCCTGGATGCCACCTGCAGAAGATCTTCAAGCCATGATTCTCAACACCGTTCAGCACAACGACTGATTGCGCTGAACGGTAGACTAGCTTCGAATATCACAGAATTTCAATCAACACGTAGAACTCAAAAGGGGAAACACAACGTGCTTCGCACCCATCAACTCGGCAAACTCAACGCCGAACACATTGGCCAAACCGTGACCGTGGCAGGCTGGGTGGCTCGCCGTCGCGACCATGGTGGTGTAGCTTTCATCGACCTGCGTGATGCCTCCGGTATCGCACAAATCGTAGTGCACGATGAATCCCAGTTCGATCACCTGCGCAACGAATACGTCCTGCAGGTTACCGCTGAGGTAAAGGCGCGTCCTGAAGGTTCGGAGAACGCAAATATTGCATCGGGCGATGTTGAGCTCTACGCCTCTGAAGTCACCGTGCTCAACACCGCAGCAGCGCTTCCATTCCAAATCGATGAGCACGTTGAAGTCGGCGAAGAAGTTCGCCTCAAGCATCGCTACCTAGACTTGCGTCGTCCTGAGCCAGCTCGCATTATGCGCTTGCGTTCGGAAGTTAACCGCATTGCCCGCAACCTGCTGGCGGACCATGACTTCATCGAAGTTGAAACGCCAACGCTGACTCGTTCTACGCCAGAAGGCGCGCGCGACTTCCTGGTCCCAGCACGTTTGGAACCGGGCTCCTGGTATGCCTTGCCACAGTCGCCACAGCTGTTCAAACAGCTACTACAGGTCGGTGGCATTGAGCGCTACTACCAAATCGCACGCTGCTATCGTGACGAAGACTTCCGCGCAGACCGCCAGCCAGAGTTCACCCAGATGGATATCGAAGCATCCTTTGTCGAACAAGACGACATCATCGAACTCGCTGAAAACCTGCTGACGGAGATTTGGAAACTCATCGGCGTGGAAATCTCCACACCGATTCCACGGATCACCTACAAAGATGCCATGGAAAAATACGGCACAGACAAACCAGATCTGCGATTCGGTCTGGAACTGACCGACATGACCGAATACTTCAAAGACACCCCGTTCCGGGTATTCCAAAACGAATACGTCGGTGCAGTCGTGATGCCAGGTGGAGGCGCACAGCCTCGTCGTCAGCTGGATGCATGGCAGGAATGGGCAAAACAGCGCGGTGCCCACGGCCTGGCCTATGTGCTGTACAAAGAAGACGGCGAAATGACCGGCCCAGTGTCCAAGAACATCACGGAAGCAGAACTTGCCGGTCTGGCTGAAAAAGTTGGTGCGAACCCTGGCGATGCGATCTTCTTTGCTGCCGGTGATCCTGCCGCTTCACGCGCCCTGCTGGGTGCAGCCCGTGTTGAAATTGGTCACCGCGTTGGGCTAATCAAAAACAACTCTGAAGTACCAGCAGAAGAACAAGACTGGTCCTTTGTGTGGGTCGTTGATGCCCCGCTGTTTGAACCTGCTGCCCTGGCTGAAGCCGAAGGTGACGTCGCAGTCGGCGATGGTGCCTGGACTGCTGTACACCACGCGTTCACTTCGCCAAAACCTGAATACCTCGACACCTTTGACACCAACCCGGGTGAAGCGTTGGCCTACGCCTACGACATCGTCATCAATGGCAACGAAATCGGTGGCGGGTCAATTCGTATTCACAACCAGGAAATCCAAAAGCGGGTCTTCAAGGTCATGGGTATCTCCGAAGAAGACGCCCAAGAGAAGTTTGGCTTCCTGCTAGACGCCTTCCAATACGGTGCTCCACCACACGGTGGTATCGCCTTTGGATGGGACCGCATGATCTCATTGCTTGCTGGAACGGATTCCATCCGTGAAGTCATCGCCTTCCCGAAGACCGGCAACGGCCACGACCCACTCACCGACGCACCCGCTCCAATTCCCGATGAGCAGCGTGCCGAGACCGGTGTGGACTTTGTACCAGAAGAAGACGACATGACAGAAGAAGTCAACGCCTAACAACTGCTTTGACCTTGATCAAAACGCCGGTCGGACTTGCGGGTCTGATCGGCGTTTTGTTGCAAAATCGAAACGACTGTCTTGTTGTCGTCACTTTGACTGAGTATTCGGCATGTTTCGGACACCTAGAATCTGCAAGCGCATGGTTATCAGGGGTACCTTGAGCCTAGAATTTAAGCCATGACACTGTTCTTACTAGTGATTGCGATTGTCATTATCATCTACCTGCTGCGCACGCGAAACAAACAGCAGGGTTATGATCTCGCCAGTGAAAACCGGTCGATTGCAGAAGTGCGCCGCCGCGGATCGAGGCAAAGTTGGAACGATGGGACGACTGGCGTAACCGCTCATTACCGACCGGCACCCAACGTAGCCGTTGATCTCCGAGATGACGCCGACAGAGTGTTCCGTGTCGTAGCCACCAGCCACTGGGTGGAAGCTGACACCATGGGGCGATATGCCGCTGATTATTTCTTCTTACACCGCGAGCCAGATAATGAATATGATGCCAACGCGGTGGCGGTCTACGGGGGAGATCGAAAATTTGGATACCTCGAGGCAGCCGCAGCAGCAGAGTACGCGCCACTATTTGATCAAGTGGGCTCAGATTTCATCGTCGCTCGCGACCAAACCTACTACGGCGGAGATCAATTTAGACTCCCGCACGTCCCGATCCTTCGCAAAATAATCGACGACGGTCCTCCGCCCTACTGGAACTCAGGGCCCTAGCTACTCACGAACAGTGGTCAGGTCACACCGCGAGTGGGATCACGCGCGGCGCGGAGCAGCCAATTCATCCGAATCAATAACCAAAGTAAACGGGCCACTGTTGACCAGGGCAACATCCATCATGGCACCAAATTCACCGGTTGCTACGTCCAAGCCCTGGTTACGAAGTTGCTCCACGAAATACTCATACAGCGGCTCCGACTGCTCCGGCCGGGCAGCCTTCGACCACGATGGGCGACGTCCTTTGCGCACATCCGCATAGAGGGTGAACTGCGAAACCACCAGGACCGGTGCGTTGAGCTCAAGCGCAGACTGTTCGTCGCCGAGAATTCGCAGGTTCACGATCTTTTGTACTAGCGCATCGGCTTGTTCTGGGCCATCATCAACGGTGACCCCCAATAAAACCATCAGCCCAGGGCCTGAAATCTCACCGACTGTACGTTCCTCGACGGTGACACTTGCTGACGAAACGACTTGAATAACTGCACGCATGGCTTCAAGTGTAGTTGCGGATATCATCAGTCCGTTGCAATCACTAGAGTAGAGGCGTGCAAGATTTGTTCTCCTCGGCCCATGATGATGACGACGACCGTACGACGACCACCGGTAGAGCCTCTGCTGGTGCCCCCTTGGCTGTGCGGATGCGTCCAAGGACCCTGGATGAGATCGTCGGCCAGCAGCATCTGCTGACGCCAGGTTCACCGCTACGAAAACTCACAGAAACTACCGGTGCCAAGAACATCGGCCCGACTTCCATCATCTTGTATGGTCCGCCAGGCACCGGTAAAACCACGCTCGCCCATGTCATTTCGCAGGCCCCGGACCGAAAGTTCGTCGAGCTGTCGGCCATCTCAGCCGGAGTTAAAGACGTTCGTCAGGTCATGGACCAGGCTCTCGATAATCGCGACCTTTACGGTCGGACCACCATCCTATTTCTGGACGAAATTCACCGTTTCAACAAAGCACAACAGGATGCCCTGTTACCCGGTGTCGAAAATGGCTGGGTGATTTTAGTTGCTGCCACCACCGAGAACCCATCATTTTCTGTCGTGGCACCATTACTGTCACGGTCCATCATGCTGACTCTTGAACCGTTGACCGATGAAGATATCGACTTACTCATCGAGCGAGCATTAGTCGATGAGCGTGGGCTCAATAACACCGTAGAGCTTGATGACGAAGCTTCGGATTACTTGATTCGGATGGCTCAGGGCGACGCACGCCGGGCATTGACAACCCTGGAGGCCGCCGCCGGAGTGGCCGTAGATCAACACGGTACCGGCAGCGGTCCGGCTGGCATTACCGTCGAGCACGCGGCCCAGGCGATGGACCAGGCGGTGCTGCGCTACGACAAAGATGGTGATCAGCACTACGACGTTATTTCCGCGTTTATCAAATCCATCCGTGGCTCGGACGTTGATGCCGCTTTGCATTATTTGGCGCGCATGATTCATGCCGGGGAGGACCCGAGATATATTGCCCGGCGTCTTATCGTTCACGCTTCGGAAGACGTGGGTATGGCCGACCCCACGGCTTTGCAAACGGCTATTGCCGCGGCGCAAGCCGTTCAACTCATTGGGATGCCAGAAGGACGTATTCCATTAGCTCAGGCAGTGGTGCATTTGGCAACCGCGCCGAAATCCAATGCGTCCTATATGGCTATTGATGCCGCTTTAGCGGATGTAAAGTCAGGTCGTGCGGGGACTGTTCCGAAACCATTACGCGATGCCCACTATCCCGGAGCTAAAGCGCTCGGCCACGGGGTGGGCTATAAATACCCACATTCATACCCACACGCGATCACCGACCAGCAATACTTGCCCGATGAACTCCAGGGACGCGAGTATTACCAGCCCACCGGCAACGGCCGAGAACAGATGCTGGGGGAGCGGGTCGACCGACTCCGTGCCATATTACGGAACCAACCCATGCCCCAACCTCAGCCGGCACCTGAGGCAGAACCCAAAACATCTGAGCAGCAGGAACCCAAGTCGGCAAAGGACAACGTTGCTGACGATTAGGGGTCAAGCTCATGAGTCTGCTAAACTTGCCCCTTGTCTGGCACGTTTCTGCAGTTTTTGGAGAAACGGTAGTAATGACGGTTGGCGGTATAACCCTCAGCTCTCTGGAAAACAACGACATCAGAGGCCAGGATTCACAAACAGCAATAGCTAGTCGGCTCTGTCCTGTGAGTGATAACAAAACCAAACGATTCCGCATGACAAGAAAAGGAAGCCACCATTATGGCTAAAGGTCTTCGTACCCGCCGCACAGTGCGCCACTCGCGTGCACTCGGTATTGCCCTGACTCCAAAAGCTGAAAAGTACATGGAGCGCCGCCCATACGGTCCAGGACAGCACGGCCGTGCCCGTCGTCGTCAGGATTCTGACTACTCGGTACGTCTGAAAGAAAAGCAGCGTCTGCGGGCTATCTACAACATCCGTGAAGCCCAGATGGTGCGCTACTTCAAAGAAGCACGCCGCCGCTCGGGTCTGGCCGGTGAAAACCTGGTCGAAATGCTGGAATCACGTCTGGATGCCCTGGTACTGCGTGCCGGTTTTGCCCGCACCATCGCACAGGCCCGCCAGCTGGTTGTTCACCAGCACATCCTGGTTGACGGTCAGCGTGTTGACCGCCCATCATTCCAGGTCAAACCAGGCCAGCTGATTCACGTTGCACAGCGTAGCGAAACCATGGTCCCATTCCAGATCGCTGCCACCGGTGCACACCAGGAAGTCCTGCCAGACGTTCCAGGCTACCTGGAAGTAGAAATCGACAAACTGCGCGCCACCTTGGCTCGTGAACCAAAACGCGCTGACATCCCAGTGTCGATTCAAGAACAGCTGGTTGTCGAGCACTACTCGCGCTAAGCCTAGTATTCAATTAACATTCCCGGCTCGGTGTCCCTTGCTTTTTGACAAGGCACCGGGCCGGAGTTGTTTCCCTACAAATCATGTCTTCAAAATCTAATAGGCTTACCAGATTGGTAGAGTAGGGACGATCCAGAATCAGAAAGGGACTGCGGTTGTGAAACGAGTTTTACTTGTGGGAGTCGGAGCGGCACTCGGGTGGTACGGTCACTCGAAATTATCTAAGGGCCGAGACGAAGCCGCCATCCGGGCAGAAGAAGCCCTACGCACCTCGCTGGCACCGGAAAATATCGGACGCAGCATCGGTGAAGGCGCCGCCCAAATTATCGTGGAATCCACCAAAGCGTTCTTCACCACCGTACGAGACCAAATCCCCGCGCTGAACAAAGCAGAACCCGCCCCACCGATTGTCGAAAACCTCAACGGGGTTGAGCCACTGCAAGGCGAAGTAACGAATGTAGCCTCGGTACGGGCCGAGTAATCCCTAACTCTAAGAACTATTCAATCAAACCGGTAGCGTCACCGGTTTCTAGCTCGTGATGGAAAACAGTTATGCAAACTCATGAAATTGCCCGCCGCTGGACTGCGTTCTTTGAAAAGAAAGCTCACACCGTAGTTCCCTCGGCGTCGTTGGTCTCCCCAGATCCATCGCTGCTGTTCACCGTCGCCGGCATGGTCCCGTTCATCCCATACTTCCTTGGCCAGCAGACCCCTCCGTATCAGCGTGCGGTCTCAGTCCAGAAATGTATTCGTACCGCTGATATTGAAGAAGTGGGCAAAACCGCTCGTCACGGTACGTTTTTCCAAATGGCGGGCAACTTCTCCTTTGGGGACTACTTCAAACACGACGCCATCACCATGGCCTGGGAACTGCTCACCACCTCGCAAGAGGACGGCGGCTACGGTCTGGATCCCGAGCGTCTCTGGGTCACCGTGTACCAAGAAGATGATGAAGCCTATGAAATCTGGCGCGACGTCGTCAAAATCCCCGCCGAACGAATTCAACGCATGGGCAATGAAGATAACTACTGGCACACCGGCCAACCCGGTCCAGGCGGCCCATGTTCCGAAATCTACTACGATCGTGGCCCCGAATACGGTTCCGAGGGCGGCCCTGCAGTCGATGACACTCGCTACCTAGAGATCTGGAACCTCGTGTTCATGCAGTACCAACTGGGTGAGGTGCGCAGCCAAGCAGACTTCAATATTGTGGGCGAATTGGCCAATAAGAATATCGATACCGGTTTGGGTATGGAACGTTTGGCCATGATCCTGCAGGACGTCGAAAACATGTACGAGACTGACCAGGTTCGTCCTGTTCTGGACCGTGCAGCAGAACTTGCTGGCGTCAGCTATACATCGACCGAAGATCCTAAAGATCCACAATTTGCTAACGATATGCGGCTGCGCTACATCGCCGACCACGTACGTTCAGCTCTGATGCTCATCAGCGACGGCGTCATCCCGGGCAACGAAGGCGGCGGCTACGTCTTGCGCCGTTTGATTCGTCGCGCCGTTCGCGCGATGCGCTTGATGGGCGTGAACACTGCAGTGCTGCCCGAATTACTGCCGATCTCGCGTGATGCCATGCGCGGCTCGTATCCAGAAGTCGCCGAAGACTTCGAACGGATCTCACGCATTGCCTATGCCGAAGAACGCGCGTTCCTGCGTACGATCGCAGCCGGTACCACGCGGTTAGAATCCTCCGTTGCACAAGCACGCGACGCCGGAACCCCACTGTCTGGGGATGCGGCGTTTGAACTGCATGACACTTACGGTTTTCCCATTGACCTCACGCTGGAAATGGCTGAAGAAGTCGGGGTTGCCGTTGACCAAGACAAGTTCATGGAACTGATGCAGGAACAACGCGAACGGGCCCGGAAGGATGCTAAGTCCAAGAAAACGGGTCACGCTGACACCAGCCTGTACTATGAAGCCCACGCCGGTGAAGACACGGTATTTACCGGATACACCGAGCACACCACACAATCGCGAATTCGCTCCCTGTTGGTTAACGGTCAGCAGGCACCAGTTGCTGAACAAGGCCAACACATCGAATTGGTACTGGACGCGACACCGTTTTATGCCGAAGCCGGCGGCCAAGCCGCGGATTCTGGATTGATCACCGGTGACGGCTTTGTCATCGAGATCACCGATGTCCAGTCACCTATCAAAGGCCTGTCGGTTCACCAGGGCATTATTCGTGAGGGCGAAGCAGCACTGGGGGCAGAAGCCGTGGCAGCGATTAATCTGCAGCGACGTTTGGACGCCCAGAAAGCTCACTCCGCGACGCACATCGTTCATGCGGCACTGCACCAGATTCTCGGACCGGAAGCCGTGCAGGCCGGCTCGTTCAATAAAGAGGGCTACCTGCGCTTTGACTTCCGGTGGCAAGATGCGTTGTCCGATGCCGCACGTCGTGAAGTTGAAGAACTTTCCAACATTGCTATCCGGGATAACTTCCCGGTCTACACCGTGGAAACTAGCTTGCAAGAAGCTAAAGACATGGGGGCTATGAGCCTGTTCGGAGAAAAGTATGGCGACCGCGTTCGGGTTGTCGAAATCGATGGTGCCTGGTCGCGTGAGCTGTGTGGTGGCACCCACGTTTCAGCCACGGCCGAGATCGGCACACTGGCGCTGCTCACTGAGCAGTCAGTGGGCTCAGGGAACCGACGAGTCGAAGCGCTGGTTGGACTCGATGCTTTCGAACACTTCGCTGCCGAACGGACGCTGGTCAATCAGCTGTCTTCCATGCTGAAAGCACCGACAGCTGAAATCCCGGGCCGCGTTGAGCAAACCCTGACCCGTCTGCGCGAGCTAGAAAAAGAGCTTGCAGCACTTCGTGCACAACAAATGCTTGCACAAGCAGCAAAACTTGTGGATGAGGCAGAAACCGTTGGAAACGTGACCTTGCTTGCCCAGAATCTGGGCGAGGTTTCCAGTGCCGATGACCTACGCGCCACGGTGATGGATCTACGCGATCGCCTGGCCAAGGCGGGTCATCAGAACATTGTCGTGGCATTAATTGGTGTGGCAAATAATCGCCCACTGGTGGTCATTGCGGTCAATGAAAGTGCACAGGATCTGGGACTGAAAGCAGGTAACCTAGTCAAGGCTGCATCACAAGTCTTAGGTGGTGGCGGCGGTGGCAAGCCAGACCTTGCTCAAGGCGGGGGACAGGATGCTGCCAAGATTACCGAGGCGCTGACAGCACTTCGCCAGGCAGTGGAAACTGCATAACGAAACCGACAACGAAACGCTGATTAGAACTATTCAATGACAGATACACGCGACAATGAGCCGGTAAGAGGCTCTCGTCTGGGAGTGGATGTCGGACGTGCCCGTGTGGGCCTTGCGGCAACCGATCCGGCTGGCATTATGGCCAGCCCGGTGGCCACATTGACGAGAGACCCCAAGAATTTTCGTGACCTGCATGCAATCGTTGATGAAGCGATTCAACGAAATGCTGTTCGCGTCTACGTCGGGGATCCAATTAACCTGAAGGGCCAAAAGACTGCGTCGACTCAGGACGCTCATACTTTTGCCCAACAGCTGGCAAAGATGCTTGCTGAAGCAGAACTGTCCACCCAGGTTCGGCTCATTGATGAACGGCTGTCTACGGTGAGTGCGACACAGCAACTTCGCCAGGCCGGTGTGTCATCGCGTAATCAGCGTTCTGTGATCGATCAGCTTGCCGCCGTGGCCATTCTGGAACATGCCATGGTGCTGGAGAAAAATACCGGGGTTAACACCGGCGTCCTAGTCAGCCTAGACGAGGAGGGTGAAGTTGACGGATAACAATCTGCCAGAAGAATCTTCCGAACCACAGTTCCGTTCCCGCCGAGAGCGTCGGGAATATGAACGTGCGCGGCACGAAGCCCGGCAGATGACAGGCGAGCTCACGGTCACCCAGGAGTATTCAGAGGAGCACCTCCCAGAAGCCGAAGCGTCACTGTCTGAAGCTGAAACGTCCGAAGCTGAAGCGGAGTTTCGTCCGCAACCGTTAGCTGCTGACGGCCCTGGCGGTCTCCAAGATGCCCCCAGTCGTCCGGTCAATTACTCCCCAGCTCAGTCAGCAGAAGAGCCTGAGAGGCTTTTCTATGACTCCATCCGTTACGACAATGCTCCAACGGCACTGCCACAACTTCCCGAAGATACCCGCGCATATCCCGAACTTTCCGGTAATGTCGACCCTGACATCGAAGAACAGCCCGGTGAGAAGACGGCCGATGACAACCCGCTAGGTTACATGCTGGTTGGTGACGGTATGCAGTTGCCGGAGATCGACGAGGAAGAAGTGAAGACACGGAAAACTCGTAAACGTCGCCGGACCATCATCATGCTCACCAGCTTTGGGGTGTTTTTGGGTCTTCTTGCGATCGTCGGCATTGGGGTAGGCCAACTGGTGGGTTGGAATAATAAAGACTTCCCTGGCCCAGGTGGCGAAGAAATCGCCTTTGAGGTCAACCCGGGCGAAGGCCCCATCGTCATCGGCAATCGCCTGGTGGAAGAAAACATCGTAGCCTCCACCCGAGCATTCCGTGACGCGGTCGAAGCAACCGACACCACAGCACAAATCCAACCCGGTGAATATACCCTGCGCTATGAGATGCCGGCCCGAGATGCAGCCGAAGTGTTACTGGGGGTTGGGATTCCGGGCATGAACTATGTTCACGTCAACTCCGGCCACCGGATTGATGATGTCTTCGCACACATTGCCGAGCGAACTGACTACAGCGTCGAAGAAATTGAAGAGGCAGCAGATCCAGCCAACTTCGATGTTCCCGCAGAAGCCTCCACCCTGGAGGGGTATATTGCGGTCGGGGAGTACCATTTCCCGCTGGGCGCCTCCATCCAAGAAATCTTAGAAATCATGATCGAACCGACCATGGAAGAATTCGATCGCTTAGGCGTGACTGAAGGAGCCGAACAGCACCGGCTCGTAACAGTTGCATCAATCGTCGAGGCCGAAGCACGGCCTGAAGATTACGCCACGGTGGCCGGCATCATTGAAAACCGTCTGGATCAGTCCAATCCAGAAACTGCAGGATTCTTACAAATCGATGCCACCGTTATCTACGGTATGGGCGTGCGGCAGCTACAATTTACTGCCGAAGACCGCCACGACGCATCCAATGAGTACAACACCTACGCCCACCGCGGATTGCCACCGGGACCGATTGGTGCACCTTCAATCGCAGCACTCGACGCCGCGGCAGCCCCTCAGGATTCGGATTACTACTACTGGATCACCACCAATATTGAGACTGGTGAAACGAAGTTCTCCTCAACCTACGCGCAGCACCAGGAGTACCAGGAAGAATATCGGGCCTACTGTGACGATAACGTTGAGATCTGTGGTCGTGGATAGCCAGAGGACACATGACTGATCAGACATATCACGCAGCCGTGCTCGGCTCACCAATTGCGCATTCCAAGTCCCCAGCGATGCACCAAGCTGCCTACCAGTACTTGCAAGCACCCATCGATTACGACCGGTTCGAGGTGGCAGTGAACCAGGCAGCGGAATTTTTCGCTTCACTGGACCAACGTTTCGGTTCACGACGTCGTCTTGCGGGATTTTCCGTGACGATGCCCCTCAAAGCCGTTCTGGTACCCCACATGGATCACCTCTCGACTCGAGTGCAACGCCTTGGTGTGCTCAACACCGTGGTATTTGATGAACACGGTGCAGCTTACGGCTACAACACGGACGTCGACGGCGTCCGGCTGGCATTAGCCCAGGCCGGGTTCACCAGTGCTGCTGGCGGCTCAATGGGTATCCTTGGAGCCGGCGGCACAGCCACGGCGGCTGTGGCGGCTGCAGCAGATATGGGTCTGACGCAAGTTGTGCTGTATGTGCGCAACCCACAACGGGCCCAAGATGCGCTCGAGGTCGCTGAGCACTTTGGGCTGGAAGCTCGGGTCGAACGGTTAGAGACCTTCGTCCAGCAAGTGGTCCACCATGCGGCCGTCGTGGCCACTTTGCCGGCGCACGCGGCAGATGCGCTGGCCACTGAACTACCATCGGCAGGGCTGCCACCGCTGCTTGATGTGATCTATGATCCCTGGCCCACGGCGTTGGCCGCGGCCTGGCAAACAACCGGTGCACGGGTGGCATCTGGACTCGACATGCTGCTGTATCAGGGCGTGGAGCAAGCCAAATTATTTACCCAAAAAGTGGTTGTCAACCCAGAAACTATTGACTGGGATACCGCAACACAACACATGGCGGCAGCACTAGCTCTTGACGTGAGCTAATGTGCAACCGCACTGACAAACATCGACATGAAGCAAGCGCAACTGCGCAGAGCATGAAAGAATCGGGCCTATGATGCGTTGGTTAACAGCAGGGGAGTCGCACGGCTCCGGACTCGTAGGAATTATTGAAGGCCTACCGGCGGGGATTGAAAACACAACCGCCGATATCCAAGAAGCCCTTATGCGGCGCCGTTTAGGATACGGCCGCGGAGCGCGAATGAAATTTGAAAAAGACGAAGTCACCATCATCGGTGGTGTTCGTCACGGTGTGACCCTCGGCTCGCCCATTGCCATCCACATCGCCAACACCGAATGGCCAAAGTGGGAAAAGGTAATGAACCCTGATCCCGTTGATCCTGCAGAACTTGAGGGCCTGGCCCGCAACGCCAAACTCACCCGCCCTCGCCCGGGCCACGCCGATATGGCCGGCATGCAAAAATACGGCTTCGATGAAGCCCGCCCACTGCTGGAGCGCGCCTCGGCCCGCGAAACAGCAACTCGTGTGGCCCTGGGTCGGGTAGCCCAGCACTTCTTAGCTCAGCTGGGGATTACCACCGTGTCGCACACCGTGCGTATGGGAGAGGTAGCCATACCAGACGGCTATGAATTTCCCACCGCCGAAGACGTCGAATCACTGGACGCCGATCCACTGCGCTGCATTGATCCAGAGGTCTCGGCCAAGATGGTCGAAGTTGTCGATGTGACCAAGAAATCTGGAGAAACCCTGGGCGGAGTGGTCGAAGTTCTCGTACACAATGCACCGGTTGGACTGGGCTCCCACATCCACTGGGATCGTCGTCTGGATTCAAAACTGGCTGGCGCGCTGATGGGCATCCAAGCCATGAAGGGTGTTGAGGTCGGCGATGGTTTCGACATTGCCACCCGGGTTGGTTCAGATGCCCATGATGAAATTGTGCGCAACCCTGATGGCTCAGTTGCCCGCACCACCCACCGCGCCGGTGGGATTGAAGCCGGCATGTCTACCGGAGAACCCATCCGTGTGCGCGTGGCCATGAAACCGATTGCTACCGTGCCGCGTGCGCTTCAGACAGTTGATGTCGCAACCGGACAGGCCACGAAGGCCCACCACCAGCGTTCCGATGTCACGGCGGTCCCAGCCTCTGGTGTCGTCGCCGAGGCCATGGTGGCACTGGTGATCGCCGGTGAAGTGCTCGAGAAATTTGGTGGCGACTCCGTTGCCGAAACCAAACGCAACATGGACAGCTTCATTGCAAATATTGCTCGTTTGCCCGAACCAACCTCGGATGACGCCGTCGATGATCACCTGGGTGACCCGCTATAACCATGCCAGCACCTAGCCTTCCGATCATCCTGATCGGACCCATGGGATCGGGTAAAACCACCGTGGGCAGACACCTTGCACAGCGCCTTGAAGCCAACTATGTAGATACTGATGATCTGTTTGTGGCCGAACACGGCCACATCGGCCAGTTCTTTACAGCCCACGGTGAAACAACATTTCGTGACAACGAACAGCAGGTCATTGCCCAAGCCCTTGCCCGCGATGATCTAGGCGTCATTTCATTGGGCGGGGGAGCCATCATTCGGCTGGCTAACCGCGAAATTATCCGTGAGCGTGGTTACGTTGTATTCCTCGACGTCAGCGAATCAAAAGCACTCAATCGGCTCGGCGATGCCAGTGATCGGCCCGTGTTGGCAGGCGATGCAGCAGGTAATTGGTCGCGGATCCGGGCCGAACGGCTCGACTACTTCACCCAGTCAGCACATCAAGTGGTGGATACCACTGGACTGGACGTTGACGCTGTGGCGACTAAGATCGTCCAAGGATATCAATCATTTTTGTCAAGGGATTCGACCGCAGTTATGACCGAAAACACTACAAGCGCCACCACTGAACAGCCCACGATCATCAAGGTCGCTGGCGGCTCAGCAAACGAAGTCAACGGCGGTTACGACGTCGTTATTGGCCGCGGCCTGCTGACCCAGCTTCCAGACATTCTCGGGCCTCAAACCCACCGGGTGGCCATCATCCTGCCGCGTGCGCTGCGCGCGACCGGGGACGTTGTGAAGTCATCGCTGGATGAGGCCGGTTTCAATGCGATCCTGGTGGAAATCCCGGATTCAGAAGAAGGCAAACACATCGAAGTTGCCTCCTTCTGCTGGCAAGTCCTGGGACAAAGTGACTTCACTCGCTCAGATGCCATTGTCTCCGTCGGTGGGGGAGCAGTCTCCGACCTTGCAGGATTCGTTGCCGCAACCTGGTTGCGTGGCGTGCGCGTCGTGCACATGCCCACCACCCTGTTGGGCATGGTGGACGCTTCCGTCGGAGGAAAAACTGGTATTAACACCGCCGAGGGCAAAAACCTGGTGGGCGCATTCCACCCACCGGCTGGCGTACTAGCTGATCTCGATACACTGTTGACCCTGCCAAAAAACGAGGTCATCTCCGGACTGGCTGAAGTCGTGAAATGCGGTTTCATCGCCGATGCGACGATCTTGGACCTGATCGAAGACAACATCTCGCAGGTTTCCAACCCGCACGCGCCGGTATTGCGTGAACTCATCGAACGCGCTATCCAGGTCAAAGCCGATGTCGTAAGCCAAGACCTCAAAGAATCCAACCTGCGTCAGATGCTCAACTACGGGCACACGCTGGGTCACGCGATCGAATTGGCGGAACGCTACCAGTACCGTCACGGCGCAGCCGTCGCCGTCGGCATGGTCTTTGCCGCAGAACTTGCACGCTCGGTCGGCCGCCTCGATGATGCTACAGTGGACCGCCATCGCAGCATCCTCGAGGGCATCGGTCTGCCAACCAGCTATGTAGGAGACCGCTGGGCGACCCTATTGGATGGGATTCGTCGTGACAAGAAAAACCGCGGCGAACAGCTGCGCTTTGTGATCCTCGAAGATCAAGGCAAACCAGTCATCTACGATGTGCCCGATGAATCCTTGCTGTTTGCCGCATACCAGGAGATCGCCGAGTAACCACTCGAAAATTTCCCCGGTCGTCTACACTAGAGAAGGCCGGGTTCTGCGAACCTGCCTACAATCTGCCAGAATAGATACCCGACTTTCAAGACTTATACGGAGAAATCACCACCATGGTCATGCTCACCAGTAACGATATTAGAAACGGTTCCGTCGTCGTCGTCGACGGCCAACTCTGGCAGGTACAGGAATTCCAGCACGTCAAGCCCGGTAAAGGTGGTGCTTTTGTGCGCACCAAAATCAAAAACCTGACCTCCAACAAGATCGTGGACAAGACCTGGAACGCTGGCGCCAAGCTGGAATTTGCAACCGTGGATCGCTCCGAATACCAGTACCTCTACCGTGACGGCGATGACTTCGTGTTCATGGACCTGAAGACCTTTGACCAGATCATGGTCCCATCATCCGTGGTGGGCGACGCTGCGAACTTCCTGCTGGAAAACGAAAACGCCCAGATTGCGATGTCTGATGGCGCGCCACTGTACTTAGAGCTGCCACCAACCGTGGTACTGGAAGTCACCTATACCGAACCGGGTCTGCAGGGGGATCGCTCCTCGGGCGGTACCAAACCAGCAACGGTCGAAACCGGCCTGGAAATTCAGGTTCCACTATTTGTCGATGAAGGCACAAAAGTCCGCGTGGACACCAAGAATGGTGAATACCAGGGCCGGGCCACTGAGTAATCATTGGCGCGGAGTATAACTACATTGACAAAGAACGCAAAAGACCAGCCACGTAAGATCGGTTCCCGAGGACGGGCCCGACGTCGTGCCCTTGAAATCCTGTTCGAAGCCGAACATCGAAACACCACACCGCTGTCGGCGCTGCAACGTCGACGCGAATTCACCGACCAAACAATCAACCCGTATACGGCACAAATCATTGACGGGGTAATTACCCACCAGGAGCAGATCGACGAACTGCTGGCACAGTACGCCCACGGTTGGACCATGGAACGCATGCTAGCCATGGACAAGTCCATACTGCGGTTGGGCGCCTGGGAACTGTTGTTCAACGACGAAATGCCCGACGCCGCAGCGGTCAACGAAGCAGTCAATATGGCTCGGGAGTATTCCAACGATGACTCCCCGGGCTATGTCAATGGTGTTCTTGGACGCTTACAAGACCTCAAACCCACGTTGTTCCTGTAAACATCATGGATGTGACGCACACCGGTGCTACAGTTACATCCAGTGAAACTGACGGGAACACCACATACCCGCAGATCCTTTAAAATCCGTCCTGTGAGGCGGGAAAGGAGACAATCGTGGTGCAAGAACCCGTGCGCAAAGCACGCACCGTGATGTCCGAATCGGATATAAATCGGGTCCTCACCCGCATCGCCCACGAGATCCTCGAGGGCAACCGCGGCGTTGAGAACCTGCTCATTTTAGGCATCCCACGCCGCGGTGTCCCGCTGGCCAATCGCCTGGCGGCCAAACTGGCAGAAATTGACCCAGCCTTCATCATCGAAGAACGCAGCGGGCAACTCGACATCACCCTCTACCGGGACGATCTGGCCCGCGCCGGATCGCGAGTACCCGCATCCACCATCATCCCGCCAGCCGGTGTTGATGACGCCGTGGTCGTACTCGTAGACGACGTCCTGTATTCCGGACGCACCATCCGCGCAGCCCTGGATGCACTGTCTGCCATCGGGCGGCCACACACCGTGCGCCTAGCGGTCTTGGTTGACCGAGGGCATCGCCAGCTGCCCTTACGTGCCGACTATGTGGGCAAGAACCTACCAACGGCGTCATCCGAACACGTCCGGGTCCATCTGGCCGAAATTGACGGCGACGAAGACTACTACACCACTGACCAAGTACAAATCGTGGATGTGATGGACTAATGCGACACCTACTGGCAACCAGAGACTTGTCCTATGACAACGCGCTAGCAATCCTCGACACCGCCCAGGAAATGGCCACGGTCTCGGATCGCTCCATCAAAAAGCTCCCGACCCTTCGCGGCCAGACCGTCGTCAACCTGTTCTTTGAAGACTCAACCCGCACCCGCACCTCCTTTGAAGCCGCAGCCAAGCGCCTGTCGGCTGACGTATTGAACTTCGCGGTCAAAACCTCATCGGTGTCCAAGGGGGAGTCCCTGAAGGATACCGTCCAAACCCTTGAAGCCATCGGTGGCGATGCGATCGTTATGCGCCACTGGGCCTCCGGCGCCGCCCAACAGCTCGCGAATTTCGGTTGGTCATCATCGGCGGTCATTAACGCCGGCGATGGCACCCACGAACACCCAACCCAAGCGCTGCTGGATGCGTTCACCCTACGCAACCGTCTGTATGGTACCGAAGCCACCGGCAAAGACCTCAACGGCCTGCACGTGGTGATCGTCGGCGACATCCTGCACTCCCGGGTGGCGCGTTCAAATGTGTGGTTACTGCACACCCTGGGGGCCAAAGTCTCATTGTCCGGGCCACCGACCCTCATGCCGGTGGGTGTCAACACCTGGCCGGTTGACGTCAACTACGACCTCGATGCTCTGCTGGCACAACGTGTCGACGCCGTCATGATGTTGCGCGTTCAAGCCGAGCGCATGGCCGGAGCCTTTTTCCCCTCACCAGCCGAATACACTCGCGGCTGGGGGCTGACCAACGACCGGTATCAGACCATTGCCGGAACCGACACGCTGATCATGCACCCGGGGCCCATGAACCGCGGGTTAGAGATTTCCGCGGCAGCCGCCGATTCAGCACAAAACACCGCACTTGAACAAGTTGCCAATGGCGTCTCTGTGCGCATGGCAGTCCTCTACCTGCTCCTGGCAGGCCAACTAGGGCAATGAAAGGCCAATTAATGACTCATACCTATGTGATTACCGGTGGCACCACCCCCGACGGCGTGCAGACCGACGTGGCCATTGACGCCAACGGCAGCATTGCCCAACTTGGCCAACAACTTGCCACCGACGGCGCCGAGGTAATCGACGCTACCGGCAAGATTGTGCTGCCCGGACTTGTAGACCTGCACACCCACCTCCGCGAGCCCGGCAACGACGACGCCGAAACCGTAGAAACCGGTACCCGAGCCGCAGCCAAAGGCGGATTCACCGCCGTTCATGCGATGGCCAACTCCAACCCGGTGGCCGACACCGCCGGTGTCGTAGAACAAGTGCACCGACTCGGTCGCGCTTCTGGCTGGACCGACGTCTACCCGGTGGGGGCCGTAACCGTAGGCCTGAAAGGCGAACAGCTGGCCGAAATCTCCGCCATGCACGATTCGGCCGCCAAGGTCACCATGTTCTCCGATGACGGCATGTGCGTCTGGGATCCCGTGTTGATGCGCAGAGCCTTGGAATACGTGAAATCCTTCGACGGATTCATCGCCCAACACGCCCAAGAACCGCGCCTGACCGAGGGCGCACAGATGAATGAATCTGCACTCTCATCGGAGCTCGGCCTGGCAGGCTGGCCCGCCGTCGCCGAAGAATCCATCATCGCCCGAGACGTATTGCTGGCCCAGCACGTAAATTCTCGTGTACATATTTGCCACGTCTCCACCGCAGGATCGGTTGAGCTGATCCGCTGGGCCAAATCCCAAGGCATCAACGTCACCGCCGAAGTCACCCCGCACCACTTATTACTCACCGAGGACTACGTCAAAACCTATGACCCGGTCTATAAAGTGAACCCTCCACTGCGCAAAGACTCCGACGTCCACGCGCTGCGCCAAGGCCTGGCCGATGGCACGATTGACACGGTTGGCACCGATCACGCACCACACACCGCAGAGACCAAACAATGCGAGTGGGTCGTAGCAGCCATGGGCATGACCGGACTGGAAACCGCACTGCCCGTCATTCAGCACACCATGATCGACACCGGCCTGCTCGACTGGCATGCGGTTGCACGTGTGATGTCGGTCAATCCGGCACGCATTTACCGCCATGCCGACCAGGGCCAACTCACAGACACCGGTAGTCTGGTACAGGGCGCAGTGGCGAACCTGGCCATCTACGACCCAAGCCACACCTTTGTGGTCAACCCGGCCCAGCACGCTTCAAAATCCGCCAACTCGCCGTATAAAGACATGGAGCTGTCCGGACAAGTAACCGACGTGTTCTATCGCGGACACCGCGTCGTTGCCGAGGCCGAGCTGACCACACCGTACCAACACAGCTAATAAGGAAGCGCCAGTTTTGGACGAGACAACATTTATTGTCACCCTGACCTCAGCCATTGTTGTGCTGATGATCCTCGGGATCATCTTCGGACGTCGCAACCGCACCAAACGACAACAATACGTCCCTATACCGCATGAGGTTCCTGCAGCACTGTTGGAAAAACAACCACAAACCGCTGTAGAAGGCACCTATGTCTCGACCGTGTTGGGCCAAGAACTCCTAGAACGCGTGACCGCCCACCGCCTGGGCAACCCCGCCGAAGCACAAATCGAAGTGCATCACGACGGCGTTGCTCTGCTGCGCGCTGGTGAACCCAATATCTTCATCCCCACCGCAGACCTCGTCACGGTCTCCACGGTTTCGGGCATCGCCGGCAAATTCGTTGAAAAAGACGGAATCCTGGCCATCACCTGGAACCTCGGCGACGTCGAAGTCACCACCGGACTGCGCATCGAATCCATCACCGCACATCAACAACTTCTCACCGCACTAGAACAACTTACGAACGGAAGGCAGACCGCATGAGCGCATCAGCCAAACTTGTCCTGGCAGATGGCACCATCTACGCCGGCACCACCTATGCAGCAACCGGTACCGTCTTTGGGCAGCTGGTCTTTGACACCACCATGACCGGTTATCAGCACAGTCTGACCAACCCAGCCAATGCACACACGCTGATGGTCTTGACCTTCCCGCACATCGGTAACGTCGGTGTCAATGACGCCGAAGCCGAATCAAACGCGTATTGGCCAGCCGGCGTGATCATCCGCGAACCGGCCCGGATACGGTCCAACTGGCAGTCAGAACGTGACCTGGACGCTGATCTCACCGCCGCCGGTGTGGTCGGCATCGCCGGAATCGACACGCGAGCACTCACCCGACGCATCGCTGGCGCCGGGCAAGTGGCCGCCGGGATATTTGCCGGTGACGACGCCCAAGCCGCCGACGCCGAGCTGGTCGCCCAAGTCCAGAACTGGTCACAACCTGCCACCGAACAACTCCTGGCTGAAGTCACCACCGGCACCGCCTACGAGGTCGCCGCCGATACACCGCAACACACCGTCGCGCTGATCGACCTGGGCGTGCGCCGTTCCACCATCAATCAGCTGGTGCAGCGTGGCAACACCGTCAAGGTGCTACCGGCAAGCGCCACCGCTGACGATATCGTGGCAGCCAAGGTTGACGGCGTGGTCTTCTCCTCTGGCCCAGGTAACCCAGCAGAAGCCACCGCACAAATCGACCTTGCCACCGCCCTGCTGGATGCCAAGACCCCACTATTGGGTATCGGGCTAGGCCACCAGATTATCGCTCGGGCACTGGGATATGACACCGCATTGCTAGCCCAGGCCCAGCGTGGTCCCAATCAGCCGGTCTATGATGTGGCCTCCGGGCAGAGCATCATCACCTCCCAGAACCACCAGTACGCCGTCGTCGCCCCGCAAGGCACCGCTACCGCACCGAACGCCACCTACGGCGAGGTGACCGTGACCCAGTACAGCCTCAACGACCAATCAGTCGAAGCGCTACGCGCCGAGGCGCTGCCGGTGGTCACCGTGCAGTACTACCCAGAAAACACCGCCATTACCGTAACCGAAGCACACCCGGTCTTCGATACGTTCGCAGTCCTGATGGCCACCGGAAAATAAGACTTTAGGAAACACCAGATATGCCAAAACGCACAGATCTCAAATCCGTATTAGTCATCGGCTCCGGTCCCATCGTGATCGGCCAGGCCGCCGAATTCGACTACTCAGGAACCCAAGCCATCCGGGTGCTCAAAGAAGAAGGCATCCGCGTGGTGCTGGTCAACTCCAACCCGGCCACCATCATGACCGACCCGGAAATGGCCGATGCAACCTACGTTGAGCCCATCACCGCCGACGTCGTCGAGAAAATCATCGCAGCCGAGCGCCCCGATGCGATCCTGCCGACCCTGGGCGGGCAAACCGCACTGAACACCGCTATCCAACTGGATGAACGCGGCGTATTAGAAAAATACGACGTCGAACTCATCGGCGCCAACATTGCCGCGATCGAATTGGGCGAAGACCGCGAACAGTTCAAAGGTGTTGTTGAACGTTGCGGTGCCGAATCTGCCCGCTCCGTGATTGTTCACTCCATGGATGAGGCCCTGGAAGCCTCCAAGGAACTGGGCTACCCAATGGTCGTGCGCCCATCATTCACCATGGGTGGACTCGGCTCGGGCATGGCCTATAACGAAGCCGACCTGCACCGCATCGCCGGCGCTGGCATCCAGTACTCTCCAACCTCCGAAGTCTTATTAGAAGAATCCATCCTGGGGTGGAAAGAATACGAATTCGAAATGATGCGCGACAGTGCTGACAACGTCATCGCATTGTGCTCGATCGAAAACTTCGACCCGGTGGGCGTGCACACCGGAGATGCCATCACCGTGGCACCAGCTGTGACCCTAACGGATACTGAATTCGCCAAGATGCGCGACATCTCCATCAAGATCATCCGTGAAGTCGGCGTGGCCACCGGTGGCTGTAACATTCAGTTCGCCGTCAATCCCGAAGACGGCCGCATCGTCGTCATCGAAATGAACCCCCGCGTCTCGCGGTCCTCGGCACTTGCTTCCAAAGCCACCGGGTACCCTATCGCCAAAATCGCGACCAAACTGTCGCTGGGCTACACCCTGGATGAGGTGCTCAACGACGTCACCGGCACCACAACCGCCGCGTTTGAACCGGCACTGGACTATGTGGTCGTCAAAGTCCCGCGCTTTGCGTTTGAGAAATTCCCGGCCGCTGATGCCACCCTGACCACGACCATGAAGGCCGTGGGCGAGGTCATGTCCTTTGGCCGCAACTTCTCCGAGGCCCTGCAAAAGGCGCTGCGCTCTTTGGAACAGACCAACGACGCCGAACTGGATTTCACCGTGCCAGACGCCGCAGAAGTTGCCCAGCTACTGGAAGCCGCGAAAACTGCCACGACATCGCGTCTAGGCCAGATCCAGCGTGCACTGCTTGGGGGAGCGACCCCACAGGAGATCTTTGACATCACCATGATCGATCCGTGGTTCATTGATCAGTTGGTGTTGATCAATGAAGTGGCCACCGATATTCGCAACGGCGATGAACTGACCAAAGACCTGCTGATTCACGCCAAACGCCATGGCTTTTCCGATCAACAAATCGGCCAGCTGCGACATATGGACGAGGCCGTCGTCCGCGGCGTCCGCCACGCGCTGGGCGTGCGTCCGGTCTATAAATCCGTTGACACTGCCGCCGGTGAACACCTCGCTCAGGCGCCGTACCACTACTCGTCCTACGACGGCACCGAAACCGAAATCACCGAACACACCCGACCAACCGCGATCATCCTGGGCTCGGGACCAAACCGCATTGGTCAGGGTGTGGAGTTCGACTACTCGTGTGTGCACGCGACCATGGCCATGCAACAGGCCGGCTATGACACCGTATTGGTCAACTGTAACCCGGAAACGGTTTCGACCGACTCGGATATGTCCGATCGTCTGTACTTCGAACCCTTGACACTGGAAGACGTGCTGGAAATCATCCACGCCGAAGAACAAACCGGTCCGGTCGAAGGAGTCTTTGTCCAGCTCGGTGGGCAGACGCCGTTGAAGCTGGCCCAAGATCTCGCCGATGCTGGCGTGACTATTCTGGGTACCTCACCGGAAGCCATTGATCTGGCCGAACACCGCGGCCTGTTCTCCCAGGTGCTACAAGAAGCCGGACTGACCGCACCAAAGAACGGCACCGCGGTTTCTTTTGAAGATGCCAAGGCCGTTGCCGATGAAATCGGCTACCCGGTGCTGGTGCGTCCATCCTATGTGCTGGGCGGCCGCGGTATGGAAATCGTCTACGACGAAGCCCAGCTGGAGTCCTACATTGAAAACTCCACGGCAGAAATCACCGCCGAACACCCGGTGCTGGTTGACCGGTTCCTCGACGACGCCATCGAGATCGACGTCGATGCCCTGTATGACGGCCATGAACTGTTCATGGGCGGCATTATGGAACACATCGAAGAAGCCGGGGTGCACTCTGGTGACTCCGCGTGTGTCCTGCCCCCAACCACACTGGCACCCGATGTGTTGGCCCGGGTGCGTGAAGCAACCGAAGCCATCGCCAAGGGCGTGGGCGTGCGCGGTTTGATCAACATCCAATTCGCGCTGGCCGCTGATATCCTCTACGTCATCGAGGCCAACCCGCGTGCATCTCGGACCGTGCCATTCGTTTCGAAAGCCACCGGTGTGGCACTGGCGAAAGCTGCAGCCAAGATTGGTGTCGGATCTACCATCGCTCAACTGCGTGAAACCGGGGATCTGCCGGCCACCCACGACGGCTGGTCGCTGCCGCTTGGCGCGCCGATCGCCGTCAAAGAAGCCGTTTTGCCATTCACCCGCTTCCGCACGCCCGAAGGCCGCGTTGTGGACTCCCTGCTGGGACCAGAAATGCGTTCGACCGGTGAGGTCATGGGCATCGATAAGTACTTCGACACCGCCTATGCCAAATCTCAAGACGCCGTTGGCGGCCGTTTGCCAACCGGTGGACGCGTGTTCGTGTCGGTAGCCAACCGCGATAAACGTGGCATCGTGGCCCACGCCAAACGTCTGACTGATATGGGCTTTGAGCTCGTGTCAACCGGTGGAACAGCTGATGTGCTGGCTCGCAACGGCATTACCACAGAGATCGTGGACAAGATCACCAGTGATGTTGAAACCACCGGTGAAACGATCCTGGACCAATTAGAAGACGGTCGCGTAGATCTGGTGATCAACACCCCATCGGGTTCTGACGCCCGTGGTGACGGTTACGAGATCCGAGCCGCTGCGAACTCGCTTGGTGTGCCACTGGTGACCACCTTGGCCGCGGTCGGTACCGCGCTGCAGGCCATCCAGGCACAGCGTGAGTACTCCTGGGACGTCACCAGCTTGCAAGAACATGATCGCCGTTTGGCCGAAGTCATCAAGAACCAGCAGTAGGAAGCCATGTCACAGCCATTTGGAAGTCGTCTTGCCCAAGCCATGGACCACCACGGTCCACTGTGTTTGGGTATCGACCCACACCGCCAGTTGTTGAACGCCTGGGGTCTCAATGACGACCCGGCTGGGCTGGCAACCTTTTCTAAAATCGTCATCGAAGCCGCATCCGAAACCACCGGAGTCGCTGCCCTGAAACCACAGGTCGCACTCTATGAGCGGTTCGGCTCGGCGGGCTTCGCGGTATTGGAAGAGACACTGCAGTTGGCACGTGAAGCAAACATCCTCACGATCGCCGACGCCAAACGCGGCGATATCGGATCCACCATGGAAGGGTACGCACAAGCGTGGCTTGCTGACGGGTCAGCATTAGCCGCTGACGCGGTGACCCTGACGGCATACTTGGGCTATGAATCGTTGCGTCCGGCAATCGATCTAGCCTTATCCCATGACAGGGGTGTGTTCGTCCTGGCCTTGACCTCGAATCCCGAAGGGGCATCTGTTCAACATCTTGGTCCCCAAGGTGACTCCGTTGCCAAGAGAATTGTCGATGCCACAGCGCAAGATAATGCAACGGTCACAGGCCTTGGATCCATCGGATTAGTCATTGGCGCAACCGTTATAGACGATGCCAAAGCACTCAATATTGATCTGGTTAGGGCAAACGCGCCCATTCTTGCACCAGGGTACGGGGCTCAAGGCGCACAGGCAGCAGATATGCGGGAGGGCTTCGGCGAGGCTTGGAAGAACGTCCTAGTCAACTCGTCACGTGGCATCTTGCAACACGGGCCCGAAGTAGCGGACCTTAAGTCGGCTATAGACGACGCCCGCAAAGACATCAATGTGAAGTAGAATACATTTCACTAGGTAGAACAGGTCAAACACCCTGGTGGTTACAGACCTCCTGGGGTGCGACTGTCCTCACCGTTACGCTAGAAACGGGCACGAAAGGGCAAAGCCAATGGTTCTCAAAGATTTGACACCCGCCGAACGTCAAGCCGCTCGACAAAAAGCGCTCGATGCCAGGACGACACGGGCAAAAGTCAAAGCGGACTTCGCTGATGGAAAGCTGACACTGGCAGAGGTTTTTGAACGATCTGACACAGACGAGGCTGTCGCCCGGATGCGTACCATCGACCTTCTCACCGCCATAAAAGGTATTGGTGAGATCCGTGCCCAAAGCATTATGGAACAGTGCGAGATTTCTTTGAATCGGCGTCTGCGCGGTCTTGGTCACCGGCAGCGTCACGCACTCATCGATGCCCTAGGCCGGTAGAAAAAATCCCACATAAATCGGCGGTCTCTTTTGTGAGATCGCCGGTTGTTGCGCTAATCTACACGTATCGCATTAGAGCGCAATCCACCCAGAAACACCACGAGGAACATCTTGCCTGATCAGACGCCACCGGTCATTCCCGGGCCCCGAGATTTGACCTTGCGTCCTGAACACGCAGGAACACGACCTGCCGTAACCGTGTTAGCCGGTCCAACCGCCGTCGGCAAAGGCACCGTGAGTCAATACATCCGGGAGCACTACCCACAGGTCTGTCTTTCCGTGTCAGCTACCACCCGGGAGCCGCGTCCCGGTGAAATTGATGGTGTGCACTACTCATTTGTGTCCCATCAACAATTTGACGAACTCGTTGAACAAGGCAAGATGTTGGAATGGGCACAAGTCCACGGCCAGAATAAATACGGCACGCCCCGTTCCATGGTCGAAAATGCCTTAGCAAAAGGACAACACGTCCTGTTGGAAATCGATCTACAGGGGGCTCGCCAAGTGCGACAGACCCTGCCAGAAGCTACTTTCGTGTTTCTGGCACCACCCAGCTGGGAAGAATTAGTGCGCCGCCTCGTTGGACGCGGCACCGAATCAGCCGAGGAACAGCAGCGCAGATTAGAAACCGCTAAACTAGAACTTGCTGCAGAACCAGAATTTGACGCCGTGATTGTCAACGATACAGTTGGACAAGCATCTGCCAGGCTGGTAGAAGTCATGCAATTGACTACACCGCAGCAGTAGCCGCGGCAAAAAACAAATACATCCACAATCTCCGGTCGCTCCGGAGAAATTTATTGGAGAGTCAGTGACTGAACAAAAAATTGAAGGTATCGTCAACCCATCGCTCGATGAGCTCATCGACAAGGTTGACTCCAAATACGCTCTGGTGCTTTTCGCTGCACAGCGCGCCCGCCAGATCAACGCCTACTACTCCCAGCTGCATGAAGGGCTCTTCGAATACGTTGGCCCACTCGTGGACACCGAGCTCAACGAAAAGCCCCTGTCGATTGCACTACGTGAAATCGATGACGGGCTGCTAGAAATGAAGCCGGTTGAAGAAGTCCGTGCTGCAGCCGCTGATGAACTGGCCGAAGAATTCCCAACCTTCGAATTGCCAGCCAACGAAGACGATCCCTTCGCACTGCCAGAAGAACCTGCAGCCGGCTCCGAGGACTAACACCACATACCCAGAGGCTTGAAGAGGGGATCCATGCGGATTGTACTAGGCGTTACCGGCGGTATCGCCGCATATAAGGCTGCACTCCTACTGCGACTTATGACCGAAGACGGCCATGAGGTCCACGTGGTCCCCACCGATTCGGCCCTGAAATTCGTTGGCAAGCCTACTTGGGAGGCCCTATCGGGCCAACCGGTGTACAACGATACGTTCGAAGCCGTCGAAGACGTCAACCACGTGCTGCAGGGACGTAGAGCCGATGTAGTCGTGCTTGCGCCAGCAACAGCCAATTCAATCGCCAAAGCTGCCGCAGGTCTAGCTGAAGATCTCCTGGGCAATATCCTGCTGACGGCCACAGTTCCGGTTGTCATGGCTCCGGCCATGCACACCGAAATGTGGGAAAATCCTGCCACTAAAGCCAACGTGGCGACACTGCGCTCGCGCGGTGTGCACGTTATAGAACCAGCCGTTGGGCGTCTGACCGGCGTTGATACCGGCAAGGGACGCTTTCCTGATCCCGAAGACATTTGGGCCCAGACACAACAGATCGTTGCCCAAGCTCAGACCGGGGACCAACTTGCTGGCAGATCAGTTGTGATCAGTGCCGGCGGGACCCGCGAAGCGCTTGACCCCGTGCGGTATTTGGGGAATCGGTCCTCCGGTAAACAAGGTGTAGCACTGGCAAAGGCTGCTGCTGCACAGGGTGCACAGGTCACGCTGATTGCCGGGGCCATGGATGTCCAGGCGCCGACTCACCCCAATATCACCGTCGTGCGTATTGAGTCCACGCGGGAGTTGCTGGACGCCGTACTGGAACATGCTCAACATCAGGATGCTCTGATTATGGCGGCGGCTGTTGCTGATTTCCGACCGGCCAGTGCCACCAACGAGAAGATTAAAAAACAAGACGACGCTTCGGCTCCAACGATTGTTCTTGAACAAACCGAAGATGTCTTACGTACCAGCGTAGAACAACGTGCCGCAGGTCAACCGCTGCCACGAGTCATCGTAGGATTTGCTGCTGAAACCGGCGACGAGACGACCAGCCCACTGGAATACGGGCGTGCCAAGCTGCAACGCAAGGGTTGCGAAATACTGGTCGTCAATGAAGTCGGTGTTGGCAAAGTCTTTGGCCAAAACGACAACGACGTCACCATACTGTTTGCCAACGGACGCGAAGAGCTCTCCGTTCAAGGCAGCAAAGATGTGGTGGCCGAAGCGATTATTGAACAGCTTGCTGTCGCATTGGCATAGAGTTTTACGATCCGTGAACTGTAGCCTTGTCGAGGCTGTCTGAGGGGGTAAACTCTCATACTGTGACTGCTAAAGATACTTCTTCCATGTATGAGCCCTACGAGGGCATCGGCGACGGCCAACTTCGGTTATTTACCTCTGAATCCGTGACCGCCGGCCACCCCGATAAAATTTGTGACCAGATCTCCGATGCGGTGCTTGATGCCATCATCGCGCAAGACTCCAACGCCAAGGTTGCAGTCGAGACCCTGGTGACTACCGGACTGGTCCAGGTCGCCGGGGAGGTCAATACTTCCGCATACGTTGAAATCCCAGATATCGTGCGCCAGACCATCTTGGACATCGGCTACAATTCCTCAGCTAACGGCTTTGACGGTGCCACCTGCGGTGTCAACATTTCTATCGGACAGCAGTCATCCGACATTCACCACGGTGTCTCCACATCGCTGGAAGCCCGTGACGGCTCCGTCGATGAAATCGACAAACAAGGTGCCGGCGACCAAGGCATCATGTTCGGCTATGCCTCCAATGAAACCCCGGCACTCATGCCCGCCCCGATCTACCTGGCCCACCGGCTGTCCGAACGCCTTACCACCGTGCGTCAACAGGACAACTCACCGATGCCATACCTGTTGCCAGATGGCAAAACTCAGGTCACCATTGGCTACGATGAACACCACGTGCCACAGTCCGTTGAAACCGTGGTCTTATCCACCCAACACCTAGCCGATGTTTCTCAGGAACAGCTCCACGCCGATGTGATCGAACATGTTATCAGACCTGTGCTGGTCAATTTTGGTCTGAATTCTGACAACGCTGAATTCATCATTAACCCCTCCGGTCCATTTGTTATCGGTGGACCAGTTGGTGACGCTGGCCTGACCGGCCGGAAGATCATCGTTGACACCTACGGTGGCATGGCTCGCCACGGTGGTGGTGCCTTCTCGGGTAAAGACCCATCGAAGGTTGACCGCTCGGCCGCATATGCCACCCGCTGGGTTGCTAAGAACATCGTTGCAGCAGGTTTAGCCGCCCGCGCTGAAGTCCAGGTCGCCTACGCGATCGGCAAGGCCCGTCCAGTTGGCCTGTACGTGGATACTTTCGGCACCGAAAAAGTCAGCCACGAACAAATCGTCAACGCCATCAACGAAGTCTTTGACCTGCGCCCAGCAGCCATCGTCCAAGACCTCCAGTTGCTGCGCCCCATCTACCAAGCCACCGCCGCCAACGGTCACTTCGGTCGCGAACTGCCAGATTTCACCTGGGAACGCACCGACAAAGTCGATCAGTTGCGTGCCGCGGTAGGCTGGTGATGTGCCACAAACAGATGCTTTATTCGACCTACCGGAACACCGGGCGACCCTACCGCCGGCACCTGATGGGTGGCCAAAACAACCGGTAGCCAAAATCCTGCTCGAAGCACCGGTACTGCATCTGGACCGGCACTTCGACTACCTGATCCCCAAAGAACTCGATGCTGCAGCCCAACCTGGGGTTCGAGTAAAAGTCCGGTTTGGGCACCAGCAGCTCTTCGGGTGGCTCATCCGGCGCACCGACACCATTGAGACCGCAGCGCGTCTGACGACCATCAAAACGGTTGTCTCCGCACTGCCCGTACTCGAAGCCAAGGTGTTTGAGCTGGCACAACAGATCGCGCAACACTATGGATCCATTACCGCCGATGTGTTGCGCGTCGTGGTGCCTCGTCGTGTCGCCGGGGTGGAACGCGAAATCGCAGAGCAAATAGCAGATCACAGCATCCCGGCACCGCCGCCCATCCCCGAAGCCAAAGAAGCACCGCTCACCGATAGCGGTGCACCAGATTTCCGGTGGGATCTACTCGACGGTGCCGAACAACTCTTCACCCCAGAACACCACGGCCACTATGCACTCACGCTACCCAGCGCTCATGGGAGCTGGGATGCGATGGGTGTCCTTGCTGATGCCGCACATCGACTGGCCGCCAGCCAACAAAACACGCTCATTGTCGTACCAGACCATAAACACCTCTCCAGGCTGCAACGTCACCTTGAGGATCGGATCGGGTCGCGTGCTTTTGTCATGCTCAGCGGCGAACAGGGCAATACCGCCCGCTACCGGTCGTTTTTGAAAATCCTGACCGGCCAACACCGAGTAGTGATCGGTACCCGCTCGGCCATCTGGGCCCCCCTGGAACACATCGACGCGATCGTGGTGTGGGAGCCCACCAGCGAGCATCTCATTGAACCGCGCACGCCGTATTTCCATGTCCACACCGTGGCACGGTTCCGCGCGTCCCAACACGGAGCTCGGCTGGTGCTGGCCTCCACCTCACGAGCGCTGGAAATTCAACACCTGGTTGCCAACGGACAACTCCAACAAATCGGTGCGGATCGACCAACACGCAAAGCTCTTGCG
Source organism: Enteractinococcus helveticum (assembly GCF_001657475.1). Classification (GTDB taxonomy): domain Bacteria; phylum Actinomycetota; class Actinomycetes; order Actinomycetales; family Micrococcaceae; genus Yaniella; species Yaniella helvetica. The sequence goes on from NZ_LXEY01000018.1 coordinate 176,602, forward strand.
CCCAGGGTCGTGGCTACTGCTGACTCATTTCATGCCGAGCGCGACCCACTGGCCCAGATCGCCCGCATCCCACACCTGGCGCACCAAACAGCCCGTGAAGCCCTCGATGGCAAACACGGACGCCCCGGACCCGTCCTAGTACAAGTCGCTCGCGCAGGCTTTATCCCCGGACTATTCTGTACCAACTGCGGTGAATCAGCCCGGTGTCGACACTGCACTGGCCCACTTGGATTCACCGATCGGTTTGCCGTCGAACGCCACGAGGCGACCTGCCGTTGGTGCGGCATCAAAGAACGCCATTTTGCCTGCACCAACTGCGGTGGTCGACAGCTGCGTGCCGGAGCTCGCGGCGTACGCCGTACTGCGGATGAATTGGGGCGCGCTTTTCCCATGACACCTGTGATGTCATCCTCGGCTGACCACATGCTTGTCACCGTGGGGGAGCAGCCGGCCATTGTTATTGCCACCCCAGGTGCCGAACCGGTCGCCACCGACGGTTATGCCGCAGCACTCCTGCTCGACGGCGATGCACAACTCCAGCGAGAAGGACTCAATGTCCCAGAGCAGGTGCTTGGCCACTGGATGCGAGCCGCAACGTTAGTGCGGCCTTCCACCCAAGGTGGCACCGTCGTCGTGACAGCAGAATATGACGACGCCGTGGCAGCACTTGTTCAAATGAATCCCATTGCCTGGGCCACCCGTCAACTGGCACAACGTCAACAATTGGGTCTACCTCCTGCCATGCGTGTGGCCGAGTTGATCGGACCATCCCATGAGGTACAGAAAACGATTCGGAATACTCCGCTGCCGTACCAATCGGAAGAGTCTCCGTGGATCGGGCCGGTGCCGGTGGATGAAGCTACGCATCGAGCGCTGTTATTCTTCCCGGATCATGTCGCAGAACAGGTCGTGGGAGCACTAAAAACGACTCGTGCACAACTTTCGGCGCGCGGGGAGACAACCTCCGTGCGCTTGCGCATAGATCCCACCGATGTGCTGTAAGCCATTGGTGGAACGGGGCGCTCATAAGCCTCAGGCCGAGCGCTCTGGCTTCTCAACAGAGGACTGCGCCGTGGGATGCAGCGCTGACCAGTCACACTAGATCGTCGACCTGTCCAATGAATTCCCTCTTCTTGATGAACCGCCCAATATTGTCGATTTGGCCCATATCGACATGCTCCAGGCGATGTGAAGCGCAACCAAGGTCACAGGGGTTTTCAGGAGTCTTCGGTATTTTCAATCTGATCGAACGCTGCCGAGAGTTCATCCTCACCCGGTAAACCTTTTTTCTCATCCGTTGGTAAGGACTCATAGGTGTAGGTTGCCACTGCCATGGGCGAGTCTGACCGGCTGAGGGCATAGCGGACGCTGTGGTCGTTTTTGCTGCCGCAGATGAGGATGCCAACCGTCTGGTTATGTGCTTCGCGTTTGAGCTGATCATCGACGACTGCTACATAGAAATTCAGCTTGCCCGCATATTCGGGCTGGAATTTGCCGGTTTTGAGTTCGATGACGAAGTAGCGCAGCTGTTCGACATGAAAGAACAACAAATCGATGTAGTAGTCGTCCCCACCGACTTCGATGTGGACTTGGCGTCCTACGAACGCAAAACCAGGTCCCAGCTCACGCAAAGTCTCAACGATTCGATCGGTCAGCGCTTGTTCGACATCCCGTTCGGCGACTTCGCCAGACAAACCCAGAAACTCGAAAGCATATGGGTCTTTGGCCACTTGCTGTGTCAGCTCGGATTCGGCAGCGGGTAGGCGTTGAGGGAAATTCGACGGCGCGGCACCGGTGCACTCGATCGTATTGTTTTTGATCATGTTCAGCAACACATTGCGTGACCACCCGTATTCCACGGCTGCAGCCGCATACCACCGCCGTGCTTCATGGCTTAAAGGCTTGTCTAACAGGGTCCGAATGTGGCCCCAGGGTCATTGCGCCACAGGCTGTGGCGCAATTTGTTCCACGTTCCAATGCCGCGCAAAAGTGGTCATGTATTGAAGGTTGCGAGGCGAGAAGCCCCGCATATCAGGGAACTCGGCCCGTAGGTCTTCGGCGAGCCGTGCGATGACTTTGCTGCCCCAGCCCTGTGCTTCTTGCCGCTGCAGAATCTCTTTGCCGATGGATCAATACAGTTGGATCAGTTCGGTATTAATTGTGCGCCGAGCCTGGAGCTGGGCTTGGTGTACACGCTGTTTGAGCGCTTCAAGAGTCTGGCGGTAGTCGTTGGGAAGAGCAAGATCTGCAGAAGCCATGTTCTTATTCTCCAGCCTGGCCTTATCGTCCATGCGCGTATGTCGTAGTACCGGTCTGGGTAATGGCCGCGCCACCATGAACCAATGGGAACATGACAGCCGAACTACCTGTCAGATTCCCGAGGTGTCCCTCTTGGCTCGTCTGCCGTGGCGTTTCACAGCTTCGTTCATCAGCACGAGCATCATGATGAGCAAGCCCACACCGGCTATCGGTACCAGGTCAAGTGGCAGAGTAGCAAAGCTGCCAAACTCACCGGAGGATTGCCCGTCGGGTAACAGCTCTTCGAAGTACGCCAGAACCCGATCTTTATCCTTCGGGGCAAATTTCCGACCACCATCTGGCCGCGGGGCATTTGTCACGATTTCTACAACGGCGGACCTCAGCGGTGTGGGTGCGAACAAATTGCAGATTCGCCTCCACGTAGCCGGCCACCTTGGCACTAACTGTAGGCGCCACGGATAGCCGTGTTTCAATGGCTGATCCTGCACGAGTGTAGACATCGAGGACCACGTGTTGCAGTAAATCGTCTTTGCCATCGAAGTAATAGAGCACGACACCTTTGCTCACTTGGGCTCGGCGTGCGATTTCTGCTAGTGAAGCCCCCGAGTAACCCACCTCCGACAACGTGTCGATGGCACAGCCAATGATCTATGATCGTCGAACTGATTCAGTGAATGTCGGAGCTTTATTAGAAGGTTCTAACCGTATGACCAAATCCGGCACGAGAGGTCAGAGTCGACAAGAAAAATGTGATATTTTTCTCCAACTCTGATGAGTTGTTGGGCAAATATGTGGCCAGGTAGTGAGGGGGACAGTCGCCTTGGTGCATCGTGGGGTGGTGACAGCGCTCGCAGAAGACAGCGTACATCTAGTGATCTGCAGATGCGTTAGAAGGGGCCGACAGTCGGTAGGTACGGATGCGTCTGACGTGCTGGGATGGCAGCTGTTTATCTAGATAGTTCAAGTGCGTCAACAACTTCAGCGACGCGTGCTCGTTGACTGTGCGACAGGCCTTGGATCGGCAATGGCAAACTCTGGTACGGCACCAGACCCAGGTATTCGGCGATTGCTGCGGTCACGCGCAGGCTTCCACCGAATCCTGTAAATAGGTTCCATAACGGGGTCAGGCGTTGAGCTTCTTGCAGCGCGTCGTCGTTTCGGTGTTGTTGTATGGCTCTTGTGATGGCCAGTGCGAGATCGGGTAGCGTCCCGCCAATCACTGAATACCATGCATCACAGCCCGCAGTGAGACCATTGGCTGCAAACGCGTCGCCTGACACCCCAATGGTGACGTGATCAGGAATGATGGCTCGTATCGCGGTGACATGCTCGCGTGCTTTCGCCGGTTCGGCTGGTACTCCAGGGATCCTGAGTGATGCGATGCCCGGCAACGCTGCGATACGTGCGTAGAGCTCGGTGCTGAACGTGAAATGCGTGGTCCCAGGATTGTCGTAGACGATGATGGGCGAATCGGTATGTTGTGTCACCGTGTCAAAGAGCTCCAAGACATCGTGTTCGGTCAGTGGCTGGTAGGTCATCGGAGCCAAGAGCAAGCCAGCGACTCCGGCACGTTGTGCGCTGTCAATATTCGTAAGGATCTGCGATGTCCGAAGCGCCCCAATGCCAACGAACACCGGTGTGGTTCCTGCGTGTTCGACTGCTAAGTGCGCGATGCGATCACGTTCATGGGCAGTCAGATAGGCGTAGGAGCCAGTGGATCCAAGGACGGTGATGGAATCGACGCCTGCTGTAGATAATCGCTGTATCAAGCCGACAAAAGCAGCCTCGTGGATCTCGTAATCTGCTAGTGGGGTGAGTGGGAATGCGCTGAGACCAGTAAATAATGACATGTGGATTTCCTCGTGGGGTCAGGCCTGAGAAGTTCTGTCGACTCAATCTACCGTCTACATAGGCACCTGTAGCCGTTTGCCATGGGGTTGCGAGGTTTTGATCTGCCATGCCATGGCGTATCGTTGGGCTGACTAATCTGAAGAGCGATCACTGGGGGTTCCATGAGGATTCCGACAACGATGCGAGCAGCCGTGATCCACGACCACGGCGGGTACGAAGTCCTCGAGGTCAAAGACGTCGACGTGCCATCCGTACAGCCCGGCGAGGTCCTCATCGAAGTTCGTTCTGCCGCATTGAATAATACCGACCTGTGGACCAGACAAGGTGCATACGGTAGCCCCGAGAATCCCAACGCCTTGTCAGGCTGGCGGGGACCCATAACCTTCCCACGCATTCAAGGCGCCGACGTCGCCGGACGGGTGGTTGCAGTCGGTAGCGCTCAAGATGAACAGCTCATCGGCGCCAGAGTGGTCATTGATCCGGCAATCTATGACACTGCCAGCCCAGATGCCAACCCTGTGGGCCTGATGGGTAGCGAGCGCGATGGCGGATATGCCCAATATGTCACCGCACCAACCGCACGAGTCCACGACATGACAGATGCCCCGTTGACCGACGACCAGTTGGCAACGCTGCCCACCGCCTACGGCACGGCCCTGGGCATGATGGAGCGTGGAAGAGTACAAGCGGGGCAGACCGTCTTAGTCTCGGGCGCTTCCGGCGGTGTAGGACTGGGGCTGGTGCAACTGGCTCGCGCTCGCGGTGCTCGCGTATTGGCCATCAGCAGTGGTTCAAAACGTAAAGCTGTCCAACAGGCCGGTGCGCATGAAGTCCTCGACAGGGCGTATAGCATCGTCGAACAGGTCCACGCTGTGGCACCACAGGGTATCGATATTGGACTTGATGTGGTCGCCGGTGACCTGCTCCGTGATGGCTTGCCGCTGCTCAAGGAAAGTGGCCGGTGGGTCGTGTCGGGAGCACTGGGCGGTTACGATGTGCGCTTTGATGTCCGTCGTCTGTATTTACACAATGCACAGCTCATCGGATCCTCCATGCACACGCCAACACACTTTGACTTATTGATGCAGCTGGCTCGTAGCGGTGCCGTTGATCCCGTGATTGCAGCTGCCTATTCGCTGGACGACGTGCATCAAGCGCAGCAGACGCTGGAACGCCGGACGCACGTAGGCAAAATCGTGTTACATCCGTGGCCATAACATCCTAGAGAATCCGGCAGGTTACACAACATCGCCTGTCAGCTAGGCTAGGAGACAAGCTGCGGAGGTGACCTATGCGACGCCGTATCATGATCGGGCTAGGCATTCTAGTAGCCCTGGCCGGATTGCTGGTCGTGATGCTCATGGGCATAGCGCGCGGATGGAATCTGGGCGGTATCGTCTGGATGGTGCTGAGCTGTCTGTTCATTATTGGGCTCACGGTGCGCTGTATCCGTGCGGCACCCGGACGGCGCATGCGCGAGACCTTCGGCCCGATCGTGGATGCCGGGGATGTCTACCAGAAGCATCTGATGGGGCGCCCGACAGCACAAGAAAGTCTCTACGAAGCATCCAAGTTGATCCCGCGCGATAAATACAGTTCTGAAGAAAGGCCAGAACGGTGAGCCGCTACTAAGCATCCGTCAGGCGAGACACCATCAACACTGCCACGGCACCCGACCGTTCGTAATGCATCAGGTGTCCGGTGTGCTGCAAAACGTACGTTTCGACGTCGTCGGTGGCCAACACCTCGGCCAGGACTGATATATCCTGCGGGGATGACAGCTCGTCGTCGGCGCCACCAATCATGGTCACCGGCACACACAAGCGATCAGCGAAATCAGCCACCGTGTGCGTGATGGAGGCCTGATAAGCCTCCAACAGCGTTGCCGGGGAGTCAAAGCCGGAGAAGTATGCCTGGTGCTGATCATGGGTATAAGCCAACACGCGAGGATCATCGGTTTTGGTCATGAACGCGCCGGTGGCCCACACAATAAGCTTATTTCCCAGCAGGCGACGCCCCACCGCTGACGGCAACGCCGCACAGAGCCGATAAAACCCATCGGTCACCAGCGTTGCGGCACGGTCCACCGGTGTTCCAGCGTCCAGGGCTGGTTTGGCAATCGGATTCAATAACACCAGGTGCGGGTAATCCACCGCGTCGGCAGCCACCGCGGCGGCTGCAGTGACTGACCCAAAAGAGTGGCCCACCAGGATAGGGGAGGTCATAGACTTGGCGATCTGGTTGACGATGTGCCCATAGTGTTCAACGCTGTGGGGGGCATCAGGCATCGCGCCCGAAACACCAAACCCCGGCAGATCAGGCACCCAGACCTCATATGGGGTCAACCCATCGACAATCAGCTCCAGCCCGTGGTGATCGCCGCGGAACCCATGCACCGCCAGTAACTGCGGTGCACCAGGCGGCCCGGGGTATTTGAACACGGCCACCTCAAAGGGCACCCCTGAGACCGGGTCGGTGACCGTCACCCCGAATCGCTGAGGATCCCGCTGGACGTGTCCGGTTAATACGGCGCGGTCACGAACTAAAAACCGCGGTCGCAACCGGGCGGCAATCCCATCACTCATAGCGACCAGTCTATAGATTCAGCACACGACATCGCTGCACGAGTGACCTAGGGCGCAGCAATGTGGTTAAGTAACGCTTATGGTTGCAGCATCAACACCGACGATCATCATGGCCCTTGATCTGGGCACCACCTCCACCCGGGTGGCCCTGTACGACGCCGAGGGCAACACCGTCACCATCGTGGCCCGCGAACACCAACAGTATTTCCCGCAGCCCGGCTGGGTGGAACACGACGCCACCGAGATCTGGGCCAATATCCGCGAGCTGTCGGCGCTCGCATTAGCCCGCGCCCACCTGACCGCCGCCGATATCGCTGCAATCGGAATTACCAACCAGCGCGAAACCATTGTCGCCTGGGATGCCACCACCTCGGTGCCCGTGCACCGGGCGATCGTGTGGCAGGATGCTCGCACCGATGCCCACATCGAACACCTGATCGCAAACGGCCACAACTCCGCGATGCAGCAAGCCACCGGGCTGAACCTGTCAGCCTATTTCTCGGCGCCCAAAATGGCCTGGTTATTAGCAAATAACGACGACGCTGCCCGCTTAGCCCAAGCGGGCACCCTGCGCTTTGGCACGATTGATTCCTGGATCATTTGGAACCTGACCGGTGGGACCGTGCACGCCACGGACATTACCAACGCCTCACGCACCTCGCTGATGAATATCCACACCGGGGCCTGGGACTACCAGCTGGGCCGCGTGTTCGGCATCGAGCCCAAGATACTGGAATCTGCCCTGCCACAGATCCACCCCTCGGTCCACGATTATGGCACCGTGACCCCGGGCCTGGCCGTTGCAGGGGTGCCGATCACCGGCGTACTGGGCGACCAGCAGGCGGCAAGCTTTGGTCAAACCATCTTCTCGGCCGGTGAGGCCAAGAACACCTACGGCACCGGGTGTTTTCTGCTGTATAACACCGGCCACGAACCAGTGTTATCGTCGTCGGGATTACTGACCACGGTTGCCTACCAACTGCCGGGCCAAGACCCCGTCTACGCGCTGGAAGGTTCGGTGGCCCAGGCCGGTTCGGTCGTCCAGTGGCTGCGCGACCAGCTGGGCATTATCCAGCACTCGGCAGATATCGAAGCCCTGGCCAATAGCGTCGAAGACCACGGGGGAGTGTACTTCGTACCGGCATTCTCGGGCCTTTTTGCACCGTGGTGGCGCCCGGATGCCTCCGGAACAATCATCGGGCTGACCAGTTATGCCACCGCCGGCCACATCGCCCGCGCCGCCCTGGACGCCACCGCGTATCAAACTCTCGACGTGGTAGCGGCCGTGGAAGCCGACACCGGAGCAACACTGCGCCGCCTGAATGTTGACGGCGGTATGAGCATTAACGATCAGCTGATGCAATTCCAAGCCGACATTCTCGACGTCGAGATCCACCGCAACGCCGATGTGGAAACCACCGCCCGCGGCGCTGCTTATGCAGCCGGTCTGGGTGCCGGCATTTGGGCCTCAACCCAGCAGCTTCGCGCCCTGTGGCAGTCCGGTGGCCACTGGAGCCCACATATTGACCCGGATAAACGCGCCCGATTGATCTCCGGCTGGCACGCTGCAATTGACCACGCGATTGGGTGGCCAGTTGAACAACCGGGTTAGAATACTAGTCTTAGACTAGATTTGACCTTTTGACCGAGTGTAGACAGGACATCGTGACGAACACATCGAAGCAAGCCGCAACCGAGCGTGAAGAATATTCGTTTGCAGCCATCGAGAAGCGCTGGGCCGGCTATTGGGAAAAGAACAAGACTTTCAAAGCCGCCGACGACGGTAAACGCCCCCGCCGCTACGTGCTGGATATGTTCCCCTACCCCTCTGGTGACCTACACATGGGCCACGCTGAGGCATTTGCCATGGGCGACGTCGTCTCCCGCTACTGGATGCTGCGCGGCTACGATGTGTTGCACCCCATTGGCTGGGACTCCTTTGGTCTGCCCGCCGAAAACGCCGCGATTGCCCGCGATGCCCACCCGGCCGAATGGACCTATAACAACATCGCCACGCAGCGCTCCTCGTTCGAACGCTATGCGATTTCAGTCGACTGGGACACCATCCTGCACACCTCTGATCCCGAATATTACAAGTGGACTCAGTGGCTATTTCTGAAGTTTTATGAACGCGGCTTAACCTACCGCAAAAAATCCCAGGTCAACTGGTGCCCCAAAGACCAAACCGTGCTGGCTAACGAGCAGGTTGTTGACGGCGCGTGCGAACGCTGTGGCACCGAAGTGACCAAGAAGGCCCTGGAACAGTGGTACTTCAAGATCACCGACTACGCCGAACGCCTGCTGCAAGACATGGACGCGTTGGAAGGCCAGTGGCCAGAGCGCGTGCTGAACATGCAGCGCAACTGGATTGGTAAATCCACCGGCGCGACCGTGACCTTTGCGATCGAAGACGGCCCCGAGATTGAGGTCTACACGACCCGTCCGGACACGCTGTACGGGGCAACTTTCATGGTGGTGGCCGCCGATGCTGATCTGGCCGAAGAACTGGTCACCGAAGACCACGCCGAAGCCCTGGCCAGCTATCGCGAAGAACTCAAACACGTTTCCGATATCGACCGCCAGTCAGCTGACCGACCAAAGACCGGCGTCTTTTTGGGTCGCTACGGCATCAACCCGCTCTCCGGTGAACGCGTCCCCGTCTGGGCCTCCGATTATGTACTGGCCGACTACGGTACCGGTGCGATCATGGCGGTTCCTGCCCACGATCAGCGCGACATGGACTTTGCCCGTGCCATGGACCTACCGGTACGCACGGTGGTTGATACCGGTGAAGACAACCCCGAAGACACCGGGCTTGCCACCACCGAGACCGGCACCAACATCAACTCTGGCCAACTGGATGGCCTGTCCGGACAAGCCGCGATCGACAAAGCTATCGAGCTGCTGGCTGCCAAAGGCACCGGCGAAGCCTCGGTCAACTACCGCCTGCGTGACTGGCTGCTATCTCGCCAGCGTTTCTGGGGGACCCCCATTCCGATCATCCACTGTGATGACTGTGGCCTGGTCCCCGTGCCTGCCGACCAACTGCCAGTCCAGCTGCCAACCGACCTACACGGTCAACAGTTGGCGCCCAAGGGCAAATCGCCACTGGAAGCTGCCGAAGACTGGGTCAACGTCGAATGCCCGACCTGTGGCCGTGCCGCCACCCGTGACACCGACACCATGGACACCTTCGTGGACTCATCCTGGTACTACATGCGCTTTACCGACTCCAATAACAGCGAACAAGTCTGGGACCGCGACCGCCTGGATCGCTGGGCGCCAGTGGACCAATACGTCGGCGGTGTTGAACACGCGATCCTGCACCTGCTCTACTCGCGCTTCTTCACCAAAGCCCTCTACGACATGGGACTGGTCAGCTTCACCGAACCATTCGCACGATTGCTCAACCAGGGCCAAGTGCTCAACGGCGGCAAAGCGATGTCCAAATCACTCGGTAACGGTGTCGATTTAGGTGTACAACTCGATGAATTCGGGGTCGACGCCATCCGACTGACCATGGTATTTGCCTCACCACCAGAAGACGACATCGACTGGGCCGACGTCGCACCCGGCGCCTCCCTGAAATTCCTGGCCCGTGCTTGGCGTCTGGCCCAAGAAGTTCAGTACGCTGACTCAGCAGCCGGCACCGACCCATCCACCGGGGCATTAGCACTGCGCCAGACCACCCATAAGATCGTCCACGAAGCCCAGGGCCTGTTGGACGACCAGAAGTTCAACGTGGTCATTGCCCGCACCATGGAATTGGTCAACGCCACCCGTAAGGAAATCGACAATGGTGCCGGGGCCGCCGATCCGGCAGTACGTGAGGCAGCCGAAGTAGTTGCCCAATTGCTGTCACTGGTGGCTCCATACACCGCCGAAGACATGTGGGCCATGCTGGGCCATGAACCATCAGTGTCCCGGTCGACCTGGCTCAACGTCGATGAATCCCTGCTGGTCGAAGACAAGATCACCGTCATCGCCCAAGTCCAAGGCAAATTGCGCGACCGCTTCGAAGTCCCCGCCGATATTTCCGAACAGGACCTGGAAACCATGGCACGCGACTCACAAAATGTGCAGCGCGCCATCGGCGATCAACAGATTCGCAAAGTCATTGTGGTCAAAGGCAAGCTCGTGAACTTCGTGGTGGGCTAACCCCACCATGACCGAAATTGCCCCGTGGATCGCCCGACTGACCGTTCGCTCGCGTGAAGTACGCAGCGAAGCGGTCGGTTGGGCACGCTACATCAAACCGCAGCGACGCGACCGGGTGGCCATTGTCACCGACACCTCAGCAGCCCTACCCGATGAAGTCCACAAATTACCCAACGGATCAGAGCTATTTATCATCCCCATTCCGGTGATGATCGGTGATCAGATTTATAACGAGGACGACGACACGCTTCACCACGATCTGTCCATCGCCCTGGCATCCGGCACCGCACTGCGTACTTCGCGCCCGTCACCAGGCCAATTCTCTGCCCTGTATAAACACATCGCAGAACAAGGCTATGGCCACATTCTGTCGATCCACCTGTCGTCAAAATTATCCGGCACTACGGACGCCGCACGCGTGGCTGCTCAGACCTCGTCGATTCCTGTGACAGTCCTGGATTCGCATAACGCTGGCCTATCGTTGGGAAATGCTGTGCTGGACGTGCTGATCCGCACCCGATTAGGTCTCTCACCGCAATACCTAGCCAATATCGCCACTCGACAGACCCAGGTGGGGCAGACGGTCTTTACCGTCCCAAACCTGGAAACCCTGCGCAAAGGTGGTCGTATCTCAGCATTGGCCGGCATCCTGGGACAGCTGCTGCAGGTACGTCCGGTCATGCAACTCAACGACGGCGCCATCGAACTGCTTGACCGGCCGCGTAGTGAAGTCAAAGCACTGTCGATCATCACCGATATTGCCACCTCGGTCCCACCACCCGTTCGACTCAGCGTGCAGTCCTACGGCGACTACGACACTGCCCACCAGATCGCAGCCGAACTCCAAGAGCACTCTTCGATGCCAGTCCCTGTCGTGCGTTTACCCGCCGTCCTTGCCGCCCACTTAGGCTTGGGTGCACTTGGGGTCTCCATGAGCCCAGACCTCGACTATGCCAGCTACGGCACCGCCTAGATCGGTTATCCCCAGCAAGCGTCATCAGAGCCCTCCTATCCACAATGCCTGGGGTAGCTTCCGTCAGTAGACGTCACAGTCTGCACGCTAGATGGTATGGCAAAACATCTGGCCGAACCCATCGAGTCATCGCGACAAGCGCCGATCTGGCGTACCAAGATCGCATTATCGGCTGTGCTCATGGTGATCGTTATTATCCTGACGGTCCTGGGCTTTCGGTGGCTTACGACTGACCATGAGGCCACACCAGACTCCGCCCTCACCGTCAACAACACTGAGCCAGAACCATTTGATTCACCCTCTGATGATGCATCGGTTTTTGAGGAGACACCAAACGAACTACTCGTCGTCCATGTCGCAGGCGAAGTACAACAGCCCGGCATAGTTGAACTTGAACCCACTGCCAGAGTCATTGATGCCATTGAGAGCGCCGGTGGACCAACCGACGAAGCACAGCTGGATGCATTAAATCTCGCCGCGATCGTCAATGATGGTGAGTATATTTTGGTACCCGATCGCCAAAGCACCGCTGCAACACCAGCAAACCCACCGGCCGCTGGTGGGACGGGACCAGCCGGCAACAATGCCACGGTCAACCTCAATACAGCTGATTCCACAGAACTGGAAACCTTACCGGGTGTTGGTCCCGCGACTGCAGAAAAGATCATCGCCCATCGGGAACAACACGGAGCTTTTGCACAATTATCAGACCTTGAAGCCGTTTCCGGTATCGGCCCCGCCACCTTAGAACGACTCGATGGGCTTGTGACCTGGTAATGCAGCAGGACCACATTAAACCCGATGATATTGCTGCCCCCATTGATATACGACTGCTTCCTGCCGCAGTCCTTACCGTCGCCTTATGTTTTATCGGGCCTGAACTACCTATTGAATGGGTACAACGAGTCCCGTGGATTCTTGGTATCACAGGTGTGGTGACGTTGCTTGTTGTTGTGTGTTTCCGGAAGTCACGTGGCAGACGCATCGTCCAGGGTGTACTTCTCATGTCGATTGCGTGCTGGACTGCGACTCCTGCAGCAGTGATGGTGCAGCATCAACAGACAACAGCCGAAGCCTCCGGCTGGTTGGACTTTATTGACACCTTGGGCACCGCACGAATGTCCGTGCGTCTAGCCACCGACCCCGTGAAACGCGATGGACCATTTGGCACCAGTTGGTTTGTCACCGCCGATGTCGAAGCCTTTGGCAAAGACCTTGTCCTCACACCCCACCCAGCTAAGATCGTAATTTCCGGGGACCATAGTTGGAATGACCTGGCAGCCGAAGACCAAGCGTGTTTCATCGGTCGCGTCACAGACAATGAATCATCAGTATTTGTTCAAGCCACCGCAGCAATACAACCTGGCAGTTGCGCCCACGGGGCGAGTGAACCAACGATAACCGGCCGCGATACGCTTCGAGAAACACTGCGAACCCAAGCCAATCAGACCATCAGCTTCGCCCCAGAACTCCTACCCGGGCTCATTCTCGGAGACCGGTCTCAACAGTCAGAACAAATCGACCACGCGATGAAAGTATCGGGTCTGAGTCATCTCTCGGCGGTTTCAGGCGCTCACACGTCACTGATCGCATCGGCAGCAACCATATTATTTCGCAGCCTACGTCTGCCGCGTTCCGTTGTTATCGCGGCATTCCTGGCCACGTTGGTGTTGTTTGTTCAAATTGTAGGAATGCAGCCGTCCATTATTCGCGCCGCAACCATGGGCGCCATCGGCGCGTGGGCCCTGTTTTATGGTCGCGGATCTCAAGCACTACCGATCTTGGCATTATCAACCATCGTCATCCTCACAATGTCGCCGGAACTGATACACGAGGTCGGCTTTCAATTATCTGTGGCAGCCACAGCAGGAATTGTGCTGGGTGCTCAGCCACTCGAGGCCTGGTGCCGCCCGATTCTGGAGAAAGTCCTTCCGAACTTCTGGGCAACGATGCTCAGCTCCTCTTTTGCAATCTCTGCAACCGCACAACTGGCCTGTCAACCACTGCTGCTAACGTTCATCGATTATGTCAGTCCATATTCTTTGCTCGCCAACCTTTTGGCCACGCCGCTGTTGCCAATGATCACTATTCCCGGCACGGTGGCTGCCGGATTATGCATCGTGGCTCCTGGCATAGCGCAAGTCTTACTGCATGCCGTTTCACTACCAACAGCAGCCATCGGCTGGATCGCCACCAGTGTTACCGACCTGCCCGGATCAATGCTTCCTTGGCCGGAAGGATTGGCAGGAACCGTGCTGATTGTATTGCACTGGACCGCCAGCTGCATTGTCTTGGTAAAACTCCTACGCCGCCAACGACATTCAAAACCAGCAGTCAAAATTGATTCGCCCCAAGCACGGTGGTTCGGCGTCCTCACCGCTGCAGAGCAGCGGCTCACCATGGCCAACATTATTCAGTTGAGTTTGGTGGTTGTGGCAGTCGTTGCCCACGTCGTGACGTTCTGGCCTATGCGACCCACGACAGTGGATGCCGATTGGGACATTGTCGGCTGTGATGTCGGCCAGGGCGATATGTTCCTGATCCGCACAGGATCCGACTCGGCCATGGTGATTGATACTGGACCGGATCCAGATCGTGCCCGACAGTGCCTAGACACGGCAGGCGTCGAACATCTTGATCTCGTCGTCGTGACGCACCTCCATGCAGATCATGTGGGAGGAATACAAGGCCTATTAGATATTGCCCCATCACAGGACATAATATTCTCAACCGGTTCGGATGACACCTATTCGCCAGCATCAACGGACCTGCCCGACACAGCTCGACAGGTAGACCAACCGGTGGTTGGCGTGATTGATCACGCACGACATGATCCAGACCATGCGGTGCAAGTACGCTGGTCGATTCTAAGCGCGGACAAGACCGCTCAGAACGAAAACAACGCCTCGATTGTGTTGTTTCTGGAGATCTACCGACACGGAGGGACCATTACCGCACTGTTTACTGGTGATGCTGAAGAAGACCTTGCGGCAAAGCTCTTGGGTGAACAGCGCATCCCGGCGGATGTCGATATTCTCAAATTGTCACACCACGGCGCAAAAAATGGTGGAACTGACCTGATTGAACATACCAGCCCCAGGATGGCCCTGATCGGGGTGGGGGAGGACAACACCTACGGTCACCCGCACGACGACATAGTAGAGGCGTTGGGGCCAAGAATCCAACTTCACCGAACGGATCTCGACGGCACCTTTGGTGTGACGTTTCAGCACAGTCACGCATTGGTTGCTGCAGAACGATAGACTCGAGATCATGGCCGCAACTCGACGCACAAAAACTTCTGATACATCCTGGCGCAATGTGATGGTGAGCCCGCTAATCCTTGTGCAGGGCAGCGAAGAATACATTCACTCGGCCGTCACCGAATCGGTGAAATCGCAGCTGAGAAAAGACGAGCCCGACACGGAAATCCATCATCTCTCAGCAGCCGAATATCAAACTGGAGAGCTGCAAGTCCTCGCAAGCCCCTCACTATTTGGCGAGAAGAAGTTGCTGGTCTTTGCGGACATGCAAAAGATGACCGACGCTTTTCTAACTGATGGGTTAGCCTATCTCCAAGATCCCAACCCTGATGTAACGTTTTTAGGCTTGCACGGTGGTGGGACACGCGGCAAACGCCTGTTGGATGCACTAAAGAAAACGGGTCAATTTGTCGAGGCTAAACCGATCAAATCCGATCGGGACAGAATGGAATTTTTGCAGACAGAATTCCGAAACGCCCGTCGGAAAATCGACCCAGACGCCATTCGCTCCTTAGCTGATGCCATTGGCCAAGACCTTGGAGAGCTCGCCGCTGCTGCGAGCCAGTTGATCGCCGACACCGAAGGCACCATCAGCGTGGAGATCGTCGAAAAATACTACGGAGGTCGAGTCCAAGCCACCGCGTTTAGAGTCGCCGACGCGGCCTTAGACGGACAGCTTGGACCTGCCATCGCCTTACTACGCCATGCATTGGCAACCGGTGTGCAGCCAGTGGCCATCAGCGCATCATTTGCGCTGAAGGCTCGACAGGTAGCACGGATTATTGATGCAAAAATGCCCGGCGGCCAAGTCGCCTCGGCGCTGGGCATGGCTCCATGGCAAGCTCAACGCGTTACCGCCACAGCTCGGCATTGGACACCGGTAAATATTGCCGGAGCCATCGAACTGATCGCTAGGGCAGATGCTGAAGCCAAAGGCCAGGCACGTGATGCAGACTTCGCAGTCGAGCGTATGGTCACTAAAGTCGCAGGTCTTGCCAAACACCGTTGAACGGTGGATTAAAGAATTGAGGCCGTGACAATCATCATGATCGTCACGGCCTCAACGCGTGTGTTTTGTTCTATTCGAACTTAGGCATCCATAGCGTTAACGCGAGCTGCAGCACCGGATTTACGGTTTGCAGCGTTATTGCGATGGATAGCCCCCTTGCTCACAGCCTTGTCCAGCTTGCGGCCGGCAACTGTCAAAGCCTGTTCAGCGGCGGCTTTATCGCCTGACTCAACGGCTTTGTTGACTTTGCGAAGCGCAGTCTTCAGTTCAGACTTGATCGCAGTGTTGCGTTCACGACGTTTTTCGTTCGTGATCGCGCGCTTTTTTGAAGATTTCAGATTAGCCAATTACTGGTCCTATCCATTCGAAAAATGTGGGTCGTTGAGGGGTATTCCTGCCGAAGCGACTGAGCGGTGTGGGGGCACCTTGGAAAGCCCCGGCAAGAGTGCCCGTCGACCTGCGCGGACACACAGCGGGTAATTCTATCAAACTCTGACCTAGACAGCGAATTGCACAGACTAACAGCAGGACGCGCCCAGCTGTTCGCTACCAGGCAGCTGGCCATACTCGATATGTTGTCGCTCCAGGCCCTGAAACGTGAAACAATAGTGCAACAAGAAAATTTAGTTGCGCTGCAACCGGTTTGACCTGCAGCCAATGTACACGAGAAGGATGGTGCACGTGTCGCCAGTGGCGTCCAACCCGCCTCAGCCCGGTTCTACCGATCCATCGGTTATTCGGAACTTTTGTATCGTCGCGCATATTGACCATGGCAAATCCACCCTTGCAGACCGCATGCTGCAAAACACCAACGTGGTTGCGCCACGCGACATGCAAAATCAGTTCCTTGACAGCATGGACATCGAACGCGAACGCGGGATCACCATCAAATCTCAAGCCGTGCGCATGCCATGGCAAGTCGATGGCCAAGACTACATTCTCAATATGATCGACACCCCCGGGCACGTCGACTTCGCCTACGAAGTATCACGATCCTTGGCCGCCTGTGAAGGGGCAATTTTGCTAGTGGACGCCGCGCAGGGTATCGAAGCCCAGACGCTGGCAAACCTCTATATGGCCATGGAGCATGATCTTGAGATCATCCCTGTTCTCAATAAAATCGACCTGCCTGCAGCAGATCCGGAGCGCTATGCGCTCGAGATCGCCAATCTGATCGGTGTCGATCCAGATGACGTTCTGCGAGTCTCTGGTAAGACCGGTGAAGGTGTCGAAGCTCTACTCGACCGCGTGGTTGGTGCTGTCCCTGCGCCGTCTGGGAACGTCGATGCGCCAGCGCGCGCTATGATCTTTGACTCGATCTATGACACCTACCGCGGAGTCATTACTTATGTCCGGATGGTTGATGGCAAGCTCACTCCTCGTGAGGGAATCCGGATGATGGCCACTGGGGCTGAATACGAGCTCCAAGAAACCGGTGTCTATTCGCCCGTGGCCATTCCTGGTAAAGGTCTGGGCGTGGGAGAAGTCGGTTACCTGATCACCGGTGTCAAAGACGTCTCTGAATCAAAAGTCGGTGACACCGTCACCACGAAGAACAAACCCGCCGAAGAACCCATCGGTGGATACAGTGAACCGCAACCTATGGTGTTTTCCGGCCTGTATCCGATCGACGGATCGGACTACCCGGCACTCCGAGAAGCTTTAGAAAAATTGCAGCTCAACGACGCCGCACTGAGCTACGAGCCGGAAACCTCCGTTGCACTTGGCTTCGGTTTCCGTGTAGGTTTCCTCGGCTTACTGCACTTGGAAATCGTCCGTGAACGACTTGAGCGTGAATACAACCTCGATCTGATCTCGACGGCACCAAACGTTATCTATAACGTCACCACCGAAGATGGCACGGTGGTACGCGTGACGAACCCTTCGGAGTTTCCTGAAGGAAAGATCATGGAAGTCGAAGAACCCATGGCGATGGCGACCATTATCGTCCCATCGGAATTCATCGGCGCCGTGATGGAACTGTCGCAGAGTAAACGCGGTCAGCTTGACGGCATGGATTACCTATCCGAAGAACGCGTTGAGATCCGCTACTGGATCCCGCTGGCAGAAATCGTCTTCGACTACTTTGACCTATTGAAGTCCCGCACCAAGGGCTATGCTTCCCTGAACTGGCAGCGACAAGGTTCACAGGTGGCCGACCTGGTCAAGGTCGACATCTTATTGCAAGGCGACACCGTGGATGCGTTCTCGGCGATTACCCACCGTGATCACGCATATTCCTATGGCGTCAAGATGACCTCGAAGCTCAAAGAGCTCATTCCACGACAACAATTCGAAGTGCCCATCCAAGCCGCTATTGGATCACGGATTATCGCTCGCGAGAATATCCGAGCGATCCGCAAAGACGTGCTCTCGAAATGTTATGGCGGCGACATCTCGCGTAAACGCAAGCTGCTCGAGAAACAAAAAGAAGGCAAGAAGCGCATGAAGATGGTCGGCACCGTCGAAGTGCCTCAAGAAGCCTTCATCGCCGCTCTCTCAACAGATACGGATAGCAAGTAGACCTTGAGTCAAACCGATACTCCACCTACCACCGGGGTGCTCCCGGAATTCGTTGCACCGGCTGCTAATGACACAGATCGGACTTTTTCACTGTACGTGCATGTGCCGTTCTGCGTCAGCCGATGCGGCTACTGTGATTTCAATACCTATATTTCACCCGATCTGGGACCCGGTGCCTCGCACGAAAGCTACGCTGACACCGCGATAAAGGAATTGGAATTTGCAGCCGACGCCCTAGAACAATCTGGGGTAGACGCCAAGCCGCTGCATTCGGTGTTTTACGGTGGCGGAACCCCCACATTGCTGGCAGCCCAAGATCTCAATCGAATTCTTCAGCGTGCCAGGGAACTCTTTGGCATCGAACCAGGGGCTGAGATCACCACAGAAGCTAACCCTGACTCGTTGTCCGCAGAAGCTGTGCAGATACTCGCCGAGGGCGGCTTCAACAGGATTTCGATGGGAATGCAGTCTTCGGTATCCCATGTGCTCCAAGTCTTGGAGCGGACTCACAACCCAGACAATGTCCACGCGGCCGCAGCATGGATACGCGATGCGAACTTGGACTTGTCACTGGACCTAATCTTTGGCACACCAGGGGAGTCCATTACGGACTGGCACCAGTCGCTCGACGCCGTCCTGGCCGTACGCCCGGACCACGTTTCTGCCTATGGACTCATCGTCGAAGAAGGCACCAAACTTGCAGCCCAAATTCGACGCGGTGTTTACCCGAACACCGATCCAGATGATCAGGCAGATAAATATCTTGCCACCGAAGAGCGTCTCACCACAGCCGGATACCGTTGGTATGAAATATCCAACTGGGCCTACGATCCGCAGGAACAAGGCATTCATCAGTCCCAACACAACCTCGCCTACTGGCGAGACCAAGACTGGTGGGGGATTGGCCCCGGAGCGCATTCGCATGTGGCCGGTGTGCGCTGGTGGAATGCCAAGCACCCAGCAGCTTATGCCTCACGCGTTCTGGACAACATTTCGCCAGCAATCGGTCGCGAAATTCCCGACGATGAGGCACGACTGCTAGAAAAAATCATGCTGGGCGTGCGGCTCTCCGAAGGCCTCGAATTATCGGTGCTGACAGCACAGTCAGAGTCTGAAGCACAGGAGGCACTGGCCGAAACCCGACGCCTAGCAGATCAGGGCTTGATCCAGACAGCAGCACTAGAAGACGGCAGAATTGTGCCGACCCTTAAGGGGCGTTTGCTTGATGACGCGATCACCCGACAGCTTGCCGGGTTTTAGGATCTGAGTTGACTAGCGGATGATCCGCAGATTGAAAGGGTAGCGGTAGGGCCGACCCTTATTGACCTCGATGCCCGCAATGACGCCCGAAATTGTCATGAACAGCCACAGCAACACCGCGACCACCCCAAAAATAGCGCCCATCACGGGGAGGAACGCCAGGATATTCATGGCCAGAGCAACGATCGTCAAGGGGAGGGTGAAGTTGAGTGCTTCTTTGGACTCTTGTTCGCAAAACGGGCCACGAGATCGGAACACAACAAATATCACCAACGATGGCACAAAGCCCAAGAACGCCCCGAAATGAGCAACGGTCGCCCATTGCCGGTCTTCAGATGGTGTAAGTGGACCACGCGAGGTGGTATTACGGCCATAACCTGAGGTGCCAGGGGTTTGTGACACGGCGGGTATCCTTTGCATTGTGGTTTAGCTGATATTCATGCGCTAGAGGTGACAAGTTAACAACAGTCTAATGCTGTTTCACCCTGCGCCCGGGCAGAACAACACCGAGCACGCCGAATTCTGCTAATCGTGGACGGTGACGAAATCGATCATGTGTTCCACCCGGCCCAGGAGGTCGGCTTCAAGGTCTTTAAAGCTACTGACTCGAGACAAAATCTTTTTCCATCCCAGCCCAATATCAGCAGGTGTTTGGTGAGGTAAACCCAACCGAGCAAGCATACCGGTTTTCCAGTCTTCATTGCGGGGGATTTTTGGCCATGCACGAATACCAATGACTTCGGGTTTGACCGCCTGCCAGATATCAACATACGGGTGGCCCACGATTAACACGTTGTCTTTGGCACCAGAGGCCTTCATGGCCTCTGCGGCAATCCGCTGTTCTTTTGATCCATCCACCAAATGGTCTAATAGCACCGCTAGCCGTCGTTTTGGTCCGGGCTGGAACTGTTTTACTGCTCCAGAGAGATCATCAATACCGTGCAATGGTTCCACGACGATGCCCTCGACGCGAAGGTCATCTCCCCAGATTTTCTCTACGAGTTCGGCATCATGAATACCTTCCACCCAAATTCTGGAAGCTTTGGCGACTGCTGCGCGTCGTGACGCTACGGCACGGGAACCAGATGCGGTGCGAGTGGGACGCGATGGTTGTTGTTGGGTCGGCACCACAAGATTGACTGCGGAGCCATCAATCATAAAACCTAGCCCTAACGGGAACGATCGAGTTACGCCCTTGCGGCCTTCTAGAACGACCAGGTGTACTCCACCAGATTTCTCTACGCGCACCACCGCCCCGGTAAAACCCGATGCGGCATCTTCAACCACCAGACCGCGTGCAGCGGCGACCTGTTTCGGTGCTGAACGCTGGCCTGTGCGGGTCATCTCCGTTGGTCCCCACTGGTCCCAGTTCATGATTGTGTATCTCTTTCTTTGGTCTTGGCTCTCCGAGGGTATCAAAGCTTGATCAGTCAACAGCGAAGAACATCCGTTGAGTGCTGCCACCGTCGAAAAAATCCAGCTAACATTAGCACTATGCTATCGACAGTGCTAACTTTCTGGGGGAGGGTAAATGATTGATCAACCACGTCGAATGAAAGTTCTACAAGCCATTGTGGAAGACTACGTGGCCTCCCGGGAGCCTGTCGGTTCAAAAGCTTTAGTGGAACGACATAACCTCGGGGTCTCTTCAGCGACGGTTCGAAATGACATGGCCGAGCTCGAAGATGAAGGGCTCATCGCAGCTCCACACACGTCCTCAGGTCGCATCCCAACCGATAAAGGCTATCGCTACTTTGTCGACCGAATCTCAGAGGTTCGACCACTTTCCATTGCCGAGAAGCGTGCAGTCCAACGGCTGCTCGACAACTCCGATGGTATCGATGACATGATGGCCGCCACGGTGCAAGTCCTATCGCAGCTGACCCGCCAGGTCGCCGTCATTCAGTACCCTCACATGGATTCTTCAGTCATTCGACGCGTTGAGTTCGTGTTGCTATCAGAAGACCGCATGTTAGCTGTGTTGATTCTTTCAACAGGACGGGTGGATCAGAGGGTGGTCTATCTCAATGAAGTCGTGGATCAGCCGACCTTAGATGTCTTAGCTCAGGTATTTATGAAGTATCTGGACAACGTCAGCCCGTATAACCTCTCGCAGGCATTGGCTGATGTGCATGCCGCAATCCCACAAGAACACCAGTCACTGGTCCGCGCCCTTGGCAACGCTGTGCAGTTGTTGGCCGAAGCAGGACACCGGGATCGCATCTTGTTAGCGGGGACTGCCAATCTGGCCCGTTCTCCACAGGACTTTAGCCATTCCATTGGTCCGATTCTTGAAGCCCTGGAAGAACAGGTTGTGCTCTTGAAACTGTTGACCGAAATGGAAAACGATGTGCACGGCTTATCGGTGCGGATTGGCGACGAAAACTTCGGTTCGTTGGGTGACACCTCGGTTGTAGCGGCAGGTTACGGACCTGGTGATGCGGCAAAAATTGGCGTCGTCGGACCCACCCGAATGGACTATCCCTCGACGATGTCGGCCGTGCGAGCTATCGCTCGGTACCTGTCTAGGATTTTGTCTAGTTAGCTCATGACCGGATAATAGACTCTGACCAGAACACGGTTTCAAGCTCCCGATGCTTGAACTGAAAGGAACACGACCAACAAGTGGCACAAGATTATTACCAGATCCTGGGTGTTGACCGTAACGCCACAGAACAAGAGATCAAAAAGGCCTATCGCAAAAAGGCCCGCGAACTGCACCCGGATCACAACCCGTCCGAAGAAGCCGCAGAGCAATTCAAGTCTGTCACGCACGCCTATGAAGTGCTATCAAACGCCGAAAAACGGCAGAACTATGACGCCACCGGCCACGAAGATGGTCGACGTGCAGGTGGTTTCGGTGGCGGCGGTTTTGGTGGATTCTCCGACATCTTCGAAACCTTTTTTGGTGGGGGAGCAGGTGCTGGCCCGGCATCCCGCGCACGTCGTGGTCAAGATGCTCTGATTGCGACACATATCGATCTTGAAGAAGCAGTCTTCGGCACAGAAAAAACCATTGAGGTTGAAACGGCAGTCCGCTGTGAGCGCTGTGATGGTTCTGCGATGGAACCTGGTACGCATCCAGAAACATGTACCACCTGTCGCGGTGCCGGACAGATCTCGCGTCCAGTGGATTCAATCCTGGGGCGCATGATGACCACAGAAACCTGCCCAACCTGTCGGGGTTACGGCGATGTCATCACCGATCCATGTGGGCAGTGTTCCGGCCAGGGCCGCGTACGCGAGCGGGTGTCCTTCACCGTCAAAATCCCAGCCGGTGTCCGTGACGGCACGCGAATTCAACTGGCCGGACGAGGTGAAGCTGGGGTGGCAGGTGGACCAAACGGCGACCTCTACCTTGAGATTCGAGTCCGTGAGCACGAGGTCTTTACCCGCCAGGGCGACAACCTGCATGCGACAGTGACCGTTCCGATGACCGCTGCTGCGCTAGGTACGGAAATCAAGATTGACACTTTCGACGGGGAACAAGCCTTCACCGTAGAACCTGGAACCCAAACCGGCTACGTCGTGACGTTGCGGAATCTGGGTGCCTCACGACTTCAGGGCAGCGGTCGTGGTGATATGAAGATCACCCTCAACGTCTCGACGCCGACAAAATTGAATGACGAACAGCGCGAGTTGCTCACCCAGCTGGCTGAACTTCGTGCCGAGGACATTGCCAACGGACAGGTGGAGTCTCGAGGTTTCTTTTCGCGTCTGAAATCCGGGATCGACAACATGTTCTCGCATGATGAATCGTGACACACCCACTGTTCTATAGTCCTCAAGCAAGCGGGATCCGCATCGATGATCTCGTCAGTCTTGATGAGGCGACATCTGGTCACGCGATTCGTTCACAACGCCTGCAAGCCAATGACCCGGTGCTGGTATCCGACGGTGCCGGGACTCTGGCCGAAGGGGTAATCCAAACTGCCGATCCTCGGAACACGCAAATTCGGGTCACCCAGGTCAGTATTGAGCCGCAGCCCAGTGTGCGCATCAATTTGGTACAAGCCTTAGCCAAAGCTGATCGTGATCTTTTGGCTGCTGAGATGGCCACCGAGCTGGGCGTCGATGCCGTGACACCGTGGCAAGCCCAGCGTTCAATAGTTCGCATTCGTACAGACCGCGCTGAGAAAATGTTAGGGAAATGGCGCTCGAAACTTCAGGCAGCTGCTCAGCAGTCGCGTCGCGCCATAATCCCCGACCTCATGGACCCTCTGGTCACGACAGAGGTCGCTACGTTGCATGATCCTGAAAACGGCCAGTATATTGTCGTACTGCACGAAGATGGCATAACGAATATCGATGACGCAGTCGCCCTGACGTCAGGTGTCCAGATGTTTCATATCGTGGTGGGACCGGAAGGCGGGGTGGCACCAGAGGAGCTGGCTGCTATTGAACAAGCTGGTGGCACCGCAGTGAAAATCGGCCACAACGTCCTTCGTTCATCTACTGCCGGACCGGTAGCCATCACCTTGCTAAACCAGCTCCTGAAGCGTTGGTAAACCGAGCCAGCCTGTAAAACCCCATACGGATCCTGCACAAAGATAGACCATGCGCTAGTGACCACATAGACTGGATGCCACAGCACAAACGAGTAATGGAGTCGACCTGACAGAACACACTCAACCCGATCACACAAGGCGCAAGACCATCACATTCACCACTCCGGCCGCCATGGTGCAAACATTTGGTCCACAAGACATGCTGCTTCGTGTCCTTGAAGGCGTGTATCCGGACCTGAAGCTACTGGTACGAGACCAGCAGCTCGACATCTCAGGTGCCCCAGAAGATGTGGCTGAAGTCGTCAAGATTGTCCATGATCTACAATCTGTCGCCGGTGCAGGCACAACAGTAGGCCCAGAAATTATTGAGGCAACCATCGCAGGGGTTCGCGCCTACCCCGATGACATAACCATGAGCATGCCTGCCGAGCTGATCGTCTCAGCGCAGGGTAAGAAGATCCGCCCGAAGACTGAAAACCAAAAAGCGTATGTCAACGCGATCAACAACAACACCGTGGTGTTTGGGATCGGCCCGGCGGGTACTGGAAAGACGTATTTGGCCATGGCCAAAGCTGTTCAAGCGTTGCATACCCGGCAAGTCAACCGAATTATTCTCACCCGACCTGCAGTAGAAGCCGGGGAGTCGTTGGGTTTCTTGCCAGGTACACTCAGTGAGAAAATCGACCCCTATCTGCGCCCGCTGTACGATGCGCTGCATGAAATGGTCGAACCAGACTCCATCCCACACCTGATCGAAGTCGGCACCATCGAAGTGGCACCATTGGCCTATATGCGTGGACGCACCTTGAACGACGCGTTCATAATCCTGGATGAAGCCCAGAACACGTCGGCAGAACAAATGAAAATGTTCCTCACTAGGCTGGGATTCAACTCTCATATGGTCATTACCGGTGATGCCTCCCAGATCGACCTGCCTCGCGGAACTGACTCGGGTCTGGCTCAAGCCGTGGATTTCCTCCAGGGCATTGATGACATCGCCATCATTGAATTGAAATCTTCAGATGTGGTTCGCCACGATCTGGTCTCAAAGATTGTCGATGCCTACGATCGCTATCAACCCGAACCTTCACGTCCACAACGATCCGGCCGGAATCGAAATCGGTAAAGGAACATGGCAATAGAAGTACTTAATGAAACTGCTTTCGACGTCGACATTCAACGGGTCATGACGCTGGGCAAACACCTGTATACCAACCTTCACATCCATCCGGCATCCGAGCTGGCAGTGGTATTTGTTGATAACGACGCTATGAGTCAATTGCATCAAGACTGGATGGGTCTAGACGGCCCCACCGACGTCATGAGTTTTCCGATGGACGAGCTGCGCCCTGGCACCCAACAGCAACCGGCCCAAGGATTGCTGGGCGATATCGTGATCAGCCCTGAAGTCGCTGCGGAACATGCCGCACGTGGCGGCCACAATGTGGCTGACGAGGTGGCGCTGCTGGTAACCCACGGATTGCTTCATCTGCTGGGATACGATCACGATGATCCCGAAGAAAAAGACGAAATGTTCAGCTTGCAAAACCGACTTCTCCAAGAATTTCTAGGCTACGCGCCGCCAGAGCTCCAGGATGAGGAAGCATAAACGCTGTGGCCATACCTATTACCATGGCGATATTTTTTCTCGCCAGTCTTATTTTAACCTGGGTGTTAAACCTTGCCGAATCGGCGTTTGACTACATCTCCTACCGAGAAGCAGAAGCAGTCGTAGCGAAACGGCCAGGCAACCCCATCTTGCAAGTGCTCGATCGGCTACCCGAACATCAGTTGGCCGTCCGGTTCTGGAGCAGCGTTTTCCTGGCGACCTCCGCAGTGCTCATTACGGTGTTTATTGACTACTTCGTCAATAACGTGTGGCTTTCGGCTGCCGGCGGCATCCTGGTAATGGGAGTCATGACGTTATTGTCTGCCTTCCGTAGTCCACGCAAAATTGGGGCGAAACACTACGAGGTTTCAGCACAAGGCACCGCATGGCTGGTCCGTCTGTTGACCGTCATCCTGGGCCCCATCCCGCGACTGTTCATCACGGACACCGACACCGAAAATGACGACGAAAACGACGAAGCCGATCTGGAAGAAAAACACTTCCGGGAATACGTCTCACGCGCATCCAAAGCCGACGTCTTAGAAGACGACGAAGCCGAAATGATTCAATCGGTCTTTGAAATGGACGACACTTTGGTGCGCGCCATCATGGTGCCGCGTACCGATGTGGTGTGGCTTGAATCGGGTACCACTCTGGCTGATGCTACAGAAATCTTCATCGATTCCGGTTTCTCCCGCATTCCCCTGATTGGTGAAAGTCCAGACGACGTCCTAGGCATCGTCTTTCTCAAAGATATCGTGCGTGCCACCCACACCCAGCGGTTATCCCCGCAGGAGCAAGTCAACGTCTTGGCACGTGAGATTCGTGTTGTTCCCGAATCCAAATCCGTCTGGGATCTTTTGCAAGAGCTCCAACGTGAAGCCATTCACGCGGCCATTGTCGTTGACGAGTACGGTGGCACCGCAGGACTGGTCACACTGGAAGACCTCATTGAGGAACTCGTTGGCGATATTTCGGATGAATACGACGACGTCGAAATCGCTGACGTGATCCCACAACCCAACGGCGAATTCCTGGTGAATGCTTCAATGTCGGTCACAGACTTCTCCGAAGCGTTCAACTTATTCTTAGACGATGACGAAGACGTTGACACCGTGGGCGGGCTGCTGGCCAAGAGTTTAGGTAAAATTCCGGTTGAAGGCTCGGTCACGGAGATTGAAAACCTCACACTGACCGTTGCCTCACTTGTCGGCAAACGCAATCGAGTCGATACGATCAAAGTCACCGTACATTCATCTTCCGAGGAGACCACAGCATGATGCCAACCGAGTATCCCGAACACTTTCGTTCCGGATTCGTCAGCCTTGTCGGTCGACCCAATGTTGGAAAGTCTACGTTGACCAACGCGATGGTTGGCTCAAAGATCGCCATCACCTCATCCAAACCTCAGACCACCCGACGGGTCATCCGTGGGATCGTATCTGGCGATGATCATCAGCTAATCTTGGTCGATACACCGGGTCTTCACCGACCACGGACCCTACTCGGGGAGCGTCTCAACGAACTTGTTGCAGAAACTCTTGCGGGAATGGATGCTGTGGCCATGTGCATACCGGCCAATGAAAAAATTGGTCCCGGGGATCGGTTCATTGCCGAACAGCTAGCGAAACTGCACAAGACGCCGATCATTGCCTTGGTCACGAAAGTCGACACGGTCACTCGGGGAGTTCTGGCCGACCAGCTGATCGCCGTCCAACAGCTTGGTGAAGAAATATTGACGCCCGATACCGGTGAAGGATTCACAGAAATCGTTCCGGTCTCGGTCCAAGGTGATGTCCAAGTCGATACGGTTGTTGAAGTCCTGACCAAGTCCCTGCCGAAATCACCGCCGTTGTATCCGGACGGTGAAGTCACCGATGAGCCCGACGACATTATGGTTGCCGAACTTATTCGAGAAGCAGCTTTAGAAGATGTCTTTGATGAACTGCCGCATTCCCTGGCGGTTGTCGTTACCGAGATGGGGCTTCGCGAGGGCGAGCCTGAAGATCAGCCCATCACGGACATTTA
Organism: Enteractinococcus helveticum; assembly: GCF_001657475.1. Taxonomy (GTDB): domain Bacteria; phylum Actinomycetota; class Actinomycetes; order Actinomycetales; family Micrococcaceae; genus Yaniella; species Yaniella helvetica. The sequence goes on from NZ_LXEY01000018.1 coordinate 204,628, forward strand.
CGCTGCGATCTACGTGGAACGCGACAGTCAAAAAGGCATTATCATCGGCAAAGGTGGTCAGCAGCTCCGGGCTATCAGACAGCGCGCGCGTAAGAACATTCAAAAACTCCTTGGCACACGGGTATATCTGGACCTCGTTGTTAAAGTTGCCAAAGAATGGCAACGCAATCCTAAACATATGAATCGTTTGGGATTCTAAGGACCCGGTGTTAGGCTAACCACATGCATTGTGTTCAGAGCACCCCACAGCACGGTCTTCACCGTGCACTTCTTGGTGCTCTACTAGGTCTACTACTACCGTGCCGTAGCGGGGCCTAGGTTCTTCAAGCACACGCTTTGAACGCCATCAGGTAGCGTCGACCCCGTTGCGGAGCGAAACACACGACCTGCCACCGGTGAGACATGAATGCTCACACACCGGTTTGTCATCATTGGTCCACTAAACTCGTCACAGGACCAGGCAGTTTCAAAGAATGAGGAAAGACTTTGCGGAATTTTCAGCAACCATCGGGCATGAACTTTAAAAAATACGTCCCTTTCGAACAACAAATTGCCGTAAACCTGCCGGATCGTACTTGGCCAGATAACGTCATCACGAAAGCTCCTCGCTGGTGCGCGGTCGATTTGCGGGATGGGAACCAGGCCCTGGTCAACCCCATGGACCCAGAACGCAAAATGCGGATGTTTGAACTGCTGGTCGGTATGGGATACAAAGAAATCGAAGTTGGGTTCCCGTCGGCATCACAAACCGATTACGATTTCGTGCGTCAGTTGATTGAAGAAGATCGCATCCCCGACGATGTGCACATCCAAGTGCTGACACAGTCCCGGGAACACCTCATTGAACGCACCTACGAAGCGTTAGAAGGCGCCCCGCGTGCCATCGTGCACCTGTACAATTCCACTTCGGTTTTGCAGCGACGCGTAGTCTTCCGCGAAGACAAAAACGGCATTGTCGACATCGCTACGCGCGGTGCCATGCTGTGTCGCAAATACGAAGAACAGCTGACCGATACAGAGATTACCTACCAGTACTCACCAGAATCCTTCACCGGCACAGAATTAGAATTTGCCGCTGAAATTTCCAACAAGGTCGCCGAAATTCTGGAAGCATCCACCGACCGTCAGATGATTCTCAACCTGCCTGCCACCGTTGAAATGTCCACCCCGAACCGGTATGCCGATCAGATCGAATGGATGCACCGCAACATTGAGAACCGCGATGCGATCATCCTGTCACTCCACCCGCATAATGACCGTGGTTCCGGTGTCGCAGCTGCTGAACTTGGCTACATGGCTGGAGCCGATCGAATCGAAGGTTGCTTATTCGGTAACGGAGAGCGCACCGGTAACGTTGACCTTGTGACCCTCGGAATGAACCTGTATACGCAGGGGATTGATCCAGAAATTGATTTCTCCAACATGGACAAGATCCAAGAAATCTATGAATACTCGACTCAGATGAAGGTGCATGAGCGTTCCCCATGGGCCGGCGAACTGGTTTTCACCGCGTTCTCCGGGTCGCACCAGGACGCGATCAAAAAAGGCTTCGAAGACATGGAAGCCCGCGCAGAAGAATCGGCCGTTACAACCGAAGACATCGACTGGGGTGTACCATATCTGCCGGTTGACCCAGAAGACATTGGTCGCACCTATGAAGCCGTTATCCGGGTGAATTCGCAGTCGGGTAAAGGCGGGGTCGCCTACATGCTGAAGTCCGAGTACAACTTGGATCTGCCACGGCGCGCCCAGGTCGAATTCTCCGCGGTCATCAAGGACTACACCGATACCCACGGCGGGGAAATTTCTTCTGGAACCCTGTGGGGAGTCTTCGCCAACGAGTATTTGCCAACTGACGATCCACAAGATCGTTGGGGCCACTATCATCTCGTGTCCTCGACTTCTTCCACTACTGAAGATGGTGACTTCTCGATGGAAGTCAAAATGGAGCGCGAAGGCGAAGTCGTCACCCGTAATGCCACCGGCAACGGACCGATTTCTGCACTGGTGAAAATGTTCCACCAGGCCGGCGTCGACGTTCGCGTCCTCGACTACACCGAACACGCCCTGACCGAAGGTGGCGAAGCCATGGCCGCAGCATACGTTGAGGCGGCCATCGGTGATCGCATCCTGTGGGGTATCGGATTGGACCACAACCCCTCAACCGCCTCACTGCAGGCAGTCACCTCTGCAGTCAACCGGTACATGCGTGACGTGAAAGCTGAACAAACCGCTGAATAAAACACCCAGGAAAAGATCCCGTGGATCCGGTACGTACATTTCGCAAAGTTACCGGACCCACGGGATTGTACTGCGCACTTATAAACTGGCCGAAGCGGACCGAATCATTGTCATCCTGACCGCCGATCACGGTCAGATTCGAGCCGTTGCTAAAGGTGTGCGTCGTACGACGTCGAAATTTGGGTCGACGTTGGAGCCATTTATGCACACGAGATTGCAGCTTGTGCCTCGACGAAATATGCACATGATCGTCCAAACGGAGACCATTCACCCCTATGGCATGATGCTCACCAATGACTACGACAGCTTCGGCGCTGCCTCCGCGATGGTCGAAACCGCTGAACAACTCACGCGAGATGAAGACATCACCGGTGCATCCCAACAATATCGGCTGTTGCATGGTGCGATCGCTGCTTTGGCTCGACGAGCCGCTTCACCGATCATGTTGCTCACCTCGTATCTATTGCGTGCTCTTGCTATCGCAGGGTGGGCGCCAACGTTTGATGAATGTAGTAAATGCGGTGTCGAAGGTCGCCACAACTGGCTGTCGGTACCTCTAGGCGGCGTCGTGTGTGACGACTGTGCGCCGCCGCAGACACCCTATGCCACGGATGATGTGGTAGCACTGTTGGCCGCATTACTGGCGGGGGATTGGAAGGTTGTTTCGCAAGCAGAACCGGCACAAACCCGACAGGCCACCAGTTTTGTAGCACAATATTTGCAGTACCATCTAGAGAAAACTCTGCAGTCACTATCGGTGATGGACCAGGGCTAGCCACCACAGGAGCCACCAATGCGTTACCAGAACCCAGCGCCCCACCCTGATGGTTTTGTCATGCCAAAAATTGACCCGAAATTCATTCCACAACACATAGGCATTGTGATGGATGGCAACGGTCGATGGGCGAACCAGCGAGGCTTACCTCGAACCGAAGGGCACCGGGCCGGAGAACAAGCTTTACTCGATGTAATGGCCGGAGCCGTCGAGATGGGCATCAAATACGTCTCGGTCTACGCGTTTTCAACAGAAAACTGGAAGCGATCACCAGACGAAGTTGCCTTTCTGATGGGCTTCTCACGAGATGTCCTGCGGCGTCAACGTGACACACTGAACTCCTGGGGAGTCAGAGTGCGCTGGAATGGTCGCAAACCCCGGTTGTGGAAGTCAGTAATCAACGAGCTACAGGCTGCTGAAGAACTCACCAAGGACAACGATCGCACAACGCTGGTGATGTGTGTAAACTACGGTGGCCGAGCAGAGATCACCGACGCGATCCAAGCCATCGCCGAACAAGCTGCCAAGGGCAAGCTCAGTCCTCGCTCGATTAACGAAAAGACAGTTGGACAACACCTGCGCCATCCTGACGTGCCGGATGTCGACCTGTTCCTGAGAACCTCCGGTGAGCAGCGGCTGTCCAACTTTTTATTGTGGCAGTCGGCCTATGCTGAGCTGGTCTTTCTGGATGTGTTGTGGCCCGACGTTAATCGGAAAACCCTGTGGGATGCGGTTGAGACATACGCGTCCCGAGATCGTCGTTACGGGGGAGCGATTGACGCTCCATCTGCTGCCCGGTGAAATAATTTAACCACTCAAACGTGGCGGCGAAAGCTTGGTCGCGAACCGGACGTGCCGAGGCGTAAACATCGTGAATGGCGTCCGGAATTTTATGGATCATCACCGTATTGCCCAGATGCGTTGCACGCTTGGCCGTAGCCTCAACATCTAGGACGCTGTCGGCCGTTTGCATCTTAGAAGAATACTTGGCGCCAAAATGGGTCTTCGTGGACACCAGCACCAAAACGGGGACATCAATGGATAGGCCTTCGCGAACTTTGGAGTGGCCCTCAAGGATTGCTGACAGCCAGCCTCCATGAATGTCGAAGGAGTACCTGGGACGCCATAACGGGTGTAACACCCATTCGCCATGCTCGTTGGACGATATCGTCCGGTAGAAAAAGTCGACCTTGGGCAATAGCAGCTTGCGCTCGGGCATACTGCGCCACACGGGGTCAGCCACCGTATTGGCAAATCCGCGCAACCAGGTATTGCCCTGGAGGGTCAACCACGGGGCATTGAGCACCAAGGTCCGTAGGCGCCCGGGATACCGATTCGCCCACAGGGCTGCGACCAACCCACCTGTTGAATGCGCAATCATGGCTGGCTGTTCGCCAGGATGTTCGTGGGCGATCAAATCCAGAGCGGCGTTAATTTCTTGGTCATATTCGGATAAATGGTCAATATAGCCAGGCTGTTGCCTGGGTCGCAAGGACCGACCGTATTTCCTCAGATCCAAGGCATACAGCTGATGACCGTGGCGAGCTGCGGCGTCGGCCAGTTCGGTGTTGTAAAAATAGTCCGACCATCCGTGAATGTAGAGCAGCGGCAGACCTTCGACGTCGTCATGACGCACCAGTGTTGCGGTCACGGGGCCGTCTGATTCCTCATGAAGGGGGATGCTTTGACGCGAGAACCCCTCCAGGACGTCAGGCAACCACTGGCCCGGGGGCGTATCCTCAAGTAATCCGTAGTGCATTAGCGGCTTCCAAACATGACAAACCCGGTGCACAGTTGCACAAGGCGTTGATCCATATGGTTGACTACAAGCTATGACCAACCTACTTGCTGCACGCCTTGTCGGCCAATCTCCAAAGCTTTACCCACACGTTTTTAATGCGGTTTTTGCAGATATGGATGCCGAGCGTGCACACGAGATAGGTTTCGGTGCGATTCGTATCGCAGAAAAAACTGGTGCCTCTAAAGTGCTTCGCGCCGCGCTTGGCCCCAAGGAAAGCCTTCGGACACAAGCCATGGGCTTGACCTTCCCATCGCCTTTTGGTCTCGCTGCGGGCTTCGACAAAGCCGGCATTGGCACAAGCGCCCTGGCGGATCTAGGCTTCGGACACATTGAAGTCGGCACGATTACCGGACAAGAACAGCCCGGTAACCCCCAGCCGAGACTTTTCCGACTACCCGAGGACCGCGCCCTGATTAACCGCATGGGCTTCAACAATCATGGCGCCCAGCGCATTGCGCCTCGGTTGGCGACAACCCGCAAGACATTGACGCGCCGATTTGGTCAGTTCCGTCCGATCCTGGGCGTGAATATCGGCAAGTCGAAAGTCGTGGAGTTGGAAGACGCCATTGACGATTATCTTGTGTCCACCCAGCTGCTCGCACGTCATGCCGACTACCTGGTCGTGAATGTCTCAAGCCCAAATACACCGGGGTTGCGACAGCTTCAAGCTATTGAGTCGTTAGCACCACTGTTGGCTGCCGTGTCAAAAACCGCAGATGCGGTGACCGGTCGTCATGTCCCACTTGCCGTCAAAATCGCCCCCGATTTGGTCGACGACGACGTCATTGCCGTAGCAGACATGGTGTCAGAGCTTGGCTTGGATGGCATCATTGCCACCAACACCACGATTTCTCGAGACGATTTGACCGCCGACCCAGCTGAAGTTGAAGCACTGGGCGCCGGGGGAGTATCCGGTGCGCCACTCGCCGCCCGATCCATGGAAGTCCTTGATCTGTTGGCCAAGCACGTCACCTCAGCCAGCATCATTTCCGTGGGTGGTGTCACCACGGGACAGGATGTCATTGACCGTCTCGAAGCCGGTGCAACCCTGGTTCAGGGTTACACCGCCTTCCTCTACGAAGGGCCGCTGTGGGCCGGCCGCATCAACGCGGCACTAGAAAACCGTTAGCTGGGAAACTGGCCGCGTTTGACCTGCGGCTTCGGTAACCGCATCCGACGCATCTGGGTGGAGCGCATCGCAGCGTACCACCGGGTGCCCGGTTCCATCTCGCCGAATTTTGCTTCCAAACGCTTTTTCACCTGGTGACCGACCCAGAAGCCCTCAAAGATCACCAGAAACACGAAGGCCAGCATGCCGATGGTCGATGCCATCTGCATCGTCGGCGTTGGCACAAAGCTCAATCCCAAAAAGACCAGCACACCAATAATCAGCCATTCACCCAGGCCCCAGCGCGCATCTACGTAATCACGTGCAAACCGACGCTGCGGGCCCTTATCGCGTGGCGGCAAATACTTCTCTTCGCCAGTATCCAAGGCACGGCGCATTCTGGCGCGTTCTTCGGCAACAGCCTCGCGATGCTGCTGGCGAGCTACCTTACGGTCATCCGAGATTAACGGACGACGATTCGCGGCCTCTTGGTCGCGCCGTTTTGGTGTGGGGCGTCCCTTGCCCTCGGATTGAGACTTTGCAGTGCCCCGGTCTTCTTCGGTCATTTCTTCTCTTCTGTTGTTCAGCATGGACGAATGTGTTGCCTCTATTCTAGGTGTTCCAACCTCACTGTCATCCCGACTACGCTAATGACCATGAACGCATCTCTATCAGCTGCCAATACGCCCAATCCGCACAGTCAAGAATTCATCTCAGCCGTCAAAAACTGGGTCGATCAGCACTTTTCGGGCATCGTCACCGACCTCTGCCAACTGGTGACTTACCGTTCCTTAGCCTTTGACGGTTACGACAGAGCGCCATTGGAGTCGTCGGCAGCAGCCGTGGCGGAGCTATTCGAAAACCTCGGGTTCAAGCAAGTGCACCAACTTACCGAAACAAATAGCGACGGCGAGCAATCCGGTCCGGCCATTATTGCCCGCTCGCCTGCCCAAGGGGACAAGCCAACTGTCTTGTTATATGCACACCACGATGTTCAGCCAGTCGGCGACTGTGAAGCCTGGGAAACGGATCCTTGGGTGGCTACCGAAAAATCTGGTCGGCTTTATGGTCGAGGCACCGCGGATGACAAAGCCGGTATCGTTGTCCACCACGCTGCGATTCGAGCCCTGCAGGAGCTACTGGGTGACGACCATGGCTTGGGTGTGACCGTATTCATCGAAGGTGAGGAAGAAGTCGGCTCACCTTTCTTCGCCCAGTTTTTGCAGGAGCATCAACAACTTCTCGCCGCCGACACCATCATCGTTGCCGATTCCGCGAACTGGTCGGTCGAGATCCCCGCGCTGACTACATCGCTACGCGGATTGCTCGACGGCGTCATAGAAGTTACCGTGACTGAGCATCCTGTGCACTCCGGGCTATTCGGGGGACCAGTGCTTGATGCCAACACCATATTGGCCCGAATTATTGCAAATCTTCATACCGCTGACGGCGACGTAGCCATACCCGGACTCGACCAGACGCGCTGGGCCGAAGTGGCCTATGACGAAGAGGAGTACCGCCAACAAATTGGAGCTGTTCAAGGCTTAGAACTGGCTGGTACTGGTGGTCTCGCTGATCGACTATGGAACAAACCGGCGCTAAATATCATCGGCGTTGACACCACTTCAATAGCTGAGTCTTCCAACTCTATTGTCCATACCGCTCGTGCGAAATTCTCCATGCGCCTTGGCCCGGGTATGGATCCACAGCATGCCATGGACACTCTTACCGCTCATGTACAAAACACGCCAGCTTTTGGTGCAACAGTAGCCGTCCATCCAGGCGAACAAGGCAAGCCGTTTGTTGTGGAGGCAACCTCACAAGCCAGTGCCATGATGAAACAGGCCCTGTCTGAGGCGTGGGGGACTGACGCCATCGAGACCGGCATGGGTGGTTCCATTCCATTCGTGGCTGATCTGGTCGAAGCATTTCCAAATGCAAGCATTTTGCTGACTGGCATAGAAGATCCAGACACGAAAGCACATTCGCCCAATGAATCATTAGACTTGTCTGTATTACGCCATGCGATTGAAGCAGAGATACTATTGCTTGCCAGAATGGCCCTAGACCATGTGGAATAAAGACTACGGGCAATAACGTTGCATCATTTGACCGCAGGTGTCACATTTTCAGAGGAGTACACGATGTCCCAGACAGATAATATTGCCGACCAGCTGCCACAAGCGGCTCCCGCTGAAGGACTGCCGCAGCACGAGATCGTGCTAACCGACGTGGCTGCCTCCAAAGTTCGCGACCTCTTGGTACAAGAAGGCCGTCCGGATCTGCGCTTGCGTATCGCTGTACAGCCGGGTGGATGCTCCGGCCTGATCTACCAGCTGTACTTTGACGAACGTGTGCTCGATGGCGACGCCGTCAACAGCTATGACGGCGTTGAAGTCATCGTCGACAAGATGTCGGTGCCTTACTTAGCAGGGGCTTCTATCGACTTTGAGGATTCCATCACAAAGGTCGGTTTTACGATCGATAACCCTCAGGCTGCTGGCTCTTGTGCCTGTGGAGACTCGTTCCACTAGACATGCTTCAACAGTAATTTCCTGCAAAACGGCGGGTTGACGTCACATAGTACGTTGACTCGCCGTTTTGCTGTCATGGTCCAACTTTCCGATAGAAAAAGCACTAAGCTAGACACAGCAAAAGTTGTTTTGCCTGGATAACTCTCAGTGCGACGTGAGAGTAGGCTAATGACACAAGGCAAAACACTCGCACTGGACAAAGAAGAGGAAGGGCCGTCTGTGAGACTGCTACAACGAGCCGGCAGCCGCGGCAAGAGACTCCTAAAGGGGGGAGTCATTGGCGCTACGGCTTTGCTGTTCTTGACCGCGTGTTCAGAACATGCAAAACGAGGCTGGTATCCCGGATCTAACGAGACAACCAACCACAACGAGCTACTCACCAACCTCTGGGTTGGAACATGGGTAGCCGCACTTGTGATTGGTGTCATCACCTGGGCATTGATGCTCTGGGTCATCGTGGCCTACCGTCGTCGTAAAGGCGACAAAGGTTACCCACGCCAACTCGCATACAACGTCCCCATGGAAACCATGTTCACCGTGATTCCAATTATCTTGGTTCTCACCCTATGGGGCTTCACTGACCGCGTTGAACGCACTATTAACACGCCGGTAGAAGACTCGCCACTGGTGGTTACCGTGCACGGTAAACAGTGGGCCTGGGACTTCGATTACGAGTACACCACGCCAGATGGCCAAACAGAAGAACGCCACCTGTACGGTATTCAGGGCCAACTAACCGGTGAGGAAGGTGTTGAAGAAACCCTTCCAACCCTGTACCTTCCGGTCGACGTACCAGTTGAATTCCAGTTGAAATCACGCGACGTCATCCACTCGTTCTGGGTTCCTGCCTTCTTGCAGAAACTGGATATGGTTCCAGGACAGACCAACCGCATGTACCTCACTCCGGGTGAGACTGGACACTTCCAAGGTAAGTGCGCCGAACTTTGCGGTGAATTCCACTCTGAAATGCTGTTCAACGTCGAGATCGTTGAAGAAGCAGAATTCCTCAACGAAATCCGCCAGCTTCCAGAGGGACTGTCGGGTGCGGAACTGAACCGTAACCCGAACGAGAACCCTGATGGTCAGCGCGATCAAGAGGTACCTCTGGGCGATCCACAGCGGATCGAGGAGTAAGGTAAATGACTACTTACGAATACACACAAGACGACACTCGGTCGCGTGTACGGCCTCAGGTAGTGCCGGTCTCCAAAGGCCGCATTATCGTCAACTGGCTGACCACGACCGACCATAAGACCATCGGGTACCTGTACCTGATGACGTCATTCATTTTCTTTGGCCTCGCCGGCGTCATGGCGTTGCTTATCCGTGCTGAACTGTTCTCACCAGGTATGCAGGTCCTGCAGACTAAAGAACAGTTCAACCAGCTGTTTACTATGCACGGCACATTGATGCTGCTCATGTTCGCGACACCGCTGTTCATTGGTTTCGCAAACGTAATTATGCCGCTTCAGATCGGTGCACCAGATGTGGCCTTCCCACGTCTGAACGCCTTGGCATACTGGTTCTTCCTGTTCGGGTCGCTCATTGCTACCGCAGGATTCCTCACCCCACAGGGTGCAGCATCATTCGGTTGGTTTGGATACGCTCCACTGTCGAATGCAACGTACTCACCAGGTATTGGTGGAGACATCTGGGTCTTCGGACTTGGCCTGCAGGGCTTCGGTACCATTCTTGGTGGCGTGAACCTGATCACCACCATCATTTCGATGCGTGCCCCAGGTATGACGATGTGGCGTATGCCGATCTTCACCTGGAACACTTTGATCACCGGTATCTTGATCCTCATGGCCTTCCCGCCACTTGCTTCGGCACTGTTTGCGCTGGGCCTGGACCGTCGTTTCGGCGGACACATCTTCGATCCGGAAAACGGTGGCGCCATCCTGTGGCAGCACTTATTCTGGTTCTTCGGTCACCCCGAGGTTTACATTATTGCGCTACCGTTCTTCGGTATCGTTTCTGAGATCATTCCGGTCTTCTCGCGGAAACCAATCTTTGGTTACAAATCCCTGGTATTTGCGACCGCAGCCATTGCAGCACTGTCCATGACCGTGTGGGCACACCACATGTACGTCACCGGTTCAGTACTGCTGCCATTCTTCTCCTTGATGACTATGCTCATCGCCGTACCTACCGGTGTGAAGTTCGTCAACTGGATTGGAACCATGTGGCGAGGATCAATCACTTTCGAAAACCCGATGCTGTGGACCCTCGGATTCATGGTTACCTTCCTGTTCGGTGGTCTGACCGGTATCATCCTGGCCTCCCCACCGCTCGACTTCCAGGTCTCTGACACCTACTTCGTAGTTGCACACTTCCACTACGTAGTCTTCGGTACGGTAGTCTTCGCAATGTTCGCCGGCTTCTACTTCTGGTGGCCTAAGTTCACCGGTAAGATGCTCAACGAAACCTGGGGCAAGATCCAGTTCTGGATGCTCTTCCTCGGTTTCCACGGCACCTTCCTGGTCCAGCACTGGCTGGGTGTCATGGGGATGCCACGTCGTTACGCCGACTACATGGTGGAAGACGGCTTCACTCTCATGAACCAGTTCTCGACCGTATCGTCGATGCTACTGGGCGCGTCGATCATTCCATTCCTCTGGAACGTCTACTACACCGCCCGCTACGGCAAGAAGATTACTGTTGATGACCCATGGGGCTTCGGCGGCTCGCTCGAATGGGCAACCTCTTGCCCGCCACCACGTCACAACTTCCACGCACTGCCACGGATCCGTTCTGAACGACCTGCACTCGACCTGCACCATCCAGAACTGATTCCACTAGAGCGTCGTGAACATATGACAACGAAGGCAGGTGCATAGCGCGTGAAGATTAACCAGCAGCTATTTGCAATTCTGGGAACGTTCTTCCTCGCAGTAGCCATCGTGTACACAATCTGGACCCGCGGAACCGAATGGGTCGGGATCCCTGCCCTGTTCGCTCTTGCCGGTATGCAGTACATGATTGCTTACTACCTGCGTTTGGTAGAAAAAGAGTACAAAACGGGTGTCGACGATAAAGACGACGGAGAGATTGAAGAATACTCCGGAACTTACGGTCGTTTCGCCCCTTGGAGCTGGTGGCCACTGGGCCTCGGCGCCGCAGCCGCAATTGTAGTACTCGGTGTAGCTATCGACTGGTGGATTTTCATCATCGGTATCGGCGCCGGACTATTCTTTGTAACCGGTTGGGTATTTGAATTCTCACGGGGACAGCACAAACACTAACGTGTAGTGGCAAGCCTCTATGAGTGGAGGGTCTCAGTCTTAGGACTGCGACCCTCCACTTTTTTAACCTCATCACCTGCGCAATATCAGTCCAAGCCGTTTGTACGGTCGTACTTGCATGTTCGAGAGGCTGTGCAAACGACCGAGCGAGCATTGCCTCACTAGGGATCGTATCTCGACACGGACATTCACAATTGGCCTCCAATACTCATTAGAGATTGCGACCAACTTGTATTCAGCCCAATGAGCATGGACAGCCGATTAGCTCAGCGCTAGCTTGCCTGCAAAATAACGATATGAATCCTGCCATCCACGCACTGCGATGTGGGTAGTTTTCAAGCGACAGGGTCACTCAGCTGCTCACGGAGTCCGAGACAGTCGGACACGCCAAAGTCAATTATCTGATCGCAAGTTAGTGGAGTGACAGATTAGATCGCACGAATGGAGACATGTGCTTACGCGGTCCGATGGGATTCGGCATCAGTATCTATTCCAAGTCTGCAAGCGGGGTTTCTGGTGCCCGGTGCGTCATCGTAACCAATTTTGCCTGACCAGCACTGCGTGAGCGGATTGGTCTACACACGGCGCTACCGAACAGTGTGAATACTTCCACGGTCTACTCGCTGACGGAGCTGGATCCCGTCCAGGATCTTGCTGCTGCCTGCTGCGAGCATCCAAAGTTGCCACTTTGATGTCCTTTGTTGAACCGCCCGGCTTCTAGTTGATCACACACTTACAGCCAGTATCAACTGAGCAGTCTGGACATCATTGATCACGCTCAGACCTCGTGTTGCCTGACGATGTGGGCACAGGAAGAACCGATCTAGGTACTGGTCGGGCCTTGGCGGGATGTTACCAGGGCATTCCCGCCAAATGTTTCTGCTTCGCCATCGCCTCGCTTGCGACAGATAAAGATAGTGATCGACTCGACAAAGAAATGGCTCTGCTGGCCCATAGTAAGCGACGGGTTTGGTTACCTGCCTATCGACGCCGACTGTGCCCAATTGCTGTTTCATGTCAACTCCGATGGATAAGAGCAAGGCAGCCTGGCGCTGACCATCAAAGTGGATTCCTCCCGCTGGGGCGCCGTGTTTAGCGACGGGTACCATGGTCGGTGCTGTCACCGACCGCATCGTGCACCACGGGAGGTTGGTATGGTTTCGCGGCGAATGCTACCGCGTCCAATACGCCCTGATGAAATAGTCCCTTAGCGCTATTGTGGCTGGACTCTTACCGCTCTAATGGCCGGCTTCTTGTAGATATCTATTAGACGCTTCGGAAGTTCTCCGCACGCAGGACAAACTATGCAGGGCGGCCTCCACTACGGTTACTTGTCTTCTGAAATGATCAATCATCTATCATCCCCCAGTTTGTTCTAGCGGAAATCACTTGGGACGGCTGAAACGATTTCGGTCACAAATGAGAATCTTTAGCAGGAACGAATCGACAATGGTGCTTGGCACGATGCAGTCGACGCCAGTCTGGCCTAGGCCGCACAATTATTCAGCTTTCCAGAATGCAGGAATGAGAGGGCAATATTCACCCGTCGTTGACAAGGGGCGCTATTGACACGACGGTCGACCTGGAGACTAGGGAAGTTGTTTCTCTGGATTTCTGCGAAGGAATATACAACCTTTATGGAGGGTTCTCGAACACCAAACTAGAGTAGTATCGCCGCTAAGTGAATATTTGCAGTACTGGAGTCCACTCATGGTGTCATTGAGAGCCACAGCCTCAATGTAGTGTTGGGCTTGCTTGGAGCCATCAATGGTGGCTTTGAGAGCCACCTGCGGTTTGGGCTCCTTTCGTCATGTGCCAATCCACATGACGAAAGGAGTGCCCTATTATGGTACGCAAAATTCCAGCGAAGTTAGTCCTAGAACTTCGTGCTCAAGGGTTGTCAGCCTGATCCATTGCTGCGGGGCATGGCATCTCGCGCAATAGTATCGCTGCGGTATTCGAAGCCGTAGACCGCGCCCACATCAAGTGGGATGATCTTGCCGAGCTGTCCGAGGCCGAGGTGTATCAGGTGGTGTTTCCGCACCGCGGTGAATACCAGAGCGTGTATGCCCAGCCGGATTGGGACGCGGTGCACAAAGAGCTGGCCCGGGTCGGGGTCACACTGAAGTTGCTGCATAGCGAATACGTCGATGAGCACGCTTCAACGAACCAGCCGGTCATGAGTTATGACCGGTTTTGTCGGATCTATCAGAAATATGTGCTGCAATCGGGTGTGACCTCACGGGTCGGGCATAAAGCCGGCCAGACGGTGGAAGTCGACTGGTCCGGGCCTACGATGCGGCTGGAGGACCCGGTCACGGGCAAAACGCAGACGGTGTATCTGTTTGTCGCGTGTTTGCCGTTCTCGCGGTATGCGTTTGTGGAACCCACCTTGGATATGCAACAAAATACGTGGCTGGCCGCCCATGTGGCCATGGTTGAATTTTTTGGTGGTTCAGTGCCACGGATTGTGTGCGATAACCTAAAAACCGGAGTCATTCAGCGCCCGCGCGAAGGCGAGATCGTGCTCAATACGGCCTACCGCGAGATGGCCGCGCATTATTCTGCAGCGGTATTGCCCGCAAGAATCCGAGCTCCCAAGGACAAATCCAGCACCGAAAACACGGTGGGCTATATCGCGACCTGGGTCATTGCAGCACTACGCAAGCAAACCTTTGCGACCCTTGGCCAGCTGCGCCAAGCAGTCCAAGAACAACTGGCCGCGTATAACCGTGAGCCGTTCCAAAAGCGCGCTGGCTCACGTGCCACGGTCTTCGACGCTGAAGAGCGTCACTTGTTGCGGCCCTTGCCCGCAGCAGCCTACGAGATCAGTGACTGGGTTTACGGTCGGAAAGTGGCCCGCAATAGTCACATCACCTGGGCCAAGAATTATTACTCGGTGCCCTATACCCATATTGGCGAAAAAGTCGATGTGCGCATCACCGGCACCACAGTGGAAATATATCGCAATCACCAACGGTTGTGTTCTCACCTTCGCCTGCCGGCCACCGCGGTCAATGAATATGCCACCAATGATGCCGACCTGCCACCAGGTGCTGGTTATCAGCCCTAGGACCAAGACCGGGTTCGTGCCTGGGCGCAACGGATCGGCGCCAACACCCAAGAGGTCGAGGACCGGATCTTTGCCGCCGTCCCCATTGCTGAACAAGGACTGGATCCAGCCCTGGCAGTACTGCGCTTAGCGCGGCGGTATTCCCATCAACGCTTAGAAGCTGCCTGTGCTGTGGCGCTAGCCAGCCGGGTGCCTTCGCCACGTTATGCGCATTTGCGGCCTATCTTGGAATCCGGTCAAGACAAAACCGGAGAGGTGCTCTTACCAGGAGACGATCACGAGACCACCGGCTACGTTCGCGGCGCAGACTACTACGCAGGAGACACTAAATGAGCAGTATCGATACCGACACCCGCCGCAAACTGCGCGACATGGCCGCCGGCCCACTCCTTGACGCGATACTGGCCCAAAACGACACGCTGACCCTGGGCATGTCGTTTGAACAACGCATCCAACTGGTCGTGGATGAAGCCCACAGCGCCTTCACCCATGCCAAAGTCGAAGGACTGATCCGCCGCGCCCAGCTGCGCTACCCCAACTCGGATCTGCGCCGGTTAGACATGCTCGAAGAACGTGGCCTCAACCGCGAGGTCATCACCCAGCTAGCCACCTGCTCATTCATTGACCGACAACACAACGTGGTCTTCCAAGGCTTCACCGGCTCCGGGAAATCCTACCTGGGCTTAGCGTTAGCCAAACAAGCCTGCACGATGCGCATCCGCGCCCACTATGTCAGGATGCCAGATCTGGAAGAAGCCTGGATCCAAGCAGCAGACAAGCCCCAAGGCCAAGTCAAACTGCTCAAAAAATACGCCAGCTTCACGTTGTTAGTCATCGACGAATGGCTCCTGGACTCACCCAATGAGTCGATGCGCAGCATGCTGCTGGAACTACTGGAGCGGCGCTACGATAACGCCTCCACAGTGTTCTGCACCCAATACGCCAAAAAGGACTGGCATCAGCGCCTGGGATCAGGTGTTCATGCCGATGCCATCATGGATCGAATCGTGCACAACACCATTTGGGTAGAAACCGGAGGCTACAACATGCGTGAACATACCGCCAACATCAACGCCTAACTCCGGTGGTGGGCGTCGGTGGCTCTCAACCACACCATCACCGGCGCCCACCGGCACCAATGCCGGCTTCTGTCGACGACGCGTGAATAATGACCCTCTAGGGACGGATGAATGTTGACCCCTCATTCGTTCAAGCTCGGTGGCGTGATGAGTGTGGAAGATTGGGCAGAGATCCGTCGGCTGCATCGCGCCGAAGGTGTTGCTATCAAAGAAATTGTCCGCCGGATGGGGATCAGCCGGAATACGGTGCGCAAGGCGTTAGCGTCTGATGA
>NZ_LXEY01000019.1 GCF_001657475.1 Enteractinococcus helveticum
TCCAGAAAACCCATTGCAGAAGCCCTGGAACGGTGGGAACATATTCTCTTTCCGGCCGTCCTCATCGGCCTAGGTATCGTCATCCTCGTCAGCGGCGGAGCCTTCGGACTGTAAGCAACGGCCACACTACGGAATATTCTGAGTGGCTAACATGCTTCAGGCCAGTCATTCCCATTCTCTCGGACCGGCAAGCGACACGACGAAGACCGCCAAACGAACCTGCAAAAAACCGCCAAATGAAGTTAACAGTCACAGATTAGACGCATTGGCATGGGTGCACGGCTTGGTTCTCTCGGCCCCGCGACATCTCGCGGGTCAGCCATAAGCCGGCGGCGAGCAGCAAGGCGCCACCATAGATGATGCGTCGTCCGGGCACCTCTGCGAAGATCAGATATCCGAATATGGAGGCTACAACCGGCGAGACGATGATGTCGACCAGGGCATAGACATTGGCATCGATCGACTTCAAGACGATGGAGATGCCGAAGTAGGCGAAACCTGTGGAGACGATGCCCAGGCCCGCGGCCCAGAGCATCACCGGCAGTTCCACGCCGAGTGCCGGATGCGCGATCGTCGTCGCCACTTGGCCGGGGCCGACGATCAGGAGGAACGGCGAAAGCGAAAGTGCGGCGACCAGCAGTGACCAGGCGATGTCGTTCCCGGTCTCGGTTTTACCCTCGTAGCGCATGTAGGTGACCATCGCGGCGTAGATCGCCCCGGTGGCCAGCGCCACGAAATTTCCCAGCATATGGCCGCCACCGAGCGGGTTGGCCAGCGCAATGCCGGCCAGGGCGATAGCGAATATCAGGATGTAGCTTTTTCGCGCCTTCTCGCCGAGGAAAATCGCCGAAAAGATGAACACAAAGAACGGCGCGATGCTCCAGAAGATCACCGCGTTGGCGATAGGTACAAGCGACATCGCGAAATTGAATACGCCGCCCTGGGCCGCGATCAGCACGCCGATGATAGCGGTGTCCTTGACGTTGCCCGCGGGAAAGCGGGGCCATTGCCGAGTTGCCAGGGCTCGCGCTATGAACAGGAAAGTCGCTGCGAAGGCCATGGCATAGAAGGTCAGCGTCTGGATTGGGATCCGCCCGTCGGTGAGCTTGACGAACACACCGATGGTCGCCTCGGAGAACGTGATCAAGGCAAGCAGAAGGAGGGTTCTCACGCCTGTCCCTTCTTGCGCGTCTCACGCATGTCATCGATCGCTTCGGCGTCGGACTCGTCGAGGTAGGCGGCCTCCACCTGCAGTGTGGCGAAGAAGAAGCCGTACTGATCCTTGAGCATGCTGGAGGCGGCTTGGAGCACAGCCTGTGGATCGGCCCCGTCGGCGATGCGCAGGTGACCGGAGAACACGTAACGTCCACTGGTCAGTGCCCAAGCGTGCACGTGATGGGCGCCTTCAACGCCGTCGAGCGCTTCCAGTGCTTCGGTCACCTCACCCAGGCGAATCTCAGCGGGCGTGCCCTCCATCAGCAAATGGGTGGCGTCGCGCAGGATGCCCCAACTTGCCCATACCAGGACGAAGCCGAAGGCCATTCCGAGCAGCGGATCGATCAGCAAGAACCCGGTGAAGCGGATCACCAGCGCGGTGACGATGATGAGCAGGCTGCCGACGAAAGTCTGAAGAATGTGCCACAGCGCGCCTCTGACGTTCAGGTCGCTGCGGCTTTGCTTCCAGATCAATCCCAACGAGATGAACTCGGTGAGCAAGCCACCGGCCGCCGCCCACAGCATGGGTGTAGTGGGCAAGTCAACGGGGTCGGTCATGCGCATGCCGGCCATCACAATCACGACCAGCGCCATGCCCAGCAAGAAGCCGCCGTTGACCAGGGCGCCCACGATCTCGGCGCGATACCAACCGAAGCTGCGGTCCTTATCGGCCGGGCGGCGGGCCAGTCGGGCGGCGATGATGGCCACCAGCACGCCACCCACCGCCGAGAAGGTGTGGAAGGCGTCCGAAATCACCGCCACCGATCCCGTCCACAGGCCGATGCCCAACTCGATGACGAAGTAGATCCCCGTCAGCCACGCCGAAATCGCCAGGGCGGCGCCGCTGGAGGGCAGGTGCCCCGCGTGGCTGCGACCGCCGTTACCGTGAGCCATCGCCTTCCTTCCTCCGTTTCGTCATCTGCTGCGCGATCGGACCACTGCGATTCCCATCACGCCATCTGGTTGGGTGCCGATTGGTTAAGGTCGCAGCATCTTCCAATCGGCTGTCGCTCGAGCCGTGACCAGTCAACGTCCGCGCCATCTGGCAGTGCCAGAGTAGCAGGGCCCTACTGGTACTGCGGGAGGCTGCCACGCGGTCACGGCCCGGACCTTTCCCCTGCGCAGACGCGCCTCGGACACCGCCCAGCCGAGGGCGGCCCTTGACTCGTCCGATCCGTCCAAACCGACCACGACCTGAAAACTCTCCTCGTTGTCCACGGACCTGTCCTCCTTCAGCGCCTGCACATGTCTGACCCAGTGTCGCAGATATGGGGACGGGCCTACCATGGTTGTTCAACCAAGCAAGAGGACTACCACCCAGCATCAGGGCGCGATCGACGGGACTGCAGGACCGGAAGCGTGCCTGGCGCGGGCTTCTGGCTTTGGCAGGATGGCTGCCGGTCAGGCGTCAGCAGGCGAATGCGGAGCCTGACCGGACCTACCCGAGCCCAAGAGGCAGACCGATGCTCGTCCTCGTACTCAACCCCGGCTCCTCATCGCTGAAGTACTCGGTGCGCCGACTCGACTCCGGCAAACCGGGAACGGGCGGACAGGAGCTCGCCCGGGGTGCCATAGAGCGGATCGGTGAAGGACGGGGTCGCCGATCACACCGTGGCGGATTGTCACATAAACGATCGAATACATGACAGGAGAAAACCAGGGTGTTGATCGGGTATGCACGAATCTCAAAAAACAAACGGGTCCCAAACCACTGACCTACAACGCGACGCGCTTTTGGCTGCCGGTGTGGATCCGGAGCAGATCTATGAAGATCAGGCGTCCGGGAAGCAAGACGATCGGCCACAGCTGGCGGCGTGTCTGAAAGCTCTGCGGTCTGGGGACACGTTGATCGTGTGGAAACTGGACCGCCTCGGCCGGGATTTGCGGCATTTGGTCAACGTTGTTCATGACCTGACCGAACGTGGCGTGGGACTCAAGGTGCTCACCGGCCAAGGGGCGGCCATTGATACCACGACTGCCTCGGGCAAATTGGTGTTTGGTATCTTCGCCGCGCTGGCCGAGTTTGAACGCGAACTCATCTCCGAACGCACCAAGGCAGGACTCGCGTCAGCGCGAGCCCGGGGCCGAAAGGGCGGTCGGCCCTACAAAATGACCCCGGCTCAAGTCCGCCTGGCGCAGGCTTCGATGGTCAGCCCGGCACTAACGTTGGCGAGCTGTGCACAGAACTTGGCGTGACCCGCCAAACCCTCTACCGACACGTCGCTCCGACAGGGGAGCTCCGTCCCGATGGGAAAAGGTCCTCGGCATTGGCCCATGACGCCGCCTTCTGAAATCCATGCACTCAGCTTCTGAAAATGACACCCCAAAGCGTGTGCCATGCCTCTAATGTAGCAATACTCGTGAAACAGTGGAGGATCTGCAACATAGAAACTGACACTGAGTTTTGCGACAAAATCCTTAATTCGAAACCGTGGATTTCATTGGTGCTTAATTAAGATAGGAGAAGCGCCGAGATCAGTGTGTCAAAAACGACCGGATCTGACGCATATAGGCCCGGCCGGTACCTGGACGTTCCGTTTTTGTTGGTTTTATTTTTCTGCTTAGAACTAGCTTTACTTCATCGGAGAATGGATGCCTGGCCGTACTAAGGCCAGCTCCCTCGGCGTCAGAACACTAATGAAGGGGTTGCTAGTGACGGCTCACGTGAACTCCAGAGATGACTACATTGGATTAGTCGATGTGAACTCTTTCTACGTCTCGGCCGAACGCGTTTTCGATCCCAGTTTGATTGACCGGCCCGTCGTCGTGCTGTCCAATAATGACGGCTGTTGCGTATCGCTGAGCAATGAGGCCAAAGCACTGGGCATTCCAATGGGTTATCCCTGGTTTAAACTCCAAGCCGGCGCGGAGAAGATGGGGCTTGTGGCCCGCTCGAGTAATTATGAGCTCTACGGGGATATGTCATCGCGGGTGATGGGCATATTGTCGCGGATGACGGCGTGGACCGAGGTGTATTCGATCGATGAGGCATTTGTGGGGCTGCGCGGTACGCTGGCGCAGGTTCGAGCCGCCGGTGAACAGCTCAAACGTGAGATCTGGCGGCTGACTGGACTGCCGGTGTGCGTGGGTATCGCCAAGACTACCGGTATAGCCGAGTATTCGTGAGTAGCTTATTCGACCAGGCACGCGATAATCGCAAGCATGGCTATTGGCAAAATACAGCACCGCTACAAGAAGATCCGCCACATACATACGCCGAAGCCAAACATCTAACAAGGACCCTACTACCAGGCAGTCGAGGCCCTTGCGGGAGTGTCCGTCTGGGATCGCGTCCCCGACACCACGCGCGAACACGTCCTAGCCCGATTGCCAGTGATTGAAGTCTGGGGGATTGGCCCGCGGGTGACGAAACGCCTCAACGGCATGGGAATTTTTACTGTGGCCGACTTCCGCGACGCTGACCCGGTACATATTCGCAATAAGTTCTCCATTGTGCAGATGCGCACCCTGTTAGAACTGCGCGGCACCGCGTGTATTCCGATGGAGGAAGAACGCGAAATCAAAGACCAGCTGATCTACTCACGGAGCTTTTCCGAACCCGTGACCAGCCGCGACAGTATGGAGCAAGTTTTAGGAATCTATGCGCAAATGGCCTCCGGGCGACTCCATCGCCACCAGCGCGAAGCTAAAGTCCTGACCGCGTGGGCCATGACGAGCTATTTCAATGATCGCCAATCCCACCAACCCGCTGCCACCGTCGCCCTGCCCGGATATAGTGCAGATCCGGTGGTGCTGACCAAGGCCGCCAAGGCACTACTGCCCAAAATCATCGAGGGTGTGAAATACGCCCGAGCCGGGATCGTGGTCACCGAACTACGACCCTCCGGCGTCCACGCGATGTTTGAAGAGTTCGTCTCTCCCCACGAAGCCAAGCAGATTGGCCCCCTCATCGAGCAGATCCGTAGCGAACACGGCACAACCGCCATCGGGCTAGGTAGGGCTGGCCTACAACAAGGCCCCGCCTGGCAAATGCGTCGTGAGATGATGTCACCGCGCTACACCACACACTGGGACGAACTACTCACCGTCCATGCAGTCTGAACACGGCTGATCACGACTCTTGGTGTGCACGGTAGAGTGCCTGATCCTAACGAACCAATGCGGTCACGTCATCGACTTGGTAGCGAAGTCAAACTACTGTTTATCTGGAACTAGAAAGGTTGGTACATGCAAGATTTATTCACGGTGGTGATGTTTCTGATCGCGGCCACCCTTGCGGTCCTGGCGGTCATGAGAATGTCAGGCATAACGCGGCGCTACGCTTGCGAGAATCGACCTGTGCCCAAATATAACCGACAGTACATGACCGTCATGAGCATCGGCGCAGTTGGGTTTGTACTCGTGGCAATCTATGTGGCATGGACTCACTAGGCGACAGCCCCGCTATCATGCCACAGGAGGCAACGATGCCAGAATATGATGTAATCCCCCTAGGTGCCACCGTTCTTGTGAACAGTGCTTTAGGCCCAGAAAACAAGATTTGCCACGTCATCGGTATTGAACTCAACAAACGAACCGGACAAGTGCTGTACGAACTAGGGTACTTCCATCAGCGGCCTTGGCCACTACATCTCTGGTTAAAGAAACAGAAGCTCCACCACTTCATAGGTGGACATGGCTTGCAGGTTCTATCAACCACAACCGAACCCGTTACCGGAAGCTAGACGTGCAGATTTATCGTTCGAAGCGGTGTCCGCGACGGGGCTTGTTGTGTTGTAGATGATTTTTTGGCCGGAAGGTTTGCGTCCGGTTCATGACTTGGGCTACATCGTGGTCGAGTAGGGGACCGTTGGGTGTGGCGCGCGCTAAATGGCGTTCTAATGTGGGAACACTTGTGGCAGCTTGTGCCTGTGCAGTGGTGGTCCGAAACAAGCGATATTCTGTGACTGCGCCACAGCGTTGTGCTAGCTGTTGTGCTGCATGTTCAGGTTTAGATTTACCGTCTGGTCCATCAAAGACTGTGCGCGCAAATTCGGAAGGCACCCAGCGGCCACCTAATCCTGATCCGTCTTGTTCCGCCTCTTGTCGGGCTTGGAGCCACCGTTGCTGGATGCGTTGTTGGGAGACTTCAAAGGGTACTTCCACATCGACCACGTGGATGCTGTATCCTGCTTTTTCTAACTTCTCACCTAATGCAAGAGCGTTGGTTTCATCTGACAGTACTGAGTCGATGACGATGTTATCGCCGCGTGCGATGGACTCATCCCGCAAGGTTTTCATGAGCATCGAAGATTCTTCATGCACTAGGGATGCCAGTTCTAACGGATAGAACCGGTGCCCTTGGGCTTCCAGCGCCTGAACTTCAGCTGGCTTGATCCAGGTGTTGTAACTGCCGTCCTGCACCGCGGTATCGAGGAGGGCTTCTTTGAACTTATCGGCGTCCAAAACCCGATACTGACCGTGTTTATCGCCCAGAATCTGATGGAGCACGGTTGATTTCCCGGCCCCCGGTGGCCCAGCCAAGACAATCGCTTGCTTTTTTTGTTTCACCTTGGGACTGACATCTTGTTCAGTGTTCAGGAGTTGCCGATGAACCTGTCTCCGAGTGTCCGTTGGGCGATACTGTCCGGTTGGGAGCTGACGGAACCACGCGCGATTCTTGATCGTGGCGGTTGGCCCTTTGGGTGATAATGGTCCATTGGATTGAGACAGGGCGGAAATGTTGGCACTATGGTGCTGGTGGTCCACGCTCACAACCTAGTCAATGGCGATACGATCTAATACTTCATCGTATATCTGACCATCGATTAATCCACGATCGCAAGCTTGTTCTACTTCATCCCAAGAGCCCGGTGGGTCGATCAGCAAAGTATCTACTCCATCGGTTGTGTCACTTGGAGCATAAGGCCATCGAATGAGTTCATCGATGAGCTCAGCACGGCTTAGTTGCCCAATCGCATAGCGCTGACAAATTTCATAGGGGCCAGCACCCGAGAACCCAGGCTGTGGCTCAGCCACTTCGTCTACACCCTTGAACTGCTGGGACAACGCAGGCTGGGAGATGTTTAACCCCTGAGCTACGGTACGTTGGGAATAGCCTTTAGCTTTGATCACACGCAACGTGCGCCGATAATCAAGGTAGTCAATTTGCTGAGCAGTGCGCAACAGAGCGGCACGCCGGACTTCTTCTGGAACTGCTGTGGTCATATGCATTCACCTCTTATAGTCAACAATACCAATTATAAGTCAACTTATCACCCATTTGCAATGGGTAGGACTTGTCGATACCGGCTGTGTTAGCACTAATGGGTTTGGTGAATATTCTGGACTTCGATATGTCAAGGCGGGTATACCTCGATATGAATGTATTCAGCGTTGGGGCCTGGTCTTGCCATGTTCGTATGCCGACTATTCACCAGCACTTTGGGTTGCTGAGGCTGGTTGCGTTACTGGTTGATGCTGTGGTGACGCTGTGGTGGCTGGGGTGCGGCTGGCCCGTAGGCCGTTGAGGATGACGAAAACTTCGGCGATCTCATGGACCAACACCACGGCGGTGAGTCCCAGCACGCCGGTGATGGCCAGGGGCATCAGCACAACGATGATGGCTAGGGACAGGATGATGTTTTGGTTGATGATCTGGCGTCCCCGCCGGGCATGGTCCATGGCGCGTGGGATCAGTCGCAGATCTTCGCCGGTGAAGGCGATGTCTGCGGACTCGATGGCGGCATCGGAGCCTTTCGTGCCCATGGCGATGCCGATGTCTGCGGAGGCTAGGGCGGGGGCGTCATTGATGCCGTCGCCGATCATCGCCACTGGGTTATGCTCACGCATGGCGGTCACGGCTTGGGCTTTGCCCTCCGGGCGGAGTTCGGCATGCACCTCGTCAATCCCAGCGGTGGTGGCTAAGGCGTGAGCGGTGCGGGTGTTGTCGCCGGTGAGCATGGTGGACGTTACCCCGGCTTCGGATAACCCACGGATGACGGTTGGCACTTCGGGGCGCAGTTCGTCGCGGACGCCGATCGCGCCGACGGGCCGGTCATCACGATGCACCACGACTACGGTCATGCCTTGGCCTTCTAGCTCATTTACCTGCTGGGTCAGGGGGCCTGGGGTCAGCCAGCGGGGGCTACCCACGGCGATCTGAGCGCCATCCACCAGACCGGTCATCCCGTGGCCGGCGGTCTCATGGACCTCGTGAGCCGTCAGGGTGTGGCTGGCAGCGGCGGTAATGGCGGCGGCTAATGGGTGGGTGCTATGGGCTTCCAGGGCCGCGGCCCAGTCGAGGACCTCTTGTTGTCTCGTGTCGTTTGTGGTGAGCACCTGGGTGACGGTGGGCTGGTTGCGGGTCAGGGTGCCGGTTTTATCCCAGGCCACTTGACGGATATCGCCGAAACGTTCAAAAGCGGCCCCGGATTTGAACACGACCCCGAATTTACTGGCCGCCCCGATCCCGGAGACCACGGTCACCGGCACCGAAATCGCCAGTGCACAGGGCGAGGCTGCGACTAGGACCACCAGTGCGCGTTCGATCCAGACGCTGGGATCACCCAATAGGGCACCGATCACGGCGACCAGCAGCGCCAGGATGAGCACGCCCGGGACCAGGGGCCGGGCCAGGCGGTCGGCGATGCGGGCGCGTTGGCCTTTGTCATGTTGGGCCTGTTCGACCAGTTCCACTACCGTCGTTAGCGAGTTGTCGGTCCCGGCGGCCGTGGTTTCGATGTCCAGGGTCCCGGAGGTGTTGATCGACCCGGCCAGGACGTCGTCGCCAGGGGCCACCGCGACAGGGATGGATTCTCCGGTGATGGCTGACACGTCGAGGCTGCTGGACCCAGACCGGACGATGCCGTCGGTGGCCAGTCGTTCACCGGCGGCCAGGCGCAGGCGTTGACCGGGGACCAGTGTTTCCACGGGCATCGTGTGGGTGGTGTCGTTAACCACGACGGTGGCCGTGGTCGGGATGAGCGCTAGTAAGGACCGTAACCCCGAGCGGGCCTTGTCCATGGCCCGGTCTTCTAAGGCTTCGACAATGGAGTACAAAAAGGCTAAGGCGGCGGCTTCTTCAATGAACCCCAGCACCACCGCGCCGGTGGCACTGATGGTCATCAACAGTCCGATGCCGAGCCGTCCGGAGCGGAACAGCCCCCGCAGGGCTCCGGGTACAAACTGGGAGGCTCCGAACAGCAGGGAGGCCCAGAATAAGATTAAGGCTGCTAGGTCTAGTCCGTGACCGAACCATTCCAAGCCCAGCCCGACCAGCAGGGTGACCCCGGAGGTTGCGGGGATCAGGATGGCAGGATCGCCCCACCAGGGGGTGTGTTCTTCGGGTTCTAGGTGCGGGGTTGGTGCCGCACAGCCACATGCGTCTGCCATTACTGTGCACCCCCAGCGGTGTCGCAGCAGCCTTCGACCGGACAGGCCGGATCGAGGCAGGCTTGGTTTTCATCCACAGCCAGGGTGGTTTCCACCAGTGCGCTGAGGGCTTGGGCCAGGTGGGCGTCGGCGATCGCATAGCGGGTGCGTCGGCCTTCGGGTTCGGCGACGACAATCCCACAATCGCGTAGGCAGGCCAGGTGGTTGGAGACGTTCGTGCGGGTCAGGCCCAAGTCTTCGGCGAGTCGAGCCGGGTAGCCGGGCTCATCGAGCAGGGATAAGAGAATTCGGGACCGGGTGGGATCGGCCATCGCTCGACCCAACCGGTTCATGACATCAAGACGAGAAGCAATGGTCAGCATGCACTGACCATACGCTGTGTGCTGACCTGTTGGCAAGGTGCCGCTGCATGCGCCAGGATCGCCGCGGTGGCGCCCTGGTCTTCGTTGGGGCCTTGTGGGAATTTTTGCCACGGTGGTCAGCCCGTTGTTAGGTCAGAGTACAGGAGGTGAATTCGGGACGGTAGGCCCCAGGGGCGTTCTCAAGAGGCTATTTGACTGTTCTGGTGACACCAATAGCCTGTGCTGGCGGTAGATCTTCAAGGAGGTTCCTGCTGCCGCATGTGCCTATAGCCCGAAAGCGCCACCGCTGATGAGGATGACCAGGCCCAGTCCAATGAGCACTGCTGGGAAAAGAATGTGCTCCCAACGTTCTAGGGCCTCGGCGATAGGTTTTCTGGAGGTGATCCATTTGGCCAGAAACACCAGGACGGCCACCAGTAGTAAAAAGACGATGCAGTAAGCAAGGACTGCACTCCAGCTGACGCTGACAAAGACGGGGACATAGACGCCCAGGTTATCGCCACCGTTTGCGAACGTCACGGCTGCCACGGTCCACACCGAGACTTGCTTGCCTTCCACTTGTGCTGCGTCGTCATCGTCTTCGCCGCGATTTTGCCACGCCTGCCATGCCGCCCACAACCCGATCCCCAAGGGGAACAGACCAAAATAGGGCAACACTGCCTCCGGTAACAGGATCTGAGCTCCCAAAGCCGCCACCACTGCCGCGCTCAGAATGCCGAGAAAGCCGACATATTGCCCCAGCAGGATGCGACGGGTGGTTCCTGGTCGCCCTTGTCCTTGGCCGAAGAATAGCGACAGAATAATGATGTCGTCGATGTTGGTGGCAATAAAGAGCCCGATGGCTTGCAGGATAGAGGAAAGTATCACGCGTCAACCTCCTCAGTCTGACTGCGGCCACGTAGGTGGCTCGATACGTTTGTTCGGGTCAGCCCTATGTGCTCGGCCAGCCCGGCCGGATAGCCGGGCGCATCGAGCAGGGATAAGAGAATTCGGGACCGGGTGGGATCGGCCATCGCCCGACCCCACCGGTTCATGACATCAAGATGAGAAGCAATGGTCAGCATGCACTGACCATACACTGAGTGCTGACCTATCCCCCAAAGGCCGCTGGTCCGTAGCGCAGGGTGCGGGGCGGTTAGGAGCTGGTGAGCACCGGGAAGAACACGACCACGACTGATGCGGCGACGGCGACATAGGTGATGGCCACCAGGGTCCCGGCCCAGGTGGCGGCAAACCGGACCAGCCTCGACGGTGCCGGGAGGATGCCATGGATCAGGTTGCGTATCGTGAGCAGCACAAACATGGGGATCATGGCCGCCCAGACGATCATGCAGTACAAGCACAGGATGTAGATCGAAAACAATGCCTGGGACCACAGCCAGATCACAAACACCGTGCCGGCCGTCACCCCGGCCTGGAGCCCAAGCCAGTACCAGCGCCCGGCCCGGGCGCCAGAGAGCTGCAGCATGGCGGTGGCGATCACCACCGCAAACGCCACGATCCCGATGAACGGGTTGGGAAAGCCGAACAGTTCTGACTGCCAGGTGCCCATCACCCGCCCGCACGACACCCAGGGATTGACATCACAGCTGGTGACATGCTCTGGGTTGCGATACAGCGCGAGTCGTTCGGAGACCAAGATGACCGAGGCCACCCAACCCACTACGCCGGTAATCAACAGGATCCAGGCGAAGGGCCGGTGCCGGGCCCACCTGGGCATTGACGAGCCAGGGTGCTCGACGTCGGTGGGACGATGAGCTGGGGTCGCGGTGGGGGTGGTTGGTGGGGTGTTCATGGTTTAGTTGGCCACCGCCGCGTCGAGTTCGGCGCGGAACTGCTCGACGGTATCTAGGGTCAGTGGTCGCCCGTCCAAGAAAAAGGTTGGCGTGCCCTGGACGCCCAGGGTGATGCCCTCGGCGACGTCGGCCTCAACGCGCGCGGTGGTCGCCGGGTCGGCGACTGCCGCGTCATAGGCGGCCAGATCTAAGCCCAGGTCTTGGGCGTAGTCGCGAAAGACCGGGCTTTGGTCCTGGGCGGCGTGGCTCCATTGCTCTTGGGTTTCAAACATTTTTTGATACATGGCCTCATAGGCGTCTTGTTGTGCGGCCGCTTCCACCGCCACGGCTGCGGTCATCGAGTTGGGGTGACCTGGCAGTGGGAAATACCGGTGCACAAAGGTCACCGTGTCGGTGTAGTCGGCCCGCAGCTCTTCGACCACCGGGTAGGCAGCAGCGCACCCTTCGCACTCAAAATCTAAAAACTCCACTAACACGGCTTGTTCATTGGGCGCTTGGGACAATACCCGGCTGTCCGGGCGGACCACCTGCGGGGCTTCTGGCGGGCCGGTTTGGGAGGTGGGTTCTGTAGTGGACTGTGCTTTAACGGCCAGCAGAGCTATGACGCCGGCCAGCACCACGGCAAGCAGACTCATCCAGACGATGACTTTGGCCTTGTTCGAGGTGGTGCCCGAGGTTGGGGGTGGGGTGTCCGGGCGGGGAGGGGTGCTCATGGACGAGCCTCCGTTTCGGTTTGGTGACAAACGTGGTGCCTGTGACAAGGTGGTGAGTGCAGCGATCCTGGATTGGCCTTGGGGTCATGTGCAGGTGCAGCCCTGGGCAGAACAACAGTCCGGATCGATAGTCAGGGTCAACTCCAGCAGGTCCCCCAACGCAGTGGTCAGACGGGCATCGGCCAGATCGTACCAGATGTTGCGACCCTCGGCGGTCGTGGTCACGAGCCCGCACCCGCGCAGGCACCGCAGCTGATTCGACATGACCTGCTTGGAGACCCCCAGGTGTGCGGCCAACTCGGAGGGCCGGGCCCGACCGGCACGCAACCTCAACAAAATGCGGGTGCGGGTCTCATCCGATAGGGCATGGCCCAGCCGGGACACGGCTGCGGTGTGGGTGAGCGAGGTCGTGGTCATCTTGATAGATACTACAGCCTTTCATGTACCATTGCTGAGGGCTTGACACCGATCCGGTCGCCCCGGGTGATGTCTGGTGGTGTTGCAGGCCATTGGCATCTGGCCATGATCCGCTGGGTGCGTCCATCCGTGATCTCAGAAGGTGACCGTGACTTCCCTCCCACCGAACCAGCCGCAGCCCACGCGCCGCCACGTCCTGACCGGAGCGTTGGCGACGTTATCTTTGCCACTACTGGCCGCGTGCAGCTCAAATGATGCCTTAGCCGACCAGGCCGGCAACGCCGGCAATAAAAACTACATCGCCGGCGACGGCTCCGTGATGGAGATCGCCGCTGACCAACGCGGCGAACCGGTGAAGTTTACCTCCACCCTCTTTGACGGCACGTCCGTGGATACCGCCGACTGGCAGGGCGCACCGGTATTGCTGAACTTTTGGTACGCGGCGTGTGCCCCGTGTCGGGTGGAGGCCCCCGACTTAGCAGCCCTGCATGAAGAATTCGGCGACGATATCGCCTTTTTTGGGGTCAATGTCCGCGACAACCCGCCCACAGCTCAAGCCTTTGAACGCAACTTTGGCATCGAGTACCCCTCCATGGAAGAACAATCCGGAAACGTGTTACTGGCCATGGGCGACTATGTCTCCCCACAGGCTGTACCGACCACGTTGGTCCTGGATCGACACACCAGAGTCGCAGCCCGCATCCTGGGGATCGCAGAACACTCCACCTTGCGATCCTTGCTGACCACCGCGCTGACCGAGGACCTATCGTGACGAACGTGCTGACGGCTAGCAATAACGTCTTTGCCGAAATCGCTCTGGACGGCTCCCTATTACTAGCCGTGCCCGTGGCCATCCTGGCGGGCCTGGTGTCGTTTTTATCCCCGTGCGTGCTGCCCCTCGTGCCTGGGTATCTGGGCTATGTCACCGGGCTGACCGGAGTGAATCTGCACGACCAACAACGCGGCCGGATGTTTGCCGGCATGAGCCTGTTCGTTTTAGGCTTCACCCTCGTGTTTGTGGTATTGGGTTTGGTGTTTTCCTCGGTGTTTGTCTGGCTGCAACGCGACGGGCAATGGCTCACCCAAGTGCTCGGCGGGGTGGTGATCTTGATGGGGGTGGCGTTTATGGGCGGCCTGTCCTGGTTTCAACGCGACCGCAAAATCAACTACCGACCCCGCGCCGGACTGCTCGGGGCCCCACTGCTGGGCGTGATCTTTGGACTGGGCTGGGCTCCGTGTATTGGCCCAACGATCTCGGCGGTGTTAATGCTGTCCACCGCGGGCTCCCCCGACCCGCTGCGTGGCGGGTTGCTGGCCTTTGTCTACTGTCTGGGCTTGGGCGTGCCCTTTATCCTCATCGCTTTAGGCTTCAACAAGCTCACCGGCACCCTGGCGTTTTTCCGCCGTCACCAACACACCATGACCCGCCTGGGCGGGGGACTGCTCATCGGGCTGGGCATCTTGATGGTCTCCGGGATCTGGAGCACCTGGGTCATCGAACTCCAGACCTGGTTTGCCAACGAAGTCCGACTCCCCATCTAAGCGCATATCGCCGGGGCGCTTAGGGCTGGGGTAATCACCAGCATGTTGCATAAAGCGTTCAACCATGGTTTCCCGATGAGCAGTCATACAATTTTCTGGATCGTAAGCACTTCGTCCTGCGCCTGTCTCCTCCTATGCTAGAAAGACGCCGACGAAGCGTCTTCACCGTTATGTTGGGTTACCATGGCTATATGACGGTGCACGACGACAATGCTCTCGATGATTTTGCCACAGCAGCCTATGCGCACTTGTTCCAGGCCCTGGCTGATCCGACGCGACTTGCCATTGTGCAGCATTTAGCCTCAGGAGAACATCGCGTCCGCGATTTGGTAGATCATATGGGGCTAGCGCAGTCGACCGTCAGTAAGCATCTGCGCTTCTTATTAGAATGTGAGCTCATCAATCCGCGGCCTGACGGGCGAGCTACCTGGTATGCCCTAGCAGAGCCAGCGTTGTTGAAGATTTTGATTGCGGCGGCTGAAAAGATGTTAGAAGTCACCGGTAAAAGTGTCCAACTCTGTGTGCATCTGCGGCTCGGCGACGCAGAGACGTCAGCAGAGTAGCGCGAGACCACAGCAGATAACCAGGGCTGGTGCGTAGAAGCCTAGGGAAGTCTCCGTCGTTCAGTAGAGCCTCCACTATTGGTATTCACGATGTCTTGACTATCACAGTGGCCCATCTGGATCTCAGGTTCCACACTGCTTTCTACGACGTACTTGACGCATCAATCATTACCATGCTGGTTGTTGCAGAGACACCGGGCCCTGTAAGGATATGTCGTATCCCCTGGTACTTGCGCTTCTTTATGTGCTCTGAAAATGTCGTTGGGCAAGGGGTCGAGCCAGGCTTTCGTTGATATAATCGCTAAGCGGCGATAATATACCCATATAGCGATGATATGTTCGTTTGATCATCATTGTGGCATTGTGCATGACGACGAGGAGAGACAGAAGTATGGGTGCTGGACACGATCATGGGCCGAGCGCGGAAGATGTGGCAAAGGCACCTGATGTAAGAAACAGGTTAGCTATTGCCTTTTCGCTGATTTTCAGCATCGTGGTGGCTCAAGGGATTGGCGCCTGGTTGTCGGGCAGTCTTGCTCTGTTGACAGATATGGTGCACTCGTTGACCGACTCCATGGGGCTGTTGGTCGCGCTGGTGGCTGCGATCCTCATGCTCCGTCAGCCCAACGACAAACGAACATGGGGTTATCGACGCATTGAGGTGATTGCTGCCTTGATCCAAGCCCTGTTGTTGTTCGGTGTCGGCATCTACGCGCTCATCGAAGGTGTTGACCGTTGGCAGAACCCGCCTGAGGTGGACGGTCAGCAGGTCTTGATTTTTGGGCTCATCGGCTTGACGCTCAACGTTGCCGCGATGCTTGTGTTGGCCAGCCGCCGTGGCGCAAATTTCAATATGAAAGCCGCATTCCTTGAAGTGACCATGGACGCGCTGACCACCTTGGCTGTCATTGCATCAGCAATCATTATGATGACCACCGGCTACCAACGAGCCGATACTCTTGCGGCCTTTGTCATCGCCGTACTGATCTTGCCCCGGGCTGCCCTGCTGGTGCGGGACACCGTGAAAGTGCTCATGGAGTTTACCCCCGAGGGGCTGGATCTGGAGAAGGTCCGAGAGCATATCCTTGAACAACCTCATGTGCTTGACGTGCATGATCTCCATGCCTCCACGGTGGCCACGGGATTGCCCACACTGTCCGCTCATGTGGTGATTGAAGATCGATGCTTCGAAAGCGGCCACGCACCAGAAATTCTCGCGACATTGCAAGAATGCGTCGCCGAGCATTTTGACGTGACTATCCACCACGCGACGTTCCAGCTAGAGACCCAGCGACATCACGCGCAGGAGCCTGACGGCGCATTTCACCCGTAATGCACTTCCCGTAGCGCGAGCCCTCAAACTCTCTGGCGGGCTGCATCATCGTTGAAATCAACCGGGGTTGTTCCGGTGGCGCATTGACTCAGCAATGGCGCTTAGGTGTAATTCCTCGGGAATTTGTGAATACTCGCGGTAGGAGCTGCCGAACGGTTTTCAAGACTCTCCAGCGACGGCGCCTAAATGGGCCACACGGTATCGTGCAGGGGTGTCGCTGTCAGATCGATCCTCGTGGCCGCATCGGTCACTCAACCGCCTGCCAGTCCAACAGGAACGGCGAATCCTTGCCCTGCGCTTTACTTAGCGATGGGGAGCACATCGGACCAGTTATCACCTAGGCATTGCCCGATCACCGGTGGGCCGGTCCTGTCTCGGTATCGGATGCCACGCCTGGCATGGCTGGATCAAGCCACCGGTCTACCCATCCGCAGACCCAAGCCCATCCGATATGAAAAGTCCGCCCCAGGGCAACTGGTGCATGGGGATATCAAAAAACTCGGACGCATCCCTGATGGTGTCGGGCACCATAAACTCGGCGTGGCTGGCAGAAAAATAATGGCTATGACAACAAAGGTGAGGCTACGCATTTTTGCATCACGCCGTGGATGACTACTCACGATTGGCCTACTCCGAGATCCTGGCCGATGAACGCCAAGAAGCCGCAGCAGGATTCTGGCAACGAGCCCAAACATGCTTCGCTGACACCGGGATCACGGTCACTGCGGTGATGACCGATAACGGCTCCTGCTACCGATCACGCCTGTTTAAAGCCACCCTCGGTCAGCACCTCAAGCATCGGTTCACCCGGCCCTACCGACCCCAAACCAACAGCAAAGTCGAACGCTTCAACCGCACCCTAACCCAAGAATGGGCCGACGCTGACACGTATTACAGCGACGAAGCCCGAGCAGCCACCTACAAGACGTGCTACACGACTATAATCATCACCGACCCCACATCTGCCTCGGCGGCCTCACCCCAGCCCAACGAGTTCACAACCTCACGGGGAATTACACTGAGGCGCTGCCCTGTGTAGCGGACGATTCGCCAACACTCGTGCGTTTTGACGTCCTGTCGTGGGCTGCTCGTGGGGGCCGGCCCAGGATCAGGGCTATGCCCACCAGGGCGATTGGGGTGAACCCGGTGAGCAGCACCGCAATCCCGGCCAGTTGCTGATCTAGTGCAAGGGATGGCCCCCAGGTGCGTTCCATGCCACCGAACCAGTCGGGTTGTACGACTGGCAGCATGCCAGAAACCAACACGACCGCCCAGAGCAAGAAGAGCCCAGCTAACATCGCAGCACCCGTGATCCGCGTCGTGCGGTGTGCAAACCGACGGGCTCCAGGGTCCAACAGCCCGTGCATCACCCAACACCCCACCACCAGGAAATACAGGTTCGTCAGCTGATGTACTAGCCAGTATTGCAGTGCCAGTTGGAAGACCGGGGTGTAGTAGAACGCCAGTAGGGACGCGATCAACACGGTGCCACTGAGAGCCGGTTTGGCCAGGACCGGTTGGGCCAGGTCCAGCCACTCGCGTAGCCCGCGGCTGCCATCGGTGCGTCGGGCCACGGACTGGGCGGCCAACTGGATCGGGCGGCCCAACACGAGCAACACCGACACGATCAGCGCCAGCGTGAGCAGCATGGTGGTGTGCATGCTGAACAACACTTTCCCATAAATGGTGGGCGCGGCACAGGTGACATACACCAGTATCCCCAGGGCTGTTAGCCAGCTGGCGGTCCGGTGCCAGGGCCAGGACGGGGCACGGCGCGCCCCCAGGAGATACACTGCTGCAGCGATGACGATAAACGCAATCCACAGCCAATCCCAGCGCCATTGGGCCAACCACTGGTCCCAGGTCAGCTCGGGTGGCAGGGGATACCCGGTCAAACGCTGGGCAGGGGTCAGGGCTGGTTTGATCTCTTGGGGGATCGGTGGGGCAGCCCGGCTGAGGGTGCTGGTGACCCCGATGATGCCGGCCATGATCAACACCTCGGCCACCACCAGCCGCCATACGGTGCGGTTGGCCGGCTGGGTGGCCAACCGGGTGATGCTCCATTGGCGGTGGAACCAGCCGATGGCCCCTAAGACCAAGGTGGCCATGAACTTGAGCAGTATCAGCTGACCATACCGGGTGACCAGTCCGTCCCAGTCGCCTAATCGCAGCACGGAGTTGAGTACCCCCGAGGCCAACACCAGGACAAAGGCCACCGAGGCGATGGCCGAAAACCGCCGGACCACCACCGTGGCGAAGTTACTCGGGGACTGGGGACTACTGCTGGAGTCGGTGGGTGGGATGGTGGGGGCGATGCAAGCTAAGGCGGCGACCCCGCCGACCCACACCAGTACCCCTACCCAGTGGATGACCAGTGCGCCGACCCCGGCATAGTGTTCGTCGCTGCCAGCAGCATGCCCAATCAACGAAATGGGAATCGTGGCCGACAACGACAGCAGTGCCAGCCCCCATAAGCCCGCTGAGGATCGCACGAGGAAGGTCAACGTGGCCACCACCACGGCCAGCACGACGATCACGGACCTGGCTTGGCCCACGACTAGGTCCGTGACGTAACTCAAGAGCTGTTGGCCAAAGTCCGCGCTAGCACTCAAGGGTTGACCGGACAGGTCAGCAAACGTCAACACCAAGATCGTGACGGCGGCCAGGACCCACACCACAGCAGCCGCCGAGGCCACCGTCATGACCCGCCGAAACGCAGGATGCTCGGCAGCATCTGGAACGTCCGTCGTCGCGGCGGAAGCATGAGTCACACGAGGCGGCAGCACGGCCGCTGCGAACAACAAACACCCGATCACAATGGCCAGGGCGAAATGGTGGAGGGCTGAAACGATGGGCAGCGACCATAAGACGACATCCCCAGGATGCATGGTGTCCCGGTTGGCGACCGTGCCCGTGTAGGCGGTACTGCTGACCACCGCCAGCCCGATGATCACCA
This sequence comes from Enteractinococcus helveticum, assembly GCF_001657475.1. Lineage (GTDB taxonomy): Bacteria > Actinomycetota > Actinomycetes > Actinomycetales > Micrococcaceae > Yaniella > Yaniella helvetica. Next base: position 19,232 of record NZ_LXEY01000019.1, read on the forward strand.
CAGCCACCCCTACCCAGGTGAGGGTCCTTGCGGTCTGGTGTTTCGTGGCTGTCTGCGTCACTGATCGGTGGTGGTTTCTTTGCGGCGGCGCAGCACGAGCACGACGGTAACGATCCCTGCAAACGCACCGGCTAGCACGGCGAGAATGATCAGGAAGCCCGCCGAGACACCCTCATCGACAGCCTCAGGCCCGACCTGTTGTGGCACAGCAGTCTCGGGCTGTGACGGGGCGACCGCGTCGGACGTCGAGGGAGAGGGTTGCTCAGCGGGGGTAGGCGACGGTGAGACAACAGCGGCAGGTCCCTCGGCGGTGAAACCAAAGACGCCCTCAATGGGGTGGGAATCCGAGGACACCACCCGCCAGGTCACGGTGTATTCCCCGGCAGGGGCATCGGCACTGATCGCTTGTTGGGCGGTGTTGTCCACGATCTGGACATCGCCGGTGGCCCAATCGGTGCCTTCAGCATCCTGGACCAACACCTCGGAGCCAATCGCCAACGGGGGATTACTAAACGTCAACTCGATAGTTTCGGGCATCGCCTCCAGGCTTTGTCCATCCTCCGGGCTGGTGTCAGTCAGCACATCATGGGCCGACGCCGACGACACCGGCACCAACAGACTCACCAGCAGCACGGCCAGCACCCCCATGACCCCGGAAACCCCCGGAGCCCGTAGCAGTTGTTTCACATTCTTCTCCTCTGAATAGCATCTCCACTGTACCAACCGTTGATGCGTGACATGGCCCAACTACCCGCATGTAGCAGCCAACGGCCTGGTGGCCTACACCATGTCGCCAGGCTGAGCATCACACTGTATGAGCCTGTCATCCCAGGCTGTACACCAGTTGTCGGAAGGTTGCTGGAAAACACCAGCGACCTCTTTTCGGGTACTGCCTACACGATGCGTATGCTCCAAGCGTCAACGCCACGTTGTGTAAGGGAACCGGCCTTTCACCACTGGTCCATATTCATAACAGTTCATCCTCGTAGGACCGTGGGTCCTCGATCGGTTCCACATGGCAGATGACCCGCAATTCTGGATACTCGCCTCGAATACCATCCGAGATGTTTTCGGTAAGGTCGTGACCTGCTTGCACCGTCCAACGGCCCGGGACCAGGATATGCACCGACATGAACCGCAATCGTCCCGCCTCCCGCGTGCGCAGCGCATGAAACTGCACCTCATCGCTAGTAAAAGACTCCAGGATGCTCCGGATCTTGTCGTTGTCGTCTTTGGGCAGGCTGACATCCATGAACCCCGCTGTCGATTGGATAATCAACCGCCACCCGGTGACCAGAATATTGACGCCCACCAGAAAAGCGATCAGCGCATCCAGTCGCGCCCACCCGGTCAGCGCCACTAACAAGACCCCCACGACCACACCTGCAGAGGTCCACACATCGGTCATAAGGTGTTTACCATCGGCCACCAGGGTGATGGACCGATGTCGACGGCCCACCTGCAGCAGCACCACCGCGACGGTACCATTCACCGCAGCCGCCACCAGCGAGATCCCAAGCCCAATCCCGACATTGTCGAGTTCTTGCGGGTTGAAGAACCGCTCAATCGAGCTCACGAGAATAAACGCGGCCGCCACAAAGATCATCAGACCTTCAACGGCTGCCGAAAAGTATTCGGCTTTGGTGTGCCCAAAATGGTGGTTTTTATCCGCTGGTTTCGCCGCCACCGTCAACGCGGCTAAGGCCATGACCGCAGCAACCAGATTCACCACGGACTCTGCGGCGTCTGATAACAACCCCACCGAACCGGTCACATACCACGCAGCGGTCTTGAGCCCGATGGTGACCAGGGCTGCCGCAATGGATAACCACGCGTATCGTCTGAGGTCAGTTGGTGTGTTCATACACAGCATCCTTGCACAGTCCGCCTCGTGGGTCGCTGGGCATTCCCCTGATTCGAGTTCCTGCAAACACGTCGACCAGGCCGATGCCAGGCGATTGTCATAAAAATTTTAAGGCTCTACGTTTTCAACGCTCATGGACGCATCGTCACAATTCTCGGACATATTAAGAATGTCAAACAAGCGTACTCGCAATAGGAACCATTCATTGTTGAAGTCTGGGGGGTCATGATCGTATTCTGGACGTATGCATCAGCACCTGGATCCGCTGAAACTAACGGCAGCCGGCATGGCTGACAAGAATAAAGTTTAGCCCTCTTCGCAGAACCAAGACGCTCCGATATCGACCGAGTGTCTTTTGTTCTTCACCTCCGGTGAGCATTCACTGAAAGATGGTTTAATGTGGGCGGTTCGCTCTCTAGATCGTCTAGCGCAGCTCGTGCGCCATGCCCAGGGGAGTCACGCAAGAGAAAGAAGGTGGCTTCCCGCTTGCCGCCGACGAGCGGTACGAGCTAGACCCGGGGGAAGATCACATCATGCTCATGGATCTGACCGAAGACATCCAGCCGGGCGACGTTTTCGAAGATCAGACACATTAAGGAATACGATACGCAGTGATCAACAAATACAACTCTGCTCCGAAACAGCCTGTACTGGATGTTTCACGGCGTGGATTGCTGTTAGGCGCTGGGGGAATCGTCGGTGGGGGACTGGTCGGTGTTGCCGCAGGATATTCCGCGGCGTCAGTCGGCTCCCCCGTCACACCCGGTGATCTCCAACAACCCGTCACCGTGAGCCCCGGCATCGCCAATACCCAGGTGACAGTATCCGACCCCTATGGCACGGATATCATCTCGTTCTACGGGCCCCGTCAAGCCGGCGTAGACACCCCCCTACAAGCACACGGTGTCTTTATCGGGCTGTACCTGCATGACGACACCGACGCTGATCGATTAGCATCCATGATGCGGCTGGTGACCGATGATGCCGCCCGACTCACCCAGGGCCGCGGAGCACTGGCGGACCTCGACGAAGAACTCGCCGCAGCCCCCGCCCGACTCACCGTGACCTTTGGCTTCGGTTCGGAAGTGTTCAACCGCACCCGACCAGAGTTGAAACCGTCCTGGCTCAAACCACTGCCCGAATACGACATCGACCAGCTCGACCCCGCCTACACCGGCGGCGATATGGTCATCCAAATTCAAGGCGACGACCCGCTCTCGGTCGCCCACGCCCGACGCATGCTACTCAAAGATGCCCGAGCGTTCGCCTCAATTGCATGGGTGCAAACCGGCTTCACGCATGCCCGAGCATCACATCCGGATGACACCACCATGCGCAACCTCTTTGGCCAAATCGATGGCACCGGCAACCCAACGAGGGGTTCGGAGACCGCTGAACGAGTTATCTGGGGTGTGGGTGACGGTGACGGCAACGGTACCAAGAGCCTGCAACCCTGGATCGAAAACGGCACCTCCATGGTCGTCCGGCGCATCGCCATGAACGTGGATGAATGGGACGAACTGGATCGTCCGATGCAAGAATCCGTCATCGGACGCAGACTCGGTTCAGGAGCACCATTGACCGGGGAATATGAACACGACGAACCAGACTTTGACGCCCCGGGCCCAACCGGGTTCCCGGTCATCGCGGATATTTCCCATATCCGCCGTGCGCGCACAAGCGATTCAGATGAGGCCATGTTCCGGCGCAGTTTCAACTATGATGAACTACCGACCTCTTCGGGAAACCAGTTGCACGGTCACACCGGAGTGTCGGAGTCCGGCCTGATCTTTGTAGCATTCCAGTGTGACGTCGACCAGCAATACATCCCTATTCAGGACCGATTAGCCGAAACTGACCACCTGAACCTGTGGACCATTCCGGTCGGGTCGGCAGTTTTCGCGATCCCGCCGGGCTGCGAGGCGGATGGTTTTATAGGCGAACCTTTGTTCGTCTAGCAACATCAAGGAGCACTATTGGTGATTCGTTCTAGTGTAGCGGTTGCCATCATCCCTCCTAGAATCGTAGGTACTGCGGCCGCGCGGCTTCACCACAGACTAGCGACCTTGCGCTTACAACTGAAAGTCCTATGTCGGTCGTCGGCTGCTAGTAGCTGGAAAGTTGAGCGTTTAAAAGTCTCACAGCGGGTATACCCGCGCTCCGCACGCGCTTTTGGTGAGGCTTTGGCTGTCATGCTCATATTCTGCAGTTATTCGAAGGATCATTTGTGCCACTGAGGATGGCTGCGCTGTTGATTCCTCGGCAATTTTTTGGCGATCGAGAGGATAGAAGCGTTGAGATGGGGTGTGTTTTCGTTGGCGAACCATGTTTGGAGTTCGATGACCTCTCTGTTCCAGATGCCGGGGACCATCAGGACGCGCACGGCCCAGACATAGAGAACCGGGCTGCCTTGGAAACGCTGCGAAGGTACATGGGTGGTAAGCCGGTTCCCTGGCACGAGGCAGCGAAACATGCCCCGTGGTGCAAGCCTGAACCTGCCACATCATGTCGGCACTGGTTCAGCTCAGGTTCAGAGCCCGGCGTAGGAGTGCAATGATGGGAAGTACAGGTTGACGATCGTGTAGTTGAACACCAGGGCGAAGAACCCAATGATGTTCAACCATGCGGATCGAGTGCCGGTCCAGCCGCGGGTTGCACGCGCGTGGAGGTAGCCGGCGTAGATGACCCAGATGATAAAGGTCCAAACTTCTTTGGCGTCCCAGTTCCAGTAGCGTCCCCAGGCCTGTTCACCCCAGATGGATCCGGCAATCAGGGTGAAGGTCCACAGGACAAACCCGATGGCGTTGAGGCGGTAGGACCAGTTTTCTAAGGCCAGCGAGGAGGGCACCAGGCGCAGGAATCCGGTGACGTTGTCGTTTTTTTCGGCGCGCTGTTTGAACAGCTGCAGCACCGACATGGCAAAGGTCAATGAGAACAGCCCGGTGGCAATGATGGCCACGGACACGTGGCTGATCAGCCACCAGGATTGTAATGCGGGTTGGACGTTGCCCACCGGGGTGGGGAACCCGATGGTTGCGGCCATCATCATCAACAACACCACCCCGGACACAAACGTGCCGACAAAGCGTAGGTCTTTGCGCAGCAAAAACACCAGATAGACCACGGAGATCACCAGGGCACCGGAGGTCATGAATTCATACAGATTGCCCCACGGCGCCCGGGAGGCGGCCACTGCGCGGGCCACCACGGCAAAGGCGTGGGCCAGGGTGGCAATGGCCATGATGGCCACAGCGATGTTGGCTGCCGGGCGTTTCACCCCGTCGGTGTATTCCATGTCGTCAGACACGAGTTGGCGGGAGGTCGTCGAGGCGGCCGCCGCGTCGACTGCCGGGCCCCCGGCACCGATAAGTTGTCTGGTTTGTTGGGTGTGGAGTTGGGCTTCGAGTTTCCGGATGGATCGCGATGCGGTGGCCATGTCCCAGGAAAACAGTAAGAAGGCGGCCAGATAGATAAAGGATGCGATGAGCATGAACAGTTCGCTGTATGAGGCCAGCGTTTCATTGACGGGTGTCATGAGTCCTCCGAAGTGGTGGGCGGGATGACCGGCCAAGTGGTATCAAATGTCTGACGAAGCTTAATGTTCTCATCGCGCAGCCCGAAGGTTTCCCCGCGGGCCAACAGCCCGTATTCGATCACGGTGTGGCCCTCGTGTTCGGTGGCTTTGACCCAGGCACGACGACGGCGCACATACAGCGAGATGATCAGGGCGACCAGGGCCAGGGTGGCAAAGAAGCCCACACCCCATTTTGATGGGTTGTAGTGGATGTCTAGCCCGACGTAACGGTCCCAGGAATCGAAGCTGATGCTACCCATGTCGTCGGGCAGCTCGTAGGTGTCGCCCACCCCCAGGGTGATCCCGCCGTGGTCGTTGTTGCGCGAGTTCAACTCGGTCATGTTGTCGGTATCGAGCACGTACACGCTTTGTGGGAGACCAGAGTCCAGGCCAATATCCCCGTAGTAGGAGTTCAAGATCAGCTCGGGGTTGTAGGCATCAGGGTCAATGGAGATGGCTACCCCGTCGTCGCCGGTATAGGAGGTTGGTAAGAACAATCCCACAAAGCCCAGCTGTTCGGGCCGGGCGTCCGGGACTTTCAACACGACTTGTGAGGTGTTGACCCCTGTGTCTTGGATTTGGCCAATGACCGGTCCAGAGTAGGCCACATCCCCGTTGCCGTCAGTGACCGTAATGTTTGGGGCGTAGCCATTACCGACCAAAAAGATCCGCACCCCGCCAAGGGTCAACGGGTCATTGACCTTGATGGCGTCTTGGTAGGTGTCCTCCCCGGGGCCCGGGGTGACCTGCATGGTCGCAGTGTAGTCGAGTGCTTGGCCGAAATGTGTTTCAGAATCCCGGTCATAGACGACCTCAAAATCGTCGAGCTGGATGGTAAACGGGTGGAGGCGGTCTGCGGAAAACGCGGTGCCGGGGGTAAAGGAGTCATAGGCGGTTAGGTTGTTGGTGAAGCCGTCGCCTTCAACGATGATCTTTTGGCCCTCATATTTATACAGGCCACCAATGCCCATGAACACGATGACGCCCAGCAGACCAAAGTGGAACAGAATGTTGCCGATTTCGCGGGTGTAGCCGCGTTCGGCCCCGACCGAACCGTCGCGCAGTTCGGTGCGGTACCCGGCTTTTTTCAGGATCTTTTCGGCGTCGACCAGGGCTTGGTCCGGCGTGGGTCCATCGGCGGCCAGCACCAGTTGCCCGTATTCGGGCAGCCGGTTCAGATTGCGTGGCGTGCGGGCCGGTGGCTGGCGCAAGCTTTTGAGGTGTTGTCGACCGCGCGGCCACACACACCCCACCAACGAGACCATCAACAACAGGTACACCGCCGAAAACCACGGTGAGGTGTAGACATCAAACATTCCCAGCGCATCTAGGATCGGACCCAAGGTGGGGTTGTCTTCAATCCAGGTATCGACGATGCCTTCCCCGGCGCGACGCTGCGGGAACAGCGAACCAGGGACCGCTGCCAGAGCCAACAATAACAGCAGCATCAACGCGGTGCGCATGCTCGTCAGTTGGTTCCAAATGAACCGCAAGGTGCCGCGGAAGCCTAGGGATGGCAGGGTGGGTTGCTGTTGCTTGGGATGTTGTGTGGTCGTCACGTCGGTAGGGTCACCTCGGGCAGGGCAAGCCACGTGGATTCATGGCGGGATCTGTCGGCACACGAGACCACACCCACAGCTAGTACGGCCTCGGCGACTAGGCCAGTGAGGCGGCGTGACAGTGTTATTGTCGTCATGAGCGCAATCTTCCCAACGGTTCGACATGACCAGCGTCTACAGCTCATCAGCTTGACACTTATTGAGTGCACCCTAAAAATATAGGGATACCCCCTAAGGCTATAATCTAGGGGCGAGGCTGGTGCCTGTTTTGCTGAAGATGTCCTCTAGTCGAGAAGTCTGAGCCTGCCCCACAGTGAGAGGGACCGGCTCGTGGGTGGCGAGCAGGCATGCGCCTGAGGGCTTCTGCTGCCCGGTGTGGCGGGGCTGAGGGGGTTTCATCCTGCAACGCCGGTGGTCGCCGACGCTTAGAATGACGGTGGCTCTTCGCCTCAACATTTCGTCTCAAAATGCCAGGAGTTATCTTTGTCACGATCACTGACCTTCGGTGGGGCGCTGCTGGCCCTGACGCTGGGTTTGACCGGCTGTGCGACCAACGATGTCCAAGAGTCCGCTGCCCCGCTGGAAGCACCTCAGCAGGAGTTCTTGGGTGCTTACGGGTTGGAAGGGATGGATACCGTGGAGGTCATTGACTACCTGGATCGTCTGGCCTTACCAGACCACCCAACCGATCTTATGGCGTCGGTGATGCCGGATCATTTGGCGTTGTCGTCGTCGAATACGGCGTTCGCGATGTCGTTGCCCGACGATACGTCCTATCTGTCCATTGCCCCGTATGTGACTCAAACCCATGAGTGTTACTACCACAGTCTGACGACCTGTGAAGGGGAGCTGAGCAATGCAAACGTCCACGTCAAAATCGTCGATGAGACCGGTGAGGTGTTAGTGGAGGAAGACACCACCACTTTTGACAACGGGTTTGTGGGAGTCTGGGTACCACGGGACACCGCTGGCACCATCGAGATCAGCTATGACGGGATGACCGGCACCACCGAGTTCGTTGCTACCGATGACGGGGCCACCTGTATCACTGATCTGCACCTGACCTAACACCGCAGTCACCTAGCACACCGATCCGCCGGGGTGCTAGGTGACTGGCAACGTTGTGAGAGCGATTGCCCTGTGTGTTGCCCGGTCTTTTCGACATGTGTGGGGAGGCTCGGGAGTTTGTCGAGCGTACAAGTATCGGCCTGTTGTGTGGTCGCTGCAGCCATTGACGGTGTCACAGACACGATTGACGCCAGATTATGACCGACGACACGTTCACCGCCACGAAAAAGCTGTGATGATCCGCCCCAACGCGTACGGACGGGCATCTGAGTAGGCCCCTTGATAAACACTACCTACATATCAGTAGCGAGCTGCGGTGGTCATTGGGGGGTTGTATTTGGAATACTCGGACAGCGAATTCACCGAGATTCCGGATTGTGGATTGCGAGCTTGTGCAATCTTGCCGTCACCAATGTAGACCGCAACGTGGTAGATACCCGAAGCAGAGCCGTTGTTCGACCAGAACACGAGGTCACCTGCTTGCAGGTTGCTCAAGGAGACATATGATTTGGCTCCGCTGAACTGGGCGGCAGAGTTGCGAGGCAGCTCCTTGCCTGCGGCAGCAAGGACAGCCGTGGTGAAACCGGAGCAGTCATAGGCGCTGGGCCCATTGCCACCCCACTTGTAGATCGCCCCGGAATTCACAATCTCCAATGCCTTGCTGGCTGCAGCAGAGTTAGCCGAAACCGATGCGGTGCTATAGGTGGTCACCTGTGCCGAGGTGCGGTCACCTTGGCTGCTTGCAGAGCCACTGGAGCTGGCCTGGGTGGCTGAAGCTGAACCAGTACCGCTACCAGGAAGTTGTAGCGTGTCACCCGGATAGATGATAGACGAGCCCGAGAGGTTGTTTTCGCTCATCAACGCACTGAGGGAAACTCCCTGGGAGTGTGCGATGGCAGACAGAGTATCACCCGACTGCACGGTGTAGGTGCCTGCCGACTGGGTCGTGTTAGACGATGCGGCTGCTGGAGGATCTTCGATTGCAGCATTAGCAGGTGCCATCCCAAATAGGGTAGCGCTGGCAGCAGTGGCTAAACCTGCCACGCCCAGCGAGAAGCGTTTGCTTTGATGGGACCGCTGTGCCAGCAGCTGTGCTTTTTCAGCTTCAATACGTGCGCGACGAGTTGGGTAGGTCATATAGTTTCTCTCAAAACGACGATGGATAAGTCTTTGGGCTCTGAATTCGTTGGCACATCACGTACCGTTATAAGAACGTTATCTAGACTGACAGTGTTGTTATCAAATTACAACCTCAGCGTTCAAAAAAATTGCCAATCGACGCGCTCTGGTGAATTAAATCGTTGCAACGTCAAGGAAGTGTCACAAGTCTATGAAAATGCTGAGATTATCTGAAAGTTATCTGATCGTTATTTGGCGTCTCGGAAGAATAAAGGCGGTCTGATCTTCGCCCGCCCAGGTCACGCTGGCACGAAGCAGGGACTCGCTCGTGATGTCCAGGGCTACACAGGGCACAACGGTGCATATGACATCTCAGGCATCTTTAACATCAGCTGTCTATCCAACGCTTTCCTCAGTGATTCAGGCAATGGAATCACTATAACCACTGGATTTCCAAGCGGAACAAGACGCCTTAGATGAATAAGTCCTCATCGGGGATGGGATCTCTGAACGGTGAGAATTTGTCCCTGAGATAGGGCTGGAGGGCTGTCAAGTAGGTGATGTCTCAAGACATCGGTAACGTTCTTATTCTCAGAGTTAGTTTTGGAACCGGTATCGGGCCTGGGTGATGCCTTGGTATTTGGTGCCTGCTAGTGGCCAGCAAATTCGGCGAGGACTTCGCCAACGGTGATAGCGAAGATGTACGGCCACTAAAAACAAGAGGAATTCATCATCTAGGCCGCTTGATGACCAGGATCTCAGCCCCGGCACCCTAGTTTCATAGTTCCAAGTACATCACACTCTGAGCCCTCAAGGTACGCTTTGACCGCTAGGTATGTCAGAAAGAACTACGCGGTGAGTCTAAACGGGTGCAAATAGCGGCGCTGAGGCCCGGGATCATAGACAATAGAAGTATGTTTGAGCCCTTGAACCTCCAAACTCCACCGCTTGTCATTGGCTTGGGATTGGTCTTCGCTGTCATTGGTGCAGCAGTCTTAGCGCATGCCGCCTGGCGTAGGCGTCGTCTACAAGCCTGGGCCTCGGGGGAAGCTGAGCACTTTGAGGGGACTGACTCACGCGGCGAGCGTCCAGATGCTCCCCTGGATGTCCGAGTAGAAATAATTGCCGGGCTAGCGGCATTACTCCTCGGTACTGCCGGCCTTATCTATGGCATAGGGGCCCAAGCACAATTAGATAATATGTTGGAGTCTAATACGATCGCCAAATACCCACAGGTTCAAAAAGTTGAGCCACAAAAGGTGCGGGGTTATATGCAAAAGTGGCGTGGCAATCTATTAGAGGCAGAAGTGACCACCGTGGATGGGGAGCGGTTCCATGTAGGAATCCGGTTTGATCCTGAAACTGGCGAGCCGACGATTCAGGATCATTCTGAGTTCGGCGGTCAAGAGTAGCTAGTCCAGGGAACATTCGATTGTAAAAAGTAGACTTTGGCCCGTTTAAAATTTAACGAATTTCTGCGCTGGTAAGGATACTGGCCGAAAGTAAGTCAGCCCGGAGTTCGCGAGACACACCATAGGGCCGGCCCGCGCCAATCAATTGGCAGCAGAAAAATGTCGGGCACACACCATAACGTCGACCATTGTAGGTGTGGTTGCTGCAGTCGTTACAATCATCGTTCTTGTGACTCTAGTGAATTCATCTTGTTCAATCCAGCGGCAGGTTAACCAAGGCGTCGACACCGTCGAGATGTTCGAATTGACGTTCCATCCGACCAACACACGAAGTACACGCCATGACGCTGGTATTCAGGTGGCCTTCGCGGGTGGTATCCGTCGTTTCGGTCGTTAGGGAATCCTTTCATTTCAGGCTAAGCGTTGTAGACGACCAGCGTGTAGCCGGTGACGGCGCACTCTTGGTGTTAGGAGCGGACCAGCCGGGCGATGGCTTCGGAGGCTTCGGTGATTTTGGCCTCGGCTTCGGGCCCACCGGTTTTAGCGGCCCCCACCACGCAGTGGCGCAGGTGATCATCGAGCAAACTCAGCGCCACATTATTCAACGCGGAGGTGATGGCACTGATCTGGGTGAGAATGTCAATGCAGTATGTTTCTTCGTCGATCATCCGGTGGATGCCCCGGGCTTGGCCTTCAATGCGCTTGACCCGGGCCAAATACCGGTCCTTGTCACTGATGTACCCGTGACCGGTAGTGTCGGCAGGGGGTTGGTGTGTCATGGTTGGGTTTTCCTGTTCATCTGGTGGCACCGTGTCCATTGCTTAGACAGGCACCTTTTCGGGGGACCGGTCTATGGATCGTTCGACACTGGCTTGAGGGGTCAGATCCAAGCGCCGCAGGGTTTGGGCGTTCAGAGCCACAATCATGGTTGACAACGACATCAAAATGGCCCCCACACTCATCGGCAGGACAAACCCCAGGGGCGCGAGCACCCCGGCAGCCAGCGGGACAGCGGCGATGTTGTACCCGGCAGCCCACCACAGGTTTTGTTTCATCTTCCGGTAGCTTGCCCGGGACAATTCAAACACCGACAACACCGAGCGTGGATCCGACGACGCCAAAATGACCCCGGCTGAACCGATGGCTACATCGGTGCCAGAACCGATGGCGATGCCCACATCGGCTTTCGCTAAGGCGGGGGCATCATTGACTCCATCGCCGACCATGGCAACTTTTTTGCCTTCGTTTTGGAGGGCTTGGACTTTGGAGGCCTTATCCTCAGGACGGACGCCCGCAAAGACCCGGTCAATGCCCAGCTCTGCGGCCACGGTGTCGGCCACGGCTTGAGCGTCACCGGTAATCATCACGACGTGGGCCCCGTTGGCATGCAGCGCATCGACGGCCTGGCGGGATTCTGGGCGGATCTCATCGGCTAACCGCAGCGCACCGATGACCTGGCTGTCCGCGAGTACGTGCAAGATGATGGCCCCTTCGTTGCGCCACTGGTCAGCAATGGCCAACTCGGCTTGGTGATGTGCTTCCAGTAAGTACGGTCCCCCGACTGCGATGACAGTACCCTCCACGGTGGCTTTGACGCCTACCGCCGGTGAGGACGAAAACTCGGTGGCGGCCTGGACAGTGAGCTCACGGGATCGCGCGGCACCCACAATCGCGGTGGCCAGTGGGTGTTCACTGTCGGCTTCGGCGGCAGCGGTCAAGGCCAGCACCTCGTCTGCGGTTCGATCCCCCACCGGGTGGATACCGGTGACGGTGGGTTCGCCTTTGGTCAGGGTGCCGGTTTTATCAAAGAGCACGGAATCCACGGTGCGCATCGATTCCAAGGCCAACCGGTCTTTAATCAGTACCCCACCCCGGGCGGCGCGTTCGGTGGCGATCGAGACCACCAGCGGGATGGCCAGCCCTAAAGCGTGGGGACAGGCGATGACTAAGACGGTGATGGTGCGCACCACGGCGTCACCCGGACTACCCACCAGCGACCAGACGATCGCGGTAATCACGGCCGCACCCAAAGCAAACCAGAACAACCAGGCCGCGGCGGTATCCGCCAACCGTTGGGCCCGCGACGAGGACGCCTGGGCATCGGCCACCAGCTTTTCAATCCCCGCCAGGGCGGTGTCATCACCTATGGCGGTGACCTTGACCCGCAGCCCCGAGTCGGTGGCCACCGTCCCGGCGACCACGTGCTCTCCGATGGTGCGCCGGACGGTTTTGGACTCCCCGGTGACCATGGACTCATCCATGGAGGCACTGCCATCGACAATTTGGCCATCGGCCGGAACCGCAGCACCCGGCCGAACAATGACCACATCGCCAACGACCAGCTCAGCAGGCGATACGGTGACGACGTCAGCGCCGTCGACGCGTTCGGCCTCATCAGGTAGCAGTGCTGCCAACGAGTCCAGGGCCGAGGTGGTCTGGGCCAAAGATCGCATTTCGATCCAGTGACCCAATAACATGATGACCACTAACAGGGCCAGCTCCCACCAGAAATTCAACTCGTGATCAAGGATGCCCAGGGTCGCACCCCAGGAGGCGGCAAAGGCCACCGTAATGGCCAATCCGATCAGCAGCATCATGCCCGGTTGTCGGGCTCGAATCTCATCGATGGCGCCGGTCAAAAACGGCTGCCCACCCCAGAAGTACATGATCGTACCCAGAATGGGCGAAACCCACCAGACCCATGCAGCATCAGGCAGTTGATAGCCCAGCAAATCAGCGAACATCTCGTTGAAGCCGACCACCGGAATACCCAGCACCAGCATGATCCAAAAGAGCCGACGAAACTGGCCCACATGATCCCCATGATCACCGTGGCCGTGGCCGGCATGCCCGCCGTGGTCGGCGTGACCAGCATGATGGTGGCCTTCCTGCCCATGCTCACCGGGCGCATGCTGATGGTGGTCGTGCTGGTGCCCCTCATGGGCATGTTCAGCGTGCGTGACAGCAGCGTCGCGGTGGTGTGCCTGATGCGGCGTAGATCGATCGTGGTGGTGGTGTTCGTGGTTGCGTTCAACCATGACAAGGTCCTTTCCGAACAAGGGAGGCGCTGAGAAAGAGTGGTCTGTGTCTGGGGTGACCTGGGCGAAAAGCAGGTGCCAGGTTCAGATGGCGTGAGTCCATCGTCTCATGGACAAGGTGGTTGAGGCTGGGGGCGCCTGATCCCCAGCCTGTTCAACCGCGTTGATCATCGCGTGATCGTCCAGCTGACGCCGTTAGATGACCACGCTACGACTGTCAGTGAAACAGACTGGGTCGAACAGCAACGCTCGGCGCCGATGGATGAAGAAGAACGAGACGATTAAACGACAGAGGGTCGCCGATCAGTTCGATCAGCGACCCTATCCTGTGAGAGGCCTGCCCCTGTCTTAGGCAGCGGCCTGCTGCTGTTTATCGGCGCGTTCTAACGCGTGATACGTGGCTTCAAAGGCCTCACAAACGTCATTGGGAATCGCATAGTTATCCGTCACAGCGCGTAGCTCCTGAAAGAGCGCAGGGGTGTTCGTGGCATTATCTGCCTGGTGCAGCGCCTGGGTAATTTCACGGACTCGGGTAAGTTCTGGGTGGTGTCCGCCGTGGACTCGCTCGACGATCGGGGCCAGTTGTGCCGCTTTTTCAATATTGCGATTTGCCATTTGAAATCTCCTCTTCCGTGGTTATGCCCTCAATCTATGAGGTATCCCCCCGCCTGTCCTTGACGTTGGTCAAGTGGTGCTCGACCATCCTGAGACGTCACCTCGAGTCGTTGACGTCCTCAGGTCAGCGTGCTTCGTACGCGTCGATCTCATCCAGGAGTTTCCCATAGTTGCTGGTTGAATCGTGGCGTAGGGTCAGCCACAGGTCCACGAGCGCCTTGGCCGCAGTTGGCGTAATAACGTTTTGACCCATACACAAGATCTGGGCGTTATAGTTTTCGATTGAGCCACGGACCGTCACCAGATCGTGCGCCGTCGCGGCACGAATACCCGGGACCTTGCTCGCGGCAATTGCGGTTCCCACACCGGTCCCGCACACGAGTATCCCGCGATCGGCTTTCCCCTCGACGATGACTTGGGCCGCTTGGAAGGACACCTCCGGATAGGTAATGTCCTTGGTGGACAGGTCGATGACGGTACTCACCCGATCGTCGCCCTCGAGCTGGGATTTCAGTTCCTCTTTCAGCGCCGCACCGTTGGGCGGTGCTCCGATGATAAATCGCATTGCTAGTCCTTTTCGATGGGATTGAGATGACGGTGTGATTATATCCGCGGCCTGGACTCACATCAGCATCATGAGAATGACGAACAGTAGGAAGCCTGCAGCAGCCATGGCGATCGTGCCGGTGCTTTCTTTGATCTCGTAGGCCTCGACGAGCAATTCGGCGACCGCGGTGAAGAGTAGTGCTGCCGCACCGAAGGCGAGGCCTGCGACGAGCCACGGGGCAGAGACACCAGAGAAGACCAGCGCACCGAGGACAGCACCGATCGGCATCATGACGGAAACCAAGGCACCGACACCGATCGCTTTGCCAACGGAGCCACCACCTGCTCGCGTCGAGCCGGCAGTCGAGGCGGCAACGAAGAGGAGCTCAATCGACAGTGCAATCGCGATCAGCAGGGCGGCACCTCCGCCAGCCGCCAACGCGACGCCGATGATCGCGCCGTCAATCAGCACGACGACAGCAAGTGAGGTGATGAGGCGAACGTTGACGCCGGTCTGGACATGTCCATCGCCTGGACCGTGGTCGTGCTCGCCATGACTAGGGTCCCAGCCGGGGGAGTGACTGTGACCGAAGCGGTTCAGCAGTGCGCGCAGCGTGAGCATGAACGCGGTACCGACAACAAAGCCAATGATCAGGGACAAGTTATTACCCATTGCCAGCGCTTCGGGTAACAGGTCGAGGGTCGCCGCAGCGATGATGAGACCCGCCGCGAAGTGTTGTACATAGCTGGTGAGTGTGGACGTCTGGCTACGGGTGGCAAGAGCCGCGATGACGGCGCCGATAACACCGGCTACCAGACCAATCGTGCCCATACCCAGGGGCCATTCCGAACAGTTCCATGTCGATCCTTTCGCAAGTCACGAGGGGGTCGGACAGGTCGGTCCGACCCCATAGTTGCAACCTACCAACCATCTGTATCGCTGTCCTTGACGTGGATCAAGTCATGGCTAGTCAGCCGCGAGATAGGAAAGTCAGATCGCAGCGAAAGGCATCCGGGACCGTTAAGCCGCAGATGGTCGCTGATCTGTAAGATCAGCGACCATCTCATGGGAAGGGGTGGGTTTAGAAGAAGCCCTGCGGTTCTTGCATATTCGTTTGGCGGTTGAAGGTTGTGCCGAGTAAGTAGCGGGGAATTCATTGTCGCTACTGTTGTTTACACTCCGAGGCCTCCGCCGAGGCGGAAGAACGCGCGCCAGTGCGGAGAGGACTGGCGGCATTGAGGCCTAATCAGGTCCTGTCGTCAGTCGGACACGGGGGTAGTCGGTCCAGTCGTGGGCGCTGTGGGTACTCCAGCGTTCCGCGGCGGCGATGGAAATTCCCAAGAGGTCGGCCAAGACCGAGGGTGGTAGGTCTCGGGCGAGGTTCAGGAGTGCGACATTTTTTGCCGCGCGTATGTTGATGCCTCTTTTCGTGAGCGGGAGACGCAACGCGGCGGTGGTGAGATGGCGACCGGGGCGGTCGCCCTTGAAGATCCATGTGTTGTCGTCGTGGAATCCGGTGGGTGCGACGTCCAAGAGCTGGCGCAGTAGCGATCCAACTGCGTCGGGAAGCTTGATCGGTTCGGTGCCAAGCGATAGGTAGGTAGAGTCCCCGTCGAAGGTGACAGCTTCGCACCGAAGCGAGACAACGCGGGTCAGGGCTGTCCCATAGATGATCGCAAGAAGCCCTGCCACACGCGCGCTCAACCCGATGTCCTCGGCAGCCAGGAGTTCTTTTACCCAAGCCCAGCGTTGATCGTTGGTCGCAGCCGAAGCTGTTGAATCTGCCAAATCGCTTTGCAGGTACTCGCTGTGTAAATGTGTCATGCCGCGGGTTCGTGCCCAGCGAATGAAGGGCGTGAGCTGTTTGCCAGTCCGTCCGTGACGGGCCACGTAATCGTCGAAGATACGCTGGGGGATAGTTCCGAGATCTAGATTGAGGTCATCGAGTGTTCCGAGGAAGTCGCACACCGCAATGAGATGGGCTTTGGAACCCCTGTGGCGAAGACTTTCATCCTTGGTGCTGAGGTGCGCGACCTCAGTAAAGCGTGGGTTGACGATCCATGCCGCATATTGTTTGAGCAGTGATCTGTTGGCGGGATTTGGTAGGGTCGCGAAGTATTCTTCTTGCCATACTTCGAGCCGAATCCGATCGAAGTTTTCGGTGGGGACGACACCGGATTCCATGAGCAGGGCGGCAAGGTATCCGGTGGCACCCCCGGCAGGGTGTTTGGCTACCGCACGCAAGCAAATAGGTGTGCGGTGCGTGGCCATGTCATGGACGAGGCGCGCCATTGGGCTGCGTCGTATCCAACTGATGACTGCATCGGCGTTGTTCTCGTCGCGCAGTAGGTACCGTTCAAGGGCCAGCAGCCGCGGATGGGGAGTGCTGTGGTCGTCGGAGATCAAGATTCGAAGAAGCCGCGGAGCAAGGCAAATGCTGCAGTAGTTTCCTTGGAGTGGTCGTTGGTCGTTGCTACAGCCGGCACATGTGCCCTGATCGTATTGGTTCGCACAACGAGGGCAGATGGGACCCTCGTCGCGCAGATAGGGAGTGATACGGTATTGGCGGCAGCGGGGGCAGATACGTGGTTTTGTGCGAAGTGACTGGTGGCATGTTTTGCACAAGGGTTTGCCATCGTTTCGCGCGGCAGCGGGGCGGACGTCTCCGCAGTGGGCGCAGGTCACTGGCGGTGAGGAGTAGCATTTCTTACACACTGGGCGGTTGCCCTTTCGCCCGACGATCGTGCCGAGATCCCCGCAGCCAGCGCAGGTTTCATGGCTCCGGGAATCTTGCATCCAGCACCTCACACAGTAGGGCGCGCCGTCGATGATTCGGTAGCCGCTCTTGCGAACTTCACCACAGACCGTGCAATCAGGGGTGGTCGCGCGTCGATTGCACCTTGCGCATCGCTTTCCGCCGTTGCCGTCCTTGTGGGGAAGGTTCTGGGTCCGTCCGCAGGTGGCACAGCACGGCAGCTGGATCTCCGCAAAACCTTTTGCACGGAGCTCTTTCATCAAGCGGTACGCGGTCGGCGATGCGTCCGAGCGGCCCGATGTCAGCAGATCAGGTTTTGCAGCCAATTCACGTGCCAATTGGCCGCGTGCTTGCCGTCCACCAGCGCTGGTTGCTGCCGAAAGGATGATGGAATCGGGGAGCTCTGGCAGCTCCATTTCGCAAGCACGAACAATGTCAGCCAAGACGTTGCTGGGATCCTGGGCCCGCGGACTCATTGGTTCTGGGGGCCTTGTTGTGGGCGATGGATCCTGGCGGGTATCGGTCGTAAGTTGCCGATGGAACCACGAGACGGCTCGACGGCGTTCACGACAGCCGCCTCTTCTACGACTCGAACCTCAATCAGATCCGAGACCGTGCAATGCAGCGCGGCACACACAGCCCCGATGAAGTGCAAGTTGGCCCGCTCGGGTGTCTGGGTGACCAGCCGGTACACCTGTTCCCGGGAGAGGCTGACGCCGAACTCCTCAAGCAGAGGAATCAGTTCGGTGGTTTTAAACAGGCCCTGATCAGCCATCAGCTGGCGCAGGTTCCACACGGTCTCAACACGCTTGTTCACGGTGCCTCCAGGGTATTGAAACGGCTCAGGGCGTCGGCCAGGATTCGGTTTTTATAGTCGCCGCTGACGGACGTATAGATTGCCGTCGTTGAGGAATGCTGGTGTCCAACCTGTTCCTGGACGAATCGGTCGGCATAGCCGTATTCGATCAAGTGTGTGACGTAGGAATGACGAAGGCAATGCAATGTCAGGGCGGAGTCGAGGCCGGCTTCGCGCCGCAGGGCCGTAAATCGGCGGTCAATATATTCCAGGGAGACCCGTGTCTTGCGTTCGGTGGGCCACAATGCAGGAAGTTCTCCCGGCCCAAACAGGGCCCGACCTTCGTCAACCCACTGCTCCATACCAGCTATCCACCATGAAAGTTCCGGGACCAGCAAAACGGTCCGACGCTTCGGCACACTTCCCTTGCTCGATTTCCCCCAGCGAACGTGCATAGCAGCGTAGCGTCCCCATTGAGGAACGCGTGCGTTGGCATGCAGGTCGTGGATGTCCAGCCCGCGCAGTTCGGCCCGTCGCAGGCCAAAAGCGTAGGCGGTCTTGAACATTTGGGCGTCTCGAAGTGCTGCCAACGCGCCCTTGCGGCCATCCCGAATGGCCTTTTCGACGCGGGAGTCGGCGTAGTGGAACAATGTCTCGATCTCGTCGAAGGTCAGGGCCCGTCGGGCCGGGCGACCTTCGTAGTCTGCGACGTGTTTTGTGGTGTTCCACGGCAAACAGATCTGCGAGGGTGTTTCTCCGAATTGGGCTTGGCAGATTTCAACCCAATCGTAGTCGGGGCTAATCAGATAGTTACAGAAGACCTGCAAGATCCCTTGTCGTTGCCTGATCGTGGAGATCGCGAGACGTTTTGAACGCATGTGGCTTGTGTATTCGTCGAGATCTGACGCTTGCCACTGCCACGGGTAGGACCCTGCATACTCCCCGAAGTGCCTGACCACAGCTGTGCGGCTTTTGACGGTGGCTTCAGCAAGACTACGGCTTCGTTGTTGTTGTTCCCAGGAACCGAGCATCGATTCGTAGACCGCTTCGTCAGGGCGAAGGGCCGCGGTTCCGGAATCGAGCGATAGCACTTGCCGGAGGGTGCTGACGTCCAAAAAATGTTGCATCTAATCACTGACTGTATGGTTAGATGCAACAACTGTCAATGGTCAATCCGACTTCGCATTAGCTAGGCTAAAGTCGCGGACATTCCTCATCGCTGGCCGACGCTATTGACCACCAACACATACGTATCCAGTTGCATTTGATACAACAGTCCATGGTTGAGGACCCTGGCGAAACTGGCCAATCAAGCCGCAAAGAAGGTTCCGCAGTTGGCTGGCGTGTGCGTGTGGGATCGCGTGCCTGAAACCACCCGGGAAGATTTGCTGGGACAGTTGCCGGTGGGTGAAGTGTGGGGGATTGGCCGACGCATGGTCAAACGGCTCAACGGCTTGGGTATCGTGACGATTAAGGACTTCCGGGATGCCGATGAGTTCCGCATCCGCGAGAAGTTTTCCATTGTGCAGATGCGCACGCTGCTCGAGTTGCGCGGGACCCCGTGTATTCCGATGCAACAAGAACGCGAGACGAAAGATCAGTTGTTGTTTTCGCGTAGCTTCTCGGAGCCTATTACTGACCGTGAAAAGATGGAACAGGTGCTGGCCATATACGCGCAACGTGCGGCCACCCGGTTGCATAAGCAGCAGACCGAGGCAAAAGTGGTCACCGCCTGGGCGATGACCAGCTACTTCAATGAAGAACAATCCCATCAGCCATCGGCGACCGTCTCGCTGAGCGCACACACTGCCGACCCGGTCGTGTTGACGAAGGCGGCGAAGGCTTTGCTGACCAAGATTTCACCGGGGATCCGCTATGCCAAAGCGGGCATTACTGTCACCGAATTGCGGCCGGCCGGTGCCCAACAGATGCTTGACGAATTCGCTTCGGACCAGGAAACCAAGCAGCTCGGGGCCCTCCTCGAACAGGTCCGTAGTGAACATGGTAGCGGTGCTATCGGCCTGGGTCGAGCGGGTCTGCGCGACGGGCCGTCCTGGCAGATGCGCCGCGAGATGATGTCGCCGCGCTACACTACCCATTGGGGCGAATTGCTCACGGTATATGCCAAATAAGCGCACCTTGAGAGCAGGCAGACCAGTATTATTCAAAACCATGTCATTGCGCGAAAGAAGACCTATGTCAGACGAAGCTCAGCACTCTCCCAGGATGCAGGGCGCATGGAAAATCTTGCTGTTACTTGCCGTGCCGTTAATGTTTATGGGCTGGCTCACGATTGATCTTACGCGAGGAGCCCTGGAAGCTACCGGGTGGGCGGCAGGTCGAGCATGGCTGAGCGCGGTAGTGACGGCTGGGCTGACTGTTTTCTTTGGGTGGCTCATGGTCGGTTTCGGATTGCCTTGGTTCCGGTATCTTCGGCGCAAACACGCAGCGCGGTCTGATCAGAAGTCACTGCGTTGATTCGGTAGGACCATAGGCTTTTGGACTTAGTCGTCAACGGTTTTGCAATAATGGTGGAAACATCGCGCTCAGTTCTGTCTTCGTGAACCAAGGTTGCCAGCCGTGACGAGCCAATCGCCTGGTCGGTTGCAACCCAGCTAAGGGGACCGTCCTTGAGGATATAGGCGTCCCAGCTTTCGGCTCGCAAGGTGCGTCAAGGCGACAAAGAGCGGTGGCGCGGCAGCCTGTGGGGCTGTAGCGCCACCGCTGCTGGTGTACGGGACCGCGGAGTTAGTTTTGCGATTTCTTACCCTGAACGGCGGATTCGACGAGGTTGCTCATCGGTGTCTCAGCGCCATCCTTGATTGCGGTCATCCACGCATCGGTGGTGGTGACGGCGGCGAAGTTGGAGTGCAGAATCGTCATGAGCGTTTCGTGCACTTGCTGAGCTGGCACTTGGCCCATCTCGTTGGTGATGTGAATCGCGCCGGTAGCATCAGACAGTACTTCGGCCTTCACGCCGTGCGGCTCAGCCCCCTCTGCAGTGCCCAGCACACAGTTGTTGGTCATGTGGCCGGTGAGCGTGATCGTGTCGATGTTATTCTCGCGCACCCAGTCAGCAAAATCGGTGCCATCAAAAACGCTGGCGTACTGCTTATTGATGTGCTTGGTTTCCGGGGTGACTTTCGCTTCGATGTCCGGGTGCAGTTCCCAGCCCTTCGTGCCGCGCGCAAAGATCGGCGCTTCGGCAGGCATATCATGTTGGACAATGACGACGGGAATATTGGCCTGTTCGGCGGCGTCAATGGCAGCAAGAATATTGGCTAGCGACTTATCGCGGGGCGGATACTGGATTTCCATGGGGCCGTCGAAGTATTCATTTTGGACGTCGATAACAACAAGTGCACGGTTTGGTGCGGACATGAATGTCCTCCTTCAATTGAGTTCAAAGCGATGGCTTTGGCGTACACCTTTGACTCTGCCCCACCTCGCCGTGCTACCGTGAGTGGCATAAAAGACTACTTTCGATGAATTTAGGACAACCGTGCGTATTACGATCCATGCGTTCGATGGAATGACCATGTTCCATCTCTCCACGCCATTGGCTGTCTTTGGCGAAGTGACTCGATCCGGGTTGGCAGAATGGGAAACCACGGTCTTTAGTGACGACGGCGAGCCCATCCACACCGCCGAAGGACTACAGGTCGCCGAGATTCGTGGCCCCGAGGCGGCTGACGACGCTGACTTGCTGGTCTTTCCCTCCTGGCCGATCGATCTGCCACCCGCTGAGCAACCACTTATCGATATGGTTCGAGCAACGCAGCAGCGCGGTGCCACCGTTGCAGGGCTGTGCCTGGGAACATTTCCGGTGGCACATAGTGGACTCTTGGATGGCCGGACTGCAGTGACGCACTGGCTCCAGGCTGAAGCGCTGATGCATCAGGCGCCTAACGTCGACGTCCGGCCAGGAGCACTCTATATTGATCATGGAGACGTGCTGACCTCGGCCGGCACCGCATCGGCCTTAGACGCTTGTCTCCATCTGGTGCGCAGCAGGCTTGGGGCTGAGGCTGCCACTGCGGTTGCTCGACGTCTGGTCATCGCGCCGCACCGAGACGGCGGACAGGCACAGTACATTCAGCGCCCGGTCGTCGACGAAGCGGACGCCCAGGGACCCATCGGTGAGGTCATGGACTGGGCGTTACACCATCTGGACCAGCCGCTCACCATTGAAACATTGGCCGAACAGGTGCAGATGAGCCCGCGCAATTTCTCTCGCCGCTTCCGCGAGTACACGGGTGTGAGCCCCGCGAAGTGGGTGCTTGCCCGTCGCCTGGACGAATCTCGCCGCCTGCTCGAAACCACCGAGCTGCCCATCAGTGAAGTTGCTACGGCCTGTGGATTTTCCAGCCCGGTGACGTTCCGACAAAACTTTGTCACCGCATACGACACCACTCCCACGGCCTACCGCCAGCACTTCAGCGACGTCGAATGTACTCGCCTGCCGGAACCGCCCGAGAAGAGAGATACAGGTCTCCTGGGCGGTAGCGTTGCTGTATCGTTTCGCTAAATTCTTCGCCCGGGATTTCGACGATCGACACCGAAACAGCCTCGGGATCGGTCCCAAATGTTTCGACGTAGAACTGCTGAAGTTTCTCGGCAATGTCGCGCTTAGTGGCTTCGTCGCGACCCGGGTACATGTTCACGGCAATATGCGGCATGAGTGCTCCTTGAATGAGCTTGGGATCAGGTGGAATACCCCTCTAGGCTACGCTGTTTGGACAAAGATCGTTGCGGCAACAGCCTTCCACGTCAGCCTCGGATACAGTAAAGACTTGAAATACACATCGCAGTAACATGCCCGCGCAGACAAAAACTAGGGGAGCATTATGGCAAATGTCGTTATAACCGGAGTCGACGGAAGCGAAACCGCAACACTGGCGGCCCGCAAGGCCGCCGAAACAGCCGAAGCCTTCGGCGGCTCGCTGCATGTGGTTTCCGCTTATGGTCCGGGGGAGCGCCGGACTCTGGCAGACGGCGTTGAAAAAGTCATCATCAACCTGGTGGAGGACGCCGAACGCACCGTCTCCGAGGCTGCCGAAGCGCTGCGAAAAGATTTCCCCAATTTGACCATTACCGCATCGGTTGCCCACGGCAACCCCGCCGATGTACTTGTTGACGAAGCTGAACAACGCCAGGCTCGCCTCGTCGTCGTCGGCAATAAGCGCGCCCAAGGTCCGGCAAGAATCCTTGGGAGTGTCGCGCGTTCAGTGATCTCAAACGCATCCTGCGACGTCTACGTTGCCAATACTCGCCTCGGGTAGCACACTCCTGCGCTTGACGTTTTTCGCTCCCTAGTGCCGCGCATGGTGCCCCCTGATAGAATCGGGCCACCAAACTCACCCCACGCGCGGTGACACACGACGTTGACATCGGGCCTCACCGCCGGAATGACGGATGTGGAGCGAATCATGCGCAATGAGTTTTTAGAAAAATTTGGCGTGCTCATCGGGCACTGGGACATGATGCTCTCTGACGCCTGGTTCCTGGAGCCTCGCGATACCGAGGTTCAAGGGGCTGCGACGTTTGAGTGGATTCGCGACGCCTTTATCGGCATGCGCTCGCAGCTGGGCGGCGAACCCTCATATGACCTGATGATCGGGTACAGCGATGCGCGCCAGAGCTATATCGCGCTGTATCACGATGAGCGCGGCGTCTCACGCGTGTTCAACATGACCTTCGAGGGGGCCACCTGGAACCTGTGGCGCGATGACCCTGACTTCTATCAACGCTTCATCGCCGACGTGCGCGGCGAGGAGATCGCCGGCCGGTGGGAAGCATCGGAGGATCAGGGCAAGACCTGGCGAAAGGACTATGATCTGACCTTCCGCCGCACCGTAGAGCACTGACCAAAATGGCATTGCGGTGAACTGTGTCACTAGAATAGCCGGGGATTGCATGTCTATTTGATTCCCCGAGGAGCACACGTGAGCAGCCTGCAGGCACCCACAACTGACCAGGATCTTCCTGGATACCTTCAGGCGCTGGGCGTCCCGGGGATCATCGACCTGCACGTGCATTTCATGCCCGACCGTGTGCAACAAAAAGTCTGGGGATTCTTCGACCGGCTGCCCGAGCTGGGCGAACCCGCCTGGCCTATCGCCTACCGATACTCAGAGCCCCAGCGGGTACAGATACTGCGCGAGCTGGGCGTCAAGGCATTCAGCACGTTGAATTATGCACACCGCCCCGGCATGGCGGGGTATCTCAATGAGTATTCCAAAAAATTCGCAGCCCACTACAACGACGCGATTCACTCGGCAACGTTCTTCCCGGAGCCCGGCGTGGAAGAGATGGTCGGACAGGTGCTGGACGACGGCGCCCGGATTTTTAAAGTGCATGTCCAGGTAGGATCGTTTTCGGTGCTGGACCCGTTGTTAACGTCGTCGTGGGAACTGATCGCCCAAGCCAAAGTGCCGGTGGTGATTCACTGTGGATCCGGTCCCCACGGTGGTGAATTTACCGGTCCAGGCCCGATAGTTGAACTGGTCGAGCGCCACCCGGAGTTGGTGGTGATCATTGCCCACATGGGTATGCCTGAGTATGACGAGTTCGCCACCTTAGCGAAACAAGCACCCAACGTGTACCTGGATACCACAATGGTCGGCACGGATTATGTGCGACGCAATTTCGCGCCCATGCCCGAGGATTACTGCGACACGATGCACGAACTGGCCGACAAGGTGGTGCTGGGCACGGACTTTCCCACGATTCCCTATAGTTACAGCCACCAGATCGAAGCCCTGCACAACTGGGGTCTGGGCGAGGACTGGATGCGTAAGGTGCTGTGGCATAATCCCGCAAAACTGCTGGGCTAGCCGAGGAATGAGGAAGGAACTGCCGCCCCCTTTACAGTATCGTTATAAAGCGTTATCATCGCTGTATGGCGATCAATAATTCTGGCTTCGATGACGTGGCGACTCAAGCGTACGCTCACCTCTTTCAGGCCGTTGCTGAGCCAAAGCGTCTGGCAATTCTGCAGCATCTCGCCTCGGGCGAGCATCGGGTGCGAGACCTTGTAGAGCATATGGACCTGGCGCAATCGACCGTCAGTAAACACCTGAGTTTTTTGACCGAATGCGGTTTGATTGCGGCGCGCCCGCAGGGTCGTTCTACCTGGTACGCCCTGGCGGAGCCTACGTTGTTGAAAGAATTAATCGCCGCCGCTGAGAAAATGTTGGAAGCCACCGGTAAAAGCGCCCAGCTCTGTGAGCACCTGCGCCTTGGTGGGTACGCCGTCGTCGAAGAAGAATCGTAACTATGGGTGCAGGACATCACCACGGGCCGTCGGTCGGCGAAGCAGAACAGTCACTAGATTTCCGCAAAAAATTGTGGATTGCCTTCGGGTTGACTGCCGTCATTGTGCTTGTTCAGTTCGTCGGTACGATCGTCACCGGCAGCCTGGCGCTGCTGACCGATACGGTTCATGCACTGACCGATGCCTCAGGGCTGCTGGTTGCACTGATTGCTGCGACGCTCATGCACAAGCCGCCGACGTCGCGCCGGACCTGGGGTTTTCGCCGGATCGAAGTGATCGCCGCCCTTGGCCAAGCGTCACTGTTATTAGTCATCGGGGTGTATGCCGCCATTGAGGGCATCCGCCGACTTGTCAGCCCACCTGAGGTCCCGGCCATGGAATTGCTGGTCTTTGGTGTGCTGGGGCTGAGTGCAAACGTGATTGCCCTAGCGGTGTTGGCCTCGAGCCGCGGCGCGAACCTCAATATGCGGGCGGCATTTCTTGAAGTACTCAACGACGCACTGGGCTCCCTCGGCGTCATTGTCGCAGCGGTCATCATGGCCAGCACAGGGTTCCTTCAAGCCGATGCGATTGCCAGCTTATTCATCGTGGCACTCATTGTGCCGCGTGCCTACACGTTGCTGCGCGAAACCCTCAGCGTGCTCATGGAATTCACGCCCAAGGGCTTGGATTTGGATGAGGTTCGACGCCACATTATGGAACTTGACCATGTGCTTGATGTGCATGACTTACATGCCTCCACCGTGGCCACCGGCTTGCCCGTGCTGACAGCCCACATTGTCGTCCAGGACGAATGTTTTACCAGCGGCCATGTCGCCGAGCAGCTGCGGGCTGTGCAACAATGCGTCAGCGAACATTTTGAGGTGGCGATCCACCACTCCACGTTCCAAATTGAAACGGCCGACATTGCCGCTGCAGAACCAGCGGTGCTCAAGCACCCCTAGGTGCTGACGCGATGCCGATTGCTATGCCTATTCTTCGCGTTTGACCAGCGATAATTCGAATTCAAGCGTGATTTTCTCACTGACGAGCACGCCACCAGAATCCAGCGGAGTATTCCATTCCAGACCCCACTCCCGACGATCAATGCGGCGCGTACCCTCCAAACCTGCGCGCAGCGCCCCGAAAGGATCACGTTCTAATCCGCGTAGCTGCAAGGGAACCGTGACCGGACGGGCGATCTCTCGGATGGTGAGTTCCCCGACGACGACGTAGTTATTCTCTTCGATTTCATCCACGCTGGTCGCGGTGAAGATCATCTCTGGGTGGTTTTCCACGTCAAAGAAATCCGCGCTACGCAGGTGTTCGTCGCGCTGTTCGTTGCGGGTGTCGACGCTGGCCAGCTGGACTCGAATCTCGATTTCCGAGTCTGTGGGGTGTTCCGGATCGATAACCGCGTATCCGGCGACGTCGTTGAATGCCCCGCGGACCTTGGTGACCATGGCGTGACGTGCAGAAAAACCGATACGAGTGTGAGCTGGATCGATATCCCAGGTGCCGGCTAACTCGGAATTGCTTGGCATAGTGAGAATCCTTTGTGATGGGAATTCGACCGTGGTCCGGTCATCCTTCCAACCTCATTGCGGCCGCTGACATGCACAACTGCCGGGTCGCTACATTAGTGCAGCTGTCCTTATCTTAACGCATGAATGTCTGTACATGCCATGCCATTTAGTTGACATATAAAGTATGAGGACATGTCGACATGTCCTCTATGCAGTTCTGTGCTGCAATGGCGCGGAACTGTCGCAAAGTGCGAGTCGAAGATCGTTTGGCTAGTCGACACTGCCGGTCTGTGATGGGAACATGGGGGTACCGGAAATGTTGGGCACTTCGCCTCCGAAATAACGGCCGCTACGGCTACTGTATGTGAGGAGTTCAAATGCGCTACCTATTGTCATGGCACATCCGTGAAGAGGAGTTGCGTCGTCGTAGCCCAGCATGGCGTGAGGACGTGGTCGCATTTCTTGCCCGATTCGAAGATGAGCTGTTTGCCAACTCTGAGCTTGACTGGGTCGAGGTGCTCGACCCGGAATCCCACGCTGTGGTCGTGGGGCCCGGTGCAGAAGTTCGCAGTGGTTTCTACAACGAGGGTGGCAAACCCTCCGCCAGAGTCTGGGGGATTCGGGTTGCAAGCCGCGAGCGAGCATTAGAAGTCGCAGCAACCCTGGCGGGGCAGCTGGATACCTGGATCGAAGTGCGCGAAATCTTACCCGGAGCGCAACGCCCGTAGCAGTCTGAGCTACCAGGGTTCCTGAGCTATCGGGGTTCGTCGAGGTCGTCGTCCAGCTCGGTGACGTCGTCGATAATGCGTTCTTCGTCAAGTGCCTCATCATCAGTGGGTTCTGCAGCCTCGCCGATTATGGTCGAGCCGGTATTGGTTTGGACCAGTATAGGGTCATGTTTGCGCAGTGGGTCGTGTTTGTCGAGCGCCTCCGGATCATCGGATGAGCCCTCTTCGGGTGGTTGGCTGTCGCGGCCATCCTGTGGTTCTTCGAGATCCTGCTCATCGTCGTCGTAATACTTCTCGGGGTCGTATTCAGTCATGACGCCAGCCTCTCGTATCTTCAAAACGATCACTGTTGGTATCTGCCACTGTACTGCGGTCATTTGTCGGAATAAACAGGGCGTGCCCGGCGGGTGATTTTACCGCCGCGTTGCGCCGTGGTGTCTTGGTGATGCGTTGGACAATTTTATGCATGGCAAAGCGATACGCGCCAAGTCCGTGGCTCGTGATTTTTCGAAGACAAATTTCTCGAAACTGTTGCAAGTTCGTTGGTTGGTTAGTAGAGTAATGAACCAGCGAGGTAGTCAACCCGCGAAGCTGTTTCACAAATGTGGAAGGTGAGTCCCATGGATGATGGTCGTCCGCTGTTCATTCAGATCGCAGAACACATCGAAGCGTCGGTTCTCGACGGTTCGTTGGCGGAAGATGAACAGGCCCCATCAACCAATGAGCTTGCCGCGTTTTACCGCGTCAACCCGGCAACCGCCGGCAAAGGTCTCAGTCTGTTAGTGGACCGGGGCATTTTGACTCGACGGCGCGGCCTGGGAACGTTTGTTGCGCCCGGTGCGCAGCAGATTGTTCGCAGCGAACGAGTCGAACAGTTCGCACAGCGCTACGTCGATCCCCTGCTGAGCGAAGCACGGGCAATTGGACTCGATACCGAAGCGGTTCTGGCGATGATTCGCAACCGCGATGATTCCTAACCTAGGAGAAACCATGAACACCCCGGCTACGGACATCAGTGTCAGGGCAATCGAAGCACATGGCCTTACTCGCCGTTTCAAAGACACTCTTGCCCTCGATGATGTCACGCTGAACTTTGAAAAAGACAAGATCCACGGACTGCTCGGACGCAACGGTGCCGGCAAGACGACGTTGATGTCGGTCATGACGGCGCAAGACTGGCCGTCCGCTGGCTCGGTTCGTGTCTTCGGCCAGGTGCCCCACGAAAACGAACAGGTCCTACCCAATATTTGCTTTGTTCGTGAAGAACAGCGTTACCCAGAAGATGCTCTGGCCAAACACGCGTTCAAGGCAGCTCGCGAGGCCTTCGAGAACTGGGATGAGGACTTCGCTCAGCAACTGATCGAAGAGTTTCGGGTGCCGATGAAAACGACGATCAAAAAGATGTCTCGCGGGCAAAAGTCCGCGGTCGGCGTCATCATTGGTTTGGCATCCCGGGCGCCGCTAACAGTTTTCGATGAACCGTATATGGGCTTGGACGCTGTTGCGCGGCAACTGTTCTATGACCGGCTGCTGCAGGACTACTCTCAGCATCCACGCACCATTGTGGTTTCGTCGCACCTGATCGATGAGATCTCGCATCTGTTAGAACACGTGGTGGTGATTGATCAGGGCAAGATCATGGTCGATGAATCCGCCGAAGAACTAGCAGACCGGGCGGTCACCCTCGTGGGGCGTGCCGACGCCGTGAACCAAGTGGTTGGTAACCGCGAGGTGCTGGACCGCGAAGACCTCGGCCGCATCGCTAGGGTGACAGTGCTGGGCAAACTCAACGCCGAAGAGCACTGCCTGGTCAAGGACCTGGATCTCGATCTCATCCCCGTATCCCTACAACAGCTCATTGTGCACATGACGCGCAAAAACGGGCAAGACAACGCATCGGAGGGTTTCTGATGACTACCACAACTGCACAACCAGCCAATTCCCACCGGTCCAGTTTCGCCCGAGTGCCGGCGGCCTTCCGGCTGCAGTTCGCGGTCCCGTACTCGTTTATCTGGTTGCCGATGTTTATTTTCGTCCTGGCATGGGCCCTGGGAGTTGGGATCGGTTTCTTTATCGATTCGCAGATGCCCGAGCGCATCGCAGCACAAGAACCACTGAACTCGACGGGTGCCTCCCAGGCAACCATCTGGTACCTGGCATTCATGGCCGCCTACACCGCCTCGCACACGTTCCCGTTCTCGTTGGCACTGAGCTATAGTCGCCGCGTCTATTTGATGGGCACGTACCTGACCTTCCTGGCAGTTTCGCTCGGCTACGGTGTGGCCGCGATGCTCGCCTACTACATCGAACGACTCACCGACGGCTTCGGCCGCCACATTTACGTCTTCGGTTCACCAGTCTTTGAAGACTACGGTGGGGGAGTCGGGGTCGGTGCCATGTACACCGTGGTGGTCCTGTTTTTCATGTGCTTCGGGTTCTTCTGGGCGATCCTGTACCGCCGGGTTTCCATCCTGATCCTGTGGGCCGTCATCATTGGCGTCGTCATTGCCCTTCTGGGCGCAGTGGTCCTGATTACTCATAACGCCTGGTGGGGCAATATCGGCATGTGGTTCGTTGACCAGAACGCGTTCAGCCTGGCGGGCTGGGGCTTGCTGGCCGTCATTGCGCTGGGCGGGGTGAACTACCTGCTCATTCGCAAGGCTACCGCTGGATAACCCATAACACTCATGATGCCGGTCCCTCACTTCGAGGGGCCGGCATCATTCTTTTTTAAAGTGCCCCACTAATGGGAAAATTCGGCTCGAAATTCTCAGTAGCAGTCGATTCGCAAAAAGTATGGTCGCTTGATGTGGTGCGGTGGCAGGCCACCACGGTATGCTTTTACAGGATCGATGACAGGAAGCTTTGGGTGCGTTCCTGTTGTGGGTTGTCCAGCACTTGTGACGGCGGACCGGCCTCCACCACGACGCCTCCGTCCATAAAGGCCACCGTATCGGCGACTTCATGGGCGAAACCCATTTCGTGGGTGACAACTAACATGGTCATCCCGTCGTTGGCCAGCTGCTTCATGACCTTGAGGACATCGCCGACCAGCTCGGGATCCAACGCGGAAGTCGGTTCATCAAAGAGCATGAGTTTGGGACGCATCGCCACGGCTCGGGCAATGGCCACTCGCTGTTGTTGACCACCGGACAGTTGGGCGGGATAGTTGTATTCTTTACCGGCCAAGCCCACCGAAGCTAAGAGTTCTCGGGCGCGCTTGGTTGCAGAGGCGGTGGACTCGCCGTTGACCTGCACTGGTGCTTCGATAATGTTCTCCAGCGCGGTGCGGTGCGGAAACAGATTGAACTGTTGGAATACCATGCCGATTTCGGCTCGCTGCCGAGCGGCTTGCTTGGCTGAAATCTCGTAGAGTTCGCCGTTCTTTTCGCGATAACCGATGAGCTCGCCGTCGACATAGATACGTCCCGCCGTGATTTTTTCCAGATGGTTCACACAGCGCAGCATGGTGGATTTGCCCGAACCAGACGGCCCAATCAGACAGGCCACCTCGCCGGGATTGACCGTCAGGTCGATGCCTTTGAGCACCTCGACTTGGCCATAGGACTTGTGCACCTGCTGGGCATCAATCATCGGGACAACATTGGTTGTGTTCTGGCTCATCGGGTTCCCCTCTCGTCCACCACGGTCACGTTGCCGCCGGCGGTGCCTTCGGCATCGGTCAGCGCTGCCAACTGTTTGGGTGTCAGCTCGCGGGTGATGCCGCGATCGTAGTATTTCTCCAGGTAATGCTGGCCGACCATCAGCACGGAGGTCACCGCCAGGTACCAGGTCGCGGCCACCAGCAGCATAGGCACCGGATCGAAGAGCGCGTTGGCGATATCCATCGACCGGCCGTAAAGTTCCAGGGAATATGGCACGGCCACGACCAACGACGTCGTCTTGAGCATGGAAATCACTTCGTTGCCGGTCGGCGGGATGATGATCTTCATGGCCTGGGGCAGCACGGTGCGGCGCATGGTTAGCCACCAGCTCATGCCCAGGGCCTGTGATGCCTCAATTTGGCCAACGGGTACCGCTTGAATACCGGTGCGCACAATCTCGGCCATATAGGCCGCTTCGTTCAGTGCCAGGCCGATCACGGCCAGCAAGAACATATTGCTCAACAGGCCCTGTAAATCGATTTCGGTAAAGCCTAGATTCAGTGTCTGGTAGAGCGAGCCCATCAGGCCCCAGAACACCAGTTGGACATATACGGGCGTGCCACGGAAGATCCACAGGTAGACCCAGGCCACGGCGCGCAGTACCGGGTTGGGTGACATACGCATGATGGCCAGGATGGCGCCCAGGATAACGCCGATCAGCATGGACAATACGGTCAGCGCCAGGGTGTGGAGTGCTGCGGTGGCGATGCGGGTATCAAATAGGTATTGCCGGTAGACATCCCAACCGTAATTTTCATTATTGACGGCGCTAATAACAAACAGTGCGGCCAGGGCGAGCACCACGGTGGCGGCAATCCAGCGGCCGGGGTGGCGCACCGGGTGCGCTTTGATGGGCTGAACCGTTGCGCGTGCTGACGAAGAATTCTGGGACATGACGGTATCGGTGCTTTCTTAGCCCTCGAGTTCGGCCAACGGTTGGCCATTGATATGTGCTTGGTCTAGGAGGCCCTCGGTGATGTTCCACTGGGCAAGTACTTCTTGGTAGGTGCCATCGGCAATTAACTGATCCATGGCAGCAGCCAGCGCGTCACCCAGTTCGGAATCTTTAGGTACCGCGAAACCGTAGGGGGCGGCTTGGAACATCTCGCCGACTTCGACCATCCGGCCATCGGAGCGTTCCACCGCCCAGGAGAGGATCGGTGAGTCTGCCGAGAACGCATCGGCACGACCCAATATGAGTGCGGTAGCAGCAGTGTCCGAAGTGTCGTAAGCCAGCACGGTAATGGGTGGTTTCCCTGCTGCCACGCACTCGGCAGATTTGGGGCGAACGTCGTCGGTTTCTGACACGGTGGTGCGTTGCACCGCAACCGTCAGGCCGCAAGCGTTATCCGGGTCGATGGTATCTTCCCGGTCGGAGCGTTGAGCCCATCGGACACCGGCGTTCAGGGTGTTCACGAAATCGTAGTTTGTGCGGCGCTCTTCGGTGTCCGTGAAACCCGAGCCACCGAAATCTAGGGTCCCGGCAGAGACCGCCGGCAGGATCATCGCAAAATCCTGTTCGACCGTTCGCAGCTCGAGTCCCAACACTCCGGCTAATGCGCGGGCCAAGTCGACTTCCAGACCGATAATCTCGCCCTGAGAATTCTTGAATTCAAAGGGTGCAAACGGCGGGTTGGTCCCCATACTCAGATAGCCTTTGGCTGCAATGTCATCAGGTACCAGTGGGGCGATCTCAGGGTTTTCGTCCGGGACGATTTCCTGCCATCCCTCGGGGTTGCCTTGCTCTTCGTTCGTCACGCAACCGGTTAGCAGCGCCCCGGTCAGCAGCGCACCGACGATACCTTTGAAGAGTATTCGGGGTGACGCAAGTGTTGGGCGAGCAGACATGGACATGGAGGAAGTATAGTCGCCCTGAGCCTTGAGTCAGTACAATATTGAGCGAATCTCACGAGACATGTTCTTCAAAAATATAATGCGGTGGAGTATTTTATCGGTTCCGATATATTTGTCGTCGGTGCTCCGCATCAACGACCAGCACGAGTAGTTCGTCGTCATGGATACTCACCAAAATGCGGTAGTCTCCGACACGATAACACCAAAAGCCACTGCTGCATCGAAGGGGTTTGCTCGCCAGCCTCAGCTGCCGTATGCCATAGGTCTATCAATCCGACGTAGTTGATTGTGCACCTTGGGGGTGAAACGAATCTGATAAGTTATCGACTGGTGTCATCCCAATCGACGTCTTCCATGGCAATAGCGAGCTCACCGGAGTTGTGGAATTCTGCCAGCGAGTCCTTGGCTAAAAAATAGTCCTCTTGCTCTTCAAGAAATTGTTTAATTGCTTCCACAGTGTAAAAGCTCTTCGCACTCCCGGTTCTTTTTGCCAGGGCAGCCAGGCGGCTATCGAGTTCCTCGTCAATTCGGACGTTCAGCTGTGTTTTTGCCATCGTGAATCCTCCGCTTGTTATACAAGTATGACGCAACCAGTGGAAGCTATGCCACCTGTTTTCACCCACTTGACCAACAGCAAGGCAGGATGTTGTGTCCATCGGTACGGTTAGCCTACCCATCCTGGTTTGATTTTTGGATGGTCGGTAGGATCCAAATATGACTAAATATAATGATCATGGCCCAAATCCCTATGTCGTCAACATCGAAGACGCAACGTTAGCGAATGAAAATTTTCGCACCGCGTTGTGGACCGGTGAGAAAATGCAACTCACGTTGATGTCGATTCCAGTCGGCGGAGATGTCGGCCTGGAAGTACACAACGATACCGATCAGTTCTTACGCCTGGAGCAGGGTCGCGGGCGCGTTCAGATGGGGCCATCGAAAGATGAATTCACTTTCGACGAAGAAGTGTCCGATGACTGGATCATCCTGGTACCCAAAGGTATGTGGCACAACGTCACCAATATCGGTGACGAACCGATGAAGATCTACAGCCTCTATGCCCCACCGCATCACGCGCACGGCACCGTTCATGCAACACAAGCAGACCAGGACCACTAGTTCGCGCACTCTTGTCCGCCTGGACGTACAACTAGGCCAAAAATCGGCTCTTAAGTATCGTGAGGTTCAACCTTCAAAGACAAGGTACAACATGACCCACGATTGATAGGAAAACTTATGACTGCCAACACCACCACCCACACCCTGCTACTCGCTGAAGGCTTCTCATGCCCGTCCTGCGTGAACAAGATCGAAAACCGAGTCGGCTGGTTCAAAGGGGTCGAAGACGTGAAGGTGCATTTCGCAACCGCTCGTATTGAAATTGACCACGACGAATCACGGGTATCAGTCGATGACCTCGTCACTGCGGTAGCAAAAGCTGGCTACACAGCTACCCCGTCGGCGTTCTCAAGACGTTGCTGAACCTGACGGATGATCGATGAATTGGTTTACACAATGGTGGCACGGAAACAGGCCGGTCCTAGCGCTTTCAGGATTATTCATTGTGGCCTCGTTCGCATGGCACCATTGCGGACCTCCACCAACCCGAAAAGTGCTGGGCTGGCATCCTGGCGTGGTATTCGATCATTCAGATGGATCGGGAAAAGCTGCTTGAAACTCTTGCAGCACTACGAAGAGCCCAACGCTACGCTGCTGATGTCGTTCTTTTCCTGCACGCGACTGGAATCCCTTGTCCACCCGAGGAACTGCCCAGGACGAGCCAGTAAGCGCTGTAGCGAGCCTCGACAACGGCATCGACTTTTGACCTGGACTTTGATGACTCAGGATAAGGACTCAGGACGATCGGACGCCACTTGACCAACGTCAAAGACACGCCGGGCGATACATCATAGATTGAGGTCACAATCAAGGAAGAGGAGACTTCAGATGACAAATCGCCACATTGAAAAAGCCGCACAATTGGCCCCTATCGTCGAGCGCGTTCACGGCGGACACCACCCAGAACTCACCCGGGTCCGTGAAATCACCCAGGCACTGCACCAGTCAGACAACACCGCAAACATCCCGGAGCTCTTTCAAGAGCTACGTACTGTGACAGATAATTATGCGATTCCAAATGACGTTTGTGAGGCATTTGGAGCTATGTATCAGGCATTAGAACGCTCCGACAAACAACAAGCCGCTGCCTGAGACACGTGCAAGCTCCTTAAGATAGAGGGTCGCCGCTCAAACTGATCAGCGACCATCTATCGTTTACTCGTCTCGTTCTTCTTCACCAATCCGCGCCCAACAACATCATGTTTCGCAGACTCCACACCCACTTGACCAACATCAAGGCAGATTGCCGTGCGCATCGGTACGGTGAAAACTGAACCTGAAAAGAGCAGGTAAGCACAATCGACCGTTCTCAACGTAAGGAGCACACCATGCCTGACAACACTATGACCCACACCCTGTTACGAGCTGAAGGCTTTTCCTGCCCATCTTGCGTCAACAAGATTGAAAAACGCGTGGGCCGTCTCGACGGCGTCGATGCGGTAAAGGTGCATTTTGCCACAGCACGCATAGAAGTCGACCACGACGAATCGCAAACCTCAGTTGATGATCTGGTGGACGCGGTAGCCAAGGCCGGCTACACAGCGACGCCTTCCGCATTCTAGAAACGGCCTCGTTGGAAGAAGGGTTCTCAAGTGAGCTGGATACGAAAATGGTGGTACGGCAAGTGGGCTGTTCCCGTGATATCGGGCGTGCTGATCCTCGCCTCCTTTGCGGTGGAGCACCTTGCCGGTGGCACCTGGAACACGACCCTGACCCCACAGTGGTGGGTTGATGCCGGTGAACACGCACACGGTTCCGGGCATACCTTTACATTGGCCAATCTGCTGATGTTAGCCGCCGCCGTCGTGGCCGGTTATGGCATCGTGGTCAGCGCTGTGCGCGCCCTGAGCACCAAGATGATCAGTATTGACCTGTTGGTCTCGGTTGCGGCGATCGGTGCGGTGATCATTGGCAACTTCTGGGAAGCCGCCGCCGTCACCTTCTTATTCTCCGTAGGACACGCACTGGAAGCGGCCACCATGAATAAGACCCGCTCCGCGCTGGCTGAGTTGGTAGCGGTTGCCCCCGACAGCGCCGTCGTCATGCGCGATGGTGAACAACACGAAATCCCAGCCCACCAGGTACGGATGGGTGAGATCGTGTTAGTCAAAAACGGGGCGAAAGTCCCGGTCGATGGCCAAGTTGTTGCTGGCAACGCGGGATTAGATGAGGCCTCCATTACCGGTGAATCAATGCCGGTGGAAAAGACCAAGGGTGACTCCGTGTTCGCCGGGACCATCTCGCGCAGCGGATTCCTCCAAGTGTTAGCCACCGGAGTGGGTGCCGATACGACCTTGGCGCGGATTATTCACCGTGTTGAAGAAGCCCAAGATGCCAAAGCTCGCACCCAGGCCTTCATCGACCGGTTTTCGACCTGGTATACCCCTGCGGTGTTCATTCTGGCACTGCTGGCCGGGCTGATCACCCAAGACGTCGTTTTAGCGCTGACCTTGCTCGTCATCGGGTGCCCAGGAGCGCTGGTTATTTCCATTCCCGTGGCCATCGTGGCCGGGATTGGGCGAGCCGCTCGCAACGGAATCCTGATTAAAGGTGGCGAATACTTGGAAACCTCAGCCAAGATTTCTGCTGTGGCCGTCGATAAGACCGGCACCCTGACCCAGGGTCGTCCGGAGCTGACCGACGTTGTGGTGCTCGATGACACCATGACTGACAGCGATGTGTTGCGCTGGGCCGCGGCCGCCGAAGCCGGGTCCGAGCATCCACTAGCTCGACCCATTTTGGATTCCGCTCGAGACCGGGGTGTGGCACCTTCTGGACTACCCGGAAAGGTCACCCCGGTGGCCGGTAAGGGCATTGCTACCGCAGTGGGTAACCAACGTGTGCTGATCGGTAATGCCTCGCTGCTTGAGCAGTATGGGGTCACCGACACCGCCGGATCCGATGAGGCAGCCAATAAGCTTGCGGCTCAAGGTAAGACCCCGATGATTGTGGCCGTTGATGACGCCGTCATCGGAGTCCTCGCCGTCGCCGACCAGATTCGTGTTGATGCCGCGAATATGGTGGCCAGCCTGCACGATGCGGGTGTTCAAAAAGTGGTGATGCTCACTGGCGATACCCGACTGGTCGCCGAGGCGATCGGCAAAGCCACCGGGATCGACGAAATCCACGCATCCCTGCTCCCCGAAGACAAACTCGACGCCGTCGCTGCGATGCAGCGCGACGGTCACACGGTTGCCATGGTGGGTGACGGCGTCAACGACGCCCCGGCCCTAGCCACCGCAGATATTGGTGTGGCCATGGGAGCCGCTGGCTCAGCAGTGGCGGTTGAAACTGCCGACATCGCGCTGATGGGGGACAACCTCATGAAGCTGCCCGAATCGGTTAGCCTCGCCAAGCGCACCGTATCCGTGATGCGCCAGAACATTTTCATCGCCCTGGCCACCGTGGTGGCACTGCTGATCGGAGTGTTTGCCGGAGGAGTCACCATGTCGGTGGGCATGTTAGTCCACGAAGGCTCCGTGCTGGTTGTGATTCTCAATGCGATGCGCCTGATGCGCAACGACAAATACTCAACCGCCATGTCCAAGACCGAGCGCAGCCCAGGGGCACCAGCCCAACAGCATCAAGAGGTCAAAGCCTAAGTCCACATTTAACGCCTCAAGGAGGAGTTATGACTCAGAAACATTTTTCCATCGAAGGCAACCTCGAACACTTCACCATCGCCGACATCGTTAAGGGCAATCCGCATTTCCGTAAAACGTTGTGGACCGGAGCAACACCGATGATAAACCGCTGGTGTTATACACGATCTACGCTCCACCGGAACATGCCGCTGACGCCGAGTATTCGACCAAAGACGAAGCCGACGCCGCCGAAGCATCCGGACAAGACACCCCACCACTGGCCCAAGCATAACGTCGCGTAACGGAGGACAGACCATGACGAAAACCTTGGTTTTCACCGCATTTGGCGGACCCGAAACACAGCAACTGGTGGACCGCGAAGTGCCCGCCCCAGGGCCCTCCCAGGTTGCTATTGAAGTCAAAGCCGCGGGCGTGAACCCGGCGGACTGGAAAATCCGTGCCGGCCAGATGGGTGATCACTGGAAACTGCCCGCACCCATGGGGCGGGAAGCCTCCGGGATTGTGATCGCCGTCGGTGACGATGTCGAAGGATTTACGGTCGGTGATGCTGTCCTCGGGCAAGCCGCAAAGGGCCACGGCACGTTTGCTCAGCATACCGTGCTCAATGCTAAGCAGACGGTCGCAAAACTCGAGGAGCTCAGCTTTGCGGTTGCCGCCACACTGCCCGTAGCAGGAGCCACGGCTTATGACGTCACCCATCAGATCGAATTAGAACCTGGACAAACCATGGTCATCCTCGGCGCTGGTGGAGGAGTGGGCCTGATGGCCGCCCAAATTGGTAAGGTGCACCAGTTCAACGTGATCGGTGTGGCCAGTGCAGCCAAGCAGCAGTTGGTCGAAGCTACCGGTGCGACCTTTGTGGAATCCGGTGCTGATGTGGCCGAGCGGGTCCGTGAGATAGCTCCCGACGGCGCCGACCTGGTGATTGATCTGGTCGGCGGTCAGCCACTGCGCGACATCGCTCCCGTGGCCAAAGACCCCGCATTGATCATTTCCACCGCCGACCCAGACACCGCGCAACAACTTGGCGGTGCCGGTGTGCAGCGAACCAAGGAAGGGCTGGAAAAAATCACCGAAGTCGCCGAATACGGCCTGGTGGATCCTCATGTTGTCCAACGCTTTAGCCTGGACGAGGCTCAGCAGGCCATTGCGACCGTAGAAGACGGCCACACTGCTGGCAAAGTCGTCATCGAACCCTAAGCAATACCTGAGCACAGAGAGGTGGGTTGTCCATGGACGATATCGCAGACGCTTACGGATCGCCCAGCATGCCGGTCGAGGACATCCTGGGCACAACGGTCTCCCCGGATGACCCCGACCGATTGATCATCGAACCGTGGGCGAAAACCGTGCACGGCTCGATCCTGGATGTGGGTGCCGGGACCGGGCGCTGGACCGGACACCTGACACAACTGGGCTACGACGTGACCGGCCTGGAACCAGCCGAACGCCTAGTCACCCTGGCCCGCCAGACACACCCCGCAGCGCGCTTTTGGGTCGGCTCGATTGCTGACCTGACCGGCACCTCACAACGCTGGGCAGGCATACTGGCCTGGTATTCGGTCATCCACATGGGCCCCGAAGAACTCCAGTCGTCTGTGGCGACCCTACGCAACGCCCTGACAGATGACGGCACGCTGCTGTTGTCCTTCTTTACCGGGGCGCGACTGGAGCCCTTTGACCACCCGGTGGCAACCGCCTACCGCTGGCCGCTTGCTGATATAACCCAAGCCCTGGCGGCAGCCGGTTTAGACGTCATCGCCCAACACCCAAGCCTTATAAGCCCGCATGCCTACGTCATCGCCCAAGCAAGCTCGTCTATTGTCGGCTGACTGGGGGATTGCTACGCTGCGTTAACAGGGCCTGACGACCCAAACGAGCCCCGGAAGGATCCCGTTGTGGAAGCTGATTTTCCGTTCTGGCTACGCACCACACACCTACTGAATTTTGTTCTGCTGGGCATACTCATCCGCAGCGGATGGGAAATCTTAGCCTCGCTGCCCAGACTATGGTGGCGAAACGACTGCAAGCCCGGCACCGAATGGTTACGCTTCACCCGCCGCAAACTTCCGCAAGAAGAGGGCGTCTACACCTCGTTAATGGATGAACGCTCCATGTCGCCGCTGCTGGCACTGCCTGGTAAAGAAAATATTGGCCTGGGCCGGCACTGGCACGGCCTGGGTGTCATCTTCTGGGTGCTCAACGGCCTGGTCTATGTGATCATGCTGTTTGCCACCGGGCTGTGGAACCGGATTATTCCAACGTCGTGGGACGTGTTCCCACAGGCCTGGGAATCCATGAAAATTTACGCCGGCTTCGGCGTGCCCTCACTAGAGCATTTCCAACCCTACGATGCCCTACAGATGCTGACCTACACAGGTGTGGTGTTTATCCTGGCACCCTTGATGATTGCCACCGGATTGGCCATGGCACCGGCCATCCGGGCGAGGTATGGCTGGTATGTGAAACTCTTTGGCGGGCCCCAGGGTGCACGCTCGATACATTTCATCTGCCACGCAGCCTTCGTAGTCTTCATGGTGATGCATGTGGGCCTGGTGTTTTTAGTGCACCCGGAATACAACCTGCCGCGCATGATGCTGGGCGTGGAAGCCAACGAGCCGGAATATCATGCTCAAGCATTCACCGTGGCATTGGGCACGATCGTCGTCGTCATTGGGTTACTGATTGGGCTGAGCTACTGGAGTTTGGCGAACCGCCCGCGCACACAACGTTTCCTGGTCGCCGTCACCGAACCGGCTCGTAAAATCTTTTTGAACCGGATGCGCCCGCGCCTGGCAACACGTAATGGGCTAACCGAGAAAGACATCTCGGAATTCCACTGGACCAACGGGCTGCCACCCACCGAAGATGAATCACCCGAATGGCTGGCACACCGGGAAAACACCTGGGCCGATTGGCGTTTAGAGATTGGCGGAGAACTGGACGACAAAACCCTCCACCTGAGCCTGCAAGACCTCAAAGCCATGCCAAAACACGAATACATTGCCACGCATTCGTGTATGCAAGGTTGGACGGCGACGTCGAAATGGGCCGGTGTACGACTTCAAGATGTATTGGAGCTGTTAGGTCCGCGACCGGATAACGCGAAGTATGTGATGATCGAATCGCACGGCCTGGCACAGGTGATGTACGACAACCGGCCGCGTGAACCGTTCTACGCCGTCATACCGTTGGCCGATATCTACGAAGAGGGCACGATTCTGGCCTATGAACGCAACGGCGAGCCCCTAGAAGACCATCTGGGCGCACCCCTTCGGTTACGGGTGGAATCCAACCACGGGTACAAGATGGTGAAATGGGTCCGCAAAATCCAGTGGGTTGAAGACTATGCACATATTGGCGACGGACGCGGTGGAACCCGCGAAGATTCAGCCATGCAAGCCTTCAACGGACGGATCTAACACCGGGAGAATCAATGATTGCCAGCACCATCTATGTCCTTGAAGGCACCTTATCGAATGAGGCAACTCGAATCATCAAAGGTCAGGTGTATCAGGTACCACGGGTTGGCGGTATCTCGTTCGAGGTGGAAGAGGGCAAAGACACTCGGATGATCCTTAAACACAAGACCACCGAACCGATCGACCGGGCCGACCTGGAAGCTGCGATTGCCAAAGCCGGGGATTACCGGCTGCTCTAGTTCTGGCAGCATCAAGCACCTGAACACATGACTTGGGGAGTCTATGCCGGCAAGGCCCCCGGAGTTACCGGCGGCGGTGCACTCTTCTAAGCCACTGGTTATATCCAACCCTGGCAGATAGGGGTGGCGACGGCAGCGTCATGATGGGACAGTCAGAACCAACTCGAAAGCGCCCTCAGCGCCGAATAGATAGAAATGGAACATCGTGCCACGTGTTAACAGGGTAAGGTTGAGCGGTTTCACTAGGATTTATCAGAATGTGAGACACTGTGAGCCATCTGTCGAAGCTATTTTGGGCACTGGTCATGTGGATCGTGGCTGGGATAGTCATCACATTGCTCCACGAAACACCGGCCTGGAGCATGAAGATCTTTCTTTGGGTTGTCACTGACGAGCTGACGCCGACCGGGGTCTTGGCGTCCACAATCATCATGTTGGTCCTGATAATCCTCTATGTGGGCGTCATGGTGCGCGCTTGGATACTCAAAAATCGCTTCCACTTGGGACAGTTGGTCGTCGGCGGTACCTTCGCAGTGGTGATGTACATGATGAACCTGTTGCTGAAGAACAGGTACGAACGAATCAGGCCTTGCCACCACATAGAAGTGGCAACTGAGTGTCCGCTGATCGGTAATTTCTCGTACCCTTCGAATCACACGGTGATCGCTTTTGGTTTGGCAGCGGGGCTGGCCTTCGCGGTGCCGAGGCTAGCGTATCTGGTCTACCCGCTGGCCATGGTTGAAGGGATTGCTCGTGTCATTGCGGGACATCACTATCCTCATGACGTCCTTGCTGGAGCCGCGCTGGGCATGTTCGGTGTGCTGGGTGCTTTGATGGCAACCCAGTTTGTAGTGTTAGCTGTTGTTGGTGACAAGGACTCTCGCCGACTGACTTCCGATGCTGATTTCCGTCAATGAGGCTAAAACCTCAAAATGGAACCTCGCGGTAGGTAAAAATGATTCAGCGAGCTGGTAGCGAAGCAAGTCAGAGGCGTGTCGCTAGAGAATCATGGCCGCACGGGACGGCCTGAATTTCTCCTAAGCTAGGTCAGCCTGTGGGTGCTTTGCGCCAGGATCACGGTGACAGCAACTGTTCTCGATGTTTTATGGAAAGTGTCCACCCGAACTCTGCAGCAGACAGCGATTAGATTTGCAAAATTGCGCGGGCAATCACAAAGTAAATGATGAGGCCCGTTGCATCCACGAATGTCGAGATAAAAGGGTTGGAAAACACAGCGGGGTCGACTCTAATTGCGCTAGCAATCGTGGGCATGACACCACCGACACAGGCAGCTACGGTGCAGATCGCCAACAGCGTGAGCCCAATGACCACACCGACATTTAGCGCGAAGAAAGCCCACGCAATCAAAAACCCGAGTGCTCCCAACGCGACCCCCAGCATGAACCCGGTGCGTAATTCGCGGGTGAATACTCGGAGAATATCGCGAGGCTGAATATCATCCAAGGCCAGCGCACGAGTCACTGTGGTGGCCGCCTGGTTGCCAGTATTGCCGCCAATGCCAATGAGCAACGGCACAAATAATGCCAACACGCTGACTGCCTCGAGCGTTTCTTCAAATACTGCCATGACTTGCACGGTCAGGGTGGCACCGATAGCCAAGACCAAAAGCCAGGTAAAACGGCTACGGACAAGGCGCGAGACCGGCGTGGAAAGATACGGTCGACGTAGTGGTTCAACACCACCTTGGCGGGACACATCTTCGGATTCTTCAAACTCGAGAATCCGTACGGCATCGTCGAGGGTGAAAATCCCAACCAGGCGTTCCTCATGGTCCACAATTGATACTGCAAACTGCCCACGCCGTGCGGTGCGTCGGGCCACCACCTCTTCGTCTTCGGAAACCTCTGCTGTCATGGTTGGCTCCATTAAGGTTTCCACGAGTTGGGCGTCGTCGGCGCCCAAAAGTTGTCGCAAACTCACGGCGCCCACAACTCGTCGACCCGAATCGATCACGGGCAGATAGTAGACATTTTCTACGGTGTCTAAACGTCGTTGAACTCGATCGAGTCCTTCAGCCGCGGTGTGCCAGGGTCGCAATGTCACAAACTGTGGACTCATCCGGCGGCCAATAGAATCTGCCGGATAGCCCAATAAAGTAGATGTTTCTTCGCGTTCGTCGTCATCAAGGCCGCGCAACAAACGGGACGCTACCGTAGCGGGAAGTTCGTCGAGCAACCAGACGCGATCGTCCGGAGCGAGCTGGTTAAAAAGGTCCGTGGTGTCGTGTTCTTGAAGGGCATGCACCAGGTCACTTTGTAAAACTGGTGAAAGTCCTTCGAAAACACGCAGCGCCAGGTCCTTATCCAACAACCGGTAGACGATAGCTCTGCGCTGGTGGCTGAGCCGTTCAAATATTTTGAGAAGTTGGGCCGGTTTCAGCAGGTTGATCTGCCGGGCGACCGTCGTGAGATGCTCTTTGTGGAGGGCGTCCGTGATCGAGCTGATGAGCTCTTGGATGTCTTGGGATTGGGTAGTAGCCACAACAATCACTTTCGTTAATGCGTCGCGGGAAGGTTTTCCGAAATATGGATTGCTGGAGCACTACACATGGGTGGCGGTCTCAACGGACCTCAACCTGATTACTCACGTGACGCGACAACTAGGTGAGCAAAATGGGTGGCGTCCAGCACGGTACTAGAACATAAACT
This sequence comes from Enteractinococcus helveticum, assembly GCF_001657475.1. GTDB lineage: Bacteria > Actinomycetota > Actinomycetes > Actinomycetales > Micrococcaceae > Yaniella > Yaniella helvetica. Next base: position 63,661 of record NZ_LXEY01000019.1, read on the forward strand.
GTCGTCCATCGTGAAGGACACCTCCCTTGACAGCTTGATCCCGACGCTTGGCACCGCGCGCTCGGGAGAGACATGTTGGCGCTTCTTCACCATAACATCGTAAATATTGCTGTCGAATCTGACCTTGAGGTTCGTGACGCTTTATGGCCGCCCCACATGAAGCCGTGACCCAGGCCATTTAGGGTGGAACCCAATTGCTGAATCGAAGGAGCTTTCTTGCCGTATAAAGAATCCGAACGCGTGGCCCAGGCCGCCTACGACAGTCAAGACGCCGGTGCGTTCTACTCTCAAATTTGGGGTGGCGACGATATCCACCTGGGCATGTATGCATCACCGGATGAGCCGATTGCCGAGGCCAGCCACCGCACCATGCAGCACATGATCGACAAGATCACCCAAGGCTCGGTCGATTACGTGGTTGATCTAGGGTCCGGGTATTGCGGTGCCGCACGATTCCTACACCGCGAGCTGGACGCCGACGTGCTGGCCGTGAACCTCAGTGGCGAGCAAAACGTGCGCGCTCGTCAATTGAACCAGCGGGACGGACTGGATGAACCAATTACCGTCGTCGATGCCAGCTACAACGAAGTGCCTGCCGAGGATGCCGTCGCGGATCTGGTGTGGTCCCAGGATGCATTTTTGCACGCGATAGACCGCAAACAACCGTTAGCTGAGGCAGCGCGGGTGCTGAAACCAGGCGGAGAGTTTCTATTTACCGATCCGATGGCCGCCGATGGTGTGAACCCCGCTGAACTGTCGGGTGTGTTGGCACGGTTGAACCTCAGCTCGCTTGCCTCACCAGGTGACTACAAACAGCTTGCTGCAGAGGTCGGCTTCGAGGTTGTCGAATTCGAGGATCTAAACGAATACTTGCCGCTGCACTACGGTCGCGTGCTTGAAGAAACTCAAGCTAACGCTGAGGAGCTGTTGAAAACCGCAAGCCAACAATACTTGGATGGCATGATGAAGGGTCTACAGCACTGGGTTGATGCTGGAAACCGCGGACTACTGTCCTGGGGCATCTTCCACCTGCGCAAACAAGGATAGCGCTGGGCTAAAGCCAACCGTTTTGCTGTGCCACTCGGGCCGCCTCGGTCCGGTTGGTCGTCTGGGTTTTACCGATCGCCGCTGACAGGTGATTACGCACCGTCCCGGCCGACAAATGCAGCCGCGCAGCGATGTGTTTGACTGAAGCGCCGACCAGAGCTTCACGCAGCACATCGCACTCGCGGTCCGTTAGCGGATTGGTACCAGCGCTCAAGGCCTCGGCGGCCAGCACCGGATCGACCGCCCGCCCACCGGCGTGTACGCTGCGAATGGCCTCAGCCAACTGCTCGGCAGGCGCATCTTTGACCATGAATCCGCGAGCTCCGGATGCCATGGCGCGCTGCAAATATCCGGCACGACCAAACGTCGTCAAAATCAGTATCGCGACGTCGTCACCATAGGCCTGGTTGATCTGACCGGTTGCGGTGATGCCGTCGACGTCGGGCATTTCAATATCCAACACTGCGACATCAATGGTGTGTTCGCGGATCGCATCGACCACCCCGGTGCCATCGGGCAGCTGGGCTACGACGTGCAGATCATCTTCCAGGTTCAACAGCGCGGCCAACCCGGCGCGGACCAGATGCTGGTCATCGGCCAGCAGGATGCGAATGGTCACAGTCTCACCTCAACACGGGTCCCGGGTACTAAACGCATGAGCTTCAGGGTACCGCCGGCCGAGACGACGCGGCGCTGGAGTCCAGCCAAACCGTGGTGGTCTGCGGGGTTGGTGTCGAAGATGCCCACGCCGTCGTCGTCAACGCGGAGCAACATCCGCCCGTCGCATTCGGTAAGGGTGATGGTGCAGGTGGTGGCGTGGGCGTGGCGAATCACGTTGGTTACGGTCTCGCGGATGACCCAGGCGAAGACCTGTTCTTGGACCAGCGTGAGCCGGGGCAGGGCATCGGGGCGGTCCAGTGCGATGCCGGCTGCGGTGAGGGCCTGTTCACAGTGGGCGAATTGTTCGGCAAGATCGGGGTGTTGTAAGTCGGTGACGGCGGTGCGGACCTCGGACAGTGAGCTACGCGCCAGGGATTCGATGTCGGCCAGTTCAGTCTTAGCAGCGGCCAGGTTGGTGTCGATCAGGCGCTGGGCGAGCTGGACTTTAACGGTGATGGTGGTCAGAGAATGACCCAGCACGTCGTGGACGGTTGCGGCGAGCTCCTCGCGCTGGGCAGCCAGAGCCAGTTGTTCGGAACGGTCTTGCTGCGTGGCGCCCATTTCCATGCTGATGCGGATGAAGATCATGATGATCGCCGGGGATGCCACCGAGGCGATAAACCAATTGCCGTAGTCGTCCAGGTTGCCAATCGCTACGATGGCAATCGCACAGAAGAAGAGTATGACGACGGCGATCAGGCCCACGGCGATGCGGTGGTTGAAGATCCAGGTGGCCATCAAATACGGCACAATGTTAATGATCGCCGTTGGGGTTACCTGGGCCATAATGATCCCGAACACCACTAGAACTGCCGTGTAGACCAGGGTGTTGCCGGTTCGGTTGAAGCGGGCGATTGGTTCGGGGTGCAGGAAGTTGCGCAGGTAGACGATGAGGAAGGCCACCAGTGCGGCCCAGCCGGCAACTTGGGCTGGTAGCGGGGCGGTCGTGTTGAGGAATCCGATGACCGTCCAGGCCATAAAGACCAGCCATACCCCGGCGGTAAACACGATGGCCCGACGCTCCGGTGGTGTTGCAGGAGCCTCGGGCAGGTAGCCGCTGGTGGTGTATTTGGCCAAAGTGCGCATCGGGGTTAGCGGGTCGTCCTGCGCCGTGCACCCAGCAGGCACAGGATGCCAAAGATCGCCGTCCATGCACCAATATTTGCTATCAGTAGCCACATGGATTCAAATTCTACCGGGGCACCGGCTTCACTTGGGACGATCAGGCCCTCGGTCTGGGGCCAGCGGGCGAGCATGGCGGGTCCGTAGAGCGGGGTAAATTTGGCGATGTCTAAGAGCACGCCACCCAGCGGAATGAACAGATTGCCAAAGAAACCGAAGATGACCAGGAAGCCAGAGGCCGCGCTGACGGCGGTTTCGGAGCGGAACAACAGCGCGAGCGCTAGGCCATAGAGCGAGAACGGAACGGCGACCACTAAGGACAGGGCGGCGGAACCGATCCAGTGACCAAACGAATCGAATTGCGCGCCGCTCATGAGGCCAACGACGTAGACGACGAGGATGGGGCTGATGGCCATGAGCAGGGCTGTGAGCATTTTGCCCACGATGTAGTTGGCATCGGTCAGACCGGTCATGTTCAGTTGGCGGCCCCAACCCATCGAACGTTCCACGGCGGCCGAACCGGCCATCGAAGTCGTGGCCATCACGGCACCGTAGACGGCCATTGATGTCATCACATAGGCTGACACGTTGCCCTCACCGGCGGGTTGGCCGCCCTGGTCCATGGCCACACCAAACATCAGATACATGGCGGTGGGCAGGATGACGACGAAGAAGGTTGCATCGGCCATGCGGAAGTTGCGCCAGAATTCCCAGGCCACAAACTGTAACAGGATCTCGCCCGGAGTTTTTCGTGGCTTGGTCAATGTTGTAGTCATGATGCGACCTCCTGGGAATCTTGCGTCATGGTGAAGAACGCTTCTTCGATACCGGGTTGGACAATGGTCAGATGACGGATCAGCCCGGCAGACAGTAGACGTTCGGCGATCCGGTCGGTATTTGGCGTGGTGATCTGGATGCGATGCAGTTCGGAATTGTAGGTGATCTGGTCGCGCGAGACACCAGCGGTGGCGGCCCACTGGAGCGGATCGGTGTCGCTGATCCACTGTGCGGCCAGTTTGCGTTGCAGCCCGGCGGTCATGTCGTCGACGCTGCCATCGGCCACGATCTGGCCTTGATTCATAAGCACGACCCGGTCGGCGTAATCATCGGCTTCGCGCAGATAGTGTGTTGCAAACACGATGGTGCGCCCGCGTTGGGCCTCGGCGTGCATCGTGTCCCAGAAGTCTTTGCGTGCTGTGGCATCCAGTCCGGCGGTTGGCTCATCGAGGATCAGCAACTGCGGGTTGGTCAGCAGTGCCAGGGCGAAGCGGAGGCGCTGTTTTTGGCCGCCCGAGCATTTCTTGACCTTGCGGCTTGCGAATCCGGTCACCCCGGCGCGCTGCATCACGTCGTCGACGGGAAGATGCTGGTGGTGGCAGGCGGCAATCATTTTGATGGTCTCACCGATGGTCAGGTCATCCAGCAGCCCGCCATCTTGCAAGACCGCTCCGATATAGCCCTCACTGGCCGCGCGTTTGGGTGGCATGTCGAAGACTTTGATCGAGCCACGACTGGGCTCGGTGAACCCCAGGACCATATCTAACAGGGTGGTTTTGCCGGCTCCGTTGGGGCCAAGCAGGGCCAGTACTTCGCCCGAGTTGATCTTCAGGCTGACATTGTTGACGGCCGTGAGGTCTCCGAATCGTTTCGTGACTGCTGCAATGCCAATGGCTGGGGGAGAGGCTGAAGTATTCATGCTTCAATTCTTCCGTACCAGACCCCGCAGCGGAACAGCCATGCATCATGACTTCGCCATGACAGATGTCATGGTTTACCACGTGGTGCGCGCGTAACTGCGTTCGGTCGTAATGCGAATGACGACGGTCACCACCAGCACCACGGCTGCGGCAAGCAACGCGGCCCAGAAGATAATGGATGATTCGAATTGCCCTTGCATTCGGGCAATCGCCAACCAGGTGAGACCCCAGCCAATGGCCAGTGCCGGCGCGATCCGGCCGCGTGAATAGACTGCGAGCACCAAACCGATAATCAACACGACCGCGATGATGGCTACACCAGCCCATTGCCACCCGGGGAAGGTGTGCACCCCAAAGGTTGCGACCCAGGCGGCGATATTCGCCGTCGTCGCAACACACACCCAGCCCAAATACAGGCCAAAGGTGCCGTCGGTGAGCAGGGCATCGGTTTTGGTGTGCGTGCGGGTTTTGCGCAGGATCATTTCAATGCGAACCAGGACGATCAGCAGCACAAGGATAACCAACACACTGCCCCAGAGGACACCGGCTTGCACCACTGCGATCCAGGCGGCGTTGAGCACAGCCGACAGCGCAGTCCAGGGGCGCAATTGAGCGTGGCGTTCGGCGTGACGGGAGCCCTGCCGTTGGGCGGGTAACAGCTGATAAATCGCGTACCCGAAAAGCCCGGCGTAGATGATGCTCCAGATACTAAAGGCAGGCCCGGCGGGAGCCAACGGCGTGGCATCTGCAGACAGCGCGCCGTCGGCGGCCTGATTGATGGGCGTGCCACCGAGTGCGCCACTGCCGAGGAACGCCAGCCCGATCGCTGCGAGGATGGCGAACACCGTGAGAATCGGCATGAACCAAGAGTGCACTTTCTGTTCCATCGGTTCTCTCCTATCTAAAGGGTGCCATCGAGTGATCAACAGCTAGTATAGTTAGCCAAGCTAGTAGCTTGAGTCACCATGGGTGCAGGTTTGAAGCCCATGACCTCTAGTATCGTGCGCTGCCGCCACCTACTATTTGATCAGGAGGAGCCATGCGCATCCAGGCCCAATTGACCCCGGACGCCGAATCCGACAAAATATTTGCAGCGGCGATCGATCAACGCCTCGGCCAGCTGTTGGACGCCCAAATCCAGGGTGCAGCCACCCCGAATATGGCCAAACTGTGGCGCCGGATTAGCCAAGCCATGCAGGGCGGCAAACGGACCCGGCCAATGCTGGTGAACCTGGGCTACCAGGTGGTCAGCGACGACGCCGATCCGCGCACCATTGAAATTGGGTGCGCTTTTGAACTGTTGCACACCGCACTGGTAATGCACGATGACATCATCGATCAGGACTTTATTCGCCGCGGCCACCCCACCTTGTCGGCCCATTACCGCGATGCCGCCCTGGCACAGGGCAAGTCCACGGCTGCTGCCGAGCATATTGGCAATGCTGCGGCCCTCTTGGCCGGGGATGCGTTGATCGCCGCCGCGATCCAGGTGCTCACTACCGCGTGCACGCAGCTGGCCAACGGAGAGCAGATCATTGAGGTCTTCCACGCCGCGATCCAACATTCGGCGGCCGGGGAATTCGACGATGTGCTGTTTTCCGCCCACCTGGAATCCGCGACCCTGGACGACGTGCTGTGCATGCACCGGCTCAAGACGGCTGCCTATTCGTTTGAAGCACCACTGGTGAGCGGTGCTCTGCTTGCCGGCGCCAGTGACGACGTCGTCGGGCAGTTAGGACGTTTTGCCAATCTCCTGGGCAGTTGTTATCAAATTATCGACGACGTGCTTGGCACATTTGGTGACGAAGCACAGACCGGCAAACCCAATGACTCGGATTTGCGCGAGGGCAAAATGACCGTGCTGATCGCGCTGGCCGAGGCCATTGAGTCAGCGGCGGTGCAAGGCTGGCGCAACGGTGAGATCAGCAATGACGCGATGCGCGCCCTCTTTGTCAGCCACGATCTTGAAACACAGGCTCGGCAACTGGCCGAGGAGTGTTGTCACCAGGCCCGTGTGCAACTGGCCGCGCTGCCGCTCCGAGCAGAAGTGCGCACCACATTCCGACGTCTCATTGATGATCTGTTGCGAAGGACCCACTAATGAAACACCCCACCGCACTGCACCGATATACCACCGCGGCAGTGGCCAGTTCCGGCAAAGTCATTGGTGAGTATTCGACGTCGTTCGGACTGGCCTGCCGATTTTTGGGAAAAACAACCCGGCGCGACATTGGCAACATCTATGCGCTGGTGCGCTTGGCCGATGAAATTGTCGACGGCGTAGCCCAGGAAGCCGGACTGGACGTCAAGGCCACCGCCGTAGAACTTGACCGATTAGAAACCCAGACCGAGGCCGCGTTGACCACCGGCTACAGCACGAATCTGGTGGTGCACGCGTTTGCGACGACCGCCCGGAAACACGATATTTCCACCGAGCTGACCCGACCGTTTTTCCGGTCGATGCGCGCTGACCTGTACCGACAGCAACACACCGAGGCCAGCCTGCAGGAGTATATTTATGGTTCCGCAGAAGTGGTGGGCCTGATGTGCCTGGCGGTGTTCCGCAACATGCCGGGCACGGATACCAGCGACGACGAGTTATTGGTCACCTCGGCCCGACGACTCGGAGCGGCGTTTCAGAAGGTCAATTTTTTGCGCGACCTAGCCACCGATTACCAGTATCTGGGGCGCTGTTATTTTCCCGGGGTGAATCCCCAAGATTTTGGGGAGGACCAGAAACGCGAGCTGGTGGCCGAAATTCGTGCGGATCTTGCGGCGGCAACCCCGGGCATGCGAAAGCTTGATCCACGGGCCCGACTCGGCGTAGAAATGGCCCACCGGCTGTTTAGCGAACTGACCAACACCCTGGATCAACGCCCGGCCTGTGAACTACTGTCCGGTCGGGTTCGGGTCAACAATACGCGCAAACTAGCCATCGCCGCACAAACCGTATCCACCACATTGCTGAAGAAAAATAATTCATGACCATGCAGGACCACACCAAACCCAACGCCATCGTGATCGGCGCCGGCGTGGCAGGCCTGGCCACCGCCGGACTGCTGGCACGCGACGGCTACGACGTCACCGTATTTGAAAAAGAACCCCGAATCGGCGGCCGGGCGGGCGTCCTAGAGGATCAGGGCTTCCGCTGGGATATGGGCCCCTCCTGGTGGCTGATGCCCGGGGCTTTTGAACACTTCTATGAACTGATGGGCACCACGGTTGCACACGAACTGGACCTGGTGACGCTCAACGATCCGGCGTTCCGCATGTTTACCGAAGGCTTCCCACCACTGGATGTCTCAACCGGCCCGGCCAATATCATGGCCCTGTTTGAACAACTGGAGCCCGGTGCTGGGGCGGCCGTTGAGAACTATCTGACTGAGATGGGCACCGACTACGGGCTGGCCATACAACAGTTTTTGTATACCAACTTCACTGAATTGCGCGGCCTCACCAGTCCGGAAATCATGCGACGTCTGAGACGGCTGGCCCAAAAACTCACCCGAACCCTCGAATCGGATGTTGCGACCCAATTTAGCGATGTGCGCCTGCGCCAGCTGCTTACCTATGCTGCGGTGTTTTTGTCGTCGGCACCGAATATCACGCCGGCGTTTTACGGGATCATGAACTACACAACCCTGGTTGAAGGGGTGGCCTATCCGATGGGCGGGTTTAGCACATTTGTGGATTCGCTCTACCGCTTGGCGGTGGATGCCGGAGCGCGCATCCACACCGAGACGGCAGTGGAACGCATTCATCACACCGGCTCGCACCGACGACGCCGGGTCGCCGGCGTCACATACCGCAATGCGACCGGGCAACACCGGTTGATGGCCGATGTAATCGTCTCGTGTGCCGATCGCCACCACACCGAAACTCAATTGGTGTGGGACGCTCGTTCGGCGCGACCCAAATACTGGCAGCGCGCCAACCCGGGCATGAGTGCCGTGCTGGCCTATCTGGGTGTTGAGGGAGACCTGCCAGAACTGGCGCATCACTCGTTATTCTTTAGCGCCGACTGGGACGCAGATTTTGACGCCGTCTTTCCGCCCTCCGACCGCCCGGAGCGCAGTGCGTTTTCCAAATCCTTCTACGTTTCCCGTGCTTCGGCCACCGATCCGAGCGTTGCACCGGAAGGCTATGAGAACCTCTTGATTCTGGTGCCGGTGCCCTCGATGACCAATGGGATCCTGGGCAGTCTGAACCACAGCGAAGACCCAGAGACCACCGCGATCGTTGACCAGGCGGTTGCACTCATCGCTCAACGTACCGGCGTTGCCGATTTGGCCGAGCGCGTCGTCGTCAAATACACGATGGCAACCGGGGATTTTCAGGACATGTTCAACGCCTGGCAAGGTAACGCGCTGGGGCTGGCCCACACCCTGGAACAATCCGCATTTTTCCGCGGTTCCAATGCCTCCAAATATCTGGGCGGCCTGTATTTTGCTGGAGCGACCACCGTGCCGGGCGTTGGGCTACCGATGTGTTTGATCTCGGCGGAAAACATCGTCAAACGACTGCGCAACGACACCACGACCTCGCCCATGCCCACCCCGCTGCAACCCAGCGCGGCACCGGCGGCACACAACCGATAAGGAAAGGACTCATTATTGGCTCAATACGAGTACCTCATACTCATGGCCGCCTGCGTGGCGATCACCCTGCCCCTAGAGTTTGTGCTGCGGGCCCGGGTGTATCGCCGGTTACCGCTGATGCTGCCCACGATCCTGGTTGTAGTGGTCGCCTTCGGCGCCTGGGACCTACTGGGTATTGCGCGCGACCACTGGACCTATAACCCGGAGTTTGTGACGGGCATTCAGTTCGGGATGATCCCGCTGGAAGAGATCGTGTTTTTCATTGTCATCCCGCTGTGCGCACTGCTTAGCTATGAGGGCGTGACCACCGTGTTGAACTTTTTCAAACGCAAACGCGCCGAGAAGGGGGCTGGCGATGCTGCCTGAATATACCGTATTGACCGTGATCGGAATGATCGTCGTCGTCGTGCTGGAACTATTTGTGGTGCGCAGCGGGATTTTCCGCAAACCCGCCTACTGGATTGCCCTGGCAATATGCCTGGGGTTCCAAATCCCGGTGGACGGGTGGTTGACCAAACTGTCGAATCCGATTGTGATCTATAACCCAGAAATGATGTTGGGCATGCGATTCCCGTGGGATATTCCCATCGAAGATTTCGGCTTTGGTTGGGCCATGCTCACCGTGACGATCATGGTGTGGCAGGCGCTGAAAAACCGGCGCGCCCGCACAACCCAGGAGGTTGCCGCAGATGTTCCTGGCTGACGCATTTACCACCTCGGCACGGCGCTATGACCTGCTGACCAAACTCAACCCCGGGTATCGGCGTGAATTGCGCAGCGCGACCCGCACGCTTGCCGAACTGCTCGAGGCACCAACCGGACGGCGCCCGGTCATTTGGGATCTGGGCTGCGGCACCGGTCTGAGCACCCAGGCCATTTTGGAAACCCTGCCGGATGCGCAGATTGTTGGGGTGGATGCCTCGGCCGGGATGTTGGAGACCGCACGAGCAAAATCCTGGCCCGCCGGCACCGCATTTGTACTGGATCGGGTGGAACACCTGGCCGCTAACTCGGCGCCAGCACTGGCCGACGCCCCCGACGGCGTATTTGCAGCGTACCTGTTGCGCAACCTGCCCGAAGCCGAGCGCACCGCGGCGCTGGCCCGCATTCGTACGCTCATGAAACCCGGCAGCCCGTTGGTGCTGCAAGACTATTCGGTAACCGAATCAGCGTGGGCCCAAGCCAAATGGACGGCCGTGTGCTTTGCGATCATCATCCCGCTGGCCGCCGCCACCGGTGCCCAAATAAGCCTGTTTACTTACCTGTGGCGCTCGGTGCTGCGCAATGACGCAACCCAAACCGTGCTCCAACGCCTGGAACACGCCGGTTTTGAGCGTGGCACCGTCAGCACAGCACGCGGGTGGCACCGCAAGGTTTTACACACCTACGTGGCGCGCAATCAAGGACGACGTACATGACCCGAACCACTCAGTACCACGCCGTGCCCAATGCGCCGCGGGATCCGCATGCCGAACGCCTCATCGCCCACCGCGGGCACGACCGCATCGAATCTGCACGTTCAGTTGCCGTCGTCGGGGGAGGCATCGCTGGGCTTGCCGCGGCGACAGGACTTGCAGAGCGCGGCGTTGACGTCACCATTTTCGAATCCGCACCACAGCTGGGTGGGCGTGTCCGTTCCTGGCCGCTGGGCGACGGGCGCAATATGAGCCGCGGGTTCCACGCATTCTTCCGTCAGTACTACAACCTGCGCGCCCTGCTGCGCCGCACGGATCCAGCATTGGACCGGCTGGTGGCCGTCACCGACTACCCGCTACAAACCAACACCGGGCTGACCGATTCCTTCGAGTCCATTCCGCGCACCCCGCCGTTGAATCTGGCGGCCTTTGTGCTGCAAAGTCCCACGTTCCCACTCGCCGGGCTGGCCAAGGTCGATCTCCCTAGCGCCTTTGAACTCATTGACCTACAATTCCCCCAGAGCCTGAGCCTCTATGACGGCGAGTCGGCAGCCGCATTCCTGGATCGGCTACGCTTCCCGCACGACGCCCGGCACCTGGCACTGGAGGTGTTTGCGCGCTCGTTTTTTGCCGACCCACATGACTTTGCCGCCCGCGAGCTAGTCACCATGTTCCACACATATTTCACCGGCTCAGCCGAGGGGCTGCTGTTCGATGTGCCGGTCGATGATTTCAACACCAGCCTCTGGGACCCACTCGGCGACTATCTGCGCGATGCGAGCGTGACAATTCACCTGGACTCCCCGGTTGATGCGCTGCACCAGACCGAACGTGGCTGGCGCGTGAGCACTAGTGTGGGCACGGAACCCTTTGACGCCGTCGTGCTGGCCGCCGACCCTCGCACCAGTCGTGGCCTCATCGCGGCCCTGGGTGGTGAAACCCAGCAACTAGTCGACCTGCAAGCCCGGGCCGCGCGTCGGACCAACGCCCCGGCGTTTGCGGTGCTGAGATTGTGGATGTCGGACACGGTTCGTCCGGATCGGCCCGCGTTTTTGGGGACCAGTGGGTACCAGCTGTTGGATAATATTTCGGTGCTGGAACGCTTTGAAGCCACCGCCGCAGCATGGACCCAAACCCACAATGGCTCTGTCCTAGAGTTGCACGCCTACGCCGTCGACGCCCCGGCCGATCCCAATTCGCTGCAGGGCCAGGCTATTCGCGCAGCACTACTGGCCGACATGCGCACGGTATTCCCCGAGACCCACGACATGGAGATCCTCGCCGAGGAATGCCTGCTGGAAGATGACTGCAGTCTGGCCGATGTGTCCCCGTGGCAGGACCACCCAGAAGTGACCACCGGCATCAACGGTCTGGTGCTTGCCGGCGACTGGATCCGCGCGCCACTGCCGGTTGCGCTGATGGAACGCGCCGCAACCACCGGTTTGCTGGCGGCCAATGAACTGCTGGCCGGCTGGAACGTCACCGGCCACGACCTGTTCTCCCCGCCCCGTCGCGGCCTGCTGCGCCGCAGCGCACTGGGTCGGGCGGTCCGCAACATCGTGCAGGCCAACGGTGCCCGATGACCAAACCCACCGGCTGCCCCGCCCATTCCGCGGCAGAGTCCAGTGCACGTAAAGCCACCAAACCCGGCGATAAACCCGCCGGGCGCGTCACCAAACACGGCACCATGTGGCGCATCGGTTCGCTTGCCGCAGCCAAAGACGTCCTGCTGGCCCGCCGAGAAACCATTCAGGCCGGCTTCACCGCCGAATACATCCCGCGCACAGTCTTCCGCAACCACCCGATTCTGATCTCCGACGGCCCCCAACACGACGAACAACGTCGCAACGTCGCCCGCTTCTTCGCACCCACCGTCGTCGCCGCCCGCTATAGCGACCTGATGACCGCCGTCGTGAACAAAATTATTGCCCAAACCCAGCGCACCGGCACTATCACCGTCGATGAGGTCGCGCTGTACTACACGGTCGAAGTGACCGCCTCCATCGTTGGCCTTACCCACGCCAAAGTCCCGGCACTGGCCCGCCGGTTAGAAAAATTTTTCCGCCAGCCACCCCTGGACCGTGCCAAACCCCGCCTCGGGCGCCCCAACCGCCAGTGGATGGCCGCCGCTGCCAACGGGCTGGGCCCCATCGACGGGCTGCTGGTTTTCGACGTCCTGCCCGCCGTGCGTTCGCGGACCAAAAACCCGCGCGAGGACGTCATCAGCCACCTGATCGAACAGCGCTATAACCTGGCCGACATCCTCGTTGAGTGCGTCACCTACGGGACCGCTGGGATGGTCACGACCCGAGAATTTATCACCATGGCCTGCTGGCATTTGCTTGACGACGACGCCCTGCGCCAACGCTACCTCGCCGCTGCAGAAGACGAACGACTCGGGATGCTGGCCGAAATTATCCGCTTGGAGCCACCCGTGGGCCACCTGTATCGTCGCGTCACCCAAGACTTCACCGCGACCGACCGCGACACCGAATACGGCTTACAGACCGGGGATTTAGTCGACCTGGATATCCGCCAGACCAACGCCGACCCTGATGCCTTCCCGGCTGCTCCTCTGCAGCTGTGCCCGGGACGCGATCGGGCCAAAGGCGTCCACGATGTTGGACTCAGCTTCGGTTTTGGCGCCCACGGCTGTCCGGGCCAACCGCTTGCCTTACGGGAAACCGATGCGCTGCTGCACCGGCTCCTTGCGCTACCGGTGACGAGGATGAGCGAACCGGCTATCAGCTGGGATGATCTCATCGAAGGCTATAAGCTCCGAGGTCTCACCCTGCACCTGAGGCAGGGCGTGCCGCTTCCGTAATGCAGCCCGCGCGTATGGGAATCTTCACCACGACACTCCCTAGCTCTGGCCGGGTACTCACTGGGCACTATGGCCTTTAAAGGTCTTTAAATGGGAACAGGGTAGGAGTACCATTAAGTCACAGCGAGGTCAACAAGCTGAGCCACTGCAACGTGGACCTCTTAAGGGTCTACGTCACCCCGCGCGTTCAAGTGCGGTTCATGGAATCTGCATAACTTAAGAGGGATCGCAGCATCATTCATTGACTGATTTCAATGCTCGAGAAAGTGTGAAATATTGAGATATTTTCAACTGACTTTACGCCAGATCGTTTAGAGCTCTCAGTACAGAAAGCAGCATTCTCATGGAATTTTTTGACTATATGTGGGAGGTAATGGGCTGGTTCTTCTGGGCTTTCGTCTTCGTAGCCACCATCTTCACTCTCATCATGGTATTTACCGATCTTTTCCGCGATAAAGACCTGAATGGATGGGCCAAAGCAGTCTGGATCCTGTTTTTAGTCTTTATCCCACTGCTGACGTCCTTGGTCTATCTCATAGCCCGCCATAAGGGGGTCGAGGAACGTGCCGCCAGTGAATTCCAGCGGCAAAAAGAAGCCCAGGACCAGTACATTCGTGATGTCGCCAATGTCAGTGTCGCAGATGAGATTACCAAGGCCAAAGGTTTGCTCGATTCAGGTGCCATTACTCAGCAAGAATTCGACCAGCTGAAAGGTCGGACATTGCAAGGCGCCAGCTAAGAACAACCGCCACCCGGGCGTTTGGTGTCCGCTTCAACCGTTGTGAATCAGATGCTCATCCGCCGGGCGGTGTTGTCATACGTGAATGGAACCTTCTCGCGCGATTGCGGGAGACCATTTGTCGATCTTGCCAGAGCACTCTGCAGATCTCGAAGATACGAACGACTGGTGTTTCTGATGACGCCGAGCCTCCAGAAGCACCAGTCTCATAGTGCACAGTGTTCTACAAAATAACGCTCACGGACGGACGAGGATGCATTGGGTGAGACAGCGTCGAATGCATCAACGCAGATGAAGCCACGGTGCAGACCTAAGCGGGAAGACAAGGGGAGCTATGACATTGCTCAGTATCGGCACGATGATCGACGACTCGGAAATTTCCGTAACCTTAGATGCCCGACGATTTAACCGGCACACGTTTTGGTGTGGTCAGAGCGGCAGTGGGAAAACATACGCGCTTGGCGTGGTGTTAGAGCAGTTGCTGCTGCACACTGCATTACCAATCGTCATTTTGGACCCCAACGCCGATTTCGTCAGGATTCGAGAAACACGGGCAAGTTCTTCAGCTGCTACGGCTAAAAAACTTGCCTCCATGGACCTGAGGGTATTCCGGTCTGGCGATGGTGCAGACGAGCGCTTACACGCCCGTTATTTGGACCTCTCTACGGCGTCGAAAGCGGCTGTTTTACAACTTGATCCCATCGCTGATGCAGAAGAATATAACGTGTTGCTTCGATCCGATCAGCTCGTCACAAGTTTTGATACGTCTCAGATGCTGGCAACGTTGCGTTCTTCGGGAGACCCATGGCGATTGAAACTGGCCAACCGTATAGAAAACTTGCAAATCCTTGAGTGGGATCTCTGGTCTCGTGGTGGATCATCCGTTGTTGATGTTATCGACGAGCGCCCACGAGCAAGCGTGCTCGACTTGGGAGGATTCGCCAACCCTGCAGAGCCAAAGGTTGCAGCCCTAGCGGTTTTAGAACACCTCTGGTCCGAAAGGGAGTCACGACGCCCCATCCTGATCGTCCTTGATGAGGCACACAACTTGTGCCCACCGGACCCGCAAACCGATGTGGAACACGCTCTGACCAAACAACTGGTGCAGATCGCAGCGGAAGGGCGAAAATTTGGGTTGTGGTTATTGTTATCTACCCAGCGCCCCACTAAAATTCACCCAAATATCCTATCCCAGTGCGACAACCTGGCTTTGATGCGGATGAACGCCCCACGAGACCTAGCTGAAATCGCAGAAGTATTCGGCTTCGCATCTGAAGACGCAATCCGCAGGTCTGCACAGTTCCAACAGGGCCAAGCATTTTTTGCCGGGAGTTTCATTAGCGAACCGACGTTTGTACAGCTTGGCCAACGGATTACAGAAGAAGCCGGTGGTGATGTTAAAGTCCCGCTACTCGGTGAGCTGTAGTTTATATTCCAGGCTAATTTGAACCTCCTCACACCGCGCCCCGACTGCGTCGTGAATGTGGATAAACATCGCTGCGCAGGCAGTTATCCACAAAATAAACTGAGCCGTGGTTGCACGCTGTTGACTATGCTTCGCCACCTAATCGGGACTATGACCAAAGCGCTTGGCTATCTCACGTTGAGACCACCCTATCTCGGTGCATAAACGGCCTCTTGAAAGGGATCTTCATAAGTCTTGTCCAGCTCAGAAAACGACGAACTTTCCCATGCCAGGGCCGGTTGCAAAAGTCGATTAAGTGTGGTATTTAAATATTTCACAAAGTGGTAATAGCCTGGTTCGGCAGTCGAAGAAAAGGAGAGTATGTATGCTGATGCGAACCGATCCCTTCCGTGAAATTGATCGCCTCACCCAGCAACTACTGGGCACCACCGGCACAAGGTCGCGTCCGACCATGATGCTCATGGATGCCTGGCGTGAGGGGGACACCTTCCATGTGGAATTCGACTTACCCGGTGTGGACCCGTCAAGCATTGATCTGGATGTGGAGCGCAATGTCGTCACCGTCACTGCCCACCGTGCACCACTGCCGGACGACGTCGAACGCTTGTCAGCCGAACGTCCACGCGGCGAGTTCAGTCGCCAACTGGTACTGGGTGAAAACGTCGACACTGACAACATCAAGGCAACGTACGTCGATGGTGTGCTCGCGTTGGAAATCCCGGTTGCAGAATCTGCGAAACCCCGCAAGATCGAAATCGAGCGTGGCGGCGACACAAGGTCGATCACGTCCTAGGGCATCTGACCCAGGACTCCTCAAAGAACTCCCCTATCGTCCGAAAGGAGGCATCTGAAAATGCTAAACAATACCACCCTCTTCAATTCCCTGACCCCTCCCCTTGGCATCCCACCACTTCAGGTGCCAGAAGACGAGCAGGAGTTTGATTGGGTGCAGGTTTCTGAAACACCCTGCTAATCCATCAACCTCGTAACGGATGCGCCGCGGTCCTGAATCAGGACCGCGGCATATCCGTGATACCAACCAATACGAGGTCCATACCTTTGAGATATTTGGGATATGAGACTGGTGGTGGAGGTGGTAGTGATGCCAAGAAAACCTGAAGTCTTCGTCCGGGAGTTGTCCATGTCTGAGGGGCAGCGGCTGACCCGTACGTCAAAAGATCCCATCAAATTGCGTCGGGCCACGATTGTGATTGCCTCGGCCCAAGGCCACGAAGCGCCCGATATTGCCCGCATGTTTGCGACCACTGAAGGTTCTGTGCGCAAGGTGATCCATGAGTTTCATGACCAATGGTTTGGTGGTTTGGACCCAAAATGCCAGCAGCGGGCCTCCGGCGAGCATCACGCAAACCATGCGTGAATATATTTGCCGGATCGCCCGCTGTCAACCCGCGGCTCTGGGGCTGCCCTTTACGGTGTGGAGCCTGACAAAACTGGCCGAATATCTCATCACGCATCGTGTGGTGGAGCGGATCAGCAAAGAAACGCTGCGCCAGATCCTGAAACATCACGGGATCACCTGGCAACCTACCGAAATGTGAAAAAGCCTCCTAATATCCCGAGTTCCGTCAGAAAATGCAGGCCATCTTGACGCTCTACGACGATCCGCCGGCCGACGGGCATGTCGTGTGTGTCGATGAGTTCGGCCCACTGAACCTACAGTCGCATCCTGGGCGAGGCTGGTTCCCACAACAGGGTCCTGCCCGACTGCGAGCAACCTATAGTCGCCACGGCGGAGTCTGGCACATGTTCGGAGCACTAGATTTAGCCACCGACAAGATGTTCTATCGATTCCGAGACCGCAAACGGTTCCAAGAGTTCCTGGCCTTTCTTCGGCAGCTCCGGCACCGCTACAATGGCAAACTTTATGTGGTCTGAGACAACTTCTCACCCCATAAAAAGACCGGAGTCACCAACTGGTGTGTCACCAACAACGTCGAATTGATGTTTACCCCGACCAATGCGTCGTGGCTGAACTGGAGCGAATCTGAATTCGCGGCCCTACGATACTTTGCCCTCAACGGCAATGATCACCCTGATCACGCCACCCAAGAGTGCACCATCAGCCGCTACATCCGCTGGCAAAACCAACGTTCCTCACCCAAACGCCACTTCGCCATCGGATCAAAATCCGAAAACCCATTACCTACCCAATGTCGCTTGAGGAGGCACTAGGTCGCACGGTTCCGGGTCGCTCCCAGGGTTCAATCGTGCCTGCAACGCCTACAAATAGCGGGTGGACCGGAATGAGCTGTTCGGCGGCCTCAAGTGTTTCAGCATGCTCGGCCAAAAAACCCGGTGAACGCTGAAAAAGTTTGGCACGCAGATGCGACAGTTCAAACCCCAGTTGCCCAAAGGTCACGGGAATGACTGCAATGTCGGTTTCTTTTGGGGAGGAGACAATTCGCGTAGCGTCAAATCGATATCCTCGGGCCATGGCTTCGATATGCAAACCCGCCAGGTAGGCGCCGATCGCCAACTCGGGTTGCGGGTGGGATTTGAACCGCTCAAGTTGTGGGTGTGCGGTATATCCGCGCGTCCGTCCTAACAACACAGCCTGAGCCAACAGTGCTTCACGCCAGCATGCGACTAAAGCCTGTCGATCCAATAACGATGGATGCAGCGACCACAACCGCATTCTTACGGCACCAATCCTGCAGCCGCTGGACTGAATCCACGACGTACATTCTCACAGCAGCCTGGTCGGCACACGTCATACCACGGGCCAAGGTCCGTCATCGCAGGTCGATCCACCGGTGCCACTGCGGCGATGCGCTCTTGAATCAGGTCTACTAAACCGGCGACAAACTCGGGGTGGACTCCCGGAGTTTGGGTCCGTACGGCACGTAGGCCAGCTTCTTCAGCAGCTTCGATTGCTTCTTCGTCGAGATCCCAGAGTACTTCCATATGGTCGCTCAAAAAGCCTAGCGGCACAATCACCACGGCTTTGATTCCCTCGTCGGGTAGCTCAGCAATGCGATCGCACACATCGGGTTCCAACCATGGCTGAGAGGCCGGGCCTGAACGAGACTGATAGACCAGTTCCCACTGGGTTTCAGCCCAGGCCGGGCTGGCTTCGCGGAGCTGATCCATAGTGACTCCACCCACGGCCCGGTGTTGAGCTGCGTATGCTCCGCCCTCACCCAGGCTGAGTTTTTCCGGACCGGAGCGGGCTGCGTCGGTCGTCGGGATGGAATGCGTTGCAAATAGTACGCGGACTTCTTCGGGGGCTAGTCTTTGATCTGCAAAGTCCTGAAGTGCTGCTTCCACACCTTCCCGAAACGGCGTGACAAACCCTGGGTGATCGAAGAATTGTCGAACCTTATCGATGGTCACTTTACCGGCCAAACCGGTAGCTATCAGGGCGCGGGCGAAATCCTCGCGGTACTGGCGGCAGCTCGAATACGACGAATAGGCGCTGGTGGCGATGGCCAGCAACCGAGTGTGCCCATTGTCTGCGGCCTGTTGGACGGTGTCTTCGAGGTAGGGGGTCCAGTTGCGGTTACCCCAGTAGACTGGCAGGTCGATGTCGCGGTCGCGCAGTTGAGCTTCAATCGCAGCCCTGAGCTGTTTGTTGTGCTCATTAATCGGGCTGATCCCGCCGAAATGGCGGTAGTGGGTGGCGACTTCTTCTAATCGCTCATCCGGAATCCCACGACCTGCGGTCACGTTGCGAAGAAAGGGGATAACATCATCCTGCCCTTCCGGTCCGCCAAAACCAGCTAATAGGATCGCGTCATAGTCCTGCGGTGTGGTGACATACGGCGCGTTGGTGTCGGAGGCTGGTGAAGCAAACGGTACGGGACCGTCGTCGGAATGAAGAATCTCGGTGGGTTCAGTTTGGTTGCTTTCAGACATGGCTCCCCTTGCAATCATGGTTTGTCGCAGATGTATGGCTGGGGTGCACTGTAGTATGGGAAACATAGTACTGACACCCCGTTCGGTCGAAACGACTGAATAATTTAGTTAGAACGGCTAATAGTTTCCTTGGCTAACAATACTCCTAAAACCACTGGTACGTCGAATCGTCGAAGCTCGCGTGAGCTGTCCATGCTGGACCCGCGGATCATGGACCCGGGCCAACAGCTTATTTGTCTGGATGATTACGCGGCCGAAGAGGTGGACCAGATTGTTGAGGTCATGGAAGCGATGCGCAGGTGGCGAGCGGTGGAGCGTAAACTCAATGATGCCTCGCGCAAGTACATGCAACTGGGGGAGAATGACATGCGCGCGGTGCGCTACCTGATCGCTATGCAGCGCCATGGGACGCTTGCAACCCCCAGTGACATCGCCCGACACCTGAGAATCACGACCCCTTCGGTCTCGAAGATGCTTGACCGACTAGTAGCTGGCGACCACATTGAACGCCTGCCGCATCCCCAGGATCGTCGCAGTACGGCACTGAGGGTCACCAAGGAAACTCAGGCTATTGCGCGGCAGTCGGTTGGACATAACCACGCACTACGGTTTCACGCGATCGGGAGTTTGACCCCGGAAGAGCGCGCCGCCGTCATCAAATTCTTTGACGCCTTCACAGCCACCGGCACGCAGGGGTCCCAGTAGCGCCCCTGTCGTCTCGAATGCCGGTTGCATGCCGCACAAGATTCGTTAGCCTGGGGGTAGGTGTGCGAATCACGCCATATCTTGCGAATTCGGAGGCTGAGATGACTACTGAAGCAAATCCCGCCGGCTACACCTACGACCAAGATCTGCCACCTTCTCCTGTAAGCCGTCAACGGCTCGATGAGCTGCTGACCGACGTCATGTGGGCCGAAGAAGACGTGCCCGCGCTGCGGCGGGCAGGCGCAATTCTGGCCCCACGCGTAGCTGAGCTCCTGGATATCTGGTACGACTTTATTGGCTCCACGCCGCACCTGGTTGCGGTTTTTCACGGCCCCGACGGTGAACCGGACGCCGACTACCTGGCGCGGGTTCGTGGCCGTTTTGAACAATGGGTCCTTGATGTGTGCGAGCGCCGCTTCGATGACCGCTGGCTGGCCTATCAGGAAGAAATCGCGCTCCGTCATCACACGACCAAAAAGAACCAGACCGACGGCGTCGAATCCCCGGCCACCCACGTGCCGATGGCCGATATGTTGGCGCTGGTGGTCCCCGTGACCTTATCCATCCGACCCTTCCTGCAAGAGGGCGCAACGAAGGATGACGATGTGGAGGCCATGAATCAAGCCTGGTTCAAGGCCGTCACCGTGACCCTGGTGCTGTGGTCACGGCCCTACGCCGGCGAACTGTGGTGATACCACATACCTCCCGGTGATGCGTTACGTGTCGTTCACATTGCAGTGAGTGCCTTAGTCTTGTCGACAACACCGTTTTGACAAGGAAACTCACATACAGTGCTCATCGGTATCCTGCTGCTTAGTTTTGTCGCCACCGCGCTCCAACGTATCACCGGGCTGGGCTTTGCCATGCTCACCGCACCATTTGCGGTCGTCGCCCTCGGAACGCACGAGGGCATCATGCTGATCACCGCCCTGGCCGTGATCGCCTCGCTGTTCATGCTGCCGGGGATGTGGCGTGACATCAACTGGTCCCGGGTCGCCTGGATTGGCATTCCTGCAACGCTTTCCATCGTCCCGGCCGCCTGGCTCGGAGCCCATATCGACGGCGCCATTATCTACCTGCTCGTCGGGGTGTTAGTCATCATCGGACTGAGCGCGGCACTGTTTATCCAAGGTAGCAGCGAACCGGTGACCCATCGTGGTGCCCAGTTGCTCACGGGAATCGGTGCTGGTGCGGGTAGTGTGCTAGCCGGTATCGGGGGACCGGCGATGACAATTTTCGGGGTGCTGTCCCGCTGGCCGGTGGCCTCTTTTGCAGCCAGCCTGCAACCGATGTGGGTCATGATCGCCTCGGCCACGCTGGCGGGGCGCTCGTGGTTCATGGGCTCAACACTTCCAGAGTTGACCTGGTGGATGTGGCTATTCGCCATCGTCGGAATTGCGGTCGGCATGTGGGCTGGTCAACGCGCCCTGGGCAAGGTCAAAGATCGGGTGGTTTTCGGGATTGTCATCGTGTTGGCCATGATCGGTGCGGTCCTGTCCGTTGTGACCGGTATCAGCCAGCTGGTGTAAGCGCCTGCGCAAAATGGTGGCCGGTCGGGGTATCGGCCTCCAGAAGTTGCAACGGGGTGCCTTCAAAGATGACCCGGCCACCCGCGGCTCCGGCACCCGGCCCGATATCAATGACCCAATCGGCCGCCGCCACAATATCCAAATCGTGTTCAATCACGATCACTGTCGTGCCAGCATCGACCATCGCATTCAACAGGGTGACCAACCGCCCGACGTCGGCGATGTGCAACCCGGTGGTGGGTTCATCGAGCACATAAATCTCGGCGGGTTTGGCCAGACTTGCCACGAGTTTGAGTCGTTGGCGCTCGCCGCCGGATAACGTAGTCAGGGGTTGGCCAAGCCGAACATATCCCAGCCCAACATCAATGCAGCGTTGGGCAACTTTCGCTGCGGCGGAGATTTTCACTTGCGTGAAGTACTCGACGGCGGCTTCGGCGGGCAATTCGAGCACATCGGCAATGTTTCTGCCGCCCAGCTCGTAGTGCAAGACCTCGGCGTTGAACCGTCGTCCCTGGCACGCCCCGCACACCGTGGACTGGCCCTGCATAAACCCAAAGTCCAAATAGATCGCGCCGGCACCCTGACATTCTGGGCAGGCGCCGTCGGAATTCGCCGAAAATAACCCGGGTTTGACCCCGTGGGCTTTGGCAAACGCTTTACGAATAGCATCCAGCGCGCCGGTATAGGTCGCTGGATTGGAGCGGCGCGAACCACGGATGGGGGTTTGATCAATGACCACAACGTCCTGGCGGTCGGCAAGCCCGGCTGCCAGGAGCGTGGATTTCCCAGATCCGGCCACTCCGGTCACCGTGGTGAGAACCCCGGTGGGAATATCGACCGCGACATCCAGAAGGTTGTGGCGGGTGACGTTCTGAATAGACAGCGTGCCGGTAGGGTTGCGGAAGTCGGACTTCAGCCCGGTGCGGTGTTCCAGGCTTTCACCGGTGATCGTGCCGGAGGCGCGCAGTCCGTCCAGATCGCCCTGATAGACGACGTCGCCGCCGTGTTCTCCGGCGCCGGGACCCATATCGATGATGTGATCGGCGATCGCGATGACCCCCGGATGGTGCTCAACGACTAGGACCGTGTTGCCGGCGTCGCGCAGCTGGAGCAACAAGTTGTTCATCCGCTCGACGTCGGCGGCGTGCAGGCCGGCGGTGGGTTCGTCAAAGACGTAGGTGACATCGGTCAGGGGGGAGCCGAGTTGGCGGATCATCTTCACACGTTGGGCCTCCCCACCAGAGAGTGTCCCGGAGGCCCGATCAAGACTTAGATACCCCAGGCCGATATCGACGAAGCCTTGCAGCAGCTGGCGCAGTACGGCCAGCAGCGGTTCGGCCGCAGGCAGGTTGAGGCTGGTGACCCACTGGAGTAGGTCGGCGGAGGACCAGGTGGCCAATTCGCCGATGTTCACGTCGTCGATGGTCACCGATCGGGCGATGTCGTTGAGTCTGGTGCCGTCACAGTCGTGGCATGTGGTGAACCCGATGGCCCGGTCCACGAAGGCCCGCACGTGGGGTTGCATGGCTTCGCGATCCTTGGACAGCATGGATTTCCGAATCCGCGGTATGAGTCCCTCGTAGGTGAGGTTCGAGCCTTCAAATTTAACCTTCATGGCCTCGGTGTTCAACAACAAGTCGAGTTCTTGTGGGGTGTACTCAGCGATGGGTTTCTGCATCGGGAGACCGGCGGCCCGAAAGAGGCGGCCGTACCAGCCCTCCATGGAATACCCAGGAACTTTCAGTGCGCCATCGGCCAAGGATTGCTCGGCGTCGTAGAGTTCCGTCAATATAAAATCGGTCACGTCACCGCGGCCTTCACACGTCGGACACATGCCACCGGTCATGCTGAAATCTCGGTGCACCGAGGTGGGTTCCTCTCCCTTGACCACGGTCATCCGACCCGAGGCCTGGATTGACGGCACATTGAATGCGAAGGCTTGCGGCCCACCGATCTGCGGGGTGCCGAGTCGTGAGTACAAGATGCGCAGTAGCGCCAGCGCGTCGGTGACCGTGCCAACGGTTGAACGCGGATTGGCGGGCAGCGACTCTTGGTCAATCGCGATCGCGGTGGTCAGGCCGGCCAACTGGTCGACATTCGGTCGGGTGGTTTGCGGCATGAAGCCCTGAATAAACGTCGAATACGTTTCATTGACCAACCGTTGTGATTCCGCCGCGATCGTGCCAAAGATTAGAGAGGATTTCCCTGAACCAGAAATCCCGGTGCATACCGTCAGTCGACGTTTCGGGATGCTGACGGTCACGTCGTTGAGGTTGTTCTGGTGAGCACCGACCACCTGGATCATATCGGAACGATCCGCCGGATGCGTGGTAGAGGTTTGCATTGCTCCAGCATATGCTCCACCGCTGCCTGGCACTAGCTCGGCCCACTGTATATCCACTGGCACTGAGACACTGTGTCCCGTAGTCACATGGACTAAAGTTTATCTGACTGACCTTGCCGCCGGATGGTATTCGAGCGTGCCGTCCGGCTGGGACCGTGCCGACAGGAAGGACTGGGTATGCCATCCGATTCGCCGCACCGCGAGTCATCTACCGATGACACCACCACTGATCGTCTCGAGGAGCGCCCCGAATCACTGCGGACCCGGATCATCCGCCGACTCAAGGAACCTGAAACCACCGCCGACCTGCTGCTGGCCAGCAAAGCCGTCATCGCCGGGACCAGTGCGTGGGCCCTATCGGTTGGGGTGCTCGGCACCGATGTTGCGTTCATGGCACCGTGGACAGCGTTACTCACAGTCCACGCAACAGTGCACCGTTCGCTCTCACGCGGAGTCCAAGCCGCCGTCTCTTCGGCGGTCGGAATGGGGCTGGCGTTCGTCATCCTGTATTTTCTGGGCGTCAATATTTGGACGTTCGCCTTGGTATTGTTCATCGGCCTGATGGGTGCCAGGCTGTCGTGGATTCGTGATGAGGGCATCGCTATCGCCACGACCGCGATCTTCATTTTCACCTCGGATGATCCGATGTTTGCTGATCGCTTTATCGAGCTCATATTGGGCGTGTCGGTCGGGATCGTCGTCAATATGATGGTGTTACCACCGTTGCGAGACCGGCAAGCTGCACGCTATGTGGATAGCATCAACCGGCGCATGGGTGCAGTGCTGGTTGATATGGCTGATGAATTTTCCGAAAGCTGGGACGTAGAGCAGGCCGATGCATGGTTAGAAGAGACCCAGTCGATGAGCGAAGAGCTCAATTCGGCATGGCAAACCGTGCGGTTAGCACGCGAATCACGCCGCGAGAACCCCCGTCGCCTGTTGCGGCGTAAATTCCGCGATGAGGATGACGACTTCGACTACGAAGCGGTGCTCAACCGTATCGATGAGGGCATCTCCCATTTACGCAATTTGACCCGCACAATGCGCGAAGCCACCTGGGCAATCAGCTCCTGGGACGATCGCTTCCGAAAGGGCTGGGTGCGCATCGCACACGATCTGGGGGAGGCCATCGCAGACCCAGACGGAGATGTTCAGGCTCAAAACGAGCGTTTGGACGAACTCGTTACGGGGATGTCGCACGCTGGTAATTTACCCAATATGCAATGGCCCATGTATGGGGCAATGCTGTCGAGCCTGCGCCACATTATTCAGATCTTCTCGGATGTCACCTCAAGTCGTGCATCCCGACAAACCCCGGAAGACAACTCAGCCTGATCTCAACAGATCAGGCTGGGTGTCACAGCCGTTGTCCTCGTGCATGTAGCGTGACAAGCTGCGACCCACTACATGCATACCCACCTAGATGAAAGGTCGGCAGTCTGACGAGCCTTGCACTCAACGATGCCGAATATGCACGCAGTTAATCCCACGTGGCAACTGGTGTTCCCAGTATCGCCTCATCGACCTCGATTCCCAGTCCTGGTGTGGTCCCGGGAAGGACGCCGCCGTCGACGAAAGTCGCGTCCACCGTTGCCGTTTTGATCGTGACCATGTCCTCACAATTGAGCACGCACCGTAGCAGTTGGTCAGGCACGGTAGCCCCCAGCTGGAGTATTCCGGAAAAAGCAATCGACGATCCGACGGTGTCTTGGACGCTGACCGTCATGCCGGCGGCCCGGGCGATGTCTCGTTGACGCCGCCCGGGTGTGAGCCCTCCGGCCTTGGAGATTTTCAAGCCGATGCCATCTGCTGTGCCCATGGCTCCGGCTGTGAAAACATCGGCCTCGGATTGAGCGAGTTCGTCCAAAATGATCGGATACGGGCTGATTGCCCGTACTGCCTGTGTTTGGAGCCAGGTGCTGCAGGGCGCTTCTAAAACAAAGTCCAGACCGTTTGGGAGCGAGGCGAAGAGACGTTTTGCTGTCTCTGGGATCAAGCCACCGTTGGCATCTACCAGGTAGAATTCGCCGTGTGGCCGATCGCAGCCTTTGCTGTGAGTCTACAACCCATCTGGGCGATGTGGAGTACCGCGGTCTTGATCAGTCGCTCCAGGATGATGGGTTTCACCCTGCTCGCGCTGGAATGGTGGATGTGAGGCTTTGCGATGGGTATCGCGCTGGCCATGACCAGGGTAGTACTGTCCGCAGTGACCGGCACTGCCCAACTGGTATAACCGCTTAAGCTGCAACCGCCCGGAGCTGCTCAATACTGGCTATCAGACGCCCACGCAGCGCCTGCGAGCGTTCAACAAACCCGCGTTGAGCCTGCACATAGGTGGCTTTGCCTTCTGGGGTTTCAATACGGATCGGCTCAAATCCCCAATCCGCCAGATCGTAGGGTGAAGCTTGCATATCGACGACGCGAATATCCCAAGCCAACTCGAAACAATCGGCCAGCAGGGACGAACTGATCGCCGGTAACAGTTTCGAAGCCCACTTATACAGGTCCATATTGGCGTGCAAACACCCGGGCTGTTCGAATTCGACCATCGTGTCGCGAGTGGGTTGCAGATGATTCATCTGGCGGGCCTCGGGCGCATAGAACCGAAACGCGTCAAAATGTGAACACGAAATCTTGTGGGATTCTACGACGTCGTCCGTACCTTGTGCGCCCAGCCTAAGTGGCACTGACGCATGTCGGATGCCGTGCACTTCTGAGCGATATGCCATGGCCCATTCGTGCAAACCAAAACAGCTCAATTTGGCATCGCGCGACGCGGTGGCGGATAACAACCGCTCCACGAATGCCAACATTTTGGCCCGCTGGCGTCCAAATTCGGTCACATCAACCGTCCATCCGCCGTGCGGTAACCCGGCCACAGCATCGGGGCTGACCGCACGGTAAAACTTGGTGCCCGCGTGCGGAGCAGGCCTATCGGCGCTCGGGTTGGCAATGATGCCGCCAGCTCCCGGATGCCAGCGTTTGAGCGCACCGGCTGAGAGATAGTAGTACGAGAACAAAAAATCATAGACCGGGTGCCGCACACCTTGTTTGTGCAACTGGAGCAGCGGATCTGTATACGCGCCGATGCGTTGTTTGTGGTCATGCGCCAATGATTGCCACTCCTCGGCGGAAAATACAACGGTTGTATTCATGTCTGTCGGTTGCACGGTTCTAGTGTAGAAGCCTTACCGCCGGCGACGCCAACATTGCCCGAAAACCTTGCGTGATGCCCTCAACATGGCCCACCGGCTAAGGAGTCGAGAAGAGTATTTCACACCGAATGCCGCCGCACATCGTGCATTCCGCCAAGCCCCGATGGACGGAGCCTAGAGCTCATCCACTTGGGCAACCAAATATGCGGGGACCAACCCGGGCCTTAAACGGTGATCGGAGCAACGAAACACCAGCGGGTAGTCATGCGTGTCGAGTAGTGCAGGTTGGCAAGGCGAGGACCAGGAGGACAGCTGGTTTAGCCCAGTCCTAGAAACTCCTTGATTGCCGGCATTTCTCGGCGCGCTTGAGCCAGCCCGCGTTCATGGGCCGCGTTGAGTTTGGCCACGTTGCGTTCACCATTGGCTACCGGCATGACCTCAGGAATAAATAGGTACGCTTTGCCCTGACGCTGGAGTTCGAACAGCTTCTCCCGGGTCTGGTTATAGCGCCACCAGCGCGTCAATAAGGCATCCGCAACAGCCGGGTACTTGCGGAAATACGTGCGATAGAAAGTCGGAAACTTCTCGGGCTGTTTCCGATAGTCGCGCTCGCGGGTGAGCACAATCAAGAACCGCTCATATCCCTGTCTTTCAGCAACCGTGATCGGTACGCCACCGTCGGTTCCCAGTGCACCGTCAACATACGTTCGGCCATGGATCTCGACCGGAGGCATGACAATGGGCATCGTCGATGAGGCACGCACTCTGCGCATCAAATCCGGCAGCTGGGGCACATCATCCCGACCCCACCAAACAGTGTCCCCGGTTTCGACGTCGAAACCGCCAATACGAAAATCAGCCGGGTTGTCCTGGAACCCGGCCCAATCGTATTCCAACGGCATGCCGGGCAGGCCGGCTCGTTCGTAAATATACTCGGCATGGAACAGGCCCTTGCCGCGCATAAATGTACGCCAGTCACCAAAATTTGGGTCAGCGGCAAAATCGGTGAAGGAGGTGCGCGCTCGCGGTCCGTCGCCGGAAAGATAATTGGCGGTATTGGATGCTCCAGCTGAAATCCCGGCGACAAATGGGGCCCGGATCCCTTCTTCCAGCAGTGCGACCACCATGCCAGAGGTGTAGGAGGCTCGCATCCCGCCCCCTTCAAAGAGCAACGCAGTGTCATTCAACAGATTGGTGTGGGCCATACTTTCAGCTTAGAACACCTCTGAACTCAAATACTGCTGCAAGTATTACCGTGAGAGGTAGCGCGACAAAACGACTGAGATAAGGGAGGCCACGCCCACCGCGACTCGAGGATGGGGACGTCCCGGCAATGGAAATACGATGGCTTGAAGCGTTCATTGCTGTGGCTGAAGAACTACCCTTCGGTAACGCAGCGATAGGTATCCACAATTCGAATTGATCCTAGTTGGTCGGATGATGACCCAAGATGCGGTTGCTCGGCTGGAAGCTGGCACCTGGATTGAGCCTTTGTTGGTCTACCTACAGACTCGACACGGACAGAAATGCAGCCGACACCGTCCCGTGCCTAGATGAGGCCTAATTCTGTGACCATGTCGCGCTCCTGGACAAGCTCAGCAGCGGTTGCATCCATCTTGGCGCGACTGAAATCGTTAATTTCCAGCCCCTGGACGATCTCCCAGTTGCCATGCTTGGTCGTGACCGGAAACGAATACATGAGACCCTCGGCAATGCCATAAGAGCCGTCAGACACCACGGCCATTGACGCCCAATCGTCGTCCGGGGTGCCAGACAACCAATCACGAGCAGCATCAATCGTGGCAGAAGCAGCCGATGCGGCCGATGACGAACCTCGAGCCTCGATAATCGCTGACCCACGGTGGGCCACCGTCGGAATGAAATACTGCTCAATCCATTGCTGGTCGTTGACAACTTCGGCGGCATGACGACCGGCAATTTCCGCGTGGAAAATATCCGGGTATTGGGTGGCGGAATGATTACCCCAAATTGTCATCTTGCGAATATCGCTCACCCGAGAACCTGTCTTAGTCGCCAACTGGCTCACCGCCCGATTATGATCCAATCGCGTCAGTGCACTAAACCGCTCAGCCGGAATGTCTGGGGCATTTCGCATAGCAATCAACGCATTGGTGTTGGCCGGGTTGCCCGTCACGCCGATCCGCACATCATCGGCAGCTACCGCGTTGAGCGCTTTGCCCTGTGCAGTAAAGATCGCCCCGTTGGCATCGAGTAAATCCTTACGCTCCATATCCTTCGTCCGCGGACGAGCACCTACTAACAGCGCCAGGTTGACGCCGTCGAAGATCTGGTCCGCGTTGGTGCCCATCTGGATCGAATCCAGTAACGGAAACGCACAATCATCTAATTCCATGGCCACGCCTTCAAGCGCGTTGATTGCCGAAGGAATCTCTAACAGCCGCAATTCGACGCATGTTTCAGGGCCAAACAGGGCGCCGGCTGCGATACGGAATAATAAACTATAACCAATTTGTCCTGCGGCTCCAGTCACCGCAACTTTCATTGCCATATGAGCTCCTTTAAACCACGAATTGTTGTGCTCATACGCTCATCTTTACACACCCGCCAACAGAAGGGCAGGGCTTTAGCCGCGACGCCATCGATCAGCATCCCCGCTGGGTGTGCTGATATTATCGGCGGCGGTAGCCTGAATGCACGTTCTGGATGCTTCAATCGTGCATCAGTCGGTTGCGGTCGCGGTTTGCTGTTTCCTCGCATATGCCCGGGCCGTGGCAGAGCGTAGAAAACCGTGTGCCCGCCCCGCAGTTCAGCCCCGACGTGTGGATCCTGGGTTCCTCGCCGTACTCCGCGCAGCTGGCAGCCAAGCTCGGCTGGCCGTATGCTTTCGCGCTACAGTTCGGGGACGCCGATGTTATCACTGCGCTGCGTATGTATCGCGAGAACTTCCAGCCCTCAGAGTACTTAGCCGAACCCTACACACTGGTGAGCATCGGGGTCGTTGCTCACGACGACGCCCAGGAGGCCTACCGCCAGGCGTTGACCGCGGCGATGGCCATGCTGCGCATGTTCAAGCGCGAATCCTACAGCCTGTTGCCACCCGAGGAGGTGGAAAACTACGTGAGTTCGCTCAATGAGCGTCAGGTACTGGAGGTGTACACTCAGCGATTTGTCAATGGAACCGGCGAAGATGTGGCCGCCTCGCTCGACCGGCTCTACGAACAAACGCAGGCAGATGAGATCATGCTGGTCACCATGGGCTCTTTAGGCGCCGTTCATGTGCGCACCATTGAACTCATTGCCCAGTACTACGGACTGCGGGCAGGAGTGGTGCACTAGTCATCCAGCTCGTCCAGTGTCAGCACACCGCGAGCGTGCGGAATGCCCAGGATGTCGTCGGGCCCGTCGGACTGATGTCGATTGAACAACCAGCCCGAAGGGCAAAATCCTGTCACGGCCATCGCTACGGCAGCTAACGCAATACCACCGGTGATGACGCCCATAAAAATTGAATCAACAAACAGTGCGGCGCTAAAAGCCAGCATGACGACGGCGATGATCGCATACGTGATTCGCTCACCACGCCCTGCGTGGCACGCGGCTACAAAGCTCCGAGGGCGTCCTGTTTCAGAAGTCATATGGCTATCGTATGTTGAACCTTCGTGGGCTGAGAGATTGTAGTGTCTTAACGGTGCCAACGGGGCGGGCTGGTTTCCCTTATGGGAAAACAGGGTGCATAAAATAACTCTACTCCCGGCGTAGTACTCTGGTGTCGTTGAGCGGTGTTATTTGTATATTCAACTAAGCGAGCTAGCGTCCTATCTAGTTCTAACAGGTTCGCGTGTGTGGAAAAGTCTAGGCTCGCGCAGTTTGGTGCGTTAGGATTAAGGATAAGCCCGCCCCCGAATGCTCAAGGAGCCACGATGATTGAAGCCTGGATGTCCGCCGACGATATTGCTGAACACCTTGGAGTCACCAAGCACACCATTTACGGGTGGATCAATGACCGCTCCATGCCGGCGCACAAGATCGGCCGTCTGTGGAAGTTCAAGGCCTCCGAAGTCGACGAATGGGTACGCACTGGTGGTGCCGCAACCGTTGAAGAAGACGAAGACTAAACCGTCTTTTGAGAACAAAAAAATCCTGGTTTGTGGACGAACACAAACCAGGATTTTTTTATCAGTTAGTTATCGCTCAGTGGCTGAGGAGTCGGGTTCGTCCACGGATCCTCGACCGGCTGGGACAGGCGCCATACGGCGTAGGCTGCGCCAGCAGCGGCAACCGTGATACCTAGTACCAACAGACCGCGGCCGGATTTCTTCTTTTTCTTGGACTGCTTCTTCAGCTGCTTTTCAGCATCCTTGGCCCACTGCTGGGCGGCCTTTTGCAGGCGGCGACCGGATTTCTTGTCACCGGTCACTCGGGTAATGGCGTCGTTGACGAACCCTGGAAGTTCCGCGTCCTTGATAGCCTTGGCGCTACCACCAGCAACCGGCGCCAGCTGACCGGCAGCGGCAGGAAGGTAGTCGTCTTGGACTTTGTGTTGGAAGTTTGAGGCGGCGTCACCGACTTTATGTGCGGCATCGGAAAGCGCTTTTGAGGCGGCATCAACGACCGGCGCGGCGCGATCAGCGGAATCCTGCCACACATGTTCTGCCCAGTCGCGCACGTGCTCTGCGGCTCCAGACACGGTATCTCCCAGCGTTGGTGCTTTGGACTTAGAACGTCCCAACATAATTACCTCCATAATAGGGATTGACTACCCCTAGGTTACGCGCTCAAGCCCTTGGTTGCCACGATCTGACGGCGATATCATCCATTTCTTTAGACAATATGAGGGAGGGGTGAGATCGGGGCCTCCGGGGTTCAAAGATTTCGTGGGTTGCCCAGTGAGGTCCACCCTTGTGCTTTCGGTGACACCGGAATTGGGTGTGTACTGGTAGTGCCAGCATTTGACCGTTGAGAGGTCCCGACATGTTTAACTCTACATTTATTGGCTTGGATGTTCATGCCCGAACGGTGACGGCCACGGCATTAAATACTGCTACTGGTGAGATCACCCAAGCCAGGATGACTGCCGACCCCACTGCAGTGACCGCGTGGGTGGAAGGGTTTGGGCCAGAGGTGCGAGTCACCTACGAGGCCGGGCCTAGCGGGTATGGGTTGGCCCGGCATTTGCTTGCCGGCGGTATTGATTGTGTCATCGCAGCTCCGTCGAAACTACTGCGCGCCCCGGCAGATCATGTCAAAACTGATCGCCGCGATGCGCTGGGTTTGGCCAGAATGCTGTCGTTGGGTGAGATCACGCCGGTACGCATTCCCACTGTGGAGCAGGAAGGATTGCGCGATGTTTCGCGGGCCCGGCACCGGGCGGTGACTGATCTGGCTCATGCTCGCCAGCGGATTAACGCGATGTTGTTGCGCCATGGCCTGCATTATGGAGACAAGGCCCGGTGGACTGGAGTGCATTATGCCTGGCTGGCTCGGCAACAACTGGAACCGCCCACCTCACAGATGGCCTTGACCGCTGAACTGGAAACCGAAGCCTTATTGGCCGCGCATGTGCACCGTTTGGATGCCGATATCGCCGCGCTGGCCCAGGACTGCGAAGCCACCGCGGTGATTCATGCGCTGATGTGCTTCCGAGGGATCTCGTTGACCACCGCCTTCGGGCTGGCCGTGGAGATTGGCGATTTCACCCGGTTTACCGGGGCCACCATTGGCGCGTATCTGGGGTTGGTGCCCTCGGAGCATTCCAGTGGCGGCTCCCGCAGCCAAGGCTCCATCACCAAAGCCGGTAACTCCTATGCCCGCAAACTGCTCATCGAAGCCGCCTGGTCCCATGCCCGGCCCTATACTCGGCCCGGGGCCCGGCTGCGCAAACAACTCGACAAAGTCGATGCCGCCACCCGGATCCGGGCAATCGAAGGCAACCAACGCCTCCACCGGGTCTGGACGAACTTTCAAGCCCGCAACAAGCGCAGCCTGAAAGCCAACACGGCAGTGGCGCGGGAACTGGCTGGATGGTGTTGGTCAGTGGCCGCGCCCCTGCAACAAAACGCCATGACCTCGACCGCAGCGCAGGAGGCGCCAATGCGCTAGACCCTATCAAACCTGCCTGCGGGCAGGAGTGGACGAGCCGAGGCAGCATCAGGAGCTGACCCGAGAGCAGCCTATGAGCAACCCGAACACCTGTTCAGGTCACGCTCGATTTTAGACCACGGGATGCTCCGGTTCGAATAATCGTCATGAGGTACCCAACCCTCGAATATCAGGCTGACCATGCTAGTCGACACGACGCGCCAGCTCGTCCACCCCTGCCAGCAGGAGCACCACTGCAGACCCCGGACCACACCGCACTAATCCGGGAAAATTTCATAGTGCCCCTTGACAAATAAACCCACATATCAGGCTGCGCGCGTAGCATTTCGAACTCGCGTTGACTCAAGACTGGGTGAACGCAGTCAATGATGGAAGAATAGCGCTCATGAGTATTGCTACACATAAAGCTGTCATCAAAACCAACCGCGGCGACGTCGTCGTCGAACTGTTCGGTAACCACGCCCCCAAGACCGTGGAAAACTTCGTTGGCCTGGCCACCGGCACCAAAGATTGGACCGACCCGGCCACCGGTGAGGCGAAGTCCGGTGTCCCACTGTACGACGACACCATTTTCCACCGCATCATCTCAGACTTCATGATCCAGGGCGGAGACCCACTGGGCCGCGGCATCGGCGGACCGGGCTACCAGTTCGAAGATGAATTCCACCCAGAACTGGACTTCAACGAACCATATAAACTGGCCATGGCAAACGCTGGCCCAGGCACCAACGGTTCCCAGTTCTTCATCACCTCGGTTGCCACCCCATGGTTGCAGAACCGCCACACCATCTTCGGTGAAGTCACCGACGCCGACTCACAGAAGATTGTTGACGAACTGAATAATGTCCCAACCGGTCCACAGGACCGCCCGGTCAACGATGTGATCATCGAGACCATCGAAATCACCGAACTCTAAGGAATACCCTCGTCTATGTCATCCGGTCCAAGCTTTGGTGCCTACCACGACTCCTCGGCAGATCAGCCGACCTGTCCCAGGCATCCGGACCGGGTGACATATGTACGATGCCAACGCTGTAACCGTCCGGTGTGTACGGACTGTCAGCGACCCTCACCGGTCGGTGTGCTGTGTGTTGACTGCGTCAGGCAACACCAGCGCTCGATTCCGCGCGAGCAGCGCGCCCCACGGTTTACCGACCGACAGGGCAATGCGATTCCGCTGGCCACCTACATCATCATCGGGTTGACCGTGGTGGTGTACGGTCTGCAGTGGGCAGGCCAAGTCATCCCCAGTTTTCCGGATGTGTCTAGCCTGCTGATGTACTCTCCGCTACATACTTCGGTGGCGGCTCTAGAATTTTCTCAAGTCACCGGCCAGCCATTATTCCAACCCTGGCGCATGCTGACCTCGGCCCTGGTGCATTCGATGGGCTCACCGCTGCACCTGTTGTTGAATATGGCCGTGCTGTGGCTGATCGGTCGTCAGATTGAACAAT
Source organism: Enteractinococcus helveticum (assembly GCF_001657475.1). Taxonomy (GTDB): domain Bacteria; phylum Actinomycetota; class Actinomycetes; order Actinomycetales; family Micrococcaceae; genus Yaniella; species Yaniella helvetica. Next base: position 98,333 of record NZ_LXEY01000019.1, read on the forward strand.
TTCTGGGTGCCGCAAAATTTGTGGCCATCTATATTCTGTCGGCCTTCGGTGGGGCGGTAGCCGTCTTATTCCTGGCCGAACCCAACTCGGCAGTTGTGGGAGCCTCCGGTGCGGTCTATGGCCTGTTCGCCGCACTGTGGATGATCGGACGACGCCTGGGTGCCGATACCCGCAGCATCACCATTCTGATCATCATCAACTTCGCCTTCTCATTTATATTCTCGGGGATTTCCTGGCAGGGTCACCTGGGTGGTTTCCTCACCGGGCTGGCTGCTTCCACACCAGTGGTCCTGGCAGATAAGAAACTTGCAGCCGGTGCCACCCCAGAATTGCGCAAGCGCACCAACCGACTCACCTGGCTCGGCCTAGCGCTCGTCGCCGTCGTGCTCGTGGCCCTAGCGTTCATCGGCGCGCTGCTGATTGACACCCAAGCACTGCTTGGTCACTAGCTCACTGTGGACAAGTCGGCAGTTAACCACAGTTTTCCCACACGGTCTCCACAGGTTATCCACACAAATTGTGGATAACGCTGGCATGTTCAACCAATGCACAGAGTTATCCACAGATTTATACACAATGTGGAGAATTACATGTGTGTAACTTGGGGATAGCGGTGGAAAACTACTGCCAGCGAGTCATCATGACGAAACCAACCATCGCCAAGCCGAAGCCGACGACGATATTCCACCCGCCAATACCCGGGATTGGCCACTGACCACCCGGGGCCAGGTAAAACACCATGATCCACACCAGGCCGAGGATCAACAAGCCAAACATAATGGCCTTGTACCAGACGGGCAGCGGCTCGGGCTGGTCATCAACCGCCATGAGGGCTGCGTCCAATTCGGATTGCTGATTGCGGGGCTTACGGGGCTTCTTGGATGATGCCAATGGGAATCCTGTTCAATGCGGGAGCGTATACTAACGACAGTATTCTACGTGGCTATCTCACGTCCCGCAGTGTATCTTGACCTGAAGGATCAACTGAATGTCAGATGCCGGTGTGCAACCGCTCTCGCGCCGTCAGGCGCACCATCAGTCCACCCGTCGAAAACGCCGCAAACGCCCACCGCGCCCAACATTTCTGGGCGTCGTCGGCGAACTGCTCATCACCGCCGGACTCTTCGTCTTGTTATTTGTGGTCTGGGAACTGTACTGGACCAATCTCGGGGCCAACCGCGAAGCCCAGGCGCACCGCGAGACGATGACCGAATCATTTTCGGAACACTACACCGGCTTTGACGGCAACGGCGCAGACCCTGCGGTTCCGGGCGTGCCAGGGGAGGCATGGGGGCTGCTGTATGTGCCACGCTTCGGGCCGGACTACGCAGTCCCGGTGCTGGACGGTACCGGCACGGAAATCGACTCAGCCGTGCTGGGCCGCTACGAAAACTCGCCGGCCCCCGGTGCAGAGGGCAATCTCGGGCTGGCCGGGCACCGCCAAACCTACGGCGCGGTGCTCTGGGACATGGATCAGTTGCAAGAAGGCGACCGCATGTACCTGCAAACCGCCAACGGGTGGTGGGTCTATGAAACCCGCAAGGTCCACATCGTCCAACCCTCTGCAGTAGAAGTCTTAGACCCCAATCCGCTGGATCCCGGCGGCCCGGCCGATGGGCAATGGCTGACCTTGACCACCTGCCACCCGCCCTACACCGTGCTGGAGCGCATGATCACCCACGCTGAGCAGGTGGACTTCATCCCGCTGGCCGAGGGACCGCCGGCTGAGATCGCCGACGCCGTCAACACCGCAAATCTTGAACCCGAGCCCCAAGCCGGTATCCACACCCCAGAACATAATGACGCCGTTCTTCACCACGGCCTGAGCGAGGAGGCCTAGTATGTACGCCTGGTTTTTCCACCTGCTGCCCGGACCTGCCTGGTTCCGCTGGATCCTCGTGCTGGCACTGCTGGCGGTGGTTGTTGTAGTGCTCATGGAGTTTGTCTACCCGTGGATCGCAGAGTTTGGATTCTTCTCCGATGCGACCCTGGACGTCGAGTAGCCCCACCAGCAGGTCTTTCAGATTTGAAGGAATGTTTTGAGTGAACGTGAGGTTGCATTTGATATGACCAATTCTGTGCCAACACCAAATCCATCCAATCACCTTGCGACCTCGCTGGATGACGGCGTCGTCGAATTCGGACTCCACACTTTCGGCGACATCACCCAGGACCTTGAGGGCACCCGCGTGTTGAGTCACGCCGAAGTGCTGCGCAATGTCGTGGCCGAGGGGGTGTTGGCCGATCAGGTGGGTGTCGACGTCATTGGCGTTGGAGAACACCACCGACCCGATTATTCGGTGTCCGCGCCCGACGTCGTGTTGACCGGCATTGGTGCACAAACTCAGCGCATCAAACTCATTTCGGCCGTGACCGTACTGTCCTCCGACGATCCGGTGCGTGTGTACCAGCGTTTCGCCACCCTGGATGGGATCACCTCGGGACGCGCCGAGGTCTCACTGGGGCGCGGCTCATTTATCGAGTCGTTCCCGCTATTCGGCTACGACCTACAAGACTACGAAATCCTCTTTGAAGAAAAGCTCGAACTTTTTGATAAGGTCCGCCGCGAGGAACCCGTCACATGGTCGGGCAGTACCCGGTCTGCGTTGGAAAATTATTCGATCTTCCCGACGACGGCGCATGAGCACGGCCTACCCACCTGGGTAGCGGTGGGTGGTTCACCGCAGTCGATCGTGCGCGCAGCAAAATACGGGATGGGCTTGGAGCTTGCGATCATCGGGGGAGCACCCCAACGCTTTGCCCCGCTGGCCAATCTGTACCGCAAACAAATCGAACAAAACGGCTTCGACCCGCGCCGCATCGCCGTCCACTCACACGGCTATATCGCCGACACCGATGAGGAAGCGATGGAGCAGTACTATCCGTACTGGCATCACGCGACCGGCAAGCTTGGCGCCGAGCGTGGTTGGCCAACGCCGACGCCGGAACAGTTTGCTCAAGAGGTTCGCCACGGCGCCTTGCACCTGGGTTCGCCCGAGACCGTGGCTCGCAAAATCGCAAACACCGTCAAAACCCTGGGTGCCACCCGGTTTGGTATGAAATACGGCAACGGACGCCTGCCACACGAGTTCATGATGCACTCGATCGAACTCTACGGAACCAAGGTCATCCCGATGGTTCGCGAAATGCTCGCAGAATAATCACCCATTGCCACTACCGGCCTCGGTCACAACATTTCGAACTGTTGTGGTCGAGGCCGTAGTTGTCTACGCAAACACTACTTCATCGACACGCCAGTGCATTTGACGCCTTTCGACAATAACCTATTGACTCTCTTGGTGAACCTATCGATTAACGATATGTTTAAATCTCCCCAATAGGAGGTCTCATGGAGAAATTCACCATTGTCATACTCAAAGTGGTGATTGCCCTGTCCCTTGCCGGATCGCTCGTCGTGCAATTCGGACTCTTACCCGTCGTGTGGGCAGAAATGACGCAAGCAGGTGAGGCCCTGTGGGGTCGGATCGTGCTGATCTCAACCGTGGGCCTGGGTGTGCTCACCATGCAGGTCTTTGCGGTCTGTGTCTGGAAGTTGCTGACGCTGGTACGCAAGGGTGCGGTTTTCTCAGCGGTCTCATTTCGCTATGTCAACATCATGATCGGCGCCTTCGTCGCCGCGGCCGTACTGGCCTTTGGCTTGGCCGTCGCGTTAGCACCGGGGAGCGCGGCGCCTGGGCTGGTCGGGTTGATCTGCGGAGCGTCGCTGGTGCTAGCCGGTATTGCGCTGTTGGTGGTGCTCATGCGGCGACTGTTAGTCCAGGCCATCGCCGTCGACACTGATGCACGCCACCTGCGGACCGAATTGGACGTGGTGATCTAAGTGGCCATTATTGTGGATATCGACGTCATGTTGGCCCGACGCAAAATGGCCGTCGGCACGCTTGCCGAGCTCGTTGGCATTACGCCAGCAAATCTGTCGGTGCTCAAGAACGGCCGGGCCAAGGCCATCCGGTTTACCACGCTCGAGGCGATCTGCAAGGCCTTGGACTGTCAGCCCGGAGACATTCTTCGATGGGAGCCCGATGACGGCGTTGGTGACACGCAGATCCAGGTGCAGGGACAACAGCACGGTTCATCCCGCTGATGCGCTCGGCACGGTTTCGGTATGTGTAACTGGGCACCGGTGGGAAACTGAGAACACCGTGAAATACATATTGCCTGCAGCTGGTGTAGCTGCAGGCAATATGTATTGGTCTAAAGCGGTCTAATCGCTACCCCAACCGATACCGCGGTTCCAGGGGCCATCTCTGTCCTCGCCGTCATCGGAGAACCAGTCTCGGCGCTGACTGGCTTCACCGGTCTCCTCGTCATTTTCTGGAGTTGGGGACTCGGACTCAGTTTCTTCGTCCTGCGGCGTTTCTGTTTCGCTCGGCGTTGGGGTGGGCGTAGGTTCCGGTTTCGGGATAGCAACCCTTAATTCGACCTCGCTGCCCTGAGTAACCGAAGAACCAGCCGCTGGCGTTTGCTCGAATACAGTGTTTTCAGGATGGTCATCAGTTTCAACTGTCTCAACGGAGACCGTTAAACCGAGCTCATCGCTCTCGAGAATACTGCGAGCTTCGTCTAGGGGCTTGCCTTCTACAGGTGGGACTTCAACTTCACCGGATGAAATCTTCAGTGCGACGGTTGAACCATAGGCCACGGTGGATCCTAGGGCCGGATTGGTATCGACGAGTCGATCGCGCGGAATCGTCGCTGAGTTCACATACGTCACGTCAGAGACGGTTAGTCCAAGTTCCTCAAGGGTGTCGCGCACGGTGGCTTCGGATGCCCCGCGCAGCGAGTCAGGGATCTCGACCTCGTCGGGGCCCAGTGAGATGTTCAGGGTGATTTCGTCGTAGCGTTGCATAACGGTGCCGGCAGCCGGTGAGGTGCCAATAGCGCGGTCGCGCTCGACGTCGTCGCTGTGTTCGTATTCCAAAATTGGACGCAGCCCGGCCGTTGTCAGGGCATTCTGCGCATCGGTTTCTGGCATACCGGACACATCGGGTACATCGACCTGGTTTTCTTCGATGCGGCGCTGTTCGGCTTGATCCCAGAAGTACCAGCCGGCGGCCCCGCCACCCCCCAGCAGCAGAATGATGATCAGTGCGATCAGCCAGCCACGGCGTTTTTTGCGGGGGCGCTTGTCATCGACGGCATCCATGTGGCCGGTCATCTCGTAGGACTCGGGGAGTTCCTCACGCGGGGTGAAGATGGAATCGTCCTGCGCGGAGATCGATGACATCGCCTGGGTGGGCTCAGCATCGGCGGGTATAACGGCCGGTGGGATGACGGTGGTTGAGTCATCGTCGGTCACGCCAATGCCATCGTAGTGGGCCGAGCGCAGGGCGGTGAGGAATTCTTTACCGGACTGGAAGCGCGCCTGAGTGTCTTTGGCCAAGGATTTGGTCAGCACCGACGTCAGTGCGGGAGTAATGTCCGGGTTCAGCGAGGTTGGCGCCGGTGGTTCTTCGCGAACGTGCTGGTAGGCAACGGCAACGGGGGAGTCACCAACAAACGGCGGACGACCGGTCAACAGCTCGAACAGTACACAGCCCACCGAGTAGAGGTCGGAGCGGGAGTCGACAGTTTCACCGCGGGCCTGTTCGGGGGAGAGGTACTGTGCTGTGCCCACCACGGCCTGGGTTTGGGTCATGGTTGCCGAGGAATCGGACAGGGCTCGGGCAATACCAAAGTCCATGACCTTGATGGTTCCGGATTCATCGACCATGACGTTGCCGGGTTTGATGTCGCGGTGCACGATGTGATTTTCGTGCGAGTAGGCAACCGCGCCCAGAATGCCTTCGGTCCATTCAACGGCGTGGTCGATAGTGACATCACCCTTGCGCAGCAGAGCGCGCAGGGTGTCGCCGTCGACGTATTCCATGACCATGTAGGGCAATGAGACGCCGGCGTGTTCACCGTTGGGTGGGAGCTCTTCTTCGCCGGTGTCAAACACGGCGACGATGTTGGGGTGGTTCAGCGCTGCCGAGGCGTGTGCTTCGCGTTGAAACCGGGTTTGGAATTGCGGGTCGCGCGCGAGGTCCGGGCGCATCATTTTGATGGCGACGGTACGGCCGAGGCGGGTGTCGTGGCCGATGTAGACATCGGCCATGCCGCCGCGGCCAATTAGCTCGCCGACTTCATAACGACCATTGATAATGCGTTGTTGGGACACGGTTTTCCTTAGCGGGCGCTATGCCGCGGCGTGCTCGTCACGGGCGGATGTGCTGCCCAATGGATGTGGTGTTTGAATTTCATGTGAGTTTTCATTTCGTTAATTTTGGTTGGTTGGAGTTCCGGCGACGCTGGTACTACTACGCGTGCGCTCGACACTAGCTTCATCACCAGTGCCGCCATCACCGGTGGGGGCTTCAGTCTCGACAGGTGGTGATGGCTGTTGCTGGGTTGGTTGCGGTTGCGTCGGCTGAGGCTGTTGCGGTTGTTGCTGGGTTGGTTGCGGTTGCTCAGGCTGTTGCGACTGCTGTGGTTGTTGCTGGGTTGGTTGCGGTTGCTCAGGCTGTTGCGACTGCTGTGGTTGTTGCTGATTTTGGTTAGGGTCTTGATCCGGAGCTGGCACATCTTGATTAAAATCTTGATCTGGAGCCGGCTCAGGTTCACCACCGGTGCCGTTGGAGTAGCTCACACGAATCTCGGAACCCTCTTCGACCTCGCCGGTCGGGTTCAACGCCAGCACGGTGCCGGCGGATTCTTCGGCGTCGCGCTCAACACGCTCAACCGTAAAGCCCAACTCTTCAAGCTCGTCGGCAACTTCATCAATATCCCGACCCACGTAATCATCCGGATCGATTGAAACGGTAGCAACAGTCTCGGTCGGTTCGGGCCGCGGTTCCTCATCGGAACCCAACGAGGCGATCCACAGGCCAATCCCGGTCAGAGCGGCCAAAATGATGACGCCGATGACCGGCCAGAACCACGGGCTGCGTTTCTTCTTGTCTTGGTCACCGTATTCGTCGAATTCGGCGGCACCTTCCTCCGGCAGCGCGCTGGGGGCGAGCCCATTGGACTGTGCGGACAACGCGTTATCATCGGTTGGGGTGACAGGTAAAGCTGCTGTGGCATCCGAGACAGGTGTGCCTTCTGCGGGTACATCCGAAATGACCTGCGTGGCGTCCGGGTCGTTCATGCCCTGGAACTGCTGGGTGTTGATCAGCTGGGTGGCATCCGAATCGACATTACCCGAGGTGATAAACGGGACCATGCCCGGCACAGCAGTGATCGCAGACTGGGTGTCCTGGCGGCGCAGAGCCTCGGCTGCTGTGGCCAGTTTGTCGGCGTCGGCAGGGCGGTCCTCGGGCTCCTTGGACAGCATCGACATGATCAACGCACGCACTGGCTCTGGAATGGAATCGGGTAGCGGTGGCGGGTCGTCGTTGACCTGGGCCAATGCAATGGCAATTTGAGATTCACCGGTGAAGGGACGGTGGCCGGCTAGGCTTTCGTAGCCGATGATACCCAGTGAGTAGATATCGGAGGCGCCGGTGGCCTGCTGGCCGGTGGCTTGTTCTGGGGCAAGGTACTGGGCGGTCCCCATGACCTGACCGGTGGCTGTTAGCGGAACCTGATCGGCAAGGCGGGCAATACCGAAGTCGGTGACTTTGACACGGTTTTTGGCATCGATTATGAGGTTGCCGGGTTTGACGTCTCGGTGGACAAGACCTTGTGCGTGGGCGGCGGACAGGGCACGTGCGGTCTGGGCAATGATCGACAGGGTGCGATCAGGGGACAGGACCTTTTCGCGGTCCAGAATAGCGCTCAGTGGATCACCGGGTACCAGTTCCATCACCAGATAACCGGAGCCTTCTTCTTCGCCGTAGTCAAAAACATTGGCCACACCGGGGTGGTTCAGCAGGGCGGTGTGCTGAGCTTCGGCCCGGAAACGGCGCAGGAAGTTGGGATCCCCCGTATATTCTTCCTTCAAAATCTTGATGGCGATGATCCGACCCAGGACGGTGTCGCGTGCTTTCCACACTTCACCCATGCCGCCAATAGCGATCCGATCGGTCAGTTCGTATCGGCCACCTAGCGTCATTCCCGATATTGGTCTCACTGTTCGACCACCGCCTCCACGATTTTCTTCAGGTTCGTTGCGGTGAGCTGGCTGCCCACCGAATAGTCTGTGTTGCGGTACACCAGCGTGACCGCCACCTGTGGATCATCTGCCGGTGCAAACCCGGTGATCCACGAGTTTACTTTGCCCTCGGTGCCGGTCTGTCCCGTCCCAGTCTTGGCCGCAATCGGAATGGATGACCGGGCTGGCATGGCGGTACCCGACTGGACAACTTCTTTCATCATGCCGGTCATTTGTTCGGCAATCTCTGGTGTGATCGCTTCGGAATACACTTCCGGCTGCGGCTCTTCCAACACGTTGAGATCCGGACCGCGCACGGTGTCAACCAGCTGCGGCAACATCACGGTGCCGTTATTAGCGATACCCGCCGCTACCATGTTCATTTGCAGCGCGGTGGCTTGGACGTCAAACTGGCCCAGGGAAGACTGCGCCAGGTTGGCCTGTGTCATTTCCTCTTCTGGGAAATTCGATGGCGCCACGGACAGCGGGATCGTAATGGAGCTGTCGTTGAACCCGAAGCGTTCGGCAACATCTAATAGGGCGTCTTGGCCCAGGTCCATGGCGGCCTGTCCGAACGGGGTGTTACAGGATTGGGCGAAAATCCAGGTTAAATCGGCCGAACCCCGGCCATCACAGATCCCACCTTCGAAGTTGCGAATCGGAGTGCCAGACTGTGGCAGTTCCAGCACGTCGGGGAACGAAATGCTGCCCTCGGGGGAGTACTCCCCGGATTCCAGCATCGCGATGGCATCAATGAGCTTGAAGGTCGAGCCCGGTTCGGTTCGGTCGGCGGTCGGCCGGTTTTCATACGGGGAGACCCCGGATTCGACGATCTGGTCCATGTTTTCGGAAGCCTGCGACGTCGAGTGCACGGCCAGCAAGTTCGTGTCATAGTTCGGGCGTGAGGCCATGGCCAGGATGCGTCCGGTATCTGGTTCTGAGACCACCACCGACGCCACCATCCCCTCGGGGAGCGCATCATAGGCCGCTTGTTGGGCATCGGGATCAATGGTGAGCTCGACCGAAGCACCCGGGTTTTCCGCACCGGTCAGGGTTTGGCGGATCCGTTCAATAAACAGATCATCAGCGGTACCCGACAGCCAACCATTGAGCCGCTGCTCGAGCCCGGTCTGGCCATAGGCCAGCGAATAGAACCCGGTCAGCCCGGAGTACAGTTCAGGGTCGTGATAGACCCGCTGGTAGTCAAAGCTTGAGGAATCGCTGGGCACGGACTCGGCAATCGGCTCGCCACCCACCAGGATCGGACCGCGCGGGCCACCGAACTGCTTATAGAGTTCGCGTGAGTTGGCTTCGTGACTGCGCAGATCATCGGCGGCGATGACTTGCACGTAGCTTGCTGCACCAATGAGCACCAGGAAGGCGACGACGACGCCGTACCAGGCGTATCGAATGGATTCATTCACTAGCGTTCACCCGCCTCTACTGGTTGTCCCGGAACCGCAGCACCGGAGCCGACACCGGAGGCATTGACCATGGGGCCGGCCACCATGGGGCGGTTGGCGGTGTGCGAAATTAACAACACTAGTCCGATAATCATCCAGTTTGCTAACAGAGAGGACCCACCGGCGGCCATGAACGGCGTCGTCAGCCCGGTCAGCGGGATGACGCGTAGAACACCACCGACGACGACGAACATCTGGATGGCCATGGCACAACCTAGCCCGGCGGCCAACAGTTTGCCGAAGGCATCGCGAGACGACAGGCCGATGCGCATAATGCGGGTTACGAGCATGAAGAAGATCAGCAGGATCGCAGCCAGGCCGACCAGGCCGAGTTCTTCGCCAAAGGAAGCGATGATCATATCAGAGTTGGCCGCGAACACCAGATCGGGCCGGCCTTCTCCAAGGCCGGAACCAAATAGCCCGCCCGAGGCGAGGCCAAACAGGCCCTGGACCACCTGGTGGGAGCCGTGTTCGGCGTAGATCATGTCCATATCGAAAGCATTGAGCCAGCCGTCGATACGTGCTTGGACGTGTGGGAACAGGTTGACGGCGATGATGCCACCGGCACCGACGGCCACTAGACCCAGGATGATCCAGGATAGCCGCGAGGTCGCCAGGTAGATCATGGACATGAACAGTCCAAAGAATAGTACGGCTGAACCGAGGTCGCGCTGGAAGACCAGTACACCCATGGCAACCAGCCAGGCGACAACCAACGGTCCGAGGTCTTGGATGCGAGGGAAGGTCAGCGGACCAAGTTTGCGGCCGGCTAGGAGGATCAGATCGCGGTTGGCGCTCAAATATGAGGCAAAGAAAATGGCCAGGGTCAGTTTGGCGACTTCGCCGGGCTGGAAGGAGCCAATGCCAAGGTTGACCCAGATCCGAGCACCATAGATTTCCACGCCGATAAAGGGCAGAAACGGCAGGATCAGCAGGATGGCTGAAGCTAGCAGCCACACGTAGGTGAACCGGCGCATGTGGCGGTAGTCGATGATGAACCAGACAATAGCCATCGAAATGATGACCGACAGTGCCGTCCACAACAGCTGGTTATTAGCTAGATTTGTGCCCGGGGGGACCAGATCGAGCCGGTGAATCATGGCCAGGCCCAGCCCGTTGAGGGTCAGGGCGAGCGGCAGAATGTATTGGTCGGCAAATGGTGCGCGCAACCGCAGCACAATGTGAAAGGCCATGGCCAGGGCAAACATAACGCCCAGCTGCACCCAGTATTGGGTGTCCAGGGTCTGGTCCATGCCCAGCCCGGAAAGCATGTAGGCGCCCGAACCGATCGCCACGGCCATCACCATCAGTAAGATTTTGGTGATGCGCAGTGGCTTTTTGACCGGCTGGTCGGTCTCGGCGGAGTCGATAGTGTTTGTCATTAGGGGTTGCCTCCTGTTGCGCCGGCGGTGGCTCCGGCTATTGAGGCGGATGCGGTGACGCCGTTGGCGGCCAAGGGGATGGAATCATCGGGCGGATCGGATGGTGAGACCGGCGGGGCCTCGGGGATCAGCGCGGCTTCCAAATCTACCAAGATTTCGCGGGCATGGTTCAGGTCCTGGGCCGGTAATCCGGCCTCAATACGCTGACGGCTGTATCCGGGTAAACGCGACAGTGGGATCTCAGTTGATTCTTCAACCGAAGACAGTTCAAGCGGGCCAATTGACTGCGGTACGCCCTGGAAAATTGCGACGTGGTCATCCGTGGTTCCGACATAATATTGTCCGCGAATCCACAGGAAGCCCACAGCTAAGGACGTCGCAAACAGGATTAAAAACACCCCGAACATGGTCAGCAGTGGCCAGGAGCGACGTTCGGATGGCACCGCATCCTCGTCGAGCTCCGCGGCCCCCTGCGCCTGCGGGGCGGCGGTGGCTTCGGAGGCACCGTGCAGCAGGGCTGCGGCACGCTTCTGGGAAGACGACCGGGTGACGATGGGGATCTGGTCGGTATCCGTGGCAAGTTCTGCAGCACCGACCAGCAGGTGTGGACGCGATCCCAGATCGGCGCGCAGTAGTGCGGCCGAGACTGTTTCGCCGTTGGTGGCATTAGAGACTTGTAGTGCCGATTCGGTGAGCTCATCGTTCTTGGGATTGTCATCGACGGTGACTTCGGCTTCGGCGGTTTCAAAGACCACGATCGTGACGTTATCCGGTGCACCCCGGGCCAGGGTTTCATCCACCAGATCGCGGCAAATTTCATCAAGTGCTTTATCCGCGCGCAACAGCCGCTCAATGGTCGCATCATCGACGACGGCGTTGAGCCCGTCGGAGCACAGCATCCAGCGTTCACCGGGCTGGGTTTCAAAAGACGTGACATCCAGTTCTGGGGAGGCATCGACGTCACCCAGTACGCGCATCAGCACGTTTTTGTGTGGGTGGGATTCGGCGTCCTCGGGGTTTAGTCGGCCTTCATCGATCAGGCGCTGCACGAAGGTGTGATCGGCCGAGAGCTGTTCGAAGACATTGTTTTTGATGCGATAAGCGCGCGAGTCGCCGATGTGCGCCATGTGCAAAACGTTATTGTCCACCAACACGGCGGTACAGGTGGTGCCCATGCCCGCAAGTTTGGGGTTGTCGTGCACCAGGTCGTTGAGAATCAGGTTGGCCGACTGAATTTCATCGGCCAGCATGGTGCCCGGGTCGGGGTGATCATTGCGATCCAACGGAGCTAGATCAAGCACCACGGAAGCTGAAGCAACATCGCCGCCAACGTGTCCACCCATGCCATCGGCCACCACTGCTAAGTAGCGGCCCACATAGGCGGAGTCGTCGTTTTTTGACCGTACTCGTCCAACGTCCGAGCGGGCAGCGAAGTTCAGCTGAAGGGCCATCGTTATGCCTTCAGCTCCATCACGGTTTTACCAATGCGCACCGGGGTGCCCGGGTCAATGGCCATGGTGCGGGTCAATTGATTACCCTGCACAAAGGTTCCGTTGGTGGAGCCGAGGTCTTCCAAAAACCAGCGACTACCTTGAGGGAAAAGTCTGGCGTGCCGACCCGAAGCATAATCATCTTCTAATACAAGTCCGGCGTCCTGGGCCCGGCCAATCAACAGTGGTTGGCCACCCAGTTGAATGGTGCGTCCGGCTAACGGCCCTTCGGTTACCACGAGTTTGGTAGCTAATGCCCGCGTTGGTGGTAGGGGTGTATCAGTATTGGACGAAGAGACTGGTTCGTCTTTTTTCTTCCGTCGGGTCAGGCGTGCAGGTCGGGCAATCTGTAGGGAACGACCCTGGGATGTAACCACAGAGAATACAAAAATCCACAGTAGGGCAAGCAGCCCAAATCGCAGCGCAGTAATCGCCAATTCGCTCACGGGCTACCTCCGGGGCTGGGTTGTTGTATCGGGGGCGAGTCGGAAAATGATGGTTGTCCGACCGGCGGTAATAATATCACCGTGGTGCAAATCTACCGAGTTTCCCGCTTTCTGCCCGTTGACATAAAACCCATTGGTTGACCCCAGATCCACGGCAGACACACGGTCTCCGGCAACCCGTATTTCCAGGTGTCGACGCGACATTCCAGGATCGCCCACCGTGATGTCGACGTCCGAGGATCGTCCAATTACCGCAGATGCCGAGTTAATCGCATAGCGTGTGCCTTCAATTTCCACGACGGGCCGCCAACTGGTGCGATCCACCTGCATGCCTGGGTCTGTCATTTCAGTCGGTGGCTGTACTGCTGCCGAGGTGACCTGTTTATTCGGCGTATAGGTAATGGGCTGGCCCGGATCAAGGTCCTCAGCCGCCTCGGAACTCGAGGTGATTTCCATATCCCCGCGCTCGACATCTTCATCGGCCACAAAGGTCACACGTACTGGCCCAGAAAGGGAATAGCCCTGCACAGATGCATGTCGGATGGCCTCATCACAGAGTTCTTCGGCCAAAGCACGGCCCCATTGTTGAACCTGTGGGAAATCTTCTTCAGAAAACGCGATGGTGTACACGTTGGGCACAAGCGTGCGTTCTTGAGAAATGGTGACGGCGCGATGATCCATTTCAGTGCGCATCGCATTGGTTACTTCGACCGGCTTGATGCGTTTGGAGCCGCCCGCCGAGAAGATTTTCCGCACGCTGCGTTCCAGAAGGTTCTCTAGACCATCCAAGATGCCCACTCGGCACTCCTTCCAACGTGTTCATTTCAAGCCCGGCGGTAAATATCCCACAGTAGTTTGACGCCGAGTATTTGTCACATGCAGTTACATTTTCTCATATCACACTGCTCAATACACGAAGCGCTTAGTCAGCCCGGAAATATGAGGGTAAGGAAAATGTCGATTGGCGTTAGAGGGCTAATTGTGTTTATACTATAGATCGTGCTTACAGCCGATGCTGTAAAAACATGTCACTCGCGCGAGTGGCGGAATTGGTAGACGCGCTGGCTTCAGGTGCCAGTGTCTTCACGGACGTGGGGGTTCAAGTCCCCCCTCGCGCACCGAGTAGAAACAGCCTCTGAACGGAAGAAATTCTGGTCAGAGGCTGTTTTATTTTATTGGTCCAGCATATTCATGACGAGCGTGATCATCAATTTCTTTTCTTCAGGCTTGCTGATGGACAGTAATAGCGTCAGAGCGGCGAGTGCGCTATTTGATATGCGTAGCTGCCCCTGCGATCCACGTAGTAGCTCATTTTTGTTGAGGAAAGTCACGAAGAGGGCCGCAGCTGATCGTTTATTGCCATCTGCCATCGGATGATCCTTAATCACCAAATACAGCAGATTTGCTGCCTTTTCCTCGGCGCTCGGATAAAGGTCTTGACCAGCAAAGGTTTGATAGATGGTACTCACGATGCCTGCAAGAGCATCTCCGCGTTCTCTGCCGAAAAGAGTGTTCTCAGGAAATTGAGTAGCGAGCTCGTCGATAATCGAGCGAGCTTCCTCATACGTAAGTTGCCACCTGGGGGCGGTACCTTCGGGTGGAAGGAGAGTCTGTTCATCGTAACGTTGAAGCAGTCGTAACCCCGGCAAATAGTGCGAAAGTACTTCGGCAACGCCATTGAGGACATCATCCTCAGAACGCTGGAGGATCTCGACGACCGACCCCAGCTGCTCAAGGCGTCTGTGATTAATGGCGACACCTTGAACCAAGTATTCTTTGATCCGTTTAGTGGCCCAAATGCGGAACTTCGTGGCGGTAGCAGATCTAACCCGGTAACCAACCGAAATGATCATGTCCAGGTTGTAGTGCGGGATCGAACGCCGGACCGTTCGGGACCCTTCCTGGCGAACCTGTAAGAAATCCTGACAGGTTGCTACCTCTTGCAATTCCCCTTCTCTGTATACGTTTCGGATGTGCTGAACGATATTTTCACGCGTGGTGCTAAAGAGTCCGGCGAGTTGCTGTTGGGTCAGCCATACAGTTTCGCCTTGCAACCGAACATCGACTTGTGCCAGGCCGTCTTCCGAGGTGTAGAACAGTATCTCACTGTCTGAAGTACCTGTTGTTGTCATCGTTGTGCTCGCTTTCTCGCGCTTGTTGGCCCAGTCTAACGACGGGTACCTCGGCCGAGATCACAGCCAGGTGCGAATGTGGATTACTTCATGAATCACGACGGACGAAGGCTGCCATTACGGTGTTTTACGGCGCAGGGTCAGGGACGCAAGTATTAGCGCAGCAAGTGCAAATGCGGCGACGATCGACAACGGTACGAAAAGATCAGCGCCTGCATCACCTGAGGTGACCGCATTAATCGCATCGATCGCATGACTTAGCGGTAGCCAGTCCGAAATGGCTTCGAGCACATCTGGCATATCCTCACGTGGCATGAATAGGCCACCCAGAATGATCTGCGGGAAAACCAATAGTGGCATAAATTGCACGGCCTGGAACTCGGTGCGGGCAAAGGCACTGGCTAATAGACCAAGGGCTGTGCCCAAAATGGCATCAACGACGGCGACGAGGCCAAGCTGCCAGACCGGGCCCTCAACGGAGAGCCCGCACACGACCACCGCGAACGTCACGGTAATGACGGCTTGCAGTGTGGCCATGAGTCCGAAGGCCAAACCGTAGCCGATGATGAAGTCTGGTTTGTTCATCGTCGTCGTCATTAATCGTTCGAGTGTGCCCGAGCGACGTTCCCGAAGTGTGGTGATTGAGGTGATGACAAACATCAAAATAAATGGGAACAGTGCCAGTAGTGGGCCGCCGTAGAGATCAAAGACTCCGGGTTGGGCGTCAAAGAGCCAGGCGAAGAGTCCGACCAGCAGGCTGGGTGCAACCAGCAGTAACACGATGGAACGTGGATCGTGGCTGAGCTGTTTGAGCACGCGCGCGGTGGTTGCCAGGGTGCGATTCGGACTCATGACGGCTCCTGCTGCGCGGCGTGTTTGCCATGAGGCTGATCTGATGGGCCCTCGGAACGCGTGATGAGTGCAAGAAATGCGGCATCGGGATTGTCTGTGCCGGTGTCTTCCAACAGACCGGTGGGGGTGGTGTCGGCGATGATTGATCCGTTGCGCAGCAGCAGCAGACGGTCACAGCGCGATGCTTCATCCATGACGTGGCTGGTGACCAAGACGGTGATGCCGCTCTCGGCGAGGCTACGAAACAACATCCAGAGTTCTTGACGCAGTGTTGGGTCGAGCCCGACAGTGGGTTCATCAAGCACGATGAGCTCGGGTTCGCCGAGTAGGGTCACCGCAAGGGAGACTCGACTGCGCTGTCCGCCGCTGAGATGCACCACTAAACTGCGCATATGCGAACTCAGCCCGACCTCTTGTGCCACCCGCTCGGTTTCCTCACGGTCGGCACCGACAATCCGGGCGAAGTATTCGAGATTCTGTCGCACCGTGAGATCGTCATACACGGATGCGGCCTGGGTGTCGTAGGAGACTAGACGTCGCAGTGCACGAGTGCCCGCCGGTTGTCCGAGAACCTCGACGGTGCCGCCTTGAATCTTTTGCACCCCGACGACGGCGCGCATCAACGTGGTTTTGCCGCAGCCAGAGGGCCCGAGTAATCCGGTGATCTGGCCACGAGGGATTTCTAGATTCAGGCCGTCGAAAACCACCGTGCGACCGCGTTTGATTCGAAGGTTGCGGATCGTGACCGCAGATGATGCATGAACCGACGAAGAGTCGGCCAACTTTGGTGGCATAGGATAATCATTCCACGCCCAACTCACATGCTCAATACCTTCAAATTTCGTGCGCACGATGCAATGAAAGTCGTTGTATGTCCCACGCTACGAAAAAAAGACGTTATGGCAATACTCGTCGTGGAGACATCTCAGGTCGAATCATGACAGAGCGTAGGGCGCACAATCCAGGCAAACGAAACTATAATGTGTACACAGAGAGTACATATTTAAGCAGGACGGGGTGGTCATGACCAAGAATGTTGGAGTGCGTGAGTTTCGTCAGGATCTTGCTGATTACATAGACGGAGACGAGCCTGTGACGGTTACCCGACATGGTCATCCAGTGGGTGTGTTCATTCCAACTCGTGGTGACCGAGCGGAAATTATTACAGCCTATGAAACGGCGACTAAGAGGCTGCATAAACTTATGGCTGAGTCTGGAGTCGGTGAAGACGAGATAATCGAAGAGTTCGACGCCGTTCGGAAAGGCAACGTCAGGTCGCAGCCAGAGGCGTCCTAAGCCTGATGATGGCTTCACGAATTTTCCTCGAGTGCCCGATCTGGACTGTTGATCAGGATTTCTTCGGCGTCGGCATAGCAACGTGGACGAGTCGGACTGTCGAACTCTATTTTCGTAGTTGAAATTTTGCAGCACAGGGATCCGTGGTTCGTTAAGTCCAGTTGCTGCGGATGAGTCGTTGAAACTGCTCTGAGCTATGGAGCCCATGCAATGGCACGGATGGGTGAACCATCAAGCCCTTGCAAGGAAAGAGGAAGAATGCTCATCTGCACCTGAAGGGGGAGTTTGGTGAGGTTGCGAAGGTTTTCAACGATGATGCCACCGCTGCCTAGCCAGAACTGGTGGACGGGGAAAGTGTCGGCCGCCTCGGCTGTGGGGTCGGGGCTCAGCGTGTCCACACCTAGAACTCGGGCGCCCCGCTGCCAGAGGAGTTCCGCCAGACCTACTTCTATATAGGGGTGGCGTTCTCGCTGCGGTGTATGAAAATACTGGTCCCAGCCGGTCACGATACACACAATATTTGGCAGCTGATTCGGGATCTGGGCCAGGTTGTCGCGGCCGATGGGTTGTTCGGCTGCTGCTTCGTGGCGCAGCTGGAGGACCGTGGCGGAACCGTGGAGAAGTGCGACATCTAATTGGTCAACAGTTTGCCCGTTTGGGATGCTGTGTGAGGGTGCATCTAAATGCGTCCCGGTGTGGGTGCCAAAGTGCAGTCCGGTGACTTCTGCACCATCGGCCGGGATAGTCAGCGCTGAGTCGAACTCAACCTGTGGATCTCCCGGATAGATCGGCATGCCCGGATAGATGGGGTGGCTGAGATCAAACATCGTCATTGTGGTGACTCCCAAATGAGCGAGGCTGCGGATCGTAAGGCGGCAACAAAGGCAGTCTCATGATCGGTGGCGTTGTCATAGGAGCCGGTAAGGCCTGCTAATTCCAAACTGACGAGACCGTGAATATAGGCCCACAGTCGATAGGCTCGCATATTCGCTTCGGAGGTTTCCAGCTGTGCGGCACGTTGCACAGCGGTCACGAGCATGCCAAATGTTTCATCAACGTGTTCGGTCGTGTCAGAACCGTAGACGTCGTTGAACATCACTCGATAATAATGCGGATTGTCCAGTGCGTTGGTTCGATAGGCTTTTCCCAGCTCCAACAGATCCGCTGCGGGGTCATCGGTGTGGGCTACGGATTGTAGATGCTCGGCAAATCGCGTAAAGCCTTCGATAACGACGGCTTCGATGAGGGCTTCGCGACTACCAAAGAGTGCATAGATGGCGGCGGTGGTGGTGCCAGCTGCTGTGGCAACTTTGCGCATCGATAGTGCCTCGGCGCCTTGCTGGGCGATGATCTCTGAAGAAACCTCAAGCAGTCGTCGTCGAACCGTTTCGTCGTGGATTCGTGGTCTAGCCATTTTCTGAGTCTATAGTATTGCGCGACGTTTTATTACAGTGTTATATTACACTGTAAGGAAACGTTACCCCGAGGGTGTCTGCAATGTTTGAACTCTCTGATCCAGCTCGTATCACCGCTGGCTTCGTGTTATTAGCAGCTATTACCGTGACCACCGGCGGCTACCTGCTGACCCGGATCTCGCAGGGAAAAATGGAAGCCACGGGCTTCCAGAAATCGTTTTACCGTGCGGGCCATGCCCATGCGGGTGTGCTCATTATTCTTGGACTGGTGTGCCTCATACTCACGGAAGCCTCGTCGCTGACCGGTGGTTGGCTCTGGCTGAGCCGAACCGGCGTGCTGATTTCCGCCATCTTGATGCCAGCGGGATTTTTCTTCTCGGCCATGGGCAAAGGACGAACACAACCCAGTGCGTGGATCACCTTACTGTGGATCGGCGCGGTATTTCTGATCTCGGGACTAGCAGCCTGTGGGATCGGGTTGCTCGTCAGCTAGGTTTAGATTCCAGCGAGATGACCACATAAGTCTCTGGTTCCTAGGGCTGGCCTGTTCAGGCAGCTAGGCTGCAGACAATGATTCTGCTGCCTTCAAGCAGCTTGGGCTATCGAAAGGAAACCGTCGACGTTGTCTGTACCGCTGAGCATTCTCGATCTTGTCTCCATCTCTGAAGGATCCACCGCCCGCGATGCGATTACTGCCTCGATGGCTTCGGCCAAACTCGCCGATGATCTCGGGTATCGACGTCTGTGGTTCGCAGAACACCACAACACTCCAAACCTAGCGGCCAGCTCCACCGCACTGCTGATTTCTCAGGCTGCAGCGGTCACTGAAAAGATTCGGGTCGGCTCCGGTGGCGTGATGTTGCCAAATCACGCACCGCTGATGGTTGCTGAACAATATGGCACCTTGGCGAATATGCACGGGGATCGCATTGACTTGGGACTGGGCAGAGCCCCCGGCACCGATATGATGACGGCGCAGGCCTTGAGTCGATCATCTGCTGAGCCCCAGGCATTTGCGCAGAATATTTATGACATGCAAGGGTGGTTTGGCGAAAACGGCACCGCGTATAGCGTGCCCATTGTCTCGGCAGTTTCAACAAATACCAATGTGCCCATCTGGGTCCTGGGATCAACCGTCAATGGTGCGTCAATTGCAGGACAATTAGGCCTACCGTTCTCGATTGCATCGCATTTTGCTCCCGATCAAATTGACCAAGCTATCCAGGTGTACCGCGAAGCATTTACTACCGAATCAGCCACAGCCCAGATTGAGGAACCATATGTCATGGCGGGCATCAATGTGATGGTCGCCGATACCGAGGAACAAGCCGAGCGCGAGTTCACTGTGGTCCAGCAAATGTTCCAGGATATCCACACCGGACAACGCCGACGGCTACAGCCACCGGTGGAGCCTCATCAGCTCACCGGCGTCGGCGCGGCGGAGCATTCAATGCTGCGTATTAAGGCTGTTGGCTCACCTCAGACGGTGAAAACTCAGCTTGATGACTTCGTGGCACGAACCGGGGCGGATGAGCTCATCACGGTCACTTACGCCTATGACCCAGCGGTCCGTGACCGGTCCTATGAATTATTGGCAGACGTCTGGTTCTAATCGCAGCTCGATGAACTAGAGTCTTGGGCAATCCAAGGTGAGCATGATGGCTGAGGCAGACGAATTTCTTGAATCCATATGGCAGTCGATGACCGATGCGGCGACACTGCCGGGTCACGGGTTGTCGCTGATGAATGTCGCGACCATCGGTCGCAATGGTGGGCCCCGGGCGCGATCCGTCATTTTGCGTGACTTTGCGCGCTCGCCGGAACGCCTTTGCTTTGCCACACACGCTTTATCAGAGAAAGTGGCAGAAATTCGAGCCAATTCAGCAGTCGCAGCGACCTGCTACGACCGCAAGCGGTCATTACAACTGCGCTTCGAAGGCACAGCTACGATTATTGCGGATGATGCTGAGCGCTGGCGCGCTTGGCAACGCCTGGCACCCCACAGTCAGCAACAGTACGTTTCGCTGGCCACCCCAGGTGCGCCATTGACAACTCATGAGCCCCTTGAAGATGATGCATCGACTGCGTTTCAACGTTTCGCCTGGATCAGTCTCGAGTTGCGAAGTCTGGAGTGGCTAGCCCTCAGTACTGCACCGCATACTCGCTGGCAGTTCGAGCTGTTAAGCAGCGGCTGGAACGGTCAGCGCGTCATCCCATAGGCACCTATTGTTTGAGGGCTTTGACGATGCGTGTTAGGACAAAACCGCCGACACACGCCAGCGGGATGCTTACGGCCAGTAATGCAACAGTATTGGGTTCAAAACGGGTGGTGCCGTTGCGGGTAATGTAGGCGCCCACCGGTACGGACATACCGCCACCACCGCCGCCACTTCCGGTATCACCGGTCTTTTCGGGGTCGTTACTGTCAGCCTCTCCGCCACCGAAACCAAAATTGACGAGCGCGACCGGAATGGTCGTGGCACCGTCCACTTCGATGGGTGTTCCATAAGAATTCTTGACACCGATGTTGGAGAGTTTTTCGGCCAATTGCGCTGTAAGTGGTTCCATGGCTTCAGTTTAACGGTCCCAAACCCAAAAATGCAGGAGATCGGGAGATGGTTTGTGTGAAGCAAGCTCGGATCATGACGTCAAACAATACAGACTGTCTGGGTGGCCGTAACATTTACGGTATCCGTTCGGAGCACAACCAGGCGATGAGCTGGCAGAATCATTGCAGAATATGAAAATCGCTGCAATGACAACAGTGCGATGCATCACTCAGGCGATAGGGTTGGTGAAGTTGTAACCATGTAGAGACCACGTGACAAGGGCGTCATATGAAAGACACGCTACGCATCGCCGGGGTATACGTCGGCACCATTATCGGAGCAGGGTATGCCTCTGGCCAGGAAATCCTGCAGTTTTTCACCGGCTACGGCTGGTGGGGCATCCTGGGCACCGTCGTCACCATGATCCTCTACCCGGTGCTGGGCTACTACCTGGTGGTGCTGGGCAAGCGGGTCAAGGCCTGGTCGCATAAAAGCGTGATTTACCACATCTGCGGGAAGTATCTGGGCGTCGTCGTCGATATTCTGCTGGCCTTTTTCCTCTTTGGCGTGGGCGTGATCATGATCGCCGGTTCCGGATCGCTGTTCCAACAGCAATTCGGGATTCCACCTGTTGCCGGATATGCACTCATGACGGCGTTGGTGATTGCCGCACTGTTGCTGAGTTTGCGCCGGGTGTTAGACATCATCAGTATTTTGGCACCGTTGGCCTTCGTGTTGATCATCGCGCTCGCAGCCTATGCCGCCGTAACTGCGGATACTTCGGGGGTGGATTTGGAGGCCGTGGCGGCCACACAGCAGGAATTGGCCTCCCCTCACTGGTTGCTGTCGGCATTTTTGCACGTGTCCTTTAACGTCGCGATTACGGTGAGCATCCTGGCGATCATAGGGGCCACCGAGCGGAACTATAAGGCAGCCAAACGCGGGGCGGTCCTGGGTGGTATTCTGCTGGGCCTCATCGCACTGGTGATCAATTTGGCCCTGTACCTGAATGTTGATGAACTCGTTGGCACCGATATGCCGATGCTGATCATCGCCACCGAATTACACCCCTTCATTGGGGTCGCGATGTCGCTGGTGCTGTTGGCCATGATCTTCAATACCGCAGTCCCGACGTTATATAGCTTTACCGCGCGGTTTTTCACCGTTGAGACCCGCAGCTTCCGCATTGCCGCGGTCCTCGTTGGTCTTGCAGCCTTTGGCCTTGGGTTCGTTGGGTTTACCACGCTGGTGGGCACGGTATATCCGCTGTTGGGCTACCTGGGATTCGTGATCTTTATTTCTATGGCGGTCAACCTAATCCGGACTCGACGAAAACCGGTGGAAGCCGAGCAATTTGTGTTTACCGACTAGCGGTTGTTCTGTGCAGGCCCCTGCCGCTGACAAGGCGGGTGGGGTAGTCTCGGTGATACAACACTGACGTGACGGAAAGGACATTCCGATGGTCGCAGTTGTTGAAACCCGCGCCCTGACGAAACTCTACGGTCGACATTTGGCGGTCCAAGATATCGACTTGCAGGTGCACCGCGGATCGGTCTTCGGTTTGATCGGACCCAACGGGGCTGGCAAAACCACGGTATTGCGCATGCTGGTGGATATTATTCGTCCTAGCGCCGGCGAATTGACGGTCCTGGGGGATTCGCCCCGCCGGGCGGGCGCTGGCATGCGGCGTCGCATCGGGTATCTGCCAGGCGATGTGAACCTCACCGCCCGGCTCTCCGGGCGCACATTTTTACACCACATTGCCCAGCTCAGTGGCACGGTTGCCGAACGCAAAATTGACCAGCTCGCCGAGCGACTCGAACTGGACATGACCCGTCCGGTCCGGGATCTGTCCAAGGGCAATAAACAAAAACTGGGCCTCATCCAGGCATTCATGCACGAACCCGAGCTGCTCATCTTGGATGAGCCGACCAGCGGTCTGGACCCGCTGATGCACGCGAATTCTTGGCCATGGTGCGTGAAGCCTCCAGTGCGGGCCAAACGGTTGTGCTCAGCTCGCATATCTTGAGCGAAATCCAACACGCCGCCGACGACGTTGCAGTGCTTGCCCAGGGCAGAGTGGTCGCCCACGGCGATGTCGCGTCACTGCGGCTGACCAGTGTGGCCCGGCTGGGCGCGGTGATCGCCGACGTCGATGCGGTCACACTGCACACACGCATGCACGCACTGGAGCAGCTGGAAGATCTTCATATCCAATCCACCGGAGACGAACACGTCCATCGGTTGACCGCAACCATTCGCGGCGACATTGATCCGGTGGTCAAAGCGCTTGCCGCATTCCGGGTTCGAGACTTGACCGTGGAAGAGCCCGATCTTGAAGAGTCCATCATCGATCTCTATTCTCGAACGGAGCAGGTCCAATGACGCATGCCACTCCACAAGCGAGTAGAACAACAACCTTTGGCCGGGTGTTCCTTCGTCTGGTCTTTGATGGCTGGCGAGGCATGCTCGGTTGGATCATCGGCATTGCCGCCGTGCTGGGACTGTACCTGCCGCTCTACCCCTCAATCGCTTCGCCGCAGATGACCGAACTGCTCAATAATCTGCCGACCGAACTCGTTGAGGTGCTTGGCTATGACGATATTGTCACCGGGGCAGGATATACCCAGGCCACGTTCTTTGGGCTGCTGGGCTATGTGCTCATGGTCATTGCCACAACAGCCTGGGGTGCAGCCTTCATTGCCGGCACCGAAGAAACCGGTCGGCTTGAACTCACACTGGCCCATGCGGTCGGGCGGGTGCAATACGCCGTGGAAAGTATCGCAGCACTATTAGCAAAAATCTTGGTCCTGGCGCTTGTGGTTTATGTGATGATCTGGGCGCTGAATGAACCATCTGAGCTCAACTTATCGGCGGTCAACCTGCTGGCCGGAACAATCGCCTGGGCAAGTTTGGGGCTACTATCCGGCACCGCCGCGTTAGCCATCGGTGCGCTGAGCGGCCGCAGAATGTGGGCGATTGCAGCCGGTGCCGGCATTGCGGTGATCAGTTACGTGTTCGACGCCGTAGGCAACACCAATAAAGACCTCCAGTGGCTCTACAATCTCTCGCCTTATCACTGGGCCTACGGCAATAGTCCACTGGCCGAAGGCTTCGACTGGCCCGGATTTGCTCTCGTGTGGGCACTATGTGCCATATTCATCGGGCTCACCATCGCTGGTCTGGCCCGGCGTGACATCCTGGGCTGATCCTGCGGGATAGTCAGGACGACGGCGGCCATGGTAGCAACCAGTGATGCGCTCATGATGACGCCGATCAGTCCCGGCATTCGGGACATGACAGTGAAAAAGCTTGTGGGCCCGTGATGATCACGGGCCCACAAGCCGGTGTGTTGATCCGGTTGTTCAGGCGGAAGGTCGGTCAATACTGAACAACCGAAGACTTATTGCACTTCAGACCATCATGGATGGCGCGTTGACTGAACTAGGCGTTTGCGACAACTGACTGCTGGGCGCGAACGCTCTGCATGGCGGCGCCCCAGACGATGAGCTGGTCAAACATTGGCCCAACTGAAGCAGCCTGGAGTTCGGTTGGTTTGAAAGTCGAGAAGTTTTCGAAGTCGGTGAACAGCGAGAACATGCCCTGTTTCTGGACGTGAGCGATCTGGAGTTCCGACAGAATACCGCGTAGGTGCTCAACAGCGCGAACACCGAAAGCCGATCCATAGCCGACAATGCCAGCGGCCTTGTTATTGAGCTCAGGGTTCAAGTACGACAGAGCATTTGCCAGGGCTGGAGTTACCGAGTGGTTGTATTCACCGGTCACGAAAACGTAGCCATCAAATTCGGCCATTTTGGCGGACCAAGCCTTGGAGTGTTCCTTGGTGTTTTATCCTGGGAAGGATTCGTCAAATACGGGCAGATTGTAATCAGCGACGTCGACCAATTCGTATTCTGCGTCGCCACGCTGTGCAGCGTAGTCGACCAACCAGTCGGCGACACCGCGGTTGATGCGGCCTGGGCGGGTGGAACCGGTAACGATAGCGATTTTCAGCACGGATATCTCCTGGGATCAAAACTCATGTAGTTCAAATTTGAATTATTTGACTTCTTGAGTATGCCATCCTGAGAAACTTGACGCAAATTTCGTTGCCCTGTGGGTGAAATTGCTAGGGTGGTTGTGGCTACACTCCCAGCTGACTACTTGTTATAAGGACCCTATGGCCCGGCCAAATTCAATAGAAGTCTTTCGCACCTTCCTCAAACTTGGTCTGACCTCCTTTGGTGGGCCGGTAGCTCACCTGGGGTATTTTCGTAATGAACTCGTGATCCGTCGCAAGTGGCTAACCGAAGAGCATTACGGCCAGCTGGTCGCGCTGTGTCAGTTTCTGCCCGGTCCTGCATCGAGTCAGGTAGGTTTCGCGCTGGGGCTGCTGCGAGGCGGATACCGGGGTGGCTTAGCCGCATGGGTCGCATTCACTGTGCCCTCGGCCCTGCTGTTGATTTTATTTGCCATCGGTGCAGTGAATCTGGACGGCGCTGTTGGCCAAGGCCTGATGGTCGGGCTGAAAGCCGTAGCGGTTGCTGTTGTCGCCCACGCAGTGTGGGGTATGGCCAAAGCTCTCACACCGGATGTCCGTAGGATCGTTATCGGACTCGCTGCCGTGGGACTTGCACTGTTCTTGCCAGGAAATTTGGGGCAAATCGTCGCCATCGTAGTCGGTCTAGTCCTGGGCATGCTGTGGTGCCGCAACATTTTGGGCTCCAGCCTGCCACCGTTGACCGTGGCGATTTCCAAGCGCGTAGGGATAATCTGTGCTGCGTTATTTGTCGTGCTCCTGGTCGGGTTACCCGTCCTGACGGCCATACTGGAAAACCCGTGGGTGAGTTTGACCGATGCGTTTTATCGCGCCGGAGCACTAGTTTTCGGCGGGGGACACGTGGTGCTACCGCTATTGCAAGGCGAGCCTGCGGTGGTGGAAGCGGTGACTCAAGATCAATTCCTGGCTGGTTATGGTGCCGCTCAAGCCGTCCCCGGACCATTATTTACCTTTGCCGCCTACTTAGGATTTGAGATGGGCACTGGATCGGCTCCCTGGCTCAGCGCTACAGTCGCACTGGTCGCAATTTTCCTGCCCGGCATCCTGTTGTTACTGGCGGTTCTACCGTTTTGGGGCCAACTCCAACAGAACAGTCTGGTCCGGGCTGGCGTGGCCGGTGCAAATGCTGCCGTGGTGGGCATCCTTGCTGCAGCACTGATCCATCCAATCATCACATCAGGCATCACTGGTATCGCACCATTGATCATTGCGGTCGGGTGTTTTGTGCTCCTGATGTTTGCAAAACTGCCCGCCTGGGCCGTGGTCCTGATTGGTGGGCTGGGTGGTGTGCTCGCTGCTGTGTCGGACATTGGGATGGGTTGGGGATAAGCCGAAGATTCGGCGCTGGGATGCTCGAATCGTTGATTCGGGGGTCTATGGCGTAGACTGCCAACAGCCAGCTGATCGGGAACTTCCCCATCGGTGCCGGCCAGTACCGCGTTGAGTGGCCTTTGTATAGTCGCTCCGCCTGTGCCAGGGCCGGGTCTTCCATTTACCCGGACGGATTCATTTTTCGTGACTTCTCTTGATTACGCCGCCAAAACTGGCGGTTCATCCACTATGCCTTCTTCTGCAATTGATAGTTCAGAAAACGGCTTTACCCAACTTGGTGTTCCTACCGAACTCGCCGCCGCCCTTGCGGCACAAGACATTACCTCTCCTACCCCAATTCAAGCCGCAACGCTGCCAGATTCACTGGCCGGTCGCGACGTGTTGGGCCGCGGGCGCACCGGATCGGGCAAATCGATTGCCTTCATGCTGCCCACTACCGCCCGGCTGAATAACGGCGGAACTGCAACGGCTCGACGTCCGCGCTCACTTGTGCTGGCACCGACCCGAGAGCTAGCGCTGCAACTTGCCGAAACCTTCGAACCGCTGGGCGCTGCAAGCGGCCTCAAATCCGCCACCGTATTCGGTGGCGTAGGACAAAACCCACAGGTCAGGGCATTACGCCGCGGCGTTGATGTGTTGGTCGCCTGCCCGGGGCGCCTGCTTGATCTGATCGGTCAAGGCCACGCCGATCTATCAGAGATCGAAGTACTCGTCATCGACGAAGCCGATCACATGGCGGATATGGGCTTTTTGCCGCTGGTCCGACGTATCCTGGATCAGGTGCCGGCCAGAGCTCAGAAGATGCTGTTCTCCGCCACGCTTGATGCCGGTGTCAACGGCCTGGTGAAGCGCTACCTGAAAAACCCGGTCGCGCATGAAGCGGATTCTGCGGTGTCACCGGTGGCCAAAATGGATCACCACGTCATCACGGTTGATTCGGATGAACGGCTTCGCACCCTGGCCAACCTGTGTGCAGCCGAAGGCCGCACCATCGTCTTTACCCGCACCAAACACGGCGCCAAACGCACGGCCAAACAACTGCGCCAACGCGGCGTGACCGCGCTGGAACTGCACGGCAACCTGTCGCAAAATGCGCGAACCCGCAACCTGCAGGCCTTCCATGACGGTGCTGCCGGAACCCTGGTGGCCACCGATATTGCGGCTCGTGGCATCCACGTTGACGACGTTGCTCTGGTGGTCCACGCTGATCCACCGGCTGAGCACAAAGCGTATTTGCATCGCTCTGGCCGAACTGCCCGCGCTGGCCAAGCTGGCACGGTCATCACTTTGGCGCTGCCAGATCTCACCGGGGAAGTCCACAAGCTGATGCGCGCGGCAAAGATTTCCCCGACCCTACACGATGATGGGGCTACCCGCGATCTGCTCGACGAATTAGTCCCCGGACCACGCCAATTCTTGGAACCCGTCGAGCTTGCTCGTCAACTGGATCTCGCCGTTCCCGCTGCACAACCTGCGCAACGCAACGGACGACCACGTCGTAGCCCTGACCGTGAAGACACCCCTCGTGGTGGCGGCGGCCAGCGCTCCCGGAATCGCCGCGGCCGTTCACACGGCGATCAGAAGCCTTCGGGCCAACGAGCCACGTCCGGGCGTCGTCGTGGCAATCGCCGTCGGACCGACGGGCCAGCAGCTCACTAACGCCTCGACGCAAATGCGCCAGTCAGGTGGAAGATTCTTTCCACTGACTGGCGCATTTTTGTTATGCCGTGGCTTTTACTGTTGCGGTCCCGACGGGTAGCCGCCCGGCTGCGCACCGTAGCCACCATAGGGTGGGGTGCCGGGTTGTTGGCCATAGGGTGGCTGCTGCGGTTGCTGGTACCCGAATTGCTGTGGTGCTGGCTGAGTCGGGGGAGTCCCGGGCGTCTGGGCCTGATGCGCATCAGAAGTTTTTGGCGCGGTATAGATCATGATCCCGGCCAACAGGACCAGTGACATAAACAGCATCCAGATCACCGAGAAACTGGTGTGTTGCAGTGTGAAGAACCCCAGCAGTGCGGTGGTGCGGCCGATCATCATGAACGCAGCACCGAAACTGACCGCGATAAAGAAGAACCGCATCCAGGCAGAAGGTTTGAGCAACTGCAGGATGGACAAGGTGACGGTCGCCAGGAATAGCAGCAGGATCATCCACCCACCCGAGGCCAAATGCGAGCTCGAGGGGACACCGAAACCGCCCACACTCGGGCCAAAGAAAAAGCCAAACAACGTCATGAACGCGGCGCCACCGGTAACGAATAGGCCCCAAGTGCGTGCGCTGTTCAAGTTAATCGGGGTGTGCTGCCGTGGTCGCGGCTGGAACGCCTGACCATAAGCCTGACCGTACGGTGGCTGTTGACCATATGGCTGCTGTCCGTAACCATAAGGCGGTTGCTGTTGCTGGTAGCCGTAGGGCTGCTGACCGAAGCCACCTGGTGGTGCCTGGTGTTGCTGCTGGGATTGGGAATGCTGGGACGCAGATGACGACGTCGCCCCTGGCCAACCCCAGATCGGTTCACCGTGCTGCGCTTGGCCGGAGGCAGCGTCTTGCTGTGCGGCATCCGGCATCGGCATGGTTGCTGCAGACTCTTCGGCATCGGAGGACGTGGCATCAGCGGCGTGAGCTTGAGCAGTTGGATCCGGCATGGCCCACGGCTGGTGGGGTTGGTCAGACTCTTCTGGAGTCGCGGCGTCCTCGGCCTGATCGGTCGCGGCAGGATCGTCACTGCGCGGGTGATCGGCAATCGTCTCGGTGACATCGACTTCGGCCTCATCATTGACCGGATCCGGTTCCGGGCCGTCAGCTTCGCCGTCGGCGGGTTCCAGTGTTGAGGTCTGAGCCTCGGCAGCCTCCGCGGGCTCAAAAACTTTCGTCGCATCGTCGTCGGCAGCAGGCTCTTGCGTCTGAGCGGTCACGGCTTGTGCAGCGGTCTGTTCTGCCTGACGATCCCGAATCCACCCGGCGAGCCCCGGATACACGTTGGGGTGAGCCAGAATGTCATCCCAAGATTCGGGGTGACTCTGCGCGAGTTCTTGGAGTCGGTGCGGGGAAATGGCCGGATCGGTCAGATCGACCGGATCCTGAGGGGAGTGCGTCATCTGCGGTGTCCTTTGATGCTCATCAAGACGTGCCTGAGTTCTATTGTGACGGTGTCGCAGCGCTCCAGGTGGCGTGGAAACCTGAGACGTTGACACCGCATGAAGAGTCTAGCTGAGCCAAATAACGCGTCATACTGTAAGTAGTCACACAGTTTAGGATAGATTTTGATTCGCAACCGTGCGCGTATAACAGTTGCATATATTTGGGCGGCGTCGCGGGGTGAAACCCGCCGCCGTATTGTATGAGTAGAACATATGGCTGACGAAAACACACCACAGCATCCGGACCCATCGCATCACAACGATGACGAGGCCTCCACACACCAACAAACCAACGAGCAGACCCAGGCGTTACCGTCACTTGCCGACGACGCCGAGGGGACTGCAGCGCGCCGTGACGACGCCGACACCGATGGTGCAACCTGGCAGGCTGATTCCGCAGCAACCGATCCGGCTGACGACGAGCAGACGCAAGACGACGACGTCGCAGCCGGCGATGAACTCGCCGAGCATGCGGCGAGTGATGATGAGGCCACTGATGAGGTGGGGCAACAACCGGCCGAAGATGCTCAGCCGGCCCGGAGCGTGACCGAAGAGGTCGATCCCGAAACGCGCATGCTGCAACAGATTGCCGCTCTCAAAGCTGACGACGCGCCCACCGATGAGGCCGAAGCAGCGGCTGCTGCTGAGACTGCAGGCGACCAGGACTCGGGTGAGGAAGCCGCAGTGCAGGAAACTTCTGTGGATGACACGCAGGACGATGCCGTGCCACACACCACGGTGGTCTATGATGCTCCGCTGAGTGCTGAGTCAGCCGATCAGCCAGACCAGACCCAGGCGATGCCGCCGATCTCGGTGGCGGCAACAAGCGGTTCAACCGCTGGGCCCAACGAGCCTGCTCCGACCGGGCGTACGAAGAAACGCCGCTGGCCGTGGTTGCTGGTTGGCCTGGTGGTCCTATTGGGCGGCGGCTACGTGGCTGCTGCATTTGCCACCCAGGATTCCCTACCCGCGACCTTGACGGTCGAAGGTGTTGATGTGTCTGGACTGTCGGTCGAAGAGGCCGCGCCGAGGTTAGAAGAGGCCTTTGCTCAGCGCGCCCAGCGCGAGATTTTGGTGACCGTTGCAGACCAGGAAGCAACGCTGATTCCTGCGGAATCCGGCTACAGCTACGACGTCGATGCGACCCTGAATGACCTCACGGATCTGACATTCAACCCGGTGGATCTGTGGGCACGGATGTTTGGCGAGGCCCACGTGTCGGCCCAGAAATCTGTGGATGAGGAAACTTCATCCGAGACAATTGCCGGGCTAGCCGAACAATTGAGCTTTGATCCAACGGCGGGCTCGGTGGTCTATGAGGGCGCCGAACTGGAGTACACCGAGCCGATTCATGGTTTCACCGTGGACGACGAAGCCCTGACCGAACTGGTGGCTGAAGAATGGTTGGGCGAAGCAACCGAACTGACCGCACCAGGTGAGGCTGAGGCCCCTGCGGTCTCGGCCGAGCAGTGGGAACAATTTGTTGCCGACACCGCCCAACCGCTGGTGGAGGGCAACTATTCGGTCACCGCCGATGATGCGACCACCGAGCTGACCCCTGCCCAATTGGGATCCGCTGCCGAAGTGCGCGTTGAAGGTGCCGCCGAACAAACCGCCGCCACCGACCAGGCCGAGGACGAGACCTCCCAAGAGCCCGAATCGACCGAATCCGAGGATGACCAAGGCGTGCGCCCGGTCTTGATCTTGGATGGCGAAGCCCTTACTGACGCGCTGGCCGAGAATAACTCCGAGTTTGCCTCCACGAACGAGGACGCCACCGTGCGGCTGACCGGCAGTGCGGGCTCGGCCCGTCCAGAAGTTGTGCCCGGCTCCACCGGGCGCGGCGTCGACAATGAACAAGTCGTGGATGAGATCCTGGCGGATCTGCGCGGGGAGCAAACCCGTGCCATTACCGTGGAGCTGCACGAGGTCGAACCCGAAGTCACCACCGAAGATGCCGAAGCCTGGGACGTCAACCATATCGAGGCCGAATACGCCACCCCGTACCCGCCACAGGATGGCCCTCGGACCGCCAACCTGCGGGTCGGCGCAGACCGCGTCAACGGCACCGTCGTCATGCCCGGCGAAGAATTCAACCTCGATGCCATCCTGGCCCCGATCACCGCGGCCAATGGCTACCACTCATCCGGTGTTGTCGAATCCGGGGTGACCACCAATGCGATTGGTGGCGGACTGTCTCAGATCGCCACCATGTCCTATAACGCCGGGTTCTTGGGTGGCATGGAAATTATCGAACACAAACCCCACTCCCGCTGGTTTGACCGCTACCCGCAAGGCCGCGAATCCACGTACTGGGAAGGCCAAATCAATGTTCGGTGGAAAAATGACACCGACGCACCCGTGATTGTGGAAATGTGGCTGGCCAATAACCAAGTCCACACCCGACTGTGGGGCTCGAACTACTACGACGTCTCAACCACCACCTCAGACCCGTATAACTACACAGCATCCCCAACTATTCGCAATAACGACTCCGAATGCATCGCCGAAAGTGGCGGCCGCCAAGGCTTCACCGTTGATGTTCACCGCACCAAGACCCCGGCCGGTGGCTCACCGATCGAAGAATCCTGGCGTTGGGCCTACTCTGGCTGGCCAACCGTTATTTGTGAGTAACACTTCACGCCCGCGGCGTCTGCGCGCCGTGACCTATGCGGTGATACTGTGCTGTGCGCTGGGGGTGCTGGCCGCAACCCCGGTGCTGGCGACCTCCACGATTCTGCGCACCGAATTGGGCATCCTGCTCACCGGTGCCACCGCTCGCGACGCCACGGTTGCCGAATCCCCGGAATTCACCGCCGAAGTCATCACTGGCTTACGCCTGGACCCTGCCTGGATCCAGGACGCCGCCCAGGCCACCGGCATCTCCGAACGCGCACTGGCTGCCTATACCGCCGCAACCCTGACCATCCAGCACGAACACCCCGAATGCAACATCGGGTGGAATACCCTGGCAGCCATCGGCTATGTCGAAACCCGCCACGGCACCATCTACGGATCAGCACTGGATGACGACGGCGTGGCCGTGCCTGCCATTACCGGCCCGGCACTGGACGGCGGACAGTTCAAGGGCATTCCCGATAGTGACAACGGCGCACTGGACGGCGACACCACCTGGGACCGGGCGGTTGGACCAATGCAATTCATTCCGCAAAGCTGGGAAATCTACGGCCGCGACGGCAACGGCGATGGCATTGCCGACCCACAAAATATTGATGATGCGGCACTTAGCGCCGCCGCACTGCTGTGCGCCAGAGGCGGAGATCTGACCAACACGACCAACTGGATCCGTGCCGTGCACGCCTATAACCAAAGCATTGAGTACAACCACAAGGTCGTTGATGTGGCCAACCACTATGCTCACGCTGCCCAATGAAGCTTTCAGACCGGTCGTTGAAGATGAAGAGCGCAATTTCCTGCTGCAAGGGTTGAGGGGATTCTTCACGGGTGGTGCTGGTGTTGCCGCGCCGAAACATTCGAATCTGTAAAAGAGAATGGACAGATGGACGCTGGAGATACTGTGAGCCACGGAGGAGTGCTTTCGAGGCGACGGAAAATTTTTGAGAGTGTGGTGGTGTTGGTTTTTGCCGTCCTGCTTGTGGCAATGATGTACGTGTTTCTGCAGCCGTGGTTGGACACGAAAGGTCAGCAGTGGGTGCAGTGCGACGTGGTCGATGTTCTCGACATGTCACAGCGAAACAGTGTCGCGTTGTGGGGTGGAGCGTCCACCGGTTCCGTCATCGGTGGTGGTGTGGATACTCTGCAACAAATCGTCCTAGATCCAGAATAGTGAGTACGGAATGTCTAATTGGCGAACAACGAGTCGATCGAGCCTGATCTTAGCCATTATAGTTTTCGGGCTTTTTTCTTGCTCGCGTTTGTAGGCCCGGTATTTATCTCTGAACCTGACCACGTAGGCTGGATCGTTCTAGTAAGCGTAGCGGCGTTTGTGATATTTTTCGGACTCGCAAATTTACACCTGCGGCCGAAGTACTATGTGTCCGGTTGGATAATACTTATCGTATTCGTCTTGGGGTATGTGGTGTTATTTTTTCTGCGTGGCAGTGACATCCGTCCCGATTCGCATTGGTTCTTCATTAGCCCACTGGGTTATATTTTCGCAGCACTCGTTATTAAGCCGCCCGACAAGATGGAGCAGAAGGCATCTTTGCGCAGCCTGTCGGGTGGTTACGAGTTGCAGTGCTGGTCCTCGAAATCTCAAATCTCGCCACCAACGGGGGACTTTCGTGAACTGGTTCGACGCCTTGACGGTGTGAAATTGACTCTCGTGCGCGTGACACGGAAGACCCACTGCTTGGAGATCGCTGGCGGCGCGGAAGGGCGCTGTGTTTTATATTATTCGGCTGATTTTCGTGATGACAATACTTGGTTTGTCTACACCGGTACAGTGAGTGAAACCGAGCCTGGAGATAAGGAGCAGCTGATGTTTCTAGGAGACATCAAAGGTTATATTCGAGAGAACCTCTGGTGCTACGCAGATGAGGCACAGCAGGTAGTAGAAGACTTCTTGAGGCACGGGTCTATCGACACCGGCACTAATTCTCGATGGATAAACAGGGGCCCTATGGCTGGCGGGTTACGTCCGAGCTTGCCTGTCATAACATCTGATACCTGAAATCTACAACAGAGATGTACTTTCACCAGACGTGCTCAGAGTGAACGCGAACAACGAAGATCCTCAGCTTTTTCACAGGCCAGAATCCTCGTCACGCTTGGGCTGTCGACAAATGGTACGGAAGAGCCCCGAATGCCCAAGACGTTCGCCCAGTCGAATGACCCAAACCTCAGTTTGGGCTACTGCTATGGGTACGATACCTGGAACTCCCAGAACTCTAGAACCTGCTGGACGCGCGACTGGCGAATTAACCCGGGGCGGAGTTGCGATGGAGTTAGGGAACGATCATGCTGTGGACGCAAGATCAGCTTCGGTACATGAAGCATTTGAGTCCGATGATTCCCACCCCGAGGATCATGCTCAGATTGCAGGGAAGAGATTTTCCCAAGGCGCTAGCGCTCCCACGTTAGGACTTCGTACAAAGTAACAAGGACCAGAGGCGCCTTGTAGCGTCATCTGATGCGAGTGGACAAACAACGCACCCCAAATGTTGAGGTAAATTCTTACCGAGCTTGGTTGTGTTTTTTGTAACGGTTCCAATTCTTTTGACATCACCGTTCAAGGATGGTTGGAACAGTCCTTGGAAGTGGTGTGTGGTATTCGAGACAAAAGATTGCGGACGAATCAGATATGTTGATGGTGTTACCACCGAAATTGTGGATTTCTGGTGGGAAGACATGATGCACCGTTGATGCCTACCAGGATAAGCTCCCAGTGATCATCACCTGAGACGGATACAGTCTTTCGTGGTGATACGGATGATCCATGGAGCGGTATGAAATCGTTAAGCCCTCGAACCGACTTGCACAATTTGCGTGTCCTGTTCGGCAAACTTAGGACGTAGAAACCGGGGTCACCCACACCGCATCCACCGCGCCCGGTCCTAGCGTCAGGTGGGCATCGGGGGCCACAAGAGTCACCGTGTCAGAAAAGGGTGCGCCCTCGGCCAGCTCGACCACGGTTCCGTGTGCCACCCCGTGCGAAGCAAAATACTGCAGCAGCTCGGGATCATCGTCGGCAATTCGTTCGACCACCGCAGGCACACCCAAGCCCAGTTCGGTCAGCGAAATAGCGGTCAACTCGACAATGCTGCCATCGGCCGACGGAATCGGATCCCCGTGCGGATCCCGCTGTGGAAAGCCCAGGTACGCGTCAATCTTGTCGATCATAAAATCCGATACCGCGTGCTCTAGAACCTCGGCTTCATCATGGACCAGATCCCACGTGTACCCCAGCGCCTGGACCAAAAACGTTTCAATCAACCGGTGACGACGCACCATATCCACCGCGTGCGCTCGGCCAACCTCGGTCAGCGTGATGGCACTATACGGTGCATGATCAATCAACCCGGCCTCGCGCAGCCGCCGCAGCGCATCTGAGGTTGTCGACAAGGTGACACCAACTCGTTGAGCAATACTGGTGGCCGTGATCGGCTCATCGGACCACTCACCGGCCAACCAAATGGCCTTGAGGTAATCCTGTGTGGAATCAGAGAGCTGGTTGATCGTCATAAATGTTAACGTACCAAGATCGTTGAGTTTCCGCTGAAAGTAACCGTTTTTTGCGTCATAAGCATCTCCGGTTGACGACAAACGCTTCCCCTAGGTAGACAAAGTATTTCAAATCTGGAATACTTTTCTTCTGGAACATGTTGTAATCAATACGTGGTGCTAAATCGAAAACATGAACCAGCGCCGCGATCAACGTTATGGAGGAATACACACATGACTACTTTGACCCCAGGCAAATGGACCCTCGATGCTTCCCACTCAGAAGCAATGTTTAGCGTTCGTCACGCAGGTATCTCCCGCGTTCGCGGTACGTTCGAAGATTTCAACGGCTCCGCAACGCTGACCGAAAACCTCAACGGCTCGGTCATCAACGCTGAAGTCCAGGCCGCATCGGTCAACACCCGTAACGAAGGCCGCGACGAGCACCTGCGCTCGGCTGACTTCTTCGACGCCGAGAACCACCCGGTCCTGAAGTTTGAATCCCTCGAAGTGACCGACTTTGACGGCGAAGACTTCAAGCTGCACGGTAACCTGACCGTTCGCGGTGTCACCAAAGAAGTAGAATTCAAAGGCGAATTCGGTGGCCAGACCGTCGACGCATTCGGTGCAACCCGCGCAGGTTTCGAAGCCGAAACCGAAATCTCCCGTGAAGAATTCGGTCTGACCTGGAACGCTGCTCTTGAAGCCGGTGGCTTCCTGGTTTCCGATAAGGTCCGCATCACCCTGGACGTTTCCTTCACCAAAGACGAAGAGTAAAACTTCACGAGCCGTTTAGGCTCGCACGCCGTTCGGTGATCCATTGCGGATCGCCGGACGGCGTTTTTGCGTTAAAGTGAACATCATGACCGATCAGGCTGTCGAAACACTGTTTTTATCCACCATCCCCGGCGCCACGCCATCCAAGTGGGTTCACCGCTTCAAAGCTCGTGGCTCCGAAGTCACGTTGGTGACCCAGGACGAACACTCTCAAACCCTGTTTCTACAGCCCCACGATCCGCCGCGCTATCTGCCGCAGCTGGGTTATTTGCGTTGGCGAGCCGATCAGACCTGGCAGGAATTCGTTGCCGCCCACGGCTTGGATCCCGAAGACCTCCACCTCGTGCGACTCTACGATGAGTCACCCGTGATCATGGTGTCAAAGGATCACCTGCTGGCCGCCTGGACCGAGGACGACGGCGACGTCGGCACCGATGATCTAGAAGGTGAAACCTTCTGGAATCCAGCAGACTACGCCTCCGAGCCGGTACCCGATCCGCTCGATACACCCGAAGAGGTCGCTGCGGGGGAGCGGATGGCCATTCAATTGGTGGCCACCGGCTCGGGCTACACACTGCTGCCAGCCTCAGTAGCGCGCATGTTCGGTCAAAAAGACGTCGTCGTCCTGCCAACGAATATCCACCCCGGCTGGGAAGTCGGCCTGACCTGGCGGAAAGAAGCCGACTCCGACATGATCCAAGACTTCATCGGGGTCACCAAGGGGCGCCGCCCTCGCTCCAGCAGGTAACTGACCGGAGGTCGCCTAAGTGTTCGGCATTCCTGCGATAATGGTATCGATATCGATGAGCTCCGCCGAATCATCCCGTGCCCGGATCCCGGCGATGCCCGCCCTGTCACTCGGCACCAGCTCAATCGCACCACCCGGCCACGAATAGACCACCCCGTTTGAAACTTGGCTGTCGTGGGCTTGGCCCTGCAAAATAGTTCCGAATAACGTATGCGACCGTGGCATATCGGTCGTCTGCAGCACAGTGGGCCCAAGATGTTTCGTCTCACCAGCCTGAGTATCCCAGATGCTCGTCCACCAGTCCCGATTCTTGGCATTAGCAATATGCGGCATCGCAAGGGCATCCCGCCGCGTGGTGGCAAGCAGTTCTCGAGCCGACGGATACGGCCGATCAGAACCGGCCAGCTGAATGATCGTGCGATGTGTGGCATCTGGTCGAATGAAGGCTTCGTGCCAGGCAGCATGTTCGTAGTCTTCATCCACGACGCCGAAGCCCTGCTCGCATACCGCAGCGACCGCACTGGGCACATCGGAGACCAAAAACGTTATGTGGTGGGGGCTTTGGCCACGCTTGTCTAGAAATTGGGTTAGAAAGCCCTCTTCGGTGGGGTCGAGGAACTCGAGGTTGGTGCCATGCTCAGCAGAACCGACATACATCGTGAGGTAGCGAAACGCCTCAAGCGCTTCTCCCAAAATAGGTGTCGCACCGAATTGGCGTCGAAGATTCACCCCACAAGCCAGGGCATCCCGGACCGCAAAGGCTGTGTGGTCAAAATTGGCCTGCAGGTTGTGAGCTTCGCTTGCCATGTGTTTCTCCTTGGAATACGACAGTCTAGAGCAAGTGGTCGGTGCTGTTGAGTTCGGCGACCACGTGATCACCGTTGATATCGTCGTCGTGCAAGACGGTGAGGGAACCGGGTGAGGCCTGAAACTTCACCCGGTCGGCGGCTTCAAATGGGATACCAATCCAGGAGGCGATCACGTAGGTCAGTGAGCCACCGTGGGTCACGACGATCGTGGTGTCGGCAGGATCGTGGTAGATATCCGTCATGGCTGCATAAACCCGTTGCGCCCAGACCGCACGTGATTCCATACCCGGACCAGATACGAAATGCATCCGGTCACCGGTTCGGGGCACGGGATTATACGGGTGGGCCCCGACCGGCTGACCCTCGGCTGCTCCATGATGTTGTTCGCGCAGCCGCTCATCAAGCGTGACGGGGAGATCGAAGATTTCTGTGATCGCATCGGCGGTCTGCCGGGCCCTGATCAGATCAGAACTGACCAAACGTACCGAGGACTCGGGGCGTGCAGCTAATCGACGAGAGAGTTCAACGGCGATCTGTTGGGCGTGGCGCAACCCGCGATCCGTCAGCACCGAATCGTACCAGTCACCGACTAGACCCTCGGTGTGATGAGTGGCTTGCGGATGGGTGACCACATAGATCGTCGTCATGGCGCATCAGCCGATCTGCCCCGGTCTGATGGCCGCCGGTTCCGCGTTTTCATCATCGATCGGTTGGGTATCACGCCAACGGGCAATGGCCCACATGATGTGATAAATCCCCAGCACGGCGATGGTGCCCAGAGCGATGCCGCCAAATTGCATGCCACCAACCTCAATGATTGGGTCGGCGATGGCGATGATCAGACCGGCACCGGCGGCCATGAGGTTGATGGTGTTGGAGAAATCGACCTTATTATTGACCCAGATGCGGGCACCCATGATGCCGATCATGCCGTAGAGAATGATCCCGGCTCCGGCGGCCACACCCATGGGAATGGTGGCAATCAGTGCCCCGAATTTCGGGAAGAACGCCAGACATATCGCGACCATGCCGGCGACCCAGTAGGCGGCGGTTGAATAAATACGCGATGAGGCCATGACCCCGATGTTCTCGGCATAGGTTGTGGTGCCCACACCACCGCCGGCGCCCGAGAGCATGGTGGCAACGCCGTCGGCAATGATGGCTCGACCATTATGCGGGTCAAGATCGGTGCGGGTCATCAGCCCCACGGTTCGGACGTGGCCGATGTTTTCTGCGATCAGAACGAAGACGACCGGCAGGAATAAAAACATCACGTCGATGTGGAATTCTGGGGTGTGGAAGGCGGGCAGGCCAATCCAGGCGGCATCGGTGACCGGGGCGAAATCAATTTCATCCTGGACCAGGGCCAGCAGGTAGCCGACGATGATGCCGATCAGAATGGATAGCCGCCCGAGGAAACCGCGGAACAGGACTGCGGCGATGATCACGGCCGCCGTGGTCCCAAAGGTGGTGAGTGGTACTTCTTGCATGCCGTTGGTGGTGGCCCCGGCAAGGTTCAGCCCAATCAGCGCCAGGATGGTACCCATCACGGCCGGTGGCATGACCGCGTGGATCCAACCGGTCCCGGCCTTGTGGACAATGAACCCGATAATGACCAGGGCCGCGCCGGTGACCAGAATGCCACCCGATGCTGCGGCCATGGAGTGCATTGAGGTGGCTGCGGTGAGCGGGGCGATGAAAGCGAACGAGGAGCCCAAGTAGCTGGGCACCTTGCCCCTGGTGATGAGCAGAAATAGCAGGGTCCCGATGCCGGAGAAGAACAATGCTGCCGTCGGCGGGAAACCGGTCAGCGCCGGGACCAATACGGTTGCCCCAAACATGGCCATCACGTGCTGTAAACCAATGCCGATGGTTTGCGGGGCGGCCATGCGCTCATCGGGTTTGACAACCTCGCCGGGAGTAATGGTTTTGCCATCGCCGTGGATGTCCCAGGTCAACCCTAAGCGTTTACGAAATGATGCTGCCACGGCGGGCTCCTCTATGCGCGGTATTCGTTGCGAGCAAGACTTTACCAATTAACACAGCCGTGGGCACCAATTCGCGCTAACATTCTTGGGTAAGGAAAGGACATCTGCATGCCAGAGCATTTGGCGCCCCACGGTGCCGAAGTGGAGCGCGACAGCATCGGCCACCCGCTGGTGCGGCCCCAACTGATTGCCACGGATTTGGACGGGACGATCATCCCGTATTCTCAAACCCACACCGGCTACGTTTCGCCGCGCACTCTCGAGGCATTTGCGGCAGCCATTGAATCCGGTATCCACGTGGCGTTTGTGACCGGGCGTCCAATGCGCTGGATGGCGGCGTTGACCCCACTGCTGGGGTCGATGGGTCCGGCCATCGTGTCCAACGGGGCGGTGATTTACGATATGAACACCGACACCGTGTTAGAGGCCCACCCGATGGACCAGCACCTCGTGGCCGATGTGACCAATGAACTGCGCGGACTGTTTTCGGGCGCGATTTTTGGTGCCGAAACCCTGACCGGGTTGATCATGGAACCCGAGTTCATCCCTGCTGCTTCGCGAGCCGCAGCCCGTCAGGTTGATCTGTCACGCCAGGCTACCGCCGAACCCACCTCGAGGGTGGCCGTGGAATCCTCGCGCTGGATTGAAGCCAAGCGCATCACCGATCGGCTGGCCGAACACCCCGAAGTCGTCAAACTCATGGTCAAGGTCAACGGCCACGACCCAGATGACCTGCTGCTGGCGGTGCGCTCGCATTTCGGCACGCTGGTGCAGGTCACCCACTCGGTCCCCGGGGTGGCCCTATTAGAAATTTCACGCGGCGACATTCACAAGGCCTCCACCCTGGCCGACTATGCCGCCAGCCTGGGCATTCATGCCAATGACGTCGTGGCTTTCGGAGATCAACGAAACGACGAACAAATGCTGCGCTGGGCCGGCACCGGCTACGCGGTGGCATCCGGAAATCCGGCGCTCTTCGTAGAAGCCAACGTCGTCGCACCGGCCTGTGATGACGACGGCGTAGCAGAAATGATCGAACACTTACTCACCCTGCCCGAATAACCTAAAGCCTGTTACCTCGCCGAGCCCAGGTCTTAGAACATCTCGGCGCACCGGCGCGGTCCACCGGTTTCGAAAAAGCGTTTCAGCTTGGCCTGTTCCTGGTCCGTCAGGGCCTGGGGCAACACACACGTGGTCACATGTTCCGGGGGGACATGGCGCAGCGATTTGGCCAAATCGGTAATCCGGGCCGTATCCAACTGCGCATCGGCGTCCACAAACGGCGTCAGTGTTGAAGCCAGCGTCTTGAGTTGGCCTGCGTCCTGGATACTGAGGGTCTCTTGCACTACGGACTGCCAGACGTCGTCGGCATCCAGTGCTGTCGGATCCGTCAACACTGCGGCGGCGGCCCCCGGAGCGGTCTCCAACTGGGTAAGGAACTCCAAATCCCAGCGCATCACGTGCTCCATGCGCGCCCCGGTGAGTGCCTCAACCTCGCTGACCGTGCCCGGGATGTCCTGAATATCCGTGACCTGGGCGAAACTGCGCGGAAAATTGACAATATCCACCCGACGACGCCCATCGGCTAAATGGAAAACTGACAGGGTCTGATGCTGGTCGGCGGCCTCACCAAAGACCAGAAAGTTCACCGGACCGCGTGGCGCATCCGAGCCCTCTGGCCGCTGCGTTTCGGTGGGAAAAGGGTTGGCGATGACCCCAAGGGGTTGGAAGCTGGCCCGCAGCGTGGAGTACGCAAACCATGCGCCACCGGCAAAAAGTGCCAGCACAATACCCCACACAATGAACTTAGTGCGTCGCGAAGCTGCAGCCATGCCCCGAAGTCTAGTCCAGCAATTCAGCATGGCACCAATATCTAAGCTTTGAAGTATCGTACGGTTATAGACATGACCACAGGCGCCCACCACACGTTATCCGCCCGGATGGCCGAACTCAGAGCCTTCGCCGCGACCCGGGCCACTCATTCGCGCTC
This sequence comes from Enteractinococcus helveticum, assembly GCF_001657475.1. Lineage (GTDB taxonomy): Bacteria > Actinomycetota > Actinomycetes > Actinomycetales > Micrococcaceae > Yaniella > Yaniella helvetica. The sequence goes on from NZ_LXEY01000019.1 coordinate 140,439, forward strand.
CTTTCGTATGGACCAGCTCAAAGCACTACGCGAAGTCTTCGAAGACTATTCGACAGACATTCAGGACGCCCTGTGGCAAGACATTGGCAAATCCTCGGCCCAAACGAACCAAAGCGAGTTCATTCCGGTCAAAGACGAAATTTCCTATGCCATGTTGCACCTGACCGACTGGATGGAACCCCAGCCCCGGTCCATCCCATACGGTTTACGCCCCGGCAAAGCCATGGTCAAACCCCGCCCGCTGGGCGTGGTGGGCATTATTGGCAACTGGACCCACCCGTTTTACAGCCTGCTGGCACCCCTGGTGGGTGCCGTGGCCGCGGGCAACTGCATGGTGCTCAAACCCTCCATGCACACCCCGCGCACCGCCAAACTCTTAGGCAGTATCCTGCCGGAATACCTCAACCCGCGCTCAATCGTGACCGTCACCGGGGGAGCAGACGCCCTGGAAGAACTCGTCGCGCAACCCCTGGATCACCTGTTTTTTACCGGCTCGGAAAGTCTGGGCCGCCGCGTGTACCAGCGGGCCGCCCAACAGCTTACCCCGGTCACGCTACAGCTGGGCGGCAAATCCCCGGTCATCGTCGTCGACGGCGCCGACTGGAAAACCATCGGACGGCGCATCGCCTACGGCAAATTCACCAACGCCGGCCAGAGCCTGGTCAGTCCCGACTACCTGATCGCCGTTGGGTACGACGTCGCAGCCAAAGTCCAACAGGGCGTCATCGATGCAATCCAAGAGTTCTACGGTCCCACCCCGGACACGGCCAAACAGTTCGGCCGGATCATTACCCCGCAACACACCCAACGCCTGGTCGATCTGATTCGCGCCACCACCAAAGGAGCGGTCGGTGCCACCCCGGCTCGGCTCGTGCACGGTGGCAAATACAATATCGAATCCGCCTTCCTGGCCCCAACCATCCTGGCTGAGGTCGACCCGAATTCGGCGATCATGCAGGAACAAATCCTGGGACCGATCTTGCCCATCCTGGTGGTCGACACCTATGACGAGGCCGTTGAATTCGCCAACTCCAAACCCACCGCTCCGGCCGCCTACCTCTTTTCTGAACGACGGCGCATCCGCAAAGACTTCATGCACCGCATTAACGCCGGGGCCGCCGTCATGAATGCGACCATTATTCAAGCTGTCCTGCCCTCACTGCCGCATAACTACACCGGAGCAGCCGGCTTCGGGACCTGGGGTGGCTATGAAAGCTTCCGGTTATTCTCGCAATATCGCACGCACTTCTATAAGCCGACCCGACTCGACACCCTCCAAGCCGCTTACCCGCCCGATCCGACCTATGGGCAACGAATGATTGACCGGTTGAAGTAAAAACAACCATTGTGAGACCGGGTGACGACGGTGGTAGAAAACTCGGATCTCACATTTCGGTTGGCTGACGCGTTTACTCAGTGATGAAGATGCAATATCCATTCGAACAGGCCGTTACACGGCACGGGGCGACCGTGCTGCGGGTCTGCCGCGCCGTCCTCGGTTGGGGCGCGGACGCCGACGATGCATGGTCCGAGACGTTCCTGGCCGCGCTGAAGGCATGGCCGGAATTGGACGCGGACACCAACGTTGAAGCATGGCTGGTGCGCGTGGCTCACCGCAAGGCAATTGACATTACGCGCAAGCGGGCCCGGCAGGCGATCCCCACCGACGTCGTCCCCGAACAGACTTCGTCCTTGGGCAACCCAGGGACCGATGAGTACCAGATATGGGAGGCAGTGGCCGCGCTGCCACAGCGGCAACGGCTCGCGGTGGCCTACCACTACCTCGGTGGCCTGCCGCACACCGAGACCGCCGATCTCATTGGTGGCAGTGCCGAGGCGGTGCGACGAGCCGCAGCCGACGGCATCAAGAGCTTGAGACAGACCTATCACGCAGCCGAGCACACGAAAGGAGCACCCCGATGAGTGACAACACACCAACCAACATGAGTCATCCGGCCCAATATGGCACGACGGCCGAGCACGCCGCTCTGTTTCCGATCGAAACCGGTGCGCTGGAGGATCTGCACGCGCACCTGGCCGCACTGGCCGGGCAACGCAGGCTCCTTGACGTCGCCTACCGCACGATTGACACGCCGGTCGGCACCCTCCTGCTGGCAGCCACCGAAACCGGGCTGGTGCGGGTGGCATTTGAACGCGAAGACTTCGACACCGTGCTCGCCTCGCTGGCAACCAAGATCAGCCCCCGAGTGCTGGAGGCACCCGGCCGGTTGGACGCGGTGGCCGCGGAGCTGGACGAGTACTTCGCCGGGACACGGCACGCCTTCGACGTCCCATTGGACTACGCACTGTCCGCGGGATTCCGGCAAATAGTGCAGCGCTACCTACCTAACATCGCCTACGGCCACACCCAGTCCTATAAGGAGGTGGCCGAACTGGTCGGCAACCCCAAGGCTGTCCGCGCGGTTGGCACCGCGTGTGCGACCAACCCGTTGCCGGTGGTGGTGCCCTGCCATCGGGTACTGCGTAGTGACGGCGGCTTGGGCGGCTACCTAGGCGGCCTGGACGCCAAGACGACCCTGCTGGAATTGGAAAAGGCAGCATGACCGCCAGGAGGAGCCGATGAACACCCTGTTCGGAGACGACGTGCTCCACCGCCCCACCCCACAGCTGCCCGACGGCGCACACTACGTGCCGCACTGGCTCACGCTGGAACAGCAGCGCTGGCTCGTCGCCCGCTTCCACGAATTCCCCGATTGGATGGTGCGCCTGGGCCGCAGTGCCCTGGTGGCTGCAACGGGCGATCCCAGCGCAGGCGATGATTACACACCCGATGCCGCCCTGGTCAATTACTACGACGACGCCGCCCGCATGGGTATGCACCAGGACAAGGACGAACACTCCACAGCCCCGGTGATCTCATTGTCGATCGGTGACACCTGCTTATTCCGGTTCGGCAACACCCAGACCCGCAATAAGCCCTATCAGGACATTGCGCTCGCCTCAGGCGACCTCTTCGTCTTCGGCGGCCCATCGCGGATGGCATATCACGGCATCCCGAAGATCTATCCCGGTACCGCGCCACAAGGGTGCGGACTGGAGGCCGGGCGGATCAATATCACCATGCGCGTCACCGGTCTCAACGGCTGAGCAGACCGATGAATCGCCCTTGCGTATCCACACGAGCGAAAGAAGCAGCCCTTGAGCACACCCTCCACCGCAGGACCCACCGGTATGTCGCAAGACCCGGGCGTCGTCGTCGGCGATGATGGCCTGGCCCGCCCGGCGTGGGCGAGTGTCGACCCGATGCTGCGCGCTTATTACGACACCGAATGGGGCATGCCCGTGCGTGACGAACAGGGCATGTATGAGCGCATCAGCCTGGAAGCCTTCCAAGCAGGATTGTCGTGGGCAACGATCCTACGCAAACGCCCCGCCTTCCGTGTGGCATTCGAGGGCTTCGACCCTGAACGGGTCGCACGCTACGGAGATTCTGAGATCGAACGACTCGTCAACGATGCCGGGATCGTGCGCAACCGTGCCAAGATTCAGGCGGCAATCACCAACGCAAACGCGACCATTCGCCTACGCGATAAGGGCGGCCTGGCGGAGTTCGTTTGGTCATTCCAGCCTGCCACGACACCGGTGCCGCACACTGTCGCCGAGATTCCCACACAATCCCCGGAATCGCTGGCACTGGCCAAAGCACTGCGCAAGGAAGGGTTCACTTTCGTTGGCCCCACCACGATGTACGCGCTGATGGAAGCTATTGGGATCATCGACACCCACCTGGTCGGATCACACCGCCGCGGCTCCTCGGGCGTCTGGCCAGCATGAAGAGTACCGCGCAGATCAGGGTGGACGCCAACGGCCCCTTCGACTCCGACGCCGCCCTTGCAACGCTGACCGCACACACGATCCCGGGCCTGCACCGACTCAACCCCGACGAGGCAGCACTGACCCGCAGGCTCACCATCCACGGCGACCCACATGCAGTTACCGTCCGACTCGACCCCGGCGGTGCCACCGTGTTCACGACGACGTCAGATCAGACCGTTCACGAGGAAATCACCACCCGGGTGCGCCATTGGTTCGACCTCGACACCGACCTCACGCCCATCAACGCGCACCTCGGCTCACACCCGGTTTTTACCGAACAAGTCCGGTTGCGACCCGGGGTTAGGATCACGCGCTTCCAGGCCCCATTTGAGGCCGTCATGCTCACCGTGCTGGGACAACAGGTTTCGCTGGCCGCCGCACGACGATTTGCAGCGCGGCTCGTGGCCGCCTACGGCACCGACCTTGCCGAGGCCGGCGAGGTTGACGGGCTCGGCTTATTTCCCACACTGTCCCGGCTCGCGGCCGTGCCCGTCGAAGATTTGCGTGCCGCCATTGGACTCACCGGCAGCCGGGCTCGCACCGTACACGAGGTCGCCGTGCTCTTCACCGAGACAGACGGTGATCTGCTGCCGGAGCGGTCGCGGTTGCATGCCGTCCATGGGATCGGCCCGTGGACGCTGGACTACCTCGCGATCCGCGCCGGCACCGACCCGGACGCATTCCCCGCAACCGACGCCGTGCTGCGCCGTATGCTCGCAGCCGCCGACCTCGACACAGCCTCAACCGCGAACTGGAACCCGTATCGCAGTTACGCAGCAACACGACTCTGGGCACAACTACTCTGAAACACGTTTCGCCACCAAACGAAGCTGTGAATCCAGGTAGGGAACCCACTCGTTCGGGGTCTGTCTAGAACTGTACCCAGTCGGTTAATTGACGCGCATTTTGTCTCCATGGCGGAGTAGCGCCTCGAAGTTATCCACAATTTTGATAGAAGCCGAAGTGCTGAGTCGACATCCACCCTAGGTTAGATACCAGTCCTAGACGATGCCGACCCGAAAGAAGCTTTGATGACTACCCCAAAGAATACACTCTCCGTCATGCAAATCGCCTCCGCAGCCTTCGGCCTGGCCCTGGCGCTGAGCGGGTGTTCCTCAAGTGAGGCAGATGAGATACGCAGCGAACCATCGCCGAGTATCGAATCCGCCGAGACCAAAGAATATGTTGCTGCCTCAGCTGAGGGACCGGCACAAAACGTGCCCAAACCGGTGCTGCCGGAGGCGGTGAACGACAACAGCGCAAACGGTGCCCGCGCCACCGTCGAATATTTCTGGCAGGCCGTGGACTACGGGCGTTTGACCGGCGACACTGCACCGATCGAACAAGTAACCCACTACGTATGTGAAGCCTGTAACCAGCTGATTTATAAATGGGAACAGATCTATGCCGACGACGCCTGGGCGGTGTTAGATGGCGAAACCAGCATCCAGATTGGTGAGGTCCAACAGAACTTCGACGATGCTAACGACGAAGAGTGGACCGCCGTCCTATTCAAAATGCAGGAACCTGCCAGCCAGTTCTACGAAGATGGCGTGCTCAACGAAGATGCGAGCATCGAGGGCGGAGAATCGGCCGGCTGGTGGGTGGAGATGGTCTACGACGAAGACGACGGCCAGTGGGTCATCGACTGGTTAGACCTCGATTCGACATTCGATGAATAACCGCTGGGCGGCTACCCAAGCTAGCGGGTAGGTAGCCGGTCGCGATTATAAGAAATGTCGGTGTATCCGTGCGGTTGGGGTGTACCATCTTCGCCCAGAGATACGAACACGATTTTGTCGATGCTCAGGATCACCTTGCGGGTAATCATATTGCGGACCACGGCGCGCATGGTCATCGAAGTCCGACCGAAATGTATGGCCTTGAGACCCATTTCGATCATGTCACCTTGCACAGCGGAGGCCACGAAGTTGATTTCCGACATCATTTTGGTCACCGCACGATGGTTGCCCATCTGCAGGATCGCATAGATCGCGGCTTCTTCGTCAACCCAGCGCAGCAGCGCACCGCCGAACAGGGTGCCATTGGCATTAAGATCTTCCGGCTTGACCCATTTACGGGTGTGGAAGTTCATGCCGTCATCGAGAACACTAAACTGTTGGGTTTGGGGATGAATCGCTGAATCACTCATATGCCAAACTGTAGTTTCAGCCACAGCATATGGCGATAACCCCGCTCACAGTTTGCGCTGTCAGATGCAGTATTATTCTGAAGGCTTGTTCCCCGCCACGAGTGCCTCAAGACGAGCACCCAGGCGCAGCAATTGCCCCTCGGTTCCCGCACGCCCAACCGCCTGAATAGACCACGACATACCGTTGTCATCGTCCTTGATCGGAATCGAGATGGCCGGCAGCCCCATCACGTTGATCATCGAGGTATATGGCGTGAACTTGCACTGGTATTCGTAGTCGTCTTGGGCTTCCATCGCCGAAAATGTTCCGACCGGCGGTGGGGTAAACGCCAACACCGGGGTCAGCACGACGTCATAGGCGGAGAACTGACGACGTGTATCGGCAGCCCAGTCCGACAATTCAGCAACTGCGGCCTCATATTGTTCTTGGGTGCGCTCGCGGGCCTGTTTCAAGAAGTCCCTGGCCAGGGCTTCCATCCGCTCCTCGGCGCCCTCGGGCATTGGGATGCGCGTCAGGCCTTGAGTCCAGACCGTTTGGAAATTCTTGTGGTAGCCGCCACGGTAGGAAAAGCTCATTTCCTCAACCGATAAGCCCTCTTTACTCAGCAGCGTCACCGCAAGGGTCAATGCTTGGACCGCCGACTGCGACAACGTGATATCAAGATCCGGCTGGAACGGGGAAGCCGTCGTGTACCCGATCGAGAGGTCACCGGCTGACTCGCGGCCCTGCTGGGCTGCGGTCAGATACCGGCCGTTGGACTGGGTCGGATCCACCAGGGCATCCATCAGCAGCGCGGCGTCTTCGACCGTGCGAGCCAGCGGACCGGTAACCGACAGGTTTTTGACGTCGTCGTTGTGTTCATCGGTTGGGATGGTGCCCCGGCCAGGCTTGAGCCCAACGATGCCGGTGGCGGCAGCAGGAATTCGGATCGACCCGCCACCATCGGTACCCGGGGCAACCGGCAGCAGGCCTGCGGCAACTGCGGCAGCAGCCCCACCGGAAGAACCACCCGCGGTCAGTTCCGGATTTCGTGGGTTGCGAGCCGGCTCGGAGATCACATTATCTGAGTGACACGACAGCGCGAACTCAGGCAGTGTGGTCTTACCGACCTGCACCACGCCGGCGGTGTTCATGTTCAACGAGACGGGTTCGTCTTCAAGCTGCGGCTCGGTATCGGCAAACAGCCTGGAGCCAAACGTGGTGACCATCCCGGCCACATTGACCGTGTCTTTAAAAGCTAGGGGCAGGCCGTGCAGTGGTCCGACCACACCGGTGGCCGCATAGGCCTCGTCCAACTCATCTGCACGAGCCAGCGCGGCGTCGTCATGCACCGCCATAAAGGCACCCAGATCGGTGCGCTGGTGGATCACGGAAAGATAATATTCGGTGACTTGACGGGCAGTATAGGTACCGGCGGCAATCGCATCTCGCAGCTGGCGTGCGGAAAGCGAACCGAAAGCGTGATGTTCAGTCATGGATTCAACTGTATACGCCAACGGTTAGAATCGTGCGGCTTTTACTGGCAGCCGAGCGTTTTTCTGGTTTACCATAGGCCCCATGAGCGACTTTGAAACCCTCACCGTAGACCAAGTGCCCGACGACGCCAACATCCTAGATGTGCGCGATCCGTATGAATTCGACGCCGGCCACATCCCGGGCGCGATTAATATCCCGCTGGACCAACTGCCCCTGCGCATCGAAGAACTTGACCCCGATACCGACTATTACGTCATCTGCCGCACCGGGGGCCGCTCCGCGAGAGCCACCCCGTACATGGAAATGCACGGATACTCGGCCGTCAACGTTGCCGGTGGGTGCGGCGCCTGGCTGGAAGCCGACAAACCGCTGGTGTCGGAAACCGGGGCAGAACCGATCGTGCGCTAAAACCACGCACGGTGTTTCCGGGTGGCTAAGATAGGCAGTTATGAAGTCGTTTGCGTATCTTGGCCCCGAGGGCACATTCACCGAAGCCGCCCTGAACCGGGTGCCCGAAGCCGACGGGGCCCAGCAAGTCCCACTTGGCTCGGTCATTACCGCGTTGAATCAGGTACGCAGCGGCGAGGTGGACGCCGCCGTCGTCCCGATTGAAAATTCGGTTGAAGGCGGGGTTACCGCAACCCTTGATGCGATCGCTTCGGGCGATGAACTGCACATCATCCGCGAAGTGCTCGTGCCCATTTCGTTCATGCTGGTCGGTCGCCCCGACGGGCCGCGAGAACTCACCGAGCTACACAGCGTTGCCACCCACACCCACGCCTGGGCGCAAGTGCGCATCTGGGCCGAGGCCAATATTCCCAATGCCGCCTACGTGCAAGCCGCCTCCACGGCAGCCGGGGCACACGGACTGCTGGACCACACGACAACCTATGACGCCGCAGTATGTGCCCCGCACCTGGCCAAGAAACTGGACCTGCCAATTCTGGCCGAGGGCATTGAAGACACCGCAGGCGCGGTGACCCGATTTGTAGTCGTGGCCCGGGCCGGACACCTGCCCCAACCCACCGGATCCGACAAGACCACAATGGTGGTCCCACTGCCCGAAGACCGCCCCGGCGCGCTGGTCCAAATTATGAACCAATTCTCCACGCGCGGGGTCAACCTGTCCCGCATTGAATCTCGCCCCACCGGCGAATACTTGGGCAAATACTTCTTCTCGATCGACCTTGAAGGCCACCTGGCCGATGAACGGGTTTCTGCCGCACTGGCCGCCCTGTACCGGATGTTCCCAGGCGTGCGATTCTTGGGCTCCTATCCACGCGCCGAACACGTGCCCTATGTGATTCCGGAATACACCACCGACGAGGCCTACCAACGGGGCCGGGCCTGGGTGCGCAGCATCCTCGACCGGTCAAATACAGGTAACCATTGATCAGTTGCCGGTCGGTGGCGCGGGCACACGCACTTGCAATGACCGCGGAATAGTCTCGGCTACGATTTGTCTGGTTTTGGGGATCGGATCCCCATCAATTTGAGCCACCAGCGGTTCGTCAAAGATCAGCTTGCATCTCCGGGTGGGAAACGTCGTCACTCGAGCGGCTTTTTGTTTGGGCACAAGCGTTGCTGCAGCCACCTGAATCCAGTCCACCAGATTGCGCGGATCTAACAAGGCGACATCCAAAAGTCCGTCGTCGATAACAGCTTCGGGCACCATATTGATGCCACCGGTCAGGATCCCACAATTGGCAATCATCGCCGACCGAACCCGGTACCGTTTGGCTTCATGGTCTTGCGGAACCACGGTCACCGTGTGCCGTTTGCCGCGCAGCTTACGAACCCCGGCCTCGGTATAGGCCAGCCATCCGGCTGCTGCCTTAAGCCGATCCGACGTCGAATGCATGATCTCGGCGTCAAATCCGGCTCCGGCAATCACCGTGGACACCAAATTATCCTGGGTGCCATCCTCGTAGACCATGTCCAACGAGACAACATCGATCGGGCGTACCTGGCCGTTAAAAGCTATATAGACACATTCCTGAACATCATTAAACGGCAAATCCAGGTTCCGGGCCAATAAATTGCCGGTCCCCGTAGGGATAATCGCCATCTGCACGTCCGTGTTGACCAGAACCTTCGCAGCGGCTCGAACCGTGCCGTCACCGCCGGCAATCAACACCAGCTGGGCGCCGGCGTCCACGGCCTGTTGCACAGCTGACAACCCGGAATCCTCCAGCGTTGTTTCATAAAATTTTGGCTCCTGTAACCCAAATAGCCCGCACGCTTGGACAACCAAAGGCAGCACCTGATCTGAGGCCGCCTTTGACGGGTTATACACCAGCGCGACCCGATTCGGCACGCCCAAAGTCGAAGCCACCTGGGGTAACTCATAAGCGTGGGACAGCTGCCCTGACAGATCCCGGTTCACCGTCTCAGCCCGCTTGGCCCGGTCCAGGGCCTTCCGCCACGCCACCAGGGCCACGATTGTGCCAATGACGGCGCACACGGCCACCACAAGTAGCACAATGGTTAACGGAGTCATGTCAACCAGTGTAGGTTACGGCCGGCTCGGGTAGGCTAAAGCATGTGATTGACGTAAAGCATCTTGCCGAAAACCCTGAACTGTATCGTGCCTCGCAGCGAGCTCGTGAAGCCGACGAATCGCTGGTGGATCAGATCATCGCCGCCGACGCCGACCGCCGCGCCGCACTGCAGACTTTTGAGAACCTGCGTGCCGAGCAGAAGGTTCTATCGAAAAAGATTGGCCCGGCCAAAGGCGAGGAAAAACAAGCCCTGCTGGACCAGGCCAAAGAGCTTGCCGCCAACGTCAAAGCTGCCGAGGCAGATGCTGACGCCAAGAACCAGCTGGTCGAAGACCTCAACAACGTGTTCCCCAACCTCATTGTCGAGGGCATCCCGTCGGGTGGCGAGGAGAACTTCGAGGTACTCAAGACCGTAGGTGAGCTGCCCGAATTTGATTTCGAACCCCGCGATCACCTTGAGCTCGGCGAGATGCTGGGCGCCATTGACATGGAACGCGGGGCCAAAGTCTCCGGTTCGCGCTTCTACTTCCTCCAAGGGGTGGGCGCCCAACTTGAAATGGCACTCACCCAGATGGGCATGGCCCAAGCCGTAGAGGCCGGGTTCACGCCGATCATCACACCAACCCTGGTGCGCCCAGAAACCATGAACGGCACCGGATTCAACGTCGAACACGACGACGAAATCTATCGCATCGAAAAAGACGACCTGTATCTGGTGGGTACCTCCGAGGTCGCCCTAGCCGGCTACTATGCCGATGAAATTCTAGACCTGTCCGATGGACCGGTTCGCTTCGCCGGCTACTCAACCTGCTACCGTCGCGAAGCCGGCTCGGCAGGTAAAGACACCCGAGGCATTATTCGTGTCCACCAGTTCAATAAACTGGAAATGTTCATCTACACCACCCCAGAAGAAGCCGAAGCCGAACACGAGCGCCTGCTGGCCTGGGAAGAAGAAATGCTCGCCAAGATCGAGGTCCCATACCGGGTCATCGACACCGCCGCCGGTGACCTCGGCCCGTCGGCTGCCCGCAAATTTGACTGCGAAGCATGGGTCCCAACCCAAGACGCCTACCGCGAGCTGACCTCGACCTCAAACTGCACAACGTTCCAGGCACGGCGTCATAATGTCCGCCAGCGCATGTTTAACGACGACGGCGCCAAGGCCGGGACCCGCATTGCCGCAACCCTCAATGGCACCCTGGCCACCACCCGCTGGTTAGTCGCGATCCTGGAAAACCATCAGAATAAAGACGGTTCCGTGAACGTGCCAACAGCCCTGCAGCCATACATGGGCGGCAAGACCGTGCTGGAGCCCATCGCCTAACGTTCCTGGTGGACAGCAAGCCATCAATCTCACCGCACAGCCCAATTCCCCAGATATCGGGAATTGGGCTGTTTGGTACCCGAACGACTCAACGGTCGCGCAAACTTGCCATATTTACCGTCAAGTTCAGCCAAATTCGCCATTGGTTCATCACAGCGTTGCCCAACATGGTTGACTAGAGTGCATGAACAAAAAGATGGTCTGTTTAGACGTAGACGGCACGATCGTGGACTTCGATGGCCACATGTATCCAGAAGTGCGTGCCGAAATTATCAATGTCATGGAAGCTGGCCACCACGTGCTGATCGCCACCGGCCGGGCTTTTCACGCCACCTTGCCGATCATACGAGACATCGGCCTGCACTGCGGGTACTCGGTGTGTTCCAATGGTGGGGTCTCGCTGCGCCTCGACTCCGAACTCGAAGAAGGCTACGAGATCGTTGCCCGCAGTACCTTCGACCCGTCGTCCGTTTTAGAAAAACTGCGCGACCGTGTCCCAACCGCCAGGTTCGCCATTGAGGACGACGAGGGAAATTACCTGTCAACCGAACGCTTCCAAGACTTTAGCTTCGGCGTCCAAGCAACCGGTGTGACATTCGAAGAACTGCAAGAAACCACTGCCGTTCGCCTCGTCGTCTTCTCCCAAGGCGCCTCAACCCGCGAATTCGCCTCGGCTATCGAGTCGCTGGGCTTGCAAGGTATCACGTACTCCGTTGGCTATAACGCCTGGCTTGATGTGGCCGGTGCCGGCGTGTCAAAGGCTTCGGGGCTTGAAGCACTGCGCCAGATCCTGCATGTTGACCCAGCCGATACTGTTGCCATCGGCGACGGTTTCAACGACGTGGAAATGCTGGAGTGGGCCGGCCGCGGTGTCGCCATGGGACAGGCGCCCATGGAAGTTAAACAGGTTGCCGACGAAATTACCGGCACGGTCCATGACGGTGGACTGGCCACGGCGCTACGCACCCTGCACTAAGGCGCAGAACGGACCGGCACGCGGCGAGCCGTTTGGTCGCCGTCATTGATGCTACATTCCGCTATTGGATTGGATATTGACGGCGGCTTCGGCCTGTTCTAAGAGCAAAATGACTGCGCTGCGTACTTCATGTTCGGTGTTATACAAAGACCGTTTGATGGCTTGCGACACGGCCTGCACGGTCATCCCTAATTCTTGGGCTACACGACGCTGTTGGCCGCGAATACCGGGATCGAGTCGGTCCAACACCGCCCATTCCGCCGCCGAACGACGCGACACCACATGACCAAGTAATTGCAACACACTTTGGGCATGTTGACCCAACTGGGTTTGCTCGACACCTCGCGGAGGCTTGGCCGCCTCGATGCGCAATGACACCAGCTGACCTTGTTTTGCCGCAAGTGAGACAGCCAAGTCTGCGGCTCGAACGCCCGAGCCCACAAGCTCGTCGTCCTGCTCGGTTGCAGAACCCACTCCGATGCCCACATTCCACGTGCCCAGTCGCATTGCATATAAGGCGATTTCGACCGCAGGAGACGCAGTGGAAAACACCTGGCGATAAGTCAGAGGATCCGAGGAGCGCGAAGCGGGCAGCTCGCCCCCAAGCCGTTGTTTCAGGTCTTGGTGGAAATCTGACACGCGTTGTTCACCGGGGTCCACGGAACGCTGGGTCATGGTCACAACAAACATGGTTCCATCTTGGCACGTCGTATAGGCCTTATGCGACACAACTCAAGTGAATGTGGGTGAGATGGGGTAAAAAAGTTGGTTGTGGAAAACGACGAAACGCCGCGGGAACGGATTCCCACGGCGTTTGACGTGTTTTGAGCCACACGAAATTTTTTGAATTATCTAGTGGCGAAATTGCTCAAAAACCATCCGTTTTCAACAGCTGGCAGCAGATTTTGGGCTGCTTTAGCCCTTGAAACGATCGATAGAAGCTTGCAGTTCAGCTTCGGCGGCGGCACGGGCTTTCCACCCTTCGGCCTTGACCCATTTGCCTGGTTCGAGATCCTTATAGCGGGTAAAGAAGTGTTCGATTTCCTTGATCAGGTATTCATCGATATCTTCCAGTTCCTGAATGTGGGCATAGCGTGGATCATTTGGTACGCACAGGACCTTGTCGTCGCCACCGCCGTCGTCGGTCATAGAAAAGATCCCGATAGGGCGTGCTTCAACGACCACGCCAGGCAACAGATCAAAGCCAGGCAGGTAGACCAGCGCATCCAATGGGTCACCATCTTCACCCAGGGTGTTATCAAAGAACCCGTAGTGGGTTGGGTATTCCATGGAGGTAAAGAGAATACGATCCAGGTGCAAACGGCCGGTCTCTTCGTTAATTTCGTACTTGACGCGCGAACCGGCAGGGATCTCAATGGTGACGTCGTGCTGCATTATTTCTCCATCTGTTGGTGGTAAGACTTGCCGAACCGAATGACTTGGGGCAAGCGTATGCTTGATCTAAGGTTATTACGTCCGCGGGTGAATAACCCAAATGTGCTCAAAGGGTGCAAACATTAAACAGGCTAACGCGAAACCAGTTGTTCAGGTGAAACCATGATGGCATCGAAACCTTCCGGACGGCGTGCCAAAATCGCCGCCTCGGGTCGACGCCGCTGGTTGCCTTGGATCCTGGGCATCGTGCTGGGACTTGTGGCCGGGGGCGGGATGACCATGGCCTATGCCCCACCCAATGCCGACGTCATCCGGGTTCAGGCCGCCGACTGGTCTCACCATATGCGCGACCTCATCACCCCGGGAGCAAGCCCGGCGCCTACGAAAACCTGGGTTGGCGATCCCAAAATTTATGCGGCTGCCCCGGTCGCGCTGCCACCTGAAAATACCACCGACCATGAACATGTGGACGACGACGTCGACGAACTGATCAACGTGAACGCGCCAATCCCAGATACCGGTCAGCTCACCGCCGCCCTGGACGACGCTCGTGCCAGCCTGGACTTGAACCATCGAATGCTGGTGGTCGATGCCGCAACCGGCACCACCTTGTACGACGTCGGGGGTCAAGATGCCATCGTGCCGGCATCAACCCTGAAATTATTTACCGCCATCAGTGCTCTGCATCACCTGGATGCCAGCCATCGGTTTACTACTTCGGCCAGCTATGATCCGGCCCAAGGTGTCACCCTGATTGGTGGGGGAGACGGACTGCTATCCAACGGTGAAAGTACCGGTGAAACCGTTGGATATGCGGGCCTTGCAGACCTGGCCAATAAGACCTGGGAAGCCATCCAACAAGACGTTGCCCAAAGTGGTGTCATCGACGTCCGGGTTGACGTCTCACGCTACGCACAGCCATATACGCACCCATCGTGGACCGAAGGTCTCATGACCGGCGGCTGGGTTTCACCCGTCTATCCGCTCAACACCTGGGGCGGATTCGTTACCGACCCACAACTGGCCAGTGATGCAGTGGAAGACGGCGCCGCCTATGCCACGGCTGCCTTTGCCCAGCGTCTGACCGAAGCGGCCGCACAAGCCGGCTACGACGTCGAATTTTCCAATGCCGGACGCACAACCCAACGAACCGAAGCAGAACCGGTGGCCGGCGTGCAGTCTGCAACCCTGGGCGAACAGCTGCAATTTGCCATGAAACAGTCCAATAACATGCTGTTTGAAATGTTCGGGCGCGAAGCCGCACTGACGGCTGGAGCAACCCCGGATTTCACCGGTTCCACCGCCACCACTATCACCACCCTGCAAGAGCTCGGTCTCGACGTCGAACACCTGCACTTTGTTGATAACAGCGGGCTGTCACCCAACAGCCGGGCTACGCTTCATGCCACCGTGCAACTGTTTGACCTGATGCTGACCAATGAACAATTCCGCCCAATATTCCACACCCTCACGATCGCCGGCTTTGACGGAACCATGCGAAACCGCATGACCCAAGCACCATATTCGGGCGTGGTACGCTCCAAAACCGGCACACTGGAAGTCGCAAGCTCTAACGCCGGACTCACCGTGACCGCCGATGGCCGTGCCCTCTGGTTTGCTATTAACACCAGCGGAGCCGACGGCGATTACGCGGCAGCCAGAGGAGAACAAGACCACCTTGCCGAGGTATTAACCGACTGTGGATGCAGTAAGTGAGCAACGACGTCGTTGATCCAGTAGGGTTCAACGTGAAGGGACACAGCCATGCAAATCTTTAGCCAACAGGTGGCAGCATCCACCGGACGCAACCTCGTGCCGCCCGGTCCGCGAGTTCCCGCCACCGACGCCATCATTGAAACAGAAGGCCTACGCGCCGCAGCCTACGCCGCAGCGGAGCATGTCGCGACGCTGAGTAAATTATCCGCAATTGAGCACTGGGCAACCCAGCCAGTTGACGACGACGTTGAAGTTCTGGTGGTGGATCGACCCGGTTGGATCACCGCGAACTCGCACTCACTGCAGGTCATGCTCGAACCTGCATTCGATCGACTCAGTCAAGTCAGTGAGAGCCTCATGAAGAGTCTGGGCTCAGATGTCACCGCGGGTTTCTCCGGCGCCCAAGTGGGTGCGGTGTTAGCGTTTTTGTCCACCAAGATTCTGGGCCAGTTCGAACCCTACGCGGCTCAAGCTTCCGGGGGCGATGCCAAACCTCGACTCATGCTTGTAGCCCCCAACGTGATGATGATCCGGGATGAGCTCAAACTTGATCCTGAAGACTTCCGATTTTGGGTGAGTCTGCACGAGCTGACCCACGTGGCACAATTTGCGCAGGCTCCCTGGCTGGCACAACACATTTTGGACATCGCCACAGATTTTCTGCTGACAAATATCTTGCCGGAATCTGAAAACCAGCTCACTGCCGAGCAGAAGGCCGCGAAGACGAAAAAACTCGAGTCCCAGATCACCGGGGTCATGTCGCTGCTTGAAGGCCACGCCAATGTCATCATGGACGGCGTTGATCGTAAACTTGTGCCCAGCGTGCGGGTGATCCGCAAGCGCTTTGACGAACGCTCGGCCAATCACAATTGGCTGGCGCAATTATTGCGCAAACTCTTTGGACTCGATGCCAAAGCAAAACAGTATAAGCAAGGTCAAGCCTTCGTTGCTGCAGTGATCGACCGTGTGGGTATCGAACGCTTCAACGTCGTATGGGATGCACCCGAGAATCTTCCGTCGATGGATGAGCTGACCGACGCGGATGCTTGGGTTGCCCGAGTCTTCAACTAGGTCACACTGTGAGTGCCTCACCACAAGTTGATCCGCCGATGAGTGGGCCGGATGTTTGGCCACCCAGCGCCGGGTGGCCTGCAGCTGTGCATACCGGTGTCAAAGCCCTAAAAGCTATGGTGCACAGTTGGTCTGTCCCGGATCGTCAGCCCGTGCTGATCGCCGTATCTGGGGGCGCCGATTCCATGGCCATGGCCGTGCTGGCGGCTGAAACGCAACGCATCACAGGGATCAGCTTCGGCGCACTCATTTTTGATCACCGCTTGCAGGCCATCACCGAACACGTCGCTGTCCAGGCTGCTCGTGGTTGTAGAGCAATGGGTTTACGGCCCGTGTTGGTTCAAGACCTGACCGTTGCCGCCGGGCGTGACGGTCTTGAGGCCGCAGCTCGACAAGCTCGGTACGAAGCGTTTGTTCAGTGCGCTCATCACGTGCAAGCCGCTGGAGTACTCACCGCGCATACCGCGAATGATCAAGCCGAACAGGTGCTTTTAGGTCTCGCCCGCGGTTCGGGCTTGCGATCAATCGCAGGCATTCGCACACAACGCACTCATGAATTGCCAGGCTACCCGCCCGTACGGATTGGCCGGCCGTTGCTGGAGCTTACCCGTGAAGATACCGAACAGATTTGTGCTTGGGCGGGAATCCGGTATTTCGAAGATCCGATGAACTTGGACGAATCGATCGCCAGGATTCGGGTGAGGAACCATTTGCTGCCAACGCTGATGGATGCCACCACCGGCTTGGGGCCGGGCGTGTTTTCCGGGTTGGTCACCACCGCAACCTTGGCTGCTGATGACGCCGATGTCTTAGAAGATATTGCCCAGAATACGTATCGCGAATTAGTGGTTGAAGAACCTCAGCAACTGAGCTTCCCCTTGAAAGCGTTGCAACGGTTACAACCGGCTATTTTGCGGCGTGTTGTTGCTATTGCAGTACAACATTTTGGGGCACCACAGCCCAGCTTTGAGCGTTTAGCCGCGATTGAAGAACTCATTTCGCCGCCGGTTGGCCGGGCGTCATCGGCTGGGCCGATCCAATTGGAAGGTCATGTGAGCCTTTACCGGAAAAAAGCCGGTGAAGAATATGCAAAACTATTAGTCATCCCCTCATACCCGAGGGACTAACCTGACCTCACGAGGAGTGATCATGAAGGCCGAAGACGTTGCAGGCGATTTAGAGTCCGTACTACTGACTCGCGAAGAAATTGATGACATTGTCCAAGACCTGGCAGTGCAAATCGATCGCGATTACGAAGGCAAAGACATTCTGCTTGTTGGCGTACTCAAAGGTGCGTTGATGATCATGGCTGACTTGTCTCGTGCCCTGCGCTCGAAAGTCACCATTGATTTCATGGCCGTCTCCTCCTACGGGTCCGGAACCAAATCGTCAGGCGTTGTCCGAATTCTGAAAGACCTTGAAGAAGATCTCATGGGTCGCCACGTGCTCATCGTTGAAGACATTGTCGATTCCGGTCTGACTTTGTCATGGCTGAAGACGAACTTAGAGTCGCGCGGTCCTGCCTCAGTGGAGATTGTCACGCTATTCCGTAAGCCTGAGGCCCTGGCGGTTGATATCGACGTGCGATACATCGGCAAGGATATCCCGAATAAATTCGTCGTCGGTTACGGTCTGGACTTCGACCAGAAATATCGCAACCTTGATGTGCTGGCTACGTTGGCTCCCCACGTCTACGAGTAACACCTAGGCTGATCTCCCGGTGATGCCACTAGATGACACCACCGGGATACACGCTTCGGGGAGTAGCTCAGCCTCGATGTACATAGTTGCGAACCCAGGTCGCTTCTGGCGTCGTGGGGTTCATAAGAAATTCCGGAAACTGGTCGTCGTTGAGCCGAACCAGCACCTCGGACTGATGGATGACCATGTGATGGAAACGGCAGAGCATTACCGCGTTGTCCAATGACGTGGGACCACCGTTCTCCCAGTGTTGAATATGATGCACTTCGCAGTACATATGCGGCATATTGCAACCGGGGTATGCGCATCCACCGTCACGCAGAACCACCCCGCGATGAAGGTGGATGGGAAATGAACGTTGGCTCCTGCCGACATCTAATGGTTCGCTTTTGGAATTGAGGACCGCAGGAATGATGGACGCATTGCAGGCCGTCATGCGTAACTGTGCCCAGTCGAGATCCATCGCATCATAGTCGTACAATTCTGGAAACGGTTTTCTTCCCTCAATCAGTGCAGCGATTTCGCGCTGGACGTTCACATCATCCGAACCGAAATCCAAATATTTACCAGCTAAATCGGCAAATTGCAGACCAACGGTCACTTCCGGCACCACGTTCACCAAGCGTCCAAGTCCCGGAATGATCACGCCTGAAGGTGCGATATCTTCCGGATGGACGTTTTTATGCTCCGAGTTGGATGGCATCTGGTCAACGGTGTTGGCATGTTGGTTGATCTGGTCTTGGGCATTTCCTGCCGGCAAACTGGTCAGCACGATCCCGGTTTCGAGAATGTCCAGCAGAAAATGTGACCACCGTTGGGCCGGTGTGCGATTGTCATACAGCATGGGAATCTCGTATTCCTCATCTGCTGCGGTGATGCGTTCCGACCCGGATTTCCTGGATCCGTCGGGGTTCAGCTGCTCGTCATCATTGATTCGTGAGATCTCTTTGCGCAGGTTATTGACTTGTCTTCGTAATCGTTCTAAAACGTTGCGATATTGCCATTTTGTGAGCACCCAATCAAGCCGAATATGATTATCACCCAGTAGTGAGACATACCGTAGGCCTTCCTCATACTGACGCTGTTTGGGAGTCAACCGGGTCCCGGGTTTTGTGAACTGTCGGTTGGTGCACCGCTTGACTCGGTCGGCGAATTTTCGAACTTCATCCGGCCCGGCATGCAAGGCTTTTGCTAACAGTTCGCCCTCTTTGGTGGCGACTAAACGATCCGCTTGTTCATCGGTGGCACCTGCACGTTTCGACGCGGCACGAATCGACCGGAGTCGGTCGACGATGTAATTGGCAGAGGCTGGATCGATCTTGCCAGCGGCCATGGCGCGCTGGATTTTGGGTGCCCGCATTTTGGAGGCCCCTGGTTTTGTGGGATTTGCGGTGGCAATACGCAACCGACGTTCCACTTCTTTGTTATCGATGCCGATGAGTCGAGCAATGAAATCTTTTGCATCCTTGAACGGACGCTTACCCTTGTGTGCCAGGGTCGCACTGCGGGCCTCGATGCTTTCGAACCAGCCTTCTAACAGAAATGCTAGGCGGCACTGGAAGTTATAAAACCGACGATGATTTTCCTCGGCGATCCGGCTGACATCTGCCAAAGATAGGGCAGCGCCCTCGTTGGTGATGGCATCGCTGAGCTGCTCATCGGTGGTGACATCGAATCGTTTGATGATCGCCGATTGCAAAGCTAAAAGCTCACCGGAGTCCATGGCATCAAGGGCCGTGCCATAGAGCTCTTCAACGCGTTGCATATTGGCATCGTGGAGTTCAAAAAGCCGCTGCGACGCTAACGGCTCGGTCGCACGCGAAGCAGCGACGTCGTCGTTGGAAATATCCGGCTGGATTGGGACGGGCATACTCATGTGCACACCTCCTTTCGTAAAAAACTGTGTGACCCATAGTCTGGCCGAGTTCGACAGTGCATGGGACCGCACCTGAGTCAATTGTGGATAACTTTGGTCGGGATGTGGGGTGATACGCAGAGGTGGTCCTTCCACCGATTGCGAAAGGAAATGAGACGTATGCAATTCATAGGGGTGAAAGGGGTAGCTTTAGAAGGGTGAAAGCCAAGAACATCTTTAAAGGACCGGTCATTTGGATCGTCCTTGCAGTATTAGCGTTACTGCTCGTCGTGCCGGTGCTGTCGGGCTCGTCGTCGAGCCGTGTCGACACCTCGGTGGGCATCCAGTTATTGGAAGACAACAAGGCTAACCAAGCCCTGTTGGACGATAATGACCACCGAGTTGAGCTCACGCTGCAAGAGGACTTTGTCCACGAGGACCGCAATCTGGGCACCCAGGTGCACTTCTTCTACTCGAAAGACCGCGCCGAAACCGTGGTCAACGAGATTGCCGCGGCCGATCTGGACGAATTTACCGACCAGCCGGTGACCTCAAACTGGTTGCTGTCGATGCTGGGCTTCTTGATCCCGTTCATCATCATTGCCCTGTTGTTCTGGTTCTTGCTGTCCCGCATGCAGGGTGGCGGCAGCCAGATGATGAAGTTTGGCAAATCCCAGGCAAAACTGATGTCCAAGGACAACCCGCAGGTCACGTTTAAAGATGTTGCCGGTGCCGAAGAAGCTGTTGAAGAGCTTCAGGAAATCAAAGAGTTTTTGACCGAGCCCGATAAGTTCAAGGCCGTGGGCGCCAAGATCCCAACCGGCGTGCTGCTGTACGGTCCACCCGGAACCGGTAAAACCCTCATCGCCCGAGCGCTCGCCGGCGAAGCAGGCGTGCCGTTCTATACGATTTCGGGTTCCGACTTTGTGGAAATGTTTGTTGGTGTCGGTGCCTCTCGTGTGCGCGACCTCTTCAATGAGGCCAAAAAGAACGCGCCAGCCATTATTTTCGTCGACGAAATTGATGCGGTGGGTCGTCACCGTGGCGCCGGAGTTGGCGGCGGTAATGACGAACGCGAACAAACGTTGAACCAGTTGCTGGTGGAGATGGATGGCTTTGATGAAAATGCCAACGTCATTCTGATCGCGGCAACCAACCGTCCCGATGTGTTGGACCCAGCCTTGCTGCGTCCGGGCCGTTTTGACCGGCAGGTGCCGGTGGAAGCGCCGTCACTGGAGGGGCGCCTGCAGATTTTGAAGGTCCACTCGCAGGGCAAACCATTAGTCGAAGACATTGACTTATACGGCCTGGCCCAGCGCACCCCCGGTTTTTCGGGTGCGGATCTGGCCAATGTGCTCAACGAAGCGGCACTGTTGACGGCGCGCTCGAATGCGCACCTGATTGATAACCGTGCGATTGATGAAGCGGTTGACCGGGTCATGGCTGGCCCGCAGAAACGTACCCGCTTGATGAACGATCACGAACGCAAAGTCACCGCGTATCACGAAGGTGGCCACGCGCTGGTTGCTGCCGGGTTGAACCACTCGGCACCGGTCACCAAAGTGACGATTCTGCCGCGCGGTCGGGCCCTGGGTTACACGATGGTGGTCCCCGAAGAAGATAAATACTCGGTAACTCGCAACGAATTGCTTGACCAGTTGGCTTATGCGCTGGGTGGTCGCGTGGCCGAAGAGATCGTCTTCCACGACCCATCCACCGGCGCCTCGAACGACATTAACAAAGCGACCGATACGGCCAAGAAGATGGTCACCGAATACGGCATGTCCGCACGAGTCGGGACCGTGAAACTTGGTTCCGGCGACGACGAACCATTCCTTGGCGGGCGTGGCATGGGCGGCGGCCGAGACTACTCGGATGAGCTGGCCTACGTCGTCGATGAGGAAGTGCGTGGTCTGTTGGATAACGCGCACGCTGAGGCCTACTGGGTGCTCAACGAAAACCGCGACATCCTGGACACGCTCGCCGCGCGCCTGCTGGAACACGAGACGCTGAACCGTTTTGAACTGGCTGAATTATTTGCTGATGTGCGCAAGTATAAGCCGCGCGATACCTGGCTATTCCATGAGGACCGTCCGGTCTCGGATATCCCACCGGTGGATATGCCGGCCGGGACGGCGACCGATAACATGTCACATCCGGAGGCTGTCCAGCAGGCTGGTCAGTCGCAGAATAGTCATCAGGCACACACCGAGGGTGTTGTCCCGTATGATGACGGCGCAGAATCTTCTCACGGTGACCAGGAGTAACTGAACATGATGGACCAACCTCGAATCGAAGCTGCGGTTCGTGAAATTTTGCTCGCCGTGGGTGAGGACCCTGATCGCGAAGGGCTGGTAGAAACCCCGGCACGAGTCGCCAGGGCCTATGGTGAGTTCTTTGCCGGCCTGCACCGCGACCCGGCCGAAATCTTGGGCACCACGTTTGATATTTCGCACGACGAAATGGTGTTAGTCAAAGACATTGAGTTCTACTCGATGTGTGAACACCACCTGGTGCCGTTCCACGGCCACGCCCACATTGGCTACATTCCCTCGGTCGAGGGCAAGGTCACCGGACTGTCGAAACTGGCACGTCTGGTGGACCTGTATGCACGCCGTCCACAGGTCCAAGAACGCCTGACCACACAAATTGTGGAAGCCCTGGTCGAGCACTTGAACCCCCAGGGTGCCATCGTGGTGCTGAGTGCTGAGCACATGTGCATGTCGATGCGCGGTGTGCAAAAGCCGCACGCCAAGACGGTCACCTCGGCGGTGCGCGGACAACTGCGCGAACCCTCAACCCGCAACGAAGCGATGAGCCTGATCATGAACGCCGGTGTACACTAAGCCCGGTGCCACAACCTTGAAGCACAGATAACCAAACAGGAAGGATTCCCATGTCTATTGGAGCTGTCCCAGGAACCGGTCCGGCCACGGGCCCACTGTCGGTGGTGCGCAAAGCTCACCGCAAAACCTTTGCGGATTTGCCAACCGACCGCACCCTGGTCATGGGGATCCTCAACGTCACGGATAATTCATTTTCTGACGGCGGCGAGAACTTCAACACGGCCAAGGCGATTGATCATGGGCTGCGCATGCACTATGCCGGCGCAGACATTATCGACGTCGGAGGGGAATCCACGGCCCCGGGCACCCAAGAGGTCTCCGCGGACGAAGAACAACGCCGCATCATCCCGGTTGTCGAAGCGCTGATTAAAGCCGGCGTCTACGTGTCCGTTGATACCCGCCACACCGACACCGCACGTGCCGCGCTGGAACTGGGCGAGGTAATGATCAACGACGTCTCAGGGCTGAACTACGAACCCGACATGCCCAAACTCATTGCCGAAACCGGTGCCCGCTACATTGTGATGCACAACCGTGGCAACTCCAAGACCATGGACGGCCTGGCCCAATACGAGGATCTGGTGGGCGAGGTCGTGGCTGAAACCCAACAGATCATTAACGCATTCCTGGCGGCCGGTGTCACCAAAGAACAGCTCATTGTTGATCCGGGCCTGGGCTTTTCCAAAGCAGGCGACCAGAACTGGCAGCTGCTGAATAATCTGGACGAATTCCAGGGCCTGGGCTACCCGGTGCTCATTGGTGCCTCCCGCAAACGCTTTATCGGCTCGATGCTGGCCACCAACGCAGATAAACCGGTTGAACCCCGCCAGCGCGACCACGCCACCGCGGCCATCACCACCCAGGTTGCCGAAGCTGGCGTCTGGGGTGTGCGCGTGCACTCGGTGATCCCGAACCTGGACGCCGTCAAAACTGTGGCAACCCGCCAGGCGGCAGGCTAAATCATGGCGACCATCAGCCTGACCGGGTTGCGTGCCCGCGGCTACCACGGAGTGCTGACCTCCGAGCGCGTCTCGGGCCAAGTGTTCCTGGTGGACTTGAACTTGGATGTTGACATCGCCCAGGCCGCAGAAACCGACGACGTGGCAGCCACCGTCAATTACGCCGAAGTTGCTGCCGTCGTCGAAGCCCTGATGACCGGCACACCGGTAAACCTGATCGAAACACTGGCGGTACGCATTGCCGACGCCGTCCTGGCGGACTTTGCACGCGTGCGTGCGGTCACCGTGACCGTCAATAAACCGCAGGCCCCGATCCCCTCGGATTTCCAAAACGTTGCGGTCACCGTTACCCAGCAGCGCGACGCCTAGGAAACCCATGTCTGATCTGCCACCCCACCTGCTGACTGCCCCGGCACACCCGGTGCCGGCCGTGATTGCGCTGGGATCAAACCTGGGCGATTCACAACAGATCCTCGCCGACGCCGTGGCCGCCTTTGACAGCCACGAACATATTCGTGTCACGGCCGTGTCTCCGCTGGCACAAACCGCACCCGTGGGGGGAGTGGAGCAACCCGATTTCCTCAATCAGGTGCTGCTGATCGATACCACGCTGGCACCCTGGGCGCTGTTGCAGTTTGGTCATGCATTGGAACAGGCCGCCGCCCGCGTACGCGATATTCGCTGGGGCCCGCGCACCCTGGATGTCGATGTGATCGCCTATGACGACGTCGTCTCCGACCACCCAGACCTCATCTTGCCGCACCCTCGAGCCCACGAACGGGCCTTTGTACTCACCCCGTGGTCCTGGGCGGATCCCAATGCCGTTCTGGCAGGCACCCCGGTTGCTGCATTGGCCGCGGCCGCCGACGACGCAGCAACCGTAATACAATTTGAGCCAGGACCACCCCGAGCCCCAGGACGCGACTCAGGAGGACACAACGTATGACATCAATGCGTGTCAGCCGAGTCTTCCTCGTGATCCTCATTGCCATAGCCCTCGGGTGGCTCGGCGCGTTGTACTCGGCCGAATCGGGTTGGCCCACACCGTCGCTGGGCTACCCCTCGATCATTACCCTTGCAGCGGCCATTGTGCTGGAACTGATCCTGGGCATCCGCGTGCTACGGGACCGCGAACGGCCGGTTGCTGATCGCATGAACCCGCTGGCCGCGGCTCGCACCCTTGTGCTAGCCCAAGCTGGCACCTATGCTGGGGCAGCAATCGGTGGCTGGCACGTGGGCATCCTGGTGCATCGGCTACCGCAAGCCGGGTTTGGGCCCGCCGTCGTCACTGAATCCATAGCCCAAGTAATGACGGCGTTGATCCTGGTGATCGTAGGTTTTATTGTGGAACAATGGTGCAGGATCCCGCCGGAGGACCCCGATGGCAATGGGAATCACAACCGTAGGCCCCCAAATGCATCGGGCGCCCAACCCACGGTGCGACGGGCCGAACCCGTTGAAAAACCCGAACCATAGTTTCCGTTTCCCAACAGATTGCCGGCATGTATCACGAATCGTTGCCCTACCGCAGGGTCTCCCCAAAATTGATAGTGCTGCGCCAAATCTATAATGCGCTGAGCTTCGGCATCCCGATCATCGCCGTCATCATTGGTTTCAGCATTCTGCACGCCAACACAGAATTTTTCACCCGGTTCACACTGGCCACACTGCTCTATCTGGTCCCCGTGGCCCTGCTGATCACCGGGGTGGTATTCGTATTCATCATTCCCCGCCAGGTGAAAGCCCTGGGCTACCTGGAAAATCGTGACGATTTGTTGTTGCGCCGCGGGATCTTATTCCGCCACCAGGTTGCTGTCCCGTACGGGCGCATCCAGTACGTGGACATTCGCCAGGGCCCCTTACAACGCGCGTACGGGCTGACCCAAATTGTCATCACCACCGCCGGCGGCGGCACCGCGGCGACCTTCGAAGGCCTGCCCCTGGAAGAAGCCGAACGCCTGCGCGACGATCTAACCCAGCGCGGCTACCAGCGCCTGGCAGAATTGGGAGCGTCATGACCCACCAACACCCTGGCGCACCCGATGAACATCTCGACGACGTCGAACACAACTGGCGCCGCGTCCACCCGATCTCGCCGTTTATCCGGTCTTGGTCTGCGCTGCTGATCTTCGTGTATATCATCATGAACTTCTCGGTCCAGGAGCTCCAAGGTGTCATCGAGGCCTTCAGCCTGTCCGTGGTCCAGTCGCTGCTGATCCTGCTGGGCGTCGTCGTGGCCATTCTGGTTGTTGCAGCCGGCCTGTACGCGATTTCCTGGCGGTTCTACCAATTCCGGATCACCACCGACGCCGTCCAATTGCATTCCGGAGTCATTTTCCGCAGACGCCGCTACATGCGCCTGGACCGGCTGCAAGCCGTAGACATCGTGCGCCCATTTTTCGCCCGAATCTTTGGGCTATCGAAATTGTCGCTGCATGCCGCCGATGGTGCCGAAACCACGCTGACCCTGGAATATCTGCGCGAAGCCGAGGCCGAAAACCTGCGCCACGAAATTCTCTACCTGGCCTCTGGCGCCCAAGACGACCCGCAATTAGACCCCAGTCCCGACCCGGCTGAACCCAGCGCCGTCAACGTTCAGCCACCCGACTACCCCTACGCCGACTATCTGAGCCAGTACGTTGAGCACAATCCCCACGGTGTTGAAGAGCGCGTCGCCAACCCGCACACCGCGCGCACCGGGCAAGCCCCAGGGCAAGTAGACTCGCGCGAACTGCTGACCATCCCGTTTGGGCGGGTTATTGGTGCCGCACTGCTCACCGGGGCGGCCACCGGGGTGTGGACGGCGGTATTCGGCGGTGCTACCACCGGGTTTTTCATCTGGTTGGGTTCACGCAACGATGCCGAACCAATGGCCATTCCACTGGGCGTGCTGATCCTCCTGATCTTCCTTGGGGTTACACTATTCACCACCGCAATCACCGCATTCAGCCAGGTCAACACCAACTTCAACTTCACCGCCAAAACTTCCAATTCGGGGGTGCGCGTCACCTCGGGCATGTTATCGACGTCGTCGCACACCATCCCGCCCGGACGCATCCAGGCCATTCAAATCAGCCAGCCGCTGGTCTACCGTTACTTCGGCTGGTACCGCATCCACGTATCGGTCGCCGGCTACGGGCTCACCGACACCTCAACCACCGTGCTGCCCGTAGGTACCTTTGACGACGTGATCATCATGCTGTCCGTGCTCGCCCCAGACCCCGGGGTGGAATACGCCAATGACATGATCTATACGGCGTTGAAATTTACCGCCGACGACGACGGCTTCACCCGCGTGCCCTCCCGCGCCCGCATGTGGCAGCCGATTGCCGGGCGTCGTCACGGCTACACCACCACACCCACCTTGTTACTGATTCGGTTTGGCCGAGTGCGACGCAACCTGGCGATGATCCCGCACGAGCGACTCCAACAATCCTCGATGTATCAGACCCTGTCGGATAAGCTGTCGGGCACCGTTTCCGCCTGGTTTGTGACCCCACCCGGTCCGGTGCGCACGCACCTGCGCAATCAGGAACCCGCCGCACTGGTAGACCTGTTCTTTGCGGAAGCCGAGATCGCAGCCAACGCGCGCCGGATGAGCGATAAGAACCAGTGGATGGCCCCAGACGAACTGGAAACCTTCGAAAAGGCCGCGGCAAAAGCTACCTCGGCACGGGAGGGCGCATGAAAGCCTTCCCAACAGCTGTTCAATTTCGCCCGGTCAGCCCCCACCTGACCACCTACCGGCAGCTTGTGAACGTCATCAGTCTGGTCTGTTTCGTTGCACTATTTACGGTTGCCGCACTGATCTTTAATGCCCAGGTAGATCCGAATTTCTGGCACGGATTGTCCTTTATCCCCGCCGTCTGGACCCTGCTGTGGGACCTGGGGCTGATGATCGTCACCCCCTACCAGGTACGTATTCACGGCTGGGCCGAACAACCCGATGACTTGTTGATCCGCGCCGGCGCCGTCTTCCGTAAATACGAGGCCGTCCCGTACGGGCGGTTACAATTCGTGGAAGTCAGCCAGGGCCCCCTGCAGCGCAGATTCGATCTGGCCAATGTCACCATCACCACCGCCGGTTCCAACACCACCATCTACGGGGTGCCCACCCAACAGGCCACAAGGCTGCGCGATGATCTCACCCAACGCGGCTACGCCCGCCTGGCCGGACTCTAAGACCCGTTTTGGAAAGGACCGCACATGAGCGTTGACGAACCCCTGACCACCGGTGCCATCGGCCGACCCAACCGCTTAGGCATCGGCATTATCGGGGCCGGCCGCGTCGGCGCCGTCCTGGGGCTGGCCCTGCAACAAGCAGGCCACACGATTACCGCCGTTCACGCGGTGTCCGATGCCTCAGTTGCCCGCGCCGAAGCGCTGCTGCCCAATGCTCCCATCCTGGATATCCCCGATATTTTGCGCCGCTCCGAAGCCGTTATTTTTGCGGTGCCCGACGACGTCCTGGAAGAACTCGTCTCGGGGCTTGCTGCCGCCGGGCATATTCAAACCGGTCACCTGCTGGTGCACACCTCGGGGCGTTACGGCACCCAGGTGATGCACTCGGTGCGCGAACACGGGGCCATCCCGGTGGCCATCCACCCGGCCATGACATTTACCGGCATGTCCCTGGACGTCGACCGGCTACACAACACCGCATTTGGTATTACCGCCGATGCGGTGGTCGCGCCCATCGCCGAAGCCCTCGTGGTTGAAATGGGTGGCATCCCCGTAGCCATCCCGGAGACCGCCCGACCCGTATACCACGCCGCAATGGCACACGCCTCGAACCACCTGGTCACGCTGACCGCCCAGGCACAAGCCATGTTGACCGCAGCCGGTATTGACCAAGCCTCCAAATTGCTGGGCAACCTGATGTCGGCCAGCTTAGAAAATGCGTTGACCAACGGCGACCAAGCACTCACCGGGCCGGTTTCGCGCGGCGATAGTGGCACGGTGGCCAAACATCTCGAGTCGCTGAAGACCCTGGAAGATCCCGACCTTTATGAGACCTATCGAGCCATGGCACAAGCCACCGCCCGTCGGGCCCATAGCGCTGGATTTATCACTGCGGCGAAGCTCGAAGAACTGCTAGAACTTTTAGACGCCTAAGGCAGGTTCGCATGCCCCGAATCGCGATACTGCTGATCGGTTTCGGCATGCTTGCACTCACCGCCTGCGGCACCGCCCATGACAAGCCCATCCCCGGTTTCCAAGGCATCATTCCCAATGCGACCTGGTCCGATGATCGCTCCTGGGCGGCACGGATCGACGGGGATTACCAAATGCTGTTTATTACCACCACGGGCAGTTCCACCTGTCCCCACGTCATTGATTCGGTTCAGCACGACGTCGAACAGAGCCTCCTGACCGTTGCCGCTCATCAACACAAACCCGCCGGTGGTCAATGCACCATGGACCTGCAGCCGCACACCTCGTTCGTCAAAATCACCGAACCCGTGGCACCCGAAGCGCAAGTCACCATTGAATTGGAAGAATTCTACGGCACCATCACGCTGACGCCGGACACCTCCTCCCAAGAAGATGTCGGTGGCATCCATCAGCCGTAATGTCGGGTGTCGACCTGTGGGCAGTCAGGCTGCCGCTTCGGGCTAGACTATGTGACGTGACCGACCAACAAGCCCTCTTGGCAACCACAACCACTGATGTCAAAACCCTGATTGCTGACAAAGTCGCCGAACTGGTCGCTGCCGGTAATCCGAGCCCGAGGGTCGGTTTAGTCCCGACCATGGGCGCATTACATGATGGACACGGTGCGCTCTTTGAGCAGGCGCGAGCCGAAAACGACTTAGTCGTCGCCTCCATCTTTGTGAATCCACTGCAATTTGATCAGCCCGAAGATTTCGAGCACTATCCGCGCACCCTTGAGGCCGATCTGGAACTGGTGACTCGTTATGGCGGCGATATCGTGTTTGCACCGGCCACCGAGCACATGTATCCCGGCTTTCCTAACGCCCCACAAATTCGCGTCTCCGCGGGGGAGATGGGCCGAGTCTTTGAAGGTGCCTCCCGACCCGGACACTTCGACGGAGTCTGTACGGTGGTCGCAAAGCTCTGGAATATCCTGATGCCACCGGCCCCGGCTGCGTTCCGGAGCTATTTTGGTCAAAAAGATGCCCAACAGTTGGCCATCGTGACTCGTATGGCTCAAGATTTGAATATTGAAGTCGAAATCCGCCCGGTGTCACTGGTCCGGGCCCCAACCGGTCTGGCGCTGTCATCGCGCAATGTCCGGTTGGACGATCACGGCATGGAAAAAGCCCTCGGGTTATCACAGGCCCTCCATTATCTTGCCGATCTGGCAACACGAGGTGAACGTTTAGATATTTCGGCTGCCAGAGACATCATTCGAGCCCAAGAAAACGTAGAATTAGACTATTTAGAAATCGTCGATCCGACCACCCTCCAGCCCCTTACTGCACAGCAATTAGCAATGCCTTTAGAGCGAGAAGCACTTGCCTTGGTAGCGGCATGGGTTCCCCCGGTTCGACTCATCGACAATATGTTGTTAGCGCCATAGGCTACCAATTGGATACCGGCACGATCTTTGAAGGAGACGCGTGACAACCACAGCCCCAAAACCGACGCAGGATCTATATCGGCACGTGAACGGTGATTGGATGGAAAACAACACCATTCCAGCTGATCGTGGCACCTACGGCGCCTTTATGGAGTTGCACGACCAGTCTGAAATCGCTGTTCATGACATTTTAGAATCAGCTGCCAAAGAGCTGTCCAAGAAGCAGCGCAAGCATTCATTTCAGGCTGCGCACTCAGATGAGGGCGCCAAGCTTCGCATCGGTGCGCTCTTTACCGCGATGATGGATGAAAAGACCATTGAGGCACTGGGTGTCACCCCGCTGTGGGAGACGCTGGATAAAATCTCTGAAGTTGAAACCCCCCAAGAGTTCTTGAAACTCACCGGCAAGCTGCAACGCAAAGGCATTGTGGGCGGTCCGGTCGGAGTCGGCGCGATGCCAGACGCAGGAAATCCGGATCGAGTGCTGTTACATCTGATCCAAAGCGGACTAGGTTTGCCTGACGAGTCGTACTACCGCGAGGAAAAACACGCCCACGTCGTGGATGCCTACCGCACCTATGTTGAAAAGCTCTTTTTGCTCTCGGGAATTGCCCCAACCGAAAAGCGTGCACGTAAGATGGCAAAACGTGTGCTCGACTTGGAAACCAAGATCGCCGAGCAGCACTGGGACATCGTCAAAGTCCGGGATGCGGTCAAACGTTACAACCTGTTCACCCGTAAAAAGTTGCTCAAGAAATTCCCATCGGCCATTCACTGGCTCAAGGGCATGAAAATGGCACCGGGACAGAAACACGATAACCGTTCGGAAGAAATTGTCGTATGGCAGCCAGACTTCTTCACAGGATTCGAAGAACTCCTGCAATCGGAACCGACAAAATCCTGGCGCACCTGGTTGAAGCTGCATTTGCTGTCTTCACACGCCCCTTATATGTCGAAAGACTTTGTCGAAGCTGATTTCGAATTCAATAAGGTCCTTACCGGAACCGAAGAATTACGCCCTCGCTGGAAGCGCGCGGTGGCTTTGGTGAACTCCACCCTGGGTGAAGACGTCGGTCGTCTCTATGTTGCCCAGCACTACACCGAATCTCACCGGGAACACATGGACGAACTGGTTGATGCTTTGCAGCAGGCCTACCATCAGTCCATTACTGAACTGCCTTGGATGAGCAAGAAGACCCGGAAGAAAGCACTCGAGAAACTTTCGAAGTTCAACCCGATGGTTGGTTATCCGGTCAAATGGCATGACTATTCAGATATCAAGATGAATGCCACTGACTTGATTAGCACTTTGGACCGTATCTCCGAACATGAGTTTGAAGAAAACCTCTCCAAGATCGAGGATGGCCCAGATCCAGAAGAGTGGCACATGAGCCCTCAGACGGTTAATGCCTACTACTCACCATTGGAAAACGCGATTGTCTTCCCGGCGGCCATTCTGCAGCCACCGTTTTTCTCGCCTGAGGCTACTCCGGCGCAGAATTTTGGTGGCATTGGTGCTGTCATCGGTCACGAAATTGGCCACGGTTTTGACGACCAAGGATCACAATACGACGGCGATGGTGCCTTGAATAACTGGTGGAGTGATGAAGACCGCGAAGCGTTTACGCAACGCACCCAGTCACTGATTGACCAGTACAAAGTCTTGGCACCCTCGGAAGCACCAGAGCACAGCGTCAATGGAGAACTCACCCTTGGTGAGAACATTGGAGACCTTGGTGGCCTGGGCATCAGCCATAAAGCCCTGTATCTCTATCTGGAACAGAACCCAGAGGCCATCAAGGCTCAAGGGCTGGACCCCAAAGATCCCGAAGATCGCAAGACCATTGATCGACAGTTCTTTGAATCATGGGCATCCGTATGGCGTCAACTGATCCGTCCAGAAGCTGCTGTCACCCGAGTCTCGACCGACCCACACTCGCCCAATGAATTCCGGGCCAACCAGGTCGTCAAGAACCTCGATGCCTTCCACGAAGCCTACGCAACCGAACCCGGTGATTCGATGTGGCTTGATCCAAAGGAACGCGTCACCATTTGGTAATGCGCGTTGAGCATGATTGATCTTGGGTCCGGTTCACCACGAACCGGCCCCAAGGCTTTCATACGACAGCTTCGGTATCGGCCTGCTGGGTTACCACATAGCTGTTGTGCACCAGTGCACCAACGGTGATGCCGACCACTAGGCTGATAGCCGCCAGGCCCATGACGCCATCCCATCCCAATCGACGCGTGGCACAATAATTCCGACCGGCACGATCAACAGCATCATCGTCGTCACAGCCCGGTGATTGACACTTGAGCCCCGTTGGTTGCGATGTAAAAGTATCCCAAACCCGACCATCGGCATGAGAAATATTGCCGCCCAGCCGATCTCTGCTGGTAATTCCAATAAACCCATGGTCATCAGGGCGATCGCAAAAGTCACGCTGAGGCCCACCACTGGAAATATGGTCGAATTCCACACGGTCTGAACTGTCATCGACCTCCTATATCAATCCTAAAGTTCTGCCATTGCCTTATCCCGACGTTTCCACCGTAGGCCAGGTGCAAGCATTGCGACATCACCGATTATGCGATTGTGGATAACTGAAGTGGCAGCATCTCAGAGTGTCTCATGGGCGGCAAGACTAAATTCTTCACGCCACAGAGCAGAAGCTCCATGGGTAGCCATTTCAGCGAGCATCTTGCCGTAGGAAGGCGCAAATTTGAAAGCATTGCCGTGCATGCCTGTGGCATAGAGTATTCGCGGATCGTCATTGGACCGGTCGAAGATTGGAAGCTGGTTGGAGGCAAAGCTGTCGTGGTGCGCTGAATGTCGCACGACAGCGCCAATGAGACCAGGAGCGCACTGGGTCACCATCTCTGCGACATATGCTAATTGTTCGGCAGTGTATTCCGCCGGTCGTTCATCGGGGGAGATGGTGGTGTTCCAGGGTTCTGGATAGATACCGATCTTCATGCTGTAGCCATCCAGGCTTGGTGCACCAAACCAGTGGGTGACCGACCCGTCCGGTTCGACACGGTCGCGCATAAATACCGGGAACACTTCGGGCCGGAATTGATCAATGTGCTGGGGCATGGACCAGGTCAGTCCAATGCGGCGAGCTTCCACATACGACGCCAACTGCGGCAGTAGCTGGGTGGTCCACGACCCGGCAGCGACGATCACTTGTCCGGCAGTCAACGTGCCAGCGCTGGTTTCTACTGCTACGCCGTCGGCATGCGAGTTCAAACCGGTCACTTGGGTATTGAAATATAACTGGGCACCGTTGGCTTCGGCCGCCATCTGGGCTGCGCTAACGGCGACTTCTGGACGCAGCACCCCACCTCGAGTGTCGAGGATCCCGACGTCGTTGGGGTCGGGGGCCAACTGTGGGAAACCCGCATGCAATTCATCAGCGGTGAGCATTTTATGCGGCAGGTCGTAGCGCTCGACGACGTCGCGGGTGACGCGCATGGCTTCGAAACCGGCCGGGCCGATGCTCAGCGCACCGCACTGATGCAGGATGGACCTGCCCGAGGTGTCTTCCAGCGCTCGCCATAAGCCAAGTGAGGCGTAGGCGTGGTCATTGAATACCGGGCCTTCTTTGACCGCGGTCCGGAACAGTCGCGACTCACCGGCGTAGGAGGCTCGCAGATTCACCCGGGGGTGGGCATCAAGTCCAATGACCTTCAGGCCAGACTGTTGGCTGAGTTGCCACAGCGTCATTGATCCAACCGAGCCCGCTCCGACAACGAGCACATCGGCATGTTCCACAGCGATACCTCTTTGCTTTTGAAAATCCTTTGGACCAGCAACCATAGGGCGGGGCCTGAGTTCAGGTTATCCAGGAGATCGCCAGCATCGGGACAGGCGAACCGTGTTTTCCCCAAGAGCTATCTCGAGGCGGAATTGTGACTGAACTGTAGACGTCGTGGATGCTGCGTGCAATGATGCAACCATGAGCTTTGATCCATATCAACGGTTACCAAAACTGCACGACATGACCCT
Organism: Enteractinococcus helveticum; assembly: GCF_001657475.1. Taxonomy (GTDB): domain Bacteria; phylum Actinomycetota; class Actinomycetes; order Actinomycetales; family Micrococcaceae; genus Yaniella; species Yaniella helvetica. The sequence goes on from NZ_LXEY01000019.1 coordinate 174,802, forward strand.
GACGAGTGAGGACTTCACCGACGGCGGCCGGTTGCCGCCCCGGTCGGTCATGGAAGAACTCGGCGGCAAAGATGAGCTGCCCCAGCTGAGCTGGTCCAATGTTCCCGAGGGGACCAAGACCTTTGCCCTGACCTGCCTGGATCCAGATGCTCCCACAGGTTCGGGGTTCTGGCATATGTCCGCGTTCAACATCCCCGCCTCGGTGACCTCGATTCCCGGTGGAGCGGTCCGCTGGGACACCATTGACTGGGAGGCCTTTGGGGTTACTGGTGAGGGGCAGGGCCCGATTTTTGTGGGCAACTCGCGCAACGTGGCAGGTTTTACCGGTTCCCGTCCGCCGGTTGGACACGGTGATCACCGGTACATGTTCGTCGTCCACGCTCTGGACACTGAGTTAGCGCTGGGACCCGATGCCACACCAGAACAGGTGGGCATGAACCTGTTTAATCATGCGATCGGACGGGGCCGTATCACCGGCATCTTTGGACGCTAGCCGGCCTAAAGGACGGCGCCTAATGACCGGGGGAGGAGCGGATGGCCATGAGAACAGTGCACAACGCAGCTTCCACGCGGGCGAGCATCCTGGTGATTCAACCGGATGAGCAGGTGCCTCTGGGTCGGTTTGCTGACTGGTTGACCCAGTACGGTGCCGAAGTCACCGTGATCCAACCCTTCGCCGGTGACGACGTCCCCTCCGAGCTGCACACGGATGGTCTGATCGTATTGGGCGGCGCAATGTCTGCCCATTGCCTTGAGCAGTTCCCGTGGCTTGCCGACATCAAAGCCCTCTACCAGCGCGCGGCTGAAGCACACGCCCCGGCCTTAGGCATTTGCCTGGGTGCGCAGTTGCTGACCCTGGCCTTCGATGGGGAAGTCACGTCCAATGCACCCGTTGGTCCAGAAATCGGTGTGGTCGATATTGCATGGACGCCAGATAGTGCCGACGACGCCATAACGAAAGGCCTCCCGGAGTCTTTCCGTGCGACGTCGTTTCACTATGATGGCATTTCAGCACTGCCCAAAGGTGCTGTGCTGTTGGGTCGAGGAGACCGCTACGAACATCAGGTGTTCCGCATAGGTCATGCGGTGGGTGTGCAATTCCATCCCGAGGCGACCCCGGAGCTGTTCCGTAGTTGGTGTGCGGCAGATGTCATCCAGAAGCCAGAACTAGCGGAATTTTTTGAACAGAGCATGCAACTGGTCGAACGCAATGACGATGAGATTGCGATGCATGCCGCCACGTTAGCCCGAAACTTCGTGGCGGCACTGCAGGCGGCACCCCGGATGCAGCGCCATGAAGCGCTGCCATAGACACCAAGAACACAACAACCCGCAAGCTCAGCACAATGCCAGCTTGCGGGTTGTCGGAGTTAGACCGGGGTTCGAGGGCTTAGGCGTCGATGGTCTGGCGGTTCTGGGTGCGCGTTTCGGCCAGAATATCGGTGATGACGCTCAGGCCTTCTTTGAGGAGGTCTTCACCGATGACAACCGGTGGCAGGAAGCGCAGTACGTTGCCGTAGGTTCCGGCGGTCAGGGTGATGACACCTTGTTTGCGTGCGGCCACGGCAACCTCGTTGACCAGATCGGCCAGTGGGGCCTTGGTTTCTGGGTCGACGAATTCAACGGCCATCATGGCACCGCGGCCACGGATCTCACCGACGCGGGCGTCGTCCTGCTGGACCGCAGCGAAGTGCTCGGTGATGATTTCTTCGATACGTAGAGCCTTTGCGGCGAGGTTTTCTTCTTCCATCACGGCAATCGATGCCAGACCGGCAGCCACCGCAACGGGGTTACCGCCGTAGGTGCCACCCAAACCACCGGCGTGCACGGAATCCATGAGTTCGGCGCGACCGGTGACAGCCGACAGTGGCATACCACCGGCAATACCTTTTGCCATGGTGATCAGATCGGGCTCGATACCTTGGGCTTCGGAGGCGAACCAGGTGCCGGTGCGCACGAAACCGGTCTGGACTTCATCGGCAATGAACAGCACACCGTTGGCGTTACACCAGTCAACGACTTTAGCCAGGAAGCCTACGGCAGGCTCGATGAAGCCACCTTCACCCTGGATGGGTTCCATGATCACGGCGGCCAGGTTGTTCGCGCCGATCTGGATTTCCAGTGCTTCGATGGTGCGGGCTGCGGCTTCTTCGCCGGGCAGGCCGTCACGGAACGGGTAGGAACCTGGCACGCGGTACAGTTCGGAGGCAAATGGTCCGAAGGAATCTTTATACGGCATGTTCTTGGCGGTCAGACCCATGGTCAGGGTCGTACGGCCGTGGTAAGCGTTATCGAATGCGGCAATGGCCTGTTTGCCAGTGTAGGCGCGGGCCACTTTGACGGCGTTCTCAACGGCTTCGGCGCCCGAGTTCAGTAATACGGTGCGGGTCTGACCGGAGATTGGGACGATTTCGTCGAGCTTCTGGGCCAGCTGGGCGTAGGACTCGTAGGGGGTGACCATAAAGCAGGTGTGGGTGAAGTCCTCAACCTGTGCTTTGACGGCTTCGACAACTTTTGGATGCGAAGCGCCCACGGTGGTCACAGCAATTCCGGCACCCAGATCAATCAGGCGGTTGCCGTCGACGTCTTCAACAATGCCGCCTTCGGCGCGGGCTACGAATGCCGGGGTCGAGGGGCTCACGGCCTTGGGAACGTAGGTTTCAAGTTGTTCACGCAGCTGGCGGGCTTTGGGTCCGGGCAGTTCGGTGACGAGCTTGCGGGACTGTTCCAGTGGTTCACGCGTCATAACGGAGTCCTTTGGGTGTTCAAATACGAATAGGGATCAGTACTATTATCGACCATCCAGGTTATGTTCGGCCAATAGATTCTCGTCATTGTGGGTATGCTTAACCGTTATGGACGAACGGTTGCTCACGGCGTTTCTGACCGTGGCGGAAACACGCAATGTGTCGGTGGCTGCCCGGCAATTGAATATCACCCAGCCAGCCCTGTCTCGGCAGCTGCAAAAACTGCAGCGCCACCTGAAAGTTGATCTGCTGCAATCCCACCATTCGGGTGTCGCATTGACTGCCGCCGGCGAGGAATTCCTGCCGGTGGCTCAAAAAGTTGTCGACGAAATCCGCAAGGCCGAAGCGTTTGCCCGCATGCTGGCCACCGGGCGCTTCTCCGAAATCACCTTCGCGGCACCCGGTACCACGTTGATCGACATTGTGATCCCGTTTGTGGCCACCCTGGATTCCTCCGAGTTGCATTCGCACGTGATTGAAACACCACTGGGGACGTCGTTGGAACAGGCCGTCAACACCGCGGACCTGGTGATCATGCCCTCGGCGCCGCCCAAGGAATTCGCCTCCATCGCACTGGTTGAATTACCGGTGTGGGCCTATGTTGCCCCGGGCCATCCGTGGGCCAGTAGAGATGAGATTGCGTTAGAAGAGCTCGTGGAAGACCGGGTGGTTGTGACGACCACAGACTTCATGTCCCGTCGCGTGCTGGATGGTGCCGTCGACGTCGCCGGGCTGACGGTACCACAGATTATCGAAACGAAATCGGGCCGGGTTGCCCAGGCACTGGTAGCGGCCGGCAATGGGGTGGCGGTTGTTACCGAGGACGCCTATTTTGGGCTCAAACCTGCCAAGATCGTATCGAATGGCAAGATCTTATCGGTGTGGTTACACGCCGGATGGCGGGCTGACCACTACGCCTACGACGACGTCCAAGCACTCGCCGCGCGCCTGGCCAGATTCGCCCAGGCCCGGTATCCGGGACTCACCCCTGGACCGATCGATCCCAGCGCAGGAATATGAGGGTGAGCCAGGGGCGATTAAAGCGCCAAAACCAGACATAACGACGTCGTCGTCCGCCACTGGGGGCTAGACTGTAGGGCGTGAATACGACCAACACATCTGAAACTAAGACCACCGTTGACGCCGTTGAGAACACGCGAGATCAACGAAAGGTCCGCCACGCCAAGCGCCAAGAGCTGCTTGACGCGGGCCAACAGGCCTACCCGGTTGCCGTAGAACGCACCCATACGCTGGCTCAGATCCGTGATAAGTACCCGGATTTAGCACCCGGTGTTGAAACCGGTGAGATTGTCTCGGTGGCTGGACGCGTCGTATTCCAACGCAACACCGGAAAACTGTGCTTTGCCACGCTGCAAGAAGGCGGTGAGACCGGTGAACACCCGCGCCTGCAGGTCATGTTGTCGCAGGGCAAGGTCGGCAAGGAATCCCTGGATGCCTATAAGCACCTGGTGGATCTGGGCGACCACATTGCGATCACCGGTGAGGTCATTACCTCCAAGCGCGGCGAATTGTCGATCATGGCCGATACCTGGGCCATGGCCTCCAAGGCGCTGCGCCCACTGCCGGTGCTGCACGCCGATCTGGCCGATGAGACCCGGGTGCGTCAGCGCTATGCGGATCTGATCGTGCGCCAAGAGGCTGCCGAAATGGTGCACAAGCGTGCCGGAGTCGTCCGTGCGATCCGTCGCACCCTGGAAGATCAGGGCTACATTGAGGTGGAGACCCCGATCCTGCAGTTGATTCACGGTGGTGCTCAGGCTCGCCCCTTTGAAACGCACCTGAATGCGTTTGATCAGAAGATGACCCTGCGCATTGCGACTGAGCTGTTCTTGAAGCGCGCCGTCGTGGGAGGCATTGACAAAGTTTTTGAAGTCGGTCGTGTTTTCCGTAATGAGGGCGTCGATTCAACGCACTCGCCAGAATTTACGATGCTGGAAGCCTACGAGGCGTATTCGGATATGTATGGCATGGCCGAGCGCATCCGCGAAATTATCCTGGCCGCTGCCAAAGCCGCCGGCGTCGAAAGTGAACTGACCACCCCCGAGGGCAAGACCATTGTGCTGGATGGCGAGTGGGCGTGGAAAGAGTTCTACCCGGCCGTTTCGGAAGCTGTCGGCCAAGAGGTTACCCCGGATACCAGTGCACAGGATCTGCTGGCACTAGCTAAGGCCAATAACCTTGACATCGATCCTGTCAAGCATAACGACGCTGGGGAACTGGCGCTGGAACTGTTTGATGAACTGGTTGAGCCAAATCTGGTGCAGCCAACCTTTATTTACCATTACCCGCAGGCCGCCCAGCCGCTGGCTCGCCCACACCGCGAAGACTCACGCATGGTCGAGGCCTGGGATTTGATCATTGATGGCTTCGAAGTTGGCACCGCGTTCTCCGAACTGGTGGACCCGGTCATTCAGCGCGAACGTCTGACTTCCCAGTCCGAGGCTGCAGCTGCTGGCGATGAAGAAGCCATGCAGCTAGACCACGACTTCCTGCGCGCACTAGAATATGGTGCCCCACCAACCGGTGGCTTAGGTATGGGTGTGGACCGGTTGGTCATGCTGTTGACGGGGACTGGAATTCGTGAAACTATTCTGTTCCCGCTACTCAAGCCAGAAGGCGACGACTAAGGAGACGCCGTGGACGTATTCATGGACTACTTCGAAGTCCTGGCACCATCAATTGGGCTGTTCTTCATCTTCTGGTTGGTCATGCGCTCGCTGTTCCGAGGTGACTCGGGCGAGCGCGATGCACGCCGCGACGCCGAAGAACGTGAAGCCCAAGCCTGGGCCGAAGCTCAGAGCGCTCAGCAGCGTGGCGACGACGCCGGCGAGGCCGTGGAAAAGCTTTAACTGTTGGAATAACGCAGCGCCAAACCTGGTTATCCTAGACCCCACCAATTACGTTTGTCTGAAAGGATACGGTTTGTGCAAATTTACCCCTGAGCCGACTAGACTCAGCTTTGGGGAAAGATGGCACATTTCCTTCGCCCAGCAGTGAACAGCAGTCTCAATACAATTTATAACTCAGTACGATCAGACCTATAGCCAGCAAGGAGCGTGCCTATGTTTGAAAGATTTACCGATCGGGCCCGACGAGTCGTAGTGCTTGCGCAGGAAGAAGCGCGCATGCTCAACCACTCGTACATCGGTACCGAGCACATCCTGCTCGGGTTGATCCACGAAGGTGATGGCGTGGCAGCCAAAGCCCTACAGTCCCTCGATGTCTCCCTGGGCGCAGTGCGCGAACAGGTTCGAGAAATCATCGGCCAGGGTCAACAAGCCCCATCCGGCCACATACCATTTACCCCACGTGCCAAAAAAGTCCTAGAACTATCGCTGCGTGAAGCACTGCAGCTGGGCCACAACTACATTGGCACCGAGCACATCCTGCTGGGTCTGATTCGTGAAGGCGAAGGCGTTGCCGCCCAGGTTCTGGTCCAGCTTGGTGCTGACCTGAACCGTGTTCGCCAGACTGTTATCCAACTGCTGTCCGGTTACCAGGGCTCCGGCGAGTCCGAAGGCAAAGAAACCGCCGGTGTCTCACCGTCCGGACAAAGCCAGGGCCAGCCAGCCGGTTCGGTAGTGCTAGACCAGTTTGGGCGCAACCTGACTGCTGCTGCACGTGAATCCAAACTTGATCCTGTTATTGGCCGTTCCGATGAAATGGAACGCGTCATGCAGATTCTGTCCCGGCGCACCAAGAACAACCCGGTGCTGATCGGTGAACCAGGTGTTGGTAAAACCGCCGTCGTCGAAGGTCTGGCACAAGCCATTGTGCGCAACGACGTCCCAGAGACGCTGAAAGACAAACAGCTATACACCCTGGATCTGGGTTCGCTGGTTGCAGGTTCCCGTTACCGTGGTGACTTCGAAGAACGCCTGAAAAAGGTGCTCAAAGAAATCCGTACCCGTGGTGACATCATCCTGTTTATCGACGAGATCCACACCCTGGTCGGTGCCGGTGCCGCAGAAGGCGCCATTGACGCCGCATCGATTCTCAAACCGATGCTGGCCCGTGGTGAACTGCAAACCATTGGTGCAACCACTCTGGACGAGTACCGTAAGCACATTGAAAAAGATGCGGCCCTGGAACGTCGTTTCCAGCCAATTCAGGTGGATGAGCCATCGGTTGAAGACACCGTAGAAATTCTGCGCGGTCTGCGTGACCGTTATGAAGCGCACCACCGGGTGTCGATCACCGACGAAGCGCTGCAGGCAGCAGCCACCATGGCTGACCGCTACATCTCGGATCGCTTCCTGCCGGATAAGGCCGTTGACCTCATTGATGAGGCCGGTGCTCGGCTGCGCATCCAGCGCATGTCGACCCCGCCAGAAATCAAAGAATACGATGCCCGCATCGAACAGGTTCGCCAGGAGAAGGAAGCCGCCATTGACGGCCAAGACTTCGAAGGTGCCGCCTCACTGCGTGATAAAGAGCAACAGCTCCAAGACGAGCGCAATACCAAGGAACGCGAATGGCGCGAAGAAGCAGCCACCGGCATTGCCGAGGTTGACGAAGATCTGATCGCCGAAGTGCTGTCCAAGTCGACCGGTATTCCAGTCTTCCGCCTGTCGGAGACCGAAGCCGAGCGTCTGCGCAACATGGAAGACGAACTGCACCGTCGCGTTATTGGCCAGGACGAAGCCGTCAAATCCCTGTCACGTGCGATCCGTCGTACTCGTGCAGGTCTGAAGGATCCAAACCGTCCAACCGGTTCGTTCATCTTCGCCGGCCCGACCGGTGTTGGTAAGACCGAACTGGCCAAGACCCTGGCTGAATTCCTCTTCGGTGACGAAGACGCCCTGATCACCCTGGACATGTCAGAATTCCAGGAAAAGCACACCGTCTCGCGGCTCTTCGGTGCCCCTCCGGGCTACGTCGGCTACGAAGAAGGTGGCCAGCTGACCGAACGGGTTCGTCGTCGTCCATTCTCCGTTGTGCTGTTTGACGAAGTTGAAAAAGCCCACCAGGACCTCTTCAACTCGTTGCTACAGATTCTGGAAGAAGGTCGTCTGACCGACTCGCAGGGTCGCGTCGTGGACTTCAAGAACACCGTGATCATTATGACCACCAACCTGGGTACCCGCGATATCTCGCGTGGCGTCCAGACCGGTTTCCAATCGATCTCGGACACCCAGACCGGCTATGAGCGCATGAAGGCTACCGTTCAGGAAGAACTGCGTCAGCACTTCCGTCCAGAGTTCCTCAACCGTGTGGACGACGTCATCGTCTTCCCACAGCTCACCAAGGACGAGATCGTCGAGATTGTCGACCTGTTTGTGGCCTCCCTCCAGGATCGTCTGACCGAACAGAACCTGAGCATCGAACTCAACGATGCCGCCAAGGAACTGTTGGCCACTCGCGGTTACGACCCATCCATGGGTGCCCGTCCGCTGCGCCGTACCGTTCAGGACATGCTCGAAGACAAACTGTCTGAGAAACTGCTCTACGGTGAAATCCCAGCGCAATCGCACATTGCGGTTACCACCTCGGGCGAGGGCAAGGACGCCATCCTGGAATTCGAGATCATCAAGAAAACCGAATCCATCGAAGCCCCACCAGAACGTGAGGCCATCGAAGCAGGTAGTGACAGCTAACCGCATACGATAACTGACAACGCCGGCATCCTCCTTGTGAGGGTGCCGGCGTTGTCGTCTGTGCCAAAGTCCAAGGACGCCGCAATACATGTCAGAAGGACAACCGGGTGGCGTACAGTAGATACACCACATTCCCCGGGGAGCCGTCACGGCTGAGAGTGCGCACCGCGCAGACCCGAATACCTGATCCGGATCATGCCGGCGGAGGAAGGGCTTCATGACTTCACCTACCCACACCACTGACTCGATCGCGCAACCATTTGCGTCAACTATTCCCTGTGCGGCAATGATCTTTCCGCCGCTGTTTCAATTTGCGGGCGCCTGGCGGCACCCTGGCAATAGAACCGACTGGTTACGCACCAGCTTCTGGACAGACCTCGGGCGTCAATTAGAAGCCGACGGCTACGACATGCTGTTCGTGCCGGATGCAATGGCAATGGCACGTGGCCACGATGGCACCACGGACGCGGTCATCTCGGTGGGTGCCAAGGGCGGCATTTACTTGGACCCGATCACGGTCATGTCCACAGTCGCCGCGGTGACCACGCAACTGCGTTTAGGGTGCACACTGTCGACATCGTTCGTGCCGGCCTACGACATTGCCCGAAGAATCGCGACCCTGCACCAGCTGTCGGGTGGCCGTGCGGCATGGAATATCGTGACCTCGGTTTATGATTATGAGGCGCAAAACATGGGCTTACCGCGCCTGGAACCCAAAGCTGACCGCTACCGCAAGGCGGATCGGGTGACACAGGAAGTACTGGAGCTGTGGCAATCCTTCCCCGACGAAGCCCTGTGGATGGATACCGAAACCGGCAGGTTCGCCGATCCAACACGCATTCAACCAACTGGTGACGGCGTTGGTCCGCTGACCTTACCCGGTGACGTTGAGGGGTACCGGCCGATGCTATTACAAGCAGGGGCTTCACCCACTGGCTTGGATTTCGCTGCCCGGTGGGCCGATGCCACGTTCATGGTGGCCGCAAATGGCGCCCAGGCCCAACAGGTCCGTGCAGATTTGCGTGCCCGGGCCGCTCAAGCGGGCCGCGACCCCAACACCATCACCACGCTGATGGGCGTGCAACCAATCGTTGCAGAAACTCAAACCGCAGCCGAGAATAAACTCCAGGAACTCCAAGACCTGATTGAACCGGCAGAGTCGTGGCAGGATCTTGCCACGTTGTTTCGAGCTGATCCGAACGATTGGGCGCTGGATGACTCGGCGGCAGACTTCCTGGCGGCCCAGCGTGGGGCAACCGGAGCAGAAGGCTTTGAAAATATTGTTGCCGAAATCGTCCAGGACGGTGCCTCAACGGTCGGAGAACTCGCCGTTTTAGGCGCCATTGCACAGTTTAAGCCGCTGTTGGTAGGTACCGCCGAGTCCGTTGCCCAGCAGATGCTAGATCTCGTTGATCACGGGGCAACCGATGGGTTCATGATTATGGGCACCGTCGTCCCGGACTCGTTTAGCGATTTCGCACCGGTCATTCGCCTGCTCAACGAAGCCACGAAGTCACCCGGTGCACCAAGTGTCGAGCCGCAAAACTCCCTGGCCCGATAACTGACTACAACGCGTCGGCCACCACTGTCAGGATGTGGTCGGCGAGTTCGGCCGGACGTTCAAATACGACGGCGTGCCCTGCGTCGATGGAGACAAACTCAGCATCGGCGATCGCTTCGGCAAGCTGCAGCTGATGGCGGATCGGCACCATGATGTCCTGTTCGCAACCAACGACCAGGGTATGAGCCGAGATACGACCCAGCACCCCGGCGATGCTAATGCTCCGGTTCAGCTCCATCTGCTTGGCCCCAAAGACGGTTGTGGACTGCATATTGGACACGATGCGACCCACCTGCTCATCCGACATGGAGGCAAGGTAGGTGCCGCTGAACGCTGCCAGTACATCAAATTGTGCCAGTGCTTCAGGATCTGTCGCAGCAAGATGTGCCGACAGGTGGTTTCGCAGCAGCTGCTGGTTATCGGTTTTCACCCACCCGGCAATAAGTACCAGGTTGCTGATCAGTTGCGGCTGTTGTGCGGCAACCAGAGATGCAACGACAGCCCCGAGCGAATAGCCGACCAGAGTGATTCGATGCTCGTGCAATTGTAATTGCTCGATGACTCCGAGAACCTGATCCACCAGCTGCTGGGTCTCCAACGTTTCTGTGTCTGGGTCAGTCCAGTCCACCCCGACGACGCGATGGTGCTGAGCCAGCATCGGATACAGATGGGTGTAGTGCGTGTCGGTGGTTCCACCAGTGCCGTGGACCAAGACGATCACCTCATTGCTACCGTGGTCATCTTGGGAATCAACAAAACTGACTTCTAGGTATTCTGCGGCGTCGGGGGTCATGGTGCTCCTAGGAACGATCAGAAACGGTGGCGTGGAGTGCTTGCATTGTCGATGCAGCGTATCCCGAGCCGAATAACAACACGTGAACTAACAGTGGCACCAGTTGGAAAACCGGGATACGTTGTTGCCAGCCGGCTGCTAATGGGAAAATCTGTTCGTAATTTCTCATCACGGCAGGACCGAAACCACCAAATAGGTGCATCATGGCGATGTCTTGTTCGCGATGGCCCCAATGACACGAGGGATCGACGAGCCAATTAACGCCCGCGGCATCAATCATGCGATTTCCGGCCCAGAGATCTCCGTGCACCACGGTCGGGGGCTCTTCAGGGCCAAGATGGTGCGGTCGAATGGCACTTGCGAGTTGCGCAGCCTCAGCTGCCAGGAGTCCGGTGCTTATCGCCTGCTGTGTTAGCGGCAGGATCCGGTTGAGGACCAACTACTCATATAATGTGGACGCCGGTTGCAGATCGATCGGTGCGGCACCTAAAAACCAGTGGGCAACACCATCGAGCGTGCCGAATTGCTGCCCCGGTGCAGCCGAGCGCTGACCGGCCAAATGAAGCTGTGCCAGTTCCTGACCGAACTCGGCCTCTGCATCGGTGGTTGTTCGTCCAGGCCCTTAGGTGTCAATGAGTTCAAGAACCAGCTGGTCGTCGGTCACCTCAAAGACCCTGGGCACTCTGGCACCCAGTGCGCCCAGGGCTTGTAGCCCGGCGGCCTCAAAGGCAAAGAATCCTTCGGGCGCGCCGGTCAGTGCCTTGCGGAAAGCAGCAGTGCCATCGTCAAGGCGAATGATCGAGGTGCTACCGGTTCGGCTCATTTGCCGCCGTAGCGCTGCAGGACGGTTTCGAGACTGTTCTCTTGAACCGCTTGGACTAGCCCACGCGCGGCGTCTTCAATTTGGTCATACATGGCGATGAAAGCGTCCTCTGGATAGCCATACGGATCGGGCACGTTGGCAATGCCATCAGCCTCGACGGTGGACCCGAAGGCACCAAAACGTACGATCTTGGCGCGCTGGTCACCGTTGTGGGTCAGAGCGAGGATGTTTTCCAGGTTGGAGTCATCCATGGCAAGCACCAGGTCGACTTCGTCAATATGTTGCGCGGTGATTTGGTCCGCCACCGAGACGAACTCATACCCACGTTCGGTGCCGACTTTCCGAGTCAAATGGTGGGCGTCTTTTCCAATGTGATAGTCGGCTGTACCTGCAGACCGTACTTCGGCGTCGATGCCAGCTTTGGATAACTCGTGGATCAGCACAGATTCAGCGGCAGGGGAGCGGCAGATATTTCCAAGACAAACAGTCAGAATCTTCATACCCACCATTGTGCGGACAAATTGCTGCGTTGTGCCATCTATGTGGACAGATGTCGGCAACCAGCGTAGTTGTTGAGTCGAATTGAGCTATCAACGGAGTGTTTTTGGGCTGATTCGCTGTCAAATATGCCCAGACAGTACAGTTGGTTAAATGGACATTCGCATCCGCCCGGCCCGGACACCAGACGTACCGATCATTCGCTCAATGGTCCAACCACTTGCAACTGAGCGCGTGCTGTTGGATAAAGACAAGGTCGCCTACTATGAGGCAGTCCAAGAGTTCCTCGTTGCGGAAAATGACGACGACGAGATCCTGGGGTTTGGTGCGCTACACGTGATGTGGGAGCATTTGGCCGAGGTTCGCACTCTAGCTACTGCTGATGAACATCAGGGCCGTGGTGTCGGTGGTGTTGTCCTCAACGCGCTGCTTGAAAAGGCAGCAGCTCTAGGTGTCCAACATGTTTTTTGTTTGACGTTTGAGACATCATTTTTCCAACGCCACGGTTTTGAAATCATGGAAGATCAAACCGTGCTGGATCCCGACGTATTCAACCAGTTACTGCGCTCAACCGATGAGGGTGTGGCCGAATTTTTGGATCTGGCACGAGTCAAACCCAACACCCTGGGGAATACTCGGATGATTATTGATCTGGACAACCGCCGCTGAGGCGCATTGAAGCAATAGGCGCCACTTCTGCAACACCATCAGGTGTAGACCGGCACTGATCCACCGGTCTACACCTGCTGGCGTGCATTATTCTTCGATGACGTAGCCTGACTCCAAGGCCTCGCCGTAGCGTGGTTTGCCCTTGGCTACTCGTCGTTTTTCTTGCCCTTTTTCAAACAGCAAGTACAGTGCTGGAATCAACACCAGGGTCAGGGCAGTAGAAGAAACCAGCCCACCGATCACGACTATGGCTAAGTCCTGACTGATGAAACCGCTAGATCCGGTGAAACCAAAGGCCATCGGGATCAACGCGAAGATCGTAGCGAGCGCGGTCATCAGAATGGGGCGAAGTCGCTGTCTGGCCCCATTGAAGATGGCTTCATTGAGACTCTGCCCCTGTACCCGGTACTGATTGATCAGGTCGATCAGCACAATCGCGTTGGTCACCACAATACCGATGAGCATCAGCATACCGATCAGTGCTGAAATGCCCATTGGACGGCCCGTGACCAGCAGCAGCGCCAGTGCACCGGTTGCTGCAAATGGGATGGAAACCAGCAAGATCAGCGGCTGCATCAGTGACCGGAAGGTCATGACTAATAGCAGGAAGACAATCGCAATTGCCACCAGCATGGCAATGCCCAACTGTTCGAAGGACTCCTGTTGCATTTCGGCGACCCCGCCTACCGAAGCTTCCGTGCCTGCCGGGAGCTCAAGGGCATCCAAACGTTCTTGGACTGCTTCGGTTACCGGGCCAAGCTGGCCTTCGGCCGGGGTCAAGGAGACCGTCGCTACCAGATCACCATCCTGGCGTGACACTGAGGTAGCAACCTTGACTTCGTCAATCTCGGCTAATTCATCTAGGCGCACCATACCTGTTTGGGTGGGCAGCTCAAGCGCACGTAGGTCGCTTACAGTCTCGGGGGCGGGGCCGGATTCCACATAAATGTTGAACTCTTCGCCATCCATGGTGACAGATCCAACGCTTTGCGGGGACAGGATGCCAGCTACCATTCCCAAAACTTGCATCTCGGAGAAACCGTGCTCCATGGCTTCGGTCCGGTTGACTGCAATGTGAACAGTGGGTTGTTCCGGAGCCAAATCACTGGACAACTCCGAAGCATCTGGGATGCCTTCTAGTGCATCGTAAACAAGCTGGGTGGCTTCGGCGAGATCTGCCTCGTCATTACTGTGTACTTGGACATCCAAGGAGCCACCGAATCCGCCCATTGCTGCAGCGTCCATCAATGAAATCTCCCCGGGAGCTTCCAGGTCTTCTAATTGGGTGCGGATGGTGTTTTGCAGTGCCGTCTGGTCAGCTGAAACATCTGTGTTGACGATGTACGTCGCCGTACCACCAGAGCCGCCCATCATCGCCGCCATATCGGCGTCACCACCGCCCCCGGTTCCGGCCATGAGCATGACGTCTTCGACACCATCGATACCCACCAGCGCGTCTTCGACAGTTTGTGCACCTTCGGATATGGTTTCCAGATCGGAACCGGGCTCAAACTCTTGGTTCACCATGACCATGTTCTGGCCGGGATCACCCAAAAAGTCGACTTTCATAAACGGCACCATGGCCACGGTAATGCCCAACAGCACAATGGAAGCCACCACGGTAAGAACCGGGCGTTTCTGGGTACCGCGCAGAATTGGCACATACGAACGCTGCAGACGGCTGCGGCGTTCCTTTTCTTCTGCTTCGAAGCGCACTGCTTCACGATCAGCGACGCCCTGGGGTGATTTGATAAACCAATAGGACAGTACCGGCACAATGGTCAGCGCTACGAGCAGCGACGACAGCATCGCGATGGTCACGGTCAGCGCAAAGGGCGAGAAGAGCTCGCCGACCATGCCACCAACCAGCGCGATCGGAAGGAAAACGGCCACGGTAGTCAATGTGGACGCTGTGATGGCACCGGCGACTTCACGTACCGCGGTCAAAATGGCGCGGATCTTTTCTTCACCGTAGGCAAGGTGTCGCTTAATGTTTTCGATTACCACGATGGAGTCGTCAACCACCCGCCCGATGGCGATGGTTAAGGCACCTAGGGTGAGCATATTGAGCGAGTACCCGCCCAAGTTCAGCCCCAGGAAAGTTACCAGTACAGATAATGGAATCGATATCGCGGTGACCAGCGTGGAACGCACAGACAGCAGGAAAATCAGAATCACTGCGACGGCGAAGAGTAGCCCCAGGGCGCCTTCGATCGCTAGGTTCTGAATGGACTCTTCAATGAAGGGCGCCTGGTCAAAGACCACCGTCAAATCCAGTCCGGAGATTTCTTGAGTCAGTTCTTGCATCGCATCATTGAGCGCATGGGACACTGCCACAACGTCAGCATCTTGCGTCGCAGTGATGGAGATCGACAGGGCTTGTGCACCATTCATGCGGGTGATGGAGGTCTGTTCTTCGGTTACCCGTTCTACCGCTGCCACATCAGCAATCGTGACCACTACGTTCTGCTGGGCTGATTCATCGGGTGCAGCCAACTGGTCAAGGGGAGTAGCGGGATCCATGCCCGGGCCAGCTTGCGGTGGGGTTTGGCCGGCCAGCGGGAGCGTTTCGATGTCTTCTAGTGAGGCAATCGGTGTGCCGCCGTCCACGGTGAGGGTTGCGTCGTCGCTGTTGACACTGCCCAATGGCATGGTGATGCCATTTTGTTCAAGTGCATCACTCAGCGACTGCGAGGTCAGACCATGCTGGGCCAGTGCTTGTTGATCCGGGGTGATTTCGATCCGCTGGGTTGCGGCACCACTCGTCTGGGCTGCACGCACGCCTTCGATGCTTTCAAAACGGGGCACCACCGTATCGGTCAGTGTTGCTGAAAGTTCAGTCGTATCTTGTTCGGCAGATGACGCCGTGAGGTAGATGACTGGAATATCCGAGGTGCTTCCGGCCATTACGGTTGGTTCGGCGTCATCTGGCAGGCTCAACGCTTCCAGTGCGCTGTCCACCGATGAACTGAATTCATCGGCGTCAATACCGTATTCATAAGCGATGGTGATCATCGACATATTCGGTGAGGAATCCGCGATCACCTGCTCAACGTCGGCCAGTTCGCCCACGGCCTGTGAAATAGGTTCACTGACCTGCTCGTCCACGACCTCAGGGCTGGCACCGGGAACAACCGTGATGACGCTGATCTGGGGTAATTCAATGGAGGGGATCAGCTCTTGTTTTAGCTGGGTCATCGAGAACAAACCAGCGACGGCGATAAATAAAGTCAGCAGCGCAACCAGTGCGCGGTTCGCCAGACTAAAGCGTGCAAAACGAGTCAAAACAACACCACCGAGATTGGGGGAAACAATACACAGGTAGCAGAAGCGACCCGAGCCAAGGTAAAGCTTAGCTTGAGGCTATGTAAATTGCGAACTGACAGTTTTCATCCAACATTGGGTAGTCTCAAGGTGTGGAAACTACCCAGGATATGCACCGCAACAGACTCATGGCGGAACTCACCCAACTGCGCCATGAGCTAGAAGCTTCCGTGATCCCACAGGTTATTGAATCAATGTTGTCGCTGCGCTTGACTATGCAACAGGTCAAAGTCTTGAGTATTTTAGTGGTCGAACCGGATGGTAGCTCGATCCGTCAGTTGGCAAAGATTTTGGATGTTTCCTTGGCTACCATGTCGGGGATTGTGGAGCGGTTGGAAACCCAACACATGGTCGAGCGCGTTCCTGACCCACATGATCAACGAGTCCGCCGGGTACTGGCCACGTCATTAGGTCGTGAAACGATTCGCAAGCTGATCAGTTCTAATCAGGAGCTTGAATATGCTCAGCTTGAGAAGTTGGCTGTAGAAGATTTGGCTGCTCTGGTGCAGGGTGTCCGTGCGGTAGCCAAAGTTATGCAGCGTAGCGAATAATCTCAATTTTCGGTGCCAGGCAACGCCAGAACCTCATGCTTCAGTGTTGCTAGCCCATCAGCAACTAATCCGTTGAGTGCACGATTCCACTGCGTATCTTCGGGAACATGTCGGCCCAGTCGGCCTGTTGCCTCCACGGTGGCCTGTAAATGTACGACGTCGATGGCCCCTTGAGCGCGCAGCACACCCATAATCGCCCCGCGCACCTGCCGGTCTGACCCATTCCACGACTGGGTCTTGGCAACGGTCGTAGGCTCTGGCTTGCCGGCCGCAACCCAGGCGCACTGATCCAATACCGGACATTCTTGGCACTTGGGTGCCCGTGCAGTACAAATCAGCGCGCCTAGCTCCATGGTGGCCACATTCCAGGTATTGGCTTGGGCAACACCGTGTTCCGTTGTTGTCTCGGGCATCAGCGTGGCGGCCAGTCGGCGTTCAGCCGCGGTTAGGCTCGGGGCGGCGGCGCCGTCGCCGGTAAAAATTCGGGCGTGCACCCGGCGCACGTTGGTATCAATCACCACTTCGGGAATCCCAAACGCAAATGAGGAGACAGCGGCCGCCGTGTATTCCCCAATGCCCGGCAGTGCTAAGAGTTTTTCGGGATCGGCGGGCAGCACGCCGTCATGATGTTCGACCACCGCTTTGGCCGTTTCGTGCAGCCGCAGTGCCCGGCGCGGGTAGCCCAGCCGCCCCCACATGATCAACACATCGGCCGGTTCAGCCGCGGCCAGTTCGGCCGGACCTGGCCAGCGCTGCATCCAGGCCAGCCAGGGCTCCCACACTCGCGCAACTTGGGTTTGTTGCAGCATCACCTCGGAGACCAGCACGCCCCAGGCGGTGGTGTCTGGTTGTCTCCAGGGCAGTTTTCGGGCGTTTTGCGCGTACCAGTCGAGAATGCGGGTACGCACCTGGTGTAAGTGGGTGTCGTTGAGTTGGTCGGTGGCAGATGACATAGACACCATGGTAGTGCCAGGCGATATTTGCCAGTGTCCATGGCTAAACTTGGGATTATGTCTGATCAGCAACTTCCCCCGCAGCAGCCACGTCCCCGCAAGATTCCACCGCATATTTTGCGCCGTCGGCGCATCGTGGCGGTCATTATTTTGTTAATTCTTCTTGCCCTGATCGGTTGGGGCATCTGGGCTTTGATCGGTTTGTTCTTGCCCGATGACGATGATCAGGCCACTCCGCAGCCCACGGTCACTGAAACCGCCTCGCCGTCGCCGGAAGAATCCGAGGAGCATGACGACGAGCAGAGTGCTGATGCGTGTGATCCACAGATGCTCACGGTTACCGGTGGCACCGATCAGGATTCATATGGTCCCGATGAGATCCCGGAGTTTACGCTGACGGTTACTCATGATGGCGATGTGCTGTGTGATGCCTCCCTGGGCTCAGATCAGCAGAGTTTTGTGGTCGAGGATGCTGATGGTGAATTCGTGTTCTCCACGCGCGCCTGCCAGGTTGATCCGCAGGAGCAGATCGTGGAGATGGAACCGGGCCAGTCCGAAGAGGTCACTTTCGAGTGGGAACGCGTTGGCACCGATGAGGACTGCGAGACGATCATCGACGAGGTTGAACCCGGTGAATATCAGTTGGTTGTCGCGATGGGGGAGCGCGAGGCCGAACCGGTCACGTTCGAACTCGAAGAAGACTAATTATCCCATACGTCGTCGGGACTGAGCTTGATGACGTCGGCGAGTTTCTGACCGGCTGACGGCCGCGGTGGTGGCCGAAAAGCTGGGTCGAAGATTGCGGTCATCGCATCACCCAGCGAATCGGTTTGGACCACACGCATGCCTTGCGGAGTGGTCAGCTCGTCTTCTTTTGGCACGATGGCGTGTTTGAATCCCAGCCGGAAGGCCTCTTTGAGACGACGTTCCATACCGGTTACCGGGCGCAGCTCGCCGGCCAGTGAAATCTCGCCGATTACCACCGTGCTGCGCGGTAGTGGGGTGTCACTGCGCGACGACAAGATGGCAGCAGCCAGGGATAAGTCGGCGGCCGGTTCGTGAACGGTAATACCTCCGACCGTGGAAGCATACACGTCCTGATTGGTCATATCGATTTTGAAATGCCGCGACAAGATGGCCACGACCGTATTGAGCCGGGATTGGACCAGCCCCGTCACCACGCGTCGCGGTGAACCGCCGCCGCTGGTGGAGACCAGCGCCTGGACTTCGGTCATCAGTGGTCGATGCCCATCCATTGCCACGGTGATCGCCGTACCGGGTGCCGGCGTGGCAAACGTGTTGATAAACAGCCCGGAGGGGTCATCGATTGATTCAATGCCGGAGTCGCGCATTGAAAAACAGCCGACCTCGTCGGTGGAGCCGTAACGGTTTTTGACCGAGCGAATAAAGCGCAGCTGCGAGTGGCGGTCACCGTGGAATTGGCAGACGACGTCGACGAGGTGTTCCATGGTGCGCGGTCCGGCAATGCTGCCCTCTTTGGTCACGTGCCCAACCAGAATGGTGGCGATATTGTGGCGTTTGGCCAACCGGATGATGCTGGCGGTAACCTCTTGGATCTGCATTCGACCGCCTGGCGTGCCGTCAATGGCCGATGATTGGATGGTCTGTACCGAGTCGATGACCATAAAGTCTGGCAGAATCTGTTCGATCTGCCCTAACACCTGACCAAGATCCGTTTCTGCACCCAGCATCAGGTTTTTGTTCAGCGTACCGATGCGTTCGGCCCGCACCCGAACTTGGGCGGCAGATTCTTCACCGGTCAGATACAACGTTTTGCGCTGTTTGCCATCGGTGGTTCGGGTTGCGGCAACATGCCCGGCGATATCCAGGGCCATTGTGGATTTGCCGATACCTGGCTCGCCGGCCAGCAGAATGACAGCACCCGGGACCAGGCCCGAGCCGAGCACACGGTCGAATTCTGAGACCCCGGTGGGAAAACTCTCGGCGTGAGAGGCATCAACTTCGGTGATGGGCTGGGCCAACTCATCCACGGTCACTTGAGCTGCCGGGGTGCGTGTGGTGGCCGGGGTGACTCCGGCTTCTTCAATGGTGCCCCAGGCTTGGCATTCGCCACAGCGTCCCGTCCATTTTGCGGTCATCCAACCGCATTCGGAACACTTATAGGCCAGTTTGGTCTTTGATTTCGCCATGCCGCTAGCCTACTCGCCGGCACGGACACGATAAAGAAACTATACGTTGGGCAGATAGCTGGACGCTTCGTGATGATCCGAGCCGGTGGCCTCAATGAAATCGACCATCATCGGTCGGCACATCATCACTAACGCCTCACCGTGCAGGGTGTGGGCTCCCAAATTGCGCGGGGTAAGTTTTGTGGTTGCCGCCCCCAACGCATTTCGCGCCACCGATAACGACCGGTGTCGTCCCGGCGCCACTGGTTCAGCAACAGAACGTCCCAGAATACCTACCGCATCAGCGGCGTCAGAAAACCATACGGACATACGTTCCAGATCGTCGCCTTTCGGGCTCCTGGTATCAAATTCATCGATCACAGTAATCACTCGCCGAGCAATGATGCGTAGCGAACGGACTGCAAGGTCCGTCTTTTCCAAGGTGCGCGACATTTCTTGAAGATCTTGACGGGTTGAACGTTGCGTAGGGGAGTAGGTGGCAGTCTGATCGGCCTGCGAGATCTCTGCACGAACCGAATCAATCTTAGACTGCAGACCGCGCGCCTCAATGAGCGCTACCCAACCGCTGCGGGAGTCCTGTTCTTCCAAAGCACTGGATAATTCTCGCAGCGTTCCGGTGATGGAAGTGAACAATTCGCGCATACCCGCGACAGCTTCTTTTCGAAATGACACCGGCGTCAGCATGGTGATCGCAATAGCGATGACCCCGCCGATAACGGCATCCACGGAACGGCTCAGTGGCCCCTCTACGGGGATGGGCAACAGCACCACCAACACCGCTTGGATGGACATCTGGGTGGTGAAGATGACTCCGGAATCAATGAAACGAGCGAGGAGAATCGTGACAAAAACCACGATGACGCCTTGCCAGTAGCCCTGTCCGAGCAGGGCTTGTAAAGCATCACCCACCAGTATGCCTAATGTCACACCGATTGCTACCTCTAGGGCCTTGCGAATGTGGGGATCGCGCCCAAAACCTAGGGAAATTAATGCTGACGTCGCCGCGAAGTACGGCTCGCTATGACCGAAAACTATGGCTGCGAAAGCATATGCTGCTACCGCAGCAATGGCCGATGTTGCCGCAGGAATAAGTGCTTTTCGAGCGCGCCAAGCACCCGACCGGAATCTGGAGGAGAGGAATTTTTTGACCTTCTGCCAACCCTTAGGTTCCGGGGTTACCGGTAACGGGGTTGTATGCATGCGTTCAGCCATGCTCTTATCCTACGAGGTGGATTAAAAATGTCGAAAAAACGCGGTGCTAATAAACGTTAACCCTCCGTTAATCTTTCGACAGCCAGCAGGTTACCTAGCCTGCGTAGCTTCTGTGATTAGTCGGGCCACCAAGCCAAAAATTCATCTGGCCCAACGTACTGACTCACAACAATCTCGAAAGAGGAAAACACCAGTGAAGTTTTCTCGTTTTTACCGCTCAGCTGCTATCGCATCCGTAGCCGCTCTGGCTCTGGCAGCTTGCTCGTCTGACGACTCTGCTGATGAAAACGCCGGTGGCGATTCCGGTGAACAGGCGTCGGCTGAAGTATCGGGCACTCTGATCGGTGGTGGCGCTTCATCCCAGGAAGCCGCCATGACTGCTTGGACCGCCGGTGTCACCGAAGTTCACCCAGATCTGACCGTTCAATACGACCCAGTTGGCTCCGGCTCCGGTCGTGAAGGCTTCATCGCAGGCCAGTACACTTTCGCAGGCTCTGACTCCGCAATGGATGCCGAAGAACAAGAGCAGGCATGCGGTTCCGGTAACGCATTCCACGTACCGTCCTACATCTCACCAGTTGCTGTGGCCTTCAACCTGGAAGGTGTCGACACCCTAAACATGAACCCAGACACCATCGCCAAGGTATTCGCTGGCGAAATCACCTCCTGGGATGATGCAGAAATCGCTGAGCAGAACGAAGGCGTAGAACTGCCAGCAACCGATATCACCGTTGTTCACCGCTCCGATGACTCCGGTACCACCGAAAACTTCACCGACTACCTCAACGGTGCAGCCAGCGATGTCTGGACCTGGGAAGCCGCCGACGCATGGCCAGAAGAACTCACCGGTGAATCCGCACAGCAGACTTCCGGTGTAGTTTCTTTGACCACCGACACCGATGGTGCCATCACCTACGCTGACGCCTCCCAGATCGGTGGCCTGTCCACCGTTGCAGTTGGTGTTGGTGAAGACTACGTCGAATACTCAGCTGAAGCTGCAGCTTCAGCCGTTGAAACCGCCGAAGAAGACCCAGAATCTGAAGGTGCTCGCATCCTAGATCGCAGCACCGAAGAAGAAGGCGTCTACCCAATCGTCATGATCTCGTACCACATCTTCTGTGACACCTACGACAACGAAGAAATGGTAAACCAGGTCAAGGCCTTCGGTAACTACGTCATCTCCGAAGACGGTCAGACCGCTGCTGAAGAATCAGCCGGTAACGCCCCAATCTCGGAGACCATTCGCAGCGAAGCCACCGAGCGCATCGATGCGATTACTGTTGCTGGCTAAGCCAGGAAATTAGCTTTCAGTAGCTGATACCACCGCTTGGCACCACAAGCGGTGGTATTGGCATGAAAGACACTTTTAATCATAAAACGTTACAGGAGTACAACGTGACAACCACATCCCCGCGCACCAAGTCACCAGCGCGTAATACCACTTCCGCGGTGGGGGATAAAGTCTTCAAAGGCATGTCGTGGACCGGCGGTGTGATCATACTGGTCGTGCTTGCTTTCGTGGCCCTCTTCCTGCTGATGCGATCCCTGCCGGCCATTGCTCCCGATACTTTCGGTCCGGGTGCTGACGAGGCTATCGATTTCTGGTCTTATGTTTGGCCACTCATGGCGGGAACGGTCATCGTCTCCGCCATCGCACTCTTACTGGCTACCCCAATCGCCATGGGCGTTTCACTGTTCATTAGCCACTACGCGCCACGTCGCTTCGCCAACACCATCGGGTACATCATCGACCTGCTGGCCGCTATCCCATCCGTTGTCTACGGTGCCTGGGGCATGCTCGTACTTGCACCGCTCATGGTGCCCCTGTATCAGTGGTTGCACGATAACTTAGGATTCATTCCACTGTTCGCCGGTGACCCATCGACCACCGGTCGAACCATCATGACCTCCGGCGTCGTTCTTGCCGTCATGGTCTTGCCGATCATGACGGCTCTCTGTCGCGAAATCTTCCTCCAGGTGCCACACCTGCAAGAAGAAGCAGCACTTGGCCTTGGCGCGACTCGATGGGAAATGATCAAAATGACCGTTTTCCCATTCGCTCGCGCCGGCATCATCTCCTCCATCATGCTCGCCCTTGGACGCGCACTGGGTGAAACCATGGCCGTGACCATGGTGCTGTCCCCAGGTGGTTTCTCCTGGTCGCTGCTCACCTCGGGCGCCAACGCAACGATTCCGTCAGAAATTGCACTGAACTTCCCAGAAGCCTTCGGTCAACGACAGTCCGAACTGATTGCAGCGGGACTGATGCTGTTTGTGATCACCCTGATCGTCAACGTCATCGCCAGGGCGATCGTCAACAGTCACGCGAAGAAAGCTGAGGGTTTGTCATGAGCTCCCAAATCCATTCGCGTACCGAAGTTGAGACCCCGGTCCCGCCATCACAGGACCCGAACGGCGAGAAGAAACCAAAAGAGATGACGCCAAAAACTAACAAATCCCGGTTGGATTCCCTGACCGCCAACCGGAAACCTTCCTGGACCTGGATGGTTGCAGCTGCTGGCTCGGTGGTGGTTTCGGCCATCGTGACCATGCTGCTGTTTGAATCCTTCAGCATCATTGGCTTCGTCCTCATCGCGGGCTTGCTATACATCGCATCGATGTATGTTGCCAGTCGGATCATGGAAGATCGACTCAAAGCCATGGACGAATTCTGGCGTCACCTGATCTGGTCGGCATTCCTCATTGCGCTAGTCCCACTGATCTCCGTCATCTGGTCTGTGGTGTCCGAAGGTCTACCCACACTGATAGCCCACCCAGGGCTATTGACCACAGACATGCAGGGCGTGGTGGGTGCAGACGACATCGCCACCCAGACCGAAAGCGCGCCACTGCAGGGTGGTATTCTGCACGGCCTGGTCGGTACCGTGATGATCACGATTCTTGCCAGTGTCATTTCGATTCCGGTCGGCCTGTTCGCCTCGATCTACCTGGTCGAATACGCAAACCGCAACGCCTTCTCCCGCGCAATCCGCTTCTTCGTCGACGTCATGACCGGCATCCCATCAATCGTTGCCGGTCTATTCGCATTTGCTGGTCTGAGCTTGCTCATCGAACTGATCGTCGGTGATTCACCACAGGCGCTGCAATCGGTCAAAACCGGCTTTGCGGCAGCACTAGCACTGAGCGTGTTGATGATCCCGGTTGTCGTCCGCTCGACTGAAGAAATGCTCTCCGTCGTCGCCGACGAACTGCGCGAAGCATCCTACGCCCTGGGTGTGCGCAAATGGCGCACCATTATGAAGGTCGTACTGCCAACCGCAATGTCGGGTATCGCCTCCGGTGTGACCCTGGCTATTGCCCGTGTAACCGGTGAAACCGCACCGATCCTGGTAACCGCAGGCTATGCAGCCACGACCAACTGGAACCCATTCTCCGAGTGGATGACCGCACTGCCGGTGTACATCTACCGCCAGTTGGTCAACCCAACCGCACCGGCTGCGGGCGACCCATCAATGGCACGTGCCTGGGCAGGTGCCCTGGTGCTGATCGTCATCGTGATGGGCTTGAACCTCGCCGCCCGTGCAATCGCTAAATACTTCGCACCCAAGACCGGCAAATAAGCTCGGATCTCGGACTCAAACTCAAAGGAAAAATTCTCATGGCAAAAAGTATCGAAGCTATCGATCTCAATTGCTACTACGGCGATTTCTTGGCCGTCAAAGACGTCAATATCAAAATTGCGCCACGTTCCGTAACCGCCTTCATCGGCCCATCCGGCTGTGGCAAAACCACTTTCCTGCGCACACTGAACCGCATGCACGAAGTCACCCCGGGTGCTCGCGCCGAAGGTCAGATCCTGTTGGACGACGAAAACATCAACTCCTCCGACGTCGATCCGGTTCGTGTCCGCTCAACCGTGGGTATGGTTTTCCAGCGACCTAACCCTTTTCCCACCATGTCGATCCGTGAAAACGTGTTGGCCGGTTACCAGCTCAACGGCATCCGCCTGTCGAAATCAGAGTCTGAAGCGATCCTAGAACGCTCCCTGACCGGTGCCAACCTGTGGAACGAAGTCAAAGACCGCCTGGATCGTCCAGGCGGTGGCCTGTCGGGTGGTCAGCAGCAGCGCCTGTGCATCGCCCGCACGATTGCCATCGAGCCAGAAGTGATCCTCATGGACGAGCCAGCATCGGCGCTTGACCCAATCTCAACCCTGGCGATTGAAGACCTCATTCACGAATTGAAAGAGGACTACACCGTGGTCATCGTCACCCACAACATGCAGCAGGCTGCACGTGTGGCTGATAAGACCGCATTCTTCAACCTGCAGGCCATCGGCGAACCAGGCATGCTCATCGAATACGACGACACCACCACCATCTTCAACAACCCATCCAACGAGCAGACCGAAGCCTACATTTCTGGGCGCTTCGGCTAAATCACACCAGCAGTTCACGGTGCGGCGAGATTCTTTGATCGAGAACCTCGCCGCACCGGTGGTTTAAGACAGTGGCGTCACACGGCATATTCCAGACCCGCTGGCGTAGTGGAATTCATCGACTGAATTGCCGCGGAATGCGAAATCCCGGCCTGCGAAACAGGCCGGGATGCTCAAACTTACGATGTCGGGCCGGGCACGCCTCACGGCGTGTGGCCGCTCGAAGCGGCTAATGATTTGGAGCCCGGGGGTACCGCAACCCGACATCTGTAAGTCACTCTATCTGGCTATCGGCGGGATAAGCAAGAGACGTTCACGTGGCGGTCAATTCCGCGTCATTTCGCCGTTTTCATTGACCTTTTGGGTAACTCGCGGTATAAGACAGCTGGCTTGCAATGGGACCTCGACCAGCAGCACGAAGTCGAAGATACGCCGCCACTGGAGGCCAAGAAGTCACGGGTATAAATCCCCGCCGTCAGCTGTAGTGAGTGGTTCATTGCAGATTTTATGTGCACCGTAGGGTGTATCTTGTGTTGACATACATTCGTGATCGATCCGCCTCTCAGGGGAGGTTTGAACGCTCCGCGACCTGCGTTACCCCTTTATCAAGTTGAATCCTCACTCGATAAATTTGGGTCTTCACTCTATAAACTGAGCGCCTCACTGAATAAAGTGATGACCTCACTGTATAAACTGACGTCTTCACTGTGTAAAGTGACGAGGTCAGTGTATGAACTGATAACCTCACTGCCTAAATTGAGAGCGTCATTGTGTAGAGATACCCCAGCCTTGTAACAGTGAGCGTACCCCTGCATAAGAATCACTGCGTTGGGAGTCCGCAAGACTGAACAGAAAACAATCCGCGAGATAGCAGAAGAACTAGAAGGGCAGTAAGCTCACTGCGCCCAGTGATGAGGCGCTTAGTCGAGATGGACCTAGTTATCCCTACAGCACCACCGCAATCACGACGACGTGCTTATTTGAAGCGTGCTGAATTCTAGCTGAATTCAAATAAACAGCAGCACTAAACTCAACGTAGCAAAGCTTGCGACGGCGCAAATTATCACAGTCGTGACGAAATACATCATCAATCGCACCACCTGTGCCCAGCGCACAGAGCCGCTGTTTTGGGCTGTGCCAGCGCCGGTAATCGATGCGACCGTGGTCAATGAAGACGATAGCGGGACATGCAACATGAATGATCCCACAAGTAGCAGAATCGCTGAGGTACTTGATGCGATAGCCGAATGCAGAGGGTCAAGCACACTGATCCGGCGGGTGAGCGTGTAGTTGACCCGCCAAGCGTTGATAAACGTTCCTAATCCCAGTAGCACCACAACGCCTGAGGACACCATCCACAAAGGGATGGTGTCCGCTCCCGCGGCGGCTATTGCCATCAATAACACGATGTAAATGCGCTGACCGTATTGCACGCCGTGCCCTAGAGCGTTGGCGGCGGCAGTGATTGCCAGGGTGCCACGGGAACTGTATCCGACCCGGTGGGGCGCGGTGTCTTTACAGAACCAGGTGACCGGAATTGCCAAGACCCAGGCCACAAGAACTGCCAAAATGGGTGAGGCTACCAACGAAATCCCGATACCTATGGCAACGGGGGAGAGGTCTGTCAGGACCAGGTGGTTAGTATCGATCAGCGATACGGCCAGGGCGCCCCCGGTAATGGAAGCTGTCAATGCATGGGATGAGGATACGGCAACGCCTTTCCACCAGGTATAGATGGCCCACGCCAGTGCGATCGCAACACCCACCGCAGCAATCGTCAGGCCGCTGTCATCCAACGGAACGAGTTCGACAAATTCTGCGGCAAAAAACTGGATGGTACTAACACCCATGATGGCTCCGACCATACGCATGACCGCTGTCATCCACAGCGCGGTCATCGGGGTGAGTGCTCCAGAGGCAATGGGTAATGCCACGGCGTTAGGGGTGTCGCGTCCGGCCACCACGAAGCTAAATGCTGCGGTCAACACAAAGACTGCCGCAAGCAGGATGAGGGTTCCCACTTAGGAATCACGCACCAGGATTCGTCCTAACTGGGTCGAGAATTCCCGCAGGGTCAAAAAGGTGGCTTCCAGGGATCGGGCAACTTCTTGTTGTCGGTAATAATGTCGTGCCAACAGTTCATCGGCGTCGGTCAGCCGCCAGGTCACTAGAGCCCGTTGTGCTTGATGGGTGAGGCGCTCCAGGTGCATCCAGGTACTTTCCAACTCGTCAGGGGAGTTAAGCTGGCTGGTCGTGTCCAACACCAGATCTGTTTGACGTGTCAGAATTTCGAGAACATCACCGGCACGAGCCGGTAGACGGTACTGGCGGGTTGCGTGGATAATGGTCCCGGTAATAGCTACTGCTTCGACGGCGCGATTAATCCAAGTGCCGAGCAGGTAGAGGTCTTCGCGAGGCAGCGGGGTCAAATATGTGCTGCGCAGCGCGGTGAGCATAGTGGTCTGGGTTTTTGAGGCCTGCGCGTTGAGATTATCAAGCTGCGCGTCGAGCGCGGTACCCGTTTCTGGAGATGCTCCGAACATTTGCGTCACGAGATCTACGGATTCCACTAAGAGTTTGGCAAGCGTTCGAACGTGGGTCGCGCCTGATTCATCAGCAGAAAATAGGCGCGTTACAGACAGCTTCATGATTGGTTACTTTACACACCGAAAGTTAACACGAGGTCGGGTTAATTTGTAGGACGTCGCTCGGCGGATTCCGTCTCCAAGCGTCCTTGACGCCAGGCCGCCGCGCAGAGCTCCAGTTCAGTTGCCGTGCGCTGTAATTTCGTCGACCGCTGTTCAAGAGCGGCAGCTGCTGCAGGATGGTGATCTTCGATCTGTTCAGCATGTTGATGCTGGCCTGCAGCAATCACTCGGGCATAGGCGCCACCGCGTTCTAACGCGATCGCGAAGTCGCCAGCATATACCCCGGTAAGAATCTTGGTGATCAAAGTTTGCAAATCTTTAGCCTGCGGAGGTTCGGCGGCGCCGGCGATCACTCGGGAAACATATGCCTCGTATCCGGCGCGGTACCAGGCGGCCCACCGGTCACCATCGCGCTGGGTGGCTTGCTGGAGGGCGTACAGACGCCACAGGGCGCCACCGTAGGTTACGGCGGGCGCATTGGCCCACATGCGGGCCATCGTGTCGAGGCCGACGTCGTCGACCAGATCCACGAGCCAGTCGACGGTCGCGTCATCGGCATCGGGATCTTGCCCGGTTGCGACAAGCTTGGCAGCGATGATCTGGGCAGCTGAAAATACTTCGGCAGGATCGATACCGCCCGAATGATGCTCAAAATCTTCGAGCGGCATTAACTTCGGACGATGATACTGAATACCGGCGGAACTGCCCCGCTGAAAGCTCAAACGTACTCCTTGGGTCATCTTGGGTGATCGACACGTACCCTCGACAGCCTAAGGCAGTTGTACCCCTAAATAACAGTCTCTCGACCGATTTTTGTTCCGTAGCAAAATAGGCTACAATCATTTATCGGTCCTAAACGGACCGTGGGCCTTTAGCTCAGTTGGTAGAGCATCGGACTTTTAATCCGCAGGTCGCGGGTTCGATCCCCGCAGGGCCCACAACCGCTAGTTGGTTGCTAGCATGCAAAACCCGCCAGATAAATATCCTGGCGGGTTTTGTGTTTTCCCGGTGACTCCCGGATGGGGGTCTGCCCGCTAGCTATAACGGCGCCGCGCACTTGCCACACCTGGACGACCCAATATTGGTGGCAGATCTTATCGATGCGGCAGCCTCTAAACGCAGGCCACCGGCTACACTGCAAAGAATGACGCACTCTCACGCTGCCTCAAACGGCGGCGGATCAAAAACTTCTCCACTGGATCCGGAACTGTTCGCATCACATACTGCATTCATTGCTGAGCGTCCCCTTGGTGCTGATGAAGACGTGCATATGCTTCCAGCCATTGTGGATCACATTATTGAACGGTGCACCACACCGGGCGACGTCGTCCTAGACCCATTTGCAGGGTTTGGCACCACACTGGATCGTGCTGTGGCACTGGGCCGCCAAGCGGTTGGCATGGAGCTGTTGCCGGATCGGGTGGCCTATCTGACTGGCCGCGTGCCGAGTGCTCGAATTCTTCAGGGTGATGCACGCCAGCTGCTGAAAACCCTTGGCGATGCGGCACCGGAATGGTCCGGTTCGAACATCGATCTGATCTTGACTTCACCGCCCTATATGACAGCCGAACATCACCCCTCCGACCCGCTGACGGGATATGAGGATAACGACGGCGACTACGCCCGGTACTTGCGAGAGCTAGGGCTTGTAGCCGCTCAGTGTGCACGGCTCATTGCTCCCGGTGGTTATGTTGTGTGGAACGTAGCCGATATTCATTACCGAGGAAAGACCACGCAATTAATCGCAGACTGTGCACGAGCGCTCGCGGAACATCTCAGCCTAGTTGGCATTACCGAGATCCGATGGGACCGCTATCCGCATGATCTAATCGCTGATGCACTGCTCGTGTTTCACCGGCCTTCATAAAACTGGCGTCTTCGGCCAGGGCAAGATCGCCGTTGTCGGCGGCTACATCGTCCATTCCCCTCAACTACATAGGTTGCGCCAGGACGGATTTCTATCGGGCTCCACTGGGTCGCAGGGGACCGGCTAGCCCATTTGATGGCGTCGTCTAAGGCACCGACCGAAACAGCTTTTATTCGGTCATAGCGATGACGAATCACCACATGCCACAAGGACATCTCACGGGTCCTGGGCGAGGAGGATACAACCCTCCTGTGACCTTAATTCTACGAAGATTGCTGCAGCCTTGTTGTGGGGGGCCTAGCTTTAGTTTGCGCCGCGGGATATGCTCCCAGAAACATCTGAGTCGGCTCAAGAGAAATGATGAGTGACGTGCGGTTTTGGTTAAGGTCTTGGACTGGTCTCGCGCTTACGGGTCTATTGCTTTCGTCCATCGTGTTGTCGGGATGTGCTGACGACACTGCAAGCGGCTTAGCTAAGGCCGATGAGACTCCGGAGTTCGAAGGTCCGTGGGCCTCAGAATTTACTGCCGAATATCGATACACTGATTCGGATTTTGTTCATTCTGTGCTCGCCGATGGAAAGATCACTGACGAAGAACTCGCGGAAACCCGTGAAAGGTTTACCCAATGTCTCACGGAGTACGGGCATACCGACATCATCTTTGAGCCTGATGGAAGTCTTCAATTCGACACATCAACAGCTCAGGATCCTGCCTCCGTGGATGAGCAGATGGATGAGTGTTCGGAGATCTCGGGCGAGGCCGCCATCGGTGCGCTGCATTCGTGGATACGTCGCAATCCACAGAACCTGGATGAGGACACCATCATGGCGGACTGCCTGGTGCGCAAGGGTGTCGTCGACGCATCATATAGCGCTAGCGACTATGCCGACGACGGTCCTGCCGCAGATTTCCCGTTTCACGACGTGATCACTGGCGAGACGGCGTTCCGGGAGTGTAATGCTGATCCGCTGGGTCTATTTGAGTAAAAGTAGTGCATCATTGATGTAAGAGGGTCGCGCTGGGTCACGTTGTTCAGCAGATTAGCCAGTGGTTAACAACAGCCAGCCACCGGCTACGAGGCACGCCGCGGTGATCAGCCAGAAGATGCCAACCCACAAGCCAGCTGGCATTCGGGTGAGTCGCGCCAGCTGATCGGCGTCGCTATCGCTGCGACCGCGCTTGCGTCGTCGGCTGCGTTGTAGATCTACGACGGCGCGCGGTGCGATGAAGAGGAGCCCCCACACCATCACGTAGGCGGCAATGGAAATCACGGTGCCCGAGGCAAGCCAGCTCAGGGCGGCGACGCCAACGCCGGTGACCAGTACGACCCACAGGCCGTAGAAGTTGCGGATAAACAGCAACATCAAGGCGCACAGTAAAACTAGTGCCCACAGGGTTCCTGCGGCAAAGCCTTGGCCAAGCAGCCATGCTCCGGCCAAGCCGACGACGGCTGGGGCAGGATACCCGGCCAGCAGGGTGGCGATCATGCCGGGGCCGGTGGGTTTGCCGCGCGAAAGCGTAAGACCTGAAGTGTCAGAGTGCAGTCGGATGCCACGCAGTTTGCGCCCGACCAGCACAGAAACGATCGCGTGGCCGGCTTCGTGGAGCAGCGTAGCTAAGTGTCGGACAAGTCGGTAGCCCAGCGGCGACCAGGTCACCACGAGCGCGATGGCGCCAATGATTAATACCCACAGTTGTGGCAGGGGCTGTTGGACGCTGGTGGCACGGTCCCATATCTCAAGTAGCACCCACCCACATATAGCAGAAGCACCTGACAATAACGCCTAGGAAGACTGTGGCAGATTGCCGTGGGCAGCCTGCTGGATTATCGTCTCCCAATCCGTGGGGTGCAGACCTAGGGCCTGGGTGGTTGCCGAGGAATCGATGACCCAGGGGTTGGCGAACTGATAGGAAATTGAGTGTAGTTCGCGCAGCATTGGACTGACTTTGGCTAACAGTCTCAACAGCGGCTGTGGCATTGCGGTAACTTTTGGCACCGGCCGGTTCAGTGCTCGGGCAAGGTCGCCGGTGAGTTCTCGCTGGGTCACCGGCGGATTGGTGGGTGCGAACCAGATACGGCCATGGGCGTCGTCGCGCGCAGCCACGGTGGCCAAGATTGCTGCGACGTCGTCGATATTGGTCCAAGAGTGTGGTTGGTCTGCGCTGCCGATGACGCGAACGGTGCGACCAGCAGCAATGGTCGGGATGTTTCGTGTTGCGTGGCCATTGTCGCCAAGTTCGGGGCCGATGAAGTCTGACGCGCGCACGACCACCGCCCGCAGTGCGCCGGATTGATGGGCTTGGAGGGTCTCACGATCCATTCGGCCACGGATGTCGCCTTTGGTGTCCTGTGGCTCCTCTGCGGTGTCAGGAGTAATGGGCGCGTGATGGCGCATTGGCCCGTACATATAGAGATTCGAAAGGGTGACCAGTACTGTGCCGGTGGCTCGGGCAGTGTGCATAAGCGCTCGGTGCAGGGGTGGCCATTCTTGTGCCCATCGGGTGTACGCGGTGGGATTCATGCAGTTATACATGGCTGCGGCACCGTCAACGAGAGCGGTCAGGGCGTTACTGTCGGTGGCATCGAGTGGTACGCGATGAACTCCGGCGACCTCGTGCCCGGTCCCTGTACGGCTTGCCAGGATGACGTGGTGGCCTTGAGCTTGCAGGTATTTGGCGGTTGCCCGCCCTGCGGGACCTGCGCCAATGACGACGTGTTTGGTAGCAGCTGATGGGGGTGGAATCGTCATGGGAACTCCTTGAAAACGAATGGAGAGCGCTGCTCTCGAAGTACAGTATGGCACCTCAAAGCATGAGATTCAAGAGCGGTGCTCACAATTGTGACCGGCGATCTTTTTGTTCATAATGGAACCATGGCTGACTCAGAATCTAAACCCGGTCGCACGGCACGAGCGATTGCCCACGATGAGATGCAGCGACGCATTTTAGATGCCGCCCGAAAACAACTCACCACGGTTGGCCCAGCACAATTGTCCTTGCGAGCGATTGCACGTGAACTGGGTGTCGTCTCATCGGCGATCTACCGGTACGTTGCCAGTCGCGATGAGCTCATCACACGACTCATCTTGGACAGTTTCACGACCCTTGCCGATACGGTTGCCACGGCGTGCTCGCAGGCTAAGGCTGACCCGACGGTGCAGTTCAGTACGTGGGCCTCCACGTTGCGAGCGTGGGCGCTGGAGCATCCTTACGATTGGGCGTTGATCTACGGGGTGCCCATTGCCGGTTATGCCGCGCCAAGTGACACCCTTGATCCTGCGCGGCGAGTCAATGATCCGGTGCTCGCGCTCTACGGGCAGCTTGAACCAAATCTGCAAGTCGGGCAGACAGTGGATGCCTCTGAGGCAGCGCTGCGGCCGCTGCGGGCCATGCTCGAGGAGCACTATGCCTCAGGTCCCGGGACCGCGGGCGTGGCCACGGCAATGATGTGGGCCTGGTCGAGCGTGCACGGGTTTATCAATTTGGAACTCGGCGGCCATTTTCAAGGCTCGGCCTCCGAAACTACACCAGTCTTTGCGGCGATCGTGGACCAATTGGCCCACCAACTGGTGGGGTCCGCCGAATAGCTTGTAGCCTCAGGCTGCTTCCTGGTGCTCGGTTCTCTGGTGCAACCATGTCACCGCAAGGTTCGCCACGGCCTGCGGAGCGTCGTCGGTAATGAAATGCGCGGCGTCGTCGAGGTAGGCGAATTCAACGTGATCAGCGTAGCGGTCTGGGTTTGGGCAAATGGTTTTCATGAGTTCTTCGGTGGTGGGGTGATCCTGCCTGCCGTAGACAACCAGTGTTGGCACGGTGAGCCGACGACGACGGTAAGTGCCGCGGAGGATGCGCAACGCTTCGGGGAAGATCATTTTGCGAGTCAGTGGTCTCACTGCGGCATCGATTTGCGGGCGCTGCAGTGGCGCCAGGTAAGCTGCTGCGATGTCATCTGAGACGGGGTGGGCCATGTATCGGGCCGAGAACGTATCCCTAAGGGAAGCGCCTGGGCGGTGCCAGATCAGGCCGGGTAAGTGTTGGAATGCCGGGGCGAGCTTGGGATGGAATTTCGCAAACGCCGGGAACACTGCCAATTGGATTGCTGAACGTACACGGGCGGGATATTCATAACTGAGCTGTATTGCACTAATGACGCCCATGTCATGTGAAATCAGATGCGCGGAGCCAATGCCCAGTGCGTTGAACAAGCCTAAGAGATCGCGCATGCGGGTCTGATGTTCAATATAGGGGTCATCAGCAACCGTCCATCCCGCGCCCCGCAGGTCAGGGCAGAAGACTTGAAATCCCTGGGCTGCGATGACCGGTGCAATGTTGCGCCACTGCCACCAGTGCTGCGGGAATCCGTGCAACATGATGACCGGTTCGCCTTCTCCGATGACTG
Source organism: Enteractinococcus helveticum (assembly GCF_001657475.1). Taxonomy (GTDB): domain Bacteria; phylum Actinomycetota; class Actinomycetes; order Actinomycetales; family Micrococcaceae; genus Yaniella; species Yaniella helvetica. Next base: position 209,036 of record NZ_LXEY01000019.1, read on the forward strand.
CCACATGCGTATGTAATCCGGGGGTGTCAACGAGGAAATGTTCGAATCCGGCAGCCTCGGGCAGTGGGGGCGACCAGGCGTTCGTGTCAGCCGGATGGATAGATTTACCCTGTGGAATGGCCATGACGAGCCTCTTAAATCTCAAATACTACTTTTATAGTATTCCCGTGTCGACGGCGTCGTCAACGACTTTAAATAGCGCTACCACCGGAAGCCGTGATGCCCGAATGACAGGTCAAAATGGCCAGGCACTGAGGATGGTTTCACGGCTTCGGTGAACAAAGTATTCGAGGTAAATGCTCGGCTGTTGGCCTGAGCATGCCATACTCCAGCCACGGTGACCTTGAGCCGCCGTCTGACTCCTACTGTCAAGGGCACCTTGTGCTGCGGGACCACCGTCTGAGCCTTGAGACCACGGTGTGCACGCGAGTAAAATGAGGAGACCGTGACAAGGGGGTCTAGGTTATGAGGGTCTTATTAGCAGGTGCTACCGGAGCGATTGGCCGTCAGTTGGTGCCGCAGTTACAAGCGGCCGGACACATCGTCATCGGACTGGCGCGAACGGTTCGTGGAACAATGGGCTCGACTGCGCTCGCCGTGGATGCGCTGGATCGCGACGCGGTCATGCGAGCGGTGGACGAAACCGAGCCGGACGCGATTATCAATATGCTCACGGCCATTCCCGAGCGGATTAATCCCAAGCGCATGGATGCGGACTTTGTCCAGACCAACCGGTTGCGCATCGCCGGCACCGAGAATCTCCGGTATGCGGCGCAACGTGCTGGCGTCTCGCATTTTATTTCACAAAGTATTGCCTTTGGATATGAACCTCGCAGCACAGTCTTGGCCGATGAAAAAGCAGCACTGTGGAGAGATCCACCGAAACCTTTCGCCACCGTTTTAGAGGGCATCAAGCGCCTGGAAGCAACCACTCGAGCGGCTCACGGAACGGTATTGCGATTCGGCCACCTCTACGGTCCGGGCACAAGCTATTCTCCGCAGGGTTGGTTCTTCCGAGAGGTTCAACAAGGCGAAATGCCGATGATCGGCGACGGGCGAGCCACTTTTTCGTTCATTCATGCCCAAGACGCTGCCTCAGCAGTCGTTGCAGCTTTGGCGGCCAAAGAGTCCGGGATTTATAACATTGTCGACGACGATCCGGCCGAAGTGCGTGAATGGTTGCCACTGCTGGCCGAAATGATGGGTGCGCCATCACCCAAACATGTTTCCCCACTGCTGGCGGGTTTTGCCGTGGGAACCTGGGGGATCGCCTTTATGACCAGGTTGCGTGGAGCGGCCAACACCAAAGCCAAAGTCGAGCTACAGTGGCAGCCCAAATACCCATCGTGGCGCGACGGATTTGCCGATGAACTCGCCCATGCCGGAATCGCGCACTGACGCTTCCAGTAGCAAGGGGGTAGATGCCTGAGCCGATGCGCTGGGCGGGGTAGATTATTCTCATGATCACCAGCTCCCGCCCAGCTCAGCAGCGGAAACCTGGCACCTTTCAACTGCGCATCTGGCGGCAGCGGATCGCCAACCTGGCGCCAAAGACTCTGGCCCTGCTGCTGCAGGGTATTTTTTGCGCCGTCGTCCTAGTGCCCGTCGTACTGTTGTGGTTTTCACACCGCGAGGGTATCCGAATCCCCGAACTGACGGCCGGTATCGCGCTGCTGTTGGTACCCACCGTGCTTGTGGCCCTGACCCCAGTTGCTATGGTGCACCAACTGCGCTGGCCCAGCCTGCTGCTGCCGCTAACAGATTTAGCAGGCCTGGGTGTGATTCGCTGGGCAACCCTGCCCGACGGCGCCCAACTGTCCAGCTTGGCGCTTGCCCCAGCGCTCTGGTTGGTTGCGCAATACCGCATGCGTGGCGTCCTGCTGGGAACGATTGCCATTCTGCTCACCATCTCGCTGCCATCACTGGCGGCCGACACAGTACTGAGCGTGGCAGATTTTGCCCGCTTCGCCGTCCTACCCATCACCTTTTTGATCGTTGCAGCCCTTGTGTTGATCCTCTTTGCCCGGCTGTCACATCAGCATAAGGAACTCAAACGCCAAGACCGCCTGCTCAAAGGCGTCATCAACCACCTCAATGTCGGAGTATTGGTTATGGACGCCCAAGGCAATGACGTCATGGCCAATCCAGCCCAGCGCTACATTCACGGTCTCGTGTCGCCAGAGGGAAACCCGGATCCCACCGAAGCCGGCCACCTGATCTATGACATCGACGGAGCATCCATCCCACTGCAGCACCGCCCGGCCAGGCGGGTTATCCGGGGTGAGAGTTTCGATGACGTCCTGATCGTGGCCGGTTCGCCAACCGATGAGCAACGCGTCTTGGAAGTGACCTCGCGCATCATCGCCAGCCCCGACGACGGCGTAGAATCCCGCATTCTAATCTTTGACGACATCAGCGACGCCTACCACGAACAACGAGCACAACAAGACATCATCGCCACGGTCTCACATGAACTGCGCACCCCGCTGACATCAATTCTTGGCTATACCGACTTTGCCATCGAGACCCTCCACAACGTGGCCGAAGACGACCGACGAGAGCTGGAAGTATTCTTGACCGTCATCGAACGCAACGCCGAAAAACTCCTCGCCAGAGTTGAAGACCTCCTGCTGCAGCAACAGTCACGCTACGGAAACCTCAAACTCAATAAACAACTCCTCTGCCTGTCGGCGCTGGCCCGAGAGGCTGTGCAAGCGCAACAGGCGCTCGCCGTGGAACGTAACATCAGTCTGGAACTAGATACGGTTCACGAGCCCATCATCCGAGCAGACGCGCAACGAATCAACCAGGTCATGGATAACCTACTGTCGAATGCCCTGAAATTTACGCCACCCGGGGGCCGTGTTCAGGTGCGCGTTGATCGTGATGAAGGCGATGGCGTATCCGTTCCGGAAGCGATCTTTGCTGTCACCGACTCCGGGCCGGGCATGAGTCCCAAAGAACTCGAAAGCCTCTTCACCCCGTTTTATCGAACCCAATCCGCTGCAACCTCCACCCAAGGAACCGGGCTGGGCCTGTCCGTTTCCAAAGGCATTGTCGAAACCCACCACGGCAGCATTCAGGTGGACAGCACCGTCGGTGAAGGCTCCACATTTGTCGTACGTCTACCACTGCATGAGGAATACACATCGTGACCCCAGCACATCGTGAAAGCCCCGCCTGGCTCTGGGCCGTGGCCGTTGTACTCTGTCCGGTCTATGGCACAGCCGCCTCCATCGTGTTCGTGTTTTCCGGCACATTCGGCACCTTTGGAGATCACCTGGTGCGCGACATCATGCTGATCATCGTCTCGGTGATCTCAGCGCTCGCCCTAACCTATATCAGCTTGTTGCTGTTTACCTTCCTGCGCCGAGAAGCACATACCACGAGGCAAGCTGCAGATTTTGAATGGCACCTGCTGGTGCCCTGTCTGAACGAAGAATCGGTTGTGGCAGAAACGGTATCTGCCGCACGAACCAGCTTCCCAACGGCTCATGTGTGGGTGATCGATGACGCCTCGGACGATCGTACTGGCACCATTGTGCGTGGCCTACAAGACTTCGATAACCACGTTCATCTGATCACTCGCGTGTCGCCAAACGCGAGAACAGGTAAAGGCGATGCGCTGAATGCCGCCTACCGTCAGGTCGGCCAATTTGTGGGGGACAACCCTCATCGACGACAGCACACTATTATCGGTGTGTTGGATGCGGATGGTTATCTATCCGATAACACCCTGGATCTATTAGCCGGTCCACAAGCCTTCGGTGACGAACAGACCGGTGGCGTCCAGATCGAAGTCTGGATGAAAAACCGCAACGATAAACGACCCCGACCACTCAATGGCCGGTGGAAAAACCTAGTCGGCAAAGTACTCATTCGTCTGCAAGATATCGAGTTTCGTACCGCCAACTCAGCCATGCAGCTGTTGCGCGTCAAAACCGGCACCGTGGGTATGGGTGGCAACGGGCAATTCAATCGACTCAGTGTGCTGGATCATCTGGCCGAGGTCGATGGGGAGCCATGGGGGAAGAAGCTGAGCGAAGACTTCGAACTAGGGCTCAAAATTCTGTCCTTGGGGTACCGCACGCATTACACGCGAGATGCCCACGTGTCTCAAGAAGCACTGCCGTATTTTCGACGGCTCCTTACCCAGCGCACCCGCTGGGCGCAGGGCTTGCTGGAATGCGCCTCATTGTTGCCACGCTTGCGCCGTGCCAAGGTCCTGAATGTTGCTGGGTTGCTCGAATTGCACTTCTTGATGACTCAAGCCTGGCTGTCGATGATTAATCTGTTGGTCATTCCTATCTTGACCATCTTGGCGATTGTCGACGGCGGAACCTGGCTTTGGCAATCCACATCGCAACTGCTGACCCTGTTCGCCGCGATCATTTTCCTAGTATTGCCTTATGCGATGTGGGGACCGCTTTACAGGATCCGAGCGGGCGCCAAAGTCGGGTGGCTGAACTCTGTTGGTTTGGGATTATTATTCTTAGGCTACGTGTATCTCACGTATGTGTTCTATGCGCGAGCCATTGGCAGGATGCTCACCGGCCGTAACGCCTGGGCGAAAACCAAACGCAACGCCGACGACCTGCGTCAGCTCGACACCACACCACTGCGCATTATTCCAACAGCCGCCCCGCTACTGGATCGTGCTGTGGTTCAAGAATTGGCCATCGAACTGGAAGGTCGCGAGGAATATGCCCACGAACTCATTTCAACCTTTGCGGTGATCTGGCCCAAGCGCCTGGCCAACGTCCAGTTGGCAACAGCCGCCGAGGACCGGGACGCCACCTGGGATGCAATTGCCAGTATTCGTGTGGCCGCCGATATGCTCGGTGCCACCCGCTTGGCCGGAACCGCAGCGCACCTGGCCAAATTTGTTGAAGCCGGCGATTTCGAGAAGCTGCGTGAGGCACTACCAACCTTGGAACAGCTGGGTGCAGACACGGTCGAAGAAATCCGTCGGGATGTGGTGGCCGCTTCGTAGTTTCGAAAACTATCGGACGTCTTGCAGCAGGCTGGCAAACTGTTGACGCAGCTCGCGAGGCCGAAATGGTTTGGTCAAAAACAGGTCAGCTCCTGCAGCCAGACCGGCATCCCGGTCGGTATCCGAAGAGCGTGCAGAAATAATAACTACGGGACCGGTGTAGTGCTCTCGCAGGCTGCGCACTACGTCGAGCCCGTTGAGATCTGGCAGGCCAATATCCACGGTGATCATCGAATACGTTTGTTGTTGAGCCTGGGTGAGGCCTTCTTGGCCGGTACTGGCAGATTCGACCGCTAAGCCTGCTTGGGCAATGGTCATCTCCAGCAGACGTCGAATATCATCATCGTCTTCGATGACCAGAGCGGTTTCGGGTTGAGCTGATGGATCTGCAGTCATGGCACCCTTTCAACACAGTACTGACACGGGCAGACAAGCGAAACGTTACCACGAGGACGACCGCCCAAACGTTCTCCGAACGAAGGGTAGAACTTTGCGCTGGGTTAGGCCGTTTCGGTGCGGTGTTCCAGGTCTTGTTGTGGATCACGGTTGGCTTCAACATCAATGCCGCGCATAAACAACAGAGCCACGGTGGCCAACAGAATCAGCACGCCGACTGAAACATAGATTGCTTCTGGTGACCAGCCGGCGTCCATCAGTGCACCGGTGGCGGTCGGAGCGATGATGGCACCGAAACGCCCAATACCAATGCCCCAACCGGCACCGGTGGATCGCAAACCGGAAGAATACGACTGTGGTGTCAACACATACAGTCCGGCGATACACCCGTTAATAAATAGCCCGACGAATACGCCCAAAATCAGCACGACGACGGTCCACTGTGCAGAGAATACGAAGATTGCCATCAAGATGGCGGCCAATACCGTAAAGCGGCTGAGCACCACACGAGTAGACCACCGAGAAGTGAACAGACCAAAGACGACCGAACCAATCGCACCGCCAAGGGTTAGCCCCACGGTGACGAACATCGACAGGTTTTCGCTTAAACCGGTGGCATGCATCAGGCGCGGGGTCCACGAGTTCACGAAGTAGAACGCGAACATGATGACAAAGAAGGTGGTCCAGATAACCAGCGTCACCCGGCGGTTCTGCTTGGTGAACAGCTTGCTGATCCCGGTTTCTTGTTCGCTGCGCTGGGCAGCTGTGTCGGCAACGGTGAGATCGACTGGTTCACGATAGCCCAGTCGGTGGGCGATGCGCTCGACTTTGGCCTGGGCGTTCTTAGGCTGTCGGTTATACAGATACGAAGCGGACTCGGGTAACAGGGGCAGCACTAGGATCAGCGAAATGACGGTCATGATGCCGCCCACCACAAACACTGAGCGCCAGCCAAAGCTGTTAATCAGCCCCACCATGGCGGTGCCACCCAGGGCTGCACCGATGCCATAGCCGGCAGCATAGATACTAATGGCCAGGCCACGATGCTTTCGGGAAGCGTATTCGGCGCTCAGCACGTTGGTGCCCACCAAGATGCCACCAATACCCAAGCCGGTTACGATTCGCCAGATACCCAGTTCGATTGCCGAATCGGCTGTGGAAGATAAAAACAGCCCAATGGCGTTGACGATGATGGCCAGGATCGTCATGTTGCGGCGACCGATCCGGTCTGCCACCGGTCCCAGGGTTAACGCTCCCACAGCCATGCCGACGAGGGCGGCACTCATGACGATACCCAGTTCAGTGCCGCTGAGTCCGAACTCCTCGGTTACCGCATTGGAGGTAAAGGAAATGGCCAACACATCGTAACCATCGAGCGCATTGAGGAAGGTACACAGGGCGATGATGAGCCATTGGTACCCGGACATTGGCCGAATGTCGATCTGATGACGCAGATCCATTGGTGCCTCCCGCATGCTGCACGCAAATATCTATGTTGATAGTGAGTTGTTGCACAAGCTACGCTAATGGTGCTGTGGGCCACACGCAAGATTGTGACGATCATAATAAGCCGTTGAGAGAAGCTTGCTGTAGACCGCAGCAGAGCCATGCTCGTCAATGGTCACCTCATGCGGCGCGGAGCGTGCCGGAATGGGAGAAACGGCTCGCATATAAGACACTGGATTGTTCAATGAAGCGAATTTTAAAAGTACACGAGCTTGGCACCTGAACAATCAGGTGCCAAGCTCGTGGTGTCCTTCGGAGTGGTCTTAGGTATTCCGGGTGGCTGTGGTGCCGCCTTCTTCTTCCAATGACTCAGATGGATCGCTGACCACATCGCGACCGGCGTCTACGGTTTCATGACCGGCCTTGTCGTTGGCTGGGTCAGCCTTTGGGCTATTGGAATCTCCCTGGGCTTCGTCCTGGTATCCGGTGGATTTATCAATCAGACCGGCTGCCTTCTCCGAAACCTTGCCCAAGGTGGGGTTCTTTTCTTTCAGGGTTTCGGTCACGGTGTCGGCGACATCGTGTACCTGCTCCTGGGTCTTCGGATCGGTCCAGAATTGCTGAACAGACTTCTTAGCCTGCTGGGCTGCCTGCATGGCTTGTTCTCTACCCTGGCGATTACCAAGGTAATAGCCAACAGCGACACCGAGTCCGAAGGTTATTATTCGACTGAAACTCAGAATTTTCATTGTGCCGAAACTCCTTATAGATAGGTCATACATATATGAGTCTTCTTGGTCCAGCCGTCAATGGTCAATGCCGTATCAACGATTTCTCCCTGGGAAACTACTAAGAATAGCTGCAAAACTTGATCAAACATTGAAGCTGTTCCGACTCATGAGGCTTTGCTGTACCGTGGAAATCAAGCTCACCTGACCTTCAGAACCTCAACGCATCACGAAGCGATTCAAGCGCAGGAGGAACACATGGCAAACGTTGCAGAACACTTTATTTCGACGTTGGAAGCAAATGGGATCGACCGCATCTGGGGGATTGCCGGAGACTCACTGAACGGTTTCACGGATGCTCTGATCGGCTCCACGATTGACTGGATGACGGTTCGACATGAGGAAGCCGGGGCGTTTGCGGCAGCTGCCGAAGCCGAAGTGACCGGTCAGCTCGCCGTCGTCGCCGGCACCGCAGGGCCCGGAAACTTACACCTGATCAATGGACTCTTCGATGCGCAGCGCTCACGGGTTCCCGTACTGGCTATTGCCGCGCACATTCCATCGGAAGAAATCGGAACCGGCTACTTCCAGGAAACGCATCCGCAAGAACTGTTTCGTGAATGCAGTGTGTACGTTGAACACGTCAGCGATGTTGGACAATTGCCACGGGTGCTCACGATCGCGATGCGCAATGCGATCGAACAGCGTGGTGTGGCCGTATTGGTCGTCAGTGGCTCGATGTTCCTAACCGAGATGCCGGATGCGAAACTGGAAATCATTGGCCCCACCCAGTCCCGCATGCTGCCCAGCGTTGGGGAGTTGGAACGCGCCGCGGATGCACTCAATGAGGCCAAAAAGGTCACGATCCTTGCCGGAGCGGGCGTGGCAGGAGCCCACACTGAATTACTCGAGGTGGCCGAGCTGCTTCAGGCCCCGATCGTGCACGCGATGCGCGGCAAAGAACACGTTGAATACGATAACCCCTACGACGTGGGGATGACCGGTCTGCTGGGCTTTGCTTCCGGGTATCAAGCCATGTTCGAGGCGGATGTGCTGCTGATGATCGGCACCGATCTGCCGTATCAACAGTTCTATCCCCAAGACATCCCGGTGATCCAGATTGATCGCCGTGGCGAGCAGATCGGCAAACGGGTGGCCGTTGAGTTCCCACTGGTGGGCACCGCACAGGACACGCTGCGTGAGCTCGTGCCGCTGCTGGAGCCAACCAAATCTTCCAAGCACCTCAAGACGATGCGGGAGCATTACGAAAAGACGCGCAAGAAACTCGATAACCTCGCCCAGCCATCACGCGGATCCCGACCCATCCACCCACAACATCTGACCCGACTGCTCGACGAACGCGCCGGACAAGATGCAGTGTTCATTCCCGACGTCGGCTCGCCGGTGGTCTATGCGGCCAGATATCTGACGCCCACCAAGAACCGTCGCATCATTGGGTCGTTTAGTCACGGATCAATGGCCAATGCGATGACCATGGGGATGGGTGCTCAAGCCGCATTTCCCGAACGACAGGTCATCTCACTTTCCGGTGACGGCGGACTGGGCATGCTCATGGGCGAACTGCTCACACTGCGCCAACATGATCTACCGGTCAAAGTCGTGGTCTATAACAACTCGTCGCTGAACTTCATCGAACTGGAAATGAAAGCCGACGGTTTCGTCCCATTCGCCACCGAACTTGAAAACCCCGACTATGCCAAGGTCGCCGAAGCCATGGGCATCTGGGGCCAACGCGTAGAGCGCAGTTCCAAACTGCCCAAGGCCATCGATGAGTTCCTGGCCCACGACGGCCCTGCACTGTTGGATGTGGTGACCGAACGCCAAGAGCTCACCATCCCACCGACCATTACCGCCCAGCAAGTCAAAGGCTTCTCCCTCTACGCACTGCGTGCCGTGTTGAGCGGCCAAGGATCCGAACTGGTGGACCTGGCGCGCGCTAATCTGCGACGTATCCTGTAGCACACGGGGTTTAGGCACCCGACATGTGCAAGGCCCCGGTGGTCCACTCTCCGGCCACCGGCACGAGACGTGCATCGGTCATACTGCCCAGGAGTTGGACAGCCTGCCGACGATGTTCCACGAAGCATCGCCGGCAGGAACATACAAGAGGAGTCGGTTGGTGATGACGCAGCTACGCGGTGTGCTGTGGGATATGGATGGCACCCTGGTGGATACCGAACCGTATTGGTTTCGGGCCGAGGCCGAATTGATGACGGGATGGGGTGTGCCCTGGAGCGAGGAGGATTCTCTGCGATTAGTCGGCAGCGCACTGCCGGTCTATGCAAAAATCGCTCAGGAGGCCGGCGTCATGCTGACCTCGCGCGAAATTATCGACCAGCTGATTGCTGCGGTTATCCGCCAGACCCGCCAGGCCATCCCGTGGCGGCCCGGCGCTCGCGAGCTCTTAGATCAGTTGTGCCAGGCCGGGATCCCAATGGGACTGGTGACGATGAGCGAAGCGGCCCTGGCCAATGAAATTGTGGCCAACCTTGACGACAGCACGTTCAGCGTGCAAGTCACCGGGGAGATGGTTGAACACGGCAAACCGGCACCCGATCCGTATCTGCTGGGCGCTCGTCTGCTCATGGAGCACCACTACGACGACGAGTTCAGCTTGGATCGACTGGTCGCTATCGAAGATTCCGAGCCCGGTCTTACCTCGGCGATGGCCGCGGGCATCACCACGATCGCAGTGCCAAATATTATCGCCCTGCCACCGCGGCCTGGGCTGACCCTGTGGAATACCCTGGCCGATAAGACGATTGCCGATCTGGCTGCACTACTGTCGGTGGAACCGGTTGGTTCCTAAGAAGCATCGATACCCGTAATGCCGTAAAAACGAGCCTGCAGGGTACGGATTCTCTCGCTGAATTCAGGAAATGGTCCGCGCACGGCAACATTTGGTGCCACGGTGGTGATCGGTAGGGGCGCCACCGGGCCGGGCGGGATATCCCATTCCTGCAACCAACGCGTCAGATCTGCGCCACTGCTGGCATACACAATGGACCCTAGACCAACCCACGCATGGGCTGCAGCGCACATCGGGCAGTGTTCACCCGAGGTATAGACGGTTGCCGTCATGCGTTGTTCGACGGTGAGATGATTGGCCGCCCACCGAGCGATCTCAAACTCCGGGTGGCGGGTATGGTCCCCTCCAGAAACCCGGTTGCGATCCGCAAACTGTTCCACCCCGTCGGCGTCCACGAGCACCGAACCGAAGGGCTCATCGCCGTTATCGAGGGCTTCTTCGGCGAGATCCACGCACTGTTGTAAAAATTGTTGGTCCTGGGCGCTGAATTCGAAATCAGTCATAGCTCCACTCAATCACGAATCATCGTGCCAGCACAGGCATGACCGGGTGTTGACACGTTCGCGCCCGGCCACAACGTTGTGCGGCCGGGCGCGAAAAACTTTCCTGTAAAAATTTAGTAGTTGGCTGGTGGGTCGGAGGCAGGGAAGGATTCTTCTCCTTGTTCATCAACGACGGCGTCCTCACGGTCCTCACCCGGGTGGGCATCGTTGATGTAGTCCTCTTTTCGGGGCTCTTCCTCAGGATCTTGCTCGTCGTCGCGAGGGCGCTTTGGATTGTCGGTCACGGCGATCAACTCCTCTCTGTGCCTATTCTGCACCTCGCAACGGCCGGTGGCTAGGGCCTGGACGAAAGCCAGCAGATATGCGCACCATGGGGGCAGAGCTTCATGGCTTGTGGACCCAATTCGATATCGACAAGGAGTGTCACATGTCAACGACTTCGCCAACCAACACTGAAAACCGCTACGACGTCATTGTGATCGGGGCCGGTCCCGTGGGAGAGACCCTGGCTGAGAAGGTGGTGGCGAATGGGCTTAGTGCAGCCCTTGTTGAACATGATCTGGTGGGTGGCGATTGCGCCTATTATGCCTGTAAGCCCTCGAAAGCTTTGCTGCGGCCCATCCAGATAGCCAAGGCCAGCCAGTACCTGACCGGGGTGCGCCCGACGACGATCGTTGCCGATGACCTCTTGGCACGGCGAAATGAAAAGGTCTCGCACTATCACGACGCCGCACAGAAATGGACGATGGAAGACCTCGGCATTACCGTGGTGCGCGGTCACGGGCGGCTCAATGGCGAACGTAGCGTGGAAGTACATGGTTCGGATGGTGCCACCCACACGTTGCACGCCAACCGGGTGGTGGCCTTGACGACCGGCACGGTGGCCAATATTCCGCCGGTGTTTGAGGGCATTCCCGTGTGGGATTCCAAGGATGCCACAGCGGTGCGAGACGTGCCGGCCCGACTGGTCATTGTGGGTGGGGGACCGGTGGCGTGTGAGGCAGCCAGCTGGATGAGTGCACTGGGTTCGAAAGTGACCATGCTGGTGCGTGAGGGCCTGCTATTGGGAAAATTCGAGCCATTTGTCTCAGATATGATCGCCGATCAACTGACCGAAGCCGGCATTGACATTCAATTTTTCACCGAGGCCGCCGAAGTATGCCGTCCTGATGGCATGGATCATGGCGTAGGAGAGATCAAAGGTGGACCGGTCGCGCTGCGTACCAAGGCCGGAGACACCATTGAGGCCGATGAGGTGCTGTTGGCTACCGGACGCCGTCCCGATTTAGGCGCCGTCGATCTGGAGTCCGTGGGGCTCAGCGCTGATGATGTGCTCGAGGATAATCTGCCTGAGTGGTTATACGCTATCGGCGACGCCGGTGGGAAATATCAGCTGACCCACATGGGTAAATACCAGGCTCGGACGTTGGCCAAGCAGCTGACCAGTGTGGCTGAGCACCCTGAAGACGATGTGCTGGACACTGAGCCACCGATCACACAAGTGGTGTTTACGGATCCGCAGGTTGCTTCCGTTGGGTTGACCGAGGATGCAGCGCGTGAATCGGGCTATGACATTGTCACGGCCGAAGTGGATTTTGCTGCTGTGAAAGGGGCTGCGTTACAGCGCGATAATGTGGTCGGTAGGGCGAAAATTGTGGTGGATAAGGCCACCAATAGTCTGATCGGTGCCACACTGGTGGGGCCGGAGGCCGGGGAGATGCTGCATGCGGCGTCGATCGCGGTTGCAGCGCAAATACCGGTGCCAATGCTGCAAGAAGCGGTGCCTGTTTTCCCAACGGCCTCGGAAATCTGGGTGTCGTTACTGGAACAAGTCGGAGCTTAGTCCAGGGGCGCGTTCAGGCTCGAAGTACCAAGTGGCAGCCAGCTTTCGGGCAGGATGATGGGGCCACGAAGGGGCATATTGTCGAATATCTCACAGTGGTTCGGGCTATTTACCGCAAATTTGCCTGTAATTTTTGGTAGCGTCACTTTGTGACGAATACCGTTTTGCGGTTGAAAGACCCTACTTGGAGATGATACCCCCGTGAGTGAAGAACGTGCGCGCGCGATTAATACATTGCGCGAGATTGCCCAGGCGCTAGAAAGCGATCAATCGGCCCAGGCCGTAGAAATCTTAGGTGCCGTTGGCCCGGAGGCCGAAAACGGTCGCCCAAGCGTGTCCCAGTTGAGCTATGTGGCACTGCAGTCGCTGGATGACTGGTACGCCAAACATGGTCTGAATGGTCGCGTGCGCGTCGCGCAACGTGATGTGCCTCGGACGATTCGGAATATCACTCCGGCCATCGAAGCACTCGCGGCCAAAGGTCGCGCACTGCGTTCGACCCCGAGTCTGCTGCAGCGCAACCCAGGACAGGCCGTTGCCGGTGCCAGTGCATTTGTGGTGACCGCCGCTCTCCGCGCGCTATCCGAACAACAGGACACCGACTTCGAAGCACAACTGAACCAACTGCTACCCGAACAAGAAGTCAGTGAACCACCGGCACCTATTGCGCCTGCGGCACCGGAGACCGAAGAAGCTGTACCTGCAGCAGAAATCGTAGAAGAAGTACCAGCGGCGGTTGTCGACGACGTCGTTGATGTCATTGATGAAACTGCTGAACCAGTGCAAGCCAACGCTGATGATCCCGAAGCCCGTTACACCGCGATTGTGGAAACCCGTTTCATGGCCGGCGTCAAAGAATTTGCCCAGTGGATGGGCGATGGTCACGCTGTGACCGGTACCGGTCTGCCCAAGCGCGCCGATATTAAAGACGTTGCGGCAACTATTGGCATCGACGCCGAAGGTGTTGCCAAGAAACCTGAAGAAGCACAACCGGTTGCATCTGACCTAGACCTGACCATTGCTGCTGAAGTGCAGCCAACCCGTTATGCAACCTCAGCCCAGGCGATCCCAGAACTCATGGCTTTCTGGACGACCCTGCAAGAAACCGGTCAGGCACAGGTGAACTCGACCAAAATCCAGCCGGGTGACAAAGCTGCCGCGTTTGCATTCGAAGACGCCGAACAGCTGGACGCCGCGGAAGAACTGATCGCGACCTATGTCGCCCAGACGCTCACCTATGATACCGATGAGGCCGCAGCCAAGCAGACCGCCCAGTTCATCCTGGACGCCGAGGCTGCCGATACCGAGGGCGTCCTTATTCCACGGTTGCGCCAGCTTGAAGCCATGGATTTGTTGGAAATTACCGACGGTCAGCCCGTGATTCCAGCTGCTCTGCAACCGGCAGTGACCAAGGGTGCAACACAAATTCTCAACTAACTTTTCCAGTCCTGACGCCGCGGCGTCACAGAACTTACGTGCTGCCCGCTGTTTCCGAACAGCGGGCAGCAGCATTTTCAGTCCTGGACCACCAAGCACAACGGGCACAACACGTGGCTACCCCAGGCCAGGTGGGTGGACACCACCTCGTGGGAGAGGTCAGGATAGGAACATGCAATATATTGCGCTGTTGCGAGCAGTGAACGTAGGCGGGAAAAATACGATCAAAATGGCTGAACTGCGCGATGCGTTGACAGCTAACGGTCTCGCCCGGGTGCAAACATATATCCAGAGCGGCAATATTGTGTTCGACTCAGATGAGCATCCAGAGGTGGTAGGAAGCCAGATTGAGAACGTCATTGAAACCAGATTTGGTTTTCCGGTCGACGTCATCGTCAGAACGCTAGCCGAATTCGACGACATTGTCCTCAATCAGCCGTATCCGAAGCCTGAAACCACTGACCCGGCAGACTCGAGGCCGGCAAAACTGTATGTTGCACTGCTCAGGGAGCCTGCTGGAGAAGATGCCCTCAGCAGCCTTGACCGATATACGAGCGACCAGGAACACTATCGGGTGATCGGCCGAGAAATATACTTGTGTTTGCAACACGGGGCAGGGCAGTCCAAATTGGCCCCTCGAATCCAGACTTTGGGAATTCCTGCAACGGCACGCAATTGGACGACGATAGAAAAACTTCGGGCCATAGGCCATCAGGCAGCACAGAAGAACGACTGAGACCAACCGTGACCTAACGGTAATGTGTATCGTAAGAGCTCATCCGAGCTCGTGTCGACAACGCTTCTCTTGATGTGCCCATGACGGCATGGCCCCGGGACGGGTGTAGCCGGGTGAGGAAACAACACAGCATGAGCGTTGCCAGTCCGGCAATACAGGCCAAGCTAATGAGATTGGCACTCAAATTCGTGACATTGTCTGCAGGTAAGGTCGTGGGAACAGAAGTAAGCACGACTGCGGCGATAATCGCGCTGGCAAGGATAAATCCGCCTACTGCCGGTGCAATGAGCAGCAGTCCTGCGGTGGTTACATAGATGATGTTAGACACGAATCCTCGCCAGGCACCTTTACTCAGCGGCTAGAACCGGTGCTACCTATGGAATGGTGACATTTCTTCGGCGAATTCTTCGAACAAGCAGAGGCAATGATATTGCAACTGGGAGTTTCCCCGTGGTTGCTGTTGATCGTATTGTGCATGAGCTGTCTTGATGGGTTCTTTCCACCGGTGCCCAGTGAATCTATTGTGACTGCGGCCGTGGTGGTTGGTATGACCAGTGGTGGATCGATGGGGTCCTTAGCTTTGCTGGTGGTCGCAGCACGGTCAACGTCACCGCTGGATCTACGGCATATCCGCTTGCCCGATTCATCCCGTTGGTGGCGCTGGCCCGTGTGCTGTGGTCCTGCGTTGCGGTGGCCACCGGAACTCTGGCGGGACATCTGCTCAAGGATCATCTGCTGCTTGCCGTGATGGTGGGCATCGGTACTGGAATCCTGGCGGGTATGGCCATCGATTGGTTGGCACAGTCCTCCCGCCGCAAGGCCTCATAAGCGGTACAAAGCAGTGAAAGGCCTGTTGTCTTGGGAACACGGGCGGCCATGTGGTGACCGCGTATCCGGTTGGATCACGGTCATCACATGGCTCCACGGTGTTGATCCTGAAGTTATCTCGACAGTTCCGAAGCTTGTTGATCACGAGATAGGGCCCTGTCGCGATCCGGGTCCACGGCGTCCTCACGAGCGGAATCTCCGGTCATACTGGCGGCCCGGTTTGACGGGGTGGCTCCGTCACGCCAGCGCAGCAATGCACCAATGCCTTCTGGAATGGCGCCATAGCTATCCTGCAGTGCACTGACGCCAGCGTCAGTCAGGATCGCCTTCCGCAGCAGGTGCTCAATATTGTCTGGTTCACGGCCCGGTGTGAACACCAGTTCCTCAACCTGACCACGTTCTAGAGCGCGTGCGACTTCTTCGGCCCCTGCGATGGAAGCGGCATCGCGTGCCTGGTGTTCGCGAAACTGCTCGGCTAGGTTCTGTTGGTTGCGTTCGATGAATTCTTGGGTGACCCTGGCCAGTTCTTCACGGAACGAGGCCCGTTCAAGACTGACTCCGCGGGTGCCGCCGGCTGCGGTGTGAAGGCGAGTCAACGCTTCTTGACCAAGTTCTGCTTTGAGTAGTGCTTGAGCTCGAACGTCACCGGTGAGGATGACCATATCGGGTTTATGTTCCATGACCAGCTTGTTGACCTTTTCGGCCACAGCTTCTGCATTGCGCTCCCAGGAGTCCTCGACACGGGCTTCATAATTATTGGACCGCCAGCCGTGCTGGGAACCGCCACCGAGACGGGCTTTATGCAATTCGTCGTGGCCGCCGTCGACTGATTCGGCTTCTGCAACACTGTTTGGTGCCTGGTCGATCGCAGGATTCTCCGGTGCCCGGAGCAACAGATCGGCCCCTGCCCGGTCAACTTCGATCAGCAACTGACTCACGGCATACGGGGTCAATTGCAGTAGCGGCAGCAGAGCGGCGTTGTCGCCCCAGTCGGCCAAATCTTGGTATGGCGGTACCGGGAGCACCCGGTCGACGAGGATCTGCGAGCTCGATGCCAAAATGGCCCGGCCGTGCCGACCGCCAATGGTTGAGGGGAGTTGCACCGTGCGGTGAATATCGTCTAACAAAGCCTGCGGTGCGCCTTCGGAAGCCAATTGGGTGCGTAGCTGTTCCCACCGGATGGACAGCTCAGCTGCGGCATTGGGATCGGTTCGGGTGGTGTCGAGGTACACCGACAGGATCGGGCCGTCTTGCTCGAGCGCGGATTTTAGCCAGGGTAGTTTCATAATGCCCTCCAGATTGCTCGTGGTGCGGCGACCGAGCATCCAGCACAGCTGCTCTGCCGCCGCGTGGTAGGTACTACTGTTCCATGAGCCGACGCTGTCGACAAGCATTCGAGGACACTATTTGACGGCGACAACATTGCCGAAGGCAACTTGATGCATGACATCCAGACAGGATGGAGACAAGGAACAGGAAACTGCAACCTTAAGACCAGACTACTGCCAGGTGGGGGTCTTGCCGCAAGGCCCCCTGATGGTGTCAGAATTTCAGGGTACATCGAAAGGATCTTTTGCCGTGACCACCAATTGCCACAACCACCTGACCGCAGTCTTCGACTTACCCGAACACTTAGCGGCCAAAACCGAACCGGCCCTGATTGCAGCAGACCAACGCCATTTGACCGCGATCAAATACGCCGTGGAGCGCCAAACCGCACAGGCGACTGAACAACTCAGCGTCCTGAAAAAACAACCCCGAGGTGTCGGGGAATATGCTCTGGAACGCGACGCGCATATTCACCGGCTAACTTCCCGGCTTCGTCTTCTGAATCGATTCGGCATGGATCTCACCTTGGGCCGCATGGACTACGCCGATGATGAGCGCACGCCTCACGAGCCCGTCTACATTGGCCGGATGGGCTTATCTGACGACGACGGAACGCGGCTGCTTGTTGACTGGCGGTCTCCGGCTGCCGAACCGTTCTTCGCTGCAACCCACGCTGACCCGATGGGGCTGGCAAGTCGCCGCCGGTATCGCTGGAACCGGGGCCGTATCACCGACTACTGGGATGAAGTCTTCACAACTGACGGCCTAGCCAATCATGGCGCGCTCGATGACCAGTCGGCGTTTATCGCCAGCCTCGGTGCCCACCGATCGTCCCGAATGCAAGATGTGCTGGGCACCATCCAAGCCGATCAACACGCCATCATCCGGGCCGATTCGCGCGGTGCGCTCGTGGTTGACGGCGGTCCTGGCACCGGCAAGACCGTGGTTGCCTTGCACCGCACCGCACACCTGTTGTACTCCGATCCACGATTACAAGATCGTCGCAACGGGGTCTTATTCGTCGGACCACATGAACCTTTTCTTGGTTATGTTTCGGATGTGCTGCCAAGTTTGGGCGAGAACGGCGTCCAGACCACAACGGTGGGCGGACTCCTGCCGGAAGGCGCAACAGCCTCTCCAGAACACCAGACCGAGGTCGCAGAAATCAAATCCCGACTCAATATCGTCAGGGTCATGGAAGCAGCGGTGGGATTATATGAACAACCACCCGTGGCCGACGTACTAATCGAAACGCCCTGGGCAGACCTTCGACTCAGTACCGAAGACTGGGCCGAGGCGTTCCGAACACCCGGACCAGATCTCGTCCACAATGACGCACGCGACGAAATCTGGGAAGCACTCATCGAAATTGCCGTCGATAAAATTGCTACAGTCGTGGATCCTGACGACGCAGAGCATCCCGAATTGTGGCGGAGTCTGATCACGAACCAGCAATTGCGTGAAACCTTCGTACGCGCCTGGCCATTGCTGCGCGCCGAAGACATCGTGGGTGATCTTTTCACGGTGCCCGCCTATCTGCGAATGTGTGCACCAACGTTGACCGACCATCAGGTCGAGGCATTACAGCGTACCGACGCCCAGGCATGGACCCAATCCGATTTGCCACTGCTGGATGCTGCACGACGACGGATCGGAGACCCAAAAGCCTCGAAACGTCGACGCACCCGTGAACGCGCGCTGGCGGCTGAACGTGCGGCAATGTCCCGGGTCATTGAAGACTTGGTTGCTGCAGACGACTCTGATCTACGGCTAATGTCCACGTTGACCAGCCCAGACATGCGCGAGAAACTTGATGACGACGCGTTACCCAGCCGCAAGACTGTTCCACTGGACGGACCATTTCAACACATCGTGGTCGATGAAGCACAAGACCTCACCGACGCTCAATGGCAGATGCTGCTGGCACGCTGCCCGTCACGGAGCTTCACAATCGTTGGGGACAGAGCACAAGCACGCCACGGATTCACCGAAACATGGGAACAACGTCTCAATCGCGTGGGCTTGGACCGGATTGAACAGGCAAGCCTGACGATCAACTACCGGACACCACAACCGATCATGGATGCCGCCGAACCGGTCATCCGCCAGGCCATCCAAGACGCCAATGTGCCAACCTCCATTCGACCCTCTGAGGGGCCGGTCCGTTACGGTACGGTCGATGAACTGGAGACGGTTCTCCACACCTGGTTGACCGACCACAATCAGGGCGAGGGGATCGCCGCGGTGATCGCCACGGACACCTCCAAGGTGCTACCGAACTCACCGCGAATACGACTCCTGACACCCCAGCTGGCCAAGGGACTGGAATTTGATTTGGTCGTCCTGATCGACCCGGAACACTTCGGCACCGGCATCGAAGGAACCGTAGACCACTACGTCGCCATGACCAGAGCGACCCGCCAACTCGTGATCCTGAACAGTTGAGTCCAGCGAACTTTGTGGTGCGCATGCCAGGATGTTAAACTGCCCGGCATGTGTATGACAGTGATGGCAATGATTCGGTTGCGCCGCGCTTAGCAGCGGGCCAACCGAATAAACATCCCGCTGCTCCGAGAATCCCGTTGGGCGCTGCGTTGTCGCGCGCCCGGAAGATTGCTACCTCCCGGAGTATCCTGTTATGCCCACATATCGTGGCGGCCGTCATGAACACGGCCAAAATTTTTTCACAGACCATACGATCATCGACCAAATCGTTGATCTGGTTGCTGTCTCCACCGGACCAATTATCGAAATCGGCCCCGGACGAGGCGCCCTCACCTTCCCGCTGCAGCAGCTGGCCCGGCCCCTAACGGCCATTGAGATTGATGCTCGCAACGCCAGTTGGCTCCAGCAACGCAGCAATGGCAACACCACTGTTATTCACGATGACTTCCTGCAGTGGCACATGCCCACCACCGAACATACTGTGGTCGGCAAGGTGCCATTTCACCTCACGACGGCGATACTTCGGCGGGTGCTGCACGCTGCCGACTGGACTCATGCCGTGCTGTTGGTGCAGTGGGAAGTCGCCCGACGCAGGGCCGGCATCGGTGGCGCAACTATGATGACCGCACAGTGGTGGCCGTGGGTCGACTTTCGCCTCCAAACTCGTGTGCCCGCAACCGCATTTACCCCGCGTCCCAACGTCGACGGTGGCCTGTTAGCGATGTCGCGGCGACCTGAACCGCTCGTGGACGCAAACGACCAATCAACGTACCGCCGGTTTGTACACACCGTTTTCACTGGCAAAGGTCACGGCCTTGAGGCCATCGTGAACCGCCGCATCCCACCGGGGCGGCGACAACGGATAAAACGTTGGATGGCTGATGAAGGGATCCATCCTCGAGCACTGCCCAAAGACCTAACCGCGCCGCAATGGGCTAAGTTGTTTCGCACAGCCCTGGACCACGGCTGGTCGGCTGGGCCAGCGAGAAAATAACACCACATCGGTCGCCGCGGTGCGCGTGCCATCTGCTCTAGGCAGAAAGCCTGCCGGAGCAGGCCACCGGCTGGATACGGTGAAAACATGGATAATTACACGGCTCGCCGACCGGGACGCCCGTCTGGGATCACGACCGAACCTCTGTGGCGGGAGGTGCTGGGTGCCCGACTGCGTCGCTTGCGAAAACACCGCAAACTAACGCTGACCCAGCTGGCTCGGCGTGCTGGAGTGTCTCCGCAATATCTTTCAGAGATCGAACGCGGTCGAAAAGAGCCTTCTTCTGAGATGATCGCAGCGATTAGCGGGGCACTGGGCATCTCGCTGTTAGATCTCACCGTTCAAGTGACCGGTGAGTTACACCGGACCGCTCGCACCACCATCGAGTTGGCTCGATCTGCCGCTGGTCCGGCTGTGGCCTTATTCGACGAAGAGCTCAACGCGGAGCTGTCCTTGCCAAGCTTGACCTCCGTCTCACCGGACGGGACTGCCTCCTGGCATCGCGCCACAGAACAATTGTCGTTGGTGGCCTGATCCTGCTGAACGGCTCCCTACTTGCGCCGAGCATGATGATTCGTTAACCGACGTAGGATGGTGTTTCAGGCCGAGAATACAGGACTTCATCGATCAGTCCGTATTCACGTGCGGCTTCAGCGGTGAATACTCGATCACGATCCGTGTCTTCACGCAGTGTGGCTACTGGCTGTCCGGTGTGTTCAGAGAGGATCTTCTCCATCTCACCGCGAACTCGGACAAGTTCATCTGCATGCAGGATCAGGTCTGGAACTGCTGCGCGACCGGTGTTCAGCGCAGGTTGGTGCAATACGATCCGGGTATGGGGGAGCATGGCACGGTCCCCGGGTTCGCCGCCGGCTAGCAACACTGCACCAACTCCGAAAGCTTGGCCAACACAGGTGGTTGTTACCGGTGCTTTAATGTATTGCATCGAATCATAGATGGCCAGCATGGCCGAAGGGTCACCGCCCTCGCAATTGATATAGAGACTGATCGGCGATGTCGGATTGGCAGACTCCAAGTGCAACAGTTGCGCAATCACGGTGTTGGCCACCCCGGCATCGATTGCAGTACCCAAGTAGATGATGCGCTCGCTTAGCAGCTGCGAATAGACGTCCATGACTCGCTCACCGCGACCATCCCGGGCGATGACATTGGGAATCGGATAACTGCTCATCGCTGTTCCTCCGTATCAATTGTGTGCTCAGGAAAGGACAACCGGGAGGTCAAACCGGTGGGCCGGCGCAATCCTGGCGGTGCGATCTGGCTGAAATCCGTGACGATTGCATCTACGAACCCGTATTCCAATGCTTCTTGGGCAGTGAACCAGTGGTCTCGCAGTGAGTCTTCATAGACCCGCTGTGGTGACTGTCCGGTATCTTCGGCGATCAGCCGCAGTGTGGTGTCCCTGGTGTGCCGGAGGTCTTCGGCCTGAAGCTCGACATCCACTGCGCTCCCGCCAATGCCGCCAGATCCCTGATGCAGCAGTACCTTGGCGTGTGGCATGGCATAACGTAAGCCGGGCGTGCCAGCAGATAAGAGGAACTGTCCGGCGCTTGCGGCCCACCCCAGCGCAACAGTGCTCACCGCACACGGTAGAGACTTCAGAATATCCCGGATAGCCAGCATCGCCGGTACTGAGCCGCCCGGAGAATGAATCCACAAAGAAATAGTTTCGTCTGGTGCATCAGCCGCCAGCGTGAGCAGCTGAGTCATGAGATGGGTTCCGTTGTCGTCATTGAGTTCGCCGTCTAAAACCAGCACTCGGCGGTGGGCAAGTTCCTGACGGTGGCGTTCGGTGAATATGCGTTGATCCGTATCTTGTGTCATATTTCGATCTTGCTCGTACGCGGATCACGGTCTCCAGGAATGCTGCTGGCAGCTGTGCCTGACTTGCACAAGTGAGTGCTGATTTTCCGGTTGGGTTAGGTGTCGTGCCTAGTCAGCGGGTTTTGAGTTTGCGTTTTGGGTCACTAATTGGGCGGTTTATGATGAGTGCATGGGCTTATTTGTG
>NZ_LXEY01000020.1 GCF_001657475.1 Enteractinococcus helveticum
CACGATACTTCCTGGCAATCTGCACCGCCGTCGCACCAGAAGCAGTCGACACTTGACGAATATACAACCCCACGAACCCAGTCTACGACCAGCGCTTAGTGCCCTGTTCGTCAACCATCAACCCTGCAATCATGCCGAAATCCCAGCCTCAGACCTGGCTACTGCCGAAAAATGAGCCAACTCGGGAAGCTAAGACCCACAGCGCCGATGGTACTGCACCCGGGAGGGTGTGGGAGAGTAGGACACCGCCGGACAACCATTCACCAGACCCCCTGACACCCCTGTGTCAGGGGGTCTGGCATTTAAGCACACGACCTCTGGGCCCTAGTGCAGTCGATGGCACTTGGTCGGTTTTGCTAATTGTTTTCGATCGCATAATGATTCAGATATCCTCGAGTGATTCCGTGCTTTAGAATATGAGCATGGTTGAAATCCAAAATGCACACTGGACTCAAATGCGGCACGAAACCGCCTATAACATCGCGAGGTTACGTAACCGCGTCTACGTCATGGAGCAGGGCGTAATTAGCGTTGAGGAGCTCGATGGGAGGGATCTGGAACCCACTACTCAAATTTGGTGGATTCAGGTCGAAGGTGTCCCGGTTTCTACACTGCGTGTGTTGCGCGAGGATCCGCTTACACTGTCTATAGGACGTGTAGCTACTGATAAAGCTTTCCGGGGTCACGGCTTAGCCAGTGCCCTCATCAGAGCCGTGATGGCCTACTATCCAGACCAACGTCTCACAATGCATGCCCAGACTCACTTGCAAGACTGGTACAGAACCTTTGGCTTGGAAACTGTCGGTGAACCATTCTATGAAGCAGGCATGGAGCATGTGACTATGATCCGTGAACCGATGCTGCAATCAGACAGTGAATTACGTGATGATATCCATCCTGATAATTGGCCAAGTCTTAACGAAGACACTCCTTCAGAAGTAGACCACGGTACACCCGAGCCCGGAACTCCCCAGTATTTTGAGGATCTCCAGCGACGCTACCGGATGCGTCGCAGCAGAAAGTCCTAAGGAAAATTTGTCGACTGGTTTCCGAGCAACGAAAATATGTCGGGTCTTGCATTTTGGTGTTCTCTGGTGACCCGAGTTACGCACTGAAGCGGTGATAGTTCTTGGACTATTCCTAAACTCAGGCGTTTCCTTCTGGATGTAAGAAAGGTTACTCTGGCTAAGGCTCGTCGGTTGCTGACAGGGTCTTTTTCTTCTGCCATACTTCACTGTGGACTCACGATTCTGAGCTTTGAAGTATCAACAGAAGGAAGCCCTAATTGGATAAACGTATAGATTTCCTCTATCTCAACGAACCGGACATGATTCAAGCCGGTGTGACAGATATTGCACGTTGCATTGAGGTGATGGAAGAGTCGCTTATTCTCCTTGCAGACGGTGACTACATGATGGCTGGCGACCGTGGTGATTCCCACGGTGCGATGATTTCCTTCCCGAAAGAGCCAAAACACCAAGGAATGCCAAAGGACGATATCGATCGTCGATTCATGGCAATGCCGGCTTACCTTGGTGGCCGCTTCCGCGCCACTGGTGTCAAATGGTATGGGTCCAACATTGAGAACCGTAAATCCGAGATGCCACGCTCCATCCACGTGTTCGTTCTCAACGACACCGACACTGGAGCGCCCTTGGCCATCATGTCAGGTAACTTGTTGTCGGCATACCGTACCGCCTCGGTTCCGAACGTAGGCACCACACACCTGGCAGTCGACAATGTCGAAACTATTGGCATCATTGGCCCGGGTGTTATGTCGCAGAAAACGCTCAAAGGTCTGCTGACGCAACGCGAAGGCGTCAAGCATGTCAAGATCAAGGGACGTTCTAAAGATTCGACAGAACGTTCAGCGGCAGAGATCCGTGCAGCACATCCACAACTAGAATCCGTCACCATCGTCGACAGCGAAAAAGAAGCTGTCGAAAACGTGGAGATTCTTATTACCGGTGCTAACGCTTCTCCAAATGGCCATACGGAATTTCCACAGGTGAAGGGCGAATGGCTCTCTCCAGGTACGCTCGTAATCGCGCCTGGGGCAACTCACTTCGACGACGATTTCCTAATCAACACCCGCAAAGTCGTCGACTACATGGGTCTTTACGACGAATGGCACCACGAATACACCACTCAAGTTGCCTACGACCAGATCGGGATCATCGGTTCACGCATGTTGAAACTCCAACATGACGGACACTTCCCCCGCGAAGATCTGCAGCAAATCGGTGACATCGCAGCGGGCCGCGTAGAAGGTCGGAAATCGGACGACGAGATCATCATCTACTCCGTTGGCGGTATGCCAGTGGAGGACGTCGCCTGGGCTCACGATCTCTACAACTACGCCAAAGAAAATAATATTGGTACCTCGTTGAATCTCTGGGAAACCCCAGCCGCGTATTAAACGCATTCAATAGCAACAGCGGATCCGAAAAAATCTCGGATCCGCTGTTGCTGTCTCCAGGTGCTATAACAACTCGCGACTCAATTGCTCTGCGGTAGCAGGAACATTAAAATAGGGCGTGCCCGGCTCAGTATGCCGGCCCGCTGCTAGCGACTCGGCTATCACTGGTTCAAAGCCCAGGCTCCTAACCAACGCGGCGACAGGCTCAGCAACTGAAACATCATCCGCGGCTACTATGGCTGCGCGTGCTTCTTCAGTTACCGGTGCATCCATCGCCCAGTGTGAGATATGGTTCAGCGCCTTCACCACTTGAGAGTCGGGAAAGCGCTGTGCGATCACTTCTGATGAACTCAACCCAGAAGCCAGTCCCTCCTCGAACCACAAGGGTAGCGGCTCATTTTCCCACCGGTTCGTGGCATCTACCACAATACGGTGGGCAAGCCACTCTGGCTCGACGTCGTCCAAATCCTCCTGCGGGACAGCAAGGAGCACCAGATCGACCCCTTCAGCAATATTTTCAGCCTGCACCGCGCGGGCTTGGGGTGCGTATTGCATCAGGTGATAGCGCATCTGTGACGGGGTACGTGTTGACGCGATCTGTACGTCAATACCTGCCCGTGCGGCTGCTCGAGCGAACGCGGTCCCAGCACGGCCCGCCCCAAGAATACCGATGCGACTAGACGATGACATTGCGCTGGGCACCAAGTCCTTCAATTCGTGTCTCAACAACGTCGCCGGCTTTGAGCCATGGACGACGCCCATTTTCGTCACGCATGGCTAAGGCCACTCCACCGGGTGTTCCAGTCAGGATGATGTCGCCCGGTAGCAAGGTAATGATTTCTGAAAGATATTCGATCAGTTCATCGACCTTAAAGACGAGGTCATCAACCGAATCATCTTGGCGAACCTCGCCGTTGACCAGGGTAGTGAGGCGCGCGTTTTCCTTGAACTCATCTGGCGTAACCAACCATGGGCCAACCGGCGTGGTCGCCTCAAAGATTTTGCCCTGAGTCCATTCATCGGTGCGCCCCTGCATGCCGCGCAGCGAGAAATCGTTACTGACTGCATAGCCGGCGATGTAGTTCCTCGCATTGCTGGCAGGGATGTTTTTGCCGGGTGCACTGATGATGACGGCTAGCTCACCTTCGTAATCCAGCCGGTGATCTAATGCTGGTAGCTCGATGTCGCTATAGGGGCCAGTGAGGGTCTGACCATACTTGGCAAAAACGGTTGGATACTCAGGCAGCTTCAGACCTGTTTCGAGGATGTGATTGCGGTAATTCAAGCCGATGCAAAACACCTTCGAAGGATACGAGATGAGGGTGTCGTAGGTGAACTCGGAAACATCGAGCACTTTGCTCGGATCGCGTTGTGCTTCTTCGATCGCGCGGTGAACGCGTTCTTGTCGATCATTCAACGGCAGCGTGAGATACGTGCCGACATCGACTATGCCCTCCAGCATGACCGCCTGCGTGGCGTATTCCACGCCTGAGTCATCTGTGTCGGTTTCTGTAATGGCGGCTGCGAAGGTGGCACCGGGTTCATCAAGACGTTGATCAGGGATTCGAAAGGTAGCTAATTTCATAGTTCCAAGTTCATCACACTCTGGAGCTCCAAGGTACGCTTTGACCACGCCAAGCAGCAGAAATAACTACGCGCTGAGTCAAAACTTCTGCATATGGGCCAACTGATGCTGGGAATCATAGACAATAGAAGTATGTTTGAGCCCTTGGACCTCCAGACCCCGCAACTGGCCGTTGGCTTGGGATTCGTCTTTGCCATCGCCGGTGCTGCGATCTTGGCGCACGCTACATGGCGTCGGCGCCGTCTGCAAGCATGGGCAGCAGGGGAATCTCGACGCTTTGAAGGGACCGACTCACGCGGTGAGCGTCCGGATGCGCCACGCGACGTTCGCATAGAAACCATCGCTGGACTTGTGGCACTGCTTCTAGGGACCGCGGGTATTGTTTACGGCATGGTGGGCCAAGAGCAACAGAATGCTGTGTTGGAGTCCAACACGATCGCAAAATACCCCCAGGTCCAGGAAGTCGAACCACAAGAGTGGCATGGCAATCTCTTGGAAGCAGAAGTGACCACGGTGGATGGGGAGCGCCTTCCGGTTCGGATCTTATTTGATTCTGAAACCGGCGAGCCGACCGTTCAAGGAGACCATCCTGAGTTGGGAATCCAAGAGTAACCAGTTCAGGGAACGCTCAGTTATGAAACGTATAATCTGAGTCGTTCAAAATTTAACTATTCTCTACGCTAGGTAAGGATAATGGCCAAAAACAAGTCAGCCCGGAGTTCTCGTGACACCGTACGGCAGGCCCACGCTAACCAACTGGCAGCTGAAAAACGTCGGTCACGTACCATTACGTGGACCATCGTAGGTGTGATTGCTGCTATCGTTGCGATCATCGTCGTGGTGACCCTGATGAACTCATCTCGTTCGATCCCAGATGCCGGTCCGGCCCCAACCGCGGCGACCGCCTCTGGCGGGCTCTTGTTTGAAGATGGCGCACCTGTCGAAGGCGACAGTCCTGCTGAAGTCGACGCCACGACTGTTGAAGAGCCGGATCCTGATACTGCCGGCCAGGTACCGACCGAAGTACCCGGCACTGATCAAGCAGATATCATTATTTACGCTGATGCCAACTGCGTCTACTGTGCACAATTTGAGACAGAGAACGCCGAGACGCTCAATGAGCTGGTGGACGATGGGCATTCACTTGAATACCGCATAGTGAACTACCTGGATAACCCCGGTACCGAAAACTACTCTTCACGTGCTGCAAATGCGATGGCCTGTGTAGCTGAAGAATCACCAGAGCACGCAATGGACTTCGTCCACGAAGTCTTCATGAGCTATAACTCGCACCAGGGTGCAGGCCTGTCTAATGATGAACTAACCAGCCTTGCGTCCGAGGTGGGCGCTGATATCAATGGCTGCGTTTCGGACAACACCTTCCGTCCATTCGTGAACTTCACGACGGCTAAAGCCGTTGAAACCGGAATTGCCGGCACCCCATCGGTGTGGGTCAACGGTGTGCAGTACGAGAACACTGCCAACGGCGAGCCCTTCCAAGAATGGGCTGAAGCTCAACTCGACGGCTAAGTTTTTCTTTCCCTAATCTTTGAGCTAGACTAGCCAAGGTCGCAATGATCGCGGCTAGTCTAGCCACGCCTCCTTAGCTCAGCTGGCCAGAGCACCTGTCTTGTAAACAGGGGGTCATCGGTTCGAATCCGATAGGGGGCTCCACCACCCCGGAACTTCACTTCGAAGTTCCGGGGTTTTTCGTCGGCGGACCACCGTCGAAGCTTCAGCCGGCTTCCACACCTCCCATGATTACTTTGGGCGTTGCACGCCGAATAGACGGGGAGTATCAGCTTATCGAACGGCGCTAGAGCTGTGAATTGGGCGTTTGGTGACTTCACACTGCAATTCCGGAGAGGTGATGTCTTCCAGATGTTGAGTTCTGCAGTGGATGGCTAGCCAAGGTCTACCGCCGAAGAGGACTTGTCGGGTAACCTGGGGCGTACGTAGTGATGCTCATCTCCTTTGCTCACACCTGCCGTCCTCAGGGACAGTCTGAAGAGGATCTAGCGCCATGACAGATTTAACGACAATTCTTGATGAGATTAGTGGCTTTGTTTGGGGGCCGTTTCTCTTAATCCCGCTGCTGCTGGGAGCAGGACTTTACCTAACCATCCGGTTGGGAGGGATACAATTTACGAAACTTATCCCAGCGTTGACCCTGGGCATCATCAAGCGGAAGGACCCGGGCTCGGAAGGCGATATTTCGCAGTTCCAAGCGCTCACGACAGCACTGGCCGCGACCATCGGCACCGGGAATATTGTCGGGGTCGCGACCGCACTAGCTATCGGCGGACCCGGAGCCTTGTTCTGGATGTGGATGACCGGCCTGGTTGGCATGGCGTCCAAGTACTCAGAGGCCTTCCTCGGTGTGCGGTTCCGCGGTACGGATACCGCGGGTGAAAAGTCTGGTGGGCCGCAGTACTATTTGGAGCGCGGCATCAAGGGTCCACTAGGAAAGATCTTAGGTCTCTCGTTCGCGATCTTCGCGGTGATCGCGTGCTTCGGTATTGGCAACATGACCCAGGCCAATGCGATCGCCTCAAATGTTGAATCCAGCTGGAGTGTACCCATTTGGGTTACTGGTTTAGTCCTTACCGTGTTGACCCTGATCGTATTGGTGGGTGGCATTAAATCCATCGGACGCGTCACCTCAGGTCTTGTTCCGTTTATGGTTGTGTTCTATGTCCTCGGGGGGCTGTACATTTTGCTTGTGAATATCACAGCACTGCCCGGTGCCTTCGCCGAGATATTCACCAAGGCATTCGCCGGCTCAGAACAAGCTGTTGGCGGCTTCGCCGGCGCGGCTATCATCATCGTGATCCAGTACGGTGTAGCCCGCGGCATGTTCTCCAACGAATCGGGTCTTGGGTCAGCCGCAATTGCTGCGGCAGCCGCACAAACCACTCACCCGGTACGTCAAGGCTTGGTATCCATGACTCAAACTTTCATCGATACCATCATCGTCGTCAGTATTACCGGCCTAGTTATCGTTACCACTGGTACTTGGTCACAACAGGATCCCACGACGGGAGAACAGATTTCCGCCTCACTGATGACTGGAGAGGCCTTCAGTCACGGTCTGCCCGGCGAATGGGGTCACTGGGTGGTCACACTTGGTCTGGTACTTTTTGCTTTCTCCACGATTCTGGCGTGGTCCTATTATGGGGAACGAAACATCGAACGTCTCTTTGGCCGCGGCCTGGTGATGCCGTTTCGCATCCTGTTCTCGCTGATCGTCTTCGTCGGCGCCACCGCAGAACTTGAAGTCGTTTGGTTGTTCTCCGATATCTTCAACGGCCTGATGGCGCTACCGAACCTCATCGGCCTGCTCGTGCTTTCCGGCCTCATTGCTCGAGAAACGAAGTTTTACCTCCAACATGATCCTAAATTAGAGGCCGACAAGGACCAGATCGAGGCTTTCATGGCCGGTCGGCCGGGTTGGGCCGAATGGAAATCCGGCGACGTCATTGGTTCCTCCCGAAACTATGGCGTCAAGCCGAAAGATACTACCGACTCTCGGCATATGCCCTAGGCGAGCTGATTTCCGCAACGCAAACGTATCCGGCGACGCAGTTTTTTCGAACTGCGCCGCCGGATACGTTTTACAGTTCTCGTTGCAGTTACGGCGAAGCCTTGGTTAGGACCGCCCCGATGTTTCAATTGGTTGCCATCTCATAGAATAAGGCCGTGATGATCCCTGAACGTGCTGGGCTACCATGGATGGTCGGTTCGGGACGAGTGAAGGACATCTTGCTCTGGCGAACAATACGGTGCTGTGTGCTACTGACTGAAGTTGGGTAGTCTAGACGAGTACGCTGGCATAACCCTGAGGGAGGAACACTATGGCGATGGCAGAACACACTCCAGAAACCGTAGCTCCCATACAGTCGGTGGACCGCGCCATACAAATACTGCAGTTCCTCACAGAGGCACCTGAATTGAGCACTTCAGAAATTGCTCGAAAGCTCGGAGTGCACCGATCAACGGCCTCCCGACTGTTAGCGACGCTCGAATACCGCGACGTCGTCGAACAGGTATCAGAACGCGGAGCATATCGGTTAGGCCTGGGTATCTTGCGTATGGCCTATCCTGTCTCGACTCGATTTGATCTGGCACGTGACGGCCAAGCGATCTGTGATGCACTTGCCGAAACGACGCAAGAGACCACCAATATCGCTATTTTGGATCAGGGCCATGCGGTAACGATCACGCAGAGCACCGGACAACAGATGGTCGGCGTAGCAGGACAGTATGTCGGGCAACGTGTTCCTTTGCATGCGACGTCGACCGGCAAGCTCCTGCTAGCCTATGCCCCGGATGATGTTTGGCAACAGCTGGTGTCCCAACCACTTGAGCGTTATACCGACGCAACTCAGCAGGATGTGTCTCAACTTTCCGAAGAGCTGCACAGCATTCGACAACGAGGTTGGTCCGCTGCCATTGGCGAGTGGGAAGAGGGCATAAACGCGCTCGCAGTCCCGGTGTGGGACGCCACCGGTCAGCTGGTAGCCGTCGTGTCTGTCACGGCTCCGGCCTTTCGTATGCCGGAAGATCAGTTTGATGAATTTTTGATCCATGTCCAGGCGGCAGCCAAAGATTTTGAGGCGCGTTTGGGATTCTCACGAGTGATACCAACCGCCTGACGATCGCTGTAAGAAAACGCTCCAGCAAAGGCCCCGCACCCCTCTTTACGCGTGACGATTGTCACAGTAGGATGTGACGTAGTGCTGCATAGTGCGAACGATGTAGCACACTATGCAACAGCGGGGGTGGTGCCGACTGAGCATCCCACCCTCCTTTCCCCAGGGGAGGACCACTATGACTGCAAATTTCCCTTCCATCAATCAATCTGACCGCAACGTTCCAATCAACCTACGACAGTCGGGACCCACCCCGGTTGAAATGCTCATCGACACCAGGGTGAGGAAATCCCCGTATTGGCATCTGTCCATGGAGGCAGGCTGCTGGCGTGCATCGATCTATAACCGCATGTATCACCCTCGCGGCTATGTCCGTCCTGAAGATGGCGGAATGATGGTGGAATACGATGCGCTGGTTAACCACGTAACCCTCTGGAATGTTGCCGTCGAGCGTCAGATCCAGGTCAAGGGCCCCGAAGCTGAGGCTTTCGTCAATTTTGTCATCACCCGAGACGCCACCAAGATTCCGGTGATGCGCGCACGCTATGTGATTCTGTGCAATGAACGCGGCGGGATTCTCAATGATCCGGTGTTGTTGCGTGTGGCAGAAGACGAATTCTGGTTCTCCATTTCCGACTCTGACCTTGAGCTGTGGCTACAAGGCGTCAACGTCGGTGGACGGTTTGACGTGGAAATCCAAGAGATTGACGTATCTCCCGTGCAAATCCAAGGACCCAAGTCGGTGGACTTGATGGTCGATCTGTTTGGTGACCAGGTCGCGGAGTTACCGCCCTATGGGTTGATGGCAAGTGATGTTTCCGGTCATGACGTGATCATCTCACAAACCGGTTTCTCCGGAGAGAAAGGCTATGAGATCTACCTCTATGACGCTTCTCAGCACGCGGAAGTGCTGTGGAACGCCGTCCTCGAAGCCGGTGAAAAACACCAACTATCGGTGGTAGCTCCGGCGCACCATCGTCGTATCGCAGCCGGTATCCTGTCGTGGGGTCAGGATATGGATCAAGAGGTCTTACCGTTCCAGGTGAACCTGTCATATCAAGTACCGCGCGAGAAGCAGGCCGACTATATCGGCAAGTCTGCCCTTGAATCAGCTCGTGCCCAACTCGAAATCGGTCGTTACCCATTTACGCATCAGTTGGTTGGCCTGATCATGGGTGGCTCACCGATTGATGACTACGCGCCAGACTTCTGGTTGATTTCCACAACTTCAGATAGCGAGCCGGCCGGGTACGTTACCTCACCGTGGTACTCACCCGAAATCGGGCAGAATATTGCGATGGCATATGTCCCGGTGGAACAATCGGCACTGGGCACTGAACTGTGGGTTCACCTTCCCGAACAATACGCAGACGTACCCGGCAGCCCCGTGGCAGCGCAGGTTGTTGAGATGCCATTTAGGGAATCGGTCAATCCGAATCAGCGTGAAATTCTGCGCGGCAAGGGCATGGACGCTGCTATCTAATAGGCCCTCGACATACCGTGGGACTTCACTTGGTAGTGGAGTCCCACGGTTGCGTTGAGGTGCCTGATCAGCCGCTGTTTCGGTGCGGCGTGAAATCAAGGACATTGTGTCGGGAGCGAGCAGGGGGATGGTTAGCACCGTTGCTCCCTTCGACAATCTGATCGATAAACTCCGAGATCCATGGCGGCAGAGGTTGCCAGCCCGTGAAGTACTTTTCTCGGTTCGAAACGTTTTCTGCGTGACTGTAGGTACTTCGCAAGGCTTGGGCGATTTCTTTTTCGCGAGCTTTGGGAAAGAGCTTGGCTCGCATCTCACCGTTGGTAACGGTCCGTTCAATGATCGGCAGTGTCCGCCAGTGTTTGAACGCCGACGACGCCGCATACGCGCCACCACCGCCGTGTTCACGTGCTGAAGCATTGACCAGCCAGGCGTAGAGAAAATCAAACTGGCACAACGAATTCAATAACGCATCGGTCTTGCGTGTCTTATTGTTATGCAACCCAAAGTCGTGCATCACATCGGGACGCACCAACGGATAGGTCCGTGCCCAGGACAGGCCTTCTGAGATCATGGCACCATTGTCATCGGCGTCCTCGTCAGTGGCATCGGCGGGACGTGAGGTAAACGGGTACTGATCGTGAGCGGAAGCTTCGATCTGCCCGTACCGAATCCAAGAGCTGTAGCGCGGGTGCGCAGGCGTGCGCTGAAACGGTCGCAGCACCAACTCGGGAATCAGTTCCCAACAGCCTAGCCGCACCGCTGCTGCTCCAAATAAATAAGCGGCCACAATCGTGGCCGCTACAGCGCTGGGGAACTTGGCAATGGAAGTGAACGCATCATACATGGTGCCGATGGTCTTGATGGCTAAATCGTAGTCATCGGCAAGCATTGCCTCACATCCGACCCCAACGAGTCGTACCAACGGTTTGACCTTATCTTCGGCCAACACGATCTCTTCTCTGGTGTTTTGCAGGAAAATTTTCAGCTCAGCCCGATTACCCTGGCGAATATTAGCCCGAATCGCACTGGAGACTGTGTCATCTGCCAAAAACGGTTCCAGCGGCACATTGAGCTTGCCACCGGCACCGATAGCTTCGGCAAGTTTCGACATCAGAGAGTTGACGTCGCTGGTGGCTGCTTCTTTCATCTGGTGATCGTGTTTGGCAAGTACCGATGGCCAATCGCGATAACGCACCGGCGCGTTGCCGGCGCCGTCACGAATAAAAATTTCACCGGGCCGGAATACGGTTTTCGATTTCATTCGACCCTTGCCATTGGGCGAGTTATATTGGCCAACTCGCATCATGGGCACCGGCAGTCCGGAGCGGGTGGAAAAGATAGCTATAACGACGACGTCACTGCCGTTGACCGTATGAACCTGCGAGACGACTTCAATATCGGCCTCAATATATTTGCCGATCTTGTCGCGCAGTGTCGCACCGTCGAACATCTGCGGGTTTTTGATTCGCCAGGGCGTAGTTGGCAGTGTGCCTTCGTCAGTGATGCCGATCAACATGTATCCACCGGGCGGACGATTGGCCATGGCGACTGCATCTTTGACGAAATCTAGTTCGTGTTTACGATCGCGCAGGTCGAGCTCAACTTTAAACTCCAGCTGAGTCTGTTCGCCGAGTCGTAGAAGTTCTTGAAGTTTTTCCTCGTCCGTTCTTCCGTCCCATACCACTGCCATAGGTGATCCCAATCGTGAGAAATAGCTGGAGCCGCCGAGCGGTCCATGGGCTCCACCGAATAAACTCGGTGGAGCCTTCTGACACTACGCTAGCGCAGATTTACGCCAAAACGACAGGGCACTGGACGACTTCTCAAGCTTTTATCATCGTGGAAATCTCATGGTTGGCTGTCGTTCAACTCGAATTGGCCTACCGCAGGCAACCCTCTTGCTCTGCCAGGACGCTCGCCGCCCGCGAAAGGTTCTTCCCGATAGGAGTGACGTCGTCACGGTTGCCTTGGCAC
The DNA here is from genome assembly GCF_001657475.1 of Enteractinococcus helveticum. Classification (GTDB taxonomy): domain Bacteria; phylum Actinomycetota; class Actinomycetes; order Actinomycetales; family Micrococcaceae; genus Yaniella; species Yaniella helvetica. Next base: position 12,114 of record NZ_LXEY01000020.1, read on the forward strand.
GTCAGAATAATCTCCGCCTGGTCCTCTCGGTGATACGGTGATCAACGAATGTAAGGAATGACTATGACACACCATCACACCTCGGAAGACAACTCCGCACACTGGACAAGCCCAGCTGACCAACACATCAACCAGTCCCAATACTGGCAGGGGCAGGCTGGCCCATATTATGACCCGGCTCAGCACTACTACGATCCGAATAACCCAGCGGCCTGGCATCAGGCCACCCACATGCCAAACGGGCATTCACCTCGCAAGCCCGTGTATCAGCAGTGGTGGTTCATCACGATTCTGGTGGTGTTGGCCCTGGGTGGGATCGCTATTGCGCTGGCCGTGGCATCCAGTCAGACCTCCAATGATGACGTCGCGCAACAGCCCGGATTGGATGGACCGGCGGCACCGTTGGCTCCCGAAGCATCCGAAGAGTCCCTCAACCCTGACGACTTGCGGGTTGAACGCTCTGATGACGGCCAATTCGTGCTGCCAGACGGTGGCACCGATGAACAGGCGCTTGCGACCGTTCAAGAACGCATCGACGACGGATACTCGTATTACGGGCCCACCGATTTCATTGATCTGCTGCGCTATGAAGGCTATCAAAACGGGGCTATCGAATATGCACTGAATACCGCGAACGTCGACTGGAATGAACAAGCGCTGGGGACCGCACAGCGCATGAGCGACAGTGAATACAGTGGCTACTCGGCACAAGAGATTCAAGAGTCGCTGAGCAGGTCGGGCTTTATGGACGATGAGGTTCAGCATGCACTGGACAACATCGATATTGATTACAATGCCCAGGCGCTGCAAGCATTGGAATCATATACAGAAACTTTCGATGACTACTCTGAAGCTGAGCTGCGCCAGTATCTGGAATATGCTGGGTTCCAGGACTCCGAAATCGACCATGCCTTTGACAATATTGACTAGTCACACCCCAGGTTTTTCCTAGCCGTTTCGCGGTTTGGACCACTGCCAAAAGTGTGGGATTCTAATACTGTCAATGCGTGTTGGGATCCTTGGTTCCGTTGATCAACAACGGACCACGATCCAAGAGTCCCGGGAGGAAATGACCCGGGACTTTTCCTTGGAGGGAGGGCGGCTGTGGCCAACGAGCAACGCGGTATATCTGAGGCTGAAGAGCAAGTGGAACCACAAACTGGTCAAGAGTCGGTGGATGAACTCCACAACCCGCAGGAGCCACCCGCCGAGGTGAGTATCATGCCGGTGATCCGCCCGGCGGTGACCCTGCCGAACCCAGATGTGGACGCACGCCAGATGGCTCCGCAGGTTACCGAACCTGAGACGGCCCCGGAAGACCCGGTTCCGACCTCGGTGCTTGCGGCCGGCGATGATCCTGAGACGGTTGTGCCGTTACGGGAACCGCCCAAACCGGAACAGGAAGCCGCCTACGTCCAGGAAAAAACTGCGCCGGATACCCGAAAGTTCCCGGCGCTGACAACGTGGCGCCAAGCCTTCCAGGGGCTTACGGATCGCACCAAAGCCAAAAGTGCTGACCATGATGGGGATTGGGCCAGCTTTACCGAAGAATATACGCCCTACACCGAAGCGCTGCCCACCCAGGCTCTACGCCTGGTTGACCGGCTGCAGGATTCGCCCTATCAACTCACCGGGGCTCGCTATAAGGCCGTTGCTGAGGCCAAAGAAGCCCATAACACGATGCTGCTTGCCCTCAAGCTGGGCGAGACGATGTTTCGTTTCGGTGCCGGTGCTTTGGAGGTTGAAACTTCGATCATCGTGGTGACCCAAGCCTATGGGGTGTTTGATGCCGAAGTTGATATCACCAACCAGTCCATTTCGCTGAATTTTGCACCGGTTGGTGAGCCACCAGCGACCTACCAACGGGTGGTCCGCACCTGGGGCTCCGACTACGCAGGCCTGGCAGATTTACACCAGCTGGTGACCGAAATTGCTGCTGGCGCGGTCGAGCGCGACGACGCACATGCCCGACTCGCCGCCATTCGACAGCGTAAGAAAACATTTCCCACTTGGGTGTCGTTTCTTGCCAATGGTGTGTGGGCCTCCGCCTTCGTCATTTTCATCGGGGGCTCGTGGTTCTCAGCACTGCTGACCTTGGGCGTCACCGCGCTGATCATGGCAACCGTGTATCTGATGGGACGATTGCGCGCTCCAGATGTTTTTGCCACGATGGCCGGTGGGCTCATGGCTACACTCATCGCCTTTGGGCTGTATTGGTCCGAAGTGTTTCGCGACCCAGCCCTGATGATCGCCGCCTCACTGCTAACCCTGGTGCCGTCGTTACGCATCGTGTCAGCAGTCCAGGACGGTATTAACGGCTTCCCGGTGACCTCCGCCGGACGTATGGTGTCCTCGGCATTAGTTTACGTGGGGCTGGTAGCGGGCATCACGGTAGGCATTGTGACCTTCAGTATGCTGGACGCCCCCGAAATCGACATCACCGCTATGCCGTCGCGCCAATATCCGTATTGGTTAATCACCGCGATCGTAGCCATTGCCGCGATGGGAATGTCCATAGCGGAACAAACTCGGATGCGACTTATTTTGCCGACCGGACTCGTCTCGGCAGTGGGCTACCTGGTATATGTCGGCGCAGTAGAACTTGGCTTAGGTCCCAGCATTGCACCGGCGGTTGCCGCCGTCGTCGTAGGGTTTTGCGCTCGCATTGTGGCGCTGAGCCTGGGGGCACCCCAGCTGGTGGTTGCGGTTCCGGCCAGCATTTTCTTACTCCCCGGGCTCATGATTTTCCGGGCGATGTATGAAATCGGGACCAACGTGGAGATGATGTCAGGCGGGGTGATGGTGTTGCTCCAGGCCTCGGTCATTATCATGGCCATGGCATCGGGGCTGGTTCTCGGTGATGCCCTGGCGCGGCCGCTGACTTCCGGGCTGAAGTCCAACGAACGACGTCGTTCGGGGCACCGCTAGCGCTGACAGGCCGGTTAGAACAGCTCGGATTGTGCGGGCTGGTGGTTCGAATTGGCGGCCCAGTCGATGGGTTCGACGCCGTGGCTGGCCAGGAACTCGTTGGTTTTGGAAAACGGTTTGGAACCGAAAAAGCCCCGGCGGGCGGATAATGGCGAAGGATGGGCCGAGGTGAGGACCAACGTGTCGTCGGCGGTGAAGCGCGGGGCCAGAGTTCTGGCTTGACCACCCCACAGGATCACGACCAGGGGAGTACCACGGGATGCCAGTCCATCGATGACCGCATCGGTGATGGTCTCCCAGCCGAGATTTCTATGTGATCCGGCGGCATGTGCGGTCACGGTCAGGACCCGATTCAACAGGAAAACTCCTTGGGCTTCCCAGCCGGATAGATCGCCTGTGTCGGCCGGAGCGATGCCGAGATCGTCTTGGAGCTCTTTATAGATGTTGACCAGAGACCGGGCCAGTGGGCGAACCTCAGGATCGAGCGCGAAACTCAGCCCGACCGCGTGGCCCGGGGTGGGGTAGGGGTCTTGGCCGACGATGAGTACCTTGACTTCGTCAAAGGGCATACTGAAGACCCGCAACACGTTGTCGGCAGCGGGCTCGATATGCTCGCCGTCGTCACGGCGCGAGGCGATGTGTTCCATGAGCGTGTGCAGTTTGTCGGATACCGGTTCCAGGATGGGATACCACGACGGATGAATTTCGGGCCAAGTGGAAAAGGTCATGCGGTTAGCCTAACGAATCTGAAGGCATGCGGTAGTTTAGACTGGTGGCGATGAATGGATCTGAGAGGGGTAGCATGGCTGGGTTGAGCGATATCGACCAGCAGATGCTGGAGTTTGAAAAACGCTCCTGGCATTACGCGGGTGCCAAAGATCGGGATATTTCCGATACATTTGGGATGACGCCGACCAGGTATTATCAAAAGCTGGCGCGGCTGATTACCACAGAACAGGCCTATGCCTATGACCCAATGTTGGTCGAGCGCCTGTTGCAATCCCGTTCCACAATGCACCGTGCAGAAGGTATGGCATCTTGAGTCAGGACCTAAAACCTACTTCTCAATTCCCGCGTGACCGCTTCGACGACGTCGATCCGTATACCACCCAACAGGGCGCGCACCGCAAAGAATTTTCAACCCCCAAGGGCACCGGACAGCTCAACGCGATTATCTTGGCCGGCGGGGCAGCGTTAGCCATTGGGGTTGGCTCGTTCCTGTGGTTGGCACCCAGTGACCCGTTGAATATGGCCTCGCCGGAGCCCACCGAAACGGCCAGTGCGCCGGTCGAGGAAGCAACGGCTGAGCCGGAACCGACGGAAGAACCTGGAGAACTTCTCGAGCCAGAGCCAGTCGAAGAACCTGAGGTTGAAGAACCCGAGGTTGAAGAACCCGAGGAATCACCGACTGACGAACCAACCGAAGAAGAAACCGACGAACCCGAAGAAGAGGTTGATTACTCACTGCCGATTTCGGTGTATAACGCCTCAAGTATTCAGGGCTACGCAGCATCGATTGCTCAAGAATTGGGTGGGGCCGGATTTAACGTTCCGGTGGCCGACAACTGGACGGGCAATGTGCCGTCACAAACAACTGTGTATTTCTCGTCCAACGAAGCCACTGCGTTAGCCGTGGCGGATGAGGTTGGCGCCGTTGCCGTGTATGAACCCACGGTAGAAGGCGTGTTAGTTGTCTTAACAGCGAACTAACAATTGAAGTATTACTTGCACTCAGGGGTTCCGAGTGCTAAAAATAGATTTAGCACTCTCTGGGTGTGACTGCCAAAGTCTATCCGGAGGATTACCTCACCATCAGCTGAAACTCTGTGCACCGCCACCCGGTTAGGTGTCAGGGTTTGCCGTCGCGGGCACTGTGGTGCAGGTGTGGAACACCTAATCGTCCCGAAAGGACCGTGCAATACATGGCTAAGACCATTGCATTTGACGAAGAAGCTCGCCGCGGCCTCGAAACGGGTCTGAACACCCTGGCTGAGGCGGTCAAAGTTACCTTGGGCCCACGTGGGCGCAACGTCGTACTTGAAAAACAGTGGGGCGCGCCGACCATCACCAATGATGGTGTCTCGATCGCTAAAGAGATCGAACTGGAAGACCCCTACGAAAAAATCGGTGCCGAACTCGTCAAAGAGGTTGCCAAGCGCACCGATGACGTAGCCGGTGACGGTACCACCACCGCAACCGTTCTGGCCCAGGCCCTGGTTTCTGAAGGCCTGCGCAACGTTGCTGCAGGTGCCGATCCAATCGCACTGCGCCGCGGTATCGACAAGGCCGTTACGGCTGTCACCGCAGCGCTGCAGGATCAGGCTCGCGAAGTCGAAACCAAAGAACAGATCGCAAATACCGCCTCCATCTCCGCTGGTGACAACGAAATTGGTCGTATCATCGCTGAAGCGCTGGACAAGGTTGGTAAAGAAGGCGTTGTGACCGTTGAAGAGTCCAACACCTTTGGCCTGGATCTGGAACTGACCGAAGGTATGCGCTTCGATAAGGGCTACATCTCCGGTTACTTCGCAACCGACGGCGAACGCCAGGAAGCTGTCCTGGAAGACCCATACATCCTGATCGTCAACTCCAAGATCTCGAATGCTCGTGACATGGTTGGCATCCTGGAAAAAGTCATGCAGTCGGGCAAACCACTGCTGATCATCGCCGAAGATGTTGAAGGCGAAGCCCTGGCAACCCTGGTTGTCAACAAGATTCGTGGCACCTTCAAGTCTGTTGCTGTCAAAGCTCCAGGCTTCGGTGACCGTCGCAAGGCTATGCTCAACGACATCGCCATCCTGACCGGTGGCCAGGTCATCTCTGAAGAAGTTGGCCTGACCCTGGAAAACGCCACCCTGGACATGCTGGGCACCGCCCGCAAGGTTGTCGTTTCCAAGGATGAAACCACCATCGTTGAAGGTGCTGGCGACTCCGATCAGATCGCTGGTCGCGTCAACCAGATCCGTGGCGAAATCGACACTACTGATTCCGACTACGACCGTGAAAAACTGCAAGAACGTCTGGCCAAACTGGCCGGCGGTGTTGCTGTCATTCGCGCCGGTGCTGCCACCGAAGTTGAACTCAAAGAACGCAAGGCTCGCATCGAAGACGCCATCCGCAACGCAAAAGCCGCTGTTGAAGAAGGCATCGTTGCTGGCGGTGGCGTTGCACTGATCGAAGCTGCTCAGAAAGCATTTGCTGAGCTGAAGCTGGAAGGTGACGAAGCCACCGGTGCTCGCATCGTCCAGATCGGTGTTGAAGCCCCACTGAAGCAGATTGCACAGAACGCTGGTCTGGAGCCAGGTGTCGTCGTCGACAAGGTTAAGAACCTGCCGGACGAAAACGGCCTGAATGCTGCCACCGGCGAATACGTCAACCTGCTGGAAGCCGGCATCAACGACCCAGTCAAAGTGACCCGTTCCGCTCTGGAAAACGCCGCTTCGATTGCAGGCCTGTTCCTGACCACCGAAGCTGTCATCGCTGACAAGCCAGAACCGATCGATCCAGCCGCTGCAGCTGCTGGCATGGACGGCATGGGTGGCATGGGCGGCATGATGTAAGCCTGCTTGCTCCAAGCAACACCCGAAGATAGACGCTATCTTCTCAAGGTCCCGGTCAACTGACCGGGACCTTGGTCGTGTACGCCCGGCATGGGCATGTGCTTGGAGGTGGAAGTCCTCTGGAGGAGAAGATGGTGTAACTCCTAGCCGATGGCAACTGCTGCATCGTGAGGTGTGGTGGGGAGGAAGCCGGTTGGCAAAGCTTGGCACCGAGGTATACGAATCGCATCAGGCATGCAGTCTGGGGTGAGCCAGCACGAGATGGTGATGCCCGTTCCATCAAGACGGTCTGTGTGTAAATGCGGCGGGAGTCAAGTGACAGTACATGTCCTTATCCGGGGAGATCTGTCCCGGAGCACCACTGTTGGTGGAGCGACCGTGATCCGTGAGGATTGTGGTTGATGGGGCAGAAGTCAGCAGCGGTCGTAGTACTTGTCAGGGATCGGCGCGGTGGTTCATGAGACTGAACACCGGCTACAAATGATGGGGAAGGACCAAACGCTGTGTGTGATATTGACGAACACTATATCTCGTGAAGTCGTGCTTGATCGCAGAAAATCACCTGATGAATTCTAGGGGTGAGCAGTCGTGACAGATACCGGTGCATTCCGGGAACACTCACTGGCTGTGCGTAGTCGCGTGCTTCCGGCGAATAGTGGACGTGATATCGAGGCCCAGCAGGACAGCTTGTGGGAACGGGTGTTTTCACAGGCGAATCTGGTGGGTGCGTTGAAACGTGTCGAGCAAAACAGGGGTGCGCCTGGTGTTGATGGTCTGACTGTGGCTGAGCTGCGGGATTGGTTGTCGGAGCACTGGGAAGCAACCCGTGAGTTGTTGGATGCGGGGGTGTATCGGCCGTTGCCGGTGGCTCAGGTGATGATCCCAAAACCTGATGGTGGCCAGCGGCGTCTTGGTGTGCCCAGTGTGGTGGATCGGCTGATCCAACAAGCCATTGCGCAAGTGCTGGTCCCGGTGTTTGATCCGGGATTTGTTCCGGTCTCGTATGGATTCAGGCCACATCGGTCTGCTCATGATGCCGTGTTGGTTGCAAAGAATGCAATCCAGGATGGGTATCGGTGGGTGGTCGAGGTGGATCTGGATGCCTTCTTTGATCGGGTGCATCATGATATGCTCATGGCCAGAATTGCGCGCAAGATAGAAGATAAGCGCCTGTTGAAGCTGATTCGTGCCTATCTTGAGGCCGGCATCATGGCTGACGGAGTCGTGCAAACAACCAGTGAGGGAACCCCGCAGGGGTCGCCGTTATCACCGTTGTTATCGAATATTGTGTTAGATGATTTCGATCAACTGTTCTGGTCTCGGGGTCACCGATTTGTCAGATACGCTGACGATGTTCGGCTGTTCTTGAAATCACAGCGGGCCGCCTATCGGGTCTTGGACGTGGCGACACGCTTCTTTGAGGACTCGTTGCGGTTGAAAGTGAATCGGGCGAAATCTTCCGTGAAACCAGCAGGTTCAGCTGAGTTGCTGGGGTACGGGTTCTATTTTGCTAAAGGTTCACAGGTCAAACTGCGGATGACGCCTTCCACGCGCAAGCGGGTGAAGGATCGAATCCGGGAGTTGACTTCGCGTCGGTGGAGTCTTTCCATGGAAGAACGTATCCGACGATTGAATCAATTTGTTCGGGGTTGGATGGGCTATTTCCGGCTGATCGATACGCCCAAAATGCTCAAGGCCCTGGATGAGTGGTTCCGTCGACGATTACGACAGATCCGGTGGAAGGAATGGAAACGGCCCCGCACCCGGGTTCGGATGCTCCGATCGTTGGGGGTACGACCTGATTTGGCGTATCAATGGGGTCATACCAGTCGGGCCTATTGGCGGATTGCCAAGTCCCCGATTCTGCACCGAGCGCTCTCAACTCAATATTGGCAAGAGCAAGGCACGCTATTCTTCTCTGATGCTTGGCTACGCTTTCGTCCAAACGGCTAAGCGAACCGCCAGGTGCGGGCCCGCATGCCTGGTGGTGTGAGAGGAGGGTCGGGAAACCCGACCCTCCTACTCGATTAAGAGGGGCACGCACTTGACGGGTTTGTAGAATGTATCGATAGGCGAGAAAGGAAAGTGTCGTGGGCAAACTTCTTCGGGGTCTTCGAAACCTTAGTGTTACAGCAGGTGCAGTTGGTAGTGCCGGTGTTTGGTACCGTAAACGCGCAGAACGACACCTCTCCCTGCGTGCCCAAACAGTCCTAGTGACCGGTGCCGGATCCGGTCTGGGACGGCTACTGGCACTTGGGGCGGCACAACGCAACGTCGCCCACGTTGTGGTGTGGGATATTAACGAACAAGCCGCCAGCAAAGTCGTTGATGCAATCCAAGCTTATGGAATCGATGCCTCCTATGATGTCGTTGACCTCGCCGATGACGAATCCGTCGATGCCGCCGGTGAAGCTGTGCGCCAACGCCTCGGGGGAATAGATTTTCTCATCAATAATGCCGGCATTGTCACCGGCAAGAGGTTTCTTGAACAAAGCCACGACGACGTGGAGCGCACCTTTCAAATTAATACCCTGGCACTGTATCGGGTGACTCGGCAGTTCCTGCCCAGTATGCTTGCCAATAATTTCGGCTCCGTGACCGTTATCGCCTCGGCTGCATCATTAACCGGCGTTGCCCGGCAGACTGATTACGCCGCTTCAAAGTGGGCAGCCCACGGGTTTACCGAATCGCTACGTGCCGAGATGCGACACTACGGCCATCGCATCCATACGCTGTCGGTTCACCCGTTTTACGTGGATACCGGAATGTTCGACGGCGCGAGTTCGCCAAATGTGTTGCTGCCGATTCTGCAACCCGAGGCAGTCGTGCACAAAATTTTTCGTGCACTTGAGTCCGGCAAGCGCCAGCTGATTTTGCCGTCGAGCGCGGTCGTGGCCAATTGGCTGAAACTTCTGCCGGTGCCGGTAGCTGATCAGGTGAATGATCTGCTGGGGATTAATTCGACAATGGATCACTTCACCGGTCGCACAGCGGCCGTCGAATCTTAGTTCTGTGTCTTGCCGCGGCGCGGATATAATTCAGACATCAGATTTCGACGAGCAGGTCGTTCCCAACGGCGGCGGCCGGTGCCGGTATTAAAGATCGGGTTTCGTGCCAGCATGCGACGTAAGAATTTTTCCCGACCGGTTGCAAAGTTGTCGTCACTGACTTTCACGAAGTCCTTGCGGATGCCCTCGCGGTAGCGCTGATAGCCACCCGAGTTTCTGGATAGCACCTCAAGATCGGCGTCGCATAACACTTTGCCGCCGTAATCCTCCTCGTGGGGATCATGCGTGAACGTGAGGCGAATTAGCCGAGCGGTTTCTAAAATCTCGGGACCGGGCACACCGAGTTCGGGCAGGACACGCTCTGCAAGTCGAGCCGAGTCTTCTTCATCTTGCCCCGGGGGCAAGATCGGGTCAGCACGATAGACAGCATCATGAAACCAGCCTGCAAGTTTGACAGCCCGTGGAAATGGCCCCATACGTTCGCCCTGGCGTTCTAGGTAATCGATGCCTTTGAGCACCGACATCAGGTGGGTCAGATCATGATAGTGACGGTGGTCTTCACTCCACCGTTCTATGAGTGCATCGCAGATCGGTCCACGATCCAGCTCGGATGTGTTTGGGAACAGTCGGTCGAAACGCTGATGAAGAATCTTTTCGAGTTTTGAAGCGCGCTCTGCGGCAGTAATACGTAACCCGGACTTCACCAGGCGACGGACCAACTCGGACCCAGAGACTGCCTGGGCTCCAGCTGAGACAAGTTCCTCGTATTGACTCACCGGGATATCGTAGTGGTCGCCGTCGAAGGCATGTGGCGGGACCCCGTTTGCACGAGCAAAAGCATGCAGTTCTTCAAGAGACTCATCTGAGACGAGATGAGAGAACACGGTGCCATGAGCCGGCCACCGTGCGGGATCGATCAATATGGCCATGCCCCTAGCCTACCCACCAAACCTTTCGTCCGGTGCCATGTCGGGGCACCAGACGAAGGCTTGGTGAGTCTTTTAGCCTCGGAACATCGCAGCGTTTGCTTGTTCTGTGGCTTCGTATTGCTGCCCGGCATGTTGCATTGCTTCGCGAATGGAACGCAACGATTCTTCGACACGTTGCTGAGTGGCCCGCCATTCGGTCACAATTGCCTGGAAATTCGAGGAGGCCTGGCCAACCCAGGATTCCTGCAATTGTCGTAGGGCAGCATCCATGGTGTTGACTTCGGCCTGGATGCGATCGGCAGTGGCCTGGACATTGCTGGCTTTGGCAAAGAGTTCTTGGACATCAATCTGAATACGAGCCATCTTGGATCTCCTGTATCGACGAATCATCACTGTTTGTGATGCGGTACTGCCAGCCTAGAAAGATCGTCTCCCGGTGATGCGTGCTACCAAGCGCACTGTGGATAATTAGTGGTCAGGCTGTTCGGGTGTGGAGAAGTCGTCATCGGAGTCCCAGTCACCATCGTCGTCATCATGATCCAGTGGATGATAGGGGAGCCGGACGGCCATAGTGGCACCGCCGCCTGGGGTTTCTTCGTGGCGCACAGAACCGTTGTGCTGACTCACGATGCCGGCCACGATGGCCAGTCCGAGACCGCTGCCGCCGGTGTCGCGGTCTCGTGAGGTATCGGCACGGTAGAAGCGTTGGAATATTTTCTCGGCATCCTTATCTGAGATGCCCGGTCCGTGGTCACAGATTTTAATGATGGACTCGGTGACCGCACCGTTGACCGAAGGTGCGGTGCCTACCGCGATTTCGATGTCGGTTCCATCCGGTGTGTAGCGCAGCACGTTCGTCATGAGGTTGGAAATGACCTGGCGGAGCTTATTGGCATCGCCGAGGGTAGGCGCTGATTGGGGCGAGGATTCAGGGGTCAGTCCGGTTAGTGTGATCTGACGATCCGAAGCGGTTGCTCGCGTGTCGAGCACCAAATCCGAGGCTAGCTGCAATAGGTCGATCGGGTCGGTATCCATGGTGCGCTGTTCGTCGAGACGGGCCAGGGTCAGCAGATCTTCGACCAGTTGGGTCATGCGTTTTGCCTCGGACTCGATCCGGCCCATCGCGGTAGAAACGTCCTCTTGGGAGGCCAGCGCCCCATGGCGGTAGAGTTCCGAGAATCCGCGAATCGTCACCAGCGGGGTGCGCAGTTCATGAGAGGCATCCTGGACGAAGCGGCGCATGCGCTCCTCGGATTGCTCATTGGCACGAAAAGCGATTTCGATGTGCGCCAGCATGGCGTTCAGTGACCGGGATAGGCGGCCCACCTCGGTGTCTGGGGCCCCGGTGGGGACACGTTTGGATAGATCCCCGGCGGCAATCCCGGCGGCAGTGCGTTCCACTCGGTTCAGGGGACGAAACGCAGTGGTCACCAAGCCGTAGGCGATCATGGTCACGACGAGCGTGGCTAAGAACCCGATGGTGATGACCAGGGTGGTCACGCGTTCCACGGAACGCTCCACGGGGTCCAGGGGTAAGGCGATGGCTACGGTGCCGCTGTCAGATTCCAACCGATAGATCTGGACTCGCCACTGGTGCTGCGGCATGGCCAGTCCAGGCACATTAAAAGGGGTCGATCCGTGGGCGGCCGCCTGGCGGGCGGTCATCGGTTCGATGTCGGGGACGTCTGAGCCTTCGGCATAAATCCGGGTGACGAATTCGCCGTCGTTATTCCAGGACTCGCCGTAAAACCGGACAATGGTTTGTTCGAAACTCCTGGTCTCATACGGCCCGGCGGATCCCATGGAGGTCAAGTACATCGACACGTTGTGCCGGTTGGTGAAAATGTCCTCATCGATCTGCCGGATCAGTTCCTGTCGGTATAACGATGCCGTCAAGATCGCCGTGAGGGCCACGGTTAGGGCCATGAGCACTCCGGTGATCAGCGTCAGCTGAGTGCGCAACGACGTAGCCTGCCAGCGGCGGGCTATCCATTGCAGTGGTTGGGGTCTGGCCATCTAGCGTTTGTCTTGGGTCCGCAGCAGGTACCCGACCCCGCGTTTCGTCTGAATCATCTTGGGGCGATCGTCGACATCGATTTTGCGTCGCAGATAGGAAATATAGGACTCTACGATTGACGCGTCACCATTGAAGTCATATTCCCAAACGTGATCCAAAATTTGTGCTTTTGACAGCACTCGGTTGGGGTTCATCATCAAATAACGCAGGAGTTTGAACTCGGTGGGGGACAGGTCGATGATTTCACCACCGCGGCGAACTTCGTGAGCGTCGTCGTCGAGTTCCAGGTCATCTACGATCAGTATCGCATCGTCGTCTTCGGCGGGCGCAGTGCGGCGCAAGACGGCCCGGATTCGGGCCACGACTTCATCGAGGCTAAAGGGTTTGGTCACATAGTCGTCGCCACCAACGGTGAGCCCGGTGACCTTGTCTTCGGTCTCATCGCGGGCGGTAAGAAAGACAACGGGGAAAAACCGGCCTGAGGCGCGCAGTTTGCGGGTGACGGTGAAGCCGTCCATGTCCGGCAGCATGACGTCGAGCACCGCCAGGTCAGGGTTGTGGGCTTCAGCGGCTTCGAGTGCTTCACGGCCGTTTGCAGCGGCAACGACTTCGAATCCGGCGAACCGTAAAGAGGTGGACAGCAGCTCGCGGATGTTCGGTTCATCATCAACGACTAGGAGTTTTGCTTCATAAGATTGCGACGTCATACGCCTATTCTAAAAAAACTAACCTGTGAGGTTGCTGTGTGTTTGCTGGACAGAGGGTTATGCGTGCTGGCGTTTTCTGCGTACAAACACGTTGCCTACCAGGGCAACGAGCATCAAAATAAAGCCCGTTGGGAAGGCCAGCAGGGCCAGCCAAAACAGCCATGTGGCAGGGGTGATTCCGGCAAAGTAGTACACCAGCACACCGATCAAGGCCAGGAAGGAGGCAATCACAATGGCTACTCCGACCCACAGCACCGCCGTAATCCAGGCGGGTGTCACATCGAGGTTCTGAGATTTTTGGGTGGTCATGTGCGTTATTCTACGCTTGCAGCACAGGTGGCCGATCATTGCGAAGATTCGGGGGCAAAACGCACTATACTAGCCTCCGATAGGCTTTGAGGGTTCCTGTAACCGCACCTGCAAGGGATGTGTGACGGGAACCCTTTGTGAATGATGCACGTGACGAAGGAATAGAAAATCCATGCCAACCGGCAGAGTGAAATTTTACGACCATACTAAGGGTTTCGGTTTTATTACCACCGACGACGGCGATGACATCCATCTGCCGTCATCTGCCCTCCCCTCAGGGGTGACCCAGCTGCGCCCGGGGACCCGAGTGGAATTTGGCATCGTCGATTCGCGACGCGGTCCGCAGGCGCTGTCCGTTGAAGTGCTCGACAAATTGCCCTCGGTGGTTCGGGCCACCAGACCGAAGGCCCACGACATGGCCGGTATCGTAGACGATCTGATCCGCATGCTGGATAACGCGTCCACGGGTCTGCGCAGTGGTCGGTACCCGGCAGCCAAACAGGCCGAACAAATGGCCACCATCATGAGAAGGGTGGCTGATGCATTCGATGCCTAATGTCGCTGAAGATACCGCTTCTACCGCGAATCCCGTTCAACCGACCTTTGGCCCACCACGGGTCATTACCCGCAAACCCCGGGTCGATGCCGTGCTGGCAGAAGCCGTAGACGTTGCTCGAGCAGCGCTGCAAGAGTTTGCCGACGACGCTGAGATCGGCGAGCACCTCGGTACCGTTGCCGACGACGAACGCGTGGTGACACACCGCTTTACCGCCCATGTGGCGGGCTATAGCGGCTGGCATTTTTTTGCGACACTGGCCCGTGCGCCACGATCAAAAGTGATCACGGTCAGTGAAACCGGCATGTTGCCTGGGGAAGATGCACTCCTGGCACCGAAGTGGGTGCCCTGGCGCGACCGCGCCTCAGAGGAAGAACGCATCCGTCTTGATGCCATCGCTGCCGGTGAGGACCCAGCAAAAGCTCTTGAAGCAGCAGGCTACGGCCCCGAGGTTCTTGAAGAAGAAGAGCCTGTCGTTTCAGAAGAGCAACCGGCCACCCAAGATGATAGCGGCAAGAAACAGGCCCGCCGGGATGCCAAACGTCGCCGGGCGCGACAGCAAGCCGATCGGAAGAAACGCAAGAAAAAATCTGCTGCGTCTGATACCAAGGCCAAGTCGTCAGATAAATAAAACATGAGAAGAAAGCACTGCTTCGGCAGTGCTTTTTCTTTTGATAGGAAGCCGGAACGTTTGACCGGCTACAAAAGTGAGCAACGACGTCGTACGTAGTGAACGTCGGCTAGGCCCATTCCCCTTGGAAACACGATGGCCGGTGTGGGCGAACAAGAATGCTCGTCAACACCGGCCATCGCCGTGGTCTTGGGCGATCTAGATGCGATCCACGACGTAGTCGATGCACGCGGTCAGTGCAGAAATATCTTCTGGGTCAATTGCGGCAAAGGTCGCGATACGTAGCTGGTTCCGGCCGAGTTTGCGGTACGGTTCGGTATCCACGATGCCATTGTCACGCAGGATGGACGCTACGGCTGCAGCATCAACGCTGTCATCGAAATCGATGGTCACAATGACCTGGGAACGATCCTCAGGACGGGTAACAAATGGTGTGGCGTAGCTCGACGCCTCGGCCCAGTTATACAACCGGTCGGAGGAATCCTTTGTGCGGGCGGTGGCGAAATCTAACCCACCGTTGGTATTCATCCACTTGAGCTGTTCATCCAGCATGATCAAGGTGGCCAATGCAGGGGTGTTGTAGGTCTGATTCTTGGCCGAGTTATCGATTGCGGTCTTCAAGTTCAGGAAGTCTGGAACCCAACGGTCGCTCGCAGCGATTTCTTCTGCCCGCTCAAGGGCAGCGGGGGAGAATAAGCCCAACCACAGACCACCGTCTGAAGCGAAGTTCTTCTGCGGGGAGAAGTAATACACGTCCGACTGACTGACATCGACTGGCAGACCGCCTGCGCCCGAGGTTGCATCGATGAGCACCAGCGCGTCGTCATTGGCACCCTCCACGCGATGTACCGGTGCTGCAACACCTGTGGACGTCTCGTTGTGAGGCCAAGCGTAGACATCGACGTTGTGCTCAGCACGTGGCGTAGGACGGGTCCCCGGATCGGCCTGCAAAATCACGGAGTCTTCCAGAAACGGTGCATTATTGGTTGCCTTGGCAAACTTCGAACCAAATTCACCAAAGGTGAGGTGTTGGGCCTTCTTGCGGACCAGCCCAAAGGTGGCGATATCCCAAAATGCCGTCGCTCCGCCCACGCCCAGAACCACTTGATAATCTTCTGGCGCGCTAAAGAGTTGGGCGATGCCTTCTTGAACGGATGCGACCAAGTTGCGGACCGGTGCCTGACGGTGCGAGGTTCCCAGCAGCGTCGCGCCTGCCGTTGCGACCGCTTGAGACAGTTGGGTGCTGACCTTCGACGGTCCAGCACCGAAGCGGCCATCCGCTGGTTTGAGATTCTCGGGGATTTCAATGCCCGGTGTGGACATGGGCTACTCCTTATATAAAGGTGGCAGAATACGCTTCTATTGTGGACTTGGCTGACCCTGAAACATCAGAATAAGCCAACATGTGACTCCGGTTTCGCCCAAAATGTGGTTAACAAAACACTTAATAACGATGCCTGTGGATAAATTCTGGCCGAGTTCTCACTGCGAACGTATGATGATTGGTGATTACAGAATATTCAAGACGTATATCGCTATGAAGGAATGTGGCTGTGGCCGATCTGATTGATACAACGGAAATGTACTTGCGGACCATCTATGAATTGATGGAAGAAGGTATTGCACCGTTGCGAGCCCGAATTGCTGAACGGCTTGATCATTCCGGTCCAACCGTTTCACAAACGGTAGCCCGCATGGAACGCGATGGTCTCTTGCATGTGGCACCCGATAGGAAGCTTGAGCTCACAGATGAAGGCTTGAAAGCTGCCGCTACGGTGATGCGAAAGCATCGACTGGCTGAACGCTTACTGGCCGACGTCATTGGTTTGGACTGGCCCTACGTGCACGATGAGGCATGCCGGTGGGAGCATGTGATGAGTGACCAGGTCGAGGCGCGGTTGATGGATTTGCTGGATTCGCCATCGAACTCTCCGTTTGGCAACCAGATTCCGCTGCTTGAAGAACTTGGTGGCCCGACCACCGGCTTGGATCCGCAGCTGTATGAAGGTGAGCCGCTCTCCGTTGCACTGGAAGAAGCTGGGACTTTTGAAGTCAAGGTCCTCACAGAAGCTATCCAGACCGATCCCGAATTGCTGACGCAATTTGCTGCGGCTGGTATTCAGCCTGGCGCCACCCTTGTTGCAGAGCCAGCAGATGGTTATGTAGCGGTTCGTACCCTGGAGCGTGGTCCTGCGCTGCCTGGAGAGATTGATGACATCTCGGAACTAGGTCTCGAAATTTCGGAAGACACCGCTGCGCATGTTCGTGTGGTCCGCGTTAAGTGATTGAAATGTGCTCCTTAAAGGCTCAGCACGACCCTGTTTTGACCGAAAAATAACGAATCGACAAAGAAAAATAACAGAATGTTATTTTGCCTTCTGCCGCGTGATGCTGCGGATGTAAGCGCAAAATTCATCAGAAGACACAACGAATTGTTATCCGAATGTGACATTCCGTTGTACTTCTACTAAGCTAGCTCTCGGTGTTGATAACAAAATGTGATTCAGCACCCGCCACCAGCTTGCTTTTACACTCCGCAGCTGGAGGGGCAAAACACAGCAGTTGTGAAAATTGTTCGTGGCGGAGTGGGGCGACAAGCCACTAAGCACATGAGAGAGGTAAACCAAGTGTCGAAGCGCATTTCATCTGCACGTCACCGTGCAACTCCTGCGAAGGGCGCCACGCTAGAAGCCATGACCCAGGCTCTTGGCCGCTCGGGTCGCCAGGCTGCTGCGATTGCAGCTGCCTCCGGAATGGTGTTGACCGTAGCACCAGCAGCAACGGCTGCACCTGTGCAGACCGATCGTGAAACGTCGACTCTGCCAGCCACAAACTTTAAACTGGAACGCACGTCGGGCAAAGCCGATGTCATCACTGCTGATTCAGTAAGCCTGGATCTCGGACGCGCAGCCCTCAAGTCAACTCCGGCACCAGAACCAGAGCCGGTCGTTGAAGAAGACGTTTCTCCAGTAACTAACGAAACTGCTGCCGAGAACAGCACCGCTGACAGCAGCACTCAGACGCAGTCGGCAACCACTCAGGAAGCTCCAAGCGCTCCAGAGTCGACTGCAACCGGTTCCCTGGGTGCTGTAGTTTCTGCAGCATACTCCGGTGTCGGAACCCCGTACGTATGGGGCGGCAAAGGCCCAGGCGGCTGGGATTGCTCTGGATTTACCGCATGGGCATATGCTCAGGCCGGTATCAGCATTCCATCTTCCACCTCGGCCATCCTGGGCTCCGGACAGTTCGTTCGTACCGGCAGCCCAAAACCAGGTGACCTGGTCTTCCAAAACGGTGGATCCCACGTTGGTATCTACGTTGGCAACGGCCAGATGATCGGTGCGCAGAACCCTTCGGTCGGCACCATCCTTCACGACGTGACCCGCAACCCACTGATGGGTTACTACACCTACGTCGGCTAGGTTTTTTCCTTACAACTGCTCAATAAAGTCTCTCCTGATTACCAGGAGGGACTTTATTGTGTTTAACAGAAAGTCCTTTACATGACCCACCCGCTGCCTGAATGGGCCACCCAGCTACTCACCTCACTCGAGATCGACCCCGTACACGTTGATGTCAACGCTTTACGACGCATCGCTGATGGCATCGAATATGACCCGAAAACCGATGAGTTACTGGTCGGATTCATCGCCGGTTATGCCGCTGGCATGGCACAAGGCAGCGGCATGGCGGGATTCGATAAAGCCCACGCAGCCTCCGTGAACTTCATGGCCAAGAACCTCGTCACGGAATAATATCCCCCGGTCCGTGTTGACACCTTGGGGAAGCAGCAGAAGGAACATTGATACGTGAGCATGAATCATGCAGGCTGGGCAGCCTTGGGCAAACTCCGCCAAAGTAAAGATCAAGAGTCACTGAAACCCGGTACCATCGCCCGGGCGTGGTCATTCATTGCGCGTTATCGAACTCGATTGACCCTGTATCTCATTGTCTCAGCCCTCGGAGCAGTGCTGACCGTTGTATCCCCGATCCTTGCCGGTGATGTCGTCAACGCGATCGTTGCAGAATCCGATGTCAGCGTCGTGATCAACCTGGCCTTACTCATCGCCGCTGTTGCTTTGCTGGAGGCACTGCTGAATGTCATCTCGCGATGGCAGTCAGCGTCCCTGGGTGAACGGACCATATTTGATTTACGAACCAGCGTATTCGACCATGTCCAAAAGATGCCGGTCGCATTCTTTACTCGTGCCAGAACCGGGGCGTTAGTCTCTCGACTCAATAACGACGTCATCGGCGCGCAAACGGCGATCGCCAGAACCTTGCCCACCGTGGTCATGAATATCGTGACCCTCGGCGTGACGCTGGTGGTCATGTTCACTACGTCCTGGCAGATCACTCTGGTGGCGCTGCTGTTGCTGCCAATCTTTCTCTTCCCTGCCCGGAGCATTGGCCACCGGATTGCTGGCCAGACCCGGGAACGTGCCACACGTAATGCCGCCATGGGCGACCAGATGACTGAGCGATTCTCAGCACCGGGTGCAACACTGGTGAAGTTATTTGGCGAACAACGCCACGAGTCCCAGGTGTTTTCAGATCGTGCGGATGGTGTTCGAGAATCCGGGGTGCGCATTAGCGTCTGGACTTCGGTCTTTATGACCATGCTGACGTTGGTGTCATCACTCGCGTTGGCTGCGGTCTATGGCATCGGCGGTTATCAGGCGATTACCGGCGGGCTAAACGCCGGCGACGTCGTCACCATGGCCCTGCTCCTGACCAGACTGTACGCCCCACTGACTGGCCTAGCCACTGCCCGTGTTGAACTGATGAGCGCACTGGTATCTTTCGAACGGATCTTTGAGGTCTTGGATCTGCAACCGATGATCAAAGACCCCGCCAACCCGAAAACGATCCCCACCGGGGGAGTGCGGATCCAATTTCACGACGTCGATTTTCGCTATCCCGCCGCGTCAGAAGTCTCGTTGGCTTCGTTGGAAGAGGTCGCGGTCTTGGATAGTCGGGAATCCGAACAAGTCCTACACGACTTGAACTTCACCGTGGAGCCAGGTCAGACGGTTGCCCTGGTGGGATCATCGGGTGCGGGGAAATCGACCATCGCAAACCTGGTCACCCGCCTCTACGACGTCACCGGTGGTGCAATTACTCTCAACGATGTCGATCTGCGAGATGCGGCAGCCCAAGACATCCACAATCGCGTGGGTATGGTGACCCAAGATTCGCATCTGTTCCACACGTCTATCCGGGAGAACCTAACGCTGGGGCATCGTGAGGTGGACGATGAACGAATTTGGCAGATTCTGGACCACGCTCGGTTGGCCGAGGTCGTCCGGCACATGCCCGATGGTCTAGATACCGTCGTGGGTGAGCGTGGCTACCGCCTATCGGGTGGAGAACGTCAACGCTTAGCGATTGCCCGGTTATTGATCGCGGCACCCGAGGCTGTCATTCTGGATGAAGCCACCGCCTCACTGGACTCCACCAACGAGGCCGCCGTCCAGCAAGCCTTAGACCAAGCACTAGAAGAACGCACCGCCTTGGTGATCGCCCACCGGTTATCAACCGTGGTGAATGCGGACGAGATTCTGGTGATCGAAGACGGTCGCATCTACGAGCGCGGGACGCATGACGAGTTGCTGGCGGCCAATGGACGCTATGCTGAGCTCTATTCGACCCAATTTCGGCAACAACCACACGCCCGAGGTGAGTAGACATGACAGATGAGACTCCACAACAGATATGGGATAACCGTTATCGCGAAGCAGACCACATCTGGTCCGGCAACGTCAATGTAGCCCTTGCCGATGTCGGCGCTCGTTAACGCCGGGCACCGCCTTGGACCTAGGTTCAGGGGAAGGCGCTGACGTCATGTGGTTGGCCGAACACGGCTGGCAGGCCACCGGCGTTGATATTTCTGCCGTGGCGGTATCTCGCGCTGAACAAGCCGCCCGTGCTCGAGGGCTAGCAACCGATCGGGCGCGTTTCCTGGTGGCAGACCTGGCAAAATGGGACAACGACCAGTCCTATGACCTCGTCGTCAGTTCATTTTTGCATTCGCAAGGCGACTTCGACCGGGCCGGGATTCTCCGTGCCACCAGCCAGTATGTGGCAGACGGCGGATACCTGCTGGTGATTTCACATGCAACGTTCCCACCGTGGGCACAGGCCCACCGCGATGCCGATGCTAAAGACCACCACCACGACGAGACCACGCCTGAGTCTGAACTTGAGCTATTGCAGCTGGATCCATCGTCATGGGTGTTGGAAATCGCAGAGATACGCTCGCGGGAAGCAACCGGGCCAGAAGGTCAGGTCGCCACGCTGCAAGACACGGTGGTGCTAGTCCGAAAGACCGCCACCCAGTCATAAGCCGTATTGTTGCTCAACACACCCGTGGCCGTGCCCTTCTGATTGGGACACGGCCACTGCTGTGTTTTGGGCGGGGTTTGGAAACTACTCAGACCAGGAGTTGTTGCGGATGACCTCAACAAAGTCTCCGCGCTGAAAGCCCGGGAGGAAATGTTCTAGGACGTCGGCTTTCACGTTGCCAAAGGTGGTCTCGGGGCGGTCTTTGAGTCCGTTGGTAAATGCGGCCAGGATACGGTTTTTGAAGTCTGGGCGCGGATGGGCCGCAACCACTTCGGAGCGCTGGTCATCCGAGATCGCATCATAACCAATGCCCAGGACATCGAGTTCGACACCGCGGGTTACCAGGGCCACTTCTGGATCCATGTGCAGCGGAATCTCCGGGGTGGTGTGCAGCGCAATCGCGTTCCAGACCTTGTCACCAGCCGGGCCGGTAATGCCGTATTCGCTCAAGAAACTCCGGGCGACGTCGGCGGCATCAATTTCAAAGCGCTGATCCGTAGTGCGGTATTTATCGGTCAACCCCAGATCGTGGAACATTGCGCCGATGTAAACCAGTTCTGGGTCGTATTCGAGGCCTTGTTCCTGGCCGCGCAGGGAACCGAATAGGAACACACGGCGCGAGTGGTGAAACACCAAATCATCAGCGACGTCGCGCACCAGATCGGTTGCATCTTGGGCCATCTTGCTATCCGGGATAGCGATACCTGCAATAACTTCTGCCATGGATATTTCCTTTCAATCAACGGGCAACACTCACCATCGTGGCATCGTCTGTTAGGCTGACGCCATGTCTTTTCTGACCAATAACCCAAGGTTTCGGACATGACACATAGCATTGGAATGTTCGTATTCGATGGTCTGACCCTGTTAGACGCCAGTGGCCCGGCGGATGTATTTCATCACGCGGATCCAACCGGCAAGCACTACCATGTGCAGCTGATGTCTCCCGCCGGGGGAGCGGTGACGTCGTCTTCCGGGGTTACGCTGGCCAATACAATTCGGGCGGCTGAGGCACATCCACCGGATACGCTCTTGATGACTGGCGGCCCTTCCTTGGTGCAGCGCGAGCACGATTCCGCCCTGCTGTCGGCAGTGGAGACTCTTGCTGACGGAGCCCAACGTGTAGCCTCTGTGTGCACCGGTGCCTTCGTCCTGGCCGCGCTCGGACACCTTGATGATCGACGTGCCACAACACATTGGCGACATTCCCGCACACTGGCCCAGTGGTACCCACGAATCCACGTTGAACCCGATGTCCTCCACACTCAGGATGGACGATATTTGACCTCCGCTGGCGTCACAGCGGGTATCGATTTAGCGCTGGCGATTGTAGAACACGACCTGGGCGTTGATGTCGCTCGAGAGGTCGCACGAGAGTTGGTCATGTTCATGCAGCGTCCGGGAGGCCAGAGCCAATTTTCGTCGGCACTCAGTGGGCCACCTGCAACTAACGACCAGCTGCGCACCATGATGGAAACCGTGATAGCCGATCCTGCTGCCGAGCACACGGTGGTTTCAATGGCTGAGATGATCGGTGTGAGCACCCGACATTTGAATCGGATCTTCCACGCTGAGGTTGGCAACAGCCCTGCCCAATGGTTGGAACAGGTGCGGGTCGATGCAGCCCGGGGCCTGATCCTTGAAGGTCATTCCATCACCAGGGTTGCTCAACTGTGTGGCTTGGGAACCGATGAAACCTTACGGCGTGCATTTGCCAAGCATCTTGGTACCACCCCGTCGGCATTTCGACACCGGTTTGCCTCCACATCCATGTGACGTCGTCATACCCTGCGGTGTTTGGACATAAAAACTCCCCGAGACGTGATCGGACATCTCGGGGAGTTTGTGGTCGTTGCGGAGCTACCGCGACCGAGAAACTACTCTGTGACGGGGTTCAGTGAACCGTCTGCCTTGGTGATGAATGAGCGTAGGAACCACTGGAACAGTTCTAGACCGCGGGTGACTTCAACCAGGATGTCTTCGGACACTGGGTCAACTTTGCCGGATTCAGCGATGGCGGTGCGGAAGTCCTTGACGACGCCGGTGTAGACATCGTTGAGGGCGGAGATGTGCGCCAGGCTGGACGCACGATCCAGGGGGTAGTCCTCCCAATCGCGACCGGTCACGATGGCACCGGGTGTACCTTTGGGAGCAACACCCATGGTGGCAATACGTTCAGCGACCAGGTCTGCCCAACCACGAACTGCGTCAACCTGTGGGTCGAGCATCTCGTGTACGGAGATGAACTCTGGCCCGACGACGTTCCAGTGAGCGTGCTTCAGCGTCAGGTGCAAATCGTTCAGGGCGTGGAGACGAACCTGAAGAATTTCAGTCACGCGGTGCGCGTCCTCCATTTCAACGCCTGGTGCCGTAAATTCTGCATAATTTTCAGTCATGGGTAACCTTTCTGTTGCAGACCTAAGCTTTGTTTGTCGTGCAAAGCTGAATAGGGACGCGGTTGTGCCCTGATTCCTAGTTACTACTCAATACGCTTTTCGTAGTCATCGCAAGGTATGTGAGGCTAACCTGAGTCGATACTCAGCAACTTTTAAGGTTGCCGCTACCGGTGAGATATCGGGCGGCTTCGATTCGTTGACTGGTTAAAACACAAAGTGCCCTCGACTGGATTCGAACCAGCGACCTTCCCTTTAGGAGAGGGATGCTCTATCCAACTGAGCTACGAGGGCATCGGCATCAATGCGCCGATGGGTTAATACAATCTGACAGATTACCAGGCGATGGCCGGGCAGAAATCATCTTTACCGGTAGGTGCCACCGATCTCACGCTCATCGTCTAATGAGGTTGCCAAACCTGCGCTATTGCGGCCCACAAACTTCAATACGAGTATGACGACAATCCAAATAACGATCAAGAATAACAGCAGCCACTGTGCGATCGTTAGCGACGATGCCAGCGTCACATTGGCCTGTGTGATGTCGTTCAAGGCCTGTTCACGAGCGGTGGCGGCCCAGATTTCTAATCCGGCATAGCCAACCGCCACAATGATCGCGCTCCAGCGGGCCCAGGTAGTTTTCAAGGTCCATAACGCCACGGCGATCAGGCTTAGTCCCAGCATGATCGGGAAGATGCGGCCCGCGGTGATGTGTATCCAGTTGTATTGGCGCATGGCCTCGTCGTCCATGCGTTCGCCGAGCTGCTCTACCTCGGCCAGATCGAAGCCTGACATGCGATGGTCCAGCATCGATAGCCCACCGGTGAGCTGTTCCATGCCTTGCAGTGCCAAGATGTGATAGTAAAACCCGATGAACACGGTGACGGCGAGAATCGCAAACACCAGGATGCCGGGACTACCTTCCTGATGGCCGGCTTGCCGAATGTCGGTTTTGGCTTGAGCCACGGTCAAGCGTTTTCGATCAGCCCGAGTTTTCTGCTGTGTTGGGGCAGACTCGTGGTTGGCGTAATCTTTGGCACGGCGTTTTCTTGCCACTCATCCTCCGGGGGCATATTATTGGCACCCGCACACAGGTAGAAATCCCATGTGCGGAACTATCACTGACCATCATCTTAGTAGAGCCGCTGAACACTGGCCGAGACCAGCTCTCCACAGCCCGCGAACACGCCCGGGTAAAACGCATGGATACGGTTAGACTTATGCATCATGGCCCACCAGACTTCTTTGCCCAGTTTTTCGTCCGCATTTTCCCTTGCCCCCACCGTCGACACCCCGCTTGTAGCGGCCGATGCGACGGCGGACCAGCTGGTTGCGGGACTCAATGATGCACAAGCACAGGCTGTGGTCCACCGTGGGGGACCGTTGCTCATTGTGGCCGGCGCAGGTTCGGGTAAGACCCGGGTGCTGACCCACCGCATTGGTCACCTGATGGCCACCGGTGATGCTCGCCCACATGAATTTCTAGCCATCACCTTTACCAATAAGGCCGCCGCCGAGATGCGCGAACGCATCGGTGAACTCGTTGGCCAGGCTGCCTCACGCATGTGGATCTCGACCTTCCACTCCTCGTGTGTGCGCATTTTGCGTCGCGAGGCGACCCATATCGGGCTGAAGTCAAACTTTTCCATCTACGATGCCACGGACTCGTTGCGCCTGATCACCCAGATCGCCAAAGACGCGGACCTGGATCCCCGCCGCTTTGCTCCGCGAGCGATTCGCAATAAGGTTTCTTCGTTAAAGAATGAGCTCGTCGACGCCGATGCCTTTGCCGCCACGGCCGCCGGGGACCCCTGGCACCAGGCCGTTGCCGAAGTCTATAAGGAATATGAAAACCGGCTGCGCACCGCAAACGCCATGGACTTCGATGATCTGATCGCCAACGTCGTCCACATGTTTGATGCCTTCCCAGCGATTCTGGATAACTATCGCCGCAGGTTCCGCTTTGTGCTAGTCGATGAGTATCAGGACACCAACCACGCCCAATACCGACTTGTGCGCCAGCTGACCGGGGCACCGGGTGAACCACCCGGTGTGGAAACCGAAGGCGGGCAACTGACCGTGGTTGGTGACTCGGATCAGTCCATTTATGCCTTCCGCGGTGCTGATATCCGCAACATTGTAGATTTCGAACACGACTATCCGGACGCTACCGTGATCCGTTTGGAACAAAACTACCGGTCCACGCAGACTATTTTGGACGCCGCCAATGCGGTGATCGCTCAGAACCCATCGCGGGAAATTAAACGCCTGTGGACGGCGGAAGGCAGCGGCGAAAAGATTATCGGCTATGCGGCCGAGTCCGAATCGCGCGAGGCCCAGTGGATCACCGACATGATCGATGATCTGATGGATAATCACGAGTACCGTCCAGCGGATATGGCCATTTTCTATCGCACCAACGCCCAATCCCGGTCCATTGAGGAACGCCTGATCGCTTCCGGGATCCCATATCGGGTGGTCGGTGGTACCCGGTTCTACGACCGCAAAGAAATCAAGGACGCCCTGGCATATTTGCGCGTGCTGGATAACCCCGACGACGATGTCAACCTACGCCGGATCCTCAATGAACCCAAGCGCGGGATCGGGGAGCGGGCCGAAGGAACAGTGGCAGCACACCAGACGCGTCAGCAATCAACCTTTATGGCTGCACTCCGCGATGCTGAAAATGCTCCAGGAGGGTTGGCAACCCGGTCCCTGAAAGCCGTCAACAAATTCACTCAGTTGCTGGATGATCTGCAACAACTGGCCCAAACCGAATCCGTGGCGACCATTTTAGAAGCCGTGCTGGAGCAGACCGGGATGCTCGAAGCGCTCCGAAACTCCAAAGATTTCCAAGACGAATCCCGCGCCGATAACCTTGGCGAGCTGGTTGGTGTCGTGCGAGAGTTTGATAAGGCCAACCCCGAGGGCGGGCTGGGTGATTTCTTAGAGCAGGTGGCGCTGGTTGCTGACGCCGACCAGCTGCCGGATGCCACCGATGCCGAAGGCCAAGCGCTGGCAGACCACATGGGTGAAGTCACGCTGATGACGCTGCACACCGCCAAGGGCCTGGAATTTCCGGTGGTGTTTTTGACCGGAATGGAACACGGCATTTTCCCACACGCCCGATCCATGGCCGATGAAAAAGAACTCGCTGAAGAGCGTCGTTTAGCCTATGTGGGGCTGACCCGGGCGCGCGAGCGGCTGTTTGTGTCTCGAGCCGAAGCGCGCAGTATGTGGGGGCAGCACCAGTTCAACCCGGCTAGCCAATTCTTGTCGGAAATTCCGGTAGAGCTCATTGAATGGGAGCGGGAAGGCAAAGGCACTCCAGCCACTGCGAAGTTTGGCGCGGGTTTGGGTGGCTTTGGGCAAGATACCGGGGTGCGTGGTTTCCGCTATCGGGATGCGCAACGCTTTAGTGGGTCACACTGGGGTGCTTCGCCGTCGTCGAAAAATTACGGACGAGCCGGTACGGAGGGCATTACCGAAGCGCAAGAACGTGCTCGGGTGACCAAACCCGAACCGCGCACAAAGGTGAACCCACAAAAGGAAGTCATCTCGGTTTCGGTAGGCGACATGGTAGAACACAAAACGTTTGGAACCGGCGTGGTCACCGCCGTGCAGGGGGCGGGCGATAAGGCCGTCGCCGTCGTGCAATTTGCCGCATCAGAAAAGCGGTTGCTGCTGCGCTATGCACCGCTGAAAAAAGTGTGATGATCACCCATATAAGGTCATGGTTCCTCAACACGGCTCGCCGTGCACTAAGGTAAAGGCTTAGGAGTTGCCAGGCTTATTAGCCGAACTCGCAGATGCCCGAATGCAATCTGTTGTGGGCATCTGATCCAATCGTTGTCGAGGTAAAAGGACTGCAAACCCGTGGACCTGTATGAGTACCAGGCACGCGATCTTTTCGAGGCACACGGGGTTCCCGTGCTGGCTGGGATCGTTGCCGAAACCCCGGAAGAAGCTAAGGCCGCCGCTGAAAAACTCGGTGGCGTCACCGTGGTCAAAGCCCAAGTCAAAGTTGGTGGCCGTGGTAAAGCCGGCGGTGTCAAAGTCGCCAAGAACGCTGACGAAGCCTATGAATATGCCAAAGAGATCCTGGGCATGGACATCAAAGGTCACACCGTACACCAGGTGATGATCGCTGAAGGCGCCGACATCAAAGAAGAGTACTACTTCTCCATCCTGCTGGATCGTGCCAACCGCTCTTACCTGGCCATGGCCTCGGTAGAAGGCGGTATGGACATCGAACAGCTGGCCGAAGAACGCCCAGATGACCTGGCACGCGTTGAAGTTTCGCCGTCCACAGGTCTGAACCGCGAAGTTGCAGACAAGATCGTTGCTGAAGCCAAATTCGCTGAGGACCTCCGCGACAAGGTCGCTGAAGTTCTGGTGAAGCTCGGCGACGTCTACGTCAAAGAAGATGCCACTTTGGTTGAGGTCAACCCACTGGTGCTGACCGGTGAAGGCAACCTGATTGCACTTGACGGAAAAGTCACCGTTGACGACAACGCCGACTTCCGCCAGCCAGGACACGCTGAACTGGTTGATGAGCGCACCGAGAACCCGCTGGAAGCCAAAGCTGAAGCCAAGGGCCTGAACTACGTCAAACTTGACGGCAACGTGGGCATCATCGGTAACGGTGCCGGCCTGGTCATGTCGACTCTGGACGTTGTTGCCTACGCCGGTGAAAATCACGGTGGCGCAAGCCCAGCCAACTTCCTGGACATCGGCGGTGGCGCTGATGCACAGATCATGGCTGATGGTCTCGACGTCATCCTGGGTGACGCAGATGTCAATTCCGTATTTGTCAACGTCTTCGGTGGCATTACCGCGTGCGATGAAGTCGCAGGCGGTATTGTCAAAGCACTGGAGATCCTGGGCGATTCAGCAACTAAACCACTGGTTGTCCGCCTCGACGGAAATAAGGTGGACGAAGGGCGCGCCATTTTGGCCAAAGCCAACCACCCACTGGTCACTCTTGCATCCACCATGGACGAAGGCGCTGACAAAGCCGCCGAGTTGGCGAACAAGTAAGGACGGGATAAGTAGAAGATGTCGATTTTCCTCAATAAAGATTCCAAAATCATCGTCCAGGGCATTACCGGTGGTGAAGGTACCAAACACACCGCACTGATGCTCAAAGCCGGCTCCAACATTGTTGGTGGCGTCAACGCCCGCCGCGCTGGTGAAACCGTCGAGCACCTCGACGCTGACGGCAACGACGTCAGCCTGAACGTTTACGGCACCGTTAAAGAAGCTATGGCAGAAACCGGTGCCAACGTCTCGGTGATGTTTGTTCCACCAAAATTCGCTAAAGACGCCGCGATGGAAGCCATCGAAGCTGAAATCGAACTGTTGGTCATCATTACCGAAGGCATTCCGGTCCAGGACACCGCAGAATTCTTTGCTGCTTCCCAGGCCAATGTTGGTGCCGATGGCAAACCAAAGACTCGTATCATCGGTCCAAACTGCCCAGGGATCATCACCCCAGATGTTTCCTTGGCAGGTATCACCCCGGCAACCATTACCGGAACCGGCCCAATCGGTCTGGTTTCGAAGTCGGGTACGCTGACCTACCAGATGATGTACGAACTGTCCGAGATTGGTATTTCGACTGCGATCGGTATTGGTGGCGACCCGGTTATCGGTACCACCCACATCGACGCTCTGGAAGCTTTCGAAAACGATCCAGAAACCAAGGCCATCATCATGATTGGTGAGATTGGTGGCGACGCCGAAGAACAGGCCGCCGCCTACATCAAAGACAACGTAACCAAACCAGTTGTTGGCTACATTGCAGGCTTCACCGCACCAGAAGGCAAGACCATGGGTCACGCCGGTGCGATCGTGTCCGGTTCGTCCGGTACCGCAGCTGCCAAGCAAGAAGCATTGGAAGCAGTCGGCGTTCAGGTTGGCCAGACCCCAACCGAAGCCGCTGAGAAGATGCGCAAGATTATGGATAACCTCTAAGTCACGAACTGACGAGAATTTCCGAAAATGGAGCCCGGGCGATTTGCTCGGGCTCCATTTGCCTTTAACAACCGGTTCGACAACAGCATGTGTTCGTGGAATTTTAGCCGGGTGAGATGACTGCGCATATTGACTAGGTAGTCATAGTCCTCAAGGTTGGGTATGGGCGCCTATGAATCGTCAGCAGAGCTGTCGGAGCGGAAAGATACGGTGTATGTCCACCAGACCTTCGGATATCGCTGACGGTGCGCTCTGGAGGCTATCAGGACCCTGTTACCACCATATATGTATCGCGGCCACCTGCTGTGGCACGAGGACCAGGGCATTGATGGGACAGGTCATTGTCGTTGGTGCTGCTTGCGACGACGGCCCGCAAGAACACCAATGAGCCCCGGTTGAGAACTATGGGAGTGGCAGGAGTTTATTGTGGCAGGCTCTGCTCAATAGCGTTGATGACTGCTGGGTCATCAGGCTCCGTGCGTGACCGAAAACGATAGACGTCCCCGGATGGCGCGACCAGGAATTTTTCAAAGTTCCATTTGACCCTGCCTGCTTTCCCATGGGCATCGGGAGTCTTTTTGAGCTCGGTATATAGCGGATGCTCACGTCGACCATTGACTCGGATGCGATCCAGGACCGGGAAGGTGATGCCGTAGGTGGTGGAACAAAACTCTTGGATGGCTTCGTTTGAACGGAGTTCTTGAAAAAATTGGTTGCTTGGGAATCCAAGGACCTGCAGCCCGCGATCGCCGTATTGTTTTTGCAGCTGCTCGAGCGCTTCGTACTGAGGAGCCAACCCGCACCGAGAAGCAACGTTGACGATCAGGAATGCTTTGCCTTCGAACTCGGAAAGCGTCGTCTCGGCACCCTGCATGGTTTTGAATGGGATCTCGCGAAGCTTCATAGTCATTGCAGCATGTCGTCAGTGGTCAGTATTCCATCCGTACGGCGGAATCGGCAGTTGTTCCTTGGGCTTAAGCCAGTTGAGGCTCAGACGCCATGGAACGGTTAGACGTTGAAGAACATCCCCAGCAGGTAGGTGACGCCGGCTGCACCCAACCCAATGGCCAACTGGCGTAATGCGCGTTTGAGTGGTGACGCGCCTGAAAGCAGCCCCACGATGCCACCAGTGATGAGCAATGCCACGGACACTAGGCCCAGTGCCCACATGAGTGCGGCGAGGCCGGTGGCACCAAACAGAAACGGCAGCACCGGAATGATCGCGCCGGAAGCAAAGAACAAGAACGAGGAGAACGCAACTTTCCAAGGATTACCAACGGATTCGAAGGCTTCTTGTGTCAGTTCTTCTTCTGGACCTTGGGAGCCATCGGGTCGTGCCGAGAAGGATGGATTACAGTCACAGCTGAGGTATCCCAGCCGCTCTAAGGCTCGGTGACTCGCATCCTCGGGCGTCATGCCGCGTGCACGGTAGACGAGTTCAAGTTCGTTTTGTTCGATGTCCAAATATTTTGCGGTACGTAGGGTCACTTGGGTTGGATGTGATGCTTCCAAAAGTTCGCGTTGGGAGCGCACCGAAACGTATTCGCCAGCCCCCATGCTCAACGCACCAGCAAGCAGCCCAGCAATACCAGTAAATAACACGACGGAGGGTGCCACACCGGTTGCACCAATACCCATCACCAGGGCCAGGTTGGAGACCAGCCCGTCATTGGCACCAAATACTGCGGCCCGGAAATTGCCGGCCATCGTTTCGCGACCGCGCGCCGCCAAACCTCGCACAACTTCTTCGTGAATTGCTTCATCGGCCGCAATTTTTGCCGGAACTTCTGAGTCGTGTTTATACGGCGTATTGGATTCAGCGCGTTGCATGAGTGCAAGGACAAAGACCGAACCGAACATCCGTGCTAAAAAGCGCAACAGCGCTCGGTGCATGCTGGGCCTAGTGCGGACGTTCGCGTCGTCTCCCAATAGGTCACGCCAATGCTGGGCGTGACGGTCTTCGGCATCCGCTAAGCCCAGCAAAATATCTCGTTCGGGGCCGGTGCTTCGATCCGCTAGATCACGGTAGATTTGGCCTTCGGCAATCTCGTCAGCCAGGTATTTACGCCAGCGACGGATTTGCGACTTGGTCGGCTCTTCAGCCACAGTGACTTCCTGGTTTTTCTTCGAGCCTGACATCCCTATTCCTTGCGCTGTGCATGACCTGTGCAGTCCCAGTCCAGCCTACCGTGTTGGCTGTGACCCTGGGTTACACTGTGGATTATGGAAACTGGTGAACAGCCCACTATGCCGCCGCGCAAACGCGTTCCGCGTGCACTTCAGCTTGGAGAAGACCCCGACCCGCGGTTTACCCTCGCCAATGAGCGAACCTTTCTTGCGTGGATTCGCACATCGTTAGCCCTGCTGGCCGGTGGTATCGCCGTCGAAGCATTCACACAAGAAATCTTCGACGATACCGCACGACGAGTGTTAGGCACGATACTGTTAATCTTGGGCGGTCTCCTGGCGGCCTCTGCTGCGGGTCGTTGGCTACGAGTCGAAGCCGCGATGCGACAGAAACGGTCACTGCCGATCCCCATTTGGATTCCCCTGATTGCGTTAATCTGTGCCGTGGCTGCGATCACAGTGTTGGTCGCCATCTGGGTCACCAATGGCTTCTAAATTCTCAGACCGCCCAAGAAACCGATTCCAGGCGCTCCAGCATGCAGATCCTGGCCTGCAACCGGAACGGACCGTGATGTCGTGGGGTCGCACCGGTCTTGCAACCTCTGTGGTCGCCCTGTTGCTAATCCGCTGGTACCCCTCGGTGGGAGGCATCGTATTTGTACCGGTGATTATTGCGCTTATCGGTGCAGGCCTGATCCAGTTGTCCCAACGACGACGCTATACGGTCCAGGCGGCAGGAATTGCCAACGAAAACGTCGCCAGTGATTTTTGGGCGGTATTTTGGATGACCGTCATGTCGGTGTTGATTGCCACCTCCGGCGTCATCGCGATGTGGGCTGCTTAGCGCGATAGCCTGGTTGGATCGGGATCTTCCGGTGGGGTAGAGGTAGTCTGTCCTGGGTCATAGGTAAAGGTCCGGGTATCTCCACGCTCCGGTTGACGGGCGAAGATGAAATGTCGACCCGAGATATCTTCGATGTTGAGCGACACAAAGAAATCTTTGAACGTTGGGATCCACGGTGCAAGCCCCAGACCGCGCACGTAATCGATGTGTTCTTCGGCCACCGGATTGACCTTGCCGCGAACCACGACCGACCAGCCTTCATCCGGTAAGATGCCATCGGTTTCAAAGGCAACCATGGAGTGGGCCTCGGCAGCCATGAGTTTGGCTCCCGGCGCGGTGCGGAAGTAGAGCTTGTCGCCGTCGAAGACGTAATTGACCGGAAAGATTTCGACCTGGCCTTCCGATAGAAAAGCTAACCGACCATGTCGAGTATTGCGCAACAGTAATTCTGCCTGCTGGCGTGACAGCTCCAGAACCGGTTGATCTTTTTTGTGTTCAAACATGTAGGCGCTCATAAACTCTATTGTGATGCTTGCGACACCGTGATGCCACCGTTGGACGGCGAAATGTCACATTTGGCGGATCTGATCAAAAATGTCGGTGATGGCTTCCGCGGAGCGCCCGGGTGCCACGGCAACATAATGCGCAGCGAGATGGGCCGGTCCCGAGGTGCCGGTGAGGTACGTTCCGCCTGCTTGTTGCAAGATGTACGACGCCGCAGCAACATCCCAGGGCTTGGTATCCACACCCAGCACCAAATCGGCGATGCCGCGGGCGGCAAAGCACATTTCTAAGGCACCCGACACGAGCCGACGCACGGTTGCAAAG
The DNA here is from genome assembly GCF_001657475.1 of Enteractinococcus helveticum. Lineage (GTDB taxonomy): Bacteria > Actinomycetota > Actinomycetes > Actinomycetales > Micrococcaceae > Yaniella > Yaniella helvetica. The sequence goes on from NZ_LXEY01000020.1 coordinate 45,272, forward strand.
CGGGTTACTAGTTCACCAAAGAGTTCAGGCGCTTGGGGTGCCCGCTGTAAGATTTCAGCTGCCGGGAATGATGTGACCAGATTGTATTGGCTAACGTGCGCTGGGGCAGGCCTGCATTGTAGCGGTGCCTCGTTGAGATAGGCGCCAGTGCGATCTGCCGAGTATTCATCACCCGAGACAGGATCCACCACAACGCCTGCCACTACCTGTTGGTCGATCACCGCGGCAATCGAGATGGCAAAGAACGGGTAGCCGTGGACGAAGTTGCTGGTGCCATCGATGGGATCAATGATCCACTCCAGCTGGCCTGGCGCCGTCACGGGTTCACGACCGGTCTCTTCACCCCAGAAGACTGCGCCGTCACGGGCCAACCGGGACTTGAGGTGTTCTTCGACGCGGTGATCCCAATCAGACACCAGATCATGGCGATTCGTCTTGGCATTGGCTGCGACCGTACCCGAAGTAAATGCTGCGGCGAGTTCAGCGGCGGCAGGACGGGTGGCGTGGAGCGCGGTCTGGCGGAGAGTCGTCATGGCTTCCACCATAAACCAGTCGGGTGGAAAGGTATTAGACTGTGTGGATGACCAAGGAGTGGGACGAGCAATACTATGGCGCGCCGTCGTAAGACTTATCGATTTCCAACTATCCCGGGGCTGTCGAGCGCTGCGGGAAACGACGCCTCCCCTCCAGAACAACTTGCGACCCTGAGCTATTACAGTTTTCAACGCCGCCGACGCGACCGTGCTCGCCGGCGCGGGGATAGACCCAGAATTTTGTCGTTTACCGGATATGGTTCACCCCGCTGGGTGCGGATTTTTTCCCGGGTGCTGTTGGCCAAGCCCGAGTGGAGCGAGGCCGAGTACCTGGCCGAGATTGTGCGTGATGGGGTCCGGGGGTGGCAGAACTTTGTTTCCCCACCGATTGCCTATGCCAAAGTCGAAGTTGAGGTCGACGGATACCGTCATGTGGTTCGGGCGGATCGTAACGGGGTTGTTGATGTGCGGATTCCGTGCGAATTGGCGCCCGGCTGGGCCACGGTGACCCTGCACGTTGACGGTGGGGAATCCAGCAGCCAAGACGTGTTGATCATTAGTGACGAAGCTGAGCGCGCCGTCGTTTGCGACGTCGATGACACCGTCTGGGTTACGGCACTGCCGCGCCCACTGACAGCTGCCTGGAACTCCTTTTTGCTCGATGAGCACGCCCGACGCCCGGTGGCCGGCATGCCCGTAATGCTCAACCGGCTGGCAGAACAGGACGGCGGCACGCCGATCTTTTATGTTTCCACCGGGCCCTGGAATGTCGCTCATACGCTGACCCGTTTTATGACCCGGCACCTGTTTCCGCTCGGGCCGATGTTATTGACGTCGTGGGGCCCAACCGAGGATCGGTGGTTCCGCTCCGGCATGGCGCATAAGGTCAGTGCCCTGGCCCGCTTGGCCACGGATTTTCCGCAGTTGACGTGGTCATTAATCGGCGACGACGGCCAACACGATCCCGAAATTTATACGCACTTTGCCCACCATCATCCGGGGAGGGTCAACGGGATTGCCATCCGGCAACTCTCGGCAACCGAAGCGCTGCTGGCCGGTGGGCGGGCCGAAGAAACCCAACGCGCCACCGATGGCGTGCCCTGGGCCTATGGTCCCGATGGGGCCGCTCTGTCCTTCCAATTGGAAAACTTTGGCATTCTTGCCCCACGCATCAACCCGCCGTTGGCTTGGCCGCAGTCGGTAACCGCACAAGAACAGATCACGGTGGCAGAATTGCGCGCCGATTACCCACAATTTACTCAAGACAACCCGTAAGACACAGGAGCACAAGCATGACCGTCGTAGAGATTCCCTTGCGCTGGGGCGATATGGACGCCTACGGGCACATCAATAACGTCCAAATTGTGCGGTTGATGGAGGAAGCTCGCGTCATGGTTTTCGGGATTCCCTCCGGCACCGGGCACCTGGATGACACCAGCCCGCAGCCGCTCATCAACCTGTTGGCGGGAGTTGAAGACGGTGTGATGACGCTGATCTCGGACCACACTGTAAAATACCGCCGCCAGCTGCCATACCGCGGCACCCCGATCCGGGTGGAAGTCGGCGTGGCCAAGGTCAAAGGGGCCTCGGTGGAGATTTATTATCGGTTCTATGACGACGACGCCGTGGCGGTCCAAGCGACCTCGACCATGGTGTTCGTCAACCAGCACACCGGCATGCCCGTGCGACTCAACGAACACCAGCGCGCTGCGCTGGCAAACCATTAGCACAGACCGTGCGCCGCCAGGCTTACTCCGGGTCGGAGGCTTTGAGTTCGGTGCGCCGTTGGCGGCGCTGCAGCAACCAGTCGATGCTCAGCCCGAAAACGATCCCAAGGCACACCCCGACAACCATGGCCAGCAGGGTGCTGTCCGGTAACACATAACTGGCTAGGATACCCATCAGCCCCGCAACACTGGCCCACAGCCCCCCGGCACATGCCGCAATGGGCAAAAACCGCCGCAGTGGAAACCCTGTCGCCCCGGCCGTCATGTTCACCACGATCCGGCCCACCGGAATGAACCGCCCGGTCAGCAGAAACGTACTACCGCGCCTGTCAAAAGCACGTTGGGTGGCGCGAAATGCGGCCTGGCCGGTGGCCCCGCGCACCCCGGGCATACGCTGCACCGGGACCTTGGAGCCAATGCTGTAGGCAAGGCAGTCCCCGCTCAACCCGCCCAGCGCCGCGGCCGCGATAACTAAGACAATAAAACCACCGGAGGCCCCGCTGGCCAGCGCCATAACCGTGGCCGCCGTGACGAATGAGTCACTGGGGACAATCGGAAACACCGCATCGACACAGCAAAACACAAACACCACCAGGATCAACCACCAGGAGGCTCCGAGCTCGACCATCGCGGCCTCTATGTCGCCAGAAAAATCGCCGATCCAATTCAGCGCTTCCATGATGGGTTCCTATAATCCCCGACGACGAACCGGCGTCCCGCCGAGCATCGGAATACTACGGTGCTGTCCCTAGCCGGCGCCGGGGCAGCACCGGTTAGACCACGCCCTGGGCAATCATGGCGTCGGCAACCTTGAGGAACCCGGCAATATTTGCACCGATCACATAGTCACCTGGGTGCCCAAAATCCTCGGCGGTGGCAATGCACCGGTCGTGGATATCTTCCATGTTTTCTTCCAGCCGGGAGTGCGTGTAGTCGAAGCTCCAGGTATCACGAGAAGCGTTCTGCTGCATCTCCAGCGCCGAAGTTGCCACGCCACCAGCATTGGCTGCTTTACCCGGCCCAAACAGCACACCGGCTTCACGGAAGGTGTTGATCGCCTGGTGAGTGGAGGGCATATTGGCGCCTTCAGCAACCGCCTTGACGCCGTTCATCACCAGGGTTGCGGCGTCGTCGCCACTAAGTTCGTTCTGGGTCGCACACGGAATGGCGACATCAACGGGCACTTCCCAGATGGAACCATCCGAAACAAAGTGCGCCCGTGCACGGCGTTCGGCGTATTCGGAGATCCGAGCCCGTTCAGTGATTTTGATCTGGCGCAGCAGCTCGATGTCGATGCCTTGCTCGTCGACGACGTAGCCTGAGGAATCCGATGCGGTCAGCACAGTTGCCCCAAGGGTTTGAGCGTAGTTGATGGCGTTGATTGCCACGTTGCCCGATCCTGAAACCGTCACCGTGGCGCCATCCAGGGTGGTACCAATGGTTTTGAGCATCTGGTTGGCAAACATGACCACACCGTTGCCGGTTGCTTCGGGGCGCACCAGCGAACCACCCCAGGACACACCTTTCCCAGTAAATGCGCCGGCCTCAAAGCGGTTGGTGATGCGTCGGTATTGTCCGAACATGAACCCGATTTCGCGGGTGCCCACGCCGATATCGCCGGCTGGAACATCAGTGTGCTCGCCAATATGGCGGTATAGTTCAGTAATAAATGACTGACAAAAACGCATGATCTCACCTTCGGAACGACCCGAAGGATTAAAATCAGCACCACCTTTGCCACCACCGATGGGCATACCGGTCAGCGCGTTTTTGAAAACTTGTTCAAACCCCAGAAATTTCATGATGCCCAGATACACCGATGGGTGGAACCGGATGCCGCCCTTATAGGGACCCAGCGCGGAGTTGAACTGCACACGGAAACCGCGGTTAATTTTGACCACGCCCTTGTCATCAACCCAGGGGACACGGAAGGTGATTTGTCGTTCGGGTTCGACCATGCGCCGCAAAATCCCGTGTTCAACGTATTCCGGGTGGCGCTTCATGACAGGGCCTAGACTGTCAAAGACTTCATCGACGGCTTGGAAAAATTCGGTTTCCCCAGGGTTCCGGCGCAGTACTTCTTCTCTGATCTGGGCTAAACCGGTTTCCATATCGCAACCTTCCTCAAACTTCTCTTGGCGGTTGATTCGGGTCCTGCGGTGAAATGACACGGCTGACACCTGAGACAACCGTTGTCTTCTTCAGCAATAATCTTAGGGGAAAACCGCTGTCAGTGCTGCAACGTTGCACAAAATATTGCAAGTGACTATCACAGTCAGGTGCCACGTCGTGCCAATAAGCCACTGCAGGCCCAACTAATGGCACGATAGGAGATAATGACCAACACACCACCAGAACCAAAATCTTTCCCAATGCCGTTGTGGTTACAAGGCATCGTGGAAGCGCTGGCCGCTGCCTTCATAGGAGCGGCCATCATCGTGGTGCCCTTGGCCATCATGTGGATCACCGGAGCCTTTGCCTCCATGCCGTTAGGCGATGCCGGTGCCATCGGCGCCTACATGTGGTTCTCCAGTTTTGGGGTGCCCCTAGATTTGGTCAGTGTCGATACTCAAGACCCCGTGGGGACCTGGTGGTTCATCCCATTGGGCTTATTATTGGTCTGGGTATTGCTCGCACGCCGGGTCGGCGCCCGGTTAGCCAAAGCCTCCCAACTGCGCACCCTGTGGCAGCCCACGCTCGGGGCCATTGCGGCGTTTACGTTTTTTGTGTGGGGGACCAACACACTGGTCAGTCTTGACGCCGTCGTGCTCAATGCCACCTTGGCGGTGACGATCCCCGCGGTGGTTTTTGTACTTGGCTATGCGTGGGGTGCGCTGGGATATTTCCGTATCCCGCTGCGCGAATATATCGGTGGGCGGGTTGATCGGTTATCGGATGCCGCCCGAAATTTCTGGCACTATTTGTGGGCGCTGATCCGTGCCGCCACGATCGCGGTGGCCGGTGCCTGGGCCATCGCCTCGATTGTGCTCTCGGTACAAATTGGCATGCACTGGGCTGAGGTCACCGATGTGTATCAGCGCTTGGACGCCGGCATTTTTGGCGGATTCGTCATCACCGTGCTGCAAATTTTGGTGCTGCCCAATGTCGCAGCCTGGACCCTGAGTTACCTGACCGGCGCAGGCTTTCGGATCGGCACCCTTGAAGTCTCTCCGGCCGGAACTCTGCCCGGTGAACAACCGGCACTGCCAATCTTTTCGGCCATCCCCACCCAACAGGCACTGCAGGAACACTGGTGGCTGCTGTTGTTACTCTTGCTGGCGGGCATTCTGGCCGGTTGGTGGTTCTTTGGGGCCGGTGAAAACCACCTGGAGGACTTCATCGTCGCAAAAATTCCAAACCCCCCCACCGCCATTACCGTTGGCGTGCTGCTGACCGGTGTGTGCATCGGGGTGAGTGCAGGCGTGTTGTGTTTGGGCATCATGGCGATCTCGGGTGGCTCCTGGGCAATTGGCACATTAACTGCTATCGGGGCCCCACCACTGCTGGCCGCCGGACTTTTTGCCGCGCACATTGGTATTGGCTCGGCCCTTGGCTACGCCATGGCCCCACTGCGCCACGGGGCGTTCCGCTGGGCAAAACCCGCCAAAGATTAATCCCACAGACTCGTCATATAGTCGGCATCGCAGCGCGCATAGGCTGTTTCGGTCAGCGCTTCGGCCAGGCAGTGCTCATAGGTTGCGGTGGGTTCCCACAGGATGATTTGCGACGTGGCCACCCCGCCATAAAACAGCGCCCCCAACAGGCCCGCCGTGCCGGCCAACCACACCAACATCGTGTGCTCACCCCTGGAGGCCAGCCGGAAGATCCGCACCGAGGCGACCACCGCGGCCAGCGCAAAGACCGGGGCAATAACTTTATAGGGCAGCGGTAACGCCAACCCGGCATAGGTGGCCACCAGGGCGGCAACCAGCCACAAAATACCGTTGGCAATCTGACGCCGCTTGGTTGGGGTTTGACGCTGACTCACAATAAGGCTGCCTTCCTGACACAACATGGACGACCAATCACCTCAGTGTAGCGATTGATTCCCTACACTAAGACGTATGCGCTTGGTCGTTTTACTCTCCGGTTCCGGATCAAATTTTCAAATCATCATCGATGCCGTTGCTGCAGGCCAGCTCGACGTCGACATTGTCGCCGCAGGCTCCGACGTCGCCGATGCCTACGGGCTGGCTCGGGCCGAAACAGCCGGGATCGAAACCTTCGTCGTCGACTACACAGCCTATGACTCTCGGGCGGCCTGGACGATGGCACTGGCGGAGCACGTCGCGGCCTACCAGCCAGACATTGTGTTGTCATCGGGGCTGATGCGCATTGTGGGTGAGGAGTTCATCACCCGGTTTGCCGGGCGGTTCATCAATACACACCCGGCCCTGTTGCCGTCATTTCCAGGAGCCCACGCGGTGGCTGATGCGCTGGATGCCGGTGTGGTCGTTACCGGAACAACGCTGCATATTGTCGACGCCGGGGTGGATACCGGACCGATTTTGGATCAGCGCTCCGTGGCCATCTCGCCCGACGACGACGAGGCAAGCCTGCACGAAAAAATTAAGGTCGCCGAACGTCAGATGCTGCTGGAGAATCTGGCGCGCCTGGCCGCGGGCACCACGCCTGAACAACTCATCCGGCCGTATGCTAAACCGCGCTAGAATGACGCGAGGAGACTTCACCGGTTGCCGGTGAGAAACACAACCTGCCAAAGGAGCACCCTAAGTGACCATCCAGCTGGATCAAATCCCGGTAAAGCGCGCCCTCGTGTCGGTCTACGATAAGACCGGACTGGCCGAATTGGCCCAAGGGCTGGCCTCAGCCGGGGTCGAAATCGTCTCGACCGGCTCAACTGCTGCAATGATCCAGGCCGCCGGTGTACCAGTCACCGAGGTTGCACAAGTCACCGGGTTCCCAGAAGTGCTGGGCGGGCGTGTCAAAACACTGCACCCCTTTATTCACTCGGGCATCCTGGCCGATAAGAACGTGGACGATCATATGGCTCAGTTGGCCGAACACGATATCGCCCCGTTTGATCTGGTCGTGGTCAACCTGTATCCGTTTGTTCAAACCGTTGCATCGGGAGCCACCCAGCCGGAAGTCATTGAACAAATCGATATTGGTGGCCCCACCATGGTGCGTGCTACCGCCAAAAACCACGGCTCGGTTGCCATTGTGACCAACCCGCAGGCCTACCACGAGATTTTGACCGCCGTGGCCAATGGTGGGTTCAGCTTGGCGCAGCGCCAGCGCCTGGCCGTGGAAGCCTTTGCCCACACCGCCTCCTATGACACCGCGGTGGCCACTTGGATGGCCGAACAGTTTGATGACGCCGAACACCCCGCCTACGCCGGGCACGCGCTGGAACTGAAAGAAGCCCTGCGCTATGGCGAAAACCCGCACCAGCCGGCCGCGCTGTACACCACCGCCACGACCCCCAAACCCGGCGTCGCCCAGGCGAAACTGCTGCACGGCAAAGCGATGAGTTTCAATAATTATGTTGACGCCGATGCCGCCATCCGCGCCGCATTTACTTTCACGGATCCGGCCGTCGCCGTGATCAAACACGCCAACCCATGCGGCCTGGCAGTGGCTTCGGCCGGTGCCCAAGACGCGATCGCCGATGCCCACGCCAAGGCACACGCCACCGACCCGGTTTCGGCCTTTGGCGGGGTGATCGCCGCGAACCGTCCGGTGTCCGCGGCCATGGCTGAGCAGGTCAAAGACATCTTCACCGAGGTCGTCGTCGCACCGGCCTTTACTCCCGAGGCACTGGAAATTTTGACCGCGAAGAAGAATATCCGCCTGCTGCAACTCCCGGACGATTTTGCACTCGATACCAAAGAGTTCAAACAGATTTCCGGTGGCATGCTGGTCCAGGATGCTGATATGTACCAGGCGCCCGGCGACAACCCAGCACAGTGGGAACTGGTGGCCGGTGAACCCGCCGATGAAGAGACTATGCGCGATTTGGTGTTTGCCTGGGAGGCTGTGCGCGCGCCGAAATCCAATGCGATCCTGCTAGCCGCACACCAGGCCGCCGTTGGCATTGGGATGGGCCAGGTCAACCGCCTGGACTCGTGCCGATTGGCCATTGAACGCGCCAACACCTTAGGTGCCGCCTCAACCGGTGCCCAAGAGGTCTCGGCCCCCGGCGGTGCAGAAAACGTTGACGGCGCCGGCGCGCCAGACCGCGCGACCGGTTCGGTTGCCGCTTCGGATGCGTTCTTCCCATTCGCCGACGGACTGCAGATCCTGATCGACGCCGGAGTGCGCGCCGTCGTCCAACCGGGTGGATCCATGCGTGACGACCAGGTCATCGAAGCCGCCAACGCCGCGGGCATCACCATGTATCTCACGGGTGGAGCACGCCACTTCTACCACGGATAAACACCATACCGACCTTTTCGCCCACAACCTCAGGGGGACGCATGTCAGATCCCAAGCCGCAGGAAACCACGCTTGCCGAGCTGGAGGACGAGCTCTGGGATCTGTTGCGCGATAAAGAATACGCCGACGCAGCGGAGCTATTGCGCGACATGAGAGTGGCTGAAGTGGAGCGCGTGCTTGACCGCACCCCGCCCGGGCTGATGCCGGTGGCGTTCCGCCTGCTAGATAAAGATGTTGCCGTGGAAGTGTTCGGCAACATGGAGCCCTCGTTGCAGTCGGATCTGATCGATGGGCTGGCCGATGAGCACACTCGTGATTTGTTCTCGAAGTTGCAGTCGTCCACCCAGGCCCGACTGCTCGATGAGGTCCCAGCTGAGGTAGCCCAGCGACTGCTGGCCAGCCTTGGCCCAGCGGAACGCGATGCTGCCGCCAAAATTCTGGGCTACCCGGAAGACTCGGTGGGACGGCGAATGTCGGTGGTGCCACAAGAACTGACACCCGACATGTCGGCGGCCACCGCATTGAACATTATTCGTGATGTGACCGTGCCCGCCGCCGATGTGGACAACTTGAGCGTGCTGCCGGTGGGGTCTTCGACCCACAAGGTGCTGGGCCTGGTGCACCTGCCGCGCCTGGTGCGGGCCGAACCCGATGAGCTGATTGAAGACATCATGGAGCCCACCGAAACGGTATCGGTGCATGACGACGTCGAAGAAGCCGCCCGTACAGTCGTCCACGACCGCGTCCAAGCACTGCCGGTGGTGGACGACGCCGAGCGGCTCATCGGGATGCTCACGGTTGCCGACGCCCAGTTGGTGCTGGAAGAGGAAGAATCTGAAGACACGCTCCGCTCCGGCGGTGCGGAACCCCTCGGGCAGCCGTACCTTTCAACGTCGGTCATGCAGCTGGTCAAATCCCGCATGGTCTGGTTGTTGGTGTTGGGGATCGGCGCGATTTTGACCGTGCAGGTGCTGGGGTATTTTGAAGACACCCTGGCCGCGATGGTCGTGCTCACATTGTTTGTCCCGTTGCTGACCGGTACCGGCGGAAACACCGGCAACCAGGCGGCCACCACGGTCACGCGCGCGATCGCGCTGTCCCAGGTGACCACCCGAGACTTGGTCCGAGTTGTCGGACGCGAAGCACTCGTGGGGCTCACGCTGGGGGTGGTGCTCGGGGCAATCGGATTTCTTGGCACCTCGTTAGTGTGGGACCTGGGGATCGGCGCGGTCATTGGTACCACGCTCGTCGTCATCTGTACGCTGGCGGCCTCCGTCGGGTCCGTCATGCCACTGATTGCCTCCAAGATCGGCGTCGACCCGGCGGTGTTTTCCAACCCGTTTATCTCCACGGTCGTCGACGCCCTAGGCCTGATCGTGTATTTCCTCATCGCTAAGACCATCCTGGGCATTTAGGATCCGACCGAATCCGGCACCAAAGATCGGACGCCACACCGAATTCGTTTATAAGGTGAAACCCGATTGGGAGGATAACCTATGCACGAATGGAACACCGCGGTTGAGCACATCGAGACTAACCTGACCGAGCCCATCCAGGTTGCCGACCTGGCACAACTGGCCATGACGTCGGAGTATCACTTCCGGCGCATGTTCGCCACGCTGGCCGGCATGCCGATCTCGGAGTACATCCGAAACCGCAGACTCACCAAGGCAACCGCCAATCTTCTGGCCGGCGTCTCCGTGCTGGACACCGCGATTACCTATGGGTACGGCTCGGCCGATGCTTTCACCCGTGCATTCAAAATATTCCACGGACTCACCCCAACCCAAGCGCGTGAGTCCGGTGCCATCTTGCGCTCCCAATCCCAACTGAAAATACGCATCAGCATCGAAGGGACGCACAACGTGCCATACCGCATCATCGAAAAATCAGCATTCCACCTCGTGGGATACAACACCCAAGTGCCTATCGTCGCCCGGGGCACCAACGAGGCCATCCAGCAGTTTGAGCGAAGCCTGAACCCCACAGCACTGAAGGCCCTCCACGAGCTGTCCAACATAGAGCCGCTGGGCACGGTGAGCGCAACGGAATATTTAGATGACGACGACGCCCAGGTTATCTATTGGCACGCCGTTGCCACGACCACGCCCGACGAGTCGTTTCAAACCAAACCTATTCCAGCAGGGCAATGGGTGGTCTTTACCACGGAAGGCAAAGTTCCGGAGGCCTTCCAACAGCTCTGGGCGACAGCCGCCGCGGAGTGGTTCCCAGCCAACCCATATGAATGGGCGCCTGGACCCCAACTGTTGAAAACTCAACTCAATGCGCAAGGCAACTGCGGTCAAGCCGAACTGTGGATCCCCATTGTTCGGAAGTGACCCGCGCCGCCGTCAAATCACACGTGCGTGTGACGACACTCATGCAACTGAATAGTGTATGAACATTTGTCGACGCCTATGTCACCCGGTGTTTGCTTGGCTACTTTACGGTGTCGAAGGTCCGCCTGACAGCGGCTTTCTCACTTACGTATCGTAGAAAAGGGTAATTTTTGATGCCTCCGAAACCACTGGGTGGCCGGGTGGGCGCGCTCAGCGCGGCGTGCCTGGTCGCACTGTCACCGTTTGCTATGTCTTCGGCAGCGGCTATGCCAATCCATCCCGCAACCACTGTCCAAGACGTTCAACAGCAGCAGCCTTCCGGGCTGGTCGTGACCGAAATCCTGCCGGACACCACCGGGTACGATCACTTCGAATACTTCGAAATTCACAACGCCTCGGACGCGCCAATCGATCTAGACGAAGCCGGCTACAGCTTCGCGTACAGCTACGACGATTCCGCCGACCAGAGTCGTGATGTTGCGCTGAGCATCCATGAAGATGAAGAAACAGTGGTGCTGGCACCTGGCGAAACCGTGGTGATGTGGCTGAGCTATGCCAACGCCACAGTAGATTCCTACGCCTACACGGTTGATGACTTCCGCGAATTTTATGGCATGGCCGATGACAACGACGCGCGCATCGTGCGGATTGAAGGCCAAGCCGGTATGGCCAACGGTGGCGAGCGCGGTATTCGTGTGCTACAAAACGGTGAGGTGGACAGCTGGTCGTTCTACCCAGCGGGCTCGGCAAGCGTTCAGCAGGGTATCGAGTTCGGTCGCGCCATCACCGGCGACCAACCCTCCCGCGTGGTAATTGCCCAACAGGCAGCCCCAACCCCGGGCCAGGTACGCGAAGAACAACTCAGCCTGGAGCCGGTTGAGCCCCAAGAACCAGAAGACCCGGCTGACCCGTTTGCTGACCGCCTGCCACCAGCAACCGCTGCACAACTGCTACTGACCGAACTGGTCGTGGACTCCAGCAACGTTGGGGGATCCGACGGCTACGAGTTCATCGAGGTTGCCAACCCGACAGATACGCCAATCTCGATGGCCGACTACACGATCAACTACCTCTACCCAGACACCGGTAGCAACGCACTGTGGGCGGCAACGCCGTCCGACGTCGTCATTGAACCCGGCCAAACCCTGGTCTACTGGATCAAAAACGGTGCCAATAATGACCTCACCGCCGAGGATTTTAACGCGTTTTATGGCACGGAACTGGTCCTTGGCGAATCGCTGGCCGAAATTTATGCCGGTGGCATGGCAAACGGTAGCGCTCGCGGTATCCAGATTGAAACCAATACCGGGTTTGCCATCAACACCGGGTATTACAACATGGACGGCGTCCGTGATGTACAGGTCGATCAGGGCCTGCACTTCGGCGTTGACGAGGGTGATCTGCACAACCAGCAGCTGTGGGGCAGCGCTGATCCGACCCCGGGCGCCCTGCATTCCGCACAGACTCCTGAAGCGGCGGTGCAACTGACCGCCGACGAGACGGACCCGCAGGTTCAAGACAACACCGCCGATACCATCGACCCGGATGCAGGTCTGGCCTTTACCGCCCGCATTACCGACGACGTCCAGGTCAAAACCGTGACCCTCAACCTGCAGTCCAATGCGGACGAGGCCGTCCAGCAGGTCGTCCTGCGTGCCGGTGCGGACGACACCTATACCTACGAAGTGCCCGAAGCAGATCTGACGGGCAAGCGCTGGTATGACTACTCGTTCACGGTGTCTGACGGCACCAATAACATCACCACCGACACCCAGCGTGTGACCGCCGACGGCGTCAGCGATGCTCCGGTGCGGCTCAACCTGGAAGATGATCAGTGGGTTTCGGGCACCACCGCCGTCATTGGCGCCTCGGATTCGCTTGAGGATCAGGTGGAAGTTTCCATCGATGACCAAAGTGTCGACACGGAAGCCTCCCTGGAAGCAGAACCGGTCTTCGCGTTTGAAACCACACAGACTGACGCGTATTTCCGCAACGGCGTGCTGGCCGGTGACGACGTCCTGGAGATCTTCGATAAGGGCACCTACCAGAACGTCGAAACCATTTCGACGTCGGTGCCGCTGGAATACATTACCGACGGCCGCGACGTCACCTTGTCGATTTATGCGGGCACCAAAGCCGCCCCGGAAATTGATCCAGATGAAAATAATGACGACTTCCGCATTCGCAACCCACGCTTGATCCTGCCGGATGGCCGCACGCTGACACCGGCCGGGCTGGATGACCCACAAGCCTGGATGGACATGGGCGACAGCGCGGGCAAACTGGAATTCTACGACGCGCAATTCGACCTTCCCGATGATGCCTTTACCGGTGCCGCTCACCAGTGGGATACCACCGCCACCAACGACGGCGACCACACCGTGACCGCCTCGCTGGCCGACGGCGACGACAGCGTCACCCGCAACGTGAAGGTTGATAACACCGGACCACAAATCGAGATCACCGGCGTCGAAAATGAGCAACCGGCCCGCGGTGAATTCATTCTGGACGCCACGGCCGAAGATGCCGGAGCCGGTGTTGCCAACCTGGCTGCCACACTGGACGGCGAAGAAATCGAACTGCCGTATGCGACGTCTTCGGTTGAACTCGACGCTGGCGACCACACGTTTGAGGTCATCGCAACCGATGAGCTCGGCAACGAATCCACCCAAACGGTCACCTTCACCACCCCGGAAGAAAACCCGACCATCGGTGAACTGACACCAAGCGATGACGCCACGGTTGAACCTGGCGATGTGGAACTGACCGCAGAAGTTGATGACCCCAGTGGCGACTCCGTGGATGCCACCTTCTACGGTGGACTGCGCCCAAGCCTGGACTCGGATGCGATCCGCGCCAGCTCCGGCACCGTCACCGATGCCGCAACCCTGGACCGCGCCACCGCCGAACCGCTGAGCGAAGACGACGTCAAAGCCATGACCACCCTGGACGGGCTGGACGCCGCTGTCGAATCGGACAGCAAATTCCCTTATCAGCTGTTTGAAGTCGACGTGCCCGCCGACGCCGTCGACGGTTCCGAAGTCCGCCTAAACTGGCAAGGCAGTGCCGAAACCGATGCACAGGTCGCACTGTATGCACTGCCAAGTGATGGTAGCGGGTGGGAAGAAATTGATCGCCACGTGACCGGCCAATCCCAGGACGCGACCCGCGGTATTGCCGCCCGCGTGCACCAGGCGCTCGCAGAATCCACCGGTGCTGAGAACTTCAGCCTCAACGGCGTCATCGATGCCGACCAGTACGCCGAGGACGGCACCGTCACAGTGTTGGTCCAGCACTCCGATGGGTTTGCCGGTCAGGATTTCACCACGCGTGACTCCACGGTGCAGCCAGCTCATGCCGACGACGTTGCGCGTTCCGAATATGATTTCACCTTCGCCTGGGAATCCGACACCCAGTACTACAACGAAGATTTCCCACACCACCAGACCGCCATTCACGACTACGTCCTGGCCGAACGCGAAAACAAGAACATCCAGTTCTTATTCCACACCGGCGACGTCATTGATGAAAAAGACAAGACCTACCAATGGGAAAACGCGGACCCAGAATATCAGCGCCTCGATGACGCCGGTCTGCCGTACTCCATTTTGGCCGGCAACCACGACGTGGTGCTCAACAGCCAGGTCGACTACACCACCTTCAGCCAGTATTTCGGCGCCGACCGTTACGCTGACACCCCTTGGTACGCGGGCACCTACGAGGACAACCGCGGTAGCTACCACCTATTCTCTGCCGGCGGGATCGACTTCATTGTCGTCGCGATGGGCTGGGATCCCGATGATGCCGAAATCGAGTGGATGAACCAGGTGCTGGCCGAGCACCCGGACCGCGTGGGCATTGTGAACCTGCACGAGTACATGTTGACCACCGGGGGATTGGGGCCGGTTCCGCAGCGCATCTTGGATGAGGTTATTGCCACCAACCCCAACGTCTCAATGGTCATGTCCGGGCACTACCATGACGCCTACACCCGGACCGATGATTTTGACGACGACGGCGATGGCCAAACCGACCGCACCGTCACCTCGATGCTATTCGACTACCAGGGCCTACCCGAAGGCGGCCAGGGCTTCTTGCGCCTATTGCACTTCGACAACGAAGGCCAACGGATGATGGCGCGCACCTATTCGCCGTCGCTGGAGCAGTACAACTCGGATGATCCAACACTGCTGGTTGACGGCGACGACCCATATGCGGATCAGCAGTTCGAGATCTCGTATGAACAACTGGGCATCGAGTCGACTCAACGCCAACTGGCCACCGATGCATTTACCGCAGAGGTCCTGACCGATGCGCCAATTGGCACCGTCGAGGATATCGAGACCCCGGGCACCGCATCGATCGTGTGGGAAGACCGCGAAGCCGGGGAGCACTCGTGGTATGTCAGAGTCACCGATGACTTTGGTGGTTCCGTGGCATCACCCGTGATGACCTTCACCGCTGCAAGCACCAACGACGACAATACCGACGACGGCACCGGTGACGATGCGGACCCGACCGACGATGAGAACTCATCCGGAAACGGTGACACCCCGGGTGATAATGGCGCGTCTGACGGTGGCAGCCAGCAGCCCGATGCCGATGATGCTTCGACGGACGGCACCGACCGCCTCGAGGACCCAACCACAGATGCTGCAGGTGGCACCGAGGATCAGGCCTCTGATGATCGATCCAGCGGAGATCTGGCCGATACCGGTGCTTCGGCTGCGCTGGGTTGGTTGATCGGCGGTGGCCTGTTGGCGCTGGCTGTCGGTTCAGCACTGGTCTGGCGCCGTCGGGCAGGTGGTCACCAGTAGCCTAGCTGAGCCATTCAGGACACCTACGGCCTGGTGGTACCCCTGGTGGGACCGCCAAGCCGTAGGTGTCTGTGGCAGGAAATTTGGGTGATCGGTGCGGAAAAATATCCCGCAGGCGGCTTAACTCCCGGCCAAAAAGGGCAAAAGATGCTGGCTCCGAAAACATCTGGGCTAGATTAGGGGGTGGAATTGTGGGGTGCCCTTACACCACAGGGCGCTTGAAACATGAGGAGATCACACATTTATGTCAAAGATCATTTACACCTACACTGACGAAGCGCCAGCTCTGGCAACAGCATCCTTCTTGCCAATCGTGCGCGCGTTTGCCGCCAAGGCCGGTGTAGAACTGGAAACACGAGACATCTCCCTGGCCGGCCGTATCCTGGCCGCCTTCAACGACGTGTTACCAGAAGATCAGCGCGTCAACGATGCCCTGGCTGAACTCGGCGAGCTCGTCAAAGAAGCCGAAGCCAACATCATCAAACTGCCAAATATTTCAGCGTCCGTACCGCAGCTGGTTGCCGCCGTCAAAGAACTGCAAGAAGCCGGCTTCGCTCTGCCGGACTACCCGTACGAAGTGACCAACGACGAGGAACGCGACGTCCAGGCCCGCTATGCAACCGCCATGGGCTCGGCTGTGAACCCGGTGCTGCGTGAAGGCAACTCGGACCGCCGTGCACCACGCGCCGTCAAAAACTTTGCCAAAAACAACCCACACTCGATGGGTGACTGGGCCAAGGATTCCAAGACCAACGTCGCCACGATGGGTGCAAACGACTTCTTCTCTAACGAACAGTCCGTTACCCTGTCAGATAACGACACCCTGACCATTCGGCACATCGACGCCGAGGGCAATGTCACCAACCTCAAAGAGGGCCTGAAGGTCCTCAAGGGTGAAATCGTGGACTCGACCTTCATGTCCGCTAAAGCGCTGGATGCCTTCCTGGCCGAACAGGTCAAGTGCGCCAAGGAAGAAGGTGTGCTGTTCTCAGCACACATGAAGGCCACCATGATGAAGGTTTCCGACCCGGTCATCTTCGGTCATATCGTCAAAGCCTACTTCCCAGGTGTGTTTGAAAAATACGGTGCACAGCTGGCTGCCGCTGGCCTGTCCGCCAATAACGGTCTGGCCGGTATCGAAGCTGGCCTTGATCAGCTCGATGCCGACGTCGCCGAAGGTATCCGCAAGGAAATTGCTGACGCCTACGAAAACGGCCCAGATTTGGCCATGGTCAACTCCCACCGTGGTATCACCAACCTGCACGTCCCATCCGATGTCATCGTGGATGCTTCCATGCCGGCCATGATTCGTTCCGGCGGCAAGATGTGGAATAAGAACGACGAAACCCAGGACACCCTGGCCGTGATTCCTGACTCTTCTTACGCCGGAGTTTTCCAGGCCGTGATCGAGGACTGCCGCGCAAACGGTGCCTACGACCCGACCACCATGGGAACCGTGCCAAACGTTGGTCTGATGGCCCAGAAGGCCGAAGAATACGGCTCGCACGACAAGACGTTCATCATGGACAAAGACGGCACCGTCGAGGTCGTTGATCAAGCCGGCAACGTGTTGATGAGCCACCAGGTTGAAACCGGTGACATCTGGCGCGCCACCCAGACCAAGGATGTTCCGGTTCGCGACTGGGTCAAACTGGCCGTTACCCGTGCCCGGGCAACGCAGACTCCGGCCATTTTCTGGTTGGACGCCGAGCGTGCTCACGATGCCCAAATTATCGAAAAAGTCAAAGCATACCTGCCAGAGCACGACACCGATGGCCTGGAAATCAAGATTATGGCCCCGGAACGTGCAACCCAGTACACGGTTGAGCGCATGCGCCGCGGCGAAGACACCATTTCGGTGTCCGGTAACGTGCTGCGTGACTACCTGACCGACCTGTTCCCAATTCTGGAATTGGGCACCTCGGCCAAGATGCTGTCAATTGTTCCACTGCTCAACGGTGGCGGCCTATTCGAAACCGGTGCTGGCGGTTCGGCTCCAAAACACGTTGAACAGCTGCTGGAAGAAAACCACCTGCGCTGGGATTCCCTCGGTGAATTCCTGGCCCTTGCCGTGTCTTTTGAACACTTAGCGACTGCAACCGATAACTCCCGCGCCCAGGTCTTGGCCGATGCGCTGGATGCCGGTACCGGTGAATATCTGGAAGAGGGCCGCTCGCCATCGCGTAAGGTCAATGAACTGGATAACCGCGGTTCCCACTTCTACCTGGCACTGTACTGGGCTGAAGCACTGGCCGCACAGACCGAAGACGCCGAACTGGCTGAAGCGATCAAACCAGTCGCCCAGGCACTGCGTGACAACGAAGAAACCATTGTCAAGGAACTCAACGATGTGCAAGGAAACGCAGTATCGATCGGCGGGTACTACTACCCGAACCACGAGCTGACCTCCAACATTATGCGCCCATCGGCAACCCTGAACAAGATTGTTGACGGCCTGAACGCCTAAGTTCTGCCCCTGAGGTTACATAAACCGCAGTCATAACACGACAGGCTCTGAGGATTCCTAAAGAATCCGCAGAGCCTGTCGTTTTTTATGTTGAAAGTCATGACGACACAGATCAGGGCATTAACGCATGCGTGGTTCCTCGTATTGTTCCGGATCGTAATCTTCACGGGCACCGGCCTCACGCGAGGACTGTTCCAGCACCGTATAAGCTTCACGCGCTATCGCCGTCCACAAACGGATCGCCAGGTGTGGCTCGATTTTTTCGATGTGGGCAATGGTCTGAGCCGACAGAACTAAGACCTCGACGTCGTCGATGGCGCGAATGGTAGTTAGCTGCTGGCCCGTGTAGCTCAGCGCGAATTCACCAAAGGTAGAGCCGGGGGACAGATAGACGTGACGGTACCGGGAATCGCCGGGGCCTTCTGCTTCCAGTTCCACGCGGCCGGAACGGATGAAATAAATACCACCGAATGGTTGACCAACGCGCCGGATGATGGTGTCGGCCGTGTAGCTGCGCAACTCCATGTAACCCGCCAGCACATTGACATCGTGGTCATCGAGGAAATCGAAGACCGGGGCCGTGCCGGGTTCACGTGGGGCATCATCGATTTGTAAAATCTGACGAGCATACCGCTGAGCTAAGCGTAATTCAGCCCATTCCAGAGCCGCGGAGCGGTTGTCGAATAGGCGGAACTCACCGGTGATATCTTCGGTCAGTGTCTCAGAGTCCCAGGGGAAATCCAGCTGCCCGGCCGAAGCAGCCTTTGCTTTATCGCGTGGATCAGGGACTTCCAAATCATCGCGGACCTTGACGAATTCCAAAATGTGCTCAACGAGCGTCTCGCCCCAGTCGATAAAGATGATGTCTTTACCAGAGGCGCGCCATCCCGAAGTGAGCGAAGCCAGCATGAGAATCGCCGCACGCCCGAAATCGTCGACGCCCTGAAAATCGATGACCACCATGGTGACGTCCTCGTCCATTTCGACAATGGTGCGTGCCATGGTTTCGGTTTCGGCAAAGCCCAGGTCACCGGAAACCTCAAGGATTTGGCAGCGGTCGCCAAATTGGGAGGTAATCCGGGACAGCTCTGTGGAGCGGACCACGCCCAGCGAGGCATCAGCCAGCGAGTAGTGGGCGCGCAGCGTTGAACCACCCAGGGGAGAGGCTTCAGCGTAGTGCAACCCGAGATCTCGGGTGACCCGTCGGATGGCTGCGGCCCCTCGCACGGAGTTGCCGTGCTGATCCAGTGGCGCAGAGTAGACACCAATGCCCAGTTGACCGGGGACGACCACCATGATGCCGCCGTCGACCCCAGATTTTGCGGGCAGGCCGATGTCGATCATCCAGTTGCCGGCGGCGTCGTACATGCCGCAGGTCATCATCACACCTAGGACCTGGCGGGTGGTTTCTTCGGTGAAGACTTCCCGCCCGGTGACCGGGTTGATGCCCTTATTGGCCAGGGTGGCCGCCATCATCGACAGGTTTTCTGTGGTCACATCGGTGGAGCATTCTAAGAAGTAGTCTTGGACCACCGGTTCGGGATCCGAGTCAATAATTTCAAAGGACCGCAAGAGCCAGGCCAGCGCCCGGTTGCGGTGCCCGGCAATGTTCTCGGCGTGGAAAACAGTGCGGTTAATCTCTAACTGGCCGGGGGAGCCATCGGCGGCCAGATCCATGGTGCGCGAGATCCTGCTGATCCGATCCACCCCGCCGCGGCCCTTGATCAGCCCCACTGTGGCAATAGCACCGGCGTTGATCATGGGGTTGGCGGGGCGGCCGGTATTGCGTTGTAGCGAGATTTCGTTGAACGGGTCGCCGGAGGGTTCAACGTCGATCTTCTTACCGACCTGGGTTGGTCCCAGATCATCCAGGGCCAGACCGTAGGCAAAAACTTTGGCAATCGACTGGATGGCAAATTTATGGTCAGCATCGCCCGATGAGTACTGCTGGCCATTGACCGTCGTCAGCGTTATCCCAAATTTTTGAATATCGGGTTGGGTTGCGGTTTCGGTCACCGGATTGACGGTGCCCGCCGTCATCGGTCGCAGACTGTCAATCATGTCGGCAAGGTAGCGGTGCAACGGTGAAATCATCATGGGCAATCCCTCATCACAGTCATCCAGTGGCTCGTTTAGTAGCCGGCGTCCACGTCGACCAGGCCCTCTAGAGTATCAGGTGTTTTCCCTGCGGCCAGCGCATACAGGTTGCGCACAATGCGCTCGTTGAGCAGCGGGATCACCATGTCTGGAGTGTCAGCTGTATGCGGGGTGATAATGCAGTTGGGCTCTTCCCACAGCGGGTGGCCATCGGGCAGTGGCTCCGGGTCCGTCACGTCCAGGCCCGCCGAGCGAATTTTACGCTCGGCCAGCGCCGCCACCAGTGCATCAGTATCGATCAGGCTGCCGCGGGCAATATTAACCAGTACGGCACGGTCGTTCATCAGCTCAAACTGATCAGCGCCGAACATGTGCTTGGTTTCCGGGGTGGCCGCCGCCGCAATGACGACGACGTCGGCCGCCGGCAGCACCTCGTCGAGTCGCTCAGCTGTGATCGTGTGGTCTGCACCGTCAAGGGGTTCGGATCTGCGTCGCACCACGGTGATCGAAGTATCCCAAGTGGAAAATAGGCGCACGAGCTCTTCGCCGATGCCCCCGCCGCCGACAATGACGACGTTGGCGCCGTTGAGTGTCGAACCGTAGGTGGCACCCCAGCTGGTGGCACGGATGCGTTCGGGTAGATGCCGCAACAACGCCAGGGTCAACGCCAGGGCGTGTTCGGCCACCGGAGGAGCGTAGGTCCCCTTGGCCGAGGTAAAGGTCACGCCAGGGTATTTGCGTGCCACCGGCAAGAAGGTCTCAACCCCCGCGTAGGGCAACTGTACCCAGGTGATTTTGGGGTTGGCTGCCAGCGTATCCTCGATGACCGCGGAGTTGATCATCTGCACCACGATCATCGCCGTGGCCTCGCCGTCGTTGGGCTCCACAATGCTAAAACCGTGCGATTCCGCCGTCGTCACGGTGGTTTCATGGGCGTGTTCGTACGGGGTATTGTCGCGGTCGGTTTGAACGGGGAGAACTACGATCTTTTGTGTCATAACCCTATGTTCACATGGATTGGTACAAAATCAACACAACGCAGCGGCGTCCACTCGCCAACACGGTTTTAGCCGATGCGTTCAGCTTCCAGGTGGGCGGCCGATAAGCGCACGTACACTTCGGCGTTGGTCTTCAAGCCGGCAACCTGCTCTGGGCTCAGTTCGCGTCGCACCTTGGCTGGCACACCGGCCACCAGGGAGTTCGGTGGAATTTCCATGCCCTCGGGCACCATCGAATTGGCGGCAACCAGACTACCGGCACCAACGACGGCGCCATTGAGCACGGTGGCATTCATACCGATCAGCGCGCCATCACCCACGGTTGCGCCGTGGACAATGGCTGCGTGACCCACGGAGACGTCTTGGCCGATTGTGCAGGGGAAACCCTCATCGGCATGCAGGACGACGTTGTCTTGGAGGTTCGATCGGGCACCGACGCTGATGGGTGCTGAGTCACCCCGGGCTGAGACCCCGTAAAACGCTGAGGAATTTTCGGCCATGGTCACTTCGCCAGTAATGGCGGCGGTTTCGGCCAGGAATACGGAATCATGAATGTTGGGGGTTTTGCCCAAGACAGTTTTAATAATCGCCATACGGTCACCCTAAAAGCAGGATAAGGCCTTGTCACTAGTTGACCGGCCAGCGTGTCACCAGATAAATATCCGGTGGCAGTTCGAGGTGAACTCCCACCGGATCCTGGTGTCAGGCAGGGCGCGGAGCGCCCGTGAGGTTATTCGAAGATGACGGTGCGGTCGCCGTCGAGGAGGACTCGGTGTTCGGTGTGCCATTGCACGGCCTGGGCTAGGGTGGCGCCTTCGACCGCGCGGCCGCGTTGGACGAAGTCTTGGGCGGTCAGGGCGTGGTTGACGCGTTGGACGCGTTGTTCGATGATGGGGCCCTCATCTAGGTCTGCGGTGACGTAGTGGGCGGTGGCCCCGATGAGTTTGACCCCGCGGTCATGGGCCTGGTGATAGGGGCGGGCACCTTTGAAGGAGGGCAAAAACGAGTGGTGAATGTTGATGGCCTTGCCATCAAGTTTGCGGGTGAGTTCATCCGACAGGATCTGCATGTAGCGGGCGAGCACCACCAGTTCGATGTCGTATTGATCGATGATCTGCATCAGTCGGGCTTCGGCTTCGGCTTTATTGTCGGTGCCATCGGCGTTTTTGATCAACGGGATGTGTACAAAGGGCACATCATAGAAATAGGCCATCGGTTGTAAATCCAGGTGATTCGAGACAATCACGGGTACTTCTACCGGTAGGGTGCCGGCGTGTTGCTGGAAGAGTAACTCATTCATGGTCCGGCCGTCTTTGGACACCATAATCAAGGTGCGGGTTTTCACCGCGGCATCATAGACCTGAGCATCCATATCGTATTGCTCCACGACATCGGAAATCGCTGCTTGAGTGTCAGCCACGGTGGCATCGGTGGCGAATTCGACACGCATGAAAAACGTCCCGCTGTTTGGGGAATCGAATTGCTGGGATTCTGAGATGTCGGCGTTGACTTCTAGCAAAGCCCCGGTGATGGCATGCACAATCCCCGGTTGGTTCGGGCAGGACAACGTGACAATGAGGTTGTTTTTACCAATGACCATGAACGTCAATTTCCTATCATGAAGCGGGAGTCTGTTGGTATATTAGCGCTTCATTACATTTAATGTGCAACGGCGCGGTCAGGGATCGTTACAACATCGGCAAAGATTGTTCTGGCACTGCTTATTCGTTGCATCATCGACAACTATGTCCGGATGACTCATGTCTGTCGTGGCATGAACAAAAAAAATTCCGGCCCCCTCGTGATGAGAGAGCCGGAATTCTTTGACTACGTATCGTCTCTAGACGATGCGAACGTCGTTGCTATGAGCTTAGACGAGCGAGTCGGCGGTGTCTTTTGGATCGCCGCCTGGCTGCTGGTCGCCTGCGGAACCGCCCTGACGGATGCGGTCTTCGATGCGCTGACCGATGGTTTCGTCAACGTTCTTCCAGTACTGGATAGCGTTGGACAGCACCGGTTCGATCACGGTTTCCAGAGCACCGGCAACGGTGTCGACTAGGCCGTCGCGTTCTTCTTGGGAGAAAACTTCGTTGACCAGGATGTTGGGCTGGATGAAGTCGCTGTCGTCTTCACGCAGGGTGTAGGCCTTACGGACCAGGTCGCCGTCGGTTTCCCAGCTGACGTCAATGGCGCCTTCTTCATCCGACCAGGAGTCACCAAACGAGTTTGGTGCGTATGGACGGCGGGCACCGGTGTGGTCGTACCACATGGCGCCTTCGAAGTTGTAGGTGTGGACTTCGTTGATCGGACGGTTGACCGGCAGCTGCTGGAAGTTGGTGCCGATACGGTAACGCTGAGCGTCCTGGTACGCGAAGTTACGACCCAGCAGCATCTTGTCTGGGGACATGCCGGTACCTGGAACCATGTTGGCAGGGGAGAACGCGGCCTGCTCGATCTGAGCGAAGTGGTTTTCCGGGTTGCGGTTGAGCTCCATGGTGCCCACCTTGATGCGTGGGTAATCCTTCTGCGACCAGGTCTTGGTCAGATCGAATGGATTGTAGCGGTAGGTCTTGGCGTCCTCATACGGCATGATCTGCACGTAGAGATCCCAGGACGGGTTGTCGCCACGTTCGATTGCATCGAACAGGTCACGACGGTGGTATTCGGCGTCGGCACCGGCCAGTGCTTCGGCTTCTTCATTCGACAGGTTTTCCAGGCCCTGGTTAGTCAGGAAGTGGAATTTGACCCAGAAGCGTTCGCCGGCGTCGTTGGCCCACATGTAGGTGTGGGAGCCGTAACCGTTCATGTTGCGCCAGGTCTTTGGTAGACCACGTGGGCCCATCAGGTAGGTGACCTGGTGTGCAGTTTCTGGGTTCTGGGTCCAGAAGTCCCACTGCATGGTGTTGTCACGCAGGCCGGAATCTGGCAGACGTTTCTGCGAGCGGATGAAGTGTGGGAACTTCATTGGGTCGCGCACAAAGAAGACCGGGGTGTTGTTGCCAACCAGGTCGAAGTTGCCTTCTTCGGTGTAGAACTTCAAAGCGAAGCCGCGGACGTCGCGCCAGGTGTCTGGTGAGCCCAGTTCACCGGCAACGGTTGAAAAACGGGCCAGCATTTCGGTTTCTACACCGGGCTGGAACATGGCGGCTTTGGTGTACTGCGAGACGTCTTCGGTGACCTTGAAGGTACCAAAAGCGCCGGAACCCTTGGCGTGTGGACGACGCTCTGGGACGTTCATCCGGTTGAAGTGCTGCAGGGTTTCGACCAGGTGAGCATCGTGTAAGACGATGGGGCCGTCTGGACCAACGGTTAGCGAGTTGCGGTCGCTAACAGCTGGGATGCCGGCCTGGGTTGTGGACCCGGTTGCGTGTGGCGTTTTTTTCTCAGCCATGAATTCAGTCTCCTTAAGACCTCGGTGAGATGAACTAGGTGGGCAAAGCTCCAGCTTAGGCAGACACTTTCGTGTCACCAACCGTGGGGTGGTCAAGCGCGTCCAAACAGCTGGTGCATGTTCCGTGGTAGACGACGTCGGCGGTGTCAATCACCATGCCGTGCGTCTCAACGGGGCTCATGCACGGGGCGCTGCCGTGTTGGCACGGCACATCTTCGATGCGTCCGCACACCCGGCAGTGGACGTGATGGTGGTTGTCGAAGTGCTGAATTTCGAATCTGGCCGCGGTGGGCCCAAACTCGAGTTTCCGCACTAAACCGACATCCACCAGGGATTGCACCACGGTATAGATGGATTGAATTGTGATCGCAGGAAGCGACTGGCGAACCTGGTTTAACAGCTCATCGGCGGTTGCGTGCGGTAGCCCCGCAAGAGACTCCAAGGTCGCGACGCGCTGCCGTGTGGACCGCAATCCGGTTGCCCGAATATGCGACGGCCAATCGATGATCTGGCCACTGTGGCTCACCTGTTACCTCCTTGAAGCGATCGATATCTCTATTATGCCACTTTTTTGAATCATTCAAAAAAGCTTGCGGTATGTGACGTTCGACTCAGTTGATTGCCCGAGGTGGTCAATCGCGGCGACGGCGGCCTTTCGACCCGCTCGCGTAGCCCCAATCGTTGAGGCTGATGCCCCGTAGCCCACCAGAAACACTCCGGGTGCAGCCGGTATCGTCACGCCATCTTTGTCAACGACGACGCCGCCATGTACGCTGCGAATACCCAGCGGATCAAAGTGCCCGAGACTGTGTTGGAATCCGGTGCCCCACAAAATCGAGTCGATCGGGGTGACCCACTGGTGGTGGATATCGGTTCCGTGGCCGGGCAAAATTTCGGTGTTGCGGTGCATCTGGGCTAACCGCGGATCCCCGGCGCGCAACAGATCATCAACCGCCGGACCTTGTGAGTTAATGGTCGCGCCGTCGGGGCCGGGCCCATTGAGTGTGACATGATCGGACCCAAATGAATCAATGAACCCGCGAAATACCAACACCCCGCGATTAATGAAATCCAGGGATTCCGTATTCAATGCCAGGCCCGTATTCGAGACCACCGACCGAGGCGCTTTGCCCGCGGTGACCAACGTCGTCACCCGTTCTTCCACCCGGCGGCCCCAGTCGGGACTGAAATGTTCCGGATTCCAGCGCGGCAGCGAGCGTGAAACCCACACGGTGTGGTCGGTAACTTTTTCCAACATCATCAAAAACTGGGTCGACGACGCACCACCGCCGACCACGAGCACGCGCTGGTTGCGGAAGTCTTCGACATCGCGGAAGGTTTTGGTGTGCCACTGTTTCCCGGTGAAATGTTCCAGGCCGTGATAGTAGGGGATATTGGGGGTTTCCCAGGTGCCGGTGGCATTAATGACGGCGTTGGCCGTGAAGTCTGCGCCGTCAGTGGCGATGTAGAACAGCTCGTGCTGCGGCTGGGTTACGGCCTTGACCTTGGCCGGGCGGATGACCTCGAGCCCCAGGTGTTGTTCATATGCGCCGTAATATTCGCCCACCACTTGTGACGCCGGACGCCAGGTGTCTGGGTTATCCAATGGGAAACCCGGCAGGTCGTGAACGCCGTGAGCACGCCCCAGGGTGAGGGCATTCCAACGGTGTCGCCAAGCGCCCCCGGGGCCCTGGTTACCATCCAGAACCGCAAAGTCTTTGCCGGAGACCAGACCGCGACGGTGCAGCGTGCCAGCGGCGGAAAGCCCGGCCTGACCGGCGCCAATCACCACAATGTTGAAATGACGAACCGTAGCAAATGGGATGGTGGTGTTGTTCGACGACATGGCACCAGCGTAGTTGAAGGTCTTGCCATAAAGGTGCGGTTAATGACAAGTGCACGCCGGCGGCGTAGCAGCCCATTAGGATAAGTGGAGTCGTTGAGAAATTTTCACCAGGAGTGCGATGTCTGAAATGTCCAATGTCAATAACGCCCCATTGACAGAAGTTGATCCTGAAATTGCCGAGGTGCTGGGACTGGAACTGGGCCGCCAGCGCAACAGCTTGGAAATGATTGCCTCGGAGAACTTCGTTCCACGGTCCATCTTGGAAACCCAGGGTTCCGTGTTGACCAATAAATACGCCGAAGGTTACCCAGGACGCCGTTACTACGGTGGCTGTGAATACGTCGACATCGCCGAAAATCTGGCCATCGACCGCGCCAAAGCCCTATTCGGCGCCGAATACGCCAACGTGCAGCCGCACGCCGGTGCTCAGGCCAATGTGGCCGTAATGGAAGCCCTGATGGAGCCGGGCGATACCCTCATGGGGCTGTCGCTGGATCACGGTGGCCACCTCACCCACGGTATGCCGCTGAACTTCTCTGGTCGCCGTCACAATATTGTGGCCTATGAAGTCGACCGCGAAACGTTCCGCATCGACATGGACAAGGTTCGTGAACAAGCCCTGGCCGAAAAGCCAAAGGTCATTGTGGCCGGTTGGTCGGCCTACCCGCGCCAGCTGGACTTCGAAGCCTTCGCCTCGATTGCCCAAGAAGTTGGCGCCAAGCTTTGGGTTGACATGGCCCACTTTGCCGGTCTGGTCGCAGCAGGTCTGCACCCCAACCCGGTTCCATACGCCGACGTCGTTTCCTCGACCGTGCACAAAACACTGGGTGGTCCACGCTCCGGGTTCATTCTGGCCAAGGAAGAATACGGCAAGAAGATCAACTCACGCGTCTTCCCAGGCCAGCAAGGTGGCCCGCTGATGCATGCGATTGCCGGTAAAGCCGTTGCGTTCAAGATTGCCGCATCGGAAGAATTCAAACGTCGTCAACAACGCACCCTGGAAGGTGCCCAGATCCTGGCTGCCCGTTTGACCGAATCCGACGTCGCCGACGCCGGAGTTTCCGTGCTGACCGGTGGCACCGATGTGCACCTCGTGTTGGTTGACCTGCGCAACTCCGAATTGGATGGCAAACAGGGCGAGAACATCCTGGACGAAGTTGGTATCACCGTCAACCGCAACTCGGTGCCATGGGATCCACGTCCACCAATGACCACTTCTGGTCTGCGCATCGGTACTCCAGCGCTGGCCACTCGCGGCTTTGGTACCCAAGAATTCACCGAAGTTGCCGACATTATCGCCAACGCGCTGAAACCAAGCCCCGATGTGGAAGCACTGCGCGCCCGCACCGACAAACTGGCCAACGATTTCCCACTGTATGAGGGATTCGAAAACTGGTAAGCCACCAAGTGCTCACCGACTAATGACAGTGTCCGGGCCCACCACTACACTAAGTGGTTGGGCCCGGACGCGGGTTAACGTTGAAAGTCGAACCAACTAGACAAGGACGTCGCTCCATGATGACTGCGTTGAAACTAGATGGCCGCGCCACTGCGGCCGCCATGAAAGAAGATCTCGCCGAACGAGTTGCCAAACTCAAAGAACAGGGCATCACCCCCGGGCTTGGGACCGTCCTGGTGGGTGCTGACCCAGCCTCGCAATCCTATGTTGGCGCCAAAATCCGTGACATGGAAGAAGTCGGCATCAACTCGTTGCACCGCGAGCTTCCCGAATCAGCGACCCAAGAAGAAGTCTTGGACGTCATCAACGAGCTGAACAATAACCCGGAATGCACCGGCTACATTGTGCAGTTGCCCCTGCCAAAACAGATCGACACCGATAAGGTGCTGGAGGCCATTGATCCAGGCAAGGACGCCGATGGTCTGCACCCATTGAACCTTGGCCGGTTGGTAGCAAACGCCGGTGGCGAGATTACCTGGCCGCTGCCCTGTACTCCAAAGGGTTGCCTGACGCTGCTGCGTCGCTACGACATCGACACCAAGGGCAAGACCGTGCTGGTCATTGGTCGCGGTATCACCATCGGCCGTCCAGCGACCTTGCTGTTCACCCGTCGTGACGTCAACGCCACCGTGATCGCCGCCCACACCGGCACCACAAACATGGATGAGCTGATCGGCCAGGCCGACATCATCATCGCCGCCGCCGGCAATCCCGGCATGGTCACCAAAGACAAGGTCAAAGAAGGCGTCGTGATTCTCGACGTCGGTGTGAGCCGTGAAACCACCGACGACGGCAAAACCCGCATTGTTGGCGACGTTGCCAAGGATGTGGCAGAGGTCGCCTCGGCCATGTCGCCAAACCCAGGTGGCGTGGGTCCGATGACCCGCGTGGAACTGGTGGCCAATGTCGTCGAAATTGCTGAACTTAACGCCGCAAAAGCCTAAAACCTTTCCGTAACGCAGCAGTATTTATAATCCCTCGGCCGGTCATCTGACGGGTCGAGGGATTATGGTGTTAGCGTACGGGATAATGTCGGTGACCAATTGGGCACCGCCTTGCAAAATGCGAGATACTGGAAAACATGCAGTCCATCGAATCTTCAACACACCGCCGCGGTCTTCGACTTTCCAATGTCGTGCTGCTGGTGGTCGTTATCGCCTTTATCGTGGCCGTCATCTTTGCGGCAAACCAGAATGACATCATCGGATGGATGATCGTGGCCATCGCTGGTGGCTGGTTAATCCTGTCCTTGGTCTCGCTGATCATGGTGTCTCGTGGGGCACGAGCAGTACAAAAAACCGCTCGAGAGTTTAACTCCAATATTGCTGCTGCCACGGCCGGTGGAACTGTCGTAGATGCCACCGATCCGATGCGTGATACCAAGGTTGATCACTCGCTGAAAATCGTTGAAGTTCAAAAACGCGTGATCTCCGAGGAACTGGCCAAAGGCATTGACCAAGCAGATTTTGAAATGATCGATCGGGCGCTGGATACCATTGAGATGACCGCACATAATGCCCGTGACATGATCAACCCGGACCGTAACCAAAAATCCAAACCGGATTCTGACAACGGTTCCGACACCATCACTGGCGAAGTCATCAACTAGAAAGAATTATGCACTCTAACGCTGCTGATCCAAAGGCTGACAATACTCTTCGGGTAGCAACCGTGAATATCAACGGTATTCGTGCTGCCCACAAACGCGACATGGCCACCTGGTTTGCCGGTCGCAACATTGACATCATCACCCTGCAGGAAGTCCGAGCTCCAGGCGACATCCTGGCAAAACTGCTGGGAGAGATCGTGGGGGATGAATGGGAAACGCTCTACATCCACGCCGATGAAGCCCAAGCCAAAGGCCGTGCCGGGGTTGCTATCGCGTCTCGATATAAGCCATTAGAAACCCGAACCGGACTTGCCGATGGCATTAACGACTCAGGTCGCTGGGTCGAAGCCGACTTCACCACGCCCGATGGTTCGAAGCTCTCTGTGGCCAGTGCCTATGTGCACTCCGGTGAAGTCGATACGCCAAAGCAGGACGATAAATATGAGTTCCTGGACGCGATGGTTGACTACCTGCCAGCCATGCAGGACCGCAACCCACACTCGGTCATCACAGGGGACTTGAACGTGGGACACACCGAACTTGATATCAAAAACTGGAAGGGCAACGTCAAAAACTCAGGCTTCCTCCCAGCAGAGCGAGCCTATTTTGACAAGTTCTTCTCCGGAGACGACCTGAACTGGGTTGATGTTGGCCGCACCGTTGCCGGTAACGTTCCTGGCCCGTACACCTGGTGGTCCTACCGAGGCAAGGCGTTCGATAACGATGCCGGTTGGCGCATCGACTATCACATGGCCACCCCACCACTGGCTGACAAAGTCACCAAAGCCGTGGTCGACCGTGCGCCATCCTATGACCGCCGCTTCTCAGACCACTCACCCGTTGTGGTCGATTACCAGTTCTAGAAAGGCTCGCACGTGTCCACTAGCCAACCCACACCGGCCGATATCCTTGCAACCGATCTGACCAAGACCGCTCACCTGACCTCGGCCGCGGCACACCCCCGTGTGCTATCCGGGATGCAACCATCAGCGGACTCGCTGCACTTGGGCAACTACCTGGGCGCTTTGGTCAACTGGGTCAAAGTGCAAGAGGACTTTGAAGCGTTCTACTTCATCCCAGATTTGCACGCCATCACGGTGCCACAGGATCCTGCGGATTTGACCAAACGCACCCGGGTTGCTGCGGCCCAGTACATCGCCGCAGGTATCGATCCGCAGCGCTCGACGTTGTTCGTGCAGTCGCACATTCCAGAACATACCCAGCTGACTTGGATTCTGACCTGCATAACCGGCATGGGCGAAGCATCGCGGATGACGCAGTTCAAAGATAAGTCCGCACGCGAGGGCGTGGATGCCTCCGGAGTCGGACTCTTTACCTATCCAATGCTGATGGCCGCTGACATCCTGCTGTACCAGCCTCACGGTGTACCGGTAGGCGATGACCAGCGTCAGCACATCGAATTAACGCGTACCTTGGCGCAGCGCTTCAACCACCGCTATGGCGAAACATTTGTGGTGCCCGTTGGGTTCTACCCAGAGACCGGTGCCCGGATCTATGACCTGCAGGAACCTACCGCCAAAATGTCGAAATCGGCACAGTCGCCAAACGGTCTGATCAACATTCTGGACGATCCGAAGGTGACAGCCAAGCGCATCAAATCGGCAGTCACCGACGCGGGCACTGAAATCCACTACGACCGCCAAAATAAGCCAGGCGTATCGAACCTGCTGGATATCTATGCTGCCGTAACCGATCGGAGTGTCGACGATCTTGTGACAGCCTACGAGGGCAAAATGTATGGTCACCTGAAGGTTGACCTGGCTGAGGCCGTGACGGAACGGTTGGCACCGATTCGTACTCGCGCACTCGAATTGCTAGATGATCCGGCGGAGCTGGATCGGATCTTGGCACTTGGTGCTGAAAAGGCCCGCAGCGTAGCTGCGCCTGTTCTTGACGACGTGTACAAGAAGAGTGGTTTTCTTCCCCTCGCTCGATAATCGCTGTTATAGCTACAAAAAGCACGGTAACGGGGCCCTTGGGTCTGTTACCGTGCTTTTGCGTTTCAGCTATCGGTTAGCGGAAGGGAATTAATCGGGGTTCGGATCTGAGGCCGAAGACGATGCAGGTTCTTCATATATCGGCTCGGCGGGCCCTTGATCTAGGCGGAACGGCGGGTATTCGTCACGCAAAAGCAATACGTATGTTGATACTCGGTATGCCCACCGATTAATTCCCATGATCAGGGCAAATAGCCCCGTGCGATATCTCGCAGTGAACAGCAGCACCACTGCGGCAATGAGTACTAATACGCCGAGTAATGATGGTGCGCCGGTGGAAGTTCTTACCCAAGTATTCATATCAGATGACATAACCCAGGTCGCGCCCATGCCCCCGGTTGTCAGGATGCCTACGATGATCAGGTGTGGAATGGCCAACAACCACCATTTGACCAATACTAAACCTCTAGATAGCCGCTCTGGGTACAGTACATCGAAGTCCGCTGGGTAATCTGTGGAAGCCAGGGTGAAAGGCGGATAGCGATCAGTACTGAGTGCCGAGTATGAATAGAAACCCACTCGCCAAGTCCAGCGGAGTACCCCGACACTGAAGGCAAACCAAGATCTCGGGTAACGCGCTGTAAATAGGATAGCGATTCCAGAGGCGATGGTTGTGAATACCAGCGTGAATCCCAACAAGGCCAAAAGGAAATAATGCGGGATTGCTAAGAGCCATTTGACCAACCATAACCACCGCGACAACGGTTGATCGAGTCGACCTGTGAGACGCGCAGGGTAGATCGTGGACTCAGACATGTTTCCAGGCAGTCCGGCGCTTCGAGCGGTGTCGATGGAACGTCCTAATCCTGCGGCCCCGAGCAACATCAGTACGATCCCCAACGCCAGAGCCAGTAATCCCGTGAGCAGTATGCCTGTACCGACAGATCCGATAACGTCCACGGCCAAATCTGAACGTACTCCTGCCTGAACATCCACCCACACAGGTCTGGACGTATCGGCGTTCATGATGACCATCGACCATTGGCCAGATTCGAGGTCCCAAGCGACTTCCTGAGTTCCTGGACCAGATACTGACTGAGTCCAGAACGTTTGTTCGGCTGGATCTGATGGCGCACTGGTTCCCGGTGTAACAGCTTTCCCAGGAGTACCGGACCACGGGGAGGAACCTTTGTCGTATCCGAAAGAGGGCGCTGATATGTTGCCCAGGTGAGAATATGGGACGTCTTGCAGGTAGGTTGCGACATCTGAGGACGGCCCGATTCCGATGAAGATTTCTTGATCGGGCACACTAGAGGTAGCTTTGACCTGCACGCTGGCTACTTCTCCAGGCTGAGAAAACTGCGGGCCAGAGAATTCCGTAATGTCTACTGTGATGGACTGACTTACTAAAGCGTATCCGGTCGTTTGTATCTCTTCTGTTTCAAATATCAGGTATTGTCCATCGCGCTGCGCCGCATCGACCGTCATGGCGGTGACCCCTATGGCGGACAGGACGAGTCCGATCAATGCGGCGAAGACTCCAAGGACCAACATGACCCAGTGACCGGGTTTCATCCGGGCCGGCTCCTGGGGATACGTAGACGGCGTGGAGGTGGGCGGACTGTCGAATGTTGACATGGCACATTCCTCTCAACGTACAACCATGAGGAAACGGAGATGAGTCCACTGCCGAGTGATTCTGAAGCCGACTATGTCGTTATACCAGCCAGTCTCAACCACCTGCGAGGATAAACTATCGTCAGAAACATGTTGCTGAGCATATCCGCTCGTTATGTGTTGCGATTTCGAAATTGGGCACGCGGTTTTGACCGAATATTTTGGGAACGCCCGTCTGGCTGGATGTATACGACGGCGTGAACTTATCAGTCAGTCTGGCGCACTTCTCTGCGCACTGCCCTGTTCGTGTGCTTGGAATATGTCCTTTCAGTGTTGTCTAATATGTCTCGCGAGGGCAATAACTACCTCGTCACGTGCTCCATGTTCATGGTGCCTTCATTATCTGAAGCGTTCATCCCAGGGTCAAGGCATGTCACCCACCTACCGACAATCTCGGCTCACCGTGCCTAGCTGGTTTGGGCTTCAGCGAACTCTAGAAAGCGATGGTACTTTTCCTAGTTGTTGCGCATGATTACGTTCCAGGGAGTCAGAACGCATTCGAGACACTCCCGACAGAGCGCTTGAAACTCGTCGTAATCTAGACTCGACTAGGCCAATTACCGCTGTCTACTGAATTCATTGTGTGAACAATATAAAGAGCATCAGCAGCAAGGCATCACGTTCTCGCCTTTCTAATAGCAGAGATCTCGGACGAATGACTGATCTTGTCTCGATCTTCGTCAACCTCGAGACGAGCTGAGTATCCTGCTCCCGGTCTAGAAATCAGACCAAGGTCGTAATGAAAAATCAGCCGCGCAGTGGAAGTAACTGGGGCTATCTTTTGGCAGAGTACTGAATAGTTGTAAAAACTGCCATTATAAGGACTATCGTGACCTCTTCCACTCTTGAAAGCCCACCGCTGTTAGAAACAGAAAACTTGGTGCGGGTATTTGGCGCCGGTGAAAACCGCGTCGCAGCACTGCAAGGACTCACTTTTGAAATTCAACAAGGTGAGTCTGTAGCAATCATCGGAAAATCCGGTTCCGGTAAATCCACCCTGATGCACCTGCTAGCACTGCTTGATGAACCGACTTCTGGTGTCGTCGCGATTCGCGGTCAGGTCGTCTCAGATCTCAAACCTAAACAAATCGCTAAGGTACGTAATACCACCTTCGGATTTGTATTCCAACAATTCTTTCTCAACGCCCACGAAACCGTATTAGAAAACGCGACCCTGCCCTTGAAAATGGCCAAAGTACCCAAGGCGGAACGCCAACGGAAGGGCACCGAAATTCTAGAAAAGTTGGAAATGGGCGACAAACTCAAAGCCAAGGCCATCAATCTGTCTGGCGGGCAGCAACAGCGCGTCTCGATAGCACGTGCGCTGATCAACTCTCCAGAAATCCTGTTTGCCGATGAGCCCACCGGCAACCTTGACTCAGAAACTTCCGCGATCGTAGAAGACATTTTGTTTGGTCTCAACGAACAAGGCCAGACCCTAATCGTTGTCACCCACGATGAAGATCTCGCCGCAAAATGCGCTCGACAGATCCGCATCCAAGACGGTCAGATCATCGAAGATACCGGGGTGAAAGCATGAAACTCCGCGACATTTTTACCACCGCCTTAGCCAATACGATGCGCACAAAACTGCGCACGTTCTTGACCGTTATCGCCGTCGTCATTGGTGCCTTTACGCTCACTATGACCTCCGGCATCGGGGCAGGCATCAATAAGTATATTGATGCCCAAGTTGATGCGATGGGTGATACCAACCAGGTCTCAGTCATGCCTGCCCAAACCATGGATGCCAACGTGGGGCTAACCGCCGGCGAACCCCAAGAATATGATCCTGATGCCCAGGGAAGCGTCTCAGATTTCGGCATTCCATCGATGGACGAAGATGACATCGAGGAAATCGAACAAATTGAGAACGTCGAATTTGTCGACCCGGTGATTTTCGTTAATATTGAATACCTTGAGACTCCGGATGGCACACAATACACTGTGCCTTCGGCTGGATTTGCTTCAGAACAGAGCATGGTTGAATATGCTGCGGGTGGACCGGGGTCAAATGCCGAGGACGCCTATGAACTGGTCATCCCTACCTCATGGCTGTCGGCCTTTGATATTGACGATGTCGCCAACGCAGATGAGGTCATTGACCAAGAAGTCACTATTGCGGCTCAAGATCTGGAAGGCAATACGGAAACCATCGAAGCCAGCATTGTGGGAGTGGCCGAAGAAACGATCACCGGTGCAGGTGCGTCTCCGATCCCTTCCTCTGGTCTGACACAGCAGATTGCTGAGATCAACAACACCGCCGGTGGCACGACCATTCCGTTCACCTACATTCAGGCGACGGCCACGGTCAATGATCTGGCAGCTAATGAAGATCAGATCAAAGCAGATTTGGAAGAGATCGACATGATCGGTCAGACCGTTGAAGATCAGATGGGCTTCATTAGTGGAATTATCGACGCGATCACCTGGGTGTTCAATGGTTTCGCACTTATCGCACTGTTGGCCGCAAGCTTTGGAATCGTCAACACCCTGTTGATTTCCGTACAGGAACGCACCCGCCAAATTGGCCTGTATAAGGCGCTGGGAATGACCAGCGGCAGAGTCTTTACGTTGTTTTCTACCGAAGCCATTGTGATTGGTCTACTCGGGTCAATTATCGGGATTGGATTAGGCAGCGTCGTTGGCATGGTGGGCAACGCACTGCTAATCAACGGACCGCTAGATTCGGTGCCTGGACTATCGTTGTATGCAATAGAGCCGATGGCGCTGCTCGTCATTGCTTTGGTCATTATCGGTATCGCATTTCTAGCAGGGACACTGCCGGCACGACGAGCCGCAACCAAAGATCCGATTGAAGCCCTACGGTATGACTAGTATTCTGCGACCTGGAGTACTGCGAGATGATGAGGAATCCTGATGACTGAAACACCAGAAAATAAATATGGAACAACACCATATTCTGCCACCGATATGAGCAACATCGGTGACGAACCCCGCAGTGCTCGCTTGACCAAGAGCCTGGTCTGGGTGCTGATGATTCTGCACGTGCTAGCCGGTGTGATCGGTATCGTTGCAATGCAGGCCCAGGGCCCGGAGGCGTATTTGGAAGCGTATCTGCCGCCCAGTGAATTCCAATCCATGACCCCGGAGATGCTTGACACCGCATTTGGTGCCACATTGGTCATGGCCATCGTTCTGATAGCCATCAATGTGGTGCTATTTGTCATCGTCGGCCTGGGCCTGCGTGCCAATCGTAACTGGGCACGTTTCATGGGGTTGGTTCTAGCGATCCTGTTCCTGATCTCGTCTGCATACAGCCTGTTATTGGCCACAAATTATGGCGACCAATCAGGCATGATGCTGTTTGGTACGATCGTCAACTGGATCATTGTCCTGGCAACGATTTGGTGGATCATCCAAGCCTTGGATAAACAGACCCACCGCTGGTTTGCCCTCCATAAGAGCCTTCAGGCCTAACACCCTGAGAACCCTTGTTTCGAGCCGGTCAGCCAAGCTGATCGGCTCGAAATGTCTCTCGGATACACCGGACCGTGCAGGGGCTCGATACAGTGGACACCGGTGGCTTACTAGCTGGCCACATTGATAGGTACCCATTGAGAAAGTGACCTGTAGATGGCAAAGGCAACCAACACGAAACCACGACAGGTCAAGAATTTTGGTCTCGCTTTTTTCTTTCTGGGCCTCATAGTCATTGCTGTCCAGCTCATCAACTACATCATTACGGTGATGCCAGCAGCAGAAGATGCGGTCCTCGATGTCGGAGATGGCACCACTATTGCAGTGTCGTCGCTGAGTAGCTCCTATTTGACGCTGGTGATCATTGCCCTGTTGGTCTACGGCGGGACGTGGTTTGGCGTCATTCGATCCATGAATTGGGCTCGATGGATCGCTGTGATCCTGGCAATCCTAACGGCTGTACTAGCGGTGCAGAGCTTCGCTCAGGTTGTCGCTGCCGGTTTTTCCGACATGGTTGGTCTTGGGCTCAGTTTGGCCCAGTTGATTGCCGCCGGGTGGGTGCTAGCCTTGGCTTTCCGACAAGATGTTCACCAGTGGTACGGCAAAAAGACCCAATCACAGACGCAATCCTGAATCCAAATGGGCAAAAGTGAGCGCAGAATTTTGCGCATATTGCATTGACCGTCATGTCAGGACATTACAATGGGGCCTTATGAGCGTTAGTATTCGTCAAGCAAAACTCACCGACATCCACGAGCTTGTGCCCCTGGCAGCACGGACCTTCCCACTGGCGTGTCCGCCAGAAATGGATCGAGCTGCGATCGAAGAGTTCATTAAAGAAGGCTTGAACGCTGATGTCTTTTCCAACTGGATTACCGGCGACGACAGTTATGTTCTCGTGGCCACTGACGGTGCCATGCTGGTTGGCTATACCGTGTGTGTTAATGGCGAACTGCCCGAAAATGCTCAACTCGATATGGAGTTGCCTGCCGAATCCACGGTGATGCTGTCAAAGTTTTATGTGCATCCTGAATTCCACGGTGCCGGGGTCTCCAAGAAAATGATGACCCACCTAATAGAGCACTATGTCACCTCCGAAGAGGAATGGATGTGGTTGGGAACCAACACGGACAACGCTCGTGCCATTGGCTTTTACGAACGCGTGGGCTTCAAACAGATCGGCACTCGGGAATTTGATGTTGGCGGCGCCAAAGCCAAGGATGTTGTGCTAGCACGCAAACTTCCATCGCTGTGACTGTGGCGGGCCTATCCGGTCTAGTTGGCGGTGACAACTCGGAGGGTAGAAGTCGAACTGAGCAGCCCAACCCGTATCAGCACGAGACCTAGTACCAAACAGGCAGCAACGACCAGCATGGATAGGGGAGAAACCACCACAGCAATCCCTAACAGGGGCAATGCTGTCGCAACTGCGGCGATCAACGTGAAGATTAAAACGATCCATAGTGGCCCAAATATCGCCCGACGGCGGCAAGATTCCAGCTGGGCAGAACTCATCCCAATACGTCGCAGACCTTGATACAGCGAAGCACGATCTAACACCTGAGCGGTCTGGGTGATGGCAACCGAGCAAGCGGCTAAGAGAAATGCGATGACCATCGTCAACAACACGCCCGTTTGTAAATCTGCCACGAGGTTCATTTCCACCGGATCCATCCCGGCCGAATCTTGGTCGCTGGTTGCTATATTCGCCAGCGACATTCCTGCACCACCCACGACCCCAATGTAGGTAGTCAGGGCTACTCCGCCAATTTGGGACCAGGCCTGTTGCGGCGATTCTAAAACAGCGCGAGCAGCCACCAGCGCCTCGGCCGTGGAGGCACGGCGCAGCCGCCAGTTTGTGACGATTTTGATCAACCACGGACCAATGAAATGTAGTGCAATCATAGGCACCGCAAACGCAGCGAGAATCATCACGATGACGATCATTATGCTCCCGGCGCCAAGCGCATTGGCAAACAGTTGCGCTGCGATGAGCAGCACCACGGCAGCTACAATCCGGAACCAATGCAGACGGGCTGGGCGTTGCCTGGTGCGAACTCCCAACGGGGTGATCTCCACTCGGCGCAGCCCGCCTATTGAAGCGGATACCCCAATGACGACGATGGCTGCTAGTACTGCAAGCAGTCCTGGTAACCCCAGCCACATGCCGGCCATACCAATGGGACCACCAGCGAAACGTAACAACC
Source organism: Enteractinococcus helveticum (assembly GCF_001657475.1). Lineage (GTDB taxonomy): Bacteria > Actinomycetota > Actinomycetes > Actinomycetales > Micrococcaceae > Yaniella > Yaniella helvetica. The sequence goes on from NZ_LXEY01000020.1 coordinate 84,237, forward strand.
CAGCCAGCGGCATCAACACTACGTACCCGATCACGCCCGTCAAAGCCCCCACTATGGCAAGAACTGAAGCTTCTACTACGGTGAGCGTCCGGAGCAATCCCGAGCTTGCCCCGATGAGTCGGAGCGACGAGAGCCGTTCATCTCGACGACGTGCCAAGAGTTTTGCGGCGGCCCCTGCCAACGAAATCACCGGCATGACCAGCAGGACGGCCGCAAGTGCAGCAAGAATCATATAGAAACCGCCCATGGCTCCTACGGCCTGCTCACCCAACGTGAAAAAGAAGCGGACCCCACCGGCCACGCTGAGGCTCAAGGCCGACACCACAGCAAAAGCGGCCACCGGCAACAACCAGGCCTGTCGGTCTGCAAAGAGTCGTGAAAGAAACAACCGGGTGACCGTTGCGGTGACTTTCATCGGTTGACTCCTGCAGTATCGGCGGAATCGGACACTAGACGGCCATCTCTGACGTGAATGAGGCGTTGGCACCGGGCCGCAACATCTTCATCATGAGTGACCAATACCAAACTGCGGCCTTGCCCAACAGTAGTGTTCAGTAACGCGGTGAGCACGGTTTTGGAAGTTTCTGAGTCCAAAGCGCCGGTTGGCTCATCGGCGAACACGACCGCTGGCTCTGCAACCTGGGCGCGAGCGATAGCTACCCGCTGAACCTGGCCGCCTGATAATTCTCCGAGCCGTCGTTCGAACATGCCATCCAAGCCCAACGTACTCAACCATTGGCGCGCATGATGCTGCGCTGTTGATCTGGAGACCCCAGATAACATGAGTGGCAACGCTGCATTTTCTTGTGCGGTAAGTTCGGGGAGGAGTAGCCCTTCTTGGAAGACAAAGCCTAGGTGGTCACGGCGTACTCTGGCGCGATGTTCTTCGCTCAGTGTTGGAAGATCGATACTGTCACTGTCACCAATGTTGAGTTGTACCGAGCCGGTATCTGGGACAAGGATGCCGGACAGGCAGTGCATCAGGGTGGTCTTGCCCGAACCGGAAGGACCCATAATGGCCACCGATTCGCCAGGAAACAGCGTGAGAATTATGTCGTCCAGGGCTCGCGTGGTGCCATAAGACTTGGTCAAGCCCTGAGCTACAAGTATTGGTTGTGTCATGCTTCAATTGTTGAGCCCAGCGCCTGCAAGTGTCCTCAGCCGCTATGACGATTTCATATCCGCTTCGTCCTCCTGAGGTATGACAGCCGTGACCTGGGAATAGAGCTTGAGCTTGTCCCGTTGTCCTTGGTGACCATGAATTGTCAACGAAAGGATGATCGAGATGGCTGACTACATTCTGCTCGGGGGACACGGAAAGGTCGCAATGCGAGCTACTCCTCGTCTCGTTGAAGAAGGACACACAGTGACGGCTGTGATCCGCAAAGAAGAACAGACCCAAGAGGTGGAAGCAACCGGTGCCAAGGCACTGTTGTTGGACATTGAAAAAGCCACCGTCAATGATTTCGCCGATGCTTTTCGAGGGAAAGACGGTGTTATTTGGGCTGCAGGGGCTGGCGGAGGTAATCCGCAACGTACCTATGCGGTAGATCGTGATGCCGCCCAACGGTCCATCGATGCTGCCGTGCAGGCTGGGGTCGGCCGATATGTGATGGTTTCCTACGCTGGAGCAGGTTCTGACCATGGAGTCAGCGAAGATAGTTCATTTTTTCCTTATGCTGAGTCGAAGTCTGCTGCCGATGCCTATCTGCGTGAAAGCGACTTGAAATACACCATTCTTGGGCCCGGTCTCTTGACGCTGGAAGACCCGACGTTCAAGATTAGTCTGGCGCCAGAAACCGGTTCGGCCCAGTCAGCGGATGGTGGGCGTGACACATCCCGCAGTAACGTTGCTGAAGCGATCGTGGTGGCTCTGGATGAAGACGCTACCATCGGCCAAACGATAGACTTTTATGATGGGGACACTGACATCCGCGAGCTGTTCCGATCCCTGTGATGCCTGCATGTGAATGAGAAGTTACGGGCAGTTGCAGCAGTGAACTCGCCAAATAACAATACTGACGCCAAGCCTGGAGCATCCTAGGGTGCACCAGGCTTGGCTTTGGCATTTTGCGGTGTGCCCCATCACTGTTATGCCCGCGTGCACCGTTTGAATTTCAAACCGACCATCGTGTCATACTAAAACTACTTGTCTCGTCGGGGTGGTTTGGAATGTTTTGACGGTTCGGACGATTGGCCCGGTACCGGTGCAGCGGTACGGTTTACGTACCACTTGGCCCGTCACTGCGGTGTAATCCGCCTGCATCAAGGTGTAGCCAGGTGTCGATATTTATCTGTCGCAAGAAAACATCATCGTGGCTCACAATAATCAATGCACCCTGATACGTGTTGAGAGCCTCAACGAACTCTTGAATGGTCTTCAAATCGAGGTTGTTGGTCGGTTCATCAAGAATCAGAAGTTCGTTGGGTGGTTCGGCCAATAAAAGTAGTGCCAATGCGATGCGGAAGCGTTCTCCACCGGAGAGCTCGCCAATCTTTTGTTTCACGGTGTCAGCTCGGAATAAGAACCTGGCCAGTTGGGCTCGAATGTGCTCCGATTCGGCATGAGGTGCAGCCAAGCGGAACGCCTCGAGCATAGTGATCTCGTCATCTAAATGATCGAGACGCTGGGGGAGATAGCCGATCCGATCCGTATAGGATGTGCCTGAGATGCAGCTCGCTTCGCTGTGGTCATTGCTAAGCAATCTTTCAATCAGCAGCGTCTTGCCGCTACCATTACGACCGGTGATGGCTACTCGTTCTGGGCCCTGGATGATTACTGGTCGAGCGTCGGGTTGTTGAAACTCGACCAAGCGCCGTAAGTTGTGCACTTCAGGGTCAGGGAGGTGTATTCGAATGTGCTTGTCGGCGCGAACTTTTTGCGACAACTCGTCAACTTCCTCACGTGCGACCAGGACTTTGTCATCGGCTTCATCGCGAAGTTTGCCTGCCGAAACCTGTGCCTGTTGTTTGCGTAGTTTCATAATCATTTTTGGTTCACGTTTGTTTTCAAACGCCTTGTTCCCGAACCGTTTGCGGCGGGCCAATTTAGTTTCTGCCTCGATACGCTGACGCTTTTCGGTTTTGAGTTTCTGCTCGGCAGTACGAAGCGACTGTTCCGCTGCTGCTTGCTCTTGTTGGAGATAGTCTATGTAGGCTGAGTAATTTCCCCCAAATATCGTCAGCGATCCAGTGTGTAGTTCAGCTGTGTTGTCCATGAGATCTAACAAGGTGACATCGTGACTGACGATAATCAGTGTTCCTCGCCAACGCGTAATGGTCTCATAAAGCGTGGCGCGAGTCTCACGGTCAAGATTATTCGTTGGTTCATCCAGCAGCACCACGTCATGCTCGCCCAGTTGTAGACCGACCAAAGCAATCAAAATCGATTCGCCACCGGACAGTGTGCCCACGGTGCGCGCCAAATCAATGTCCATGAGCCCAATATCGTCGAGGGCGGCTCTGGCGCGGGCTTCAATGTCCCAATCCTCGCCAATGGTATCGAAGTGTTTCGGATCAACATCGCCGGATTCGATAGCGGCTAATGCATCTATCTTAGTGCGAATGCCCAGCAGATCTGCTACGGTCTCCTGGGTTTCTAAAGTCAGGTGCTGCGGTAGGTAACCGACTGATCCCGAAACCGCTATAGAACCGCTCGTGGGTGAATATCGCCCAGCCATCAGTTTGAGCAGTGTCGTCTTGCCGGCGCCGTTGGCACCGATCAAGCCGGTCCGTCCAGATCCAAAGACTGCTGAAATGTCATACAGCACTTCGGTGCCGTCGGGCCATGCAAAAGAGACGTCGTCACAGACGACGATAGAATGTGAACGGTCCGGCATGAGGCTCCTTGAAGATTGTCAGGCATGGCGCTGACAACGGAGCCACAAAGAAGGCTACAACGAGATCAGTGCACTGGGGCGCTTGAATTTTCGTTGTAGATCCACATGATAACCAGGAGTCCTTCTTCAGACAGTGATACCTTGCTCAGAATAACAAAAAACGGGTGAGACGGAAAACCCGTCCCACCCGTTTGAGCTAGGCGTTACTAGATGTTGCGAGCCAGAATGGCTTGCTTGACCTCTGCGATAGCTTTGGTGACCTGAATACCACGTGGGCATGCTTCGGTGCAGTTGAAGGTGGTACGGCAGCGCCATACGCCTTCTTTATCGTTGAGTACCTCAAGACGCATGTCGCCACCTTCGTCACGGTCATCGAAGATGAAGCGGTGCGCGTTGACAATGGCTGCTGGGCCGAAGTACTGGCCGTCGGTCCAGAAGACTGGGCAGGACGACGTGCAAGCTGCACACAGGATGCACTTGGTGGTGTCGTCAAAAGCTGCGCGAGCTTCGGCGGATTGCAGACGTTCGCGGGTTGGTTCGCGTGATTCGTCAGCGATCAGGAAAGGCATGATTTCGCGGTAGGACTGGAAGAATGGTTCCATGTCGACGATCATGTCTTTTTCGACCGGCAGACCCTTGATCGGTTCTACGGTAATTGGCTTGGACAGATCCAGGTCTTTGAGCAGGACTTTACAGGCCAGACGGTTGACACCGTTGATACGCATAGCGTCGGATCCACAAATACCGTGCGCACAGGAACGGCGGAACGTCAGGGTACCGTCGATTTCCCATTTGATTTTGTGCAGGGCATCGAGGACACGGTCGGTGCCGTACATCTCAATGGTCCAGGTATCCCAGTACGCTTCCTCATGGAATTCTGGCTGGTAACGACGAACTTGCATGGTGACGGTGAAGGATTCGATCTCACCCATGCCTGCTGTGTTGTTGGTTGGTTCTAATGTTGTAGTCATTAGTACTTACGCTCCATTGGCTCGTAGCGGGTCATGACGACGTCTTTAGTATCGAAACGAATGCCCTTGACACCTTCGGTCTCCGCGTTTTCGTCACGGTAGAGCATTGAGTGAACCATCCAGTTTTCGTCATCACGGTCTGGGAAGTCTTCGCGGTAGTGACCACCACGTGACTCTGGACGGTGCAGGGCAGCAACGGACATGGCCTCGGCAATGTCGAGTAGGTAGCCCAATTCTAGACCTTCAAGCAGGTCCAGGTTGTAGCGCTTGCCCTTGTCTTGAACTGCAACGTTCTTGTAACGTTCACGAAGCTCTTCGATCTTGTCGATGGCACGGCGAATGGATTCTTCGGTACGGAAGACCTGCATATCGGCGTCCATGACTTCCTGCAGTTCAGCGCGAAGTTCACCGACTTTTTCGGTGCCTTCTGCAGAACGCAGCGATTCGATCTGGTTGACCAGGAATGCTTCACCATTTTCAGGCAGGTCAACGAAGTCAGCATCTTTGGCGTATTCGGCAGCATAGATACCGGCGCGACGACCAAAGACGTTGATGTCCAGCAGGGAGTTGGTTCCCAGACGGTTTGCACCGTGTACGGAGACACAGGCAACCTCACCGGCAGCAAACAGACCCGGGATGCGGGTCTCGTTGTCTTGCAACACGTTTGCTTCGATGTCGGTGGGGATACCACCCATCACGTAGTGACAGGTTGGGAAGACGGGTACTGGTTCGGTGTACGGTTCGACACCCAGGTAGGTTCGAGCGAATTCGGTAATATCTGGGAGTTTGGCGTCGATGTGCTCTGGTTCCAGGTGGGTCAGGTCGAGCAGGACGTAGTCCTTATTCGGGCCTGCGCCGCGACCTTCACGCACTTCGTTGGCCATCGAACGGGCCACGATGTCACGCGGAGCCAAGTCCTTAATGGTTGGCGCGTAGCGTTCCATGAAGCGCTCACCGTCGGCGTTACGCAGAATACCGCCTTCACCACGGGCCGCTTCAGACAACAGAATGCCCAGGCCAGCCAACCCGGTTGGGTGGAACTGGATGAATTCCATGTCTTCCAGTGGGATGCCGTGACGGTAGGCAATAGCCATGCCGTCACCGGTCAGGGTGTGGGCATTGGAGGTGGTCTTGAAGACCTTGCCAGCACCGCCGGTTGCAAAGACAACGGACTTGGCCTGGAAGATGTGCAGTTCACCGGTGGCCAGTTCATAAGAAACGACACCTGCGACACGCTTTTGCGTGTAGGTGGTGCCGTCTTCACGAGTGGCCTCTTCGTCGACCATCAGCAGGTCAAGAACATAGAACTCGTTGTAGAACTCGACGTTGTGCTTGACACAGTTTTGGTACAGGGTCTGCAAAATCATGTGACCGGTACGGTCAGCTGCATAGCAGGCACGACGAACCGGGGCTTTACCGTGGTCGCGGGTGTGTCCACCGAAGCGACGCTGGTCGATTTTGCCTTCGGGGGTACGGTTGAACGGCAGACCCATTTTTTCAAGGTCCAGGACGGCGTCGATGGCTTCTTTGGCCATGACTTCAGCAGCATCCTGGTCCACAATGTAGTCGCCACCTTTAACGGTGTCGAAGGTATGCCATTCCCAGTTGTCTTCTTCAACGTTTGCCAGGGCGGCACACATACCACCCTGGGCCGCGCCGGTGTGTGAACGAGTTGGGTACAGCTTGGTCAGTACTGCAGTCCGTGCACGTTGACCGGATTCGATGGCTGCGCGCATGCCAGCGCCACCGGCGCCGACAATGACGACATCGTACTTATGTACTTGCATCAGATGAAGTCTTCTTTCTTAAGTCTTGTGCTTGGGCTGCTTACTGGTTGAAGCAGAAGCTTGGCGAGTTGTCTAACAAGTTGCCTGCCGCATCGGTCATACATGGTTCGAAGGTGAAGATCACCAGGGTACCGAGCACGACGATGGCGATGGACGCCAGGTACAGCACAACTTTGAAGGCAACACGGGTGCTGTCTTTTTTGGTGTAGTCATCAATGATCGTAGCGACACCAATGGTGCCGTGGATCATTGCCAGCCACAGCATGACCAGGTCCCAGATCTGCCAGAGCGGGGACGCCCACTTACCGGCGACCAGCCCGAAGTTCAGACCGTGCACGCCGTCACCAATCATCAGGTTGGTGAACAGGTGCGTGAAGATCAAGACCAACAAAATTGGTCCAGAGATGCGCATGAACAGCCACTTGAACATTTCCCAGTTCGAGCTGGATGACGCAGATTGACGGATGTATTTAGGATCGATGTCGCCAGACCGTGGTGCGGCGATATTGATCTGCTGTTGTGTAGTCATGTGCGTTAACCTCCCAGGACCAGCATCATGTGGCGAATGAAGAAACCGCCAAACACGACGACCCAGAGAATCATGACGGTCCAGAACATGTGGCGGTGGTACTTGGTGCCCTTCTTCCAGAAGTCGACCAGTACGATACGGATGCCGTTAAATGCGTGGTAGATTACCGCGGCTACGAGTCCGGATTCACCAAGCGCCATGTACCAGTTTTTATAGGTACCGATCACGGCGTCGTAGGCTTCGGGCGAGACGCGGACCAGCGCAGTATCCAGCACATGGACCAATAGAAATAAGAAAATCACCACACCGGTGATTCGGTGGCCAACCCAAGACCACATACCTTCTTTTCCGCGATACAGCGTTCCTCTGCCGGATTTGGATTCGGCAGGAGGCGACTGCTGCGCGGTTGTCGCAGTAGACACTATGAAACCTCCAAAAGCACGCAGGATTGGCGCCTAGACCTGATTGAGTCTCGCGTTCAGCGCCGGTGCGAGTTGCGTCCTATAGCTATAGGCTAATACTAACCAGCCAAAGAATCGTTATTACGACATTTTAGACCGGGCCGTTGGTAACTTCAGCTAGTTGTCAGAGATGTGCAATACAGTAGTTCGGGTGAACCAACAGCAGTTTTCATCATCTCATACTCCCGGGTTAGACCGTTTTTGGGCGGTGATCCCCGCCGGTGGTGTCGGGACCCGACTGTGGCCATTATCACGTGCCGCGGCGCCAAAATTTCTTCACGACCTGACCGGTTCGGGCCAGACATTGATCCGTGCGACCTATGATCGGTTGCAGCCACTGGCCGGTGAGAAGGTCATTGTGGTGACCGGTGAGGCCCACCATGAAGCCGTGTGTGCCCAATTATCCGATGTGGCACAGGAAAACTTCCTATTTGAACCCGAACCAAAAGACTCAGCCGCAGCTATTGGACTGGCCGCCGCCGTATTGTTGGAACGCGATCCCGAGGCGATCATGGGCTCCTTTGCTGCAGACCAGGTCATCGGGCCCGACGACGTCTTCCGTACCGCCGTGGCCGAAGCGATCGCCACTGCCGCAACCAATAAGATCGTGACAATCGGGATCAAACCAACGTACCCATCGACCGGATTTGGGTACATCCAACAGGGTGACAAGCTGGACGTCGACGGCGCGCCCACGGCCTATCAGGTCGTGAAATTTGTTGAAAAACCCGAAGCTGACGTCGCCAAACGCTATATCGAAGCAGGTAATTTCTTCTGGAATGCTGGCATGTTCGTGGCCCCCGTCAAGCTGTTGTTAGAGCATCTGGAAGCTAACGAGCCAGAACTGCATGCGGGCGTAACCAAGATCGCCAAGGCTATTGTGTCTGGAGATGCCAATGAGGTCATGGCCGATGTCTGGCACCAGTTGCCCAAGACCGCCATCGACTATGCGGTGGCTGAACCGGCAGCTCAGGCCGGTGACGTGGCGGTGATCCCGGGTGACTTTACCTGGGACGATGTCGGTGACTTTGCCGCGATTGCCCGGCTGAATCCTGCCGCTGATGATTCCGGGGTGACCGTCATTGGCGAGACGCCGCGCGTATACTCTGATGCAGCCAATGGTGTCGTCGTCACCGATACATCGCGAGTCATTGCGTTGATCGGCGTCGAAGATATTGTGGTGGTAGATACGCCGGATGCGCTGTTAGTGACGACGACGAAACATGCGCAGTCGGTCAAACAGGCCGTGGAATCCATCAAGGCACACGGGGACGATGATGTGCTGTGAGTAAGACACCCCCAAAACTTGTTCATTCTGATCAACAACCCGTCCGAGACGACCCGGGACTGCCCCGGATCGCACCTGCGGTTGAGGAAGTTTTAGCTGAAGCGATCTCGCTGCGGCGCGACATCCACCAGCACCCGGAATTGTCGTTCCGAGAATTTCGCACCACCGATCAGATTATTGCTGCCCTTCAGCGCCACGGGTTGAAGCCTCACCGGTTAGAATCCACTGGCGCGTGGGTCGATATCGGCTCCGGCCCCATAGTGCTGGGCATCCGGGCCGATATTGATGCGCTTCCGGTCAAAGAAGAAACCGGGCTCCCGTACGCTTCGGTACATGATGGTATTGCTCACGCCTGTGGTCACGATATCCACACCGCGGTCTGTCTGGGCACGGCCATTACGCTGCACCGGTTGCTGACGCGCCAGACGACGGTGCCGGTGGATCATCTGGATCTGACCGGGCGTATTCGCGTGATCTTCCAACCCGCCGAAGAAAAAATCCCCGGTGGCTCGTTGGAAATCATTCGTCAGGGGGTCCTGCAAGACGTTCCCCGGATCATCGCGCTGCACGCCGATCCGAGCTTCAACGTGGGCACGATCGGCACCCGCATTGGGGCCATCACCTCGGCCACCGACACCATTCGGGTGACCCTGACCGGTCGCGGCGGCCACACCTCGCGCCCGCAACAAACCCAGGATGTGGTCTACGCGCTAGCCCAAATCGCCGCCCAGGTCCCGGCCATTTTGGAGCGTCGCATTGACGTGCGCTCCGGCGCCCAGCTGACCTGGGGACACATTCAAGCCGGCCATGCTCCCAACGCGATTCCGGCGACCGGTCAATTGGCCGGCACCCTGCGCACCTTGGACGTCGACGCCTGGGATTCGGCATCGGAGTTACTCGATGAGGTCATCGGCCACGTCGCCGCACCCTACGGCGTGAAAGTGCATCTGGAACACATCCGCGGTGTGCCGCCCGTGGTCAATAACGAACCCGAAATGGACCTCATTGAGGACGCGACCCGTTTTGAACTGGGCTCCCGGACCATCGAATTGGCCAGCCAGTCGATGGGTGGCGAGGACTTTGCCTGGATGACCAAGCAGGTTCCTGGGGCAATGTTCCGCCTGGGCACCCGCACTCCATCGGGCCCCACGTACGACCTCCACCAGGGTGACTACAACCCGGATGAACGCGCGATCGGCGTTGGCATGCAAATCTTCACCCAGGCCGCACTGCGAGCCCTCGTGGGAGCCGCCTGATGTCGGTTTTCGAACAATTACACACTGCAGCAACCCGCGTGTTGCCGCGCGCCTATGCGCCGTATTCGCACCATCCGGTCGCGGTGGCAGCCATGGATGATCAGGGCGCCGTCCACACGGGCGTCAATATCGAAAACGCCTCATATGGCCTGACCCAGTGCGCCGAGGTTGCCATGATCTCGGCCTGGCGCATGTCCGCCGGTGCCACGCTGACCCACCTGGTGTGCCTCAATGGCCACGGCGACTACATCACCCCGTGCGGGCGGTGCCGTCAGGTACTGTTTGAACACGCCCCGGGTGACCTCGTCATTGCCATCCCCGACGGTTCGATCACCCTGACCCAGCTGCTGCCACATGCCTTTGGCCCGGACAACCTGCAGGACTAGCTCATGTTTACCGCCGTCGACATCATCACTACCAAACGCAATGGTCATGCCCTGACCTCCGAGCAGATCACCTGGATGGTCAACGCCTACACTGCCGGTGAGGTATCGGATGAACAATTCGCCGCGCTGGCCATGGCGATTTATTTCCAGGGCCTCAATGATAACGAAATTTTTGCCCTGACCACCGCGATGCTCAACTCCGGGGTCACCCTGAATTTCTCCGACCTGGGCAAACCCACCGCAGATAAACACTCCACCGGGGGAGTCGGCGACAAAATTACCCTGCCCCTGACACCGTTAGTGGCATCCTTCGGCGTGGCCGTGCCGCAACTTTCAGGTCGGGGCCTGGGCCACACCGGTGGCACCCTGGACAAACTAGAATCCATCCCCGGATTCACCGTGGATCTCACCGAAGCCCACATCCGCAACCAACTGCGCACCGTTGGCGGCGTGATCTGTGCTGCCACCGGGCAACTGGCTCCGGCCGATAAGAAAATCTATGCGCTGCGCGACGTCACCGCAACCGTCGACTCCATGCCGCTGATCGCTTCATCGATCATGTCCAAGAAACTGGCGGAAGGCACCGACACCCTGGTACTTGATGTCAAAACCGGCACCGGCGCGTTCATGCAGGATCAGGACGCCGCCCGCCAACTGGCTGAAAAAATGGTGTGGTTGGGCAAGGAATATGGGGTTGCCACCACCGCGGTGCTCACGCGCATGGACACCCCGCTGGGCTCTACCGTGGGCAACGCGATCGAAGTCGAAGAAACCTTGGAAGTCCTAGCCGGTGGGGGACCCGACGACGTCGTAGAACTGACGCTCACCCTGGCACAGCACATGCTGGCCGGTGCAGGTATCGACGCGGATCCCGCCGAACACCTGGCCAACGGCAAAGCCATGGACGCCTGGCGCGCCATGGTTGCTGCCCAGTTTGGCGATCCAGATGCGCCCCTACCCACCGCACCGCATGAACACACCGTGGTCGCACCCGAAACCGGCGTGCTGACCCGCATGGATGCCCGCGCCGTGGGCGAGGCCGCCTGGCGCCTGGGCGCCGGCCGTCAATTCCAGGGCCAACCGGTCCAGGCCACCGCCGGAATCCGGCTGCATGCAAAACCCGGAGACCGCATCACTACTGGTCAACCCCTGATGACGCTCTACACTGAGACTGAAGACCGGATCCCAGCTGCGCAAGAACTGCTGGAATCTGCACTGGAAGTGGCCGAAACATTTCGCACCCCTGATTTGATCATCGACGTCATTGACTAACCCACCGTAGGATCGCAGACTTGTTGGACTTTCTCGAAGAGCTCATCCTGCAGGCCGCCGGAGCCTGGTGGATGCCGCTGGCCGTCTTCTTGTTCAGTCTTGTTGACGGGTTTTTTCCGATTGTCCCATCCGAATCCATCCTCGTTGCACTGGCCTCAATCTCTGATCAACGCCCGGGCATCAGCCTGGTTACCCTGTTTTTCGCAGGCTGGTTCGGGGCCTTCATCGGCGACCAAATCGCCTACTGGCTGGGCCGCACCATCGGCGTCACCCGGTTCCGCTGGATGCGCACCCGCTCGGTGGTCCGGGCGATTGGCGGGGTCAAACAAACCCTGCGCCACTCCGGGGCGCTCGTCGTCATCACCGCCCGCCACATCCCCGGCGGACGCGTAGCCGTGAACTTCATCGCCGGCGCCACCCACATGAAGGTGGCCAAGTTTATGATCTTAGACTTCATCTCTGCCGCCATCTGGGCGGCCTATTCCCTGGCCATTGGGTACTTCACCTCGGGCTGGTTAGACAACACCATCCTGCAAATTGGTCTCGCGTTAGTCTTCGCGGCAATCCTGGGGTGGATCATCGACCGGGGGATCAAAAGATTTATGCGCAACCGCATGGACAAACATCTTGATCAAGATGCCGACAACACTGAAACTAGCCTAGACTCGGACTCGTGATGAAACAGGAATCCACTGACAACACCCCAGCCCTTGGACCAGAAGACGACTTGAACCTGGACCCGTTTGCCCTCGATCTGGCCGGCCTACCAAAAGTCTCGCTGCATGACCACCTCGACGGCGGCCTGCGGGTCGAAACCGTGTGGGAACTGGCCCAAGCCATCGGCCACGAACTGCCAGCCGATACCGAAGAGGCCCTGGCCGACTGGTTTGCAGCCGCAGCCAACGCCGGCTCACTGCCCAAATACCTGGAAATGTTTGACCACACCACGGCCGTGATGCAAACCGCGCAGGCCCTGGAACGCATTGCCTATGAATTTGCCATGGACCTTGCCGAGGACGGCGTGGTCTACGGCGAAGTCCGGTGGGCTCCTGAACAACACACCCGCAACGGGTTGAGCCTGGATGAAACCGTCGACGCCGTAACCGCCGGGTTGGAAAAAGCCATGCAGGAACTCGACGGCGGACTCCAAGTCCACCAGATCCTGTGCGCGATGCGCCAGAACTCGAAAGAAAACGCACAAGAAATCGCCGAGCTGACCCACCGCCACCGTCCCAAGGGCTCGGTCGTGGCCTTCGACATCGCCGGACCAGAACACGGCTTCCCGGCCACCCGATTTGCCGAGGTCTTTGCCTGGCTCGATGAACGCTTCGTGCCCATCACCATCCACGCGGGTGAAGCCGACGGCCTGGACTCCATCGCCGCAGCCCTAACCTCCGGACGGGCCCTGCGCATTGGCCACGGAGTGAATATGGTCCAAGACCTATCCAACGTGGAACTCGACGATAACCAGGAGATCATGGTCTGGGGCGATGTTGCCAACCGCACGCTGTACAACAACACCGTGCTGGAACTGTGCCCAACCTCCAATATCCAAACCGCCGCCGTAACACCAGGCCCCGTAGACGCGCCACTGCAGAACCACCCGTTCGATCTGCTTTACCGCTCTGGCTTCGCCGTCACCGTGAATCCGGACAACCGCCTGATCTCCGGGGTCAGCCTCACTGATGAGCTCTACACCCTGGCCGCAACCTACGGCTACACCATGATCGACCTGCTGGAATTCCAGCTCAACGCCGTCAAAGGTGCCTTCCAAACCGAATACGCCCGCGATCAACTGCGCGAATTCATCGAATTCTCCTGGATGGACGTCATCGCCGGCGTGCACGATCAAGACGACCCAGACGCGCCCGTCTTCTTCGTAGAAATTGAAGACGACGAAGACGACAAGGAATAACCCCTCAACCATGGCAGACACCGGCCTGCAACGCCTCGTGTGGATCACCGCCCAATTACGCAAATATTGCCCCTGGACCCAGACCCTGACCCACCACCAGCTGACCGAATACCTCATCGAGGAAGCGTATGAGGCCGTTGAAGTCATTGAGTCCGTGCCGGCCAACGACTGGGAGAACGTCGCTGCGGATAACGGCACCTATGAAGAGTTCCGCAAAGAACTCGGCGATGTGCTGTTTCAGGTGACCCTGCATTCGGCAATTGCCGAACAGGCCGGTGCGTTTACTGTCGACGATGTCGCCGATGCGATCAGCCAGAAGATGCTGCGACGTAATCCCCATGTTTTCGATGCTGACGGACAACTTCTGCCCCAGGACCGACTCGGCAACGTCACCGTGGACGACGTTGAAAAGACCTGGGAACAGATCAAACAAGCCGAAAAAGGTGACGACCCGTCGGTCGAGGATGCCGCACGGTCATCGATCTTCGATCTCCCACCCGGTCTACCGGCGCTTGCAGCTGCGGCAAAAATCGTTGATCGTGCCGGACGGCAGCCAGTCGACCCGTTCGGGAAGAAACCTGCCAGCTCCCACGTAACAGTCAATGTGGTCGACGAAGATATCGGCGCGCAGCTTTTTGAACTTGTTCGCACGGCGCGCGCTAACGGGGTCGATCTAGAAGCGGCACTGCGTCAGTATCTGTCACGGTTACAGTAAGGTCTTCAGGAGGTCATCACCAACACGGTTCATTGCGGATCACCGTCGAAGCGATCAGGCAATTATGGATACTCAGACTGCCATGGCATACGGTAGTATCCGTGAACCCGCTCCGACGTCCTGCATGACACGCAGCACCTCACCACCATCATTTCGCAGCCCAACAAGAGGAAGTTCCCGCTTCATGACCGAGACCATCACGCAAAATAAGCCAACGCCGGCATTTATTGGTGCCTCATGGTTGGCACTCATCATCGGGGTCGCAACCTATTTGATCGGCTTGTTCAACTCTGCAATGGAGCTCAATGAGATGGGCTACTATTTCACGGTGCTCATGCTTGGGCTTTACGGGGCGATTTCGTTGCAGAAAACAGTCCGTGACCGGGCCGACGGCATCCCCACTACCAACCTGTACTACGGCATCACCTGGTTTGTGCTCATCGTTGCTATCTCGCTATTGGTTATCGGTCTGTGGAATGCCGGCAGTATCGAAACCATTGAAAAAGGTTTCTACGCACTGGGCTTCGTATTGAGCTTGTTCGCTGTCGTCGCCGTGCAGAAAAATGTTCGCGACCTAGCGGGTTTTAAAGGTACAGAGGACGACGAGGAAGACCTGGAGTACGGTACGCCGCCGAATCCGCCACTGTGATCCGGGCTGAGGATCAGGGCTATCACAGATAATTGCCAGCAATAGTCTCGATGGCATCATGGACGAGGACTTGTGGATTGACGCGTTGACTATCAGGTCGTGCTGAAAGTCGATGAAGATGGAACGATTGCAGCAGCTGTCACGGAAATCGAAGTCAATGAGGTGTCTGAGCCGGTGTTCAGCGAGACGCTTGAGATGCACGCAGACCGGCACTTTGTGCTGCGGATCGTGCATACTGATACGGCTTGGCCACTCTTCTTGGCTGCCATCGCTGATCCTCGATAATCCCCAGAACACGACATTTAAATCTACTAGCACCGTCATTTAAATCTACTAGCACCGTCGGGAGCTGTCGAACAATTAATTGCCGTGATTGTAGCCAAGGGTATCGGCCAGGAGCTCCGCAATGAAGTCGACATTGGTCTGTTTACGGTAACTCTGCATTCGCGATGCTGCGAAGACCGCTGATTGCCGAGTTGCTTTCAGAAAGCAACTCGGCAATTTTTACCAGCGGCGAAGTGGGATCCCAACTATTTGCACGAGTACGCGGCGCCGTTGGGATCGGATTCAACGCGGATCTGCGACAGTACAATAGCCAGCTCGGCTAGCCGAGTGCGCGCTAGTGACGAGTGGTTGCTTTGCGAGCCTGCCATCGGCGCTGACCCACCAGGACCCCAGTTCCAGCTAAGAACAGGAGTATTCCAATTCCTGCGAGGATTCCCGCACCGTTACTTCCGGTGTCGGCTAAAGAAGCTTCAGCCGCAGTAGAAGTTTTGGTGGCTGCAGCAGGCTGAATATCCGTTTCAGCTGTCGGAGTGCTCGCTGGAGGGGTCGCTTGGCTGTTATTCGAAGCTAGCCCTTCTTCCTGCAAGATCGCCATTAACTCTTCAAACAGCGCGTCGAATAGCGATAGCAATTCCTCCATCTGTGCTTCATCAAGATCTTGCAAGAGGAACGCCAAGAATTCATCCAAGAACGCTTCACCCTCTGGGGTCAGCAGGAAAGCTTCCCATTGGGCCTCATCCCAATTCTCGCTTCCTTCAGGGAAGATAGCTTCAAGCTGTGCCAAATAGGCCTCAAGCTCAGCCCAGTAAGCTTCCCACTCCTCATCGTCCCACTCTTCGGCGCCTTCAGGGAATAGCGTTTCGAGCAGTTCGTCGACTTCGTCTAGGTAGGCTTGGCCTGCTGGAGTCTCAAAGAAAGCCTCCCATTGTGCGTCGTCCCAATTCTCGCTGCCCTCGGGAGCTAATCCATCAATGAGTGCCCAGAGTTCGTCCTCGTCCAGGACAGCAAGCTCTTGACTGAGGGGTTCAAGATCGCCAGGCTCTGAAAATCGTTCCGAGACCAACGGCCCTTGCTTGAAGGGGGTGATGTCCGTGGGATCCGATCCTGGATCGGGGGTCGAAGAAGGGCTTGTATCCTCTCGCGGCGTGCTACGTTCCGTAGATGCCTGCTCTGGGTGCTCTACTGTTGAACGGTCAACGATGTTGTCTTCGTCAGACACCGAGGCAGATACCTGAGCCTCTGGGATCTGTGGGTTTGAAGACTGAGCATTTTCAACAACGGGCACTGAAGACGAAGATGTCTCCGAAGGCGCTGGATCAAGTGTTGGGGTAGCCACCGCAGGTGTTGCACAGAATAACAATCCCACAGTAACGGCGGATACTACCGGAATTCGATAAGTCGCTTTCACTTATAGTCCTACTTCTTCGAGGCGCAGTCGCGTTGCATATCGGCTGATATTTTATGATGTCTGGACTGCGGAGATGATATGAGCATGACTAATCTTAGATGTATCGTGCCTCGTCAGCTAGAGTTCGCTACCCTGGAGCCTGTTCGATGGCAACCCTCTTTGACCCGACCTCAAGGCAGACGGCTTCGTTTCGCCCAAGTTTGCACTCGGGTCGGTCGTGGTTAATAGTCAGATGGTAATTCCTGATGTAGACAGGGCAGACAAAGCTAAACGTGGGGCGCATCATAGGCGACATTAGCTCTGGTAGACACTGTCAATCGATACACTAGGGCTTGACGTATGTCAGGGACACCCATACCGGTGACCATAAATCTTTCCAAGGAGATTGCACTCATGGCCTTTATTGACGCCATTCATGCTCGTGAAATTCTGGACTCCCGCGGCAACCCAACCGTTGAAGTTGAAGTGCTGCTCACCGACGGCTCACTGGGGCGCGCAGCTGTCCCATCTGGTGCTTCAACCGGTGAATTTGAAGCCGTAGAACGCCGCGATGGCGACAAAGACCGCTACCTGGGCAAAGGCGTTCTGGACGCTGTTGAATCCGTCAACACCATGATCGCCGACGCGCTATTCGGCACCGACGCCACCTCCCAGCGCGACGTCGACCAGGTTCTCCTTGACTTGGACGGCACCGAAAACAAATCCAGCATCGGCGCAAACGCCCTGCTGGGTGTCTCGATGGCCGTGGCCAACGCTGCCGCTGCCTCGACTGACCAGCCACTGTTCAAATACCTCGGCGGTGCCAACGCACACGTGTTGCCAGTGCCGATGATGAACATCCTCAATGGTGGCGCACACGCCGACACCAACGTTGACATCCAAGAATTCATGGTCCTGCCTATCGGTGCAGCATCATTCTCCGAAGCACTGCGCTGGGGCACCGAGGTCTACCACAGCCTCAAAGCCGTACTGCAGGAAAAAGGTTTGGGCACCGGCCTGGGTGACGAAGGTGGCTTCGCCCCTGACTTGGAATCCAACCGTCAAGCACTCGAAGTCATCGTTGAAGCCATCGAAAAGGCTGGCTACACCGTGGGCGACCAGATCGCCCTAGGCCTTGATGTTGCCTCATCAGAGTTCTACAACGACGGCGCATACACCTTTGAAGGCGAACAGCGCGACGCTGCCGCCATGATCGACTACTACGCCAAATTGGTCGAAGACTTCCCAATCATCTCGATCGAAGATCCACTGGATGAACAAGACTGGACCGGCTGGACCGAACTGACCGCCAAACTCGGCGATACAGTACAGCTGGTTGGCGATGACCTCTACGTCACCAACGTTGAACGTCTGCAGCGCGGTATCGACGA
Source organism: Enteractinococcus helveticum (assembly GCF_001657475.1). Lineage (GTDB taxonomy): Bacteria > Actinomycetota > Actinomycetes > Actinomycetales > Micrococcaceae > Yaniella > Yaniella helvetica. The sequence goes on from NZ_LXEY01000020.1 coordinate 102,368, forward strand.
AAAAGCCGGTAACTCGGTGCTGGTCAAGGTCAACCAGATCGGTACCATGACCGAAACCTTCGAAACCATTCGTCTGGCACAGTCCAACACATTTGCTTGTGTTATCTCGCACCGCTCCGGTGAAACCGAAGACACCTTCATCGCAGACCTGGCCGTGGCCACCAACGCCGGCCAGATCAAGACGGGTGCACCAGCACGCTCGGACCGTGTTGCCAAATATAACCAGTTGCTACGTATCGAAGAAGAACTGCACGATGCCGCCCGCTACGCCGGCGCTTCAGCATTCCCTCGTCTAGCACGCTAACGCGCTAAGCTACTCAACACCGCGGCCGGGGCGCATTCCGGTCGCGGTGTTGACGTGTCAAGACCGCGTAACAAACTGGGTATTGGCTGATAAAGCGTGCCGCCACGGGGCGATGCAGCGCTGTCCCAACGCCTAGGCTATTACACTAGATAAATTACAAGCCGCGCTATGGGAGGTGACCAGGTGCCAAAGAAACCACGCATGCCAAGCAGTGGGCAACCCGCCAAGCCAAAAGAGCCAGAGCAGCTCGAGCCCGAAGATGACGCGATCATCACTGACGACCCGGCACCTGTCACCAAGATCAACCGTCGCAAAGCCACCGGGGAACAACCGGGCAAACATCAGGCTGAGCCGGAGGTTGCGCAAGAAACCCCAGCACCGGCTCCGCGATCGAAGATGCGTGAGCGCCTGTGGGCTGGAGCCAAGCAGGCCACCAAGAAATCCACGAAGCGATCTGCCAAACAGATTGATTCGAATATTTGGGATCGTGCCGATCGAGCGACGTCGTTTGAAAATACCCCGGAACCGGCCCGCCAGTTTTCTGGCCGCACGGTCGCGCTGCTGACAGTCCTTTTTATTGCGGCCCTCATTATGGCGCAGCCGTTGCAGCTGTTATTGGAACAACAAAACGACATCACGCAGGCCCAACAGCAGCTGGCCCAAGAACAACAGCGCCAGCAAGACCTCGAAACCCAAATAGAGCGTTGGGAAGACCCAGCCTATGTCCAACAACAGGCTCGTGAACGCTTTAACATGGTCATGCCCGGAGAACGAAAATACCTCGTCATTGACGACGAGACAGAAGCTACAGAACCAGAACCCAACGTCGCCACGATCGATGAAGACATCGAGATGGGCTGGGCCGACCGCCTGTGGGGTTCGGTACTCACCTCAGGTCAGGAATAAGGAACAACGTGACCAACCAACACCAACCAACCGCTGACGATCTTGATACGCTGTCGCGCCAACTGGGCCGCCCGGTTCGCGATGTCGTTGAAATCGGAGCCCGCTGTGTCTGCGGCAACCCATTGGTCGCCACCACCGCGCCGAGGCTGAGTAACGGCATTCCGTTTCCGACCACGTTCTATCTGACCCACCCGCATGCCACCGCTGCCGCATCGCGATTAGAGAATGCCGGCGTGATGGAAGACATGACCCAACGCCTGAATAACGACGCCGAACTGGCGGCTGCCTACCGCAAGGCTCACGAACAGTACTTGAGTGCGCGTGCCCGCATTGGCGAAATCTCCGGCGTCGGACCTGTTCCAGAGATCGACGGCGTCACCGCCGGGGGCATGCCCGAACGCGTCAAATGTATTCACGTACTGGTAGGACACTCCCTGGCCGAAGGCCCCGGAGCCAACCCACTGGGCGATGAGGCACTGGCGTTGATGCGTCATGACTTTGATCCAACCGTATGCCGATGCGAAGGCGCCTGGGACACCGAGGGCGAAGCGCCCCAAAAGGACCTGTCCCGCCACACCCGTCGACTGCGCCGAGCCGGGCGTACCAACCCCATTCAGTACGAAGAGTCCGGTGCGGGACCGGTTGCTGCAATCGATGCCGGCACCAACTCGGTTCGCTTGCTGATTGCCAAAATGACCGAGAACGGCATGCAAGAACTGCACCGCGACATGCGCATCGTCCGCTTGGGTCAGGGTGTTGATGAGACCGGAGAATTCGCACCCGAAGCCCTTGAACGCACCTTTGCGGCCGTGTACGAATACGCCAAAGAAATTACCCGCTATGGCGCTTATCCAACGCGTTTCATTGCGACCTCAGCCTCGCGCGATGTGTCGAACCGCGACGCGTTTGTCACCGGCATTCGCCAGCGCTTGCACGTCACCCCGGAGGTCGTTTCCGGTGAGGTTGAAGCCGAACTAACCTTCTCCGGTGCCGTCTCAGCACTGGATACCTCCCGTTGGGATCGGCCAGTCAAGGTCGCCGTCGTTGATCTGGGCGGCGGTTCCACTGAAATTGTGATTGGCACGATCGACCCCGCCGACGGGGCCGCGACCATTACAGCACAAACGTCAATGAACGTTGGATGTGTGCGATTCCACGAACGGCACAAACTCGCCGATCCGCCCACGCAAGAACAAATCCGCGCAGCCCAGAATGACCTTGCACAGCACCTGGCCGCACTGGATCCACAAGTATTCGACCTTACCTCACTCGATGCAGTCGTTGGGGTAGCGGGCACCATCACCACCATTACCGCAGCCGCACTGGGGCTTGAAGCCTACGATTCTGAAGCAATCCACGGCACCGAACTCGACATCGACCGCATCGTGGATACCGCCAATTCGATTATTGCTGAAACCACCCAACAGCGCGCAGCCCATGGATTTATGCACGAGGGGCGTATCGACGTCATCGGTGCCGGAGCCATCATCTGGGCCCAACTGCTGCAACACATTCGACAAGCCACTAATGGTAGGGTAACCACGGCCATTACCAGCGAGAAAGACATACTGGACGGCATCGCACTGTCACTACTGAGGTAACGATGTACAAAAAGGCACTTGCCGGACTCACCGGCATTGCACTGACCGCAATCCTAGCCACCCCGGCCGCCGCAGACACGTGGCGCGACGAACAATACTGGCTCAACGATTACGGCTTCACCACCGCATGGGAAACCAGCATGGGGGAGGGCGTGACCGTTGGGATCATAGACACCGGTATTGATGCGTCCCACCAAGACCTCTCAGGCCAGGTTGTTGGCGGCTACGATGCCTCCGGATCCAGCGGGACCAACGGCACCACGCCAATGGGCCCGGACCCGAACCACGGCACCATGGTGGCCTCACTGCTTGCCGGACATGGTCACGGCGATCCTCCAGAACGTGAAGAAGACGACGAGGACGACGAGGATAAAGACAAGGATGACGACGACGCCGCTGAGGAAGAAGAAGTCGCCCCGATCGATGAATTCGGTACCGATGGCATTCTTGGCACAGCGCCAAAAGCGGAGCTGCTGTCCGTGTCCGTCCTGCTCGATGATAGTGCACCAAATGTGCCCACGGTTGATCAACAAATCGCCAATGGGATGACCTGGTTGGTCGACCAGGGGGCCGATGTGATTAACATTTCATTGGCCTCGTCTGCCCAAGACTGGCCCGAATCCTGGGACGACGCCTTTCTCTATGCTGAAGAACATGACGTCGTTGTAGTCGTTGCAGCAGGAAACCGCGCATCAGGTTCCAACGTGGTCGGCGCCCCCGCAACCATTCCCGGCGTGCTCACAGTGGCAGGCCTGGACGAGGAAGGCAATGCCTCTTGGGACGCCTCGACCGAAGGCATCACCATCGGGGTCGCGGCACCAGCTGATCCACTGATCGGTGCGCTGCCCGATGACGAATACACCACCTGGTCGGGAACCTCCGGCGCGGCACCGTTAGTGTCAGGACTGGCTGCACTGATTCGAGCTGAGCACCCAGATATGCCGGCTCACCAGGTAATTCATCGCATCTTGGAGACCGCCAAAGACACCGGTGACGCGGGCCAAGATAACCTCTATGGGCGCGGCATTATCGATGCGGCGGCAGCGGTCAGCGCTGATGTGCCAAACGTTGATGCCAACCCGATGGGCTCGATCGCCGAGTGGATCACCCTGCACCGCCGCGGCGAAATTGAAGACACCAGCAGTACCGAGGACACCCGTGAGGTGGCCGGGCCGATCGATTATCCGACGCAGCTGCCCGTGGCCGCCCAGCTCGAAGAATCACCCGCCACACTGCAAGCAACCGTGGTCATTGGCTTTGCAATTCTGCTGCTCACGGTGATCATCCTCACGGTCTTTTTCACTCGTAAACACAACCGTTGACAACAATCTTTGTGACTTTGGTAAAAACTTCACAAAGTCGCTTCAAGGCAACTAAGGTAGGGCATATGGCTATTACTCCTCATCTATCTCCAAAACCCCGCGTCCTCGTCGTGGGCGGTGGCTACGCTGGATACAACGTAGCAAAACGCCTACAGAAAAAGATTCGCGACCGCGGCGGTATCGTCACCGTCGTTGAACCAAACTCTTATCTGACGTACCAACCATTTTTGCCAGAAGTTGTCGGTGGCTCCATTGAACCTCGCCACGCAGTCGTCGATCTGCGCAGCCACCTGCGGCAGTCCGAAATCGTGCAGGGCAAGATCGTCGAGATCAAGCACGCTGAAAAAGTTGCCGTTGTTGAAGGCCCCGCAGGCATGACCTTCGATCTGCCGTACCAGGACGTCATCGTCACCGCAGGTGCCGATTCCCGTACTTTCCCAATCGATGGCCTGGGTGAAGCCGCCATCGGTCTGAAGCGCATCGAAGAAGCCGTGAGCATTCGCAACCAGATCCTGGAACGCATCGAATCTGCAGCCCTGATGACGGACGCCGAACAGCGCCGCAAGGCCCTAACCTTCGTTGTCGTCGGTGGCGGATTCGCTGGTGCAGAACTGATTGGTGAAATCGAAGATCTCGTTCGCACCGCAATCTCCAAGAACCCACGACTGGCACAGTCGGATGCTCGCATCGTGCTGATCGAAGCCATGGGTCGCATCATGCCCGAAGTCAGCGAAGAACAAGCTGTCTCCGTGGTCGAAGAATTCCGCTCCCGCGGCATCGAGGTCCTGCTGAACACCTCGTTGTCCTCGGCAGTCGACAACCACCTAAAACTGGTCAACATGACCGACCAGTCCGATGCCGGCTCCTTCGACGCCGACACTCTGGTTTGGACCGCTGGTGTTGCAGCAAATAAACTGGCTCGTTCCACGGACTTCCCAGTCGAACAGCGTGGCCGTATCGAAGTTACCCCGACTCTGCAGGTCTCTGACGGCGAAGGTGGCGTACTGGAAGGCGCATGGGCCGCCGGCGACGTTGCCGCTGTTCCAGACCTCACCGGTGATGGCCCCGGCGGTTTCTGTGTACCAAACGCTCAGCATGCCGGTCGTCAGGCAGACCGCTTGGCCGCCAACCTTATGGCCGTCCGCTTCGGTGAGGGTGCAGTTGAAGAGTACTACCACAAGTCCCTCGGTGCAGTAGCCGGTATGGGTGTGGGCAAAGGCATCGGGAACCCACTGGGTATCGAACTGTCCGGTGTTGCCGCCTGGCTGGCCCACCGCGCCTACCACAACTACGCACTGCCAACCTGGGAGCGCAGCTCACGCGTTCTCGGCGGCTGGATCAACGAGCTGATCTGGGGCAAAGACACCACCCAGCTCAAAGAACTCGAAACCCCGCACAACGCATTCCGCGAAGCTGCAGGTCTTGAGAAACTGCCTAACCGCTTAGACCAAAAAGCACAGGCTGCTGCACAGGCCTAAGCAATCGTCATTACGACGACGGTCCGCTGGTTTCTACTGGCGGACCGTCATCGTGGGCGACAAGGGTTCGCAAAGTGTGACCATCGGTAGCAAATGCGCTAAACTCTAAATGTTCGCCTCCGTAGCCCAATCGGTAGAGGCAAGCGACTTAAAATCGCTGTGTTATGGGTTCGAGTCCCATCGGAGGCACTTTTCACTGTTAGGCCCCTCTCACCGCATGTTGATGCGGTGAGAGGGGTTTTCTCATCCTCGCGACGTGGCCTTCATGGACAGCAGGGAATGCGAACGAGCCGCGTAGCGTCTTGACAGTGCGGTTGTTATCCGCTGAGTTATTAGTTACTTCAGGAGATCCGATATATTTCCTGGGTTCCCGCAGACTGTCCAGATTTTGTGTAACTCGTCTATGGGGATCGCCGATCCCTCGACGTTGAGCCGCGTGTAAAGAGTGGTTCTGGAGATGCCGGTGTGGTCAATGATTTCTTGGAGCGTTTTTCCGCTAGCCGTGATGAGGTCACGCAGATTAGCGCGGAGTGTTTCTAATTGCTCAGCTTTACTCATGGTTGCGGTGGTCATCGTGATGCTCTCCATCGTGGTCGGTCTGCTGGTCGGGTCGATTTTGAAACCCGGCCTATAGACCATTAATAACGATTGCCTAGGACACGATAAGCCCAGCAGTACGAATTGTGGATAAACCCTGAACGTCCGCACAACTGACCGCAACTCTTTTTATTTGCTCAGCTGCTCGATCTCCCAGCGCAACTGCGCCTCTGACGGTGATTGCAACGGGATAAACGTCGACTCCCGATACCGCCGATTCGTATCCGACGTCGTGACAAAACCTCTCCCGCCAGACGTCTTCAACTCCAGTGCGGCAAGCTCCGTCCCTAGTAGCCCAGCATCCAACCGCATCGTCAGGACATCTACTGGATGCGGTGAAGTCTCCGTACCGACCCGTTGGGCCAACGCAGCCAGCTGTTGTTTGGTGTCAGCTAACTTGCGACCTAGCTTTTGAATTTCTGGCATAAAGATGGCGTTTACCCCTGTGGCATTCTCACGGGCCTGCGCATAGCTAGTTGTCGCCAGACCAATACAAAAACTGGCCTGGAGGATGCTGAGCGTGGGACGAGTGCGCTGCAAGAACGGCACAAAGTCAGAGCTAAGGATCTGATCCTGGTCGATCGGGACGTTATCAAGATCCACATAGGTCGATGCAGTTCCTCGCATCGCTAACAGGTCCAATGCTGGGCCGATTGTTACCCCGGGACTGTTCAGTGGAAAAGCGACGATGATGCCGCCAGCTGGTCCAGTGGCGTTTTCAGGGGCATCAAACCCATATGCAGGAGCAATAGCGATGGCATCCGAATATAGATTCGAAGCCCAACCGATTCGACCTGATAATCGAAGTTGGCCTTGAATATCGCGGCTAATCCGTAGCTTCAGATCTCCTGCACCGGCAACCGCCTTATATCCTGGCGCCATGACAGAAGCTGCTGGCATCGTACCCGAACGTAAAGCTGTGAGGTTTGATTCGGCGAAGGGACCACCGGCAAGTGCCAGAAATTCAATGCACATTCGATGACCCCACAGGGCGAAACCGGTGCTAAAGGATCTGCGAGCGAGTTGTTCGATGACGCCAGCCTGCCGTAGCAGTTCACCTTTGTGGTTTATAGGGGCACCAAGGTCCAGCACGCCCAGCTCCGCAAGATGGGGGAGCGCGCCACGAACTTCTGTCTCACCGATGTCGATCGATGGCGCATTTTTCATGACCCACTGTTCAAGTTCTGCTGGGAGATCGATCGTAGATAGAGGCTGGTAGATGGCTTCGAGCATGGAATGTGCACGTCTCTCGATAGGGTCCTGAGCTAGTCGCCACTAGCTTAGGCCTTTCTTCCAGGACTGACGGAACAGTACCTGCGCATAGTCCATCAGACCTTCTTCTAACCTGACTAGTGTAAACGTTGAAATCTCCAAGCGCATGCAACAATAACTTCATACTTCAATCAAAGATGCAACTAATAAATCATTTACGGTTCAAGTGATCTCCTTCACTTGAAGTTTGCTGAAAATCCACTGAGTGCTTGTGTTAGCTTGCGGATTGGTGCCGTGTCTGCCGCGGATCGTGGCAAGTCGCGCCCAAAGACCTAGTTATCTTGTGCTTACCCAGACTGTGACGAAGGTCGTGGCATAGCCCTACAGGGGATGCGTAGACGGTTTCGAAACTGCAATTGGAAGGGAACTCTGTGGTCACTCCACTTGAAGAACCTTTAGAAAAAAATAATGATAGACATGAAAGGCGGCGCGGTAGCTTCTGGAAACGTAGCGCAGCGTTCGCCACCTCAATAGCCACCACTGTTGGTATGACAATGGTCGGTGCAATGCCAGCAAATGCGAATGACGGCGACCACCGCAGCCACGCTCTAGCTGAGCTTGTCAACGCAGACTTGTTGGGCGCTGACCTCGCAGATGTAGGTTTCAGTGAACAGAATTTTACTCAACCCAGTGACGGGCCAAGCGTCGGTACAGTCGATGCAAATCTTCTAGATCGGTTAATCGCATTGAACCTTGGGGGTATCTCACTCCCGATCCTTGGCGATGGATTAACTCTCGGAGCGGTGAATTCCTACGCTGAAGCATCGTCGCCAACAGAAGCTCTTGCTGCTGCTGGTGTTATTACTTCCGAAGGTGCCATCGACATTAGCGGCGACGAAGATCCATATGGCTACGCCGAGGTCGATGTTACCGACGCTCTAGGTCAATTGGGAATTGGCCTAGAGGGTGTCATTGACGGTCTCGGAGTAGACCTCGGTGCACTTGCCTCCCGAGCTGAAGCAGCCAATGGCGACATAAACACGGAATACACGGTTGCGGGCGCCCGCCTTGCATTAGACGCACCAATTTTAGATCAAGTCTCCGGTCTTCTAGAGGAAGCCGTAGGACGTGCTGACTCGACAATTAATGGTTTGCTGGGGGACGAAGGTCTTATCCAAGGCGCTTTAGACGACCTAACCTTTGACGAGGTGGGCGGCATTGATTTGGGGATCCCAGGAGTCAGTGTCTTGTCTGCGGATCTTGGCACCCCTGAGCTTCAAGCTCAGGTCGGAATGGATGAACTGGTTCAGCGCGTCCTCTCCGAACCACTCGAATCTGACGTCACAACAATCGACCTGGAAAATGGCCAAATCTACATAGATCTGGCTCAACTACATGGTGGTAACCCCGACGGTCTGAATGGCCTTGACGCAAATACTCAGTTAATTCGTCAAGCCGAGATCGATCAGATCACAAGCGAAGTCACAGATCTGTTGGCGTCAGAATTAATTGATCGCATTGAAACGGCAATTGAGGACTCGGTCAACGCAACCGAAGTTACCTTGACCCTGGACCCAGAGATCTCCGCCTTGCAGATCGGACCACTTCCTCCGGTTGTTTCGGGAGATCCCACAGTAACCATCGATACGACGTTGGGTTCTTTGCTTGGAGTGGGTGAAGAGATCACCGAAGATGATCTGGATATCGCGGGAAATCTAACGGTAATAGGAATTCCGATCCCGGTTTTCGATCTCCTGGGCGAACTCGCCGAACCGATCTTGGGTCAGGTAGTCCCGGAGGTAGTTTCGGCAGTCACATCTAATTTAAACCTTAGTTCTGTAGTTGGTGACTCTCTCAATGGTGTCCTAAATACCGTTACTGATCCTTTGGATCCGGTGCTTGAGGAAGTGTTAGCTGAAATTATCAATGTAACGGTGAATGCTCAATGGTCGCCAGGCAATCTGGGCGACACTTCGCTTTCGGTCAGTCCACTGCGTATTGATATTCTTCAATCGATTAACGCTGTCGAATTGCCTCTGGCGACCTCGACGGTCTATGCCGAAGATGCTGCGGATTACGAACCCACCGTGTTGGCTGAACCGAATCCAGCAGAAGTTGGCAACGACGTCGCTATTAACGGCTCAGACTTCGTGCCAAACTCGACGGTGACAGTTACCATTACTGACGTCGAAGACAACGTTGTCTACGAAAACGACAGTGTCGATGTTCTCGACGACGGTTCATTTGAAAACGTATGGACCATCGGAGACGACGTCATTCCAGGCGACTACACTGTTGACGCAACCGATAACGACAACCAAGAAATCACTGCCACCGATTCTCTGACTATTGAAGAAGCTGCAGTGTACGACCCCTCAGTCTTGGTCGAACCAAATGCAGCGCAGGCTGACGACGCGGTAGATATTACTGGTGGCGACTTCGCGCCAGAATCTGAGCTGACCATTGACATCTATGATGCCAACGACGTTCAAGTCGGTGCTGTCGAAGGCGTATCTACGGATGCCGAAGGTAACTTCACCACCCCGTGGACTATTCCGACTGATACAGACCCTGGTGAGCTGACGATTACCGTAACTGATGGTGAAGACAACTCCGCCAATCAGACCCTGGATGTCTACGCACCAACCGTGACTCCGGAGCCGTCATCACAGACCGCAGGGGAACCTGTTGAGCTTACCGGTGCCGGATTTGTTCCAAATTCGACTCTCACCGTTGAGATTGCTGGTGCAGATGGTGTCATCGCAACCCTCGACGATGTCGCAGTAAACGACGCAGGTACATTCGCAGAAGACTGGACTATCCCAGCGGGAACTGAACCAAGCGAACTGACCGTTACTGCTTCGGACAACGCAAACGAGCTTATCTTTGCAAGCGCTAACGTCACAGTGGAAGAACCCGCCGATGACGACGCCGATGCTGCAGATACTGATGCTGACGCCGACGCTGATGGTATCGACGCCGATTCTGATGCAGTAGATGCGGATGCAACCGATGCTACAGACACCGACGCCGCAGATACTGACTCGGCCGACGCAGATGCGACAGACGCTGATGCTGCGGATGCTGACGCTGACGCTGCAGACACGGACGCTACTGATGCCGATGGCGTGGACGCCGACGTTGACGCAGCCGACACAGATGCAGCAGATACCGATGTAACCGACGCTGATGCCGTAGATGCTGACGCCGACGCTGATGGTATCGACGCCGATTCTGATGCAGTAGATGCGGATGCAACCGACGCTACAGACACCGACGCAGTGGATACTGACTCCGCCGATGCAGATGTGACAGATGCTGACGCAGCTGCTGCCGATGCGACAGATGCGGATGCGACCGACGTTACTGACGCCGATGCTGTAGATGGCGACGCAGTAGATACTGACGCGACAGATGCCGACGCGACTGATGGTGACGGAACAGACACGGACACGGATGCAGTCGATGCAGATGCCACTGATGGAGACACCGACTCCGGATACGAAGCCGAAGTTAATGTCAAGCCATCCGACATTGAAGCCGGCGGTACTGTAACGATCGAAGGCAATGACTTCGCTCCAGGATCTACAGTCGATGTTGTCATCACGGACGCTGATGGCGCCCACATCGCCACAATTGAGGACGTACAAGTCGACGACGCCGGTGAGTTCAGTGTGGACTGGGATGTACCAGCCGATACAGCAGCCGGAACCTACACTGTGACCGCAACCGACACACAGGACGAAGACCTCTCGGGCTCAGATGAGTTCACCGTGTCTGAAGTCAGCGACACGGACGCCGGTGCCACTGACGGTGACGACGCCAACGAATACGACCCTTCGATCAACGTCGATCCGGATACCGCTACACCTGGTGAAGAGGTAACCATCGAAGGCGACGACTTCGGACCAGAAGAAACCGTCACTATCGAAATCACTGATGAAGATGGCAACGTCATCGACACCATTACCGTGGTGACCGATGACAACGGTGACTTCAGTGTGACCTGGACTGTCCCACAGGACGTTGCACCAGGCACCCTGACGATCACCGCCGCCGATGAATCCGGCAACACCGCCACAGCCGAGCTGACCATCTCAGCCGCTGGCGCAGGTGACTCAGATTCCGGTGACGCACTGGCCTCAACCGGTGCTAAAGCAACCATGATCGCAACAGCAATCGCCCTATTGCTGATCGTGATTGGTGCTGGCCTGCTCATCGCACGCCGCAACAACACCGTGAATGACGCCAGCTAAGTCATTCACCTAGAGACCTAGCCGGGGACGCAACGCGCGTCCCCGGCTGCGTCATTTCCTCACGTCCCACTTTTGCGTCGTCCAACAGGACCTGGCGCGAATCATAGAAAACCATTCGGGGATATACCAGCCAGATGAGTCGTACCACAACCTCCACCAAACCCTCGGCGGAACCGTCACAGGCCAAGCCGAAACACACGACGACGGCGATCGTAGCCTCAGTCATTATGCTAATCGTCATGGCAAGCACCGTTCTGGTGCTCTTGCCCTCTGGTACACCGCTACGAGAACCCGTGAACTCAGCGGTATCCCCGTCTTTCTCGCAGAACTGGCGTGTGTTTGCACCCAATATCTTGAAGGTTAACCGCAATGTCGAGATCCGCGCCCAATGGCGCGACGCTAACAACCAGCTCGTGTATTCTGACTGGGTCTCGCTCACCGAAATCGAAGAGCAAGGTGTGACCGGCCATTTCGCGCCCTCACGAATTCACAAAAACGCATTTAACTCCTCCCAAACCTTGCTAAGCAGCTACAACGATCTCGACGTCGAACAGAAAGAACGCGTCAGGGACACCTTCATCGAAGCAACTAACGACAACGAATTCCGTCCCATCGACGTCGAAGAACTGATCGATGACCTAGGCGCCGGAGATAGCGACGTCATCCGCTACCTCCGCATGGACTACATGTACATGCGGTTTGCAACGCTGTACGCAACCGCAGGCTTTGACGAAGATATTGAACGCGTCCAATGGCGCATCACACGCGAGCGTCCCAACGACTTCCAGAACCGCTTCAGCGACGAACAACAATACAACGACTCCGTGACGACGTTCGGCTGGCGGCACTCCAACGTTGAAATTCCCGAGGAAGTGCTCGACGAGTACGGCAACCTCATCGAACGCACTGGCAAAGAGCACTTGTTTAGAAAGGCGGCCTCCAATGCGCAATAAGTTGTCGCTGACTCGCTACGTTGACTGGCTTACCACCGCCCAGCACAACCTCAAATCATTCTCGATCCTGCGGATCATCTACGGCGTCGCCCTACTGTTTCTCCTGGTGCCCAGCATCCCCGAACGCTCACTGCTGTGGGGCCCGGCCTCCTTTTGGGTCGATCCCGAAGCCAGCCGACGCGGCTACTGGACCTTCGACACCCTCCTCACCAAAGACTCCGCCCTGCTTTTTGACCTGGCATTCTTTGGTCTCATCGCCCTGGCCATAGTCTTCATTCTCGGCTGGCGCACCCGCATCATCACACCCATCATGCTGCTGATGCTCGTCGCTCTACACTCCAACAACAACTTCATGCTCAACGGCGGCGATACTCTTATACGCATCACGCTGCTGTTCATGGTCTTCACAAACCTCAGCGAACACTACTCTCTTGATGCCCGACGACGCCGACGCACCACCAAGTCCCGGCGCCATCTCGTGCCCACCCACATTTCTAACTCCGCACACAACACCGGCCTCATCCTGTGCTGTTTCCAAATCATCGTCGTTTACACCACTTCCGGCATCTGGAAAATCATCGGCGACGACTGGCTCAACGGATCCGCACTCTTCTACGCCCTACGCATCGACAACTTCATGCTCTATCCGGCGATCAACGAACTGCTGTGGCAATCGAATCTGGTCATCTACATCGCTACCTTTGCCGCACTGTGGATTCAAACCCTATTCGTCGTACTCATCCTGTGGCGCCCAACCAGGATCTTCGCGCTCATCAGCCTGATCTTCATGCACCTTGGTATCGGCGTACTGCTTGGCCTATGGCCCTTCTCCCTGGCGATGATCGCGCTGGATATGCTGTTCATTCGGGACAAAACATGGACCAGAACCGAAGCATTCCTGCAGTCCAACCCGACGATAGACTCCGGCCGTCAAAAGGTTAGAAGTTGGATGGCCCACCTGAAGTCCAACGTGATGAAAGAACCAACGACGATGTAAGTTCGAGCCTGCACAATCTCTTAGTGACACTGATCGCCTTCTGGCGTAGATCACCATGAAACCGATATACGCTGTGCCGGGGAAGAGCGCCCCAACACCATCACAAAAGGAACACCATGATTACTGCTACGATTCGTCCACGGATCGATGACCTTGGGCCAGCAGGACACGTCCACAACACCGTGCTACCGGCTTGGTTCCAAGAGGCCCGGTCCGAGTTCATAGAAAAGTTCTCGGATCCCAAAGCAGCTAATCCCCTCCCGCTAATGATCAAAGAATATACGGTGACTTTCCATAGGGAACTGGTGTTAGTCCCTGCAGTCGAGGTTGAAATATCGGTCGAAAAGATCGGCAATAGCTCCTTTGTGCTGCACGAGAGAGCACTTCAAGATAGCCAGTTAGCTGCAGAGTCCCGCGTGGTATATATCTATGTTGGTATCGACAACCGCCCGGCAGCCATCCCGGAGGAGCCCCGAGCATTCTTGGAAGAACACCAGGAAGCCTAAAAGGAGTCGTAATCTCACCACTCATACGGATGTACTACCGACCTTTCAGGTTGGAGACCTTACTAGTCAGATGAATCGGATGGGAGCCGAGTGGCTACAACAGGCATCGTGGTCTGTCAGTTATCCTTCAGCTTCTGAGATGTTGTGTTCAGAATCGATTCATAGAATGATCTGTCGAGGTATCGAATTGAAGAACTTAGGAAAGTAGTTTTATGAAAGAATCTGCAATCACAGTGATCGGTGGTGGCACGATGGGGCGAGAAATCGCCTTCGTTGCAGCCATGAGCGGTTTCCAGACCTATCTTGTAGACGTTGAGCAGCGCTTCCTCGACAACGCACGCGAGCAGCTCACCAAATCCACCACGCGCATGATCGAACGGCAACGAGTCAGCCAGGAAGCTGTGGAGGCAGGTTTTCAGAACCTCACCTTTACCGTTGATCGTGACACTGCAGTAAAGAACTCTTCCTTTGTCATCGAAGCGATCATCGAAGACCTAGGGATCAAACAGAAACTATTCGCCGAGTTGGACGAGATTGCGGCTCCAGAAACTATTCTAGCGTCAAACTCCTCATCGATCGTGTCGTCTAAGCTTGCTGACGGATTGAAACACCCGGAACGCGTGTGCAATGTGCACTTCTTCAACCCGGTACTTCAAATGACACTGGTTGAGGTGGTCGGTGGTGACCACACCGCTCAAACCGCCATAGATCGCGCAATGGAACTTTCTAAAGCACTGGGCAAGACTCCGGTGCATATCGAGAAAGAGATCTTCGGTTTTATCGTGAATCGTATTCTCATGGCTATCGTGGGTGAAGCCCTACACCTATATGAAGAAGGCTACGCATCGGTCGAAGACATCGATACCGCAATTAAAGAAGGCCTCAGCCACCCCATGGGACCGTTCACTCTGATGGATCTCGTGGGTGTAGATATCAACCTGGGTATCCAACAGCTTGCTGCTCAAGAAGGCAACGACCATCTGGTGCCAGAAGTCAGCCCGACGCTCTCGAAGCTGGTTGAACAAGGAAAGCTCGGTCGTAAGACCGGTAAAGGTTTTTACAACTACAGCAAATAAGCGCTCGTGACTTTAGAGGCTTCGCCACAGGAACCAAGCGTTCTGGTGGCGAAGCCTTTGTCTTTATGCGCCAGTAACCAGACGGTAGATGAGCCAGAGCAGAGCGCCGAAAATCCCGAGCGCGGCCAAGGTCAGAATAATGAACATGGCTAGGGCAAATGGCTCATTCGTGGTGCCCGTTTTTGGGGTGTACTGCTGGTGCGGGTCAAATGACTGCGCCTGATAGTTCCCGAACGACTGCTGGTCCGGCGCCGACGGAGCGTGCGCGTTTTTCGCTGCAGTAGCTTGGGCGGCGTCGCGCGCATGTGACTGATCTGAGGTGATGTTCAGTTCTGTGTGCGCTTCGTCTGCTTCGTCCTCCGGTGGGTCGACATCTTGATAGAGCTCTTCGTCGTCGAAGGACAGCACACCGGTCTCGAAGGTTTCGTAGTCCGGTGCGTTGCGGAGCTGCTCGCGTTGGGTCCCGGAGAAGAGCATCTCGGTGGCCAGCCCGACGTCGTCGTCCTGCGTGTCTTCAGGCGGCGGGGGAGGAGTAGCGGATTCAGAAGACGAATCGTCGTCGTGCTCACGAGGATTCTCAGAGTCTGAGTTGGGATGATTCGTCATGGTAACAACCTCTTTTGTTACAGATACATGCCTTGGGATGTTTGGCTGCCGTGTGGGTCAGACACGGCGTGAAGGTCACGTTCCCGAACAAGCACGTATGTCGTCGCATCGATTTCTACTTCGTGACGGTCCTCGGGATCATACAGAATGGTGTCTTCGAGTTTGACCTGGCGGACTGAAGGACCCACGGCGACGACTTTAGCCCAGGCCAGACGTTTGCCCATGGCGGCGGTTGCGGGAATGACAATGCCCGATGCTGAGCGACGTTCTTTGGTCCCCTCGTCTGGTTCGACAAGAATGCGGTCATGGAGCATGCGGACGGGTAGCTGTGTCTGTGCGGATGATTCGTGAGTAGTCACGCCACCAGCTTACGGGGTCTTTTGACCTAATAAGTAGGGATGCGCAATATGAATTTTTGGCAAAATTCACTGTCACAGCGTGCAATACGGTCCTTGTGCCGTTAGGCTTGACTTCGATGTGATATGCCCACTGAGTGATTGTTTGTCGGTGGGAACATGAGAAAGGATGGGCATGCCCAACCCCGTATTTCGATCGAAAGCTTTTCAAGCTCCTGTGCAACGTGCAAAACAGGAGCAACATGCTGGTTACCAGCAGGGTCAGACGCAGCAGCCATATGGCTACGCAGGTCAGGCAGGTGTAGGTGCGAACCCATACGCTGCTCCACAAGCAAATATGAGCCCGGATCAGCTGGCCAATATGTACCAGCAGCCATCAGCTACCGCTGCTGATACCGGCCGGATGACCTACGCTTCGGTTATCAACCGCTCCAGCCTAGTGTTCGGCCTGATTGCCATTGGTGCAATTGTCGGTTGGACCGTTGCTAGCCCAATGCAAAACCCGATCCTGTACTTCGGTGCAGTCGTGGTTGGCCTGGTGACCGGTCTGATCAATGCGTTCAAACGCGAACCGTCACCGGTCCTGATCTCCGTTTACGCGGCAGCCGAGGGTGTCTTCCTGGGTGGTTTGTCGGCAATGTTCGACATGCGCTGGCCAGGTGTGGCCTTCCAAGCCGTGCTAGCAACTCTGTCGGTCTTCGTCGTCGTACTCGCTCTTTACCGTTCCGGTAAGGTTCGCGCTACTCCAAAGATGACCCGCATTGTACTGATCGCCATGGTCGGTTACCTGGTCTTTAGCCTGGTCAACTTCGTGCTGATGATCACCGGCGCTGTTGATGGTGCCTTTGGTCTGCGCTCCGGCTGGCTGGGTATTGCCATTGGTGTATTGGCTGTACTGCTGGCCTCCTACTCGCTGGTCATGGACTTCACTTCGATTGAAGAAGGCGTCCGTGCCGGTGCTCCAGAGCGATACTCCTGGACCGCAGCATTTGGTCTGGCAGCAACCATGATCTGGCTGTACGTCGAGATCCTGCGTATCCTGGCGATTTTCAACCAAGACTAAGCTAAAACCCTTTAGCTTTTAGCGACGATGGCCGGACCTTTTGGTCCGGCCACCGTCGTATTCTGAGGGAATATAACGCCAAAACCTCATGTGACCGACTACGCTAGACAAGCAGCTGTACATAAGGAGAATGTGTGACGACCTCATCAACGTCGTCGGCGGGAGACACCCCGGCCGAGCGATCTGAGCTACAAACCTCCATGTCAGCGCGCGTACAAGAAAAACTCGCCGCCGATGTGCCCTATGGGATCGTGGTGGCTGCGGCCTGGTCCTGGCGCGTGTTGCTTATCATCACGATGAGTGCGGGAGCCATTTGGCTGCTGTCGCACGTGTCGCTGCTTGTCATCCCCCTCCTGATTGCAGCGTTGCTGGCCACACTCTTACAACCAGCCCACCGCCTTTTACTTAAGCTCAAATTTCCGCCGGTGCTATCCTCATTGACCCTGACATTGGCGCTCGTATTGGTCGTTGTCGCACTGCTGACATTGGCTGGCCAACAGCTAGCTGCGGGCTTCGTCACGATGCAAGCCTCGGTGTCGGCGGGTATCCGTGACTTCATTGCGCTGATTGAGTCTTGGGGTATCTCTTTTGATGCCCTGAACTATCAAGAGTTGCTCAATGATCTGGGCTCCACATTGCAGGCCAACTCGGGTGCGATCTTATCCGGTGCCCTAGGGTTCGGCTCAACAGCAACCAACATCGGTGCCGGCATTGTCATGGCGCTATTTGCACTGATTTTCTTCCTGAAAGACGGCCCCAAGATCTGGGGCTTCTTGTTGAACTTCGTGCCGCGCATCCATCGCCGGGCAGTCGATGGTGCTGGTTATGCCGGCTGGGGAGCACTTGGTTCCTATGTGCGAGTGCAGATTTTCGTGGCCTTTGTTGATGCCCTAGGCATCGGGCTAGGCGCCTGGATTCTTGGAGTACCGCTGGCCATGCCACTGGGCGTGCTGGTCTTTCTTGGCTCTTTCATTCCGATTGTTGGGGCGGTGCTAACCGGTGCCGTTGCCGTGCTGTTGGCACTGGTAGCTAACGACTGGATTAATGCCCTGTTGATGTTGTTGGTGGTGCTCGCCGTCCAGCAGATCGAATCCAATGTCCTGCAGCCGCTGGTCATGGGCAAGGCAGTGAACCTTCACCCGCTGGCCGTCTTCTTGGCTGTCTCAGCAGGTATTGCCACACTAGGGCTTGTGGGCGCGGTCTTTGCGGTCCCGATCCTGGCGTTTATCAATGAATTTATAAAATACCTATCAAGAAAACCTTGGCTGGACGATCCTGATCCAGAGCCTCAGCAGACAGCCAGCCCATCACCTGAACCCGCAAACTAAAACCACCGAACGTCCATCAGGGCGGATCACCAGACGACAACCGTTGTGCAGGAGAAATAGTTGCAAACTACTGAAACCGGTGCCTCAGCCGTTCGATATGAAGATATTGAAGCAGCCCGCGAGACCCTCAAAGACATCATCACAGAAACATCGATGGATCACTCGCGTGCGCTGGGGCGAATTACTGGTTCTACGGTGCACCTGAAATGCGAAAACTTGCAACGTGCCGGGTCGTTTAAAGTCCGCGGCGCCTATGTGCATATGGCGTCATTGACCGACGAACAAAAAGCCAAGGGTGTTGTTGCCGCTTCAGCCGGTAACCACGCCCAGGGTGTGGCGCTTGCAGCATCGAAGCTTGGCATTAATGCTCGTATCTACATGCCTCTGGGTGCCGCACTGCCAAAGGTCCAGGCCACCCAAGACCACGGCGCAACAGTCGTGCTGGCTGGGAATAACGTGAACGAAGCTCTGGAGCTGGCTGCACGCTATGCAGAAGAAACCGGAGCGACCTTCGTTCACCCGTACGATAACCCACATGTTGTCGCTGGACAGGGCACGTTGGGGCTGGAAATTCTCGAACAGCAGCCCGACGTTGACACAGTGATCATGAGTATCGGTGGCGGTGGTCTCTTGGCAGGCGTGGCCATTGCGATCAAAGAACATGCTCGTCGTCAAGGTCGTCATATCAATGTGATTGGTGTGCAAGCAGAAAAAGCAGCGGCTTACCCGCCGTCGCTGGTGGCTGGTAAGCCGGTTACGCTGGACAATGTTGCCACGATCGCCGATGGTATCGCTGTGGGCCGGCCGGGCGATGTGCCGTTTTCTGTCATCAAAGAGCTATGCGATGAAGTTGTCACGGTTACCGACGATGAGATTGCAGCGGCCATCGTCTTCTTGCTGGAGCGCTCCAAGATGGTGGTCGAACCAGCAGGTGCAGCACCGGTTGCCGCACTGATGACTGGCAAGCTCAAGGAAGTCGGCATTGAATCCGAATCTATCGTTGCCGTGCTGTCCGGCGGAAATATTGACCCAATGCTGATGCTGAAGGTCATTCAGGTTGGTTTGGCATCGGCTGGCCGCTTCTTGACCGTCAAGATCCCACTGCGTGACCGTCCCGGTGAGCTGCAGACCATTTCGCGCATCATTGCAGAAAATGATGCCAATGTAACTCGCGTGGATCACTCACGCGTGGGTGCCGGATTGACGATGGGCGGGGTACACATCACGATCGATATGGAAATCCGCGGACGCGAACACTCCGAGCAGGTGCTCGAAGCGCTGCGTGAAGCCGGGTATGAGGCGATGGTGCAGCACTAAGCTGCAGATCGCTGCGACAGGGCAGCCATCTTTGATTTTTCCATCAGCCCGGTCATGGTCGAGGTCGACTTGACCAACTGTTCAACGACGGGATGTCCCGAAGGATATTCATGGACGTGCTGAGTGAACTCGGTCATCGACCAGCCCGGACGTTGGGAACCCAGGAGAAGCCTCGAAGCGTTGATCGCCTCAATCACTTCTAACAGGATACGATCTTGGTGGCCGACCGTGCGTTGACCACGCAATGCCAGCCCAAGATCATCCTGGACGCGTTCTAATGCGTCGGTGGCAACCAATCGGTAGTCACCAGGGGCCCCAGTCAAGATGCCTTGTCGGGCAAATTCTTTTTCCATGCCTTTTACAGGGTCGAGCTTCTTATTGCCCAGGGCGCTGGAAACACGCTTGTTGTGAAATTTTGCCAGGTTGGAGAAAACATTGTTGAGTCCAACGGCATCCGGGGTATGTGAGTCATCGACCCGAATGAGCGGGTTGGCCAGATCCCAAGCCTTTGTAGCATCGGAGGCCACAAACTGCACTGTATCGGTGCGTTCAAACTCCAGGAGCACCAAGGCCGTTCGCGCAGTCACAAACAACGATTCAACCTCGGTAATCTGTGACCGATGGGGAGCGGTGAGCAGCAGGAATTTTTCGATATTCAACACAATCCCAGGCTAACACCAAAACGGGTTTTTAATGCACCACAGGTGGTCTCCAAAATATCGGAAACCACCTGTAGTGACGTGTATTGAGTTCTGAACTCGAACGGTTCAGCACTTTGGGCCTTAGCCGTTATACGGTACGACAGAGATCAATTCGACCTCGATATCTTTGCCGTTGGGAGCTTTATAGGAGACAGTGTCTCCCGCTTTGTGCCCTTCGATTGCTGAGCCCAGCGGAGAAGCCACAGAATAGACGTCCACACCAGCGCCTTCGGCGATTTCTCGAGAACCCAGGACGAATTTCATCGTGTTGCCAGCGAGTTTGCACTCGACCAGCATGCCCGGTTTGACGATGCCGTCGTCAGCTGCTGATTCGCCGACCTCAGCGTTTTCCAGCAGGGCTTTGAGCTCTTGGATACGTCCTTCATTCTTGGACTGTTCCTCGCGAGCTGCGTGATAGCCGGCATTTTCCTTGAGGTCGCCTTCGTCGCGGGCAGCTTCAATGCGATCTACGATCTCTTGGCGGTAGGGGCCCGAGATGTGATCGAGTTCGTTTTTCAACCGGTCGTACGCTTCTTGGGTCAACCAAGGTGTGCCACTATTGGCCATACCGGCCTCCTTACTTGTCTCATTCATCAAACTAAAAGCCCCGCGGCACCATATATGTGCAGACGGGGCGACAGTTCTGGAATATACCGGAGTAATCATACCACCGAAACGATTTGGAGAATCAAGTGTTGAAGAGCGCTAACGGTGCTTTTCGTCCTGATTAGTAATCGCGGAAGTTTGAAATGTTTGGGGCTTCTTCGTCTTCTACGTACCAACAGGTGTCGACCTCACCTGATGCACCAAGATGATCGGTGCGCAGCGAGGTGTCATAGTATTTGGTCAGATCTTTGCCGGCTGCATCTGGATTCTCATCTGGACCGATGACCACCGTGCGGTAACCAGCAACCGCTGCAGTTTCAGACAGAACTCGCACCGCACAGGCCACGGTCGCTTCGGGTTCCTTGGTGACTTCAAACTCCACCCATGCCTGGGTTTCATCTGTAATTGAATACCCCACGCTCTTAAAGGCCAACATTCTTGAGCTGGAAGAAAAAGCGAACCAGAAGGTCACCGCGATAGCTGCAATGAGGGCGATAATGGCAATGACACGGCCTGATTTTTTAGAAAGGCGAAACCCTTTGGTGTCGCCATACCTGGTCGCTACACTATTGTCGGCAGAAGGTGCCGCCCGATTCGAGTTCGCAGTCATATCGAGCTTTAGCCTAATACAGCCGATACCTCGGTTCGAATTGTGTCCGCCGTCAGCGCCACAAATCACGTATGCAAGGAGTCCACGTCATGTCATCCGATCCGCAGCTGCCAGACATCTTAGATCCGGGTCTGCCCGATTCAACTGGATTGCGGCTGCTTGCCGTGCATGCTCATCCTGATGACGAGGCTTCCAAAGGTGCAGCCATGATGGCCGCCTATGTCCATGCCGGCGCGCGCGTCATGGTGGCTACAGCGACCGATGGTGCGATGGGGGACCTGAATAACCCACATTACGGAGAGTCGATTCGCGTGGAGCGCGATATCGCGGCGGTCCGGTATCAAGAGATGGCTGATGCAGCAAAGATCCTTGACATTGAGCACCGCTGGTTAGGCTTCCGGGACTCGGGCTTCCCAGAAGGTGATGACCCGATGGCTCACTTGGAACCCGGTTGTTTCGCTGACATTGCTCTAGCAGATGCCACCGCGCCACTGATCCGTCTAATTCGTGAGTTCAAACCTCACGTGTTGGTGACTTACGACGAAATCGGGGGCTACCCGCACCCGGATCATTTACGCACACACGCTATCTCGATGGAAGCGTATGAAAAATCCGGTGATCCCGAGGCCTATCCGGGAACAGGGGAGCCCTGGGAGATTTCTAAGCTCTATTACGATAAAGCGTTCAACCCGGATAAGTTCCGCGCTGTCCATCGTGCTTTGATCGATAGCGGACAAGAATCACCCTATGCCGATCGCATTGAATGGTACGACCGGGTCGAGGCCGGAGAAGATGATCCAGACGCCTGGCGTATCACCAACCATAAGGTCACCACGCAACTCAATGCTGCGAAATTCCTGGAATACCGAGACGCGGCGCTGCGAGCTCACCGCTCACAAGTCGACACCCACGGCGCATTCTTCTTTACGCCAAATGAAATCTTGCGCGAGCAGTGGCCTTGGGAAGATTACGTATTGATCGATTCTAAAGTTTCCACCAGCTTGCCCGAAGACGATTTATTCGCCGGGCTCCGAGACACCCCGCTAGACTGAGAACACCATGCTCTATTCGATTTATACCAACGTCGTCATCGCCGGCCTTGAAGACCCAACGCTGCGTGAAGGCCTGCGTGAAGAAGACGTCACTCCAGGCATTCTCGGTTTCCTGGCCACTTTCGCATTCGTACTGGCGGCCATCGTTGTGTTCCGCATTATGATCCGTCAGATCCGCCGCGTGAAACTGCGCTCTACAACGGCCGAAGACATGCTCGTGGAGCGGAACCAGCCACACCTATCCCCAGAAGATCGCGAACGCTCCGAGATTGACGAAGTCGGACACAGCCAGACCGACATTCTGCGCAAGAAGTATCCTGGCTACTTGGATATGCCAACTCTGGAAGCCCAAGAGCCTGACTCTGGGCGTCAAGACTAGGTTGTCATAGCGCATGGGATTATCTCCACATCGGACGCTGCGAGTCCCTGATGTCGTCTACCGTTTTTACGAACGACGTCTGGCTCGCAGTTTGCATTCCGACCAGCTGCCAAACCACATTGGCGTCGTGCTGGACGGAAATCGTCGATGGGCAAAACAAACGGGTGCCTCCACTGCCCACGGGCATCAAGTTGGTGCCGAAAAAATTCACGAATTCTTGCACTGGGTAGCAGAATTCAACATTCCGGTGGTCACGCTGTATATGCTGTCTACCGAAAACCTCAACCGCGAAAAGGCTGAGCTGGAACCGCTGATCCGTATTATCGCTAATGCGCTGCGCCAATTGGGCGCCGGATTAGCCGATGGCACCCAATTAAAAGTTCATCCGGTGGGAGACTTGAGTATTCTGCCCCCCGATCTTGCGGAGCTTCTGAGCGAAACAGCAGCAGCGACCAGACACCACCAAGGTGTTCACGTCAATGTTGCCATCGGCTACGGCGGGCGCGAGGAAATTGTGGATGCAACCAAGTCGTATCTCACCGATGCTGCCCACGCTGGCTATACCCTCGATCAGGCCATCGAGAGCCTCGATGTCGATGCCATTTCCGACCGGCTCTATACTCGAGGTCAGCCGGATCCAGACCTGGTCATTCGGACCTCGGGGGAACAACGCTTGTCTGGATTTTTGATGTGGCAGTCGGCGTATTCTGAATTCTATTTCTGTGAAGCCCTCTGGCCGGCATTCCGTCGGGTGGATTTTGTGCGGGCATTACGCGATTACGCAACCCGTAATCGTCGTTACGGCTCCTAGTCCAGGTTATCCACACCAGAGCCTGGACACTCCTGCTCAACGCCCACGTTAGCTAAGGTTGCTGACGTGATCGATTTGTTGGCTCAAGAACTGGCCCGAACCTCTCCCGAGCTGTTTCCTCTCATCTGTCTGTTCGCGGCTCTGGCCTGGTTTGCTGTATGTGGGGTGTTCCTGTTCGTCATTGACGTGCGCGAACACCGCCTCCCGAACGCGCTGACTGGGACCCTAGCCATCGGCGCGACGGCCTTGCTGCTGACCAGCACATTGACAGCCAGCAGTGATTCATTACTACTCGGCCGGGCGCTCCCTACACTCCTCGGCGCGGTGGCCTACTGCATGGCAATGTTTATCCTGCATGTGGTTACCCGAGCGGGCATCGGTATGGGTGATGTAAAACTGGCCGCAGGGTTGGGACTCTACACCGGCTTTCTTGGCATTGACGCATTGATCGCAGGCTTTGTGCTGGCCTTTCTGATCGGGGGAGCGCAAGCTGTGTTCCTCGTCTTGTTTCGCGGAGCTAGCAAATCCACTCGGCTTGCCTTCGGACCGGCCATGCTCGTGGGCTGTCTGCTGATCCTGCTTATGTAAGAAGTTGCCGCTAAACTACCAACAATATCGTCTTGGCGCGAAGGAGTCCGCGGTGCGCATTGGAATCATCGGCGCCGGAATTGCCGGTCTGGTCACAGCCTTTGGCCTCCAGCGCCAAGGCTATAACGTGACCGTCTACGAACGCCGTTGCGAACCCAACGTCGATGGCGCGGGGCTGACGTTATTTGGTAACGCATTTGCTGCACTTGATGCGATCGGGTTGGGTGAGCGGATTCGGCGTATCTCGAATAATGCACTCGCGAACCTCCGGGCCGGTCAGCGGATACCCGATGGAACCTGGCTGACCAGTATGCCGCAAGCAACCATCGGACAGCTCCACAGCGTTCACCGCGTCACGCTGCACGAGACACTGATGCACAGTCTAGAACCCAATACTGTGCAGACTGGCACCGACGCCGTCGTTGCTGCCGATGGGTCACCGCAGATCACGCTGGGAACCACAACCGAGACCTTTGATCTTGTCGTCGTCGCCGACGGGCTGCGCAGCCACAGTCGACAGCGCTTGGGATTAGACACTGGCATCCAGTATTCGGGATATACCGCGTGGCGTGGGGTCACGAGCACGGCGGTCGATATCGGTGGGGCAGCGGCTGAAACCTGGGGCAGTGGGCAAATCTTTGGTTTCGTACCACTGCCCAGAGATCGCCTGTACTGGTTTGGTACCCGCACCCAACCGGCAGGTATGTCGTTCGACGACGAGTACCGGGCGGTTAACGAGTCCTTTGCCGGATGGCATGCCCCAATCCCAGACTGCATTGCAGCAACTGCGCCACAAGATGTCATTCGCCATGACGTTTACGACTTAGCTAAACCGCTGCGCACATTCACCCATGGTCGCACCGTACTGATCGGCGATGCCGCGCACGCGATGCTGCCAAATTTGGGGCAAGGCGCAGGCCAAGGGATCGAGGATGCTGTCACGTTGGCTATCCTGCTGAGTCAAACGTCACCGCACGACCTAGAGACCGCACTGAGACGTTATGCATCGCTGCGGCAACCTCGCACCACGAATCTGTGGCGGCAGTCTCGGCTGATGGCCAAGGTTGCTCAAGCAACGGGTCCTGCGGTGGTGAGGCTCCGGAATGTCGGTATGCGACTGACGCCGCCGCAATTGATCGGTCCACTGACGCAACAGCTGCACCGTTGGGTCCCGCCGGCGCCTTGAATAGGCGTTAAACACGTCGTCCCCGCACTGGGGCGGGGACGACGTCATAAAAGGTTTGAGACTAGCTTGGGCGAGTCATCGACATTGGATCAAGTGCTTCATCCAGCTGAGCTTCGGTGATCTCACCGCGTTCAACGTAGCCTAGTGCGATGGTGGCTTCACGAACGGTGATCTTTTGGGCAACCGAGTGCTTGGCGATTTCTGCGGCAGCTTCGTACCCGATGATTTTGTTCAGCGGGGTCACAATCGAAGGGGAAGCACCCGCCAGGAATGCGGCGCGTTCGACGTTGGCTTCTAGACCGTTGATCATCTTGTCTGCCATCACCCGGGAGGAGTTGGCCAGCAGTCGGATGGATTCCAACAGGTTGGAGGCCATGACCGGGATACCGACGTTGAGCTCGAAGGCACCGTTGGTTGAAGACAGCGACACGGTGGTGTCGTTACCAATGACCTGGGCGCACACCATAGAGACGGCTTCAACGATGACAGGGTTGACCTTACCTGGCATGATCGAAGACCCTGGTTGCAGATCTGGGATGAACAGTTCGCCCAGACCGGTGTTTGGTCCCGAACCCATCCAGCGCAGGTCGTTGTTGATCTTCAGCAGGGAGTAGGCAATGTTGCGCAGCTGGCCGGAGGCCTCGACCAGGCCGTCGCGGTTGGCCTGGGCTTCGAAGTGGTCGCGTGCTTCGGTGATCGGCAGGCCAGTTTCCTCGGCCAGGACCTCGATGACACGCTCGGAGAAGCCCAACGGAGTGTTGATGCCAGTACCCACGGCGGTCCCGCCCAGTGGGACTTCTGCGACACGTGGCAGGGAGGAATCGATGCGTTCAATGCCGTAGCGAACCTGAGCGGCATAGCCACCGAATTCCTGGCCCATGGTGACCGGGGTGGCGTCCATGAGGTGGGTACGACCAGCTTTGACAACGTGGGCGAATTCTTCGGCCTTGCGCTCAAGTGATTCGGCCAGGTATGCCAGGGCTGGTTTGAGGTTATTGATCAGCGCATTGGTTACCGCAACGTGGACCGAAGTTGGGAACACATCGTTGGAGGACTGTGAGGCGTTGACGTGGTCATTCGGGTGCACCGTGGTGTCCGAACCGGCAGCTTCCAACGCTCGGTTTGCCAGGTTGGCAATGACCTCGTTGGTGTTCATATTCGAAGAGGTCCCCGAACCGGTCTGGAAGACGTCGATAGGGAACTGGTCATCGTGGTTACCAGCAATAATCTCATCAGCAGCGTTGGTGATGGCTTTTGCTTGTTCATCGGTGATGACGCCCAGCTCGTTGTTCGCAACGGCACAGGCTTTTTTGACCATGCCCAGTGCGTGGATGTGCGTGGGTTCCAGACCCTGACCTGAAATCGGGAAGTTTTCTACTGCTCGTTGGGTTTGGGCCGAATACAGTGCATTGAGCGGCACTTGGACTTCACCCATGGTGTCGTGTTCGATACGGAATTGCTGATCATTAGACTTCGTTGTCATAATCCTCATCCTAGGTGGGGGAATGCCCCCGGGGTTATTGATGTTCGGCTTGAGCGCAAGCCACGAGGTCAGGGATTTACCGGACCTAAAATATCACCGATTTTCACGGAGCCATCGGACAGCGAATATGTTACTCCCATAACAGCGGTGCGGCCCTCTTTGACGGCTTGTGCGACCGCATAGGAAGTATCCACAACCCGGTGAACGGTTTGGTCCGTGTGTTCCTCCACGGTGCCATTGACATCGGTGACGCCCTTGGACCGTGCTGCCATCACTGATGGCATGATGCGTTCCACAAGGGAACGCATAAAACTTTTTGGCATGACCGCGGTTTGCACGGCCTCGACCGCAGCGGTAACGGCACCGCAGTTGTCGTGTCCCAGAATGATGATCAAGGGAACATCGATTTCTTCAATTGCGAACTGTAGTGAGCCCAGGACAGCATCGTCGATGACCTGGCCAGCAGTACGAATAACAAAAACGTCGCCCAGCCCGACGTCAAAAATAATCTCCGCGGCAAGGCGTGAGTCAGAACAGCCAAAGATGACCGCGTGCGGGCTTTGTGAGTTCTCCAGTGACGCGCGCCATCCGGCATCCTGGTGCGGATGGTCAACCGTCCCATCCACGAACCGTCGGTTGCCGGCTTTGAGTTGTTCCCACGCTTGTTGGGGTGTCAGCGTTGTTGGCACGGGGCTCCTTCGGTTGAGCACACACTGGGGTAGTGCGCGGTGTCGGTGGTGCTTTTAGCGGTACTGGTTAATCAGTTCAGCGGCCAGTTGATGCAGAGTTTCTTCTTCCATCGAACCGGAGATGATCAGTGTCATCGTATCCGTTGGTTCGATTGAATCAGCCGGACGGTCATCGTTGGTTGCTGCGGGTTGATCGAACTCAGCGACCAAATAGATGTGCTCATCGCGTCCAATCCAGCGCTCGACATCGTGGTTGGCAATGGTCACCATCGTGGAATCCCCGGCGGGCTTGATCTTGTCCCGGACCCAGCCATCGGTTGCATTCGCGGTCTGGGAAACCCCGAAGAATTCCTCGTCTTCGGTCAAAAATCCGACGTTCCAGGCCGGTACCTCGTCCAGAGCACCTGAATTCCAGCGTGCATAATTGGCACGCCAAATGTCGGGTGCATTGATCGTGACCGGGGTAAAGGCCGCCACATTAGCAACTTCCGATTGGGCCGCAGCGACATCCACGCCCGGATCAAATTCGTTATTGGACTGTGGATTCAACGCCATAAACGCGAGCACAATCGCCAAGGTCGCCAAGACCGAATACGTCATGGCCTTGGCAGTTTGGCTCATCCGCTCGCTCTGCGACTTGGTCAGTTTTGGCTTTGGTGCCGGTTCGTCGGGTCGAGGCTCAACCTCGGTGGTGTCGAGGCGGTCGTGATTGGTAGTGATGTTTTTTCCTTTGCAACAACACAAGAACTTAAAACTCTACGTCCCTATTGTGCCACCAAACCTGGCTGAGGTGACATTCAGATAGACTAGGAACGAAATTTTTTCTCTGACCCACCAAGTTTTTGGGAGTACGTACATGACGAATAAAGCTTCGGCCCAGCAAATGGAAGGTGCCGGTACTCAAGACCGCAACCTGGCTATGGAACTGGTCCGAGTGACCGAAGCTGCGGCAATTGCTGCTTCTGAGTGGGTTGGCTTTGGTGAAAAGAACATTGCCGACGGCGCCGCCGTCGACGCAATGCGCGCATTCCTGCACACCGTGCACATGGACGGCACCGTAGTCATCGGTGAAGGCGAAAAAGACCAAGCCCCAATGCTGTACAACGGTGAACGCGTTGGTGACGGCCTGGGCCCGAAGGTCGATGTGGCCGTGGACCCGATCGATGGCACCACCCTGACGGCGATGGGCTACAACAACGCCCTGTCCGTGATGGCGGTGGCCGAACGTGGTTCGATGTATGACGCTTCCAATGTGTTCTACATGGAAAAAATGGTGGTCGGTCCAGAAGCTGCCGATCTGGTTGACCTGCGTCTGCCCGTCAAACAAAACCTGTTGCTGCTCTCCAAAGCCCTGGATAAGAAAGTCTCCCAGCTCAATGTGTGCGTGCTGGACCGTCCACGCCACGAAGGTCTGGTCAAAGAAATCCGCGAGGCTGGCGCGCGTGTGAAATTCATTATGGACGGCGATGTTGCCGGCGGTATTGCTGCAGCACGCCACAACACCGACGTCGATATTCTGCTGGGGACCGGTGGTACTCCAGAAGGCATCATTACGGCGTGTGCCATCAAGGCCACCGGCGGGATGATCCAGGGTCGTCTCGCCCCGGTCGATGATGAAGAACGTCAGAAAGCACTCGACGCCGGACACGACTTGGACGCCATTTTGACTACCAATGATCTGGTATCCACTGAAAACTGCTACTTCGCTGCGACCGGCATTACCGATGGTGACCTGTTGCGCGGTACCCGATACTTCTCAAATCGGATTGAGACCCAGTCGATCGTGATGCGCGGTCAGACCGGGACGGTGCGGACCATTGAGGCCGAGCACCGTCCTGCGAAATGGAAGAAAGAGAACTAAAACGTTCTATGCCGCGGTTGCCGACGATTCGTCGTTGGTAACCGCGGTTTTTCCTTCCCGTTTTGGTGCCAGTTCATCTTCAAGCACCCGGTCTGTGGCTTCTGATTCCACTGGTTGTTCAACTGTGGTTTCGGTGTAACGATTCGTCACCAGCATCCAGGCAGCTGCTGCCACGACGAATGCTAGGACAGGCACGATGGCCCAGATTAGCGAAGTGCCACGAAAGACCACTGCCAGCAAGGCTGGAACGATGGTCATCAATGCGGGTGGTAGCTCAACCGAAACATCCGTGAACTTTGGCCCGGTGACTAATGCGACGATCATGATGAGCACACCGCCGGCCAGAAAGTACCACAGCTGGGGAATCGGAGCGAAACCCAAGGCCATCACACAGATGGCAGAAATCGTGGCGACAAGTGCGGCACGAAGTGTTGTTGGACTCAGCCCAGAGTCAAAAATGTTGTGCAATGATTCCCCTATTTTGTTATGAAACGGCTGTTAACTCTTAGGTTAACTGGTAGGGAAATCCAGTCAAGCGTGTCGCGATGATCTTCATCGCCGGCTGGCCATGAAGCTGCTCACACCCACCGCTCTATTCCGCTGACTTTGGGTCTTTTGAGGAAACATGCGCCTCGAGGCCATCCAGAATGATCTCAAGCCCAAACCGGTAGACGGCCTCGTGACTGGTGATGGACTGGTAATGATTGCCCACGGCAGATCCGACACGACTCGAGATGGGAAACCGTCCAGCAGGCATGACTTCTTCTAGTACCGGCGCGTTATTGTTCCACCACTCCACATCTGAGATACCGGAACTTGCGATGAGCTTGCTGGCCAGGATGCCATTGGAAGCGCTGGCCGCTGTATGCGATTCGATCAGAGCCACCGCGTGATCCATGCTGATGTCGTCCAAGCCCGCGTCCTCGAGAGCTTCGAGCTCCCACTCATATCGTGCTGAAATATTCGGCCCGATCCATGGTCTGTGACTTTGTGCTGCAAGCAGCCACGGGTAGCGATGATATTCATCCCATAGCAGCTGCGAGATCGTTCGCAATCGATCCCGCAGTGAACCCTGAAGCTGTGGTAACCCGGTGCGCCCGATGACTTCATCAACCATCAGCGCGATGAGTTCTGAGCGCCCCGGAACATAGGTGTAGAGCGACATGACTGACATGCCGAGACGATCGGCAACCTTGCGCATCGAAAACTGCTCCAAGTCCTCGTGGTTGGCAGTCTCGATGGCCGCGGCAATGATTTCATCCAGACTGCGCTTTTTCCGTGGACCGCGCGCACCTTTCTGCGTCCCGAGTTCATGGCGCCACAGCAGATGTAGTACGCGATCAGTCTCAGGGGGCTGGGGGTGCGAGCGGTCATCAGAAGTCATGCGATCACTCTACTTGGTTCTGAAGCTCCCAATCCTCTTGGCAAACAACTTCGTACGGTGTACACTTAACGAATTTCCACATTAACTTCGTACACTGTAATAAGTTCTGGAGGGTTGCTATGCGACCTGAATATCAAGCCGACGACTTCGCGATTCGGGCTCGGTCGATAGGTAAGCAATACGGCACTGTACAAGCTCTGGAGGATTTCAGTCTCGACGTTGTCTCCGGGAATATCCATGGCCTACTGGGCCCAAATGGGGCCGGTAAATCTACGGCCGTCAACGTGCTCACCACGCTGGTAAGACCAGATAGCGGTACCGCCGAGGTCGCTGGCATCGACGTCCGTCACGGAGTTGAGGTACGCCGTCGAATTGGACTCATAGGCCAGGACGCGGCAGTCGATGAAATTCTTGGCGGGCGTCAGAACCTTGTCATGTTTGGCCGGCTCTTTGGGCTATCGAAGCAGGCTGCGATCGACCGGGCCGAGGAATTACTCGACCATTTCGGTCTTGTAGAGCATGCACATCGGCCAGTTGGCGCGTACTCGGGTGGGATGCGCCGCCGACTGGATATTGCCGCTGGGCTCATTCTGGATCCCCAGGTGTTATTCCTCGATGAGCCCACCACAGGATTGGATCCTCGCGGGCGAACCGACGTCTGGCAGCTCATTACCGAGATTGCCGAGCGGGGCACCACCGTGCTGCTGACGACCCAGTACTTGGAGGAGGCTGACCAGCTGGCCGATCGCATTTCGATTATGAAGGCCGGCACGGTGATTGCCCAGGGCACTCCGGCAGAACTCAAGACGCAGCGCGGGGGCGATCGTGTCGAAGTGAACCTTCCCCAATCGGTTACCCGGGAGCAGCTGTCAGCATTGTTCACCACCGACCAGGGTCCAACCCCTGAGATTGATCATGATGCACACACGGTGACTTTTGAAGCACCCCACGGGTCTGCGGACCTGATTGCAGCGGTCCGACGTCTTGATGCCGCCGGGATCATCCCGGATGATTTGACCCTGCGTCGTCCAACCCTCAACGAGGTATTTCTGACACTCACGGAACAGGAGACAGCATGAATAGCATCAGAGCCGGGTGGATTTTGACCCTGCGAGACCTAGCACACTGGGTGAGACAACCGTGGATTCCGATTTTCAATCTGCTATTCACGATCATGTTGCTGCTGATGTTCGCGCTGATTTTCGGCGGTTCAATTCAGCTGCCCGGCGGAGGAGACTACATTGCTTTTCTCTTGCCTGGCATGATGGCGCTGGCCATGATGTTCGGTGTGGAGTCCACCATGATGGCCATGGCCTCAGATGCCAAGAAAGGTATCACCGATCGATTTCGGTCGATGCCCATTGGCGATGCCTCAGTAGCCACGGGCCGCGTGGGTGCCGATATGACGACGTCGGGCGTTGAGCTAGTGATTCTGATCCTGGGTGGTCTCGCGTTGGGATGGCGCATTGATGCCACACCGCTGAGTATCCTCGGGGCCGTGATCCTCTTGTTGTGGCTGCGGTTTGCGGTGTTATGGATCGGTGTATTTCTGGGACTGACCCTTGGCCGAAACGATGGTGCTACCGTTGCCGTGCAGGTGCTGGTCTGGCCCGTTGGATTTTTGTCCAACGTTTTCGTCGCCCCAGAATTTATGCCATCCTGGCTCGGGGCGATTGCCGAGGTCAATCCGATTTCGGCAACAGCAACGGCGGCACGTGACCTCTTTGGCAACCCGACCGGGGTCACCGATGGCATATTGGCCGATCACGCCGTGGTGATGGCCATGGCATGGCCGGCCGTGTTGGTGGCGATTTTCCTGCCGTTATCGGCTCGGACATACCGTAGACTGCGCCGCTAAACCGGCTAATTTCTGTGCTGGGTTACGGCCAATCGGTTAGGGCCGGCTGGCGACAAAGATGGTGACGTCGTCGTCCTGGGCACTGAGATCCAAGCTGTGGACATCGCCAGGGATATAAATTCCAGATCCTGGTGACACTACGGCTTGATCCCGCCCTGAAGTCAGCATGCCGGTGCCGCTGGTGCCAACGGCAATGCGCGGAGTTGTGGCGGTCACCGTGAGGCTGGAACCTGCCGGCAGATCATAGCGGGTCAGTGCGAAGTCTTCCACCGGGGGAGTAAACCGGGTGACCAATACATCGTCGATGGTGCGCACGCTGGGGGTGATGATGGGGGGAGCACCGGGGGTAAAATCTACGACTTTGCCCAGTTCAGCCACGTCCACGTGTTTGACGGTGAGGCCACCGCGGATGACATTATCGGAGGTCGCCATGACCTCCAGTCCCAGACCGGCAACATAGGCGTGAATGGTCCCCGAGGGGATGAACAGTGCCTCACCGGGGGCCAGGGTGATCAGATTCATTAACAGAGCCACCAGGGCGCCGGGATCATTCGGGTGAATGGTGGCGGCTTCAAGCGCATTGACCAAGTACTGGTCTTCGGTCCCGCTGCGCTGGACTGCGTCAAAGATCTCGGCGGTGAAGCCATCGGGTTGCCAGAATGGCCCGTCAGGATTCACGAGTTGACCAAATACGGCCATGAGCTCACCGGCACGCAAGCGCTTGGCCATGGCTATCAGCAGGCTGGTCAGCTCGGCGTCGTCGACCATCTGGGCAATCTGGTCAAAGGTTTCGGCTGCGAAGTCTGGATCGCGGAAGCCGGTCATCGCGGTGAAGTCACTCAGGGCGACGAGCATTTCTGGTTTATGGTTGGCGTCCCGGTAGGTGCGTCGTGGATCGGACAGTTCAATTCCGGCGGCGTTTTCAGCGGCGAATCCGGCTTCGGCGTGTTCAATGGTTGGGTGCGCCTGAATCGACAGGGGCTGGGCTGCGGCCAAGAGTTTGACCAGGTAGGGCAGATCCACCAGTTGTGCCAGAGCAGTGCCGTCCGCAAGCAGCGTGGGTGTGGTCGGGTGGGTACCGAACCACATTTCGGCCTGCGGGGTATCCGAGGCGGGCGCTGCTGTGAGTTCGGACAGCAGGGTTGTGGAGCCCCAGGCGTAATCCTTGATGGGAGCCGTGAGCGGGTAGAGCGCGTGTTGAACACCGGACGGGTGAAAAGTGGTCAAATGTTTGGCCTTTCTTCTCTGTGATGATCTTAGCCCGGATTACACTGGTGGTTAGTTTCTGCGGCGTGCGTCAGCAAGTTGGTTTGTCCGGTATCTTCGGCCCACTGCAGGTATTCTTTGGTAATTTCGCTGCCGTCAGGCTGTGTTGGCACCGGTTCCCAGTCGGCGGTGGGGTCGTTATTGGTTGCCTCGAGCAGATACAGTCCCAGCGTTGGTTGCATGATGTGCGCACCGGAGGGTGGGGTACCGTCGGCAGCCAGCATCTCGTGCACGCGAGCGTGGACTTCATCGAAGTCGGGGTAGGTCGAAAATTGTTCGCCTTGATCTCCGAAGTCCGGTGCCCCGATGGTCAGCCGTTCCATATCGTGGCGCTGTGATTTGGCACCGAGGTTCAAGAAGCTGCCCACCTGGGACTGTGGGATTGAGGTTTCGACCATCTGCTCCCCGGCGCTGAGAATTGACTCAAAGCGGGTCAGCAGGGTTGGCACATCGAATTGCGACAGCATGGCTTGTTGAACGCACTGCTGGCGTCGAATACGCGAATAGTCAGAAGACCATTTGCGTGACCGGGCAAAGCCGAGCGCGTCGTCGCCACCAAATGTGTGGGTGCCGGGTTCCCACCAGGCGTTGCCCCACTGCCCATCGGGGCGCACCCCGCGGTAGGGGGTCCAACCACCGGTGGTCACGGTGACTCCACCCATCGCATCGATCAGTTCACTAAACCCGGCCATGTCGATCATCACGTAGCCGGTGACATCCAAATCGAGAATGCCCGATACGGCATCCATCATTGCTTCGGCACCGGGGTCCTGCGCGTTGGGGTACAAGTCGGCGTAGTTGTTCGTGACGTCGGTGTACAAGGCGTTGATAATGCAGTTATCCCCGCAGCTATAGCCTTCGGGGTAGACACCCCACAGGGGGGAATCCGAGGCGAATGGCGCGTTCTGGAAATTTCGCGGAATCGAGAATAAGAAGATTTTGCCGGTATCGGCGTTAATTGAGGCCATCGAGATCGAATCGGGGCGCAGCCCCTCGCGGCCTTCGCCGGCGTCGGCGCCCATGATCAAGACGTTGTAGCGGCCATCAGATTCTTCCACGGCCGGCCCGGACCCAAAGATTGATCCCAACGACGACGTCGAGGCATTGAGCAAAAAGGCCCCGTATGCCGTGAGACCCGAGGTCAGCAGGGTGGCGGCAACCAGCAGGGCGGCCACCAGTGTGCGAGCACCGGATTTCAGTTTGACGAATTGGATGATGCGTGCGGTATCCAACCACAGGATGAACCATCCAACGGCAAGGGCCGCCAGGTAGAAGATCCCGATGGATTGGATGAACGGGTTGAAGGCCAGCGACAGGGTGAAGTCCCGGGCAAAGACCAGCCCGAGGATGGTCAGGACAATCAGCGTCCAGTTGATAACGGTGACGGCGAGTCCGATGCGCCCTAACCGGTGATTCCCGGTCACGGACTGTGCACCGCCGGGGACCAATGTGGTCAGGGCAACCAGCAGCAGTCCGCGGGTCGTGCGCTGACCGAAGGTGCCGTGCCCGGCGTTTTTGAGCGGGTCTTTACCGGCACCACCGTATTCGAGCTGGCGGAGTCGCTGGTTGAGTTCTAAGCGAATCTGCCGCTCGGATGTGCTGCGCGTAGTCGAAGAGTTCGTCACTGCTGCTCGATTGGTGTTTAGGGGAAGGGAATCGGAAACCGAATCAGCCAGTCTAGCGGGTCTGGGGCGAGTCGAGTTGAGCCTTCAGATTCGCACCCTTAGCTTGTGCTTGGGCATTGAGGTCGGCGGCAAAGGATTTCAGCTGGTCACGCAGCCGTTGTGCGTCGTCGTCGGTATTTGCGGCCAAGATTTTCACCGCGAGCAATCCGGCGTTGCGGGCACCGTTGATCGACACGGTGGCCACGGGCACACCGGCGGGCATTTGGACGATCGACAGCAAGGAATCCAGACCATCAAGTGCTTTGAGTTTGACGGGCACGCCGATCACGGGCAGTTCGGTGGTCGAAGCGAGCATACCGGGAAGATGTGCGGCACCGCCGGCGCCGGCGATAATCACCGATAGGCCGCGTTCGGCAGCCGTGGAGCCGTATTCGATCATTTCGTGGGGCATGCGGTGTGCCGAAACGACTCGCACCTCGTGAGCGATGCCAAATTCATCCAGGGCTTCGGAGGCCGCTTGCATGACGGGCCAGTCAGAGTCCGAGCCCATGACCACGCCCACGCGCACAGTGTTTTGCGATGCTGTCATGGAAAACTCCTTAGTAATCGGTTGTGCCGTGCCGAATAATTTCTGCCGCATCGATCGCTGCCGCAAGAGCCGCGTCGAGGTCGCCGTCGGTGGCCAAGACATTGACGTGTCCAATTTTACGACCGGGTCGCACGGATTTGCCGTAGGCGTGGATTTTGGCAGCCGGATACTTGGCCATGGCCAAGCCAAATGCGCCGTAGAGGTCGTGGTTGTCGGCACCCAAGTAATTTTTCATGACCGTGTACTTTACGATCGGATCGGTGGCACCCAGCGGCAGGCCGAGCACGGCGCGCAGGTGTTGTTCAAACTGGCTGGTGACAGCGCCGTCTTGGGTCCAGTGCCCGGTGTTGTGCGGGCGCATGGCCAGTTCATTAATCATGAATCCCGGGGCAATATCCGGGGTGTGGAACAGCTCAACGGCCAGCATGCCGGTGACACCCACGCCATTGGCGATGGTTTCGGCTGCCTGGCGTGCCGCATTGGCGGTCGTGTCGTCCAATTCCGGGGCCGGAGCTTTGACAATGTCGGCCACACCGTCGGTCTGGATGGTTTCCACCACCGGGTAGGTTTTGGTTTCACCGGTGGTGGACCGGGCAATCTGCGCAGACAGTTCAGAGCGGAAATCGACCTTGGCTTCGACTAGCAGCGCGGCGTGGTCGCCGTTGAACCAGACATTGGCGGCACGAGCGTCTTCGGCTGAATCCAGCACCCACACACCCTTGCCGTCATAGCCGCCGCGTGGGGTCTTCAACACGACCGGCCAGCCAATCTCATCCCCAGCAGTGAGCAGTTCATCCAGGGTGGTGACGGCGCGCCAGTCGGGCTGTGGCAGCCCAAGTTCGGCCATCTTGCGGCGCATGGCCAACTTGTCCTGGGCATAGACCAGCGCATCCGGGCCCGGAGCGAGTTTCACCCCGGCGTCTTGGAGGCGGTGTAAGTGCTGAGTGGGCACGTGTTCGTGGTCAAATGTGACGACGTCGACGGTGGCAGCAAATGCTGCCAGCGTGTCGTAATCGGTGTAATCACCGACCGTATACGTCGCGGCCGTGGTGGCTGATACGTCGTCAGCCTCGGCCAGCACATGGAGTTTAATACCAAGATTGATCGCGACCGGAGCCATCATCCGGGCTAACTGGCCGCCGCCTACTACACCTACAGTTGGAAAAGTCACCCTTCTACAGTAGCTTGGATTTTTCGCGCCCGTGACTGCTGGGTGGCTCACGACACGAAGCCCACCTGACGTGCGGCGCTTGTGCCTGCCCTCCACAACGACCGTTGAGGTTGAAGCATTCTTTCAGTCGTACAGGCTAGAGTGTCTACGATAAAAACACGCCCGCTATGAAAGGACCGATGTTGCGGAACATCACAGATCGCATCGTCGCGCTCGTCAAATTGCTGTGGCGTGAAGTCGCGAAATTCGGCGTCGTTGGTGGCATTGGCTTTTTCATCGACACCGGGATTTTTTTGTGGCTCATTACCGGCCCGATGGAAGATTCCGCCGTTAAAGCCAAGATCGTGGCCACCGCGGTGGCCACCGCGTTTTCCTGGGTTGCTAACCGGTACTGGACTTTCCGGAATCGGCGCCAGTCCAATGCGGTGCGTGAGCTCGTGTTGTTTTTGGTTATGAACGGCATCGGGGCTGGCATTCAGGCGGGCTTTGTGTTCATCGCCAAATACTTCCTGGGGATCAGTTCGGCCGGGGGCATGGTGCTGTTTGGCAACGTGATCGGGCTGGCCTTCGCCACAATTTTTCGGTTCATCTCTTACCGGCTGTGGGTCTTTACCGAAGCCGTTGAAGCCGATCCGGCAACCGTACACGACAGCGACATTCTCACCGGCGCGATCCCGAGTGTCGAAGCCGCAACAGATTCCGAGACTGACGAGGAACCTCGCGAACAAACCGGTACCTAACCTGCCGGTGCGCTAACGCTGCACGGGCGCTCCGAGGCGCTCGGTTTCTATGATGCGCTGCAGCTGATCCATCACCGCGTCGTCCACCAGTACGACCGGCGTGCTGCGTCGCCAGGCATCAACCATGACTGACCACAGTGCCGGGCTCAGCCGAGTATCCGTGGCGCGGATAATCACCCCTGCAGCATGCGTCTGAACTTCAGTCGGGGCCGGGGCGTCAACCAGCGCATTGCCGATCACGTCGGCAACCGGCAGCAGGGCTTGATCGGCGTGGGACAGGACCTCGTCGTCGAGATTGATCAACGCGGGATCAACCTCTTCGCGGTGTGTGACGAAGATCTCGCCGGGGGTGGTTTCGTAATCTTCGGGGCGATCCGTGAGCACTCCAGCGGCGTCGTCGGCGTCATTGCTGCAGGTCACATCACACCAGGCAACCCCGAGTGTCAGCACAACCGATCGCCAGGTGACTGGGACATCAACCACCATGGCATCCGGTGAGGCGATACCGTAGGAGTCGATCAGGTGGGTCGTTTTGGTTGCCCAGTTGATAGCGACTCGACCGGAAAGCTCGGTGCGGCCTTCGGCCGTGTAGTGGATGATGGCGGGTTGCGGTGAGGCCGCCAGGTGTCCGATCAGATCGGCGCCGGGCTGTAGGGGGTCGGTCGGGGAAAACGAGCGCAGGGAAATCATGATGTCCTTTATGACGACGATGGTGCTCTCTAGGCTACGAACTCCGGGCGCTAGGGTGCATATCATGACGACGTGCAGGTGAACCGGGGCCAAATAATGTCTGTGAAATTCCTGGCAGGACCGGGATTGCGTCAGCTGTGGGCTTGACTAAAGTTGAGTTACACCGGTGTAATTAGGACCAGTAGATTTGACCATTCACACCACAACGACCAGCACAAATAAAACGTAACCCATGCTGTAGGGCAGCTAAGCTATGCCCTGGTGGTAGTGCGCGAAAGGAACCAATGGACAATGCACAACGGGCGGAGCGTGCCCGCGTTGAGAGCCCATCCGTCACTCGTAATGGCCGAGATGTTCCTGTCGACTGGTTCGTGGATCCTGTCGATCCCAGCGCCGGTCAAGACCTGACACCACTGGATGAACGAGCCACCGCATATCTTGCGGCCCATGATGCCATCACCGAAATTGTCTCGGAGGAGACCTCCGATGCCACGGTGACCGCATTGCATCCCGGCCCCCCCGCGCCGTTTGAAGTTGAAAC
This sequence comes from Enteractinococcus helveticum, assembly GCF_001657475.1. Taxonomy (GTDB): domain Bacteria; phylum Actinomycetota; class Actinomycetes; order Actinomycetales; family Micrococcaceae; genus Yaniella; species Yaniella helvetica. The sequence continues at coordinate 142,076 of NZ_LXEY01000020.1, forward strand.
CGTTGACCTGTGGCAGACGCTGCCCGGTTTTGGTGACACCGCCGACGACGGCCAGCTGGCCTGGCAGGCCGATGCACTGTGCGCCCAGACCGACCCGGAAGCATTCTTCCCGGAAAAGGGCGGTTCGACCCGCGATGCGAAAAAAGTGTGCGGTGCGTGCCCGGTCAAACAGCAGTGCCTGGAGTATGCGTTATCCAATGATGAACGCTTCGGTATCTGGGGCGGCATGTCGGAACGTGAACGCCGTCGTTTAAGGAAGAAGTCTTCGTAACTCTTGGCTAAATACCACGTCACCGGGATATTCCTCTTAGAAGATCCCGCAAACGCTACCACCGAAGTTTTCACCTCGGCCCTGCTCGGGTCGGTTGGTTTAGATACCGCGGTGGTGGTCACCGGCTCCACCGTGGAGCCCGCGGTGTTAGAGAACCTCAACAGGCTCATGGACGCCGCCGGGGTGGCCCACCACCACATCGTGTACAACCCGGAAACCTCCCTGTCCGAGCAACTGGCAGAGGTGTTGGAAACCTCCCAAGCCGATGCCCAACGCGCCGGCGTCCAATCGTGGTTGTGGTTTCTTACCGAAAACACCGTGGTATCCGAAGATGCCCTGGCCAAACAACTGCAGGCCGTAGAAATCTCGCCGTCGGTTACGATCGCCGGGGCGAAGCAGCTGGTGGACCGCCAGTTGATCGACGTCGGACTGACCGTTGCCCACAACGGTGACGTGTTGTCGATGATCGAACCCGGTGAACTCGACCAGGGCCAATACGACCACCGCACAGATACGTTTGCCGTCTCACTGCCCGCGATGCTGGTGCGCACCGACGTCTTCGAGGCCCTGGATGGTTTCGACCCGCACACCCCACACTCCGTGCAAGCCGTTGATTTGTGTTGGCGTGCCCGACTGGCCGGCCACCGCGTGGCGGTGGTGCCCGCAGCCGAGGTCCAACACGAGGACCAGCCCGAGACCCAAAGCATTGCCGACCGGTGGGCGGCGGCCCGCTGGCTGCGCCTCAAGCACGCCGGTGTGCTGGCCATGATCGGCGGCTGGCTGTGGGGGATTCTGGCAGCAATCTACCGGATCGCCGTCGGGCTATTGGTGAAAGACCCGGCCACCGGATTCGCCCAAGCCTCCGGCATTTTCCGCACCCTGGGGCGCGTGGCTCCACTGCTGGCATCCCGAAGCGACGCCAAAGCAACCCGTACACGACCCTTCGACGCTGTCGATGAACTGCGCCCCTCACGAGCTCGAGTGCGCGACTACCGACGCTCCGTATTGGAAATCTCTGAACCTGACCGTGTGATCGGCGACGGTACGGGTGTCTCCGCCGCACCCCAAGAGGCGACCGGCGGCCACGACGATTTTGACGAACTGGCCACCCCCGATCGCAGCTGGGTCGGGACCGGGGCTGTCACCCTGACCATCGTATTGGGTGCCGTTGCACTGTTGGGGCTTCGCCACCTGCTGGGCGTTCCTGCGCTAGCCGGCGGGAACTTGCTACCGGTGACCGGCGACCTGGGAGTGCTGGTAGCCAAAGCCGCCAGCGGCTGGAGCCTCACCGGTGCTGGCGCACCCGGCTACGACGGCCCCTTCGGTTGGCTGCTGACGTTGTTTGGGTTGTCCACAAACGCCTCGAGCGTCACCGTGTGGCTGTGGATCTTGGCTTTGCCACTGGCAGCACTGGGCGCCTGGACGCTAGCCGGCGCTGTCACCTCTGGCCGCTATATTCGTTTTGCCGCAGGCCTGATCTGGGCCGGCGCCCCCGCCTTTTTGACCGCACTGTCCGAAGGCCGCCTCGGCGGCGTCGTCGCCCACTTGGTGCTGCCCTGGTTCGTGCTGGCCCTACTCAAAGCCATTGGATATCAACCCGATGACATCAAACTGTTGCGTGCCATGCGTGACGACGCTAAACCGCGTCCGGTCCGGTTGGGCCGCAAACTGCGCGACGGCACCGCAACCACCTCGCTAACCGCCGCCGCCTGGGTTGCGATCCTGCTGACGGTAATCACCGCGGTTGCCCCGGTCATGTTCATTCCGCTGACCCTGGGCATCATCGCGATTTTTGTTGTGCTGCGGCCGACCATCAAAACCCTGTGGTGGACCCCGCTGCTGGCGCTAACCTCGCTGCTGCCGGCCATCGTGACCCACCGGTTGGATCTGCGCGCCATCTTCGCCGACCCCGGTGCACCCGCCGGATACGATCCGGCCCCAACCTGGCAACTCCTGCTGGGCCTGCCGCACCATACCGCGCTGGACGCCGGGCTGGCTGAGCTGCCGTGGCTCGACGCCCTGAGCCCCACCTTGCCCTGGACGGGTATTGCGGTGGGCATTCTTGCCGTGCCCCTGTTGCTCATAGCGCTTATCGGGGTGACTGCGCCGGGCCGCGGTGGAGGACTTGCCCGCACGGCGGCACTGACCGCCGTCGTCGGACTGGCAGTGGGCACGCTGAGCGCGGGCATGATTTTCGCGATTGATCAAACCGGTGTCCCCGTCGCGCTGTCCACCATTCCGGCGGTCTCCCTGACCTGGATGGGCCTGTTGGTGGCGGCCATCATTGGCGTCAACTACCTGACCGTTGCCAAATCCCAGCGGTACACCACGGCCCAGAACATTCGCCTGCGCGCCGGCTGGCCCGCCCGCACCGCAACCACGATCCTTGTGCTGACCGGCATGATCGCCGCCGGCCTGTGGCTGACCCCGCGCGTGGTCCCCGGCGAAACCCTGGCCCAGGCGCGGGCCGAAGCCCAAGACCAGCGCGGTGTTGCCGCCGCTGAAGCCGCAACCGATGAGCAAGTCGACACCACCGCCGCCGGGCACGACCACGTCACCGGAACGCCAACCGTTACCGGCGTCGTGCAACGCTCCCTGCCCGCCACCGCGGTGGATGCGGCCCTATCGGAGCTGCAAACCCGCACGCTGGTGATCACCCGGACCACCGAGGGCATCCGCACCCACCTGATCTCGGGTGAAGGCACCATGCTGGATGACATGACCGGCACCTGGACCACCCGTTCGGTCACCGGGGGACTGTTCGCCCCGCAAGCCGCGGGTGCCGACGACGCCGATAATGCGCTGCGCACCGGGGCCGCACAACTGACCTCGGGTGCTGACACTGACCCGCGCCCGATCCTAGATGCACTGGGCGCCGGCTATGTGGTGCTGACTGACCCATCGGGAACCGAAACCACCCTGGCCGCCGGCATTGACGCCGCACCCGGACTTGCCGCAGTGGGACATTCCCAGGCCGGCTGGCTGTGGCGCGTTGTGCCCGACGACGTCTCAGGTGACGAGGCACTGGGTGTCGATGTGCTCACCGCCGACGGCGCTACCGCGCCGCGCGGTACGGCCACCGCCCGGGCTCGGATCGTGGAAGATGACCGGACCGTGGCGATTGCGGCCTCGAATCCTAACGGCTCCATTGACGTTGAGCTGCCCGATGGACCCGAGGGGCGCACCCTGGTGGTCGCCGAGCGCGCCAACCCCGGATTCCGGGCCTATGTGGACGGTCAAGAACTCACCGCAACCACCACGGAACCCGACTGGGTCCAAGCCTTTGAACTGCCCGCCTCCGGTGGCAACCTGACCATGGAATACGCGCCCACCGCCGGCAAATGGCTGTGGCTGATCCCGGGCATCGTGGGCATTGTGGCCCTGCTGCTGGGCATCCCCACGCCAGCGCGTCGTCGACCCAGGGAGGGTGCATGACCAACGAGCACAATACACCGGCCCCAAAACCCGCCGTTGAACCCCCCGAACCGGCACCCGATACCGGCTCGACCGACCGGGCGCGTCGTCGCGAAGCTGCCCTGCGTCGGCTGGAACGCACCAGCTTATCCAAGCGCACCGCCGCCGTCCTGGGCCTGGGCACCGCCGCCGCAGTTTCGGCAATCACCGTGGCCGGCAGCCTGTGGTCACCCACCCCGCCCGCCATGGATACCGCCGCTCGCGCCGCCGAGCTACCCGCCACCCCGGTGGTCGGTGTGTGCCCAGGGGCCCCTGCGCTGCCCGAAGGTGCCGGCTCCAATGAAGACCTCGACTTTTCACCGCTGTCCTCGGATGCGGCCACCGCACTGACGGTCACCGCCGGCTCCGATTTGGCCGGCAACATCCCGGGCATCTCCTACTTCGCGGCCACCCCCGGCACCGACGGCCCCGGCTCCGCCCAAGACATCACCGAGCCCCTGGACGAAGAGCTGCAACAGGGCCCACCGGCCACCGCAGCCACCGATGGCACTGTGCGACAACTAGCCCACTACGATGCGATCACCGATCCATCCCAGGATGGCCAACCCGTTGCCTTGGCCGTAGAGCCCGTGGGCGGCAACCCCGGACTCGCCGCCGCCACCGCACAATATGCTGCAACCGACGGCGACCTGGCCGGCATGACCACCGGCGCCTGCACCCCGGCAGCCCACCAACACTGGCTCACCGGGGCGATCACCACCACCGGCACCACCGCAGTATTGTCCATCACCAACCCCTCGGCCACCAACTCGACCGTGGATCTGGCCGTCTTCGGCGACGCAGGACGCATTGAGGCATCGGGTGCCTCGGGCATCGTCTTGGCCCCGGGCCAGACCACCTCTATGCTGGTCGCTGGTCTTGCCCCGCGCCAAGAATCCGTGGCCATTGAAGTCTCCACCTCCGGCGGCCCGGTCGCCGCGAGCATCCAGCAGCACCGCCTCGACGGCATCGTCCCGGCCGGCGTCGACACTCTGCAACCGGCCGCGACCGGCACCAATGTCGTCGTCCCCGGCATTGTCATTGACGACGACGCCGCTGCCATCTCCGAGGGCTCCGGACTCGACGGCCAAACCCCGCAGTTACATATCGCCTCAACCGGTGCCGCCGCCTCGGCCACCATTAGCCTGCGCGGCCCCGATGGTCCGGTGGATATCCCAGCCGAAGCCTCGGCCGTGGAATTGGCCCCCGGCGCCACCACGACCGTGGATCTGACCGGGGTCGAACCCGGCACCTATGCGGTCGCCATTGAATCGGATGCCAATATTCTGGCCTCGGCCACCTCGCTGGCCTTCAACCCGGCAGCAGATAATGACGACGCCACCGGCAACACCGCCGCAGTCGACACCGCCTACCAGTCGGCCACCCGACCCATCCGCGGGGAAACCATGGTCGCGCTGCCAGCACTGGGTAGCCCAGCATCGCAGCTGGTCTTGTCCTCGGACGCCGATGCCACGGTGAATGTCACCCCGATCAACGCCGACGGAGACGTGGGCGAAACCCGTGAGCAAGAAATTGCGGCGAACTCCGCGGTAACCGTCACCGATGACGCCGCCACCGCATACCTGATAGAAACCGGTTCCAGTTCCGTGCATGCCGGTGTGGTCACCACTTCGGACGCCGGCATCTCCGCGATGCCCGTCAACACCGTAACCGCCACCGGTTCCGGGCTGCCGGTACGCCTGGGATACTAAACCACCACAGGCAATCTCACGCGCAACCGCGTGCCCTAGAATTCTGGATCCACCTCGGACACCGTCTTGCCCGTCAGTGCCGCCCACTCTGTGATCAACAGTTCATAGAGTCGCTCGGGCAACAGCCCGTCCTCGGGGTATTTCAGCTCAATGAATTTGCGGTGCAGCGTTAGCGCGACCTGGCCAGATGCCCCAATCCCACCGGTGATCAACGGGGCCGAGTCGTCCTTGCGCCACCAGTCCATATCGGCCGGGGCGGTCACATACTGGATAACGGCAACCTCACCCACCCGGTCCAAAAACCACCGGTGCGCAATGCCTAAGGCATGCTCAAACCGGTCCGTCGGCAGCGGTCGCCGCCCATGCCGATCACGCGAAAAGAATCTAGCCACACCCCAAGACTAACAACCGCCAGGACAACCCGTAGGATAGACTGAACCGCTGTGGGAACTCAACGACTTTGCACCAAAACCGCTTGCTCAAATTCAGCTGCAGCAACGCTGACCTTTAACTATGCTGATTCGACCGTCGTGTTGGGTCCCATGTCACAGCGTGCCGAACCGCACGCCCATGACCTGTGTGCCAAACACGCTCACCAATTTACCGCTCCGGTGGGCTGGGAATTTCTGCAACTGACCGAAAACTTGACTGACGACGACGATCTGCTCGCCGTGGCCAATGCCGTGTCTGCACCCGAAAGCCCAGAAGCCCCCGCCGAGGCCAGCTCCGGGACCATCCAGCCGGTCGACCGCTCCGTGGCACCAACACGACCTAGTCCGCTACCCGAACAACACGTCGGTTTGCGCCTGATCCGCCCCGAGTAAATTCAGCCGAATTATGTGACGCCCCGTTGCACCGCAACTGGTGGTTACACAACGAGGCAGTAGTGTTAACTGCCATGACTCCTCCGCCCGCCGTTGACCCGGCTTTTTCGAATAAATCGACCGTCCCAGGCGCCGACTTCGACTTCGCGATTCGCGACATTTCTTTGCACGAAGTTGGACGCCATCAGATCCGCCTTGCCGAACATGAAATGCCAGGCCTGATGGCACTGCGTGAACAGTACGGGGACTCCCAGCCCCTGAAGGGCGCACGCATTGCCGGTTCGTTGCACATGACCGTCCAAACCGCCGTGCTCATCGAAACGCTGGCACACTTGGGCGCCGAGATTCGCTGGGCCTCGTGCAATATTTTCTCCACCCAGGACGAAGCCGCCGCCGCGATCGTCGTGGGCGACGGCACCGCCGAAAAACCAACTGGTGTACCCGTCTTCGCCTGGAAGAATGAAACCCTTGAGCAGTACTGGTGGGCCGCCGAACAGATCTTCCTGTGGCCAGGTGCCAAAGAGGACCCAACGCTTGGCGCGAATATGATTCTCGACGACGGCGGCGACGCCACCCTGTTAGTTCACAAGGGTGCTGAATTTGAAGGCGTGGGCATGGTCCCTGCGACCAGCGAAGACGACGCCGAAGAATATAAGGTCATTCTGGCAACCCTGCGCAAGTCACTGGAAACCGACAACCAGCGCTGGACCCGCATTGCTAAGAACCTGCGTGGGGTCACTGAAGAAACCACCACCGGCGTGCTACGTCTGAACCAGATGTTTGAAAACGGCGAACTGTTATTCCCAGCCATCAACGTCAACGACGCGGTCACCAAATCGAAGTTCGATAACAAATACGGTATCCGCCACTCGCTGCCCGATGGCATCATGCGCGGTACAGACGTACTGCTGGGCGGTAAGACCGCCGTCGTCGCCGGCTATGGTGACGTCGGTAAAGGTGCTGCCGATGCATTCCGTGGCCAGGGTGCCCGCGTTATTGTCACAGAAATTGACCCAATCATCGCCCTGCAGGCCGCTATGGATGGTTACCAGGTAGCTCGTCTTGAGGACGTCGTAGCGACCGCAGATATCTTCATCACCACCACCGGTGGTCGTGACATCATCATGGCCGAGCACATGCTGGCCATGAAAGATAAGGCCATCGTTGGCAACGTTGGTCACTTCGACAATGAGATCGATATGGCCGGTCTGGCACAGATTCCTGGTGTCGAGAAGGTTGAGATCAAACCTCAGGTTCATGAGTGGGTCTTCGATAAGGGTGCTGAAAACGAGCGCTCGATCATTGTGCTGTCCGAAGGTCGTCTGTTGAACCTTGGGAACGCCACGGGCCACCCATCGTTTGTCATGTCTGCGTCGTTTACTAACCAGGTGATGGCTCAGATTGAGCTGTTCAATGCTGAAGGTGGCGCTGGCTCAATTACTGGCAAGACCTACGAGATCGGTGTGCATGTGTTGCCCAAGCTACTTGATGAGCAGGTTGCCCGCTTGCACTTGGATTCGTTGGGTGTTCGCTTGACCGAGCTGAACAAAACTCAGGCTGAATACTTGGGTGTAGATGTGGCTGGACCATATAAGCCGGAGCACTACCGCTACTAGGTTTCGTTTGATCGTACTGCCACAGGTATCCATGAGATAGCTGTGGCAGTACGTGTTTAATCTACGTGTTCCAGTAGGCGTTGCGGAGTAATGGTTGGGCCGGATCAATCCATCGGGCCGGTTGGAAGAAGGTGAGCCCATTGTGCTTTCGAATAATCCACCGGCCTTGGTGCAGTGCATCATGATGGAATGGACATAAGGCGATGCCGTTGTCTTCGTCCGTTGGCCCACCGTTTGCCCAAGCCTTAATGTGGTGGATGTCGCAATATACTCCTGGGACTGGGCAGCCGGGCGCCTGACATCCTTTATCTCGGGCCAGGATGGCACGTCGTTGAGCTGTGGTGTGTAGCCGTTGGGCTCGCTTCTGTTGTAAGACTTGGTCGGGTCCATTCCAGATTTGTCCGGTGATCGTTGCGTTGCACAACAGGCTCTCCACATCATCCGGATGGATGGGACCAATGTTCACCGCTTCAGACTGATAGGGCGTCCACGGGATAGGCTCATCATCCGCAGTAGGATCCGGTGGAACGTGTTGGCTGTACTGATACGGATTATCCAGACACTCTGGTTCGTCTGGATCATCTGGGTTGGGACGTTTGATCACCGGCGGAAGATAGCCGTCGGGACCAGAGGGTCTTCGAGCTGCTTTGGGAATCGAACCGAAGCCAAGGGTATGGTAGGCCGTTTCAATATCCTGGACCACCATGAGTTGAGCGGAAATGCCATGGGCCTTCTTTCCACCAAATTCGGTTGGATCCATGCTCAACAGGGTTAGCATATGGCTCAATAGGATACTGCCCATCTTTTGCCCAGTGGTCAGTTTCTCAATCAGATTCATGTCTCTGGCAGTAAGCGGTGTGCCATCAGCTGACTCAGCGACGACTTGTGCTGGATCAGGGGAGGTGTCCCAGGTGGTCATCGAACCAAGCCAAGCACTCGGGATCGTGAGCTTTTGATCGTCTTCGTCAGCGTCGCTCTCTGATGGGACCGCATCAGGTCCTAGCTGCGAAGATTCGCTGGACTTTGGGTGTGACGACTCTTCGGCCTCCGGGTGGGTGTCGTCCGAGGCCGTGGTCACATCATTATCTGTGGCTGTGTCGTCCGTATCCGTCGTGAGAAAATCCAGCAGTGTCAGAGCTTCGTCTGAGATGAGCACTGGAGACCCCGCAAAATCTAATTGCTGGAGCATCCAATTCTTGAAGCTGGCACTGACCGCAGGAGTGGCGTGCATGGAGAAAATAGCACTGCCATCCGCTTGATCTCGATATTTCAGAGCATTGTCTGCTTCTTTGGCGAATGCTCTGGATGGTGACGGCCCGTCAGGACAGATCCAGTGCACCATTTCTTCTAGCCAGCGTTTCTTGACCTTCGATAATTCATCAGGCGTCGTTGATGCTGCGGTCTCAACCATCACGGGTTCAAAGACTTCTAACACTTGGTCTTTGCGCTCTAACGGCTGCTTTGTTCTCTGCGAATACTTGATCAGTTCCTCATCAAAATCGATCAGTTTATCAGCATTGTCTACGGGGAGATCACCGGATGCCAGGGACTCGGCAAGCTTTTCGAATGCAGGTTTGGCATCTGGTGCTTCGGGGTGCAGCCCAGGACGGTGGGCGAAGTACTTGCCCCGCTTGATAATTTTTCGTGCCTCATGACGAGAAATTCGCATCGTGCTAGTCAAATAATCCGCGACATCACGAAAGTCATTCGTCTTGCGTGGCGTGCCGAGATAGCGCCGTTGATCGGACATGGATGCTTCGAGATAGCGTGAATACTGCGTCATTGCGCTGGCATGGAACCTGGAGAGCTGGCAGAGCATATTGCCCAGGGCTGGCAGGGAATCGCAATAATTCTCTGGTTCAATCGGCGCAGCAACCTCTTCGTCGAGATTGCGTTCAGATGGTTCAGCTTTCTCTGCCGTAGCTGTGGTGGTGCCATTAGCAGATGGGCTGGCAGTAGGCACTGATGCACCGTGGAATCCCGACCAATCACTGCCAGCAGCATCACTGTAGGTTGGGATTTCGTTGTACGTCGCTGGGTCAGCCATACGCTGCGAAGCAACCTGCATGAGCACGGTGGCTGCGTGCATGAACTCGCCAAGAGAAGCATCGTCAAACTCATCTAGATTCAACAGACGGGTGGACACGGGTGAACCCAAATCGGGAAGGATCTTTGGGATATCCATAACCGTGTCCTTTCACTACCAGAAGTTCGAAGATTCGCAGTTGCTGTGTGATCGAGGAGAAGAAGTTATTAGCCCTATTTTATCGCGTTGGACTCCAAGAAACAAGGAAAATGATGTTCTTTTATGAAGTTTTTGAAAATTTTAAGTCGATTTTTACGTGTATGTATCACATCCTATTGGTTCATGATGAGCGTGTTTGGATTACTGTGGATCAAGAGCATTTACTCTGAAAGTTATCCACAATGCTGGCGACACGGTTGCATCCATCGGATTGATGGTTGGCACGAGTGCTGGGACATAAAAAATCCCCGGGCCGAATCATGGTGGCCCGGGGACTGCGTGCAGGAGCGTGCGGTGTTAGTTACGTAAGTATTGTTGATCGCGCTCGCGGCGTTCACGACGCTGCTGCAAGACTGCATGATCGCGATTGCGCCGTTCTGCCATGACCCCGATGAGAAAGATCAACGGGTCGACACCAGCTGGGGGACCAGGCGTGACATAGTGCCGCATCTGCTCGGTCAGTGTCGCTGCCATCGAGGCAAGGGCAGCCGGGTTCATGGTGGAGACATTACGGATCAACGCATTGGCTTGGCCTGCCAATCCGGTCGGGATGCGGCCAACATCGGCGACCTGTGCCCATTGCTGCATCGCAGCCGGCAGGCCAGGCAGTTCTGTAGCTGGTCGAGGTACACGGGCCATAATGACAAAGGTGCCGGCCATCATGTCTCCGAGGCGTTTGGACTGACGATTAAATAGCGACGCGATGATCGCCACGGAACCGCCCGTCATCCACAGTTCAAAGACCCCGGTGAGACACCGAATAAAGGCGTGGCGCCACCGGATGGTCCCGCCGTCGTCACGCACAACCCGCAAGCCAAAGATCAACTTGCCGATCGAACGTCCCCTCGACAGGCCCTCCACCAACAGCGGGATGAGAAACATCAGCGTAATGGCCGCCAGAATCATCACGGCCTGGCTTGCGGCGATATCCATGGCGTAGATCGAGGTGTACCGCCCTAACCCGATGAGCATGAAAATCCAGGCCACGGTGTAGATGATCGCATCAATGAATGCGGCACCCAAGCGCGGCATAAAGTTTGCGGCGCGCAGGTTGAGCACAACGGCTTCGCCGGTAATGGTGTATTTATGCACGTACGGCCCAACTTTCATAGCGTTTCGGTTCTGAGTTTAGTCTTCATGTGGGTTTGGGTAGGTGTCCCACACCCAAGCCTAGTAGTGTGGGGCTCGTGGATCTTGAAGCCTATGCAGCAACGCACCGTGATGACTGGCAGCGACTCCATCAGCTGGCCAAGGTCGGGCGACTCAACGCCCAAGAGATTGACGAACTGGTGGAACTCTATGAGCGAGTATCCACGCACTTATCCATCGTCCAGGCGCAAGATCCCGACGGCGTCTATGCGAACCGGCTGTCGCTGCTGATCGCTCGAGCCCGCGCCAAGCTTACTTCGGCAACCGGATCACCCGTTGCAGGAATCAAGAACTTCTTCGCCGTCAAACTCCCGTATGCGCTGTACCAAATTCGCTGGTTGACCATCGTCCTGGGGGCGGCCTTTATCGCACTGGCCCTGGCCTATGGTTTCTGGTACGGCAATAATCCGGAAATGTTTGATGCCATGATGCCCGCGGAATCCCAAATTGCCTACGTTGAAGAAGACTTTGTGGATTACTACTCGGAGAATCCGGCGTCGTCATTCACCACGTTGGTGTGGGTCAATAACGCCTGGATTGCCCTGCAGGAAGTGGCCTTCGGGATTACCGGATTCTTTGTGCCCTACGTCCTGTGGGTTAACGCCCAGGGGTTAGGCATTTCGGCGGCCTTGATGCACAAATACGACGAACTGGGCACTTTCTTCGCGTTCATCACACCCCACGGCCTCATGGAACTGACCGCTATTTTCATTGCCGGCGCTGCGGGGCTGCGCGTGTTTTGGGCCTGGGTTGCTCCGGGGCGAGCCACGCGCCTGCAGTCGCTGGCCTACTGGGGCCGCCAGCTGATTCTCGTGGGGGTCGGGCTGGTTGGCGTGTTACTGATCTCGGGGCTGGTTGAAGGCGTGGTGACGCCGTCCAACCTGCCCACCTGGGCCAAAATAACCATCGGCGCACTCGTACTGGCCGGCTACTGGGCCTATACCTGGATTCTGGGTTCGCGAGCGGCCGCCGCCAATGCGGATGCTGATCTAGAAGATTACGACGGCGGACGCCAGCTGGTCACGGCCTAAAGTCTGCGCAACGCGCCGCCAGAAACTCCCTTCGCCGTGGCCAACATCGTAGGCTAACGATAAAGCGTGATGGAAAGGTGTGGGCAATGTCGAAGCAATCCAAAGACCACCGGGAATTCTCCGACGACGGCGGTCATGAGGTTCGCGACCCAGAAGCGCCCAGTTTGGCGCACCCAACCCCCGAGGAACAGATTCGCCCGGCCGAGCCCATTGCCTCCACGCGTAGAAAACGTCGCCGGGTTGATCCTGATGGCGATGCGCTGCAAACTGCCGCGGCAGTGGGAATTGGACCGCGCAAGAAACCCGACGCCGAACCTGCAGTCGAGCCCGCAGCCGAGCCTGCAGCCGAGCAGCAAGCCGACCCGGCCCACGAGGCACAAGAACCGGCAACGCGTATTATGCCACCACCGCCACCGATCGCAGCGGCGGCTGGATCGCATGCGGCAACCCGTGGTGGTGCCATGCCCACGGAACCCTTAGAAGACTCATTCGAAGATGCCGCGGCCGCTCGGGCGAAAGCTCGTGATCGCGCGGCCGTGGGCTCACCAACCCTGGCCCGGGTCATGCAGGTGGTGCTGGCCATTCTGGCCCCGGTGGTCATCCTGATTGCGATGATCCGGTTGGTGGCCTCACCGTTGTTTTTGTGGTTTGAATACCATCGCCCCGGATTCCCCGCCGATCAGTTCGGCTTGGAAACCGATCAACGCCTGACACTGGGCTCCTACGGCCTGGACTACCTCTTCAACTTCGCACCGCCGGCCTATCTGGGCGATCTGAGTTTTGCCAATGGCAACCCGGTGTTCACTCAGGCCGAGGTCGGCCACATGGCCGATGTCAAACAGGTCATGCTAGTCACCATGATCGCCGGGCTCGTCGCCGCGGTGGTGTGCGTCGTCGCCATGATCATGCTCTACCGCATGCGCAAGGGTGGCATCGCCCGGTCGCTATTTGCCGGGGCCGTGTGGTTCACGGCGGTCATGATCGTACTGGCCGTGGTCGCGGCCTTCGGCTGGCAAGCATTTTTCGCCGGGTTCCATCAAATCTTCTTTGCCGATGGGACCTGGACCTTTGCCACCTCAGACTCGCTGATTCGCCTCTACCCGGGCCAATTCTGGGTGGATGCCGCAGCCGGGGTCGCCGGGCTAACTCTGGTCACCATGATCGTCATCCTGGTGTGCACCGCCCCGACCGCGCGTCGCCGCCACAACCGCGAACGCGCCCAGCGATTCCTGGAATCCCAGGTCACCGGCCGGGCGCCGACAGCAACCCAGCCGGAAGTGCGCTAGCCGTAGAGTTCGGTCATCGCGCCGTCAAAGTCCTTGATCACCGAGGCACGACGCAGCTTCTCAGACGGGGTCACGTGCCCGGTTTCTTGTGAGAGTTCGGTGGGCAAAATGACCATCTTGCGCACGGATTCGGCCTGCGACACGCTCTGATTCGCCAGGTCGATGTAGCTTTGAATCTCGGCGTGCACATCCTCATCGTTGCGCGCGTGCTCCAACGTCAGCCCGACCTTGCCGCGCCGGGCCGCCCACTGGGCCAGCTGTTCGGAATCCAGCGAAATCAGTACACCCACAAACGGTTTATTTTCCCCCACGACGACGGCGTGGCCCACAATCGGACACGTGGTAATGACCTCTTCTAGCGGTCCCGGGGAAACGTTCTTGCCGCCCGCGGTGACCAGCAGGTCCTTAGAACGCCCGGTAATAAAAATGAACCCGTCGTCATCGATTTCGGCCAGGTCGCCGGTGGCAAACCAGCCTTCGTCGTCGTACGAGTCGGCATTGGCCGCCTCAGACAGATACCCGGGGGAGACGACCACTCCGCGCAGCAGCAGTTCACCCGACGGCGCCAGCTTGGCCTCCATACCGGGCACCAATTTGCCAACCGAGCCAAGCCGTACGTGTCCTGGCACGTTGACCGATGCCGGTGCGGTGGATTCGGTCAGGCCGTAACCCTCAAAAATCTCGAGACCCATTCCGGTGAATAGGTGGGCGAGTTTTTCATTCAGTGGGCTGGCCCCGGACACCGCACCCTTGGCTTGGCCACCAAATACGGCGCGGATCTTGGCGTAGACCACGCGGTCGTACAGGGCGTGTTTGATGCGCAGCCCCACGGGCATTTGACCGGCTTGGCGGGCGCGCGACCACTGCTCGGCCACATCGATCGCATCGGTCAGCAGGCTCTTGCGCAAGCCCGTGGCATCCTCGGCCCGGGCCAGAACGGCGGTATAGGCTTTTTCGAGTACCCGGGGAACCACGAGTAACCAGGTGGGCTTATACGCTTGCATGATCGTGGTGACATTAGCGGTGTCTGAGGTGTGGGCGATCTGAATGCCCGACACGAGTGCGAAGTATTGGACGGCGCGGGCCAGAATGTGGGCCAGGGGCAGGAACATCAACAGCCGCGGGGTCGGGTGGTTCAACACGATGTCTTGGGCCCAGGGCACAATATTGACCGCACCCTCGGCCAGGTTGCGATGCGAAATTTTGGCACCCTTGGGTGGCCCGGTGGTGCCGGACGTGTAGACCACGGTTGCCGTGGAATCCATGGTCGCCACCGTGCGGGCGGCTTCTAGGTCGTCGTCGGAAATCTCAACGCCGGCCGTAGCCAATTTGTCTAAGCCGTCTTCGGAGAGCTCACACTGCTGGACGGTCTCCAAGCCTTCAGTGGTCTGGAGGGCACGGGCCACCGCCCGCCCAGGTGTGGACCCTGCAACAAAAACCTGCCCGGCCCCGGAGTCGGTGAGAATGTGGGCGATTTGTGATGGCGAGGAGGTCTCGTAGATGGGCACCGAGATGGCCCCGGCAAACCACAACGCCTGATCAATGACCGCCCAGGGGTAACTGGTGGCGGACATGACGGCCACCATATCGCCGGGTTTGATGCCCGAGGCGATCAGGCCCTTGGCGACCTTGTGCACCTGGTCTAGGAAATCGAATGCGGTGACCTCGCGCCAGGCCAGGTGTTCGACGTCGTTGGTGGTTTGCACCGCATACACCACTCTGGCCGGCTGCGCCCCGAGCTGCTCAATGACCAGGTCGGTCAGGTTAGATTGTGAATCGAGCCGTGTGATGTAGGGGGCTGAAACGTGCACGGGGCCTGCTTTCTGGTGGTGAAATTGCCGCGACCAAGTCTACCGCCATGGTCACGGTACTGTCATGACGTGAGTGACCACGTCGCCGCCGGTGTCACAACAGCGCTCAACCGGCGGTCAGGATTAGATCCAGGATTGGAACCACATGCGCGCCCGCCATTGGTGGACGGGCAGCGGTTCGCCCGTCCAGATTGGCATGAAGTATGCGCTCAGGGCCAGGGCGGCCAGAACGAAGAGACTGATGCCGACGACGGCGACGCGCCGTGAGGCAAAACCGGTACCTAACGGTGTGGTGCGTGCCAGCCACAACCCGGCCACGTACGTGATCGCCAGGATGAGAAACGGCACATAGGCCACGGTGTAGAAGAAGAACATGGTTCGGGCTGGCCATAACACCCAGATGAGTTGTCCTGCCGCATAGACGGCCAGGATGGCACCGGCGCGCCAGTCGCGGATGAGTAGCCAGCGCACAACGATGATGACGATGGCTACCAGTCCGGTCCACCAGATCAGGGGATTGGGGAGATCCAGGATCGCGGCTGAGCACTCGTCGGCGGCGCATTGGACGTTCTCGGTGCGGTAGTAAAAGGAGACGGGGCGTCCAGCAAAGGGCCAGATCCAGGCGGATGAGGCGTAGTTGTGGGAACTGTCTAGTCCGGTGTGGAAGGTTGTGGATTGGACATGATAGTGAATCAGTGAGGCCAACCAGTCGGGCAGTGGAATGGACTGGCCGGCAGCCCAGTTGCGGTAGTAGCCGCCGGATGAACTCAGCCAGCCCGCCCAGGTTGCCACGTAGGTGACCGCGCCGACGCCGACCATACAGACGAACGCCCACAGGCCATCCAACACGACGGCGCCGGGCAGCCAGCGGCGCACACCGGCGCTGCGGCGTGCGGTGGCATCCCACCAGACGGTGAGCAGACCAAAGGCCGCGACGAAAGCCAGCCCGGAAAGTTTAATGGAAACCGCAATGCCTAGCAGCACACCGGCGGCGATACGCCAGGGTCGCACTCCCAGCCAGGGGCCATAGGTAGCGGCCTTATGCCACTGGGTGCGGTCATGATCGGTGGCATCGGCGGCGGTGAAGCGTCGATAGCGGGCGGCCAGTTCGGTGACTAGGCGTCGTCGTCCCCATGTTCTATCGGCGACCAGGGCACAGAATGCTGCCAGTACAAACAGCATCAAGAAAATGTCTAATAGGGCGGTACGGGACATCACAATGTGGTGGCCCTCAATGGTCAGTAGCAGGCCCGCGACGGATGCAAGAAAGAGGGAGCGGAAAAGTTTAGCGGCCAACATGAAGGTCAACAACACCGATAGGGTTCCGGCAAGGGCTGCGGTGAAGCGCCAGCCAAAGGCGCTGTCGTAACCAAACAGTGCCATCCCGACGCCGATGAGCCATTTACCAGCAGGGGGGTGCACCACGTAGGCGGCGTCGTGGCTGGGTTGGGCTTGACCGGCAATAAAGGCGTCGTCGACGTCGTCATCCCAGGAGCGCTCATAGCCAAAATGCCACAGCGAGTACGCGTCTTTGACGTAGTAGGTTTCGTCGAAGATCAGCTCGTTGGGGTGGCTGAGGTTCCAGAAACGCAACAGGCCTGCGGCGACGGTGAGGATGGCGGCGATGATCCAGCCGGTGCGGCCAAGATGGAACGTCGGGTACAACAGCCGAGCCTTGAGACCTGCCAGCGAGAAGGCCTCGGAAGCCGTTTGTAGCCAGTCATTGGGGGTGCGTTGTTGCGTTGTTGACACACAGGCCATGCTACCGGTGATGTGGCGTGATAATGGGATCATGGACGCACCCCGTAGACACACCGAAACCACCACCGCCGCCTTGACCTTGGCGGCAACGCCGATCGGGAATTTGGGGGATCTAACCGACCGGGTCAAAGCTGTGTTGCACCAGGCCGATATTATTGCCGCCGAAGATACCCGGTCGCTGCACAAGTTGTTGCATGCTGCCGGGGTGCAGTTTTCTGGCACGGTCGTGTCGCATCATGAACATAATGAGGCAGAGTCGTCCAAGGGACTGATCGAGGCGGTGCGTCAGGGAAAGAATGTGGTGTTTGTGCCCGAGGCTGGGATGCCGGCGATTTCTGATCCGGGGTATCGTTTGACCCAGGAAGCCATTGCCGCGAGCGTGGACGTGACCGTAGCCCCCGGCGCATCGGCTGCCATGACCGCACTGGTATTGTCCGGGCTGCCGACTGATCGGTTTGCGTTTGAAGGGTTTATCCCGCGCAAGGCAGGGGAGAAGGCTAAGGCGCTGGCTGCGCTCGCAGCCGAGACCCGCACCCTGATCTTTTATGAATCCCCGCATCGCACCGCCGAAACACTGAAGGCGATGGCCCAGGCATTTGGCCTTCAGCGGCAGGCTGCAGTGGCGCGCGAGTTGACCAAGCTGCACGAAGAGATTGCGCGCGGCACGCTCACCGAGCTGATTGACTGGGCCGAGTCCAAGACGTTGAAAGGTGAGATTGTCATTGTCGTCGGGCCGGCACCTGCTGCAGCTCAGGCAACTTTTGACGAGGCACTGGCCCAGGTGCGTGCGCTGGTAGAGGGCGGCGAACGATTGAAAGCTGCGACTCGACAGGTTGGTCAGGATACCGGGCACTCGGCGCGCGAACTGTATAACGCCGTGCTGGCAGACCGTTAGGTCGCAACAGCTATAGGGAAAACAAGACCGGTGGTCCTCGTGAGAAAAATCAGGAAGATTTTCTCACGAGCACCACCGGCCCAATAATTCTTCAGGTTATGGCAGCAGACCACCGGTTGCGGCGCGCAGCGGGCCGGAGCCCTGGCAGCAGCCGGCACGGCAGACGTCATAGCCCGGACCGTATTTGGTCAGCGCCTTGCGCTCAGCGGCTGGAGTACCGTTGAGGCGCTCTTCAACCAGATCCACCATTGCGGCGACAAACTCTGGGTGGGTACCCGGGGTCGCGACGCGCTTATAGGCCAGACCCTGTTCGTCAGCGGTTTCCTTGGCTTCAATATCCAGGTCCCACCAGACTTCCATGTGGTCGGATAGGAAGGTGGCTGGCACGACGATGACTGCTTTGCGTTTGCCCTTGAGACCTTCTAAGTAGTCATTGATGTCTGGTTCTAGCCATGGAATGTGGGCTGGACCGGATTCAGACTGATAGACCAGTTCCCAGGGAACATCGATGCTGTATTTTTCTTTGACCGCGTCCATGACCAGGCCACCAACGGCCAGGTGCTGGGCCTTATAGGCGCCGAGCTCTGGGTAGTCGTGCTCATCGGGCTCACCCGACTGCGCATTGTCTTTGATCGGAATCGAGTGTGCGGAGAATAGCACTTCGACGTCATTGGCAAGATCCAGATCTGGGTGTTCGTCGACCAGTTCGGCAACGGCCTTCAGAGTGCCTTCGATAAATGGGTTCACAAAGCCAGGGTGGTCAAAGAAGGTGCGCGAGGAGTCGATTTGGACGTCGTCCCACAGATCCAGGGCATCCAGAGCATCCGCGAAGTCTTCGCGGTATTGGCGGCACGAGGAGTAGGCCGAGTATGCGGAGGTCACCAGCGCGAAGATTTTGGTTGGGCGACCTTCGACCTTGTTTTCTTCGTGGGCCTTGGAAACGGCTTCGGTGAAGTACGGGTCCCAGTTGCGGTTGCCAAAATACACCGGCAAATCGATGTTGCGGGCCTTAAGTTCTTCTTCGATCGCAGCCTTCAGCGCCAGGTTCTGTTCGTTAATCGGGCTGACGCCGCCGGCTTCGCGGTAGTGCACGGCGACTTCTTCGAGTCGTTCATCCGGAATATTGCGGCCCATGGTGACATTGCGCAAAAACGGGATGACGTCGTCTTGACCATTGGGGCCACCATATGACGACAGCATGATGGCATCGAATTCGGTAGGAACTTCAACCCATTTATCGCCGGACGCGGCTTCTGGTGTGGCAGCTGGTACACATGCACCAGCTTGCACAACGACGCGGGGTGAGGGTTGAGGTTTAGACCATTCGGTCACGCAGGCCTCCTGAGAGTTGGGCATCAAAACGATCTCGGCAGATCGCCAGCCAGGGTTTTTATGAAGTCTTCAAGGTGTTTGCAAGTGACAATCTCATGGACCTGTCGGTCCGATTTGTCTTTTCAGTTTAGCCATCGGGCCTGCCGCAATGCCATTTGGGTCACCGGGATCCTTCGGCTGTTCGATGAACAGTGAACAAACTCACCCTCGGCGACGTCAGATGGGCGCGGAGGAGAGAATTCGGGATAGCCCTGCTGAGTGAGGCAGGTTGAGGTGAGTACATGGGGCATACCTGAAATTTGGGCACCACGGTTGTTGCTGGTGCGGATCGAAGCGGTGTGGTGATCGCGGTGGCCACCATCTTCTTTCTTCGGCGCATGTCCCTACTGCGCTAAGGCTCTCAGCTGCACCGGCTATACCTTTCCCGAATGGACTCCATGACCCCTGCACATACCCACAGGGGTATTGTATGCTGCCTGGAGTCGCTA
Organism: Enteractinococcus helveticum; assembly: GCF_001657475.1. Lineage (GTDB taxonomy): Bacteria > Actinomycetota > Actinomycetes > Actinomycetales > Micrococcaceae > Yaniella > Yaniella helvetica. The sequence goes on from NZ_LXEY01000020.1 coordinate 161,950, forward strand.
ACTTACGTCGTGTGATGGCGTTAGCGGTCCCAGTGATATCTGCGTGTTAGATTAATTGGCGAGTTGAACTTCTCGGTGCCTGACGACGCTTTTGCGGTCAGCGCCCGTCCGACAGATCGAAAGAAGGTAATCCGTGACTGTCACCGCACAACAAGAACAAGAACTGCTACAGCGCGTTCCCACCGGCCTGCTCATCAACGGCGAATGGGTAGAAGCCTCTTCGGGCAAAACCCTGCCGGTCTATGACCCAGCAACCGGTAAAGAACTGCTGCGGATTCAGGATGGTAACTCCGAAGACGCACTCAAAGCACTGACCGCAGCTGATGAAGCCCAGGCCGAATGGGCCCTGACTGCACCTCGCGAACGCGCCGAAATCTTGCGCCGTGCCTTCGACATTGTCATGGAACGCGCCGATGACTTTGCGCTCCTGATGACCCTGGAAATGGGTAAACCACTGGCTGAAGCCCGCGGTGAAGTCACCTACGGTGCCGAATTCCTGCGCTGGTTCTCCGAAGAAACCGTGCGCCACTACGGCCGGTACTTCAACACCCCAGAAAACAACCTGACCGCGATTGTCCGTCACAAACCAGTCGGACCATCCCTGCTGGTCACCCCGTGGAACTTCCCGTTGGCCATGGCGACTCGTAAAGTCGGACCAGCTGTTGCATCTGGTTCCACCATGGTGCTGAAACCAGCTCAGCTGACCCCACTGACCTCCCAGTACTTTGCTCAGGCCATGATCGACGCCGGTCTGCCAGCAGGTGTGCTGAACGTCGTCTCCGGTTCTTCTGCATCGGCGATCTCCGGTCCGCTGATGGAAGACTCCCGTTTGCGCAAACTCTCGTTTACCGGTTCGACCCCGGTGGGCGTGCGCCTGATGGAAGCCGCCGCACAGAACGTGCTGCGCACCTCGATGGAGCTAGGTGGCAACGCACCACTGATCGTGTTCGAAGACGCCGACCTGGACAAAGCCGTTCAGGGTGCTATGGATGCCAAACTGCGCAACATGGGTGAAGCCTGCACCGCAGCCAACCGCATCCTGGTTCACGAAGACATTGCCGATGCCTTCCAAGAGAAATTTGCCGAAGCCATGCGCGCCCGCACAGTCGGCCGCGGTACCGAAGCTGGCGTCAACATTGGCCCAATCATTGACGAAAAAGCTCGCGAAGATGTTCACGGTCTGGTCACCGAAGCTGTCGAAGCCGGCGCAGAAGTTGTGACCGGTGGTAAGAAGGTCGAGGGCGACGGGTACTTCTACGAACCAACCATCCTGTCGGTTCTGGAAGATTCACCAATCCTGACCCAGGAAATCTTTGGCCCAGTGGCTCCCGTCGTCAAATTTAGCGACGAAGCCCATGCCATCCGCCTGGCAAACGCCCAGCAATACGGTCTGGCCGCATACCTGTTCACCGAAAACCACAACCGTGCGATCCGCGTTGCTGACCAGATCGAATTCGGTCTGATCGGATACAACGTCGGAGTCATCTCCAACGCGTCGGCACCATTTGGTGGCGTCAAGCAGTCCGGTCTGGGCCGTGAAGGTGGCGCCGAAGGTATCGCCGAGTACACCACCGTGCAGTACATCGGTATGCCAAACCCACACACCCAAGCCTAAAAAGTATTACCATTTAGGTATTGTCCGCCCCGTCGAGATTCTGCTCGGCGGGGCGGACCCCGTTAAGCTAAACCCATGACCACTTCAGCAGGACTCCAAACACCGCCGCAGTATCTCCCGGACGAAACCATCACGCATGACGCCGATGGGCCGGTACGCGCAGCAACCGATGAATACACCGGCAAGAAGCGCAAACTGGTCTATCCGCCAGCGCCTCCAGCTTCCCCGGTCCCGGTCGTGGATAATCACGCCCACATCGACTTTCGTGATGGTCTGGTGCAGCCGACTCCAACCGAAGTTATGGATGCGGCAGCAACCGTCAATGTGGTGGGAGCGATCCAAGTTGCCACCGATCTGGAATCCGCTCGGTACACGATCGAAGCCATCGAACAGGAGCCACGGCTGCGTGGCGCGCTGGCTATCCACCCCAATGACACGGTCAAACTCGCCGAAGACGGCGTCCTGGACCAAGCCATCGATACCATCCGCGAATTAGCTGATCACCCAGCTATCGTGTGCATCGGGGAGACCGGCCTGGATTATTACCGCACCGAGGGCGAAGCTAACTGGGACATTCAAAAATATGCTTTCAAGCGACACATCGAAATGGCCGTTGAACTCGGACTGGCATTACAAATTCACGACCGTGAAGCCCACGACGACGTCATCGACACACTGCTCTCCGTAGATCAGCTGCCCGAACACGTTGTGTTTCACTCCTACTCTGGTGACGAACACATGGCCGCGATCCTGAACGAGCATGGCTGGTACGCCTCTTTTTCTGGTGTTGTGACATTCAAAAACAACGAATCGGCTCGCCGGGCCGCACAAGTCATGCGTCCCGAATTATTGCTGGTGGAAACCGACTCGCCGTTCCTGACACCCCACCCGCACCGGGGGCGACCCAACGCTCCATACCTGGTGCCATACACGCTGTATCAATTGGCTGAAACTCGTAATCAAACCGTCGAAGATCTCGGCAATGTTATTTTCCAAAACACGGAACGCGTCTACGGAAAATTCCAAATTGACTAGGTGAAATGCATCATGCACATGTTGTAGTCGGATGAAATGATCAACAAAGCTTCGTTATCGATTTGTAATCTTTGTTATCTTTCCGTTATAGTCGTGGACGATGTCATCGACGCGTGGGTAAAAACACCACGACGTCGGAACTACAACACTTTTGGATTTTCTCTATGTCAAGCATTTTCCGTGGCACCCTGACCAAGATCATTGCTCAGGTTGCAGCTCTAGTGCTGGTAGTAGGAGGCCTGGCGGCGTTCGTCATCACCCAGGCCAACGCCGATAAAGGCGCGACTGCCAACGCCGAGAACGTAGAACAGCAAACTGACCAGCCACTGAATATCGAGCGTGTCTCTTCGATCACCCCGCTGCGCATCGATCAGATCGCGCTGCCACAGGTAGTCGAGATCACCGTGGCTGATGAAACCAAAGAAGTCCTCACCACCGGCGGTACCGTTCAGGATGTTCTGAACAAGGCCGGCGTTGAACTTGGTGAAGACGATAAGGTTTCGCCAAAACTTGACCAGAACATCAACGACGACACTGCCATTACCGTGACCATTGTCGAAAAGACTGAGGTTACCGAGGAAGAAGCTGTCGAATTCGAAACCACTACGAAGAACGACGACAGCCTCGAAAAAGGCAAAACCAAAACTGATACCGAAGGTGTCAACGGTACCGCGAATGTTACCTACGAAATCGTGACCGAAAACGGTGAAGAAGTCGAAAAGACTGAGATCAGCCGTGAAGTCACCAAGGAACCAACCAACGAGGTTGTTTTGCGCGGAACCAAGGAACCAGAACCAGAAGCTTCTTCGGATTCCTCCGAATCTTCAGGTGGTAATACCGGCGCTTCAGCTCCAGCAGTACCAAGCGGTTCTGTTTGGGATCGCTTGGCCCAGTGTGAATCCGGTGGTAACTGGTCGATCAACACCGGCAACGGCTACTACGGTGGTGTTCAGTTCTCAGGTCCAACTTGGAACGCTATGGGCGGCCAGAAATACGCTCCAACCGCAGATAAAGCAACTCGTGAACAGCAGATCGAAATTGCCTCCAAGCTGCAAGCACAGTCCGGCTGGGGCCAGTGGCCCGCATGCTCAGCATCGCTGGGACTGCGCTAAACCGCACAGCATCATATAACCGCATAGAACGTCGGGGCGGAATCCACCAGGTGGGTTCCGCCCCGAAGTGATTAACCCGGCCCGTATCCGGCAGAGCAGACTAAGATGGACTCTGTGACTTCAACAGATCAACCATTATTGTCCGGCGCTGATATCCGCAAACTTGCCGATATCCTCGATCTTCGACCCACCAAAACGCTGGGTCAAAACTATGTGATCGACCCAAATACGATCCGCAGAATCGTGGATGCCGCCCATGTGAAGTCCACCGAGCACGTCTTAGAAGTCGGCCCCGGGCTTGGGTCGCTCACCCTGGGGCTGATAGATGCGGCTCAGGCGGTTACCGCCGTCGAAATTGATCCACCGGTTGCAGCACGACTTGCCACCACCGTTGAAGAATACCGGCCCGGCTCCGCGGACAGGCTGACTGTGATCGAGGGCGATGCTATGCGCATCAGTGCTGCCGACATTGTGGATGCCGCACCCCAAGCAGCCGACGGACCTCCCACCGCGATTGTGGCGAACCTTCCCTATAATGTGGCCGTACCGGTCATGCTGCATCTCTTGGCAGAGCTGCCCAGCATCCAACACGGTCTTGTCATGGTTCAACAAGAGGTCGCCGAGCGACTCACCGCCCAACCAGGCAGCAAAATCTACGGTGTCCCTTCGGTGAAAATGGCCTGGTACGCGCAGGCAACCTATGCCGGCACGGTTGGCACCAAAGTCTTCTGGCCCGCGCCACGCATCACCTCGGGGCTGGTGCAGTTCACCGCTCGAAAACCACCTGCCACCGCGGCGACTCGAGCCCAGGTCTTTGAAGTCATCGATAGGGCCTTTGCCCAACGACGCAAGACACTGCGTGCTGCACTGAGCACCTGGGCTGGTTCGGGTACCGCAGCCGAAGAACTCTTGGTGGCAGCAGACGTGGACCCCAAGGCACGCGGCGAGGTGCTGGATATTGAACAGTTCTCTCGCATTGCCGAACAAAAACAGCTCAGGGATACACGATGAGTGCGCACGCTGCCTTCGAATCCCGCTTTGTGGTCTCCGCCCAAGCGCCAGCCATGGTAGCGATCGCCACAACAGTCGGTACTCCAAATTCTTTCGATGAAGTGGCTGTTGCACACCTGCAACTGGCGATCTCACGGTACGACGTCGCCGTCGTTGAGGCCCGCAAAGATAAAGAAATCTTTATCAGCTTTGAAGACGGGTTCGAAAATCTCATCGACTACGGTGATATTCCCCAACAGGATATGGCCCAGATCTTTCGCGCTATCGACGAGCTACGTACCCGCCTGCAGCGACCCCGAGAAATCTCGGGACTGGATATTACCATCCAGAAGAACATTCCCTTTGCAACACACCTCGGCGGCCGTGCTGCAAGTACCGCAGCCGTGTTAGTCGCGCTTGCGCGATTGTGGCATGCCTCCATGGCTCGCGAGGACCTGATACGGCTGGGCAACCGGATCGGTGCCGGCGTGGCCGAAGCGCTCACCGGTGGAGCGTTGATCACGCACCACAGTGCCGATGAGCAATTACAGACCCCACTGCTGGTACAGCGGGAACTTGCCATGGTGATTGTGCCAGCCGCCGTGGATATCGAACCCCAAGAGATGTTCCAAAAAGTCACCATGATCCGACAGGCCCAGTCCGATGCTCATGATCGAAGCAACCTGGAATTTGATTCGAAACTGCTGCACGCTGTCACTCACGGCGAAGCCGAACAAGTAGCGCTGATGATGCACAATGATTTTCAAAGTGCCTTAGTCAGCATCCTGCCGGAGCATAACGACTGGTTGACCGCCGGTATGAACGAAGGTGCCCTGGCAGCTCAGACCATCGGGGCTGGCGCCTCGTTGGTGTTCATGGCCCAAGATATGGCACAAGCCATAGAGCTTGCCGAACGCTTCGAAGAACACATGGAGATCTCCGCGGTTGCCGAATACGGCCCGGTCGCAGGTGCCCACCTGCTGTAGCGATTCTTCGTGCCCAGAACGAAGCACGTCTAAGCACTAGCGCGAGTCAACTATTATTGATAACGATATGGTGCATCTTTTAGGGGCAGAAGCCCTCCACTTTGAATACCCGACCCAACAAGTCCTAGATTCCGTGACCCTTGGGGTCTCCGCAGGCGACCGCGTTGGCATTGTTGGCCGCAACGGTGATGGTAAGTCCACGCTCATGAAACTCCTTGTGGGCAAACTTGAACCCGACGCCGGTCAAGTGACCGTGCGCAGCGATACCACCATCGGCATGTTGGACCAGTCCGACGCCGTTGATACATCATTGACCGTGGGGCAAGCCATCGTGGGTGATCTGGCCGAACATGAATGGGCCGGGGATCCCAAGACCCGAGACATCATCACCGGACTCGTTGCCGATTTAGATTGGACGGCGCAGGTTGGATCCCTGTCTGGGGGACAGCGTCGTCGAGTGGCCCTTGCCCGATTGCTGATCGGGGACTGGGACATTCTGGCACTGGACGAACCCACGAACCATTTAGACGTGGAAGGTATCGCCTGGCTGGCCGAGCACCTGAACCGGCGCTGGCAGAAAAATGCTGGCGGACTGCTCGTCATCACGCACGACCGTTGGTTCTTGGACGAAGTATGTACCGAAACGTGGGAAGTTCACGACGGTATTGTCGACCAGTTCGAGGGTGGTTACGCGGCCTATGTGTTGCAGCGCGTTGAGCGTGACCGGATGGCCGCGGCTGCTGAAGCGAAACGGCAAAACCTGCTGCGCAAAGAACTCGCCTGGTTGCGTCGCGGGGCACCAGCCCGAACGGCCAAACCCAAGTTTAGAATTGATGCCGCCAACCAACTCATCGAAGACGTGCCACCGGTGCGAAACTCGATTGAGCTGAAACGCCTAGCCGTGGCTCGCTTAGGCAAAGATGTTGTCGATATTGAAAATGCTGGCGTCAGCTTTGGCGAACGCGAGGTTCTGCGCAATGTCACCTGGCGGATTGCTCCGGGGGAGCGAACTGGAATTCTGGGGGCCAACGGAGCCGGCAAATCCACTTTGTTGAGCTTAGTGACCGGGGATCTAGAACCCACAGCTGGGCGCGTTAAGCACGGCAAGACTGTGCAGGTCGGGATGCTGGACCAGCAGTTCTCGCAGCTGGAAAAGATCGGGTCTGACCGGGTTCGAGAGGTTCTGGCTCAAACGAAAGCAAGTTTCACCATTGATGGCAAAGAGCACACGCCGGCTCAGCTGCTGGAACGGCTGGGATTCCGCAGGGAGCATCTGTCTGCCCGGGTGGACGACCTTTCCGGTGGCCAGAAACGTCGTCTGCAATTACTGATGCTATTGCTTCGTGAACCGAACGTGATTGTCCTAGACGAGCCGACCAACGACGTCGATTCGGACATGCTCACGGCGATGGAGGACCTGTTAGATTCCTGGCCTGGCACGCTCATCGTGGTTTCCCACGACCGCTACTTATTGGAGCGGGTGACCGATCAGCAATACGCGATTCTTCATGGCACCCTGCGACATGTGCCCGGGGGAGTAGACGAGTACCTGCAGCTGCGCCAGGCCCAGGAACGACAAGCGGAGCGTAACGCTAACGTCAGGAACACTGAGCAGGCCAACGGCACATCATCGACCTCGAAGTTGACGGGTGCAGAGCGTAAAGCTGTTCAAAAAGAGGTCGGTTCCATTGAGCGTCGGTTGGGAAAACTCTCCGGTGTTATCGAAGGGCTGCAACACAGTCTTGTTGAACATGATCAAAGTGATTACACGGGATTGCAACGCTATGGTGACGAGCTACGTGAGGCCGAAGACGAGGTCGAAGAACTAGAAGAGCGCTGGCTGGAACTCTCCGAACAGCTCGACTGATTCAAGCAGCTCAGCGCGGTTCTGCGAGGCGTAGACTGACATTGCAGTGACCATAGGAGCCCGTCACTGCTACATGTTGCTCCTGAATCGAGGACCAATGCGTGTTACTGAGTGGGAAGAAATTCATAACCCCGTCACCGGTGAGCGCCTGCGATTTCTTCATCGTGATGCAGCAACAAATTCGGTCAGCGTGGAAGTGACCTTTCCCGTTGGTGGCCGAGCCGTCGTTGAGCACAGACATCCCGGATGGGAAAAATTCGAAGTCATGGCAGGCACACTGGATCTGACCGTGGATCGGCATCTACGGCAATTGGGGCCGGGGCAGCAGTTCACGGTGACTAAGGAATTTCATTTCCCTGCCAACACCGGTCACGAAGAGACCGTGGTGGTTATTACTGCTGCGCCGGCAGATTTTGCTGAACGAGGCATCCGCGCGACCTTCGGCCTGGCTGCAGATCAAGGCGTGACCCGCAGCGGACGTCCCCGCGATCTGCTGGCCTTAGCACTCATCAGTGAGCGGGGTGCTTACCAAATCGCGGGACCGCCGCGGTGGCTGTGGGTATTCCTTATGACAGTCCTTGGGTGGGTCGCGGTCATTGCCGGTAAGCGTCGACAAGTCGCACAGTACTGGCCTCCGACTTTGCAGCGACCCTGGCGCCGGTGACCACAGGGCCACCGGCAACCACGTGACAGCTACACTGCAGGCTGCGCCGTGATCGTTGACTCGGTGCGGGTGCGTCGTCTGGCGCGCAGGCTGATAATGCCGACCGTCAGTGCCACGCCCACGGACAGGATAACCACGTTGATGAGACCATAGAGCCAGAGCTCAGTCTCAGAAAACACGATCGGAATTCCGGTGGGTGCTGGACCGAATACGCCAGCCTCAGTGGCATCACCGAATACGCCTTGGCCGGCCCGCCACGCCAGCAATACAGCTAGCGTTTGAAACGTGAAAACTATTGCTTGAATGCTCAGATACAACACGGCCCCAAGCAGCCGTGAACGGACGAACAGGCCAACGAGGATTGCCACGATGGGCATCGTCACAAGATTCATGACTTCTCCTAGGATTCTCCACTGGTGTGGAGTGGTTCTTATTATTCGGCGGGATGTATCAGGTGATCTGCTCCCGGGTGTCTCGAACTGAGTAACGTGCTTCGAGGCTCTGGCTACACCCGCTGGCGTTTCCGCTAGGGACACATGTTTTGTGTGTCAGAGGACTTTATTAAAAAACTTCTCGTGGCTCCCAGCGCGCCTCCGGGCTGCAAACATAGGGTGAATTTGTGCCTATAATTTTACTACGAATGTAGTATTCTGACACTATAAATGTAGTAGAAGTTTGTGAGGATTCATGAGTTCGGCCAACGGTTCTCAAGCAGATGCGCCGAAGAAGCCGATTCGAGATCGGGTTCTTGATGCTGCCCTACGGATTCTTGGTGAACAAGGACTGCGTGCCCTGACCCACGCTCGAATCGATCAGGCCGCAGGACTGCCTCGAGGGTCTAGCTCAAATTATTTTCGGACCCGCAGGGCGTTGCTTGAGGGAGTGACGCAGTATCTCGCGCAGCAGGAGCAGGCTGATTTTGCCAGCGCCGCACCAGTGGTACAACGTGATCAGGCGATCGAGGCTTTTATCGGTATGCTCGAGGCGCAGGCCGGCCAGTATCGCTTTCGCACCATAGCTAGATACATCCTCTTTGTCGGGGCCGGTCATGATGAAGAATTATTGGCCCCCTTGATGCAAAACCGTTCCGGATTTGAGCAGTGGACCAACGCAATCTTGGCGGCACTGGGCGCAAAGCAGCCCGTTGAAGCCACTACGTTCTTCATGGCCACTATGGATGGCTTGTTATTACACCGTTTAACAATCGATCCTGATCTCGAGTTTGCGCCGCACGTTATTCGCGCACTTGACAGTTGTTTTCAAGAGTCCCACTGACCCCAGCGTATGCTGCATGCTGGACTAGTCACCCGACGATTGTCTTGGGGTCAGCGACGTATGGTGGCACAGCCAGCGATTGTCCTGCCATACAAAAATTTCGGTTGTCCATTCGTCGGCCGAGAAGGCTTTGCCTTGCCAGCGACCATGATTTCGTCCATGCGTCACCACAATGGCCACGTCATGTATGTGCTGAACTGATGTCACCTCGTGGGTCATTTCATCATGTTCCAGGTCACCGCTTTTGACGACCTCTAAAAAGCGATCAAGTGGAATGATGCCATTGGTATCTACTAGCTGCCAATCAGATGTGGTGAAGTGGCGAATTTTATCAGCATCATTTTCCACGATTGCCTGTGACCAGTCGTCCAGGAGTTTTTGAAAATCTGCTGGGCCAGACGGTGGTGGCGGTTGAGTTGAGATTTCCATTGCGAGTCCTTTCGATGCTGGGGTAAATCACTCGGCATGGACGGGGCTTCACCAATGATGATGTCAGCGTAACACTGCTGGTGGAACCTCGGGCAAGGTCTCAGATGTCTCGATGACCACTAGAAGCCAGCAAGCTGGCAATCGTGGACGCTGATTTCAAGCCTGATCCGCTTAAAAGTATGACCGTTTGGTCCGAGCCGCGGATGGTGCCCTGGTCAACCAGTTTCGTGTAGGCAGCCGCGGCAAGAGCACTGGTGGGCTCTACGAACAGACCGCGACGGCACAACTGCTGTAGTGCTTCGACGATCTCTGATTCGGTGATCGCCACCGATCCGCCGCTGGTGTCGCGAAGTGCTTCAACCATCTGGGCTAGGCGCAGCGGACGTGCGATAGACGTGCCTTCAGCAATAGTTGCTCGTATTTCGCGTTGCACCGGCTGGGTCGTATTTGCGGTGAAGCTCGCGTCAACTGGTGAACAATTCAGAGGTTGCGCGGCGAAAAGTTGCGGCATCTGCTCGATCTGTTGGGCTGCGAGTAATTCACTGAAACCAAGCCAACATCCCAACAAGCTGCTGCCAGCCCCGACTGGAACAATGACTTGATCCGGTGCCTGAAACCCCAGGTCCTCCCAAAGCTCGTAAGCCAAAGTCTTTGTTCCCTGAAGAAAGAAAGCTTGCCAATTGTGGCTAGCATAAAACACGTCGTTGTTGGCTTGACGAATGGCCTCATCCTGAGATGCTTCCCGAGGGCCCTCGACCAGTTGCACTTCAGCGCCAAAGGCATGAACCTGGGCAATCTTGCCCGGAGAGGTCGACGCAGGCGCAAGGATCTTCACGCTCAAACCCCCGGCCGCGCCGTATCCTGCCACCGAGGCACCTCCATTGCCGGAACTATCTTCCACCACGGATGTGATCCCTCGGTCACGTAAATACGACAGCATGACACTGGTGCCGCGATCCTTGAAGCTACCGGTCGGGTTCAGGTAGTCCAGTTTGAAGAAGGGATGCTGAGCAGTATGCCATTCATGCGCTACAAGCGGTGTTTTGCCTTCACCGATGGAGATGGGCTTGCTGATGGCTAGTGGCAGTGCGGCCTGATAGCGCCAAATGGAGTCGGCCGAATGGTTGAGGTCTGCCGGTGTCAGGCCGCTACCTGGTTCGATCCATAGTGGCCGACCTGCGTCAGATCGCCACCGAGGTTGATCAAGATCATACGAACTGCCGTCAACGGGATCACGATATACAGCCATGGCCTCATCCTAGGCTTTGATTGCCTTGTTAAGGTTCTGGGGGATTCCACTGATCTTCGTGAACCGTGATTTCCTGGGTCATCTCCTGCAAAAACCGTATGACCACGTCACGTTCGTCATGTGTGAGTCGAGCAGCGGCATGGAAACGTTTGGCCTGTTGTCGTCCAACGGTTTCAACAGCGGCTTCATAAGTTTCGTGGGTAATCGAGATGGCCAGAGCTCGTCGATCATGCGGATGCGGTGCGCGGATGATATGGCCGGCAGCTTCGAGGCGATCCAAGAGCTTGGTCGTGGAAGCGGTTGAAATATCCAGATGCACGGCGATGGCACCCGGCGTGGCGATGGTGCCAGTGTTCTGGGAGACGATGAGAAAATGCAGCGCTTTCATATCGGTTGATCCAAGCTTCATGTAGCGCTGGGACGCTTCGGTAAGCCGTTGTTCTGCTTCTCGCAGCTGCGCTAGAGCGGCCATGAGTTCACCGATGTGCTCGATGTCGGCGGCTGAATGGCCTGTGCGGTCAATCAGTCGAGCATTTGGGTCAGAGGCATCCAGTGCATAAAGATTTGATACACCCTGCGTTGGGTCCTCAGATTTTTCGACCATGAGGAAATATTGCTCCCATTCTTTGCTCGACCAAAATTAATTGCTAGATTAGCTAGTAATATATCTCAACTAACTACTTGACTGCTACGGCGGAGGCACCAATGGGAGCAATAGAACTCCGGTCGGCTCGCCCTGTATTGTGGCCTCGCGTTGCCAAGCCTACGGCAGTTTGGCATACCACACGGCAAAAACAACGAGACGAACACGAGCTGACTTTCCGAGAGATTGACCCTATAGCTTGCCTGTGGCATGTCTCGTTGAACAACCACACTGCGTTCGACCCGTAGCAACAACATGGACGCTTGCGCGTAGGAGCGAGCGGTTAGATCAGCCTTGAACCGCTCGCCAGCTACGTCGCTGGGCGTGCACAACATGCAAGTTTTGAAATCCAACCACCCACCTCGTCGAATGGACATCCGCATGCACCACGACTCGACCACTGCCGTCAACTCTCGGCAGGACGACCCTGAACCTCCCAACGGGCAGGCAAACCGACCACACCGTAGGGTTCCAAAGTGGTTACGCATTTTCTTGCCTGCCGTGTTGATTCTGATCTGGCTCACGGCAGCAGGCATTGGCGGCCCATATTTCGGGAAAGTCAATGAGGTCTCCTCCAACGATCAGACCACCTACCTGCCCGAATCGGCTGATGCGACACAGGTCCAGGAACTGCAAGATGAATTCACAGACTCCGACGGCATCCCAGCGGTGGTGCTCTTCGTTGCCGATGAGGAACTGACCGAAGAACAGTTAGGACAGATTGGCGACCAGCTGGCAGGTGTTCCAGAACTTGCCAACATCGAAGACGAGGTCTCGCCGCCTATCCCCTCAGATGATGGCCTTGCGGTGCAGGCTTTTGTGCCGATCAATTCCGACGCCGACATTGGTGATGTCGTTGCCACACTCGGTGACGAACTCCGAGCCGAGGCTCCAGATGGTGTGACCGTCTATGTCACCGGCCCAGCGGGCTTCAGTGCCGATCTCGGTGAAGCCTTCGCTGGTATCGATGGCCTATTGCTGGGCGTGGCACTGATTGCCGTGTTCATCATTTTGATCATTGTCTACCGATCGTTCTTGTTGCCGATCGCGGTGCTGTCAACGAGTATGTTTGCGTTGTGTGCCGCGCTACTGACGGTCTGGTGGCTGGCCAAATGGGAAATCATCCTGCTCAGTGGCCAGACTCAAGGCATTCTCTTTATTCTGGTGATTGGTGCTGCCACCGACTACTCGCTGTTGCTGGTCGCCCGCTATCGTGAAGAACTGCGGATCCACGAGGATAAATGGTCGGCAATCTGGGGAGCCATCAAAGGTGCGGTGGAACCTATCCTGGCATCCGGCAGTACCGTCATCGCAGGTTTGTTGATGTTGCTGCTCAGTGACTTGAAATCCAACAGTACCTTAGGCCCGGTAGCCTCGATCGGCATTGTCTTTGCCATGCTGTCTGCTTTGACTCTGCTACCGGCCATCCTGTTTGCCTTCGGTCGGGCAGCATTCTGGCCCAAACGCATTAAATACGATCCAGAAACGGTCGCCGCCGAACACGGTATTCCATTACAAGGCATTTGGCCGAAGATCGCTCGGAGGGTCCAGAAGCGCCCGCGCGTCATTTGGATTGTCACCACCCTGGTCTTGCTTGCCGGTGCTGCCTTCGTTCCGCAGCTCAAGGCCGACGGTGTGGCCCAATCAGAACTCGTGCTGGGTGCTTCCGAAGCTCGGGATGGACAACTAGCCCTCGGCGAGCACTTCCCAGGCGGATCCGGCAGCCCGGTTCAAATCATTGCGAGCGAGGACGAACTCGACGACGTCGCAAATGTGATGCTGGAGCATCCAGTCATTGAAGATGTCTCCATCACCAGCCAAGACTCACCAAGTGGCACCGCATCGGTGACCGCAGACGGTATCCAAGCCTTCGGCCCACCCGGAACCCCGGCACCTGAGCCAACTGTGGTTGAGGGTAACGTGTTGCTGCAAGGTACCATGTCAGTGCCTGCCGATTCCACCGAAGCATCCCAGACGGTGCGTGATCTGCGTGCTGATTTCGCCGACGCCGCTCCGAGCGCGATGGTTGGTGGCGTTACGGCGACCGATGTGGACACTATCGATGCGTCGATTCACGACCGCAACCTAATCATCCCAATTATTTTGGCGGTCATTTTTGTGATCTTGATGATTTTGTTGCGCTCCATTCTGGCGCCCGCGTTGCTGATTGCCACCACGGTGATCTCATTTGGTACCGCCATGGGCGTCTCGGCCTTGGTCTTCAACCACCTGTTCGACTTCCCCGGCGCTGATCCGGCCGTGCCACTGTACGGATTCGTCTTCTTGGTCGCGCTGGGTATTGATTACAACATCTTTTTGATGACCCGCGTCCGAGAGGAATCACTGAAACATGGCACCCGCGAAGGTGTGCTGCGTGGCCTGACCGTCACCGGTGGCGTTATTACCTCGGCGGGTGTGGTCCTGGCAGCAACGTTTGCGGCCCTGTCGGTTATCCCGATTCTGTTCTTAGTGCAGCTGGCCTTTATTGTTGCCTTCGGCGTGCTGCTCGATACCTTTATCGTCCGCTCGCTGCTTGTCCCCGCGCTGACCTACGACATCGGTCGTGCTATCTGGTGGCCATCCAAACTCAGTCGCAAACCTGGAAAACACCAGCAACGCGTAGAAGCCCAGTAACAACGATTCCTGCGGCCCTAACCACGCTGGCAATTCGGGCACCAGTACAGATCCCGTTCTGTATCTGCACTGGGACCGAGTTTTTCCAGCCGGACGGGGCCGCCACACCTTAAACATCCTTGACGTTCACGCCCGTAGACCCAGAAATTCGGATCATTACGAGCACGACGACGATCGGTCTGCGCCCGTGCCTGTTCCACCGCTGTGGCGACACGAACTCCAAAGGGGGCGTGTTCATCGGGGCGAACATCCACGGTGCGCCGTCGGGCTCTCTTGGGCGCTCGCGGTGGCACATTGATGCCCATAAGCTCTCTTGCCAACAGCACCAGTCCTATAAGTTGTTCGTTACTGAGCTCACTGACGCGACGATGCGGATTGATCCCGGCTAATAGCAACACTTCGCACCGATAAATATTGCCAATGCCCGACACCAGCCGTTGGTCCAACAGGGCAGTAGCGATGGGTTGGTCTTGGGCTGCGCGAAAGTTGTGTAACGACTGCGTTACCAGGTGGTCATACTGTGTTGGATCATTCCAGGCTTCATCCAGCAGATCTGGACCAAGGAATGCCAGGTACTGCCTGGCTTCTTCTGGTGAAAACATTTCTAGCTTGGCCAAGCTGTTGCCCACGACGGTATGTTCCTCAAATGCTAAAATGCAGCGCGTCCGATACGACGGTCGGGTATCAATGTGCCAAGCGCCGTCCATTCCCAAATGCGACACGATCACGAGGTGCTGGGATCCATCGGTCCTGTTCGCATCCGCGGCAATCGTGACTGAGAGGTATTTCGCATCGGTTCGGATATCCACTACGAACCAGCCTGCTAAATCCACCGTCGCCAAGTGTGGAACACGAAAGTCACTACGTTGGATGACCTGGTCTTGCATGACCGGCCGGAGCCGATGGGCTAACCGGACGAGGGAATCACCTTCGGGCATAGGGCACCGTTCCTGTCCATCGCTCGGGGGCGTTTGGGATAAATCTTAGCGATCCATCCGGTGCCATGGAGCCACGATGTTATTGCAGTGTCCATTCTCCGCAGCGCGAGGTTTCAAATGCCACGTCTGATGTCGCAATGGTGACGTAGGCAGTGCCTTCGACATTGTCATTGGCGATGATGTGTTCAAATTCGCCGCTGGTCCCCGATAGGCGCGCCCAGTAGCACCGACCACCGTCTGACCGGTAGGTACCCGGTTTGATGTCTTCGCCTACGAGATAGACGCCCGAACCCGGAATAGTATTTTCTTCGATTTCCGTTTCGGTGGCAGTGAGCGCTTCGTCGCGTTCATCAAGTTCAGATGCCAAGGTCTGCAGCTCTTCATCTCGAGTATCCAGTTCGCCACTGCGTTCATCCAACTCGCTGCTGCGCTGTTCAAGCTCTTCTTCGCGTTCATCAAGTATGGCCCGGCGCTCGTCCATATCCGCAGGTTCAACTTCGATTTCAACTTCTGTAGTGATGACTTCAGGTTCCGGTGTGCTGCCGTAACCGACCGCTCCACCAATACCAAGTGCTGCGACAATGCCAACGATCCAGGGCCATGTGCGAGGCTTCTTGGCGGATTGCATCTTGCCGGACGATTGCGGTCGCGGCGGGGGTGGGCCAGGGGTCAATGTCATGGTGTGTGTCTTTCAAAGGTGAGCGTGAGCGATTTCTGAGAGGGATTTATCAGACATCTCACAGCTAACATACAGGCTGGCCTCGCGGATTGATAGATATCGCGAGGTCAGCATAGATAGTGGCAAGCCTGTGGTATCTTCCTGATGATGGGAGAGAGCCAGTGAATCGTGATCGTTTGTGGGGTATGACCGCCGTACTTATTGCGGCGTTTTTGTGGGGGACCACCGGCACGGCGGCAACGTTTGCTCCCGACGTCGGGCCCCTAGCGGTCGGCGCTGCGGCACTTGGCATCGGCGGACTACTACAAGCCCTCGTGGCCGTCCCCGCGTTGCGCCGCTCTAGGCTGCATCTGCAAGCGCATTGGAAACTCGTAGCAACGGGTGCGGCAGCTGTCTTTGTGTATCCGCTGGCGTTTTATTCGTCAATGCATTTGGCCGGTGTCGCCATCGGCACGGTCATTTCATTGGCGTCAGCACCGTTGGCATCCGGTATTTTGGAACGGGTGGTTGATCGCCGTCGTCTGGGCAACTGGTGGTATCTGGCAGCTTTGCTGGGTGTCACCGGCAGTATCTTGTTAATTGTTTCTACCCAACGTGATGATGTGGCCGGTGGCGATGCTACTGCATTGGGTATCGGGTTAGGCCTGGTTGCGGCAGCGGCCTATGCGCTGTATTCCTGGGTTGTGCAGCGATTAATGCTCGACGGCGTTGGCCGAGCCGCTGCGATGGGTTCGGTATTTGGTCTGGGCGGAGCAAGCCTGGTGCCGGTGCTGCTGATCACCGGCGCACCGTTGCTGGCCACACCCGAGGCATTTGCGGTGGGCACTTATATGGCGCTGGTGCCGATGTTCTTAGGTTATGTAGCCTTCGGATTTGGCCTGTCGAAGATTCCGGCGAGTTCGGCGACGACCCTGACGCTGATTGAACCAGCCGTGGCCACGGTGTTGGCGGTGGTGATCGTTGGTGAACGGCTCACGGTCACCGGTTGGGTAGGACTGAGTATCTTTGGATTTGTGCTGCTCATCCTGGCGTTTAGCCCACAGCCGAGGCAACGAAACAACATGTCAGCCCGCCCCGCGCTGGTCAACCGCGATTGATAGAGTAATCCTGGATTCATCGCGAAAGTTGGGGACCCCCACATGCTCAAAAGCTGGCTGTTACTTCTCGGGGCTATTGTTGCCGAGGTTCTTGGCACCATGTGCTTGCGGGCAGCCGTCGATCAACCCATCTTCGCAATCGGGGTCGTCATCGGCTACGTTATTGCCTTCACCTTATTGGGGCTTGCATTGGGGCGAGGCATCCCCATAGGTATCGCATATGGGATCTGGGCTGCCGCCGGGGTCGCGCTGGTCGCGGTGCTGGGCGCCATTCTGTTCGGAGAAACCCTGAGTTTTATCGCGATCATCGGTATTGTCACGATCATGGCCGGGGTGTTCATCGTCCAAACCGGGCAACGTGATCCAAGTGCAGCCGAGGTGTTGGATTCATGAGTTGGCTGTTTTTATCGTTGTCCATCGTTTCCGAGATCATCGCAACCCTGAGCTTGCGTGCTTCAGATGGCTTTCGGAAGAAAATCTGGATCCTTCCGCTGGCCGTGTTCTACGCACTAGCGTTCTTTTTCCTTGCGGTCACGATCTCATACGGCATGCCGGTGGCCATTGCGTATGGCATCTGGTCTGCCGTTGGCGTTGCACTGATCGCCCTGCTGGCGCGCATCATCTGGAAAGAACCCCTGACCCCGCGCATGATCTTTGGTCTGGTCTTGATCATGGCCGGGGTGCTACTGGTCGAACTCGGTTAGGGGTACCAGGGAGATGCACTCATTGATTACGTGCTTTGAACGCCACCAAGTGTGGCTGTATCTGGGTGGTATTGCAGCAGGCGCGATCTTCGGGTTAGCCTTTTCCGCTGCTGCTTCGATGGCCGAAACGCTGATCTATCCGGCACTGGGCTTGCTGCTGTACGTCACCTTCGTGGGCATCCCGATCAGCAACTTCAAAGCCGCCGCCGCAATCCCACCATTTTTGGGCACAACATTCGTGCTGAATTTTTTGCTCGTTCCCGTCGTGGTTTTTCTGGTCTCACGCCTCGTGGCCCACGACCACGTGGTCCTTTTGGGTGTGTTAATTGTTCTGCTGACTCCGTGTATTGACTACGTCATTGTGTTTGCACAATTGGCCGGGGGCGATGCCAAAAGCTTGCTGGCTGCAGCACCCGTGCTCGTGGTTGTTCAGGTGCTCTTGCTACCGGTGTATCTCTGGTTGTTTCTCGGCGATCAATTCTTCGGCGTCGGGATCGTTGGACCATTGCTCCAGGCGTTTATTTGGATCATTCTTGTTCCACTGGTCGTCGCTGCTGTCACTCAACTGGCCGCTAAAAGGTGGGTATGGGTAGGGAGGGTCGAATCTGGCGGTACGGCTGTGATGGTGCCGCTCATGGTATTAACTTTGGCCATCGTGGTTGCATCGCAAATCTCTGCGGTACACGAGCGGGTCTTGGACTTGTTGTTGAGTATTCCGGTTTTTGTCCTGTTCGTGGCGCTGATGATACTCATCGGCTGGGGTGTGGCCCGGAGAACCAAGATGCAGGTACCGCAGCAACGTGCGCTGGTGTTCAGCGGAGTCACCAGGAATTCTTTGGTTGTTCTGCCAATCGTCTTGGCCCTGCCCGGTGACTACGCGCTGACCCCGCTGGTCGTTGTCACGCAAACTCTCGTGGAGTTATGCATCATGGTGGTCTGCATCCGGCTCATCCCAAGGCTCATACCGTTGCCAGCGCGTTAGCTACCGCGAGCTGCGCGAACCTGCTGCTGGATGGTGTCCATCACCGAAGCATCGGCCAGGGTGGTGGTGTCACCAATTTCCCGATCCTCGGCCAAATCTTTGAGCAGGCGCCGCATGATCTTACCCGAGCGTGTCTTGGGCAAGTCAGACACCACGGTGATTGAGCGCGGCGTGGCGATCGGCCCGATCGCCGCCCGCACATGATCACGCAACATCCCCACGACGTGGTTATGTTCCTTGGCGCTTTCTCGCAGAATCACAAACGCCTCAATGGCCTGACCGGTGGTTTCATCCTGGGCACCCACCACGGCGGCCTCTGCCACCATTGCGTGGGCCACCAGAGCAGATTCAATTTCAGCGGTGGACATCCGGTGCCCGGAAACATTGAGCACGTCATCGACGCGTCCCAGCACCCAAATATCGCCGTCTTGATCGTATTTCGCGCCGTCGCCGGCAAAATACACACCCGGATACTGCGACCAATAGGTGTTCTTATAGCGCTCTTCATCACCCCATAGCGTGCGCAGCATGCCCGGCCAGGGTTCGGTAATCACCAGATACCCGCCGTTGCCGGGCTCTACCGAGTTGCCGGCCTCATCATAAATATCGGCGGTGATCCCGGGTAGGGCACGCATTGCGGCCCCGGGTTTGGTTGCGGTGACCCCGGGCAGGGCACTAATGAGAATGTGCCCGTTTTCGGTCTGCCACCACGTATCAACAATCGGGCACGTATTCTGACCGATGTGCTCGCGGTACCACATCCAGGCTTCGGGGTTGATCGGTTCGCCCACACTGCCCAGCAGCCGAAGCGAGGACAAATCATATTCGGCCGGGATATCACGGCCCCAACGCATAAACGTGCGAATACTGGTGGGGGCACAGTACAGGATGGTCACTCCGTATTTTTGCACGATCTCCCACCAGCGACCCCGGTGCGGAGTATCCGGGGTACCCTCATACAGCACCGAGGTGGTGGCATTGGCCAGTGGCCCATAGACAATATAGGAGTGCCCGGTGACCCAGCCGATGTCGGCGGCCGTCCAGTAAATATCGGTCTCGGGTTTAATATCAAACACCGCCCAGTGGGTATAGGCCACCCCGACCATGTACCCGCCCGTGGTGTGCATAATGCCCTTGGGTTTGCCTGTGGTGCCCGAGGAGTACATGATGTACAGCGGGTGTTCGGCGTCAAAAAATTCTGGTTCGTGCGTCTCGGATTGTTTATCGACGACGTCGTGCCACCACTGGTCGCGATCGTTGTGCCAGTCAATCTCCTGGCCGGTGCGTTTGACCACCAGTACGGTGTGGACTTCGGGGATGTCTTCTAGAGCCTTATCCACCGTGGCTTTCAGCGCATTGGTTTTGCCCCGGCGGTAGCCGCCGTCGGAGGTGATGACCACTTCCACCCCGCAGTCGCGCACCCGGTCGGCAATGGCCTTATCCGAAAAACCACCGAAAATCACGGTGTGTGGTGCTCCGATTCGGGCGCAGGCCAGCATTGCAAACACGGTTTCGGGAAGCATGGGCATGTAGATGGCCACGCGGTCGCCGGTTTTTACGCCCAGTTCAATCAGCGCGTTGGCGGCTTTGGAAACTTCGCGCAGCAGATCGTGATAGGTAATGGTGCGGGTGTCGCCGCCTTCACCCTCGAAATAGTAGGCGACCCGGTCGCCCATGCCGGCTTCGACGTGGCGGTCCACGCAGTTATATGCCGCATTGAGTTTGCCGCCGGTAAACCATTTGGCAAACGGGGCATCCGACCAATCTAAGACGTCATCGAATGCGGTGTCCCAGCTGATGCGCTGGGCCTGGTCTGCCCAGAAGCCCAACCGGTCGGCATCGGCCTGGTCGTAGAGCTTGGCGGTGGCATTGGCTTGGGCCGCAAATTCGCCGGGTGGATCAAAGCTGCGGTCTTCGTGGCTGAGTTCGCGGATCGTGGGGTTTTCGGCCATCATCTGCTCCTTGAGACTGCGGTCCCGAGGAGCACATTGCCACTGCAGTCAGCGGCTGGGTGGGGGTTATTGGGTACTCCACGAGACGTGTGCAACGGTGAGGTAGTGCTGATTAGTACCCTACGTGTGGTTTCGACGGTGCCACAAGGGCCGGTGAGCTTTTTCGTTCCCGTCAGGGGTCAAGTTGTGGGTCGGGTAGCGGCATAATGCGGCGTTCGCCGACGGGCTGTCAGGTATTCACGACCAGGGTGGCGAGTCGGGCCTCTTCGGTACAGGCTTGTGGGGCGTCGGGCAATGTGCCTTCGATGACGGTGATGGCGATCTCTTGGTTGGTTTCTGCCACCTCGTAGCGCGAACCGAAGCACCGGTGCGTGCCGGCCCAAAAAGCGACACGAACTTTCGTTTCGCCGATGACTTCGGCGGTGTCCCAGACCACGACGCGTTCTTGCGTCAGATCATCGCGGGGTATCTCGTCCTTGGGTTGTCCCGGTTGCGTGGCGCCTGGGTCGTTATTGATTGGGGACGTGACCGGGTGATCGGGGCTACTGCACCCGGACAGCGCCAGACCCAGCACCGCGGCGAGCAACACTGTGCCGCGGAGGAGGCCTTGGTGCTGTAGCCGACGCATCGTCGTCACCGGGCCGTAGCAGCGTGCTGGCCAAGAACCCGCAGCGTGGTTTTCACGAGCTGTTCGAAGGCGTCGTCATCGAGTGGATCCGGGAAGGTAAAGCGCAGCGCGGTGACCGCCACATCCGGGTCATAGCCCATGGCCAATAGGATGCCGGAGGGCTCTTTCTTCCCTGCCGAACAGGCCGAACCGGAGGAGGCAGCAATGCCGGCTACGTCCAGGTCGACCAGCATGGATTCACCGGAGAAGCCCTCGATGACGAACGATGCGTGATGTGGGGTGCGTTCAGTGGGATGGCCAGTGAGCTTGGCTCCGGGAATCGCCTGGGTGATGCGCTGAACAAACTCATCGCGCTGAGCCATCATCGCTTGGGCGCGGGTACCAGCGGTTGGCATGACCGCAGCTACAGCTGCACCAAAGCCGGCGATCGCTGCCAGGTTCTCGGTGCCGGCCCGGTGCCCGGATTCCTGCCCGCCTCCGTGTAACAGGGGCTCAAATGCAATGCCGCTGCGAATCATCAGCGCCCCGGCGCCCTGGGGGCCACCGAATTTATGTGAGGCCACGGACATCGCATCGACGGCGGAGCCGGGCCATTGGTCGGCTGCGAAACTCACGGGCAGGCAGGCTGCGGCTTGGACGGCGTCGGTATGCATAACGGCACCGACGGCTCGGGCAGCCTGGGCGATCCGGTCAATGGATTGCACCGTGCCGATCTCACCGTTGGCCAGGCCGATGGAGACCAGCGTGGTGTCAGGGCGGATTGCTGCGATGGCAGCGGCTTGATCCACGCGACCCATTGAGTCCACCCCGATTTCGGTGATCTCAAAACCACCAACGCGAGCCAGGAACTCACATGATTTTCGAATGGAAGAGTGTTCGATGGCCGTGGTGACAATGTGTTTGCCGCGCGGGGTGGCGGTCGCAATACCCTTGAGCGCCAAGTTATTGGCCTCGGTGCCCCCGGCGGTAAACACGACTTCCGCTGCGCGTGCCCCAAACGCTTGGGCAACTTGTTGGCGGGCATGCATCAGGGTCGCCTTGGCCGTTTTCCCCGGCGTGTGCACCGAAGAAGCGTTGCCAGGTCCGCGCTCTAACACCGCCAGCATGGCGTGCCTGGCTTCGGGCCGCAACGGGGCAGTAGCGGCGGCATCGAGGTAGAACATCAGACAGCATCCAATCCAAGATCAAGCGCGGTAGCACCGTGGGTGAGGGCCCCAACGGAAATAATATCCACGCCAGTTTCAGCAATTGCTGCCACCGTATCAAGATTCACTCCACCCGAGGCCTCGGCGATGCAGCGCCCCGCAATGTATTCCACGCCAGCACGGAGATCCTCCAGGGAAAAATTGTCGAGCAAAATCCCGGTGACCCCCGCCGCGAGCACCGGTTGGATCTGGGCCAGTTCATCGACTTCGACAATGATCGGTGTTGTATGCCCCACGGAGGCTTTGACCGTACAGATCGCGGCGGTGAGCCCCTCGCCGTGGGTGGCGCCCAAGGCTGCCAGGTGATTGTCTTTGAGCATGATCGCATCCGAGAGACTAAACCGGTGATTCACTCCGCCCCCGGCGACCACAGCGTGTTTTTCCAGCGCTCGCAGCCCGGGGGTGGTTTTGCGGGTATCGGCGATACGAGCCTGAGCTGCAACCGTGGCAACCTGGTTGACGAATAGCGAGGTCAATGTCGCGATGCCACTGAGGCGCTGAGTGAAGTTCAAAGCCACGCGTTCGGCGGTCAAAATGCCTGCGGCCGGGCCGGAGACCGAGGCCAGTACGGTGCCGGTGGTAAAGCTGGTGCCGTCGTCGAGCAGATCGGTCACCATAATGTTTGCGTCCACCTGGCGGAAGGTCTCAACCAGCACCGCACCGCCAGCAAAGACCCCAGGTTCGCGAGCAACGAGCTGGGCGTGAAATGGCATGCTGGCTGGGATGGAGGCGGCCACGGTGGCATCACCCCACGGGGTATCCTCGGCGAGCGCACGGGCTACCGCATCGCTGATGAGTTTAGGCGTCAACATGAACAGGGGTCTCCTTGGTCCGTGTGGTTTGTGTCTGATCATCGGATTCAGACGGCGCAGTGGTCAGGCGCCAGGCGGTTCGACACGCCCGGGTGGGGTCTTGGGCTGGGAAGTCGGCGCGCCAGTGTCCGCCGCGGGATTCGGTGCGTCGTAGGGCGGCGGTTGCCATGACCCGCACGAGATCACCCATTGGGTGGCGAATCGTTTCAAGCTGCCTCAACGCTGCGTTCAGATCAGCTTCGGTGCGGGTAATCCCAAGGTGAGTATCGACTACCTGTTGCAGCTTGCGCAGCTGCTGTGGCGAATCGATGCGCGGTGTCGTGGCTCCTGCAACCTCGGTAGCGGTTGCGACCAGTTTGCTGAACCCTGCATCGGGCTGCCAACGAGCGCTGGCAGTGTCGGCGCAGGCGGCGCCGGCGGCACGAGTACCGAACACGAGCCCTTCTAACAGTGAATTTGAGGCCAGGCGATTGGCGCCGTGGAAACCCGTTGACGCTACCTCACCGGCAGCATATAGACCGGCCACTGACGTTCGGCCCGCAGTATCCGTAGCCACCCCGCCCATACAATAGTGCGCCGCTGGGGCCACTGGCACCTGCTCGCAACTCCAGTCAATCCCTAGGACCGTCAGTGCTTGGGTGAGCACTGGAAAACGTCGGGCCAGGGTGCCAGGCCCGTGGCGCTGTTCGATCACCGTGGCATCCAGCCACACCGACGACGTACCAACGTGTCGCATGACTTGGGCACTGGCTCGGGAGACGACGTCGCGGGGTGCCAGTTCGGCATCTGGATGCGCTGCCGGCATGAAGCGCTTGCCGGTGGGATCCCGCAGCACGGCGCCGGCACCGCGAACCGCTTCGGAGATCAGCTGACCGGTCCCCGGAATAACGGTGGGATGGAATTGTACAAATTCCATATCGGCTAATACCGCCCCGGCACGGGCAGCAGCCAGCACACCGTGGCCGGTGATTGCTGCTGAGGAGGACGTGTTGGAATACAGGCCGGCGAATCCTCCGGTTGCCAGAATCATCGCCTCGGCGCCAAGCCGTGTAGAACCACCGGGAAGGCGCACGGTGAGACCGCAGACGTGGTTCGCCGCAGTATGAATGTGCTGCAGGCTGGCTTGTTCCACCAACTGCACCGCACCGGCATCAATATGGTGTTGGACCTGCGCGGTCAAAAACCTCGACAGGGCAGCACCGGTACTATCTTCACCGGCGTGCACCACGCGTGATGTGCTGTGGGCAGCCTCGAGACCGAAAGCTAAGGTGCCATCGGCATTCCGGTCGGCGGCAAAGCCGGCCTCCAGCAGGTCACGCATCCGCTGTGCGCCCTCGGTTGCCACGAACTGAGCGATTAGTGGATCCACCAAACCGGCGCCGGCCCGTATGGTGTCGGCGGCATGCAGTGCTGGCGTGTCATCGGCACCCAGGGCTGCGGCAATGCCACCTTGGGCCAGGGCGGTGTTTCCCGCTGAGATGGCATCATGGCCAAACCGTCCGGCGGTTACCAGGGTGACGTCGGCGCCGGCTTTGACCAGGCGATTGACCGCCGTCAGACTGGCGACGCCTGCGCCAACAACGACGATCACGGCCGAGCCGCCAACATGCGTTCCAGTGCGACCTCGGCATCGGCCGCCACCGTCGGCTCAACCGAAATCTGGTTCGGGATCTGACCGGCAACGAGTGCTTCTAATACCCAGGCCAGATAGGCCGGATGGATGCGGTACATCGTTGAGCACGGACACACTACCGGATCCAGGCAGAAGATGGTCATCTCTGGGTGTTGGGCTTGCAAGCGGTTGACCAGGTTGATTTCGGTGCCCACGGCAAAGACATCACCGGGTTTGCCGGCTTCGATGGCTTTGCGGATGTATTCGGTGGAGCCGACGCCGTCAGCGGCTTCGACCACCGGGGCCGGGCATTCCGGGTGCACAATGACCTGAACGTTGTCAAAGTCAGCACGCGCTTTGTTGATCTGGGCGACGGTGAAGCGTTTGTGTACCGAACAAAACCCATTCCACAAAATGACTTTGGCATCGATGAGTTGCTGTTGGGTATTGCCACCCAGGGGCAAATAGGGGCGCCACAGCGGCATCTGCTCTTCGGTCATGCCCATTGCCTTAGCGGTGTTTCGTCCCAGGTGCTGATCGGGGAAGAAGATGACGCGCTTGCCGCGTTCAAAAGCCCATTCCAACACGGTGGCGGCATTTGATGAGGTGCACACAATGCCTCCGTTGCGACCACAGAACGCCTTGATCGCAGCAGAAGAGTTCATATACGTCACCGGGATGAGCTCGGCCTGGTCGTCGTCTGAGGTTCCAAGCACGGTGGTGAGTTGTTCCCAGGCCTCTTCGACTTGGTCAATCGTGGCCATATCGGCCATGGAACAACCGGCCGCCAGGTTTGGCAGGATCACCGACTGGTGATTTTGCGACAGAATATCGGCGGTTTCTGCCATGAAGTGGACACCACAGAATACGAATGCTTCAGCTTCCGGATGGTCTTTGGCCGCTTGGGCCAGCATGAATGAGTCGCCCACAAAATCAGCGTATTTGACGATCTCATCGCGCTGATAAAAGTGCCCCAGGATTTTTAGGCGATCCCCAAGCGTGGCTTTGGCCGCGGTGATGCGTGCATCAAGTTCAGATTCGGAGGCCTGCGTGTACTCGGGTGGAATCGGACCCTGGTGCGGGGTCGTGGGCGGGGCGACGTCGTCGGTTGATGCTCCAGGACCGTAACCCTGTTGGCGGTCAATGTGCCAGGGCTCGGTGGTCAACTGACTGTCGCACGTGGTGGTGATGTCCGCGGGAACACCAACGGCAATGGTGTCGCCTAATGCGGTGCGGTTGCGCTGTTCGGCACCGGCTGCTGAGGCAATGAGATTAGCTACGCTCGTCATGAGACTCCTTGAAGGAAAGACAGTGTTCGTGGGGTATTACTGTTCGGGTTGGTCTTTGAATCGGTACAGTCTGGCAGGCCGGTGCGGGGTGCCTTGTTCTACCCGGCCGGTATCTACCAGTTGTCCCTGGGCTAACATGTCGCGTCGGAAATTTGCTGGATCGATCTGTTCGCCAAGAATGGCTTCATGCACGCGACGCATCTGGGCCAGAGTGAATTCTTCGCCTAAGAATCGGTGGGCGACCATGGAATATGCGGTGCGCTGACGTAGTCGCCACACCGCATAATCGACGATGTCGGTGTGATCAAACGCCAGATTCGGTAGGCGGTCGATGGAAAACCAGGCGACGTTGGCATCGGCTGTGGCGATCAGCGCCTGAGAGAATTCCGTGACCGCATCTTGGGTTGCCGAGGCGACGTCACCGGCCACATCACGTAATGATTCGGTTGTCGGTGGGACACGGAGATCAGGTTGTCCATAGAGTCCCCAATAGGCCACCGTCACCAGGCGCTGGGCGGTAGCCGACCGAGTCGTCGCGCCGAAGGTATAGAGCTGTTCGAGGTACCCGGGGGAACGCAACACAGCCTCATGCAGGGTGCGTGCCGCCGTCTGGTCGAGATCTTCATCCCAGGGAAGAGGACCACCGGGCAGTGCCCAACGCGCCTCGAAGGGCGGACGAGTCCGTCGCACTAATGGAATCCACAGAGTGGTCAGGTTTTCTTCGCGCGCACCCTCGCGGCCAGCGTATTCACCCCAGGTGGAGATCACCTCACCAGAACTCGGGTCGGCAATATTGGCATCCACCGGTGGATGCAGTGCAAACGCGACCGTCGACACAGCGACTGCCGGTGGCATGAACCGGCGCTCGGAAGCGCTTGGCGCCGAAAGATTCACCACACAGGTACCTCATTGCGATTAGAAACTGACCAGAACGACTTAAGGTCACATTGACTTTAAGTAAGTATGAGGTGTCTCTCAGGGAATTGTCAACCAAGTTTTCGGTGTTATCCACAGACAGCGCACGCATTCACGGAGGTCGCGTCGAATGCGTGCATACTTGCTAACAGCATGTAAATGAGGTGACACGCAATGCCAGAAACCATCCCCGCAACGACCATTCGATATGCATTTGTGCCGTCTCCGATCGGACCGCTTCTGGTGGCGCCCATCGATCAGGACATTGTGCAAGTGGCCTTTAAGAATCAGAATTTTGAGCGCGTCCTAGAACAACTCCGCACCAGATTTGGGCTGTCAGTCGAATATGACGATGACGCTCTGGCGTTTGCAGCCGAGCAACTCAATGAATATTTCGCTGGCACACGTCAGAGCTTTGATGTGCCCATCCACAGGAACACCACCGACCGATTTATGACCCGAGTGCAACAGCATCTGGTCACCATTGCCTGCGGTCAAACACGCACTTACGGACAACTTGCTACCGAGCTGAAAAAACCCGGTGCTGCCCGCGCGGTCGGTAGTGCCTGTGCCAGAAACCCGCTGCCCCTGTTACAGCCCTGCCACCGCGTGGTCAGATCAGACGGCACACTCGGAGAGTTCAATGGCACCCCACGGGCCAAACACTATGTACTAGCACTAGAAGCAGGTGAGAATCCTGAGCCGCCAACACCCTGAATACGTCAACGTCATTATTGAGGAAGGCGGTATCGTCCGGCCCCGCTGGGCAGTATCGCATCCTTTGCTCCAAGATTATTTTGATACCGAGTGGGGACAGCCGGTTCGTGATGAACAGGGCCTGTTTGAACGACTCAGCTTAGAAGGTTTTCAAGCAGGACTATCCTGGCTGACCATTCTGAAGAAACGCCCTGCCTTCCGCCAAGCGTTTCATGACTTCGACCCAGGTGTTGTCGCACGATACGACGACGAAGATATCGAGCGACTCATGGCGGATGCAGGCATTGTTCGCAACAGTCAAAAAATCCTGGCCGTCATCAACAACGCTCAGGCAACCATCAATCTTCGAGACGCAGGTGGGCTTGCCAAACTCATCTGGTCCTACCAGCAGCAAGAAGACCCGGTCCTTGATGCGGAAGGCAACCACCCAGCCAGTCGGAAGAATCTGTGGCACTGGCCAAGGAGTTGAAACGCCTTGGCTTTCGCTTCGTTGGTCCCACGACGGTCTTCGCCATGATGGAAGCGGTTGGGGTCGTGAACACCTTCCCGTTCCGCGAACCGCCCGACCTTTCAAACACTCCTGAAGCTCGTTACGGTTAAGCAGACACCCAATCGATAGGAGTGAATTCATGAGCGACCTACAAGGACGTCGCGTAGCATTTCTGGTCACCAACGGTTATGAGCCTTCTGAATTGTATTCACCGTGGGACACCGTGGTCGAAAACGGTGGACGAGCCGTCCTGGTCTCGCCGGAGTCTGACGAGGTATCCGGTAAGGACCACTCTCAAAAAGTAGACCTCAACGTTGCGGACGCCAACGCTGACGAGTTCGATGCACTCGTTCTTCCCGGAGGAACGAAAAACGCTGACCAGCTGCGGATGAATAAAGATGCCGTGAAATTCACCAAGGCATTCTTTGATGCAAATAAAACGGTTGCATCGATCTGTCACGCGGCCTGGATGCTAGCTGAAGCAGACGTCGCCCAAGGCCGTAATATGACCAGTTACCCAAGCCTGCAAACCGATCTGCGCAATGCCGGTGCACACTGGTCCGACGAAGAACTCGTGGTGGACGGCAATCTCATCACCTCCCGTACCCCGAAGGACCTGCCGGCCTTCAACGAGGCCATCGTCAATAAACTGACTGAATAATCAGCAACAAAAAGCGATATTGCGGTGCGAGCGAAATTTTTTGTTTGCACCGCAATTTTCTTTCCAGGTAACACCAGCCGTCAGGCACGTGCTGCCACCGTTGTGAGCTGATGCGTCATAATGGAGACATGACTTCATCTGAGCAGTCCAAACGTTCATCTCGGGTCGGCAAACTCTTCGGGCTCGCCGCGCTCGCCGTTGCCGGCGTCATTCTTGGAACCTATGCGGCAAATATGATTCGCAAAGATCGCAAGCATGAGAATCTTTGGGGGCAACTCCCCGCCGACACCCAAATTCCAGAAGAACTCGCCTCGGGCGATAACCTCGACGACGCAGATTTGGAAGAAGCCGTCACGACATCGGCAATCACCCATGACGTCGCCGGACATGACATTGAAGAGCAGTCAGAACCAGCCGTGGGCATGGCGCTAGAAGCGCGTACCGTCGAGGAACTCTACGAGCTGGCAAAGCAACACGACATCCCCGGACGGTCGAACATGCGCAAAGCAGAGCTCGTTGAATCCCTGCGTGACGCTGGAGTCTCCGAGGTCTCTGGCCAATAACCGGTTTGGTGACAACGTTTTGTCACTCAACGCGGTCGAATTCGGAATTTGTAGCCAAATGTGGCACAATGTTTCAGGTGCTGATGATCAATCAGTGATCCGCCCTGGTGTAATGGCAGCACGCCAGCCTTTGGAGCTGTGTGGTCTAGGTTCGAATCCTAGGGGCGGAACTGCCGCATCGCGGTTGAGAAAATAGTGTCTTACGATCAAAGGTGAGATTTCCTTGAATTCTTCTTCTCCCGCGGCTGTTATCGTGCTGGCCGCAGGCGCCGGCACTCGAATGAAATCCTCGCTTCCCAAAGTGCTCCACTCCATTGGTGGTCGTTCCTTGGTTGGTCATGCGCTGGATGCGGCTGTCAGTCTCAAACCAGAACATCTCGTCGCCGTTGTGCGCCATGAACGCGAACGCGTCGTCGAGCACCTGCTGGCTCACAATTCCGATCTGGTCATTGCCGATCAAGACGAGATCCCAGGCACCGGACGCGCCGTCGAACAGGGCCTGGAAGCGATCGGCTCAGTCAGCGGGACCGTCGTTGTAACATACGGCGATGTGCCACTTTTGACCCCTGAAACACTCACAGCGTTAGTTACCGAACACCAGAATGCCGGAAACGCAGTAACTGTATTAAGCGCCAATGTTCCTGATGCCACTGGCTACGGCCGGATTGTGCGCGACGACAGTGGCCTGGTGACACAGATCGTCGAACACAAAGACGCGTTGAAAGTCGCCGAAGAAACCGGCGACAGCACACTGGTGGATATCAGCGAAATCAACTCCGGAATCTATGCCTTCGACGGTGAAGTCCTGAGTCAAAGCCTGGCACAGGTGACCACGGATAACGTCCAAGGCGAAAAATATCTCACCGACGTACTGGGCCTGGCCCGCGAAGCAGGCGGCCGCGTTGCCGCATATGTGACAGATGATTTGATGGAAGTCGAAGGCGTCAACGATCGTGTTCAGTTAGCGACACTCGGTGCTGAATTGAACCGACGCGTCGCAGAACGCTGGATGCGCTCCGGGGTCACCATCGTCGATCCGTCCACGACCTGGATTGATGTTGATGTGGAACTGGCCCAAGATGTCACGATTAAACCCAACACCCAGCTGCATGGCACAACCACCATTGCCAATGGTGCCACCATTGGTCCCGACACCACGCTCAACGACGTTCAAGTCGGCGAAAACTCGACCGTCCGTCGGACCGTAGCCACCCAGGCGATTATCGGACCAGGTTCCAACGTTGGACCATTCACCTACATTCGTCCCGGCACGGTCCTGGGCGAACACGGCAAAATCGGTGCCTTCTACGAGACCAAGAACGTCAACATCGGCCGCGGTGCAAAACTCTCGCATCTGGGCTATGCCGGCGACGCTGACATCGGCGAAAACACCAATATCGGATGTGGCAACATCACTGCCAACTACGACGGCGTCAACAAGCACCGCACCACAATCGGCGCTGAAGTTCGCACCGGATCCAATACCGTGTTCACCGCTCCTGTCGAGATCGGCGATGGTGCATACACCGCCGCCGGTGCAGTCGTGCGGAAGAACGTGCCGCCTGGTGCCCTGACAATGAATGCTGTGGACCAGCGCATTATCGAAGACTGGGTTCTCGAACGTCGTGCCGGCTCTGCTGCAGCCGAAGCTGCTCAGAAAGCACGCGACAAATCATAAGTTTTCCAACAGACTGTTGGAGTACTGTAGGACGGTCTACAGTTAGAACAACAAAACACGCCGTACGTTCTAGGGAGAACTTGGTTGAGCGAAATCGTCACCAATGAGAACAAGAAACTCGTGTTAGCCTCGGGTCGCGCACACCCGGAGCTTGCCGCAGAAATCGCCGAACACCTGGGCACCGAGTTGTTGCCGTTGGATGCATACGATTTTGCAAACGGTGAAATGTACGTCCGCCCCGGCGAATCTGTTCGCGGTAAAGACGTATTCATCATCCAAGCTCACCCGGCACCGATGAACAACTGGGTCATGGAACAGCTGCTGCTGTGCGATGCCATGAAACGCGCCTCCGCACGTCGCATCACCGTGGTCTCGCCGTTCTACCCGTACGCCCGCCAAGATAAGAAAGGCCGCGGACGCGAACCAATTTCGGCTCGCATGATCGCTGACCTCTACCTGGCAACCGGTGCCCACCGTATTATGTCCATGGACCTGCACACCTCGCAGATCCAGGGTTTCTTCGACGGTCCTGTCGACCACCTGTTCGCCTTCCCGATCCTGGCTGACTACATTCGTGGCCGTGTGGACGTCAACAACGTCACCGTGGTCTCCCCAGACACCGGTCGTGTTCGCGTAGCGGAACAGTGGGCCGAACGACTCGGCGGTGCACCACTGGCATTCGTGCACAAATCTCGTGACCTCAGCCAGCCAAATAAGGCAGAGTCCAAGACTGTGGTCGGTGAAGTCGAAGGCCGCGTCTGCGTGCTGATCGACGACATGATCGACACCGGAGGCACAATCGCCGGTGCCGTGAAAATCCTGAAAGAAGCCGGTGCCGCAGAAGTCATTATTGCTGCCACCCACGCCGTCTTCTCGGATCCTGCAGCAGAACGCCTGGCAAACTCCGGCGCCTCGGAAGTCGTGGTAACAAACACCCTGCCACTTCCAGAAGAAAAGCGTTTCGACAACCTCACTGTGCTGTCGGTTGCCCCAATCTTGGCCAACGCGATTCGCGAGGTCTTCGAAGACGGCTCCGTGACCAGCCTGTTCGACGGCAACGCCTAACTCGCTAGCTTTTTCGCATTTGACCGCTGCCAGTTTTGGTGGCGGTCAAATTCGTTAAAGCCATATACCAGTGCTATAGTAGTGAGTCGTTGCCCAGGCGAGGGAGTCTCACCCACTCCGTGATCGACGAGGCTTTGCAAACACCATCAAGATGTTTTGCAGTTCCTGCCTGGAAACCACGAGTGCTCAACGCACCGTACGAACTACAGGAGGAATCCCATGGCTGTTGACTACATCGAATTGCCAGTTGAAACCCGCACCGACTTCGGTAAAGGCGCATCCCGCCGTGCACGCCGTGACGGCTACATCCCTGCCGTACTCTACGGTCACGGTGAAGAACCACGTCACCTGCTGCTGCCACGCCACGAAGGCTTCCTGGCACTGCGTAACCCGAACCAGCTGCTTCGCCTGACCGAAGGCGACAACTCAGAAATGGCGCTGCCAAAAGACATCCAGCGCAACCCACTGAAAGAAGAAGTCGACCACGTCGACCTCATCCTCGTGCGTCGCGGCGAACGCGTCACCGTTGACGTCTGGATTGACGTTATTGGTGAACCAGCACCAGACCACGCTCACGTCATGGACGTTACCTCTATCCCAGTTGAAGCAGACGCACTGGATCTGCCAGAGACCGTTCAGATCGATCTGACCGGCCGTACCGCCGGTGAACACGTGTACGCACCAGACGTCATCCTGCCAGAAGGCGTAACCATCGATCTTGAAGACGACTTCCTCATCGCCACCGTCGATGAAATCGTTGAGCAGGATCTTGGCGAAGACGCCGAAGCAGCCGAAGGCGAAGTGCCAACCGTAGCTGAAGAAGCTGCTGCAAAAGCCGCCGAGTAAGTCTGCCCTTGACGACTCGCACTATCGGAACACTTGATCCCACCACCGGTCCTGTACTGGTGGTGGGATTGGGTAATCCCGGAGACCGCTATGCCGCCACCCGACACAATATCGGGCATATGGTGGTCAACGAACTTGCCGCACGAAATGCCGAACGTTGGAGCACCCATAAAGCCGGTGCTGCGGTCGCAGAATTTCGGTTAGGCATCGGTGGACCAAAGATTGTCCTGGCCAAACCGGCCACCTACATGAACTTGTCGGGCAAACCGGTTGCAGCACTGATGAAGTTCTTCAACGTCGGTCCCGAAAATCTCATCGTCGTCCACGATGAACTCGACGTGGACTACGACATGCTGCGTTTGAAACGCGGCGGGGGAGAAGGTGGCCACAACGGGCTGAAATCTATTTCCCAGGCCATCGGCACGAAAGACTACTTGCGGGTCCGCGCCGGTATCGGGCGTCCACCTGGCAGAATGGCCCCAGCAGACTACGTGCTGCGCCCATTTTCTTCAACCGAGCAACAGACGCTTGCCCTGCACATCGATCGGGCTGCCGATGCTGTGGAATCGCTCATTGAGCGTGGACTGACCACCACCCAAAATCAGTTCCATCAAAAAGCATAAACAACACAAACGGCGGGATGAGCTGCTTCAGCATCACCCCGCCCTTTGTGTCTTAACGCATAGTACTTAGTGCTGATTCAGCCAGGAATCCAGTTTTGAGGTCATACCGGTGAGCATTTTGCCAACCTGCGGCTCAGCCATCTGAGCGATCTTGGACCCCATGAAGGGGATCTTGGAATCAACAGAACCGGCAATATCAACCACGGTGCCCGTCTCATCGTCAGTTGGGGTCAGTTTGATCGTGGCAGTGCCGGTCGCTTTGGCCAATGGCACCTTAATCGTGACGTTGGCATTGCGTGAACCATCATCGCCAGCTGCCGACCACGCTTCTGACTGTTCAACTTGTACCCGACCCTTGACGAAACGCTGGACAGCGGAGGGCAACCGGTTGACGATCTGCTCGCCGTCAATGCTGCGATGAATCGTCACCTGGGCGGTGTCACTAGGGGTAGGCTGTGCCGGAGTGACCATGAATTGGTCGATGTCGGCACGGAATCCATCGGAAACATGCTGTTGGAACTCCCGGTTGATTAACCCTTCAAAGACTTTCTGTGGAGGGTGGGAAACGATGGTGGATTCTTGAAAAGCCATGGGCTCACTCTCTGCTGCTCGCTAACAGTGGATAGAACGCAAGTGTAAACGATGCACCTGGGAAAACCGTTATGCTAAAGGGTGCGCCGGTTGTGATTCATACCAGAAAACGGGAAGTTAAATTTTGTCTGAAGACGCTGTGTTATCAGGGCTGAGAAACCACCTCCAAGCCGATTCTGCCGTAGCCGCCATGCGGACCTCTATTGCCCGGCCCGACCGAACCAAAGACCTCTCGCTGACTCTTCCCGACGGCGCCCGCGAAGCCGTCACGGCTGCTCTAGCAGACTCCTTACAGGACGCCTCCTTCGCGGCACCCGTGGTACTGCTGGTGACGGCGACGGCCCGTGAAGCAGAAGATCTTGCCCAAGGACTGGGCGCCTGGATGGATGCTCATGCGATAGCGCATTTCCCGTCATGGGAGACCCTGCCACATGAGCGACTGTCACCGCGCAGCGATACCGTGGGCGAACGCATGGCGGTATTGCGCAGATTGGCTCACCCAGGACGTGATGGACAACCGGCACTACGTGTCGTGACCGCCCCGGTACGATCCATCGTTCAACCCATCGTCAAGGGCCTCGGGGATCTGGAACCGGTCCTATTACGCACCGGCGAATTTTATGACTTCGAACAGGTTGTCCAAGACCTGGCCAACGCAGCTTACACGCGTGTTGATATGGTCTCCCGCCGCGGTGAATTCGCCGTCCGGGGTGGCATCATCGACGTGTTCCCACCCACCGAAGACCATCCGTACCGCATTGAATTCTTCGGCGATGAAATCGAAGAGATCCGGTATTTCTCCATTGCCGACCAACGTTCGTTAGTCGATACCTCCGACGACGGCTCGGCTACCCCGACGTCGATGTATGCGCCGCCGTGTCGTGAACTGCTGTTGACCGACGACGTCCAGCAGAAGGCTCGAGACCTCCAGGTCTCGATGCCCAACGTGTTGGAAATCCTTGAACCAATGTCCAACGGGGTGGCAGTTGAGGGGATGGAATCGCTGGCACCGTTAGTCACGCAGATGGAATCGTTCCTCGATGTCCT
This sequence comes from Enteractinococcus helveticum, assembly GCF_001657475.1. Classification (GTDB taxonomy): domain Bacteria; phylum Actinomycetota; class Actinomycetes; order Actinomycetales; family Micrococcaceae; genus Yaniella; species Yaniella helvetica. Next base: position 197,543 of record NZ_LXEY01000020.1, read on the forward strand.
GCCGGAAGGCTCCGTCACGATCGTGGTTGAACCTGAAAAGGTACGGTCTCGGGTTCATGACCTGTTGACGACCAATGAGGAATTCTTGGCTGCAGCGTGGGCAGCGGCCGGTGAAGGCCTGGCAGCCCCGGTAGAAAACCAGCAAGAAGCCGGCGGCTTCGCCACCCTGGGAGATACCCGTACTTTGGCGCTGGAACGCGATCAAGGATGGTGGCAGTTTACTGCCTTCGACACGGATGACACCTTTGATGCCACTGCGCTGCGTACCGGATTTACTGCCCCGGCACAATTTGCTGGCGATGTTCCGGCGCTGATGGAACATGTGGGGAATCGCATCCGAGACAACTGGTCCATTGCTGTGGCCACCCACGGACCAGGTCCTGCACGTCGTCTGGCCGAGATCTTCAACGAGGCAGGCCACACTGCAACCGTGGTTGAACGCATCACCGAAGCCAAACCAGCCCACATCCAAATCACTGTCGCCAGCCTGGGTGCTGGGTTTGCCTGGGCTGACCACCGCTTCGCCGTGGTGACCGAATACGACCTGTTTGGTCGTCAGGCCGCAGGTACCCAGCGCGGTGAGAAACGCTCCCTGGCGCGCAAACGCCGCAACGCAGTCGACCCATTAGCGCTTGAAGAGGGTGACTTCGTTGTTCATAATCAACACGGGATTGCGAAATTCATTGAGCTGCAGCGCCGCAAAGTGGCTGGAGCACGCTCGACTGCCGGTGAAGAAGGCTACCGCGAATACCTAGTCTTAGAGTTTGCGCCCTCCAAACGCGGAGGTGCCGGTGACCGGCTGTTTGTGCCCACCGATCAGCTTGACCAGGTCAGCCAATATGTCGGTGGCGATACACCAACCCTGTCGAAAATGGGCGGGTCAGACTGGGCTCAGACCAAGTCCAAAGCGCGCCGAGCGACCCGAGAGATCGCCAAAGAACTCATCCAGCTGTATTCGGCCCGCATGGCCACCAGCGGCCACGCGTTCTCATCCGACAGCCCGTGGCAGGCGGAACTGGAAGAAGCTTTCCCGCACATTGAGACCCCCGACCAGTTGACGACGGTTGAAGAAGTCAAACAGGACATGGAAGCCGAAGTGCCCATGGACCGATTGGTTGCCGGTGACGTCGGCTTTGGTAAAACCGAGGTCGCCGTCCGCGCCGCGTTCAAAGCGATCCAGGACGGCAAACAGGTGGCATTATTGGTCCCCACCACCCTGTTGGCCCGTCAGCACACCGAAACCTTTGCCGAACGTTTCGCCGGGTTCCCCGTAACGGTGCGTGCCCTGTCACGATTCCAAAAGGCCAAACAATCTCGCGAGACGATCGACGCGCTGGCCGAAGGGACCGTGGACATGGTCATCGGCACCCATCGGTTACTATCCGATGAGATCCAATTCAAAGACCTTGGCCTGGTGATCATTGACGAAGAACAGCGCTTCGGCGTCGAACATAAAGAAAAACTCAAACAGCTGCGTACCAACGTTGATGTGTTAGCTATGACGGCGACCCCGATTCCACGAACCTTGGAAATGTCGATGACTGGGATTCGTGAGACCTCTACCTTGGCCACACCGCCGGAACAGCGCCATCCGGTGTTGACCTACGTTGGCCCATACACGGACAAACAAATCACCGCGGCGATCCGTCGTGAGATGATGCGCGAGGGCCAGGTGTTCTATGTTCACAACCGGGTCAACAGCATTAACAAGGTTGCGGCACGCATTCAGGAATTAATCCCTGAAGCACGGGTGGCGGTTGCCCACGGTCGCATGTCCGAGTCCACGCTGGAACAGATCATGGTCGATTTCTGGGAAAAAGAATACGACGTGTTGGTCTCTACTACGATTATCGAAACCGGACTCGACATTGCCAACGCCAACACCCTGATCATTGAAGACGCGCATCGCTACGGGCTCTCCCAGCTGCATCAGCTGCGCGGTCGCGTTGGGCGTGGCCGAGATCGTGCGTATGCCTACTTCCTGTATGACGCCGGCAAACCACTGAATGAAACCGCGATGGAACGTCTGAAAGCTGTGGCCACCCACAATGAGCTGGGTTCGGGCCTGCAGTTGGCGCAAAAAGACCTTGAAATCCGTGGTGCTGGAAATCTGCTGGGCGGAGAACAATCCGGTCACATTGCAGGGGTTGGCTTCGACCTGTATATCCGCATGGTGGGAGAAGCCGTCGCCGATTTCAAGGGCGAAGAAGATACTTCACCGCCAGAAGTCAAAGTCGAGTTGCCCGTCAACGCGCACCTGCCGCACGACTATGTACCGGGGGAGCGACTGCGACTGGAGGCCTACCGCAATCTGGCCCAGGCATCCGACACAGCAGCCGTGGAGGCTGCCGTTGAAGAGCTGCAAGATCGCTACGGTGAATTGCCCGAGGCCGCACAGAACCTGGTGGCGGTAGCCAACTTCCGAAACACCGCTCGCGAATATGGTGTCCACGAGGTCATGCTGATGGGCAAGAATATCAAGTTCGGACCGGTGGAGGAACTGCCAGATTCACGCGCGATGCGCATGAAGCGGATGTATCCAGGGGCAGTGCATCGGGCCCCACTCAAAGCCATCATGGTGCCCCGACCAAAGACCCAGGCGGTGACCGGCAAAGACCTCGTCGATGCCGAACTGTTGGAATGGGCTGGCGAGTTCTTAGCGAATATCTTCGGGGAGAACTAAACCTTTATCCGGGACCGTAAGAGTCCCGATTCCCGAGGTGCCCCCGAGAGGAGCCGTGCGGCCGGCGTCGTGTTGATTAGCAACCCGACGATAAACGAGATGACCAAGGCAACCCCCATGCGCAGTAACAGGTGCGTCAGTGAATCGTCGCCGAAGCCATTTTGGTGCATCCATACCAACACCAGTCCGTGGAAAAACACCACAGCCGTGCCGGTGCGTACCAGACGTGAGACGCTCGCCTGGGCGGTCGGGAATTTTTGTAGCCCATCGTTGACCCAGGTAGCAAAAATCAAGATGAAGCCTGCGGTCACCACGGTGGCAATCAGTGGTGTCAGCAGGATCGTGCCAAAGTCTCCGACCTGAATGTAATGGGCGCGTACCTCGGTTGCGTACGTGATCCCCAGTGCGGTTACGACTAACGCCAGACCGAGGGTGGCCAAGACGTGGGAGGAGTATCTACGCACCAGTGGCATGAGGAGTTTTCGCAGCTGTTCTCCGACGAGCAAATAGAACATCACAGGCCAGGCCAGGCCGAGTCGAAGTGGTGTTTCTACTAGTGGATGGGTCTCGAATACGCCATTGATAACTAACCGGTAGCAGGCATACGAGGTGAGCACCCCGAGGATGGCAACGGTCCAGACCACAGCTGAGCCCAGGGGCTCTAAAAATCGGCGCAGTAGGGTGGCACCGGCCAGGGTCGTGATGAACCAGGCGGCCATCCAAAAGATTGATTGCCGTGCCCCACCAGACCAGCCGGTATGTAAATGGTCGAGGATAACGTCGTGTTGTCCCCATTCCGCAACAATGAGCCACACTGAGATGATCACTGACCAGGCCAGATAGGGGACGATCAGTGTGTCCCAGCGTCGGCTAAATTCCGAGAATAGTGTGCGTCCCGGTGTGAAGAAGAACCCGGAGAGCATGAAGAATAAGGGCATCCGCCAGATGGTGAGCAATTCCGCGTTGGGAAAGTAACCGGCGTGACCAACCACCACCATAATGATGGAAAAGACACGAAGTAGGTCGATTCCGACGTTACGAGCTGGGCGGGTGGTGGTCATAAATCCGTTTCAACTATTAGGCAGCAATTGTTACCCGAAGTGGTCGTTCCTGAGGTACTCCAGACAGCGCACGAGCCGCCGGTGTCATGTTCAAAAGTAGCCCCACGGCAAACGCTGTGGTCAAGGCTACCCCAAAGCGGATGAAAAGATCGCCTAAGGAATTGGAATTGAAGCCAATTGCGTGCATCCACAATAGGATTAAGCCATGTGATAGCACTACTGTCGAACCGGTCCGCACGAGTCGACCCACGATCTGTCCCAGCAGCGTCCATCGGTGCAGCAACCGGTTGACGCCGGTTGAAAAAATCATCAAAAAGCCGATGGTCACGGTCACCGCGATGCCCGGGGTGATGAATGGCCAACCAAATCGCCCTGCGTGAATGTAGTGTGCCGGAATGCTGAAGTGGTGTGCCAGGACAAGTGGGGCGATGACTAATACCACGCCGATTGATGTGGCTCTGGTCGTCGAGAGCTCTTGTACCACTGGCATGATCCGGGAGCGGATTTCTTGGCCTATCAGTAAATAAAAGATCACCGGCAGACTGATACCTAACCGCAGCGGCAGCTGCGCAAACGGATGACCATCCAGTACGTCAATGTCTTGGAGATAGACGAAAATGCGCGACGCAACCAACCCTGCGATGCTGATTGTCCAGGCAACCCAGCGAGCGAAACGCTCCAGATAGCGCAGAATGATCGCTGAGAAAGCCAAGGTCAGCAGGAACCATGACGACATCCAAAAGGCCGAGCGTCCTGTGCCGCCGCGCCAACCGGTGTATAGGTGGTGCAGCATATCTGCTGGTGAATCCCATTTGATAGCAATCACGATCAGGGTAATGATCATGGACCATGCAAGGTAGGGGATGATGAGGCTTTCCCAGCGGCGGGCGACTTCTACACGAAGTGAACGCCGGTGAGGGATTAAAAAGAGCCCTGACAGGATAAAGAATAACGGCATCCGCCATACGGACAGCAGGCTGGAACCGTCAAAGGTTCCCGAGTGCCCCAGGATCACCATGGCTATGGAAAAGACGCGCAGTGCGTCGATGCCGAGGTTTCGGTGTGAGATATTCATTTGGTGATAAACACAACAGCACCCGGGGCAACAGACCCCGGATGCTGTTAGCTAACTCTGTATAAGAGCCCTTTTTAGAGATTAGGAGAGTTGGTTTCGTGAGCTGGATCAGTCACGAACTCTGCATCAACGGTATTGGAACGTCCGATGATTTGCTTCGGAATAAAGTATGCGACAGAAGTCAGAATCAGCACGCCAAGCATTGGAACCCAGACGTTTTCAAATGACAGCAGGTTGAACATGTACAGGCCAACAACGAACAGGATGACTGTGATGACGAAGATCAGCCAGTTACCAGCCGTATTGCCTTCACCGGAGAAATTTGCCGGTTTACCGTCACGAATCAAGGGGGACACCTCGTTCTTTCAGAAATTCTACTGTCGCCAGCATAGCTTGGGCGACGGTGCGATGATGTGTTGTTAACTAAGGATAGCGTAAGTCGAGCTGGCTCCGAGCCGGGTTGCGCCAGCTTTGAGCATCTCGATAGCATCTTGCCGGGTGCGGATGCCTCCGGAAGCTTTGACGCCAAGACCATCACCCACGGTGTGGCGCAACAGTGTCACATCTGCCACTGTCGCACCGCCGGGTCCGAATCCAGTGGAGGTCTTAACGAAATCAGCACCGGCTTCAACGGCTGCTTCACAAGCAATGATCTTCGCCTGCTCCGTGAGCGATGCCGTCTCTAAGATGACTTTGACGATCACGTCGTGCCCGGCTGCGGCTTCCACGACGGAACGAATATCATGCACCAGCCCGGCCTTATCGGCAACCAGCGCTGCAGACTGGTTGATCACCATATCGACCTCCTCGGCACCATTGGCAATGGCCTGGGCCGTTTCGAAGGCCTTGGTCTCTGGGGTCTGGGCTCCAGATGGAAAACCGATCACCGTACAGATCTTGACCGGTGATTCAGCAAGTCGTTTGGCAGCGTGCGCCACCCAAATGGGCTGCACACACACCGAGGCTGTGATAAATTCGGCGGCTTGGTCACAGAGTTTGTCGATATCTTGGGCCGTGGCGGTGGGCGCCAGCAGGGTGTGATCGATCATCAACGCCAGCTGGCTGCTATTGAGTTCATCCACTTGTGTTGGGCTCAGTGGGGCGGTATCGGACACGGAGTCTCCTTATTTGACTTGGACCAGGGTGGCTGCTTCGTCCCGCAATTGCTGCAGTACCGAGCGTACGGTCGCTAATGCGGTCCCGGGGGTAGCGGTCACCGAAACATAGCATTTGACCTTCGGCTCGGTACCTGAGGGACGAATCATCAACCGAGCGGACAGGGATCCTTGTGTAGAAAATGCCAGCATGTTCATGGGGCCGTAGCGTTGCGCCAGATCGGCATCGGGCTGCAGATAATCGACGGTTGTGACCGGGGCTAAGCCCGCTAATAATTTCGGCGGATTGGCCCGCAGGTCGTTCACAAGTAGCGTGCCAATACTGGGGGAGGGCACCATCACCGCGACCATATCGGTCAAGGTTGGTCCCAGCTGATCAGTCAGCTGCGTCAGATACGTCAATAAGTTTGAACCAGCAGCTTTGAGTTCGGCTGCAAGGTCAAGGAGCACGACGGCTGCGGACAGTCCATCTTTGTCGTTGACCAGATGTGGGGCCACTGCGTAACCGAGTGCTTCTTCATAGCCGTAGCCGAGGCGATCGACCCGACAAATCCATTTGAAGCCCGTCGGGGTCACTTCATGATGGACATCGTGTTGGGCTGCCAACTGAGCTAATTGCGGTGCTGACACAATCGAATTTGCTGTGGCTAGATCATGACGTGTCAGATACGGCATGAGCCTGGCACCCAGCAACAAGCCGACCTGATCACCGGAGAGCCGCTGCCATCGCCCGTCGACCCGGAGTGCGACGGCCAACCGGTCGGCATCGGGATCATGAGCCACAATCACATCGACTTGTTGCTCCTGAGCCGCGGTGGCAAATGCTTCATCTAAGGCCCCGGGTTCTTCTGGGTTCGGAAACGCCACGGTGGGAAACGCCGGATCCGGCTCCGTCTGGCTGGCCACAAGCTGTGGGGCATTAAAGCCGGTGGCCTCGAGGAGTTTGGTAAAGGTTGCGGCGCCAACGCCGTGCATGGCTGTATAGACGACGTTCAGATCACCACGGTGTGTGTTCGCTGGTGAAAGTTCCGAAACGAACTGGGCTACAGCCATGACGTAGTCATCGATGATGGTGTCTGGAACGTATTGCCAGCCGTTAGCTGTTCGCGGTGGCAGGTGATCAGCGGTATTCCACTGGTGGATATGACCGGCGATGATCTGATCGGTTGGTGCAGTCAGCTGCCCGTATGCCCCGGCAGTATCGTCGGCTGCCACCAGCTGAGCGCCAAGGTACACCTTGTAACCGTTATCGGCCGGCGGATTATGTGAGGCGGTCACCATAATACCGACGTCGGCCTGAAAATGTTTCAACGCATATGACAACACCGGGGTCGGCGTCCTGACCGCCAGCAGCCGGACTCGACATCCCGCCGCGGTGAGCACAGCCGCAGAATCAATGGCAAAGTCTTTTGACCCGTGGCGCGCATCGTAGCCGATCACTACCGAAGGCGTCTGGACGTGTTGCTTGGCGAAATCTGCGATGCCGGCGGCTGCGCGCTGCACGACGACGCGATTCATGCGCGCGGTGCCCGGACCCAGTGGGGCGCGAAGCCCAGCGGTGCCAAACGTCAGATACCCGGCAAAGCGTGCTGTCAAAGCGGCAAGTGCGGTCTCGTCCCCGGCGTCAGCGGCCTGAATTTCTTGGGTCAACACTCCAGCATTTTCTGGATCGACGGTGAGCCAGTGACGTGCTGCTGCAATCGGATCAGTCATGCTAGATTGCCTGAATAATATCGGCAAGCAGCTTTGAAACCCGCGGCGCGGCGGCCTCCCCGGCAGCGATAACATCCTCATGGGACAGCGGAGCCTCCGTGATCCCGGCTCCGGGGTTGGTCACCAGCGAGACACCCAAGACTTCCAAACCGGCGTGCCGGGCGGCGATAGTATCCAACGCCGTTGACATTCCCACCAGATCCCCTCCGAGCCTGGCGGCCATGGCCACCTCGGCTGGGGTCTCATACTGAGGACCGGCGAATTGCACGTAGACACCTTCGGTCAAATGTGGATCGACCTGCTTGGCGATGGTACGCAACCGGGTGGCATAAGCATCGGTCATGTCAACAAACTCTGGGCCGGCCAGCGGGGTCACGCCGGTGAGATTGATGTGATCGGCAATCAGCACCGGGGTGCCCGGGGTGAGATGAGGATCAAGCCCGCCGCAACCGTTGGTCAGCACGACGACCTCGGCCCCGGTTGCGGCAATGGTGCGAACCACGTGAGCCACGGCCTGAACGTCACGGTTGGCATAAAAGTGGGTGCGCGAACCGAACACCAGCGCGCGGCGACCATTGGCTAACCGGACCGAGGTGACCATCTGCACGTGGCCAGCCACGCCGTCGCCGTCCAGTCCAGGGATGTCGCTGAACGGGACTTCGGCCACCACTTCGCCAAGGGAGTCAATCGTGTGTGCCCAGCCGGAGCCCAACACCACCCCGATATCGTGCCGGTCCGTGCCCAATGTGTCGGCCAAAACGGCCGCTGCCTGGCGGGCGAGTTCAAAGCCTGGATGATCTCCGAATAAAAATTGTGTCGTATCGTTCACAGCCCCCACTGTATCGCCGCGACAGATCAAAACCAACGAAACACCTGGCGCACGCGTGTGATTGTGCATTTTGACGCAAAACAGACCACAATAGAACCCGTGAGCACTCTAGAAATTGTCCCGCGTCCGTCCATTACGATCATCGGCGGTGGCCCCGGCGGCTACGAAGCCGCCCTGGTGGCCTCGAAATTTGGTGCCGATGTCACACTGATTGAACGCAACGGGATCGGGGGGTCAGCTGTGTTGACCGACGTCGTGCCATCCAAAACTCTCATCGCCTCGGCTGATTCGCGACGACGCGTGATGAGCGCGCCAAGCCTGGGGCTGGAATTTGATGCGCACTCGGTTAAATCCAACATCGAGCTCATTGACCGCCGTCTGCTGCGCCTGGCCTCGGACCAGTCCGAAGATATTCGCCGTGGCCTGCAAGCCAACGGGGTGCGCATTGTTATGGGTCAGGCCCGATTCGTGGATCGCCACGTTGTGGAAGTCAAAACCATGGAGGGCGATGTCGAAGAGATCTCCTCTGACACGGTACTGATCGCCACGGGTGCCTCACCACGTGAACTACCGACCGCAAAGCCTGACGGTGAACGCATTTTCAACTGGAAACAGCTCTATGCGATGAACGAACTGCCCGAACACATGGTCGTAGTTGGGTCCGGCGTCACTGGTGCCGAATTCGCATCGGCCTACCAACTGCTGGGGTCCAATGTGACCCTGGTGTCCTCGCGTGAGACCTTGCTACCGGGTGAAGACCCCGACGCAGCGCAGGTGCTGGAGGAAGTGTTCTCCGAAAGCGGGGTCAACGTGATTTCCCGTACCCGCGCCGAAGGCGTCACCCGGATACCAAACGGTGTGCGCGTGGAACTGTCCTCGGGAGGATACGTCGAAGGCTCCCACTGTTTACTGGCCGTCGGTGGGATCCCCAATACCGCGGAACTGGGGTTAGCCAACATTGGGGTGGACGTCACCGAGACGGGCCACATCAAGATTGACGCGGTCTCACGCACCTCGGTGCCGGGGGTTTATGCGGCCGGGGATTGCACCGGACGCCTGGCGCTGGCCTCGGTTGCTGCCATGCAGGGACGCATCGCTGTCAACCACATTCTGGGCGACGTCGTCAAACCGTTCTCCCGTAACCAGGTGGCCTCCAATATTTTCACCTCCCCGGAAATTGCCACGGTGGGCATCACCGATGCGATGGTCAAATCCGGCGACTACCAGGTCGATGAGTACATGATTCCCATGGCCTCCAACGCGCGCGCCAAGATGATGAACGTCACAGAAGGGTTCGTGAAAATCTTCGCCCGCCGCGGCTCCGGCCACGTCGTGGGCGGGGTCATTGTGGCCCCGCGGGCCTCGGATCTGATTTACCCGTTGTCGCTGGCCGTGTCCCAAAAACTCCACGTCGATGACCTGGCCGAGACGTTTACTATTTATCCATCGCTGTCGGGCACCGTGGCGGAAGTGGCTCGCCAGTTGCATAAGCGCGAACAGTTCTAACGGCGTCGTCCGGCACACCCGGCTGCGCTGGGGCTTGGCCAAGGACTACACTGAAAACCATGATGATCTCGTACGTCGTTGGGAGATATCGTGACTGACAATATTTTGTGGCAGCCCACGCAAGACCAGGTGCAGGCCACCGCCATGTACCAGTTCATGCAAGCCATGAACACCAAACACGGTTTGGCTCTGCAGACCTATCTGGATCTGTGGCAGTGGTCCGTGGAAGACCTTGAATTGTTCTGGACAGAAATCTGGGACTACTTCGAGGTGATCGGCCAAAAACCTACCTCAGCCCTGCTGACCGGGCAGCTGCCCGATGCCCAATGGGGCCAAGGTGCCAAGGTCAACTATGCGGAAAACGTTTTGCGGCACGCACGCCAGTTGGCCGATACCGAAGCCGTCGTCGGACTCGATGAATCCCTCAACCGCACCGTGCTGACCTGGAAACAACTCAACGAACAGGTTGGCGCCTTTGCCCACCATTTGCGCAGCACTGGCGTAGGCCCCGGCGACGTCGTAGCAGCAGCCATCCCCAATATTCCACAGGCCATCGTGGCACTCCTGGGTACTGCAGCGGTGGGTGCCATCTGGTCGGTGGTCAACGTCGACTTCGGCGTCACCGGGATCGTGAGTCGATTCAAACAGCTTGCACCCAAAGTCCTCATCACGATCGACGCCCTAGAACTCGGCGGAAAACTTCGCAACCAAACCGATGATCTGGATGCGCTGCTGACCCAACTGGACTCGGTGGGTCACCACATCCTGGTCGAAAATGCCGGCACCGACGTGAGCGACACCGTCGCCGAGATCACGGCGCAACACCAGGTCGGCACCACCCGCTACGCTGACATCATCGCCCAGCCGCGCGAACCGGTATTTGAACCGGTCGAATTCTCCCACCCGCTGTGGGTGCTGTATTCCTCGGGCACCACTGGCACGCCCAAAGGGATCGTCCAGGGCCACGGCGGCACCGTCTTAGAGATCGCGAAATCCTTTGGCTTGCACTACCGAGTGCCCCAAGGCGCACCCGTCTACATCTGCACCTCCACCACCTGGATGCTATGGAATATGCAGGTCGCCACCCTGATCACCGGAGCCAAAGCGGTAACCTATTCCGGGGCGGTCTTCGCCGGGGGACCCGAGCGCCAATTTGAGATCCTGGCCAGCGAACAGGTGGCCTTCTACGGCTGCGGTGCCGCGATCCTCACCGGCGTCCAGGAATCCGGATTCATCCCCAAAGACCACTACGACCTGTCGCACCTAACCGATATCCTCGTCTCCGCCTCACCGCTACCGGCGCGCACCTGGCGATGGGTCTATGACGCCGTCAGCCCCAATCTGCGCCTGCGATCCGACTCCGGTGGCACCGACGTATGTTCGGTATTTGTCGGTTCCAACCCCATGGATCCGGTGCGCATCAACGAACTGATGGGCCCAGCCCTCGGTGTGGCCGCCGACGTCTATGACGAAACCGGCACCCCCGTAACAGAACAGGTCGGCGAGTTGGTTATCACTAAACCCATGCCGACCATGCCGCTGTATTTTTGGAATGATAACGACGGCGCCCGCTACCGCGACGCCTATTTCAGCCAGGACCCGCACATTTGGTATCACGGCGACTTCGCCACGAAAACCGATCGGCTGTCCTTTGTCATTCACGGTCGCTCAGATGCCACACTGAACCGCGGCGGCATCCGCATGGGATCCTCCGACCTCTACCAGGTCGTGGATGCCCTCGATGAGGTCACCGCCTCGATGGTTATCGGTGCAGAACTCGACGACGGCGGCTACTACATGCCACTGTTCGTCGTCCCGCGCGATCCCCAGATCGATCCTGAGGCACTCAAAGCCAAAGTCATTGAGGCGATCCGCACCGAGCTGTCACCACGCTATGTGCCCGATGAGATCATCATCGCTCCCGGTGTGCCGATGACCAAAACCGGCAAGTTGATGGAGGTTCCGATCAAACGCGTTTTTCAGGGTATGACCCCAGAAAAGGTCGCCACCGAAACTGCTGCTGAACCCGACGTACTGAAGTGGTTTTTGAATTACGCGTCCAACTACTCCAAATAGGTCACGACGTTTCAACACGAAGACGCCCGGACCCCTGCTGTGAGCAGGAGTACCGGGCGGTTTCAGTAGCTAGGGGCTCTTAGCGTTGTGCACGACGGCGAGCAACCAGGAAGGTCCCGGTGCCTAGCAGCGCCAGGGCTGCCAGCACTGCGATACCAATCGAAGCCCCGGTTGAGGCCAGCGAGCCAGCTCAGGATCTTCACTTGGTTCCTGGGTCGGTTCGTCGCTTGGTTCCACCGAGGGTTCCTCAGTAGGGGTCTCAGCTGCATCGGTGCGGAGGAAGACGCTCAAACCATCGTCCTCGGTTACGGCCGCACCGAAGCTCGTGGTGGCGGTGACTGGCAGGCTATGGCTCTCTGCGCTCAAAGCATCCATAGCAACTGGCACACGGACAGTTGCGGTACCCACGCCGTCGCTGCGTACGGTATCGCTGAGCTCCAGGGAGTTCTCAACCTCGGCGGTGGCTGACTCATCGCCAACGGTCACTGTGACTTCGTCGGTAATGCCAGGGCCCTCGGAGAAGGACAGACCCCGCAGCTGGAGGTCAACGAATCCGTCGGTGACCAGACCATCTTCTGGGAGATTCACTGTCACCCCAATGGATTTCTTGATCGCACGAGTCTCGATGGTAGCTGTATTCTCGTCCAGATACGTGTTGGTTGGTGTCGCGATCTAGGTTGCCGTAAGTGGTGGTTTCGCTGCCTTCAGGGAAGCTGGAGAAGGAGTCGACTCCTTCGTGCCAGAACGGCACACCGTTATCAATGTGCCGGATCATGGTAACGACGACGTGGCAGGCGGGCCAATGCGACATGAAAATGTGGTCACTGGGCTTCGAAAGTGACAAGACTCACGTCTGTTTGTCGTGGAATGTCAAGGCCCCGGACGCAGTATGCGTCCGGGGCTTTGAAAAGTTCGAGCATTCGAAACTTAGTGTGTGCGCTGAATTTCGTCCTGTTCCAGGTTGGACAGCGAACGGTATTTGGTCTCCGGGCTCAGCGCCAAGAAGATCAGCGTGATGACTGATGCAGCGGCCAGGTAATAGCCGACATAGGACACATCGAAGTTCCCCATGAGCCAGGTGGCGATGAACGGGGTCAGTGCGGCACCAAGGATCGAGGAAACGTTATACGCGATACCGGAACCGGTGTAACGGGTTTCCGTTGGGAACAGTTCAGGCAGGATTGCTGACATTGGGCCGAAGGTCAGACCCATCAGGGCCATACCTACGATCATGAACAACACCATGCGCATGGTGTTGAGGCTGCCATCAGCATTGACGATGATGTCAGCATTGAGCCACCAGCCAAACAGCAAGCCGAAGGCGACCATTAGCGCGGTGATCACGAGCATGGTTGGCTTGCGTCCGAATTTGTCGGCCAAAATACCGGCTACTGGAACGAATGCGGCGAAGAACAGAATCGAGATGAGCTGGATGACCAAGAAATCATTGTAGGAAGTACCCAGACCGCCAGCATCGGGTGCACCGATGGCATAGGACAGGATCCAGGTGGTCATCAGGTAAAACAGCACGTAGGTCGCGTACATGATGAACGTACCCAGGATCAGCTGCCACCAGTTTTTGCGGAAAACATCTTTCAACGGCGCCTTGACGCGCTCGTCTTTTTGGATAGCGCGCTTGAAAACAGGGGTTTCTTCAAGTGAAACACGTACCCAGAGACCGATGGCTACCATGATGATCGACGCCAAGAACGGCACACGCCAGACCCAGTCAATAAAGACGTGGTTGTCGCCGTGCTCGGCAGAGTTGTATCCGAAAGCCAGCGTCAGGATCAGGAAGAAACCGTTGGCCAACAGGAAACCAAACGGAGCACCCAGTTGTGGCCACATGGCCGCGGTGGCTCGCTTGCCTGGTTTGGCGGTTTCGGTGACCAGCAGAGCTGCCCCGGACCATTCGCCACCGAGCCCAAGTCCCTGACAGAAGCGCATGATCGTCAGCATTGCTGGCGCCCATAAGCCGATCTGGTAGAACGTTGGCAGCAGACCAATGATGAAGGTTGCAATCCCCATGGTCAACAGCGCCCCGATAAGTGTGACCTTACGACCCAGACGGTCACCCATGTGACCGAAAATGATGGAGCCGAGCGGTCGAGCGACGAAGGCTGCACCAAAGGTGGCCATCGAGGCGAGCAGCGCGGTTTGCGCGTCACCACCTGGGAAGAAAATCAGCGGGAAGACCGATACCGCTGCGGTGGCGTAGATATAGAAATCGTAGAATTCGATGGTTGTGCCGACGACCGAGGCCAAGATGATTTTCCAGCGGGGAACGCCCAGCTCATCATCTTGCACACCATGCGAAGTCATTGCGGATTGCGTTGACATCAGGAATACCTTTGTTGTGAGTTCAAAAAGAATTCAGGTGGCGTCCAAAGACGCCACCTTGAAAAGCAGTTAATTATAGGTAGGGTGCGAGTTCGTTTACCAAACTCCTACCCCGTATTACCCTTCGATTGTGGCCAAAATCGCACCGGCATTGACCGTGGCGCCGGCTTCGGCGCTGAGCTCAGTGACCTTGCCAGCCTTGTGCGCGGTGATGGGTTGCTCCATTTTCATGGCCTCAAGTACCAGGATCAGATCTCCTTCAGAGACCTCATCGCCCACATCGACACCTAGTTTGACGATCGTGCCCTGCATCGGAGAAGTCACCGAGTCGCCCGACGCGGCCGAAGCACCGCTGCTCGCCGTGGCACTACGTCCAGGACGACGACGTTTTGGCTTGGCATCAACCGCAGCGATCCCCGCAAGTGAGTCTGGCAGGGTGACTTCAACGCGCTTGCCATTAACCTCAACGGTCACGACCCGACGATCAACGTCGTCCTCAGCATTCATGCCCGAAACAACCGATTGTGGTTGCAGCTCGTTGATGAAATCAGTCTCGATCCAGCGGGTGTGGACGGTGAAGGGACCCTCTGCCGGGATCTTTTGACCCGGCTGATCTAGCTCTGGCGCAAAGTTTGGATCTTGGATGACCGTGCGGTGGAACGGCAGCACTGTTGCAAGGCCAGCGATGCGCATTTCGTTGAGGGCACGTTGTGAGCGTTGCAAAGCTTCTTTGCGGTCTTTGCCGGTCACAATCAGTTTGGCGACCATCGAGTCAAACGCTCCCGAGATGGTTTCGCCTTCTTCAACTCCGGTGTCGATGCGGACACCAGGACCGCCAGGGAGACGCATTTTGGTGATGGTGCCGGGGGCGGGCATGAAGTTCTGGCCGGGATCTTCTGCAGTAATGCGGAACTCGAACGAGTGGCCTTCGACCTTTGGATGCTCATAGCCCAGGAGCTCTCCACGGGCGATGCGGAACTGTTCGCGAACCAGGTCGATGCCGGTGACTTCTTCAGACACTGTGTGTTCGACCTGTAGACGCGTGTTGACTTCCAAAAATGAGATTGTGCCATCTTGGCCGATCAAGAACTCGCAGGTACCGGCCCCAACGTAGCCGGCCTCTTGCAGCAACGCGACTGAGGCGTCATAGAGCTGCTGTTCTTGTGCTGCGGTCAAATATGGTGCGGGGGCTTCTTCAACAAGTTTCTGGTTTCGACGCTGTAGCGAACAGTCGCGAGTGGAGACGACGACAACGTTGCCATCTTGGTCTGCCAGGCACTGGGTTTCCAAGTGGCGCGGTGCATCGAGGAAGCGTTCGACAAAGCATTCGCCCCGGCCAAAAGCTAAGGTCGCTTCCCGGACGGCCGATTCATAAGCCTCCGGGATTTCGGCGCGTTGGCGGACGACTTTGATGCCGCGACCGCCACCGCCGTGAGCGGCTTTGATAGCTAGTGGGAGACCGAATTCATCGGCGAAGTCTACAACCTCTTGCGAGGATTCCACTGGATCAGCGGTACCGGGTGCCAGTGGTGCACCAACCTTTTGCGCGATGTGGCGGGCTGCGACCTTATCGCCCAGTGCGTGGATGGCCGCCGGGGGAGGCCCAATCCAGACCATTCCTGCATCAATGACCGCTTGGGCAAAGTCAGCGTTTTCTGCCATGAACCCATAACCGGGGTGAACTGCATCGGCGCCGGAGTCTTTGGCCGCTTTCAGCACCTTGTCCATGGCCAGGTAAGTGTCGGCTACGGTCTCACCGTTGAGTGAGAATGCGTGGTCTGCCAGGCGGACGTGCATCGCATCGCGGTCCGGGTTGGCATAAATCGCGACAGCTTCTAGTCCTTCGTCTTGTGCAGCGCGGATAATACGCACCGCTATTTCACCTCGATTAGCGATCAAAACCTTCGAAAAGGATCGGTAGACCATCGAGGATGACGCAGTGGTCATGGACATAGAAACTTAACTCCTTGGTTGGAACGCTCCGCAGAATAGGCGCACGATACGGTTAGCATATCGTTGCCATCTAAAGCAGCTTAGGACGAATCCGTGGAAACCATACAGAATGACGCACCGAGTCAGCTAAAAATGCGCACTTTCTTGTAGGAAACCTACAAAACTGTGGTCTACTTGGCTACCTGCCACAGTTTTGTGAGGGTAACGCCCATGCTTTCGAGCAACTCACGGATCGCTCGCAAGGACAGTCCCAACACGGCATTTGGGTCGCCTTCGACCCGATCGATCATGGTGGCACCATGGCCCTCGAGGGTGAAGCCACCTGCGACATAGAGGGGCTCACCGGTGGCTATGTAATCCTCGATCACCGCATCGCTGACCGTGGCAAATGACACGTTGGCGCTCACGGTTTCTTCGGCAACCTCGCGTTTTTGATGATCTTTAATCGCGATTACACAGTGACCACTGTGCAGGGTGCCGGTTTTGCCGCGCTGAGCTTGCCACCGGGCTCGAGCAACATCAGGCTGCAGTGGCTTCCCGTAGGGTTTGCCTTCGAATTCGAAGACCGAATCGGCCGCAATAATATAGGTGGGACGAGTGATCTGGTGTTCTGTCAGGAGCAGGTCTGCCACAGCGTGAGCTTTGGCAGTTGCCAGTGCTTGGGCTTGTTCTCGCGGTAGGGCAATGGTTGCTGCCAGTGCTTCCTCATCAATGTCGGCGGGACGTTGACGAAATGGCAGACCGGCGCGGCGCAAAATATCGGCTCGAGCGCTGGAAGCCGAGCCCAGAATGATTTCAATAGTCATCGTAGTGCTCTCTCTAGGGTGTCCAGGCCCATCGATCCCAACTGCAGGGCGCGGGTATGGAAAGTTTTCAGGTCAAACCCTGGTGCCTGTTCGTGTGCGGCACGAATCTGTTGCCAGATCCGCTTGCCAACGGCATAGCTTGGTGCCTGTCCTGGCCAGCCTAGATACCGAACAAACTCAAATGCTAAGACGCCGGGAGTTTCATTGAGATGGGCTTGTAAAAATGCAAAGCCGGTCTCGGGATCCCAGGTTTTGCCGCCCCATGATTGTGGTGACTTAAACCCACAGTGCACCCCGATGTCAAAAACCACTCGAGCAGCTCGCATTCGCTGGGCGTCTAGCATTCCCAAGTAGTCATCAGGGTCATCAAGATAGCCAAGTTCTTTCATAAGATCTTCGGCGTACAGCGCCCAGCCTTCGCCATGACCGGAGACCCATAACCAGTTGCGTCGCCACGAGTTGAGCTGGTCGGCATTGAGCATGGCGGTGGCGATCTGTAAGTGATGTCCCGGGACGCCTTCGTGAAAGACCGTAGTGGTCTGCTGCCAGGTCGTAAAGGAATCTTCGCCTTCTGGCACCGACCACCACATGCGTCCGGGACGTGAAAAGTCTTCGGACGGGCCTGTGTAATAGATCCCACCATCTTGGGTCGGAGCGATCATTGCTTCGACATAATCCATCGGAGCTGGGATGTGAAAATGTTGCTTCATGGCCTCAATGGTCGTATCCGAGAGGTCTTGCATCCATTCCCGCAGGGCTTCGGTACCGTGGAGCTGACGAGCCGGATCAGCAGAAAATACCTGGCGAGCCTCTGCAATGCTCAGCCCCGGTTGAAGGAGGTCGGCAATGCGTTGCTGCTCGTCAACAATACGGTCCAGCTCGGCAAGGCCCCATTCATAGGTTTCGGCCAGATCAACCTTGGAGCCTAAGAATTCCTGCGAGGCAAGGGCGTAGTAGTCCTGACCCACGGCATCATAGGATCGCGCCTGATCGTGCAAGTCTTCTTTGAGGTAGGTCGCAAAATCCGCATATGCGGCAGCAGCTTGCCGGGCGCCACGATCAAGGTCGGTGCGCAAGGTAGAGGACTGCTCGGATGCCGAAGCGACCAAGTCTGTGAAAAAGTTTTCCGCTGCTGCTTGGGCTTGGACAACACAGGCTTCAACCTGGCGTTGAGCCGGTGGCAGGCCGTCTTCGACTGCCTTGTTGAGGCGAGCTCGATAACCGCTCAGTGCCGTGTCGACCTTGGACAACCGAGCTGCGATATTGCTCCAGTCTTCAGGGGTTTCAGTGGGCATCAGATCGAACGTGGCCCGAATATCCTGCACCGGGGAGGCAATGTTATTGAGCGGAACTACTCCGGTCGCATATAGCTGGCGGTCCACCGTCAGCCGTTCTACCAGGGCGTCCTGGGTAACGTGGTCCTGGTTTGACTCCGGCACGAGCTTGTCCAGACGTCGGAGCACATCGGCTTGTAGTGCATCCAACGCTGCTGCGCCTTCGGGCGAGTAGTCCGATAGTTTATCTGCGTAACCAGCTAGCCCAATTTCGGAAGCAGCAACTGGATACAGGTCAGCTAGTTGCCGGGCGTAGTCCTCGGCCAGTGCATCAAGAGAAGTTTCAGGCATAGCTTCATCCTATGGGTCAGCACGGCCGGTTTGCCGGATCGCACGCGCAGAATCACCCTCACCATTCTAAAACTGCCCCGTGGCAAAGAGGACCTGACCTGTTAGGATGTTATCCAAGTCACATCGGCGTGAGGTGCTAGCCCCTAGCATTCGGATGTTCTGTAGGAGCTCATCATGACAACTGAGACCACCAAAACACCGCTAGTTCGAATGTCCGGAGTCAATAAGCATTTTGGCAGTTTCCAAGCGCTGTCGGATATCAACGTCGACATCCCCAAAGGCCAAGTCTGCATTGTTGTAGGCCCCTCAGGGTCGGGGAAATCCACGCTGTGTCGCACCATCAACCGACTTGAAACCATTGACGACGACGGCGGATACATCGAAATCGACGGTAAGCGACTCCCTGAAGAAGGCAAAGCCCTGGCTGCTCTGCGCGCCGACGTCGGCATGGTATTTCAATCATTCAACCTGTTCGCGCACAAAAGCGTTCTAGAAAATGTGACGCTTGGCCCGACCAAAGTCCGCGGGCTATCAAAAAAACAGGCCGAAAAAGAAGCCATGGAATACCTCGAACGTGTAGGTGTTGGCGAACAAGCTCGAAAACTGCCGGCACAACTCTCCGGCGGACAGCAACAACGTGTCGCGATCGCTCGGGCCCTTGCCATGAAACCCAAAGTCCTACTGTTTGACGAACCCACTTCGGCACTCGATCCAGAAATGGTCCAAGAAGTCTTGGACGTCATGGTCGATCTGGCCGCAGGCGGCATGACCATGGTCGTGGTGACCCACGAAATGGGCTTCGCACGCAAAGCCGGCGACCGACTGCTCTTTATGTCCGAGGGGGCCGTCATCGAAGACACCACACCGGAGAAATTCTTCAAAGACCCCGAAACCAGCCGAGCCAAAGACTTTCTCTCAAAAATCTTGACCGAATAATACTTCACGTCACTATTCATTACGCACTGAAAGGTACTCACCATGAAGACACCTTGGATGAAGATTGCAGCATTAGGAGCCGCCGGTGTGCTGGCACTGTCCGCTTGTTCTCCGGGCGCAACGGAGGATTCTGCTGAAGACGACGCCGCAGGCGGTGGCGGCGGTGACACCATCACCGTGGGCATCAAATATGATCAACCAGGCCTGGGATTCCGTGAAGGAAACAACCCGCCAACTGGCTTCGACGTTGATGTTGCCAAAGCCGTGCTTGCCGAGATGGGATACGAAGAGGACCAGATCGAATGGGTTGAATCACCCACACCACAGCGTGAAAACATGCTGGAAAACGGTCAGGTCGACATGATCTTTGCCACCTATTCAATAACCGATGAACGCGACGAGCGCGTCGATTTTGCCGGCCCATACTTCATGGCCGGCCAGGACATCCTCGTGAGCGTTGATGAAAATGACATCACAAGCCCAGAAGACCTCAACGGTCGGAACCTGTGTTCCGTCACCGGTTCCACGCCAGCTCAAAACGTACGCGACATGTACGCAGATGAAGTAGAACTGGTCGAACAAGACGGCTACAGCGAATGCTTGACCTTCTTACAGTCCGGGCAAGTTGATGCGGTCACTACCGATGACATCATCCTGGCTGGTCTTGCGGCCTCCGATGAGTATGCAGGCCAGTTTAAAGTCGTCGGTAACCCCTTTACTGAAGAACCATACGGCGTGGGACTTCCAGAAGGTGACGTTGAAACCTGTGAGCAAGTCAATGAAGCCATTCAGAAACTCCAAGACGACGGCACGATTGACGAACTGTTGGCCGCCAACACTGAAGGCGTCGACTATGAAGCCAACGCTGAGCTCAATGACAACATTGAGCTCGTGACCTGTGGCGAATAATTCAACGAGTTAGTCGTCACTTCCGTGCAGTGAGGATTCGGCACCCCGGGATTTTCTGACGGTGCCGAATCCTCATCAGCACTCCTCACTAGCTCACTCCAATAGGCAGGCGACTATGGAAGATATTCTCTTTCTTTTTGAGCAATATCCAATTTGGGAGGGGTTCTGGACCAACATTAGACTGGCATTTTGGTCCGCTCTCTTTGCCTTCACACTCGGTGTCATCCTCGCGCTGTTTCGGATCTCCCCGGTGCGCTCCATGAGCTGGCTCAGTGCAACTTTCATCAACCTGGTACGCAACGTCCCGCTGACGGTACTAGTCGTGATGGGCGTCCTGGTGTTCTGGGGCCAGCTGCATATCACGTTGCATCCCGACTTCGGTACGAACTTTTTCATGTTGGCAACGATCGCACTGTCGATCTACCATGCACCATTCTTTGCCGAAGCTATCCGTTCCGGGGTCAATACGGTCCCGCTTGGTCAAGCCGAAGCAGCACGTTCTATCGGCTTAGGATTCTTTGCCGCAGCTCGGCTGATCATCATTCCACAAGCCCTGCGAGGGGCGATCACCCCGATTGGCAATACTCTGATCGCCTTGATCAAAAACACGACGGTGGCTGCTGCAGCTTCTGTCATGGAAGCCTCAGGTGTGATGCGCACGATGATTGAATTCAACCCGAATATTATGGTTGCCATCTTCATGATCATTGCCATCGGATTCAGCCTGATTGTTATCCCAGTTGGTTTGCTCACCACCTGGTTATCAGAGAAATTGACGGTGACCCGATGAGTAACCAATACGTCCTCTTTGACGCACCAGGTCCGCGTTCTCGACGCATCATTACCGTATTAAACATCGTCGTTGCACTCATGATTATCGGCGTGTTGGCCTGGCTGTATTTCGCACTTGCAGCCCAAGGGCAGATGCAACCTCACCTATGGTGGAATGCAATTAACCTCAATGCCTGGACCAACTATCTGATCCCAGGGCTTACGTTTACCCTGCAGGCCGCCGCCATCGCCGTGGTGACCTCGGTCATTTTCGGGCTGTTTTTCGGCTTCCTACGATTAGCCCCGATCCGGATCCTGCGATGGATTTCTATGGTCATCGTGGAGTTCTTCCGGGCGGTACCGGTGCTAGTGCTGATGGTATTCCTGCACTTCTTTATTTCCCAGTACCTCTCGACTGTTATTGACCCCCGGAACTCGGCCTACTACGCGGTGATTATTGCTCTGACACTGTATAACGGAGCAGTTATTGCTGAACTTGTCCGATCTGGCGTCAGATCCCTGCCAGCAGGCCAACGTGAAGCAGCCTTGGCAGTTGGAATGACCACGACGAAATCCCTGCGTTTCGTCGAAGTACCACAAGCCCTAGTCGCGATGCTGCCATCATTGGTCTCACAATTCGTGATTATTCTGAAAGACTCTGCGCTGGGCTATATCATCGGTTTTGCGGAACTGTTGCGCTACTCGCGACAACTCGGAGCCGGCTACGGCAATATTATGCAGGCGCTGGTGGTCGCGGCCATCATCTTTATCATTATCAACTCAATCTTGGTCTGGCTGGCACAGATGCTGTCACGCAGACTCAGCTCGCGGACCTCTGGTCTCACCGAGGTTGGTATTCCCGGAGTTGCTCCAATTGCCGGAGACGCGGCCGAAGAAGAGTTCACAGAAACGCGAGCCCAAGCGATCATTCAACAAGACAAGCCAAAATAGCAAGGACGACAAGGCCTCATGTCCACACAAGCCAACTGCTTGGACATGAGGCCTTGTTCTCGAGGAGTTTTAGTAGCCCCGAGGTGGTGTGTGCCAACCGGAATCCGAATTCCACGTGGACATCACACGGTTCCGTGTTGAGTAATCGACGGGAGGTTCAGGTGGCGGTAATTCCACAAGCTGCGTGTTGATCACGGTCAGCAATGCTGCTGTTTCTTCTTCTGACAGCGCTGTGCCGTGGACTTTTATACCGGTTGATTCAGGTTGGGTCATAGTGGGATGTTTCCGTGTTTACGAGCAGGACGTGACTCACGCTTCGCTACCGTGGCGCGCAGCGCACGTACCACCTGGACGCGAGTTTCTGATGGAGCGATGACCGCATCAATGTAGCCTGAATCAGCAGCCTCATACGGATTAAGCAAAGCAGCTTCGTAGTCTTCAATGAGTTCGGTACGACGTGCTTCCACATCACCGCCGGCTTCCTCGACAGCGGCCAGGTCACGGCGGTACAAGATATTGACCGCGCCCTGGGCCCCCATGACACCGATCTGGGCTGTCGGCCACGCTAAGTTGAGATCAGCCCCGAGCTTCTTGGAACCCATCACGATATAGGCGCCACCGAAGGCTTTGCGAGTGATGACGGTAATTTTCGGGACTGTGGCTTCAGCATAGGCATAGATGAGCTTTGCCCCGCGGCGAATAATTCCCGAGTGCTCTTGATCCACCCCGGGGAGGAATCCAGGCACATCGACCAGCGTGACGATTGGGATGTTGAAAGCGTCGCAGAATCGCACAAAGCGGGCAGCTTTTTCAGAAGCTGCGATATCCAAGGTGCCAGCTAGCTGTGAAGGTTGATTGGCTACGATGCCCACGGTGCGACCTTCGATCCGGCCCAAGCCCACGATCACATTTGGGGCATAGCGTTCCTGGATTTGCAGTAGAGCGCCGTCATCAACGATTGTGGCGATGACCTGCAGCATGTCATAGGGCTGGTTTGCAGAGTCCGGGATGATGGTGTCTAATGCGAGGTCTTCGACATTGGTCTCCAGGTCCTGCTGGTAAGCCGAATCCTGGGTGACAAAGTTGTGTGCTGGCAGGTAATCCAACAGATCGGATACCCAGCTAAACGCATCTTGTTCATCGGTGGCCATATATGCGGCGGTACCGGAGGTTTCGTTATGCTGGCGTGCCCCGCCCAGGGTTTCCATATCGACTTCTTCACCGGTGACCGATTTGATAACATCCGGCCCGGTGATGAACATGTGCGAGGTCTGGTCAACCATGACCACAAAGTCGGTCAGGGCAGGGGAGTAGGCGGCGCCACCGGCTGCCGGGCCCATGATGATCGAAATCTGTGGGACGACACCCGAAGCCATAACGTTGTTGCGGAAGATATCGGCGAACATCGCTAGTGAGTCGACGCCTTCTTGAATGCGTGCCCCGCCGCCATCATTAATGGCAATGATCGGAAAGCCGTTGGTGGCAGCAAATTCTTGGGTCTTGACGATCTTTTCGCCGTTGACCTTCGACAGTGAGCCCCCAAAAACCGTAAAGTCTTGGGCATAGACGGCAACGTTGCGGCCGTCGATGGTCCCGTAGCCGGCGATGACACCGTCACCTTCTGGGTGGCGGGCGTCCATACCGAAGGCGGTGGTGCGGTGGGTGCGCAGCTGGTCAAACTCTACAAAGGATCCTTCATCAAGCAGCGCGTGGATGCGCTCTCGAGCGGTTTGTTTTCCCCTGGCATGTTGGCGGTCGACGGGTCCTTGTCCGGTTGGCAGCAGGGCTGCTTCGCGGCGGTGGAAAAAGTCTTCAAGTTTGCCAGCCGTAGTGGTGATATCCGGGGTGGTAACGCCCAGCTTCTCACCAGTCTTGTCGGGGTTGGTCAACGGTCCTCCAGGGTAGAGTATGGCCTGTATCCTGGATAATACTACCGGTTGTTTAAATGAAGGTTGTAGTACGTGGCCCAACAAGAACCTCGGCGCATTGCCCCGGGCGTGTATTGGATTGATCAGACCCCCTCAACGCAAGACCTTGCTACAGGCACAGAACATGTTCGCAAACACGGGGACGTGATCGCCACTGACAACCAGACCGCAGGCCGCGGTCGACTGGATCGCACCTGGGACACCCCGCCGGGTACTGCCGCAGCCATGTCCATTGTACTGCGACCAAATGTTGAGCCCCAGCTGATGAGCATGATGACCCTGGTGACCGCCGATGCGCTGGTGTCCTGGTTCCGTGAGCTGGATGTTCCAGCGGCAGTCAAATGGCCAAACGACGTCTTAGATGCTGACGGTCGAAAACTGTCTGGGATTCTTGCCCAGTGGCTACCTGAAACACATGCTGTCGTCGTCGGGATTGGCACCAACCTACGCTTTAGCGATGGATCTGGCCATGAAAAAGCTGGCGCCCTGGCAGACTACGGTGTTGAGATTTCAGCCCAAGACTTCGTAACAGAAGCTCGCCAGCGGCTGATCGATGCGGTGGAGCGCTTTATTGCCAAGCCCGATGTGAAACCACTGGAAGCAACCATGAGCACGATTGGTCAACGCGTCAAAGCGATCATGCCAGATGGTAAAAATGTTATCGGAACCGCCATGGGGCTGGGGCCGACCGGTAGCCTATTAATAGCAGGCGAAACGCTGCAAGAGATCTTTGCGGCAGATATTGTACATTTACGACCGGCGTGAAACGGTTAGACGAGACCAAGGAGAGGCATGCGATCACACTACGTGACCGGTGAACACCTACTGGTGCGTACCCGTGCGCATCCGTCGGTGTTAATTCGCCCTGCCTGGAAGTTTATTTTATGGGCCGGTGCCGCGGGGCTCCTGTCCGGGGTCATGGCCAGTTACGCGCTGCCAGATTTTTTGCGCACGGCAGCCCCTACATTGACCACCATCGGGCTTGGGATCATCGCCGTGGGAATCTTTTTAACCGTTGTTCGACCGGTGTGGCAATGGTTGGTGTCTCGATACGAAATCACTACGCACCGGGTGGCGCACAAACTGGGAGCTATCGCAGTTAAGCGTCACTGGGTGGCGTTACATTCCTTGGTGTCACTGACCATTTATCAGAAGCGACGCCAGCGGCGGCGTGGATCCGGGGACTTGCACTTGATGAACTCTCGAGGACAAACCTGGGTATTGCATGATGTCCCAGAGATTGCAGAATTTCAGACCCTGGTAGATGTGGAACGATTTGGTTCCCATGGCCGCTACAACAGCGGTTCGCTCAGTGAAAGTAGGGGCTTGTGAGCAACGACTCAGCCGGTGAAGAGACGACCGACCCAACACCAACCCGGCCGCTGGATATTGTGCAGCCGGACTCGACGACCGCCGCAGCATTAGGGGAAGCCGAACCATTTACGGAGAGTTGGACTCAAGCGATTAAAGTCCTTGATGAGGAACTCATTGGTGGACCACGGCTCCTAACTCCGCGCGACGTCGCCAAAGAACTCGGCGTCTCAGTGGTCTCGGCGCGTAAAATCTGGCGGGCTATGGGCTTTCCGAACATTCAAGCCACTGAAAAGGTCTTCACGAAACAAGACGTCGCCGCAATGGCCACGATAGTGGAACTGGTTCGTGAAGATGTCCTCAACGAAGAAACCGCGATCTCGATCGCTCGTTCGATTGGGCAGATGACCGACCGCATGGTGGTGTGGCAGATCGAAGCACTGGTCGAAGACAAGATGAGTGCTGAAGGTCTTAGCGACCCCGAGGCACGTCGCGAGGTTGTGCGCTTGCTTCCATCCGTGATCGAATCTTTAGAAGATGTCGTGACGTATTCCTATCGTCGTCAGTTGAACTCTGCCCTACAACGACTCACCGTCCGCGTCGAAGCCGGACTGGCGGCCTCGGAAGAAGGCCGCGATGGGACCGAAGACGACACGCCACTGCCGCTGGCCCGTGCCGTTGGTTTTGCCGACATGGTGTCCTATACAGCCCTGTCGCGCACCATGAGCGAGCGCACCCTGGCTCAAATGGTGCAGCGCTTCGAACAAACCTGTGCCGAAATCATCGCGGTTGGAGGCGGCCACCTGGTCAAAACTGTGGGCGACGAAGTATTGTTCAACGCCGAAACCCCCGAAGCCGGTGCCGACATTGCCCTGGCCTTGTCACAGGCACTCAGCGACGACCCGGTGCTACCATCGGCCCGGGTATCCGTGGTGTGGGGCCGAGTCCTGTCCCGACTGGGCGATATTTACGGGCCGACCGTCAACCTCGCCGCCCGGCTCACGGCCCTGGCAGATCCGGGGACGGTCTTAGTCGATCAACTCACGGCCAATGTGTTGGCTGACGATGAACGGTATATTTTAATTCCACAGCCACCGCAGTCAGTGAGGGGATTTGGACTTATCAATCCATCAATGCTCCTGCGTGGTGCCGGAGATGGGATTGAGGTTGACTGATGTATCGCTTTACAGCCGCAGGCGCCACGCACGTTGGATTCGTTCGAGATCTCAATGAAGACTCCTACCTCATCCGTGATGGTCTCTACCTGGTAGCTGATGGTATGGGTGGCCACGACGGCGGCGAACTCGCCTCCGCAGCGGTGGTTGATACCTTCACCAAGGCCTGGGACAACAACACCGAGCCGTGGGAATTATTCACCCTGCAGGAATGGCTCACCGAGGCCAACCGGAACGTGTATGACATTGCCTCGGGCCGTGCCGGCACGACCCTGACCCTGTTGACCAACGTGTTGCATCACGACAAAGAACAATTAGTCGTCGCCAATGTCGGCGACTCGCGAACCTACCGTTACCGTGCCAACGACGAAGCCTTTATCCAGCTGACTCAAGACCACTCAGCGGTGGCCGAAATGGTCCGACTTGGCCAACTCAGCGCCAAAGAAGCTCGCGAACACCCGGCCCGCAACGTCATCACCCGTGCCGTGGGCTCAGCGTTACGCCTGTTGGCTGACGTTGTACTCCTTGATGCCGAAGTCGGCGACCGATTCTTGTTATGCACCGATGGACTCACCGGCAAAGTTGAAGATCAAGAGATTGGATTAATCCTGGCATCGGCCGCCACGGTCAAAGATGCCGCCGATCAGCTGGTGGAACTGGCCCTAGAAACCGACGGGTCGGACAATGTCACAGTGATCGTCGCTGAAGTCCTTGAACACTGACAGTACAATGTCTGATGTGACTACTCCTGACCCTCAACTACTTGAGCACTACGAAAATCTCAAAGACCAAGTCCGCCATCACCGCCGCGCATATTATGTGAACGACGCACCAGAAATCTCAGACGCGGACTTTGATACCCTCTTTCGAGAATTAGAAGATCTTGAGGCGCTCCACCCCAATATTGTCACCGGTGACTCACCGACCCAAGAAGTCGGTGGCGACGCGGTTTTCTCACCGGTGGAACACCTCTCACAGATGTACTCACTGGAAGATGTCTTCTCCTTTGAAGAACTGGAAGCTTGGTTCGCACGAGTTGGTGCAGGCCTAGAACGTCTTGGTGCCGGCGACGACGTCGGCTGGCTGACGGAAGTCAAAATCGATGGCCTAGCCATCAACCTGGTCTATCGCAACGGCAGCTTGGTCCGCGCCGCGACCCGCGGAGATGGCAGGATCGGTGAAGACGTCACCCGCAACGTGCTGACGATCAAAGAAATCCCCACCAAACTTTCCGGGGACAATATTCCCGAAGAACTTGAAGTCCGCGGCGAAGTGTTCATGCCGGGGGAAGCCTTTGCCGAACTCAATGAAGCACGTGCCGAGGCCGGACTGGCACCCTTTGCCAACCCGCGCAACGCTGCCGCCGGATCACTGCGCCAGAAAGATCCGGCCGAAACCGCAAAACGTCGACTCGCCATGTTCGTTCACGGATTCGGCACCGTCACCGGGGCAACCATTACCTCCCAGCATGAAGCCTATGAAAAATTGGCCGAATGGGGACTACCGGTCTCGC
Source organism: Enteractinococcus helveticum (assembly GCF_001657475.1). GTDB lineage: Bacteria > Actinomycetota > Actinomycetes > Actinomycetales > Micrococcaceae > Yaniella > Yaniella helvetica. Next base: position 225,819 of record NZ_LXEY01000020.1, read on the forward strand.
CATACTCCAAACTCATTCGCGGGACCTCCGGCACAGTCGCCGAAAAAGTCATCGAATACATTAACCACTACGGCGAACACCGCCATGATCTGGTCCACCAGATTGACGGGATTGTGGTCAAAGTTGATCACATGACCTACCAGCGACAACTGGGCTTCACCTCGCGCACCCCGCGTTGGTCGGTTGCTTATAAGTACCCGCCCGAAGAAGTACACACCAAATTGCTCGATATCGCCGTCAACGTTGGACGCACCGGCCGCGTGACCCCGTATGCGATCATGCCACCGGTCTTCGTTGACGGCTCGACCGTCTCGATGGCCACCTTGCACAACCAGGACGTGGTCAAAGCCAAGAACGTGAAAATTGGCGATACCGTGGTGTTGCGCAAAGCCGGCGATATTATCCCAGAAATCGTCGGGCCGGTGCTGCCATTGCGTGGCGACGACGTCGTGGATTTCGTGATGCCAACCAACTGCCCATCGTGTGGCACCGTATTGCGTCCCATGAAAGAAGGCGACGTCGATCTGCGGTGCCCGAACGCCGAAAGCTGTCCGGCGCAACTGACCGGACGCATCGAGCACGCCGCCTCCCGTGGCGGATTCGATATCGAAGCGCTGGGTGAAGAGGCCGCCACCTGGTTGACCAACGGGCCGGGCCCAAATCCGGCAGATAATGCTGGACGTGTGGAACCCACCGGCCCCGGTGTCATTACCTCCGATGGCCAACTATTTGATTTGGCGACCAACGGGGATGAAGAACTCAAAGCCAAACTGGCCGAAGTCCAAGTCTGGCGCGAGAAACGTTCCAAGGGCCAGGCCACCGGGCAGTGGGAACTCGTACCATATTTCTATACCCGCACCACCGGCCAACCGACCGCCAACACGAAGCGGCTTTTCGACGAGTTAGAAAAGGCGAAATCCCAGCCACTGTGGCGTGTTCTGGTGGCCCTGTCCATCCGGCACGTTGGGCCAACCGCAGCCCGGGCCCTGGCCGCATCATTTGGCACGATGGATGCGCTGCGTGAAGCCGCCCAAGCAGAAGACTATGAACGCTTCACCTTTGTTGATGGTGTCGGGGAAGTCATCGCCAGTGCCGTCATGGAATTTTTCAATACCGACTGGCGAGTCGAGGTCATCCACGCCTGGGCCAAAGCCGGGGTCACCATGGCCGATGAAGTCACCGAAGACTCGACCCTACTAGAAGGTCTGACCATCGTGGTTACGGGAACGCTAGAGAGCTTCACCCGTGACTCGGCCAAGGAAGCCATCTTGACCCGAGGCGGCAAAGCAACCGGTTCGGTCTCGAAGAAAACGGACTACCTGGTCGCCGGGGACAATGCTGGATCGAAACTCGACCGCGCCGAGTCGCTGGGCGTGACAGTATTAGATGAGCAAGGATTTATAGAACTGCTAGCAGGAGAACGATGAAGGCATTTTTAGCGGTCGCCCGTGCCGCAGCAGAAGCCGGTGCAGCCCAGTTAGCCCAGCGCCCTGACACGCTCACACCATTGGGCATTGACGATCTGGGCGCCATGACCAAGTCATCGGGCTCGGATTGGGTGACCGATTTTGATCGCCGGGCCGAAGATGCTATCCGTTTCGTCTTACAGTCCTATCGTCCACACGATGAAATCTACGGCGAAGAATACGGTGCTACGACCGTGGCAGAAACCAGCGGGTACCGCTGGTCGATCGATCCGCTAGATGGCACCACTAATTTCATTCGCGGCCTGCCACACTATTGCTCATCGGTTGCGGTGCAATATCAGGGCCGGTGGGTTGCCGCAGCGATTGTCGCCCCGGCACTTGGCCGATCCTGGTGGGCTACTGCCGGTGGGGGAGCCTTTACCTCACAGACCGGTCGTCTGGAAGTCGGTCTGCCCACCGACCCAGCCGAACCGGTGCGACTGGGCGGTCCGGTGCTGGAACGTTCTGGCCGACTCTTGGCATCTGGTTTTGCCTACGACCCCGCACGTCGTGGATTCCAATACGAACAACTTCAGCGACTGCTCACCGCCGGGGAGTTTTCTGATATCCGTCGAGCCGGTTCCGCCGCGTTAGATTTGTGTATGGTCGCCGATGGCACGCTGGATGCCTACGCCGAGTACGGGCTACAAGAATACGACTGGGCGGCCGGGGCGCTGATTGCCCAAGAGGCCGGCGTGCCCGTACGTCGTCCTGCATGGCAAGTCTCCGACACCACTGCGGACTGGACTCTTGCCGGTACGTTGGGCATTGCCCACCATGAGCTTGACGTCGACCCCAATCACCCGGTGGGTCGCACCCAGCTCACCGGCAGCGTAGAAACGGCCGATGGTGCCGGATGGATCGCCGAACAGTCCCAGCGATTCCCACGTTCGGGTGATGGGCTGGTCATCGCAGACTTCCATGTGGATTTCACCGCCAACGAGACAAACGTCACCGTCACGGCAACCGGACCGCTCGACCGTGTCGAGAGCCTAAAGCAACAGTTGGAGACCGTTCGTTGGTAACCATCCGCCCTGCAACACCCGACGATTATCCGGCCATTGGCGAACTGACCACGGCAGCATATGTGACCGCCGGTCACGTGGCGCCCGACGATGAATATGCACAAATCCTCGTGGACATGGCGGCCCGCCAGCACGAACTGTATGTTGCTGACGTCGACGGTCAAGTCGCCGGAGCAGTCAATATTGTGACACCGGGGTCAGAGCACTCTCAGGTGGCCTACGATAACGAAGGTGAATTCCGCATGCTGGCCGTAGCACCCCAATACCAGGGTCGCGGCATCGGGCGTGCCCTGGTGCAATTCGTTTTAGATCAGGCACAAGCCCAAGGACTACACCAAGTGGCGATCACGACCATGACAACAATGACCTCGGCCCAAGCCATGTACGAGGCCATGGGATTTCATCGGGCACCGGAACGCGACTGGAACCTGTACACCGCCGGTTATACGGATGACCCAGAAGGACATGAAACATTTATGGTGTACATCTACCCGTTAAACTCAACAACTTCGAGTAAAGGAGATTCATGGTTGACAACATAGCAGCGACCGCGCACATAGCCCTGACGGAGGAAGAGCGCGCACAACTGGCGGCAGAATTTGATCCGATCATCGAATCGCTGGAGGTTACCACTGATGATCAGCTTGCCGAAACCGTCAATCCGCTGCCCGTCAACAACGTGCTCCGCGCCGACGTGGTCGCCAACGAATTGACCAACGAACAAGCACTATCCGGTGCTCCCCAAGCACAAGACGGACAATTCATGGTCCCTGCGATCCTGGACGGAGAATAATGAGTCTCACACAGCTAACCGCCACCCAGATGGCGGAACAACTCCGCGCCGGTGAAACCACCGCCGTCGAGCTCGTCACCGCTCACCTCGATGCCGCCTCCGATGCCTTTGTACACGTCAACCGCGAGGACGCGCTGACGGTTGCTGCCGACGTCGATGCCGGCAAATACAACCACCCGCTTGCCGGTGTGCCCGTGGTTCTGTCGGACGTGATCGTCACCACCGACATGCCAACTACTGCAGGCTCGGCCTACCTGGAAGGCTGGGTTTCCCCGTACGAAGCCACCGTAGTAACTCGCTTGCGTGAAGCCGGACTGCCAATTTTGGGCAAGACCAGGATCGCTGAATTCGGCATGGGCAACGACTCCGGTGCCCATCAAGCCGTGGCCAACCACCAAGCCCCCTTTGCCGTGGTGTCTGACACCGCAGGTACAGCACGCCACAGCGCCGCTGAGACCGGTATTGTTGCGGTCAAACCAACCTACGGTGCCATTTCTCGCTTTGGTCTTGTAGCCGCGGTGTCCTCGATGGATACCGTGACCCCAATTGCACGCAACACCGCAGATGCCAAAGCGCTACATGAAGTGTTAGTCGGCGCCGACGAGTTGGACCCCACCAGCCTGCAGCGCGAATGGGATTTTGGAACCAACGCTGGCGTAGACGGTGTGACCATTGGCATCACCGGCACCCAGCCAGACAACGTCTCAGATGATGCCTGGAGCGCCTACCAGGCCGGAGTTCGTGCGCTACAAGACGCCGGAGTTACGACCACCGAAGTCACCTTGGAATCCCTGGCCCAGGCTCGCCAGGCCGCCCACATCATTGGGGCAGCAGAATTCTCGGCCAACCTGGCCAAATTCGACGGGATCCGTTTCGGTAACCGCGTGACCCCCGCCAACGCTACCGTCCAAGACGTCATCACCGCCTCGCGCGGTGCAGGCTTTGGCTATGCCACCAAACGACGGGTCATATTGGGCACCCAGATGCTGTCCACCGGCACGATCGAATCGCACTTCCGCCCTGCCCAACGTGTTCGCACCGCGATCATCAACGAGCACAATCACGCTTTCAACACTGTTGACGCGCTGGCCGTACCAGCCGCAACGATCCAGGGCGAAGAATACGAATCGACCACCGCAGGTGTTGGCGCATCCCTGGCCGGTTTGCCAGCCGCCAGTGTGGCCGGCGTGCACATCTCGGCACCACCTTACGCAGACGAACTGGTGTATCGCATTAGCGCCGTCGTCGAAAAGATCACGGCAGGAGCAGCATCATGAAACAAGCCTTGCAAACGTATGAAGTCGTTCTCGGATTCGAAGTCCACGTTGAGCTGAATACCCAGACCAAAATGTTCTCGACCGCAACCAACGCGTTCGGAGACCAGCCCAACTCGAATGTCACCGCCGGCGACCTCGGCCTGCCCGGCACCCTGCCAACCATCAACGCCGCCGGTATTGACTACGGGATCAAACTCGGCCTGGCCCTGAACTGCACGATCGCACCGGAATCCCGGTTTACTCGCAAACAGTACTTCTACCCGGACCTGGGCAAAAACTACCAGACCTCCCAAGAAGAACCCGCCATCGCCTATGACGGTTGGGTCGATGTTGAACTCGACGACGGCGAAATCTTCCGCGTCGAAATCGAACGCGCCCATATCGAAGAAGACGCCGGCAAACTGACCCACATCGGTGGGGCGACCGGTCGCATTCACGACTCCTCGTCGTCGCTGGTCGACTACAACCGTGCCGGTGTCCCGCTGGTTGAGATCGTGTCCAAACCCATTACCGGTGCCGGCGAACGCGCACCAGAATTGGCACGCGCCTACCTGGCCACCATTCGCGACATCGTCAAAGCCCTGGGGGTTTCCGATGCCCGCATGGAACGCGGCAACATTCGTTGTGACGCCAACGTGTCCCTCATGCCGATCGGCGCCACCCAGTTCGGTACCCGCAGTGAGACCAAAAACGTAAACTCGACCCGCGCGGTCGCCGCAGCCGTGGAATCCGAGATCATCCGCCAAGCCAAAGTGCTCAACGGCGGTGGCACCATCGTCCAAGAAACCCGACACTGGGACGAAGAGACCCGTTCAACCCGTTCGGGCCGCCCAAAATCAGATGCCGATGACTACCGCTACTTCCCGGATCCTGATCTGGGTCCGATCGTGACCAATGAGGCTTGGATTGAACGCTTGCGCACCGATCTGCCCGAAAACCCGGTCCAACGTCGCCGCCGTTTGCGCGAAGAATGGCAGTTTTCCGACACCGAATTCCGTGATGTGGTTGCCGCCGGTGTGCTTGACGAGATCGAACAGACCATTACCGCCGGTGCCACCGCCGAGGCGGCCCGCAAATGGTGGATGGGCGAAATCGCACGCATCGCCAATGAACGCGGGGTATCCCCAGAAGCCCTAGGCGTTACCCCGGCTGATGTGGTGGCGATCGAAAAACTCATCGCTGACAAGACGATCAACGACAAGATCGCCCGCCAAGTCGTGGGCCACATTGCCGACGGCGAAGGTCGCCCAGCAGAAATTGTCGCCGCCCGGTCCCTGGCAGTGGTCTCCGACGACGGGGCACTGACCACAGCCGTGGAAGAAGCCATGGCCGCCAACCCGGATGTCGTGGACCGCATCAAGGGCGGCCACATGCAGGCCGTAGGTGCGCTGATCGGCCCGGTCATGAAAGCCACTAAAGGCCAGGCCGACGCCGGCCGCGTTCGTGAGATCATCCTCGAAAAGATCGGCTAGAACAACGTGCTCAACACAACGCGGGTGGCTTCGGCTACCCGCGTTGTTGTGGTTTAAGTGTCAGGACACGGATAGGAGAACACATGATCATTATTGGTGGCGGCATTGCAGGGGTCTCCCTGGGCGCCGAATTATCCAAGCGCGGCCAGGCTGTAACCCTTCTGGAAGCCGAAGACCAACTGGCCTACCACACCTCTGGACGCTCAGCTCAGCAGCTGGTCCTTGGCTACGGGCCCCCAGCGGTGCGTGAACTGACCGATCTCACCGTTGATATGTTGCTCGAACGGCAACAGGTGCTGGATGAACCGGTGGCGTGGCCCTCGAGTTTTATGATGGTCGGCACCGAAGCAGAGATCGAAGCGCACGCCTATCCCGGACAGGTTCGTCAAGACCAGCCAGCCGTGCACCAGCTGCTCCCGGAACTCCGGTCCGAACGCTTCACCGCCGGTGCCCTCGACGAACGCTCGCTGCGCACGCGAGCAGATGCCATGATCTCCTGGCTCGTGGACGACGCCGAGCATCTTGACATCCACCTGGGGGAGCCCGTGACTGGGGCTCAGCGAACCAACGGCGCGTGGCAAGTGACCACGACCAAAGCAACCTATCAGTCCGACGTCGTCATCAACGCCGCCGGTGCCTGGGCTGATGAGGTCGCACAACGATTTGACGTCAGCCCCTTAGGACTGACCCCACTGCGCCGAACTGCCGCAATTTTGGGTATTGATCGGCCGATCAGTGCTGATCGTTGCATGATGATGAAAGTCGACGGGTATTACTACCGGTATGAGGCCCACGACGCGATCCTGGCCTCTCCACAAGAGGCTGAACCCTCACCAGCCGAGGATGCACAGCCGCGAGCCAATGACATTGACGACCTGATTCAAGAAATCCAGGCTGACACTACCTTGCACATTACCGGTGTCCGATCTGCCTGGACTGGGTTGCGTACTGAAGCCGCCGACGGCGTGCCAGTGGTCGGATTTGATGACCAGCAGCCCGGATTTTTCTGGTTGGCTGGTCAATCTGGTTACGGGTTCCAAACGTCGCTGGGCTTTGCCCGACTGGCCTGCGACCTCATAGTCGATGGTGTCGCAGGCCCATGGGTCAGTGCTGCCTCGGTGACTGCACTGGCTCCGGGACGGTTACGTTAATCCTCGGCGTGCGGTAGAGCTTGGTACGCCGCGACAACGCGGGGCTGGACTTTCTTTTTGAGACGCCGCCATCCCGCAGCAGAGATATCCCAGGTTAATGCATTTGCCAGGGAATATAAGCCCAGCGCCCCGGACCAGACGCGAGCGCGGTGCGGTGTCGTGGTAATGTCTTCGAGCGCCACCCCGTGCCACAGGCTGAGATAGGTCGCGTTGAGGGCCGTATCCCAGCGAGCCGCATAATCCCAATCCAGCACTCCCACCAGGTGGCCATCAACCCAGTGCATGTTATGCCCGGCAAGATCCCCGTGGACTAAGCCTGCACCAACTCCATCGTCGGTCCAGCCATGGACGTGGTCGGCAATCTCCCAGGCCATATGGTCTGCTACCACAGCATCCAGTGCGGTCAGCATCGCGTTGGTGAACCGGCCGCGCTGGGCAAACGGTGTGTTTAACGCCAGCCCGGTGGTGTCGTATTCGCCAAATACGGTGACGATATTGGCTAACGTGTGTGGATCACCGACCCCATGGGGGTGCGCTGTGCCGGGAATATAGGTCTGCAGCACGCCGTCGTCGACAGCTGATAACGGCGTCGGGAGCATCCATGGCAGTTCAAGCTGATCGATGAGTTGCATGGTGCGGGCCAGTTGTGGATCGGTTTTGCGAGGAATCCGGGCCACTGCCAGTTCGTCGGCCAGCAGGATCAGATGGTCTTTGCCGCGTTCAACCAACTGAGCATCGTACCAGTTATATGTTGCAAGCGCCTCGGCTAGATCTGTGGGGACTTCCGGGAGCAGTTGTTGGGCAAGACGATGAGCACGGGCAGCAGGCATAGCATGATTGTATCTGTATGACCTACCTCGGGTGGTACGCGACGACGTCGTGCTTAGCGTGCGTCGTCGGGGAGAACGGCGAGCGCTTCGATTTCCACCAACACACCTGGTCGGGAGAATCCGGCCACCTGTACAACGGTTACCGCGGTGGGATGTGCACCCCAGACGTCGAAGGCCGAGGCGTAGCCACTATTGGCATCGGCACCGGCCGCCAAGAAGACCGTCAGTTTCGCGACATGCGTTGCATCTGCGTCGACCTCTGCCAGAACGGTCAGCACGTTTCGAAGTGCTTGTTGCGTCTGTTGTCCAAGATCTGTTGCGATCAATTCACCTGACGCATCCGTGCCTTGTTGTCCACCGATGATCAAGAGTCGTTCCGCGTTCACCACCACGCCTTGAGAAAACGCAGGATTGGTGTGTAAACCAGTTGGATTCAGATGTTGAATGCTCATAGGGTGTCCCATCATTGATGCGGGATTCTAAGTGTTCCACACCAATACCGTTTGCCGACAGGCCACGGCGTTTTTGATGCAGTAGTGGCTCCGTGTGTGGTGTTGCCCCGGTGTATTTTGGGCCAATCCGAGCGCTCATGATTGTTCACATCCCCATGTTGAGCTGCGAATCCGTCGAGAAAAGCTGCTCACCGAGTCTATGATGTACAAGAGATCTAGCCCCCGCCGTGGCATAGACTGGGTGATATCGTCTCATCCAGTGACTACGGCATACCGGTCCAGCAACTGGGATGCGGTCAATGGTTCGATATTTCCAGTGCATCCAGTGCTGCCGCTAGGAGTTATCCATGTCATCCACCAAGACCAGTCCAAGCAGTGCCACACCGCTGATCCCGTTGCCGGTGAAACCGCGCGCGCGAGGGTGGATTCATCTGGTTGCCACGCCCATAGTTTTATGCGCCGTGATGGTTGCGATTGCCTTTCCCGAGACCTTTGGTCAGCGCTTGAGTGTTGCTGTGTTTGGTGCCACTTCGGTTATCCTGTTCGGTGCCTCGGCGATATACCACCGGGGCAATTGGTCCTCGACGTTGAACGACTTCCTGCGCCGCCTAGATCACTCGAATATCTTTTTGCTGATCGCAGGAACCTACACCCCACTGACCGTACTGGTACTAGAACCGAACCAACGAAACCTTTTGCTGACGGTTATCTGGTCCGGTGCCATCCTGGGAATCCTCATGCGACAGTTCTGGTCGACTGCGCCACGTTGGGTCTTTGTACCTGTCTATGTAGCCCTCGGGTGGGTTGCAGTATGGTTCCTGCCGGACTTCTATGCATTGGGTGGCGCCTGGGTGGTGTGGTTTATCATCCTCGGGGGAATCTTCTATACTCTGGGTGCTATCGCCTACGCCACGAAATACCCGAACTTCTTTCCCAAAACATTCGGCTATCACGAGATCTTTCATCTGTACACGGTGATCGCATGGACGTGTCATTTCATCGCCATCCTGACTGCGATGTAGGTATTTTCTTTACGAACCTTCAAGGCCATCGGCCAGGAGCTGATGCAACATGGGCCTGGAACCGTTAGCGTGGTCAGCAAAGCCTCGACTCGATACTGTTCTGTCCACACGTCAGCTGCCGATGGTGGTTGCCGGGTTACTGTTCGTTTGCTCAACGGGTCTTGCCCTGGTCAACGGATGGCAGGCCGAAGCCGTGATTGCCCTCGTCTTGAGCACGTTAGTGGTTGCTCCCTGGCTGGTTGAGCGTTGGAGCGATGTCAAAATCCCGATCAACATGCAAATCCAGTATGGAATGCTCATCGTGACGGGCCCCTATCTCGGAGGGTATTGGGGCTGGTATGACGCATGGCCCCCTTGGGACACACTTGTGCATTTCTATTCAGGGTTTTTCATTAGCTTCGTGCTCGGGGTCGTTCTAGGAAAAACCCTCCACACATACCGGCTTAATTTTCCGGTCTGGCTCGAGATGGTTACTCTCATCACCGTCAAGGCTTTTATAGCCTTGCTATGGGAGATCGCGGAGTTCGTCTTTGACCTGATGTTTGCCACCAGCGCTCAGGGTGACAACCTCGACACCATGACCGATATGATCGCAGCCCTGATCCCATCAATACTGATCGCTATCGCCCTCTACACGTATCGACGCAAAGGTACGTTCACCTATATCGGTAGCCTCTTGGATGCAGGCCGTGGAATGTAGAAGAGACCGAGACCGTAAGGTCACACCGTCTTTTCAATCCTAGATACTTCAGGCAGACTGGCGGCATGAAATCCCATGAATTCGCCATCGTCCAAACAACCACCGATACCGCAGAAGAGGCGAACCGACTTGCCTCAGTCGCTATCGAAAAGCAATTGGCTGCCTGCGTGCAGGTCTCTCAAATAACCAGTTACTACCGCTGGCAAGGACAAGCTCAGCATGATCCTGAATTTCTCCTGTCATTTAAAACCACCGGTGCAGCAGTTGAACCGGTCAAAGACTATTTGACCACCCAGCATTCCTATGACGAACCAGAGATCATCGTTCTCCCAATTGTTGACGGCAGTCACGGCTATCTGCAGTGGATGACCGATAGTGTGTCCTAACTGATGTGCCAGTTATGTGAGATTCACTACCCTATATGACTTTCCGCAGAAAGTCAGTTATAGTAAAAGCAGATGCTTCAAATTTTGAAAAAGCATGGCCTGTACGTATCGAAACTTTGGTGCAGTGGTTAGGAACTAACATGACTCAAAACGTAGAGACTTTTGAAAACGCCCGTCTCGCGGACCAGACTGAAATGGGTGCAGTGACGCTGAAAGTCGCTGACCTCGACAATATGATCAAGTACTACACGCAAGCGCTTCCTCTGGAGGTTATTGCCCAGCAGGAGGGGTCTGCGATCATCGGTCGCAATAATCGACCGCTGGTGATTTTGGAACACGCGCCGGCGCTCAAGCACTGGTCTCGCCGTGACGCAGGACTGTTCCACACGGCCATCCTCTTCGAGACCGAAACCGCGCTCGCTGCCGCCGTATATTCAATCGCCCAATACGCGCCAAACACGTTCACCGGTAGCTCTGACCACTTGGTCTCCAAAGCGTTTTACTTCAATGATCCCGAAGGCAATGGCATTGAACTCTACTGGGACCGTGACCGTAGCGAGTGGAGCTGGGTCCATGGCGAGGTCGAAATGGATACCCTTTTCCTGGACCCCAACCAATACCTCCGCGACTATCTCACCGAAGATGCAGTCGAAAACCCATCCATCGGTGACGCCACTATTGGCCACGTCCACTTGCAAGTCGGCGACGTCGATACGGCACGAAAATTCTATGTTGACTGGTTGGGCTTTGACGCCACCCACGCCAACACTCCAGGCGCATTATTCGTCAGCGCCGGCGGATACCACCACCATATGGCAATGAACATATGGAATAGCCGTGGTGCTGGACGTCGCGACAAGACTCTTGGCTTAGGTGAAGTCGATATCGTGTTGCCAACCGCTGATGACGTTGGAGAGGTCGCAGAACGCGTCAAACACTTCGGCGTCCAGGTAGCTGACGACGGTAAACACCTGAGCTTTGAAGATCCATGGGCAAACGTCCTTCGCATCCAGACTGAAGCAGTGTAAGCCCGCACTGCCTTCTTAAAGACCAGCGGTCATAAACGTGCCCCGCGCAGCGGAAGCAGGTTTATGACCGTAGTGTCTTCTAGCGGTTCGTGAAGAATCCTAGATGGTGACCAAACCTTTTGGTGTTGAGAACGTGACCTCTGCAATACCAGGGGTGCCCGATGGTGAGATGTATTTGATGTTGAGGTCATCGACTAACTCATTGGAGTCAGTCAGACCTAGCCAGTCGCGTACCCGTGGCCGGTTTCCGGCGATGGTGATCGACTCAATGGCAGCCTGGGCAGGTTCTGCTTGTGAAGGATGCAGGGCTTCAGTGCCCTCATTCCATTTCAGGATGTATGGGACTTGTGGGTCGGCAATCAGACCCTTGATGCCGATTTGTTGCCACTCGAGCGTACGGCCATCAGGGAAGGTGCGCGCTCCAGGAACAGCGCGACGGTCCAGACGTTCTTCGAACGGGGACATGTCGTCAACGGAGACGACCCAGCCCATCCAGCCGCCACCCATATTGGAGCGGGCACGCACTGCTTGGCCGAATGGTGCTTTCTCGGCAGCGGGGTGTTCAAGTACCTCGACAATTTCGAAGTATTGGCGATTTTTCATCGGGAAAAAGACGTTACGCGTCCCGAAGCGCGGATGAACGCCACCATTGACCCAGTCGATGCCGAGCATCTCGGCGATCTTGTCGGCGGTAGCACGGAGTCCTTCAGGACCTACAGCATAAGAAACATGATCCAAGCGCATGTCCCTCAGCATGACACGAGATCACAAACGGCATTGAAATGTGTCACACCGTGCGGTTTGTTTACGATCTTTCCTGACATTCACTGAGGCAAAAAGCCATGTCAGTGGCACTATGAGTATTTTACGAAGCAATCCAACGTGTGTCGTATATTACTTGAAAACGCTTGAATATCGGTTCAAGTTCGCCCGCTGCCGCCACGTGAGGCCTTGCAATGTCAAAAAGCCCCTGAGTTTTGGAGCTATTCTTGGCTCCAAAACTCAGGGGCTTTCGTCAATGAAACATTTAGTAGCGCATCAAGGCAGCCACATTTTCGACACGGCCATCGGAGATGATGACGATATCACCGGAATTGAGTTTGGTATGCAAGATCGCGGTGTTGACATCGCCAGTACCGTCTGAGGCATTCAGCGATGGATTTATGAACAAGGTATCAATCCGGCCGGCTACGGCCGCTTCGCGAATCAGGTCCGGTTGAATCTCGCCCAAGCCAGTGCCTGACACATCGGCGAAGCGATCATAGGCAGCATCGTCGTTTGAGGCGAAACGTGGACGAACCACATCCCAGCCGGCTTGTTGGAGTTCGCGATTGGTCAGGGTGTCAGGGTTGCCAGGAATGAAGTCCTCAGCAATGACTGGATAAGAACTGGACGATTTGATGCCACTAACGTTCTCCGCGACCCCAGCCAAAACCAATGGTTGAGACCGGGCTCGGCCGAGTAGATCACCCAGGGAGGAACCGACTTCGTGCAAGAACCGCTGATTTTCGGCCTCTTGGATATCTGAAGCCCCACCCTGACCATGGAAGACTGCGTTGCCTCCGCCAACACTGCGGTTTTGCAACTGAGTCTGACGGTCGTCGGTGTCTACAACATCTTCAAATGTTTCTGGAACGATCTCCTTGAGGTCCAACCGTACGACCGAGTCTTTGGTCGCATCCAAGAGGCGTATCTTATTGCGGGAGACGGCCAAAACGTAGTAGGCGTGAGATTTTGTAAGGGCTTCGGAGATGGGGCGTAGGACAAAGTGTTCTGCGACATGGGTGTATTCAGTAACCGGTACACCCAGTCGGTAGATGAGGTTGAGACCCCGCGCGGCAAACAGGGCTAGGGATTCACCTTGTTGGCGCAAAAACGGGGCGTCGGTCGCGATAGCATCGAATGGTGCCAGCATGTCTTTTGCATCGGACTCTGGGACGCCTGCATTGACAAGTTTACGGCGAGCCTCGTTCACCAGCGACTTAACACGGGTAGCAGTGTCTTTCGGTTGGTGTTGTGGAGGAGCGGTCGGCAGAAAAATAGTGACCTTCGGGCCGCTGGCGTCGGCCATCGCCTTTAGGTCATCGGCTGTGATCTCATCAAAGTATCCGAGTTGTTCCATGGCACAACAATACAACTTGTCGGGTGCGTTTTGGAGGGTTGATTGTCGAAACAGATTCCGGCTAATTGAAATTCTGCTGAGTGTGACAATTCGGGTCAGGCCAAGTCGCGAATTTGCTAAATTTCTGGCATAGTAGTCGGTATTGGTCACGAGTGTCAGTAGTAATGCCCCGGCTTACTGACCGGCAACCCTCCACCGCGGTGGGGTGCCCCGGGTGAGGACCAGGTCTCATAACAGATAGAGACAAGCGCGGGTCTTCGCGCACGTCATAGTTTACCTGCGCGGCAGACGGGCGTTGAGAAGACCCCTTGAATTGAGAAGGAGTCTTTGCATTGGCACAACGCGATATTACTGACCAGTCCACTTGGGGACTATCGACCCGACAGATTCATGCGGGTATGGATGTGGATTCAGAATACGGTGCAACCCAGCTGCCGATTTATCAGACCACCAGCTTTAACTTCCCTGATACTGCTGCCGCTGCCGGTCGCTTCGCGTTATCCGAACTTGGGCCGATTTACACCCGACTGACAAACCCAACCAACGATGCAGTTGAAAATAAGATCGCTGCACTTGAAGGTGGCGTTGGAGCCGTACTGCTGTCGTCGGGACAGTCTGCGACCACACTGAGCGTACTCAACGTTGCAGGGGCGGGGGATTCCGTGGTGGTTTCGGCATCGCTCTACGGCGGAACACAGAACCTGTTTAAACACACCCTGCCACGCTTGGGGATTGAGACGATCTTCATCGAGGATCCTCACGATATGAACGAATGGCGCAATGCCATCAAAGACAACACTAAAGCGGTCTTTGCAGAGGTCCTGGGCAACCCCAAAGCAGACGTACTGGATCTCCCAGCACTATCAGCTGTTGCCCACGACGCGGGCATCCCCGTCATTATTGACTCCACGCTGACCCCACCAACAGTGTTCCGTCCTTTTGAGCATGGCGCTGACATTGTCATTCACTCAGCAACCAAATATTTGAGTGGCCACGCCAACGTCATGGGCGGGGTAATCATTGATTCTGGAAACTTCGATTGGACCGCTAACCCAGAGAAGTTCCCATGGTTCAACGAACCTGATGAGTCCTATCACGGGATCGTATTTGGAACAGACTTTGGACCAAATGGGCCACTAGGTGCCAACCTGTCCTATATTCTGCGCATTCGTACGCAGTTGTTGCGCGATATGGGTAACTCTGCATCGCCATTCAACTCATATCTGATCAACTTGGGCATCGAGACGCTGTCCTTGCGGATGGAGCGTCACCTCGAAAGCGCCCAGCGCGTCGCCGAATGGCTTGAAGCTCATCCACAGGTCGAAAACGTCCAATACGCCGGGCTGGAATCATCCCCATGGTACGACCGTGCACAGCAGCTCCTGCCAAACGGTACCTCAGGAATTGTCGCGTTCAACATCGTGGGCGGCAAAGCAGCAGGGCAGAAGTTTGCAGAATCGCTGACCCTTCACAAACTGGTAGCAAACTTAGGCGATGTTCGATCATTAGTCGTACACCCAGCAACCACAACCCACGCACAGCTGTCTGAAGCAGAACAGCTAGCAGCCGGTGTCACCCCGAGCCTGGTTCGGCTCTCGGTTGGCCTGGAAAACATTGAAGACATTTTGGACGACTTGCAATCCGGCTTTGACGCCGCTGCAACAGTTTAACAAGGAGTGGAAGGTCATGTCATTGGATCTTGAATCGGTGACCGACCCGGCAACATACGTCGCGCAGTCAGCGATCACCACAGTAAACATCGGCGAACTTCACTTCGAAACCGGTGGGTACCTGCCAAAGGTCGAACTCGCGTATGAAACCTGGGGCAGGCTCAATGCTGAAAAATCCAACGCGATTCTCATTCAGCATGCACTAACCGGCGATACCCATGTCGCATCGTCACAGCTTTCGCCCGAAGCCGGCTGGTGGGAGTACCTGGTTGGTCCGGGCAAAACCATCGACACCGACAAATGGTTTGTCATCGCCGTCAATATGGTGGGCGGTTGCTACGGATCAACGGGACCTTCCTCGTTAGACGGCGACAAGAATCCCTACGGCTCCCGCTTTCCATTCGTCACGATCCGAGACTCGGTCAACGCCGAGGCCAAACTTGCTGACCAGCTTGGCATCGAACGTTTTCACACCGTCATCGGCGGTTCGATGGGCGGCGGACGAGCACTCGAATGGGCTGCGATGTATCCAGATCGGGTGGCTGGTGTCGGGGTGATCGCCTGCGGCGGTCAAGCAACTGCTGAACAGATTGCGTTTGCTCAAGCTCAAGTCGAAGCGATTCGACTTGACCCTCACTTCAAGGCCGGTGACTACTACGGCGGACCCACACCGATTCAAGGCCTGGGGATTGCTCGTCGAATCGCGCATATCAACTATCGTTCCGAACCAGAACTCAACGTCCGATTTGGCCGTCAGTTCCAGGGGGATGAAAACCCGCTGAATTCACCTGTCGCCACACGCACCGGACGGTACCAAGTAGAGTCCTACCTCGATTACAAAGCCAAAGACCTCGCGGGTCGATTCGATGCTAACTCCTATATTGCTCTGACCGAAGCGCTCATGTCTCATGACGTGGGTCGTGGACGCGGGGGACAGGCAGCTGCTATCGCGAAGATTACTGCTACACCGTTCATCGTGGCCGTCAATTCCGATAGGCTGTACTTCCCAGAACAAAGCTACCAACTGGCAGCTGACTTCGGCCCGCACACCCCGGTGCATATGATCGACTCGCCCATTGGACACGATGGTTTCTTGACCGATCTGCACCAGGTCGCCGATGACATGATCACGACGTTAGGACTGTAATACCCATGCACGTACGCTGGTCCCACGAGGCACCGCGCCCAGAAACTGATCTCGTTGTGTTCCTTCACGGCTTCGGAGCTGATGAGAACGATCTGTTCCCACTGGGCAACTATTTTGATGACCGGTTCACCATCGCCAGCGTGCAAGCACCAAAGCAGCTCCCGCAACATTTCGGCGGCTATTGCTGGTTTCCGATCTCCACCACACTTGAAGCCAATGTCGGTGATGTGCGCACTGCCATCGTGGAATTAGATGATTGGGTGCAATCGGTCGCCGACAATTATCGTAGTGTTTCACTATTGGGCTTTTCACAAGGCATGGCAATGGCCACCTCCCTTATGCGCATGCGTCCAGGAGCTTACCCCGCGGTGGTCGGGTTATCTGGGTTTGTGATCGAATCGGCTGAGCTCAACGATTTGTTCAAAGACGAGGAATTTACTACCTCCAACCAACCCCTATTTTGGGGTTACGATCCTGCAGATCCCATTGTGGCAGCAGATCGCATTCAACAAACGGGTGCCTGGTTACGCCCGCGCGTCAATCTTGTTGAAAAAACGTATCACGGCATAGGGCACGGCGTGCACCCTCAAGAGATCAGCCAATTCCTCGAATTTCTCAACGAACACGTCTAAAAAACTGTATCCACCAGACACCAGGGGTGAGCAGCAACAGGTGCTGACTGCTCAACTCTGATGCTCTGCGTTATTGGCTTAGGCATTCGGCGTTACGATGGCACGCCCGGAGACCATGCCATCAACGAGATTTTGAAGAGACGCCAACGCCGACTTCCTCGACCCAGCCAGCATTTTCGTGACCAAGAATAAATCCGGTTGGTAGATTCGCCGGGTTGAAATCTGCGTCATAGTTTTGGAAGATCGCTACATCGTAGTGACAGGCGCCAGCACCAGCGACGTTCAGCAGTACCTCTCCAGGGCCCGGGACGGGCTTTTCAACATCTTTGAGCTCCGGAAAGGTCTTCCAGTCTTCGAATACTACTGCATGCCTTACTTCCTCTTAGGATTCATGGTGCTGCGAACACCTTTCATGCTACGAGCCGTGTCCGTGATCTGCACGGGTCGAGAACCGGGGTGTTGAGGTTCGCATTCCGTATAGTCCTAGCGCACACCAGTATCCCAGGTGGGGCGTGAACTCAAGTGGTTTCAATCACCAGATCCAAATCCAGCTCTGGGATCGTGATGATATCTCCGGCGTGTAATTGCCGACCGCGGCGAGTTTCGGTTTCGCCGTTGACCTGAATGTCACCGGCTTGGATCGCATCCCGGGCGTCGACACCGTCTTCGACGACGTTGGCAAGCTTGAGTGCCTGGCCCAGTCGGATCATATCGTCGCGGATGACAAGGGTTTCGCTATTTGTACTCATGCCTCCATTGTCACCCACCAACATGAAAGTTTCGACTAACCTAAACTAGTTGCAGGTTAATTCACAACCTCACAGTCAAACGTGTACCTTTTGAAACGGAAAGTGATACCTCCATGGCACAACCGTCCACTCTCGACCAGGTCATCAACCTGGCTAAACGCCGCGGATTCGTCTTCCAGGCCGGTGAGATTTACGGTGGTTCACGCTCAGCATGGGACTATGGACCGCTCGGCGTCGAACTGAAAGAAAACATCAAATCTCAGTGGTGGAACACCTTCGTCCGAGGACGTGGAGATATGGTCGGTTTGGATTCCTCGATTATCCTGCCGCGTCAGGTATGGGAAGCTTCCGGTCACGTTGAAACTTTCGTTGACCCGCTGAGCGAATGTACTGCATGCAACCACCGTCACCGTTACGACCACCTCGTTGAGGCATTCGAAGACAAACACGGCCGCACCCCGGCACTTGAAGAACTGGCCTGCCCGAACTGTGGTACTCGCGGCAAGATGACCGAACCACGCACCTTCTCGGGGCTGATCCGTACCTTCCTCGGCCCAGTTGCTGATGAAGAAGGCCTACACTACCTGCGCCCAGAAACCGCCCAGGGCATGTACCTGAACTTCTTGAACGTGGTCAACACCGCGCGCAAGAAACCACCATTTGGGATGGGCCAGATCGGTAAAGCCTTCCGTAACGAAATCACCCCGGGGAACTTCATCTTCCGCACCCGTGAATTCGAACAGATGGAAATCCAGTACTTCGTGCCACCGGCAGAAGCTGATCAATGGTTCGACACCTGGGTCAACCAGGCACAAGACTGGTTCTTCGGACTGGGTCTGAATCCAGAGAACCTGCGCCAGTACAACGTCCCAGACGGTGAACGCGCCCACTACTCCTCGGTCACCATCGACCTCGAATACAAATTCGGATTCACCGGCGGCGACTGGGGCGAGCTGATGGGTATCGCCAACCGTGGCGACTACGACCTGTCGAACCACACCAAGGGCTCCGGCACGAAGATGCAATACTTTGACCAGGCCACCGGCGAGCACTACACGCCCTACGTCATCGAACCATCCTGGGGCCTGACCCGTTCCCTGATGGCGTTCCTAGTGGATTCCTATGCCGAAGATGAAGCACCAAACTCCAAAGGCGGCGTCGATAAGCGCACCGTGCTGCGCCTGGACCCACGCCTGGCTCCAGTCAAGGCTGCCGTGTTGCCGCTGTCGAAGAAAGCAGAACTGTCCGAACCAGCCAATAAGCTGGCCAACGACCTACGCAAACGCTGGAACGTCGACTACGACGACGCCGGCGCGATCGGTCGACGCTACCGTCGTCACGATGAAATTGGTACCCCATTCTGTGTGACCTTCGACTTCGACTCACTCGACGACAACGCCGTCACCATCCGTGATCGTGACTCTATGGCCCAAGAACGCGTCTCACTGGACAAGGTTGAAAGCTACCTTTCAGAACGTTTGGGCTGCTAAGTGAATATCCGCGAATGGCAAGACGGCGACGACCTGCGGCTGCTGGAGATCTTTGGAGATCCCGGCTCCGCACAACACCACCACGACCGCATCATGTTGGGGCCCTCCACACAGGACCCCTTTGGTGTGGGACTGGTGGCGGTCGACGACGGCATTCCAGTTGCAGCCGGGGCGATACGAGCTCAAGCCATCCATCCACAACGGATGTGGTGTTTTATCGAAACCGCCCCGCTGCAACGCCAACGCGGCATTGCTACAGACCTGTTCCATGAGCTCGTGGCCCGGGCCCCAGAGCACACTGCATTCAAGACGCGCTCGGTGACCGGCGATGAGGCTACTGAGCAGTGGCTGAAAGGCCAAGGCTTTCGCGAAATTCAGCACTCTCAGCGCATTGTCGTGGCCGCCGGGTCGTATGCGCCAACGCAGATCGACGTACAGCAACTGGCTACTGGCTCGGTCGAGTTATCCCAACTGGCTGCGCAGTATTACAACGCGAGCCATGCGTGGGACCCATCCGAACTGACACTCACTCAGGCCCAGCAGCTGCTGTTAGCTCCGCGCACCGGAGCCCAACAGGCCTTTGTGACTCGCCAGGACGGTCGCATCGTAGCTTTTGCGATTGCATACCCCGGCCCGATTCCGAATGTGGTCGATCTTTTCGTGGGACATGATCCGCAACACCCGGATCCCTCCGAACACATCAAAACTCTGCTGGCCGTCACCGGAGAACAGCGCAGTTTGGCCGTTGAGATTGATAACGCCACCACGGTGCTCAACTCGGTTATCGAGCAAGCCGTGGCCGCCGATACCGCACTCATTGAACACGAGTCCACCATCTGGGCCACCGACGCCTGAGCTTATGCATAACGTTCCCTCCACAATCCCGGTCACCCGAAAACGTGTCATCACCTGGATGGTGAGCATCCTGGTCCCGCTGGGGATCGTGCTGCTTGCCGCCATGATCTGGCTGTGGCCCTCGGGAACCTATCAAGAGCTCTCGTTGGATGACCCCTACGGCACCACCGAAAGTTTCGCGGTGGAATCCGGGTCAGTCTCCTCGGTCGTTGATAGAGCCTGTGACGGCGGTGCAGAAAGTGGCAGCCCGACACAGGTGCAACAAGACCTGGAATGCCAGACCGCGCAGGTGGCCACCGGGCGGGGGACTTATGAGGTCGAAATTCCTGCCCAGGTCAGCGCCTCCACCGAGGTCACACGCGGCGACAACGTCAAGATCCTTGTTGGTGAAGACTTGGCCGATACCGGCGTCTTTGTGGACTTCGACCGCACCATGCCCGTAGGTTTATTGGCTGCGTTATACGCGGTGGTGGTGGTCGTCGTGGCGCGCTGGCGAGGCGTGCGGGCTATCGGCGGGCTAATTCTGTCTTTCGTGGTGCTATTCGGCTTCATGATCCCGGCCCTCTTGGAAGGTGGCCCACCGTTTTGGGTCGGGCTGATCGGCAGCATGATCATCATGTTAGTGGTGTTGTATTTTGCTCACGGCATTTCCTTGCGAACCACCACGGCACTGCTGGGCACGTTCATCGGGTTGCTGCTGACCGCAGGGCTTGCGGCGTGGGCATCGGATAGCGCGTACTTGATGGGCCTGGGCGAAGAGTATTCGTATATGTTGGCCTCGGTGGTCCCAGAGATTCGAGTGTCCGGAATTGTGCTGACGGGATTACTTGTCGCGGGGCTCGGCGTACTCAACGACGTCACCATTACCCAGTCTTCTGCGGTGTGGGAGATTAAAGCCGCCCAACCCAATATCACGCCGCGCAATCTCTTCGCCGCCGGTATGCGCATTGGTCGTGACCACATTGCCTCCACCGTCTACACCATCGCCTTCGCATATGCGGGTGCAGCCCTGCCGATGCTCATGATCGTTTCGCTGTACGACCGTTCGCTGCTGGACTCCATTATGTCTGCCGAGATGGTCGAAGAAGTTGTACGCATCCTGGTCGGATCAGTCGGTCTGGTCCTGGCAATCCCAATTACCACCGGCATTGCCGTGGCTGTGGCACATGCCGTGGCTGAACCCAAAGACCAGTCACCGGCGCCGGTTGATGAAGTGACCCACGTTCACTGAGTCTGACGGTGGCGACCGAAATACCAGGCAAACGCCACAGTGGTCAGGACGAGAACCCCTGCACATGCTAGATAGGTGGTCTGAGCACCCCAGTAGGTGAAGCCGATGCCCCCGACCAGCCCGGCAAAACCAAGACCGATATCGAAGGTCATATTCCAGGCGACACTGCCGCGATTCGCACTGCCAGCTTGTCGAAACGCCATGAGCAGACTGGCAGCCTGCACACTACCGGTACCGAATCCAAGGATCGCCATGGCGAATCCCAGCCACCAGCCCGCAGGCAAAATTGCCGCAAATGTTAGTCCGAATAATGCGGTTGCCAGTCCGAAGAGCATGACTGCCACAGGGGAGTGCCGGTCAAGGGACGTGCTGGAAAGGAAGCGCCCTATAACGACGAAGACTTGCATCGCGGCAATATATAACGCCGGGGATGCATGGTCGGCAGCTGGACCAAAGGCTAGCACCAGCCCAAATACCGTCAGGATCAACGCCGTCGGCAATAACACTGCGACGAGTCCGGTCAATTGCATCTGAGAGCGGGACTCGGCATGACGCTGCTGACTGGAATGCGGGCCTTGCTGTTGCGTGACCTCTCGCTTCGGGACCGTCAGGATGGCCGGCAGCGCCAACATGACCAGAACAAAGTTCAACCAGCGAAAACCGGCAGCAGACACCAGGGTAATCAGCCACAACCCCAGTGGTGCGGCCACTGCGGTGGCTGCCGCGGTTGTGGCACCGTAGAATCCCAGAGCTCGACCGAGCCGATTCGGCGGCACAGTCGAGGGCACTACGGCGGTGCCGATGACGACGAGAATGCCGAAACCTAGTCCACCAATCACGCTGCTGGTCATGAGTGTGACCACCGGAGCCAGTGGGAGAAAACTCAGCAGATGACCCGAAGCTTGCAGTCCCAGTGCCATAAGAAACGTCCAGCGTGAGCCGAGACGATTATTGAGCAAGGGGACAAGCGGTTGCACAGCTACCACCGCGACCATCATGACCGTGAGTACCGTGCCGGCGGTGACTGCGGTCAGGCCCATGTGCTGACCGGTGGTGACTAGGGTCGCATAGGTGATAAAAAAGGTACCGAATCCGAACAGCACCATCCACATGACGCCCAGAAGGGCCGGTGTGAGCGTGCGTTGCGGCCTAGGCTGCGGAGCGGAAGCTGACATGGGCATACCATGACCATAGAGGATGGCGGCTTGCCCGGGACAGGTCTAGGCTTTCAAACGCAAGACTGCTAAGAGAAATTCGCCGTCTTCGACGAATGGGTCAAATTGCCAGGTCCCAAACCGTTGGACTACTTCTAATCCCGCGTCGGCGGCGTCGGCGGTGAACTGGGCGTTGGAATAACCTCGTGCGAGTTGAAAACCGGTG
Source organism: Enteractinococcus helveticum (assembly GCF_001657475.1). GTDB lineage: Bacteria > Actinomycetota > Actinomycetes > Actinomycetales > Micrococcaceae > Yaniella > Yaniella helvetica. Next base: position 248,697 of record NZ_LXEY01000020.1, read on the forward strand.
ACAAAGCGTGAATTATCATGCATGTGCTTGGCCACGTTGACTAACGCTGGAATGCGTTCCCAATCGGCAAGAAAAGTTTGGACGTTGCCCGCAGAGACGATGATGTCGAATGACCGAAGCTGACCGTTGTCGTTCTGCAGGGCAAAATCTGCCAGGTCCGCTACCTCAAAGTGGGCTTGCGAATATTTGGTGTTAGCAACCTCCACCAGGTGTGGATCCAGATCAATGCCCATGACGTCGTGTCCGGCAGCTGCTAAATACCCGGCCAATCGACCATTGCCACAACCGGCATCCAAAATAGCAGCTCCGCGTTGTGCCATGGCATCAATGGCTCGGGCTTCGCCGTGGATGTCGTTGCCTTCGGCTTCAAGACGTTCCCATCGCTGCGCGTAACGCTGAGAGTGTGTTGGGTCCTGCATTGCCTGACGCCACTTATTGAGTTCAGGCGTCGACCGCTCAGGTTCGGGAACCGAACGTTCTGGCGTGGCAGACAGGGAGAAGGTGTGTGCAGATTCGGGTGTGGGAAGAAAACCATCGTTAGCCATGATCCCATTGTAGAAGCAGGACAGCGGGGTCAGCAGGTTTTCCACGGTTGGCAAGATTCGCTGAGGCTATTGCACCGACTGTGTTCCAGCGTTAGGTTAGTGCCACACGGGTTATCGAGGCGGGATCGGCATGGCACGAATCATCGCATGGGACATTATCTCTTTAGACGGGTTCTTTGAAGGCAACGAGCCCTGGGATCTGCGGCATCATGAGTATATTTGGGGCGCTGATCTGCGCGAACTGAGTCTTCAAATCGGTCAAGAGGTCGGTTTATTAGTGTTTGGCCGAAAGACCTACCAAGGTATGGCTCAGCACTGGCCTACCGATACGATCGAACCTGAGATCGCACGGTATATGAATGAGGTGCCTAAACTCGTTGCCAGCCATACGATGACCACAGCCTCCTGGCAGCACACCGAAGTTACTGACGATATTGAGCTCGAACTGCGACATCGTCGTATCAGTGATGACCGGTCAATTTATGTTTTCGGTAGTGCCGCTTTGGTGGATTCCCTGCTCAGTGCGGGGCTGATCGATGAACTCATGATTGGCGTCGCTCCGGTGGTGCTTGGCAGTGGCAATCCGTTTTTCAAAACGCACTCCACACGGCGTGAGCTCACCTTGCTGGAAACACGGACCATTGATACTGGCGGTGTCATCCTGCGATATGCGCCCGAGGTGCAGTCCTGATCAGGCGTGATGCATTGCTTTACTCATGGAGCCGATATGCCGGGTTGTCGCTGGCACCATTGAAGTGTGGCGCGCGACACCATAAGCTGGCATATTGGATTGTAGAAGTCGCAGCATGGAATCCGGCCTGCGAAGCGCTGATCCTCACTGAACCGTAGGGCACCCCTACGGTTCTGGTCATGTCGGAAGGGACAAAATGACACAAACGCTGACACAACCCCTCACCCACTTCATCAATGGTCAACCCGTGGAGGGCACTTCGGGTCGCTTCGCGGATGTCTACCATCCGGCCAACGGTCAGGTTGCTGCACATGTGCCGCTGGCCTCGGTGGAGGAAGTCAAGAACGCTGTCGCGACTGCAAAGGCAGCACAGGTTGGCTGGGAAGAACTCAACGCTCAGCGTCGCGCTCGGATTCTTGGTCGTTTCGTCGATCTGGCGCACGAAAATATGGACGAACTGGCAACGACCCTGTCGAATGAACACGGCAAAACCTTCGAAGATGCCAAAGGCGATGTCCAGCGTGGTCTGGAGGTCATCGAATTCTGTATGGCTGCCCCACACCTGCTCAAAGGGGAATTCTCCGACCAGTCCGGAACCGGCATTGACACCTACTCGATGCGTCAACCTCTGGGCGTCACGGTCGGAATCTCACCATTCAACTTTCCGGCCATGATCCCATTGTGGCAGGCCGGCCCCTCACTAGCAGCTGGCAACGCGTTCATTCTCAAACCATCCGAACGCGACCCTTCCGTGCCCTTGATGCTGGCCGACCTCTTCAAACAAGCCGGAATGCCCGACGGCGTCTTCCAGGTGCTCAACGGCGATAAGATCGCTGTCGATGCACTGATTGAACACCCTGATGTTCAAGCCGTGGGCTTTGTTGGGTCCACACCCATCGCTCAGGCGATTTACACAGCCGCTGCCCAACACGGCAAACGGGCACAATGTTTCGGTGGTGCCAAAAACCATGCGATCATCATGCCGGACGCAGACCTGGAACAAGCTGCAGATGCCCTGATTGGTGCAGCCTTTGGTGCTGCCGGCGAGCGCTGCATGGCTATTTCCGTGGCCGTTCCGGTGGGTCAAGAAACCGCTGACGCTCTGGTGGAAAAACTGGTCAACAAGGCTCGCCAACTCAAAGTCGGCCCATCGCTGGACCCAGCCTCGGATTTCGGACCGATCATTACCCCGGAAGCCAAGCAGCGGATCGAAACTGCGATCGCAGCGGGCGTGGAAGAAGGCGCAGACCTGGTCCTTGACGGCCGTGGGGTGACCGTTGATGGCCACGAGGATGGGTTCTACGTGGGGGCGACCATTTTCGACCGAGCCACCAAAGACATGTCGATCTATCTACAAGAAATCTTTGGCCCGGTGCTCACGGTAGTTCGTGCTGACAGCTTCGAAGACGCCGTGGCGCTGCCCTCGGAGAATGAATACGGTAATGGGGTCGCCATCTTTACCCGAGACGGTGACACCGCTCGCGAGTTTACCCGCCGTGTCGATGTTGGCATGGTCGGCGTCAACGTACCGATCCCTGTACCGATTGCCTACTACACCTTTGGCGGTTGGAAAGCCTCTGGATTCGGTGATCTCAACCAGCACGGCCCTGATGCATTCCGGTTTGTCACCAAAACCAAGACCGTGACCCAACGATGGCCTTCGGGCGTGAAAGAAGACGTCAGTTTCACGATGCCAATCCAGTAAAGGAACCCATGTCGCAAGCTGAAATTCTGACATCCGTTCAGGGCGGGTTGGGTGTTATTACGCTTAACCGCCCCAAGGCGGTCAACGCGCTGTCATACAACATGATCGGTTTATTAGACGACGCGCTCACGACATTTGAACACGATGACGCGGTGCACGCCGTTCTGGTTCGCGGGGCAGGGGATCGCGGCTTCTGTTCTGGCGGCGACGTTGTCACACTCCACCAATACGCCGTCGACAATGACTTGGGCTCGGCTGCTCCATTCTTCCGAGATGAATACCAACTGGATCATCGCATCTCGGTCTATCCGAAACCCTATATCGCCATCATGAACGGTCTGGTGTTGGGTGGGGGAGTTGGCATCTCTGCGTCCGCGTCGCATCGTGTGGTCACTGAGTCTACGCGGTTGGGCATGCCGGAAGTAGGAATTGGCTTCAGTCCCGACGTGGGTGGACCCTACTACCTTGCCAACGCACCGGACGGGGTCGGAAACTATCTTGGCCTCACGGGTACCCACATTTCAGGTGCTGATGCCATCTATGCAGGCTTTGCTGACCTGCGTGTTCCAGATGACCGTATCGAACAACTCGTGCAGCGTTTAGCAACGATCAGCGAGCCCGGCCACATTGATGCGATCTTGGCCGAGTTTGAAGCGGCAGAAACTTCCGTGCTGGAAACGGAAGCGCACTGGATCCAGGACGTATTCTGCGCCGAAACCGTGGAAGAAATTCTGCAAGGCGTCCAGCAAGTTTCAGAACAAGGCAACGAACTTGCAGAAAAGGCGCTGAAAGCTATGCAGCGGCACTCACCACTCGGCATGAAGGTCACGCTTGAAGCTATCAAACGGGCCCGCAACCTGAGCCTGGCTGAAACGCTAGTACAAGACCTCCGGACCACCATGAATGCGGTTGCTGGCACCGAACTGGCAGAGGGCATCCGAGCCCAACTCATTGATAAAGATCGCAATCCACAATGGACACCCGCCAGACTCGAAGATGTCGATGATCACCAGGTCGCTGCGTTTTTTGCACCGGTCGACGGTGTTGACGATCTGGTTATCCAAACCTAAGGACTCATTATGCGTATCGCCTTTCTAGGACTTGGCAATATGGGCTCTCACATGGCCCGGAACCTGCATGCCGCTGGCTACAGCGTGACCTGTTATGACATAGTACAAGAGGCCGTGGATGCAGCAGCACGCGATGGACTGGCTACTGCTGCTTCAGGCGCTGAGGCAGTTCGCGAAGCTCAAATCGTGATCACTATGTTTCCGGCAGGAGAGCACGTCTTAGCGGCATATCAAGACGGACTGCTCGAATCGGCCCCGCAAGACACGTTGTTTATTGACTCATCAACGATTTCCGTTGATCACGCCGTTGAGGCAGCACGTCTGGTGACACAAGCCGGACATCGTGCGCTCGATGCCCCGGTGTCCGGTGGCACGGTCGGTGCAGCTCAGGGCACCCTGACGATCATGGTGGGCGGAAACCCGGAGAACTTCACACAAGCCAAACCACTATTTGACGTCATGGGTCGCAATATCGTCCACGCGGGCGATACCGGCTCTGGCCAAGCGGTCAAGCTCGTGAACAACATGGCCTTGGCCATCAATACAATCGCTGCAGCAGAAGCGTTTAGTCTCGGTGAGAACCTGGGGCTAGACCCGCAGGTCCTGTATGAGGTGATGTCGAGTTCAGCGGCACAATCGTGGTCCATTACCACCAATTGTCCGGTCCCCGGACCGGTACCTGAGGCCCCCGCCTCGAGGGACTTTCGGCCGGGCTTTGCTACGGCGTTGATGACCAAAGATCTTGGCCTGGCAAAAGCTGCTATTGAATCTACTGGAACACCGGCAAGCTTCGGCATGGCCGCCTACGAGGCGTACACGGAGTTCAATACCGGGGACAACTCTGGCAAAGATTTCTCTGCCATCATTAAGACCAAACAAAAGAAAGGCTAATTTTGTCCGAACACGTTATCCTCACCGAAATTGTAGGCCGTGTAGGGGTCATCCGCGTCAACCGTCCAGAAGCGCTCAACGCACTCAATCTTGCGATCCTACACGCGGTGGTGGAAGCAGCAGAAGCCTTTCAAAACGACCCCAACATTATGGCCATCGTGATAACCGGGAACGAGAAAGCCTTCGCCGCCGGTGCTGATATCAAAGAGATGGCAGATAAATCCTACATCGAGATGCATCAGTCGGACTGGTTCTCCGGTTGGAGCCGATTCACCGAGATCCGTCTGCCCATGATCGCTGCGGTTAATGGATATGCCCTGGGTGGCGGATGCGAACTGGCCATGATGACAGACATGATCATTGCCGGACCCGGCACCAAATTTGGGCAACCAGAAATCAACCTCGGTGTTATTCCAGGCATGGGAGGCTCTCAGCGCCTGACGCGTGCCATTGGAAAATCCAAAGCCATGGACATGGTGCTGACCGGTCGCATGATGGATGGCGAAGAAGCTGAACGGGCAGGTCTGGTGGCTCGTCTGGTTGACGACAACAACGTCTTCGATACCGCTATGGAAATCGCCCAGACCATCGCCTCGAAATCGCGCCCCGTGGTTATGGCAGCCAAAGAAGCAGTGAATACTGCTTTTGAAACTTCTCTGTCACAAGGATTGCTCGTTGAACGGCGTGCATTCCATGCGCTGTTTGCCTTGGAAGATCAGAAAGAGGGCATGGAGGCCTTCAGTAACAAACGCAAAGCCGAGTTCAAAGACCGCTGACCCCGTTCTATATTTCCAGGCGTAATGATGGCCCACCAGAACCAGCCGGTGGGCCATCAGCTTTCAATCTGTTTACGTGAAATCTGACACGGAGTATTCGTGATCGTATCCGCCGGTGGTGGTGCGCGCCGAGCGTGATTTATTGGTCCGTTCACCATCTGCACCGTGGAATTCAGCTTCTTTCTTCCGTAATTCGACCCGACGAATTTTACCCGAAATTGTTTTCGGCAATTCAGCAAATTCTAAACGGCGTATTTTGGCATATGGCGGTAGCTTGCGATCAGTAAAGGCCAGAATGTCTTTGGCGGTCTGGGCAGTGGGCTCAAAGCCTGCTGCAAGCACGACATAGGCTTTCGGTACTGATAATCGGATCGGATCTGGAGATGGCACGACCGCAGCTTCTGAAACCGCGGGGTGCTCAATGATGGCTGATTCCAGCTCAAATGGTGACAGCTTATAGTCGGAGGCTTTGAAAACATCATCCGCGCGTCCGACATAGGTGTAGACACCATCGGCATCGCGATGCATGATATCACCGGTGTGATAGAAACCGCTATGAAATGCCGCGGTGTTTTTCTCTGGATCCTTGTGATATTCCTTCATAAGCCCTACGGGTCGCGGCTCGATTTCCAGACAGACTTCGCCTTCCCCTGGACCAATGATGACCTGGTCGGTGGCTGGATCCAAGAGCACGACTTCGTAGCCAGGAAGCACACGCCCTAGCGATCCTGGCTTGACGTTCTGGCCCGGTGTGTTGGCGATCTGTAGGGTCGTTTCGGTTTGGCCAAAACCATCCCGGATATCTGTTTGCCAAGCCGCCTTGACGGCTTCGATAACGATCGGATTGAGCGGCTCACCGGCAGCAAGTACTTTCGATGGCGGGTTTGTCATCGTGGTGAGATCTTCCTGAATCAGCATCCGCCACACTGTCGGAGGAGCACAGATGGACGTTACGCGCTCGCGGTCCATAACCGATAAGAGTTGCTGTGCATCGAAACGGGTGTAGTTATAGATGAAGATTGTGGCTTCACCGATCAACGGAGCAAAGAAGTTTGACCAGGCGTGCTTTGCCCATCCCGGGGATGCCACATTGAGGTGTTTATCTCCTGGTTCCAGTCCAATCCAATACACGGTTGAAAGGTGCCCCACGGGATAAGAGACATGCGTATGGGCTACCATCTTTGACCGGGACGTCGTACCAGACGTGAAATAGATCAACGCTGTATCATCTGCCGGGGTGGGCTCGCTCGGCTGGAATGTGTTGCTGGTTTGATAGGAATCGGTATAGCAATACTGCGGATGCGCGCTGTCGTCTGGTGCTTGGTCCGTTTGCGTGGTGATGACCCCAAAGTCGCCGGGAACTGCATCAAATTTCTCGGTGTTAGCGGGGTTGGTAATCACCCACCGAGCTTCGGAGCGCTCAAGCCGTTCTGTCAATTGCTCTGGAGTAAGCATCACGGTGGTGGGCAACAGGACGGCTCCGAGCTTGAAACCAGCGAGCATGGTTTCCCACAATTCGTGCTGATTATCTAGCATCACAATGATGCCGTCGCCGCGTTTGACTCCGATATCACCCAACCAGTTGGCAACTTGGGACGACCGGGTCGCTAATTGCGCGTAGGTGGCCGAGTAGCGTGAACCATCCTCTTCAAGAATCACCAGAGCATCCTGATGTGCACGTTCTGGGGTAGCAGCTAGCTGATCAAACCAGTCGAGCGCGAAGTTGAAGTGTTCAAAGCGAGGCCAATCGAATCGTTTACGAGCTGCTTCGATATCGGTGCGATGCGCTAGTAGGACGTCTCGGGCTTGTCGAAATTGATCGGTGACAGACATGGGTCTCCTTATCGCCAGGTAGAACAACGTGCGGTGTTTTCGACGAGATCGTGGTGTGATCCACAATACATTGCAGACTGCGTGAGGTGGTTTGGGTGCACTGAGCAGGCCTGTGGGGTGGGTACCTTTCGGCGAAGCGAGGTGAACTGTACAATTGTGCAGTGATGGCGGGTGAGACCTATATCACCGAACACGTTATCTGTACCCAGAGGAGCCACATGACCGCCCCGACGGATCGTAACTCTGCATTCAGTGCCGACGAACCACCATTTCCCGATGCCGATGTTTTCGACGGAATGTCACTACTTAAACCCGAAGAGCAAGAGGCGTTGCAGGCCATTCGTCGACACATGCAAGACCAAGTACGAGATCAAATTATCGACTACTGGAATCGTGAAGCGTTCCCGTTCGAGATGTTGCCAGAACTTGCTGACCTTGGATTAGGGGAGATAGCAGTAGCGGAGCGTTCCTGGTTGTTTCGCGGCTTGGCTTATGCGGAAGTGGCGCGCGCGGACGTGTCGTTGTCAACTCTGGCGGGTATCCATAATGAACTCATTATTGGCATGATCGCCCAGTTGGGTTCCGATACTCACCGGGCACAATGGTTGGACAAACTGCGTAGATTCGAAGCGATCGGTTGTTTTGCTATGACTGAGCCTGACCACGGCTCCGATATCGCCGGTGGCATCAGTACCACTGCAACAAAGACTGCTGCTGGCTGGCGGCTTGATGGTACGAAGCGTTGGATTGGTGCCGGAACATTTGCTGATTTTGCACTTGTCTGGGCCAAAGATACAGCCGATGGGCGGATCAAAGGATTCTTAGTTCCAATGGATCGTCCGGGCATTACGGCCAAGAAAATTCACCACAAGACCGGACTGCGGGTCATGCAAAATGCAGACATAACTTTCGACAAGGTGGAAATCCAACAGGCTGATCTGCTGCCCGGTGCCATCGAGTTCAGTGCGGCCAATCAATTGCTTCGTAATTCTCGGGTCTGGGTCGGCTGGCAAGCCTATGGAGCACAACTCCACGCCTTTGATGTCGCTCGGGACTATGCGCTGAGCCGCCAGCAATTTGGTCAACCGCTTGCAAAATTCCAACTCATCCAGCAGGAATTAGCCGAAATGATTTCTAACGCGATGGCAACATTTGGCTTGATGTACCACGTGGCCCGACTGCAACAGGAAAACCGGGTACAGATGGTGCATGCCGCCATGGCGAAATCCACCGGGTCGCGATTGCTGCGGGAGACTGCAGCACGGGCTCGAAATATTTTGGGTGGCAACGGAATAGTCTCCACATACGAAGCCGCAAAGATTTTCAATGATGCCGAAGTCATTCATACTTATGAGGGAACCTACGAGATCAACTCGCTGATTGTGGCTCGTGCAGTCACCGGCGTGTCAGCGTTTGTGTAGAGAGGATTACTGCGTGGAAATTCAAGGACAAGCGGCAATTATTACCGGTGGAGCATCGGGACTGGGAGCAGCCACTGCACAGGCTCTGGCTCAACGAGGCATGAAAGTCTACGCATTCGATCTTGCCGCAAGTATTGAAAAAGCGTCATCGAGTGACAACATCGAGTATTTGGAAGTTGATGTCACCGATCACGAATCGATTCGTGCAGGGATCGCAACCGTCAAAGCCGGTCGGGAGCCTTTGCGCGTTGTCATCAACTGTGCTGGTATCGGAACTCCAGGACGGATTTTGTCGCGCAGAGGTCCCCATGATTTGAACCAATTTGCTCAAGTGATCAACGTGAATCTCCTGGGCACGTTTAACGTGATGACCCTCGGGGCAGAACTGATCGCCCAACAAGAACCCCTCGATGACGACGGTCAACGCGGTATTGTCATCAATACCGCCTCCGTGGCAGCATTTGAAGGACAAATCGGTCAGGCAGCTTATGCAGCTTCCAAAGGTGGTGTTCACTCGCTTACTATTTCGGCAGCACGCGATCTGGCATCCTATGGTATCCGTGTCAATACGGTGGCACCGGGCATTGTAGAAACTCCGATGATGGCAGGCATCACTCCAGAATTTCGTGAAAGTCTTGAAGCCTCAGTGCCCTTCCCGGCACGCTTGGCTCGCCCAGAAGAATACGCTCAGCTAGTCCTAGATCTCATTGGCCATGATTACATCAACGGTCACACGGTTCGCATGGATGGAGCGCTTCGGATGGGCCCACGCTAACCACGCACCACCGCACAATTTGAAGAATCGTCCCCGGAAGGAATCCGATGTCAGAAGCATATATTGTTGATGCACTTCGCACACCAGTCGGGCGTCGCAATGGCGCTCTGGCAGAGATCCACCCTGCAGACATGGCTGCAGTCCCGTTATCGGCGGTTTTCGACCGAGTTGGCGTGGATACCATGGAATACGATGAAATCATTCTGGGGTGCATCGACCAAATTGGACCGCAGTCTTTTGACATCGCTCGGACCGCCTGGTTAGCAGCCGGTGGCTCCGAAGCCGTGCCTGGCACGACCATCGATCGGCAATGTGGCTCTGGGCAGCAAGCTGTACATTATGCGGCCCAAGCCGTCATGTCCGGCACCTCAGATTTGATCATTGCTGGCGGGGTGCAGAACATGTCGACCATCCCGATCGGCGCAGCCAACACCATCATGAAAGACCAGGGTTACCCGAATGCCTTCGCGGGATCGAAAGCATGGGCCGATCGCTACGGAGATCAACAGATTTCACAATTTGTTGGTGCCGAAATGATGGCCAGCCGTTGGGGCATCACCCGGGAGCAGGCCGAAGCCTTTGCAGCCGAATCGCACCGCAGAGCCATTGCCGCCCAGGAATCTGGGTTCTTTTCGGAAGAAATCATGCCTCTTGGTGGCTTACGCGATGATGAAGGACCCCGGACTCCAAATCGTGCCAAGATGCGTGAGCTCCAAACACTGCAACCTCATGGCATCCACACCGCTGCTACCGCCTCCCAGATCAGCGATGGCGCCGCAATGCTAGCGATCGCCTCTGAACACGCGGTCAATGAATTCGGCCTGGTACCGCGTGCTCGAATCCACCATATTTCAGCGCGGGCCGACGACCCGGTCATGATGCTGTCGGCTCCCATCCGTGCTACTCGACACGCATTAGAACGCACCAGTATGGACATCGATGATTTTGATGCCATTGAAATCAATGAAGCGTTTGCGTCCGTGGTGTTGTCGTGGGAAAAAGAACTACGCCCGGATATGTCTAAGGTCAACATCCACGGTGGGGCCATCGCACTGGGACACCCCATCGGTGCCACCGGAGCACGTCTGATGACCACCTTGCTGCACACACTGGAGGACAACGGCGGACGATTTGGTCTGCAGACCATGTGTGAAGGCGGCGGACAGGCCAATGTCACCATTATCGAACGGCTCGATAGCTAGTCATTTTATGTTCTCGTCTGTCTCGCGGCACGGAGGTTATCGGTGAATACCAACAGTCCAACCAACCCTTCAATCGAGGAACAGATCCGAGTAAGCCAACGCAATTCAGTGTCGTTGCAGCTTGCTCGGGTCGCTGCCACTCAACGCGAACATATAGCGCTCAAGTACCAGGATCGCTCGTGGACGTACTCTCAGTTGGACCAGGCCGTCACGATTGCCGCGCTGCAGCTACGTGACTTGGGGCTGCACCGAGGGGACCGAGTCGCCGTGATGGGGAAGAATTCAGATACTTTTCTGATCTTATTTTTTGCGGCATCCCGCGCCGGATTGGTCCATGTCCCGATCAACTTTGCCTTGACCGGACCCGAACTGCACTATCTGGTATCTGACAGTGAAGCCTCGGTCATCATTGCCGACGACGAATACCTAGACGCCGTCAACGGCATCGCGGAATCCAGCCCCCTGGATCACGTAGTTGCCATGTCTACGATTCTGGACCACATCCAGGCCGTAGGAGACAACGAACTGGATTCGACTGCGGCGCTTGCTGTAGACGATCTGGACACGGCTGATGAAACCGATCTAGCGCAGCTGCTGTACACCTCGGGGACTACCTCGGCGCCCAAAGGTGCGATGTTAACCCACCGGGCGCTGCTGGCCCACTATAACGGTACGATCCCTGCCCTGGATATGACTCGTAGCGATAATCCGTTGATTGCCATGCCGCTATACCATTCGGCTGCGCTCCACGTTTTCATCACGCCATACTTATTTCTTGGTGCCACGATCCGCCTGCTCAGGGTTCCAGATATTGCAGAAATTCTGCGCCGAATCGAAGAAGAACGCATTGGGTCGCTGTTTCTGGCGCCCACCGTTTGGGTGCCGTTATCGCAGCACCCAGATTTAGCGACCCGGGATCTATCCTCGTTGACGAAAGCCCAATATGGTGCCTCTATCATGCCGGTGACCGTGCTACAGCGCCTACGGGAGCAATACCCAGACATCGAATTTTATAACTGCTTTGGTCAAAGCGAAATGTCTCCGCTGTGCACGGTCTTACGACCCGAGGAACACGAACAGCGCCCCGCGTCAGCAGGCCGACCAATACCCACCGTGGAGCTGCGCGTCGCCGATCCGGATACCGGGCAAACGGTGCCGCCAGGAACACCGGGGGAGGTCCAGTATCGTTCACCACAATTATTTTCCGGGTACTGGAACAAGCCAGAGCAGACCGAAGAAGCGTTCCTCGACGGATGGTTCCGTTCCGGCGACCTGGTCGTGATGGATGACGACGGATATATTGAAGTCGTCGACCGGATCAAAGATGTGATCAATTCTGGGGGCGTACTGGTTGCCTCGCGAGAGGTCGAAGATGCCCTGTATCGTCACGAGGCGGTTGCCGAAGTCGCCGTCGTGGGGCGTCCTCACGAAAAATGGATTGAACAGGTCACCGCAGTCATCGTGCTAAAAGAAGACCACCAGGGCACCTCTGCTGAAGAGATTCGAGAATTTTCTCGACAGTACCTTGCACGCCATAAAGTTCCGGGTCATATTGAATTCGTGGCCCAACTGCCTCGTAACCAGTCGGGCAAGCTGCTGAAGCGCGAACTGAAGTAGCGAAGATTTAAGCCGCGGTCAGCAGGCGACGTCGCTGAGAGGTGACCGAACGATTCGGCGTCAGGATGCTGAGCACCCGGACGAACGTCGTCATCCACAACAGTGACAGCCCCACCACGATACTTTCCAATGCGGTCACTGAGATGATCGGGATGATAAACGTCAACACAATACTTCCGGCAGTCAGGACCACCAAGATACCGGTGACGATGTGCAAGACGAGGGGGCGTCCCGGCAGAACGTACTGGGTGTAGCCGGCAGCAAAAACTAACAGGCCCAGCGCCGCGAAGGCTGCGATTGCATGGGCAGCCGGGCGCTCATCTAGTGGGAACCAACCAACCCCAGCCAGTGCCAGTCCGGCCAGTAACCAGATACTCACGACGATGGTAATGCGTGGGACAGCTGAGTCGTCGAGTAAGCGGTGCAGATCCCGGCCGATATACGAACCGATGGTGGCCACCAGTAAACCGGCGACCATAATAGTGCCGTTGAACGCCCAGGCGCTGACGCCGATGCCCAGCTGGGAGAAGTTGCGTTGCCACCAGGTGGGGTCGGCGTCGGTGAGCATCGCAAATACCGTGCCGACGATCAGGAAGGTGAATAGCAGCGCCGCCAGACTGCGGGTGCTTAGATCAATGCCGGCCTGAAAGGATAATCTGCCGCCGAACGCGGCTGCAACACCGGTGACTAAACCGGCTCTTCGGAATTTTGGGTGTAGATGATGTTTTAGATCAGGGCGTGTTGAAGGCATAAAAAGAGTCGAGGTCTTCCGAAGATGGAAGTGACGAAACAACACATCTGAAGAAAGACCTCGACATGGC
>NZ_LXEY01000021.1 GCF_001657475.1 Enteractinococcus helveticum
GGGATTCCTACCGAACCCGCACCAGACGAGAACTCATCGAATCAACGACCACCAACCAAGACTAACCACCACAAGGGGGTCAATTTTCAAACGTCGAAAAGGGGTCAATATTCACCCGTCGTTGACAGATTCCTCTGACCCCAACGCATGGCTCTCAACAGGCCGTATATTCAACATCGAATGTTGGAGCTCAGTCAGTGTCCGAAGACAATATACCTGAAATTCTGGCGCAAAATCCTGAGAGCCCGCAGGGGAGTGGCAGTAGAAATTCCGGGACTGCCGAAGATCTCCATGGGACAGAAAGTGAACGCACTCAGCAGCCACCATAAGCAGAGGATGAATCATCTGCCTGGAACTATTATTCACAGCGATGGGATCGACTGATAGCACATCACAGTGAAAAACCAATGTTTGGCAAAGTAACAGATGTTTTCGGGCAGGGTCGTCAGCCCGAAAATACTGAAGGCTGGTCAACGCGTTCGGGCAATACGGACCCAACGAGCGTGGTAAACCAGTCTTCCGACCGGGAATCGGACACATCAAATCCTGCTACAAACTGGCGAGTATATATTCTGCCTGCACTGGTGCTCACGGTATTGGTTGTCCTTGGACTTATGACACTTTTTGATTCAGAGACACAAGTCCTGTTTCCTCTACCGGGGCCATAATGATCGTCTTTTCGAAGGCCTACTCCTGTGCTGAAGCTGTAGCTGCGGTGGGACTCCTGGATAGGTAATTAAACGAAGCCGCCCGGATGAAGAAATTCTTCAACCGGGCGGATCTATCGTCGATACGCTAGCGCTTAGGAACGATCACGTTTACCTTCAAGCTCGCGGACTGCGGTCTCCACAGAGCTTTGCAGCTTACGACGGTCTGTGTCGTGCTCTGCGTGTGCTTCTGCGAGTTCCTGAGCTGTGACAGGCTCAACACGATCTTCGAAGAAGTGACGTGCCCAGCGTGCACGAAGTTTCTCCAGAAGTGTGATCTTGCCTTTCTTATTAGGTTGGGCAGGAACAGGTTCTGGGGATTCGTAGGAAACAAGTTCGTACAGACGGTATTCGTCTACGAGCTCGTGACGCTCAAGGATTGCACCCTCAGGGGTGAACTCGATGACACCGGTTTCACGACCGTGCAGTGCGATCTCGCGATCTTTACGCTGCAGTGCCAGGCAGATGCGCTTGGTGACGATGAAGCCAATAATCGGTCCAAAGATCAACAGGAAGCGCAGGATGTAGGCGACGTCATTCAGCGACATCATAAAGTGCGTGGCCATCAAGTCAGAGGACGCAGCGGCCCACATGACACAGTAGAAGATGACGGCTGCCACGCCGACGGCGGTGCGGCCTGGTGCGTTTCGTGGACGGTCCAGAATGTGGTGTTCACGGTTGTCACCAGTGATACCACGTTCGATCCATGGCCAGGCAAACATACCAACGACCAGGATACCCATCGGGATCATTGGGACCAGGACACCCATTGGAAGCGCATTCCAGCCCCAAGGCATTGGAATATGCCAGAGGAAGGAGAAGTCACCCAACATACCAGGCATCAGACGGAGGATACCGTCACCAAAACCTACATACCAGTCAGGCTGGGTACCAGCAGACACCGGTGATGGGTCATAAGGCCCGTAGTTCCACACCGCGTTGATCTGGAAGAACCCTGAGATCAGCGCAATGATACCGAACACAATGAAGAAGAATCCACCGGCTTTAGTAGCGAACACTGGGCCGATTGGGTAACCGACCACGTTATCCTCGCGACGGCCAGGTCCGGGGTACTGGGTGTGTTTGTGTACGACAACCAGGAACAAGTGCAGCGCGATGAACAAAATAATGAACGCTGGCACGACCATGATGTGCAGAGAATACAGACGTGGAATGATCTGATCCCCTGGGAATTCTCCGCCGAAGAAGAAGAACGAGATGTAAGTTCCAACAACTGGAATCGCCTTCATCATTCCGTCAATAATACGGAGACCGTTACCGGACAGAACATCATCTGGCAGCGAGTAGCCGGTGAACCCAGCAGCGATAGCGAGGATCCACAGAACGACACCAATAACCCAGTTGAGTTCACGTGGACGTCGGAATGCACCGGTGAAGAATACACGGAGCATGTGGACCGATAGGGAAGCCACGAAGATCAGCGCACCCCAGTGGTGAACCTGACGCATGAACAGACCGCCGCGCACCTCAAAAGAGATGTCCAGGGTCGACGCGTAGGCTGCCGACATTTCTACGCCGTAGAGCGGTTTGTAGGCACCTTCGTACACAACGTGGGCCATGGACGGGTCAAAGAAGAAGGTCAGGAAGGTACCTGAGAGGACCACGATGGCAAAGGAATACATTGCCACTTCACCGAGCATGAAGCTCCAGTGGTCCGGGAAGAGTTTACGTCCAAACTCTTTAACGATATGCGACGCGCCGACACGGGTGTCGACGTAGTTCGCAATCTTTCCTGTGGTGGTCGATGCTTTGTAGTCACGCATGACGGACATTATGCACCACGCTCCTCAGCTGGTCGTGGGTCACGTTCCCAGTAGGCTGGACCGACTGGCTCCAAGAAGTCACTTTGGGCAACCAGGTAGCCTTCGCTGTCAACAGTAATTGGCAGCTGTGGCAGTGGGTGCGATGCCGGACCGAAGACAACCTTGCATTCCTGGGTCAGGTCGTAGGTCGACTGGTGGCATGGGCACAGCAGGTGGTGCGTGTGTTGTTCATAGAGCGCAATTGGGCAGCCAACGTGGGTGCAAATCTTGGAGTAGGCGACGATACCGTCGACGTGCCAGTCTTCGCGGCCATCACTGATCTGCATGTCTTCTGGATTCAGGCGCATAAGCAGTACGACGGCTTTTGCCTTCTGGTTGAGCTTATCGTGCTCTAGGTCCAACAGACCGTCTGGTACAACGTGCAGGGCCGAACCGATGGTTACGTCCTGAGCCTTGATTGGGGTGCCGGTCACGTCACGAACAAGTCGTGTACCGGTATCCCACATCGTGTGGCGCATGCGCTCTACACCAAAGTTCTGTGCTGGATCATCGGATTGGTTACCGGTGTTGTCCAAGTCGCGAAGGAACGCGATTGCTGGCAGTGGTGCAATAGCAAGCGCACCGATGAGAGTGTTGCGCAACAGTGGACGACGCTTGATCTGGGATTCATCAATGATGTCATTGAGCATGTTGGCAGCGTCGGAGCGGTCTTCTTCGGTAACAACTTCTCCGCGTTCTTCGACCCATTCGTGGTCGGGCATGAGAGCGCGACCCCACTGGACGATACCCATACCAATGCCAAGCATTGCAAAAGCGGTACCCAAACCGAGCAGCCAGTTCTGCAAGCGGATGAGGTCCATATTGGTTTCGTCAAGCGGCAGCTGTCCGACGCCAAAGTACCCCACGAAGAAAATGATGGTACCGACGATGGACAGGATGAACATGAAAGAAACCTGGCGTTCTGCGCGTTTGGCTACGCGAGGATCTTCATCCGTAGTACGTGGCCGGTGAGGTGGCAATCCGGGGTTTTCGATAGCGTATTTACCCGAATCATCACTAGCGCGCTCTACGGTGCCCGGTGTACCGGGATCTCCGTGGCGTTGCTCGCCCATAGATCTGATTCCTTTACTCGAGTGATGTTGGTGATGTATTTAATCGACGATATTTCGATAAATTCTAGTTTGCGCGTGAGGTTATCCACACCATGAAACCGATGATCAGTGCCAGGCCGGCAGTCCAAACGAACAGGCCTTCAGCTACTGGTCCAAGCGAACCGAGGGAAGCACCACCTGGGTGACCCTGGGATTCGAACTCTTTCAGGTATGCAATGACATCGCGCTTATCCTCAGGAGTGAGGTTGGTGTCAGAGAATACCGGCATGTTCTGTGGACCAGTGACCATAGCTTCGTAGATGTGCTGCTCAGAGACGCCGTGCAGCGATGGTGCATATTTACCACGGGTCAGAGCACCGCCGCCTGCCGATGCAGAGTGGCACATGGCGCAGTTGACGCGGAACAGGTCGCCACCACGAGCGAGGTTTACGTCAGCGTGGTCAGCATCTAGGTATTCCTCTTCAGGAATGGTTGGGCCGGTGCCGAGGGAGTGGACGTATGCAGCCAGCTGCATGGTCTGTTCTTCGCCGAACTGAACTGGCTTCTGTGCCCCTTGTGGTCCGCTCATCTGCAGTGGCATGCGGCCGGTGCCGACCTGGAAGTCAACCGATGCAGCGCCTACGCCAATGAGTGATGGACCAGCAGGTCCACCAGTTGCACCAATGCCGTGACAGGATGCGCAGTTGGCGTTAAATAGTGCTTCGCCATCTGCGATGTTGTCTGCGCTGGTGTACTCAGCCTGCGAGTAGGCCGATGCAGAGTTGATGTTGGAGGCCAACGAGTACAGGCCTCCGGTCAGTAGCAGACCCAGCAACAGCAGGGCCACTCCGACCATGGGGTGGCGGCGGTTCTGTGAGAGTGCCTTCACTTTTATGGATTCCTAACGTTTTGTATAACCGGATGAGGTGTGACAAGTCCAGTCCGGTTACCTCGGGTGCGATTGATGTCGAGCCGGCGGACCGAACAGATCACTGAATGACGTAGATGATGAACCAGAGGGCGACCCATACTACGTCGACGAAGTGCCAGTAGTACGAAACGACAATGGCAATCGTGGATTCATGGTTTCCAAAGCGCTTAGCTAGGTAGGCGCGACCAATTACGAACAAGAACGCGATCAGACCACCGAGCACGTGCAATGCGTGGAACCCGGTGGTGAGGTAGAAGGCAGAACCGTAAGCATGCGATGCAACGGTTACACCGTGGGAAACAAGGACCGCGTACTCATACGACTGCACTGACAAGAAGATAGAACCGAGGATGAAGGAAACGATGAACCATTCCACTACACCCCAATCTTTGAGTTTATTGCTGGTGCGGCGTGGTCGTAGTTGGACAGCTGCCTTAACACCCCACTGAGCGGTGAACGAACTGATCACCAGGATGACGGTGTTAATGGTCGCCAAGACCGGATCCAACAGTGCGGTGTTCTCCTCCCACAAAGTGGGGGAGGTTGACCGCAGCGTGAAGTACATAGCGAATAGGCCACCGAAAAACATAACTTCGGACGACAGCCATACCATGGTGCCAACGGCAGCCAGGTTTGGCCGACTTGGGAAGCCGGTGGGATTATGCGAGAGAGTCTGAGTTGATGTTGTCACCCTTTCATTATGGCCCGAAATTATTCAAGATTCACAATGAGACTTGCCGACTGCGTGTCTTTTTGTTGTGAGAGGCCTAACCTTCCGGGTCGATGGACCGCATAATTCCCAGGTAATACGCAGATTTCATTCTCCGTAACCTCAGCTTGTCGCGACTTCTACAGCTCGTGGAAATTGCTGAATTGTTAAGCGCAAATGCCACTTTTCGGTGTCCATTTCCGCGGGCAATTGAGGCCTTGGAAAGTCAAGATCGCAAGAGAAATCGAATTGGGTAATAGGATGACTCAAGTAAGTCGAATTGTCTCGTTCTGAGGAAGCATTTAATGAATTGGCCCACAGTATTGTCTGCAGTATCGAAGCAACAGCATTTGACGCAGGAACAGGCTGCATGGGCGATGGAAGAAATGATGTCAGGGATAGCCACTGACGCCCAAATCGGCGGTTTCCTCATGGCGCTCTCCACGAAGGGGGAAACTGTCGAGGAGCTGCTTGGTTTAGCCAATGCGATGCTCGACGAAGCTGTTGCGGTTGACCTGCCTTCTGACGTCCTTGATATTGTCGGTACCGGTGGCGACCGCTTAGGAACGGTCAACCTCTCTACGATGTCCTCGTTGGTAGCCGTTGGTGCCGGCGCGAAAATCGTGAAACACGGTAACCGAGGCTCATCATCCACCGCAGGCGCCGCCGATGTGATCGAAGCCCTCGGAGTGGATCTCAATCTCACGCAATCGCGAGCCAAGCAGTCATTAGAGGAAGCTGGCATCACGTTCCTGTTTGCTCAGGAATACCACCCCTCGATGCGCTACGTAGCACCTGCTCGCAAACAATTAGGTGTCCCCACAGCATTCAACTACCTAGGTCCGCTCTCGAACCCTGCCAGGGTCCAAGCACAAGCACTTGGCTGTGCATCACAAGTAATGGCTCCGTTGCTTGCTGGAGTATTGGCAGATAGGGGAGTGCGCGGCCTTGTCTTCCGCGGCTCAGACGGACGTGACAAGATCACAACCTCAGGGCCGACGGCGATGTATGAAGTTCGTAACGGCAAGGTTGAAGAATACGAACTACACCCGCAGGACTTCGGTATCGAATTGGCGTCAGTCGAAGCGCTGGCGGGTAAGGACGGCGCCTACAATGCCGGCATCGTCCGCGAGATGTTGGAAGGCAAGCACGGTCCCGTTCGTGATGCGGTGCTACTGAACACTGCCGCAGGACTTACCGCTTACGACAAGGATGCATCAGGCCACCTGTTCGACCGCATGCGAAAGAATATGACCCGTGCCGAAGTATCCATTGATTCCGGCGCCGCACAGCAAGTCCTCGACAACTGGGTAAAGGTTTCTCGCCCAGACAGTGCCTAGTACTTACCTTAAAGTTTTTGTTTATAAGAAAGTGCCATGGGCCCGCCTTGCAGCCGGACCCATGGCACTTTTTTATGATTACTCGAAGCCTAGGGCGAAGCCTTCTTCGAGGTCGCTTCGGGAGTAGGCTCGGAAGGCCAGATGAGTCTCTGTGGCCTGAACTCCGGTGATCTTCGAAAGACGATCTGAAATAACATCTTCGAGCTCTTCAAATTCGCGCACCCGCACCATGGCGATCAGATCCCATGCTCCGGTGACCGAATATACCTGGGTGATACCGTCCTTGTCCGCCAGTTCCTGAGCGATCTCTGGAATGCG
Source organism: Enteractinococcus helveticum (assembly GCF_001657475.1). GTDB lineage: Bacteria > Actinomycetota > Actinomycetes > Actinomycetales > Micrococcaceae > Yaniella > Yaniella helvetica. Next base: position 6,881 of record NZ_LXEY01000021.1, read on the forward strand.
GTTGGTGTCAGTTTTGATCATGACGAAAGCGGTTACCATGGTCCTCCTTGTGGTCTCGTAATAGTAGTTTAGGTGGTTTGTTTTCGACGAGTGACGAGTGTCGAAATGATGCGTCGGCCGATAAGGAGCAAGGCTAAGACGCCCGCGGTGACCAGAATGAAGGCCAATGCCGATGTGTCATTAAACAATGCTGCGCGCAATATAGGTCCGAGGATCACCGTGCTTAACCACAGAATCACACCCATGGGAAAGATATTGTGAATGAGTCGTGTGGGTTTAATGCCTGCAGCGAGGATGAGATACGGGATCAGAAATGGAATGGCTACGCGCGCGATACTGGTTGGATCTAGGTTTCCATCGTGGGATGAGATCCCGATCATCGCAAAAATAACGATGAGTACAGCGTCGATGGCTAGTAGACCAACCACCGTAGACTTCGTGGCTCTGTGTGGTTCTGATGTCATGCATGTAGTCTAGTTCAGGCCCAGCCGCCTTTTAGCTACTGCATGTAACGCACACCACTGACTGCTTGCGGTGCTTCCGGTGCACAAGCAAATAGGGTTGTCACTATGCTTTGTTTGACATTGACCTTGGCCAAGACTGTTCCTGATTCACAGGGGCCCGAAATTGTTGGGCAGCTAGTCGAATCACTCAATTGGCGACCTAACGGCGATGGGGGAGTAGGCCCGAATTTCAAAGCAACGGGCCGTCGTCAGGTGCAGGGACATTTGGCGTCTGCTGACGAGACCGTCGGGTTCATACTATCTGCGGCTCGTTCAGGAACGTGGGGAGTGCATCTGACTATTATTCCAGAAATCGCAGGAGAGTCGTTTGGAATTGACGGTGCTGATGCCCTGCACGACATTTTGTGTCAGGCGGTCAAGAATGCTCCTCAAGCCCTGCGAGCACCTGGGGGAGTAAGGGTAGTAGCCGCACAAGGCAAGAAGCTGGTCGATTCAAAAACTGCGCCAGAAATCGGCTCGATTGAATCCACGCTCCAATTGCTATGCTCGATCGAGCGACGTCGTTCGGACGAAGGCCAAGAAGCGGGCCTGATGATTAATGCGGGAAACTCGCAAACACAAGCAGCAAAGAATCTTGGGGTCTCACAACAAGCGGTCTCTGCACGCTTACAGGCCGGATATTGGTATGAATCCAGGAAAGTAGCCTACTGGCTGGCGGTACAACTTGACCAGCTGCTGGGCGACTAACTCATCCATGCGTGAGCTTGGGCGATCGGTTCAATCGGTCGTTGTCCGGGAGCGAATACCCGTCCAATAGTGGCGAAACTCGCGGGTGAAGCGAAAATCTCTCCGGGGCGGCGACTGGCCATCGTGCAGTTGACCATCGCCATACTGGGCCGAGATTGTTTCCGTGCCAAAGCTCGGCTGGTGCTTATAGACGTCAAAACATCTTCGGGGGAGTTGTGCATATCCGCGACTTTGGCGATATTTGTCCCAGAGTGAATCATAGCTTCCAGATGTGCTGAGATGACCGTCTAAGTATGCAGATAAAGCCGAAATTATTGATAAGATTTCGCTGCCTTCGTTGCTAGTGCGAAGAGTCACCAGCAATCGTTTTGGCCCGAGGTGCGTTGTGCGCAATAGAATCCCTGCTGCCAGAGTCTTGGAATATTTCCGTACATGATCCACCCGCCATTCGATGACGCCGAACTCCTTGGCGTCTAACGATTGCAGGATGGTTCGAACTCAGACATGCTATCGACAGTTGTTGCATGTGATCGGGATGATGATCACTGGATGTTCGGCAGTGCGCGGCACTGAACCAATGTCGAGTAAGGGTACTCGAGGGGAGCGGCATGCAATGCTGTCTAAGGCTCTGCCCGGACCAAAAAGCCTTCAACTTTACATAATGTAGATTATCGGCGTTTGTGGGGTTGTTGTGTTTGTGCAGCTTATTCGGTGATAACCGGTACGCTGTCAGTCTGCGGTTTCGGTGTTGGTGTCAGTTCAAATAGTGTCGCTGATGCATCTTCCCACCGACCCACGAGTCGACGAAGTTCGCCGCCGTCTTCATCGAGAGTATCTAAGACGTGGTGGACGGATACTGTGCCCCATTCATCAGGTAATTCGCCACGAATGTAGATGCTGATATCGGAATCCTCTGATCCTAGATACTGGCCGTCTTCGTTGTAAAAATGGTATTCAGCCTGCTGAATTTCGCCGGCAAGCGCTTGGTTGAGCATATGGATTCCCACGGGGTCTGCCATGGCATCATAAGCCCAGCGTTCTCCAAGCACAGAGTGTTGCATTCTTGTAATGAGGTAGTCATCGGCACCGTCCAAGGGTGCTGCACGGTATGTGATGGGCAGGTGCAATATCCTGTCATCCCGCTTTACGACAAAGCCTTCAAAGCCGACTTCCCCGCTGGTGTCGTCAAATCGGTAGGTGCCGATCAGTTCGGGTTCACCGGAGCCGCCCCAGAATTGTTTATCTAACCAAGCAGTTACAAATTCTTTTTTGGACGGAGTCAGCTCAGCTGTATATATAGTGGCCATGATAAATAGTCTACGCGTTGGCTACCAAAAACACAGCTAAGCGAAAGCCATGCCGCTCCCCTAGAGATTTTGTGGCTTTAGCGAGGTCAGCGTGATAATTGGGTGGTACTCGGGTTGGCTTTTGGCGACAGCACAAGTCGAAACCAAGTATCCTGAAATCATGAACGCACTTATGGGAGGCCATCATGGTTGAGTGGATCCTAGATAATTTCTGGTCATTCTGGCTCATTATGATGCTGTTGCTAATCAGTGTTCAGGTCATGACGGGTGAATTGACGTTCCTGTTAATTGCGGTTGGAGCGTTGACCGCGATCATTGCTGATCTCTTAGATGCTCCCCTGTACATCCAGTTCATTATTTTCGCAGTCATATCACTGGCGTCTCTCATATGGTTACGTAGTTTCGATACCAAACGCAGGGCGAATGAAACGGGCCCCTCCCCCTGGAGTGTGAATCGGTATGTCGGGCGTGTGGGTGAGGTCACAGAAGAGGTGACTTCCAGTAGTGGATTAGTGCGTATCGGCAACGAAATTTGGTCCGCTCGTACCTACGCGGCTGCGCCCATCCCTGCCGAAACTGCAGTCATCATCCAGCAAATTGAAGGAGCGATTGTGTGGGTGGCCGAATCCTCCACTACCTCCGAGGCCTAACTTTGCATGTGTTCTCTTGTTGACGAGGGCTCGGTAATGTCAGATCAATAACGTGAATTAAACGATCAATCAGGAAAAGCTGTGGATATTTTTCTCATCATTCTTTTCGTCGTCCTAGCCATTTTTGTAGTGGCCATTTTGGCGAAATCTTTCCGTATAGTGCCTCAGGGTCACTGTGGAATCATTCAACGACTCGGTAAATACCAACGAACACAAATGGCTGGTTTGACCATGATGGTGCCATTTGTCGATGAGATGCTCCCGCTCATAGACATGCGTGAGCAAGTTGTTTCGTTCCCACCCCAACCGGTGATTACTGAAGATAACTTGGTCGTGTCAATCGACACGGTCGTCTTCTTCCAGATCACGGACCCCACGGCGGCAACCTACGGCATTGCAAACTATATTGCTGCAGTAGAAAACCTCACTACGACCACGCTTCGTAACGTGGTTGGTGGCATGAACCTCGAAGAGGCTCTCACTTCGCGTGATGCTATCAACACGCAGCTTCGCGGCGTTCTGGACGAGGCCACCTCGAAGTGGGGTTTGCGAGTCTCTCGAGTCGAGCTTAAAGCGATCGATCCGCCACGCTCTATCCAGGACTCCATGGAGAAACAGATGCGTGCTGAACGTGATCGTCGTGCAGCGATTCTGACGGCGGAAGGGCAGAAGCAGTCGGAAATTCTGACTGCTGAAGGTCAGCGCCAGTCCGCAATCCTCGAGGCTGAGGGTGATGCTCAGGCGGCCATCTTGCGCGCGAATGCTGAGGCGGAAGCTATCGTCACCGTTTTTGACGCGATCCATGAGGGTCGTCCAAATGCTGACTTGCTGGCATACCAATACTTACAGGTGCTGCCACAGATTGCTGATTCTGAGTCTTCGAAACTTTGGATCATCCCTTCCGAGGTGACCGATGCATTGAATCGTTTTAGTTCCTCTTATGGCCCGCAACCAGACCCTTCAGCGTCAGATGATGACTCTCAGGCGCCTACTCCCCCGCCAGCGCCGCGGCGCCGTACGAAGCGCGCCACGACGGCTGCCGAAATTGCAGACCGTGCTCCTAAAGCGCCAAAATTGGAGGACACTTCTTTAGAGGAGGCGTTAGCTGAGCCGGACATTGAAGAAGAAACTTTCCCGCAGCGACCAACACGTCGCGATGAAGGGGAACAAAAGTAACCGGACTTGCGTTACACATTTCGAGACGTTTTTCGTTAGACTGTCATGTCTGCAGAATTTTTGTTGGAGGAATCTCTGAATGTCTGATCGTTCACTGCGCGGTATGCGCCTCGGTGCCCAGTCTATGGAAACTGAAGCAGGTGTTGAACCTGCGCCACGTCAGCAAATCGAATATCGTTCCGAAGACGGCGAATCGATTGTTGTCACCTTTGCGGCTGAAGCCGATGTACCTGACACATGGACTACCAAGTCCGGCAAAGAAGCCCTTCGTGTTGATGGCAAGGCTCCTGAGCTCGAAGATGAGAAACCTCAGCGTACCCACTGGGATATGCTCCTCGAGCGTCGCAGTGTCGAAGAACTCGAAGAAACTTTAGAAATGCAGCTTAACAAGCTGCGTGCACGTCGCGGTGAAGGCGTAGACGCCTAGTTTTCTTTCATAGTCACATTAAAAAAGGTCCGGCAACTTTGAGTTGCCGGACCTTTTTTCTGGGTACAAGAGCTATCGCTGGAAACGCGATTTAAGCTTGTCTACACGAGCAGCCAGTCCCCACTTCGTGACATTGGCTAGTGCCTCGGTGATGATATTGCCAGACATTTTGGACTCGCCGAATTCGCGTTCGGTAAAGGTGATTGGTACTTCAACGATTCGTTTACCCAACTGCGCGGTTCGGAAGGTCATGTCAACCTGGAACCCATAGCCCTTGGACTCCACAGCGTCCAGATCCATGTCAGTCAGTGTGCTGGCTCGGTATGCACGGAAACCAGCCGTGACGTCGGTAAGGCGTAGTCCCAACAGCAACTGCGGGTACAACGAGCCACCAATAGATAACAGCTTGCGATACCAGGGCCAGTTCACCATCTTGCCGCCGGGAACGCGCCGTGAGCCAATGACCAGGTCGGCCTCATCAATGGCCTGTAGGAGGCGTGGAAGCTGTTCCGGGTGGTGGGATCCGTCGGCATCCATTTCCACGAGCACATCGTAGTCACGCTGCAAGCCCCAGCGGAAGCCAGCTATATACGCTCCCCCGAGTCCGTCTTTGACCTGGCGGTGCAAAACGAACACTTGGTCGTCTTTTGCTGCTTGTGCATCTGCCCAGACACCGGTGCCGTCAGGAGAGTTATCATCCACTACGAGCACATCAGATTCAGGGACCGCCGTCCGGAGACGTTCGAGTGTGCCAGGAAGCGATTCGGCTTCATTGTAGGTGGGGATAATGGTCAATACGCGCACTAGTTGTCCTTTGTTTATCCGTGGTTCGCCAGCCGTCGGGCCGGGATCAACCTCCGATTATAGTCAGCGTTCCTGAACAAACGATAATAATCGGCCGCCTCTGATGACGCCGGTAAGTGCTGGTGCGTCGGTTGCCGAAGATAAGATAGGCAGTAGTGCGGTTCCGGCGCGTTTATCAGTCGACCAGTGGGCAGCTTTTTCATCGGGGGCTTGCACCCCGAGTTGTTCGGCACGCCATACATTCAGATCACCGGGTGATCCCACAGCCACTTGTCCTGCTCCCATTTGAGATTGGGCGATGCGGCTTGGTAAGACGCGGATGCCGTCACGGGTCACTGTATTGAACGCAGCCCGAGTCGAGATGCGTTGGTTTTGTTCTGGATGCTCAATCAGAGCGGTCAACAGGTCCCATACCGATCCATCCCAACTACCGGATCCAGTAGCGACATGCACTCCTTTAGCAATGAGTGAGGCTACTGGTGCATGAAAGACCGGTGTGTTGTCACGAAGGTTCGGTACCACAGTGACGGAGACGTGCAGTTCGACTAGTCGTGACACCTGCTCATCAGTCAGAGGGTGATTCAATAATACGCGGTGGCGACAACGCATTAGCGCCGTATTTGGCTGCTTGGCGATGGAGTCCAGAATTTTTGAAAAGTTCTCTTGGCTCGTGGACTCGATGAACAGCTGAGTTGGCGGCTTGAGCTGTGCCAACAGGGTTTCAAGGAGGTCAAGATCCTGCGTTGCAACAAAAATTCCTGCGGCATCATCGACGTTCTCGGACGCTGGCGCATAGTGCACACCTCGGTCGGTCGGTGCCGTAGCGCTAAGCCCTACACGGGAATCGAGATCCGCCAGTGGTGTGGAGGAGAATCCATCGACAAACGCGGGCGTGACGAGCATGCCGTCCAAATCGTGCGTTTCTACCGGCCCGGAAGCGGTAGCTGCAACCATTTGGTGGGCGGTCTCATCGGATCCCAACCACGCGATGACATTGTTGTCGATGTGCAGCGCATTCGCGTAGGGCTCTGCGACTGAGTGAATATAGCCGTTGGTGAGCAGCAGGGAGGTTGTCACTGATTTAGATCCAGTTCTTCTATAGCGTTGTAGTCTTCGTTGGATTCATCTGGCAAGCGGACGGCCGATGAATAGGCGACGATGCCTCGATTGACGAGATCCTTGGCGCGACGACAGCGTCGTGCGAGGTCTGGGTGTGTGTCATCAAGACTGGCCAATTGATCCAGCAAATCCATAACCTGACGGGCCCAGCGGATGAAGTCACCGGCTGCCATATCTGCACCGGTTAACGATGCAAGGAGTTCATTGCCTCGTACCCATCGTACGATCGGCCAAACTAGCCCCGGATGCGGTTGATCAGTAACCGTCAGATCGGCCTCGCGTTCAGCGGCTTGAAGGTTGTACCAGTGCTCATCGACGACGTCGAGAGCTTCCTGGAGCATCTGGGTCGGCATGGCTGGTTGAAAAATTTGATCCTCGGTTGATGACTCAAAGACCAACAGTGCAGCCAATCCAGCCAGATCTTCTGGTGCCATGGCGTCCATCAGACCGGATTGCAACAACATGGAGACCAGGAGGTCGCGGTCACCATAAATGCGGCGCAGACTCTGACCAGGCTCGGTAACCTCATCATGTTCGACGTAACCAAAATCGGTTAGCAGATTGATAATGCGGTCAAATCTCCGTGCAATCGTATTCGTTCGACCTTGGATCTTGGCGATATTCTTATCAGTCTCGGCCCGCAGCTTCTGCCACCGATTGGCCCAGGTCTGGTGATTCTCACGGTCCGGGCAGCCGTGACACGGATGCGCATGCAGCTTGGCACGAAGTTCTTCCACCCGGGCGAGGTCGTGTTCATCGTTATATCGGAAACCCACCGGTTGCTTGCCTTCAGAAATTGGTGAGCGCTGTTGACTAATAGCTCCGTGCATCCAGCCGGCAATATTTTTCCGATGCTTAGGCGATTTGGTCATCAATTTTCGTGGGAGCTCTACCCCGGCAAAGGGCACGACGGGCTCATCTAAATCGTCGGTGGAGAGTCGGCGTAGCTGACCTTTCGTCGTCACAACTCCGACCCTGGGGTTAGTCGGGTTACCCGCGGTTGATACAACGACAGAGGTACCCAGGTATCGACTCCCCCGGATATCAATGATGTCCCCCACCGCTAGGTTGTTGAGCGATTCCATGATCGCGCGGCGTTGGACACGCTGACGGGAACGTGAAGCGGCTTTTTCGGCTTTTGATAATTCGTGACGGAGCCGGGCATACTCGGTGAAATCTCCAAGGTGGCACTCCATGGATTCTTCGTATCCGGCAAGGGAACGTTCCTGCCGTTGCACTTCCTGGGCGAGTCCAACGACTGAGCGGTCGGCTTGGAACTGGGCAAAAGAAGATTCCAGAATATTGCGAGCACGTTCTCGGCCGAAGCGTGCTAAGAGATTCACCGACATGTTGTACGTCGGTTTAAACGATGAATTGAGCGGGTAGGTGCGTCTGGCGGCTAGTCCGGCAACAGCTCCGGGATCGAGTCCGGGTTGCCACATCACCACGGCGTGCCCCTCGACATCGATGCCGCGTCGACCCGCCCGACCGGTCAGCTGAGTGTACTCCCCCGGGGTGATGTCTTTATGGGATTCCCCATCGAATTTAACGAGCTTTTCGATAACTACAGTTCGAGCGGGCATGTTGATACCCAAGGCCAGGGTTTCGGTCGCAAAAACAACCTTAACGAGGCCTTCGGCAAAGAGTTCTTCGACGATCTCTTTGAATAATGGCAGCAGACCGGCATGGTGGGCCGCAAAGCCTCTACGTAGGCCATCTCGAAAACCCCAGAAACCTAATGCATCGCGATCTTGGTCTGCTAATACGGACGCAGCTCGGTCCACGGTTTCAAGAATCTGATGTTTCTCGCTGCCGGTTGTTAAGTCCAACCCAGCGTTGAGACAATGCTCTACTGCAGCGTCGCATCCATTTCTAGAAAAGATAAATGTGATGCACGGTAACAACCCTTCGCGCGACAGTGCACGCACCATCTGGGGTCGTGAGACACGCAGGTCTTGACGTGGTGGTCGGGACTGTTCGAATGAACCGCGACGGTCGGATTGCCGCCGGTCCGTCTGGCGTCGTCCATTGCGGGTACGTTGTCGGTTGCGGCCGCGACTGCCGGGACGCCCCCAATCATTGGGTTGGATATCGCGTCGCGCACGTTCGGCTAACTGGACTAATTCTGGGTTGACCTGGGTGGTGGGAATCTTATCGCCGGTAATCATAAACAGGTCGTAGAGTTCCTTGCCAACCATGACGTGTTGCCACAGCGGTACCGGACGGTGTTCTGAGACGATCACTGAAGTTGACCCGCGCACGGTATCCAGCCAGGCACCAAATTCCTCGGCATTCGATACGGTTGCCGACAGTGCGACCAGCTGTACCGATTCAGGTAAGTGGATGATGACTTCTTCCCACACCGCGCCGCGGAACCGGTCGGCCAGATAGTGCACTTCATCCATAACCACATATCCCAGGTTTTCTAGGGCACTGGAATCTGCGTAGAGCATGTTGCGCAACACTTCGGTGGTCATGACCACGACCTGTGCTTCGGGATTCCGTGACGTGTCCCCGGTGAGCAAGCCGACTTTTTCTTGCCCGTAGGCAGCAACCAAATCCGTGTATTTCTGGTTACTGAGCGCCTTGATGGGCGTGGTATAAAACGCCTTCTTGCCTTGAGCAAGTGCTAGATGGATGGCAAATTCTGCCACCACGGTTTTTCCTGCTCCAGTAGGCGCAGCTACGAGGACAGCATGGCCTGCCTCGAGTTGTTCGGCGGCTTCCATCTGAAATGGATCCATAGGGAATTCGAGACTTGCCGAAAATTTTCCGAGCTCAGTTTTTGCGAATTCTGCCCGCTGCCGTGAAGCTGCATAGCGCTCCGATGGAGAGAGTTCTTGATGCTGATCAGATGAATCGGGGCACATGCAGCCTTATTTTAGTCCTCATCAACGAAATCAGACAGAGGCTGTGCCCCACGCTGAATCTCAGCTTCTCCAGGAGTTCCCTGTCTGGCCTCGCGTTTTGCACGTCGGCGATCATTGAGCAAGGCGATGCCAAGAGCTAACGCAAACAGCAGCGTGAGGGGTGCGCCCAAATAGAACATCGTCATGATGTCGGATCCGGGGGCGCCCATGGCGGCAATCACGGCGATCAAAAAGACCGAGATGCGCCAGTGTTTCAGCATGGTCTTGCCCTGGAGGATTCCGGCCATGTTCAGACCAACCAGTACCACGGGGATGACCAGGGCAATACCGAAGGCGAGCAATAAACGGGTCACGAACGGGATATATACGGTGGCAAGCACACGGTGTGCGGTGCCATCCGGGGTCAATGAGGTGAAGAATGCCATGGCTTGTGGCAGTGCAAACCAGCCAAGTGCGATCCCTCCGACAAACAGTGGCACCGCGGCAGCGATAAAACCTACGGCGTAGCGGCGTTCTTGTTTTTTCAAACCGGGCACAATAAATGCCCAAACCTGGTAGAGCCAGAAGGGTGAGGACAGAATCAGCCCGATGAACAGGGCGACCTGGAGCATAATGTCGAATGGTTGAGCTACCGAGGAGAAAATCACTTCAACCGGGGCTTCTTCGGTCGACAGCCTGGTGATGGGTTCTGTCAGGATGGTAAATGCCGGTTGGTAGACGATAAAACCGACGACGGTGCCCAGCACGATGACGATGGCGGCCTTGAAAAAACGGTTGCGAAGCTCGCGAAGGTGCTCGCGCAGCGACATTTGGCCGTCGGACGTTTTCAGTGGCTTTTTGCGACGTTGCTTATTCGACGTGGCCTGACTTTTGTCAGTGGAGGTCATTTACAGGACGATGCGTTAGTTGGACGTCTGGCCTTCAGGACTTTCCTGGGCGCTGGTTTCGCCGTTAGAAATCACGGTGCCTTCGACGGCTTCAACGTCGTCGTCAGACGCTGATTTTTTCTTCTTGCCGTCTTTTCCGTCGGTTTTCATTTCTTTGACTTCAGACTTCAAAATGCGCATCGATTGACCAAGGTTGCGGGCCATCTTTGGCAGCTTATTAGCGCCAAAGAGCAAGAATGCTAACAGGATTAACACCAGGAGAATAACTGGGTTCCTAAAGATCTGCATGGTCTACCTTTCTGTACAGTTGGCTCTAGTCTACAGCCGCTAGAACAGTTCGCGAGTTGATTCGTGTGAGGTGCTTGATGCCTGGTCGGTCATGGTCCACACGGTTTCACGAATATTTCCAGGTTGCACGACAGTAATCTGGCCGGGGTGATTCGTTAACAGCTCAATCAGTGGTGTCAGCGAACGGAATGCCAGTTGTGCAAAGACCGACCCGTCGTGGGCCACGGCCGTGGCGATCGGATGATACGCGCCGAGCACATCACGCTGCCGGTGGGTGGCATGAATCACTACGGTGATGGCGTCGTCATTGACGGCGGGGGCGATCGCGCGGCTATCGGGCTGTTCCTTCACGGGCACAAAAGACTCGGTGGTCAGCGTGGCAGAACCAATGCGGTCGATGCGGAAAGTTCGATGGTCGGCGGTGTTGCGACACCAGGCGCGGACATAAGCGTGTCCTGCCGAATACAGCAGTTGCAGCGGCTCGATGGCACGGGTACTGATGGCCCCGGACGATTCGGAATAGTAGCTGATATTGACCACCAGATGTCCGCGGGCGGCCTGGTGGAGTACCTCGGCGACTTCGTCATCGTCGCCCAGGCTCAAGTCCGGGTGCACAATCGCATCGTGGGGACCAACGTGTGGGGCGACCGTGTCGACGGCGTCGCGCAATTTGCGCTCCAAGGACCGCGCGGCGGCTTGTTGAGTGGTAGAAACCCCGGGAATGGTGGTGACGGCACTGAGACCCGAGATGAGTCCGAGCGCCTCGGGGGCGGAGAGCTGCCACGGCTGGGCTAATAGCTCGGCGTTGCTGATTTCGATCGGGTCAGCGTGCGGATCGACCTCAAATTGACCGCCGGCAAAATCGGTTTCGGGCATACCCCAGAACTGCATGGCGGCAAGGTCTTCGGTTAGGGTGGCGTCACTGATGCCAAAGCGTTGGCGGACGGTGGCACGCGGCAAGGAACCGCCGTGTTGGTTGACCACGGCGACGATGCCCAAACGACGCGCAATGACTTCGCGGTCCCCCGTGCGTTTCCGAGGGCGTGCGACCTTTGCCAGGGTGGGCACGGTCAGTGCTGATTCCCCTCGATGGGCATCGCGCACTATGGCCAGAATGTCGGATACCAGTTCCGCTAATTCGGGGCTGCGGTCGTGATCCACCTGGGCGTTGGTGGTCAAAGCGGCGATCGTTGCGGCAATTTTAAGCGGATCACGGTAGGTGATGTGTAAGAGGTCCCACCCTGGGCGCTGGTCCACCCGCTGGGCACGGATCCGGACACTGGAGGCGGTATCGGTAGCCAACCACACGTAGCCGTCAGTCGGGGGTTGGTCGGTGTAGAGACGCTGACGAATATCCTCGACGTCGAAATCTGCCGGCCGCGCCGAGGCGTGTTCCTGGTCCCACAGCACTTCGGCGGCGAGCAGGCTAATGGTTTTTGACTCGATGCGGGACAATTTGAATAACCGCTGGCTTCGGCGGTCCAAGTCCCAGCCGGTCATGTACCACTGCTGATGAGCCATCAGCACCGCCCAGGGCCGGACCCGGCGCACGGTGATTTCTTCGCGGCCCACAGTGCGGTACCGGAATTTTACGGGTGCTTGTTCTCGAGCTGCGGCCACAAGTTCGGTCAGCAGGCTCTGACCAGTGGCAAGCTGGGCTCCCACCACCGGTGGTGTGGTGGGTTGTTGAGCGGTCATTCGCGCCAGGGCAGCATGGATGACGTCTTCAATCGGGGTGCGCATCCACAATGCTCTAGCCTGGTGGAGCGCTACGATCTCGTCGTCCGTCAGGGCCAGGTCTGGCAAATAAAGCTGATCTCGATCAATCAGGTACACATCGTCAGCCTGAGGTTGTTGCTGCCACTGCACGGGCACCCCAATGGAGGTTAGGGCTTCTTTATCGCGCGAAAACTGGCGCTGTTTGGCAGTTTGGGAGGTGTCCAGGTGGTCGTAGAGATAGCTAAAGATCTCCGATTTGGTGCGCCCGATCGCTCCGGCTTCCAACAGAAGCCAGAGCAGCGAAACAATGCGTTCCGCAGATCGGGACACTTCTAGCGGACCTCCACCAGGTCAACAACGAAAATCAAGGTTTCATTCGGGCCAATATCGTTTCCGGCGCCGGCTTCACCGTATGCCAGGTGCGGTGGGATTTCCAGACGACGACGACCGCCGACTTTCATTCCGAGCAGTCCCTGATCCCAGCCTTCGATGACTTGACCGACACCCGCGGTGAAATCCAGTGGTTGGCCGCGGTTCCAGGAAGCATCGAATTCCACACCGGTGGACCAGGCTACACCAACGTAGTGGCAAGCAATCGGGGTGCCTGGGATCACGACTTTCCCGGTGCCTTCAATGATGTCTTCGATGACCAGATCGGTGGGTGGGGTGTCGCCTGGGAAATCAATTTCCGGGCGTGGACGGTCGAGTTCGCGCTTACCAAATGACATTGGGTCTCCTTTTAGCAGATGGTGTTAGTGGTGCGTTCGATTATTCGGCTGGCATTGGATCGGCAGAGTGCACAATGTCGATCACAAAGACTAGAGTTTCTTCGGCGAGTTCGTGATCCTGGCCGCCGTAACCAAGTTCTGGCGGAACCGACAGCAGTACCTGAGAACCGACCTGTTGGCCTGCCAGGCCTTCCTGCCAGCCGACGATGAGGCTTTGGAGATCGAAGCTAATGGGTGACCCGGTATTGTCCGGACCCCAAGATGAGTCGAATTCTTCACCATTTGACCACGAAATCCCACGGTAGTGGATGGTGACCTTCGAATCTGGTTGAACTTCTCGTCCGTCGCCTTGTTTGAGGACATCGACCACCAGTTCATCTGGGGCTTCACCCTCGGGCGTGGCAATGCTAGGCGCGTGCGTTTCCTCATCCAGGGTCACTTCTGGCAGGGCATCATTGAGTTCAGATTGTGCGACTGGTTCACCGGTGGCATGCATTGGCAGGACTCGGTCCACCGTGGCAATATTCAATACCGCAGGCGCACCCTGGTAGATGCCATTTTCTGGCTGATAGATTGCCACATCTGAACCTACCGGTGCCTCTAAGAATGCTTCATAGGTTTGGGGGTTGCCGGCTTGTAGGTCAGCCATTGAGATGGTCATCCCACCCAGGTCGAAATCGTGGCTGAGAATTTCTTGGTTTTCAATGTCGATATTGGCACTGTGGACCTCTAGCAGGTCGTCTTCTGCAATCGGTTCACCGTCACCTTCGGAAATGACCCAGGCTGCTGGCTGGTCGCTGTTGAGTTCACCGTCGATGCTGACTTCTTCAGTTTCTTCAGAAATCTCGTAGCTGATCTCCACATCCGGGATCGCCGCGGACTGGTTATCGCCTTGAGTGTCGGATCCTTCATCGGATCCGCAAGCGGTCAAAGCCAATGCCGCGGTCAGAGCGATCCCCGCAATGGTTGCGAGCCGAGTCCGGCTGTGTTGAGGTGACATGTACTTCCTTGTCGTTGGGTGTTGAACCGTAGTTATTGTAGTGCGGTCAACCAGAAATTTAGTGGCCAGCTGAGGCGACTTTAGCAAACAGCTCATCGACGATTGAAATATCCGTTTCGAATGGATCTCGTACGTACAGCGTGTGCAATGGATGATAATTCAGTTTCATATGCATCCAATCCATTGAATAATCCATCCCCATGGCTCGAGCAGTTTCGATAAAACGATGCCGCAGCAGTGCCCGGGTGGTGGCCGGCGGATTATCGTGGGCCGCTTGCACTTGAGCGTCGGTGAGCACCCTGGCCGCCGCTCCCCTAGCCTCGAGGAGATTAAACAGACCGCGCTGTGGATGAATGTCGTGATACGACATATCTAACTGCACCAAGCGTGCTGCATCCCAGTCGAGATTATTCTTATTCGCGTACGCCGTCATGAACTTGTGTTTGATGGCCCAATCGATTTCGGTGTCGATTGAGGAGTAATCCTGACTGGCGATCGCGTCTAAGGTTCTTGACCACAGATCCATGATCTGCTCAAGGTGTTCATGGTGTGGGCCTTGCCGAGCCAAAAACTCTTGGGCTTGGGTCAGATAGAACTCTTGGAGCTCTAGCGCCGTCATTGTGCGACCGTCGGCGAGTTCTAACGGGGTCTGACCCGTGAGATCATGCGAGGTTTGGCGGATGGCTCGCACTGGATGTGCCAATTGAAGATTCTGTAGGGGTTTCCCGGATTCAATAATGCGCAGCAGCAGGTCGGTGGTCCCAAACCGCAGTAGTTGGGTGGTCTCTGACATATTGGAGTCCCCCACAATGACGTGTAGTCGGCGGTATTTCGTGGAATCTGAGTGGGGTTCGTCACGGGTGTTGATCATGGGCCGGGCACGCGTTGACGACGACGAGATCGCTTCGTGCATGTAGTCGGCGCGCTGGGAAAATGCGAAATGTGGTTCGGAGCGGCCGGGGAATTGGTCGGCAAGAGGCAGGGCGGCCGGGTCCTTGATGACCACTCCGTTGCCTGCGATGAGTTGGCGGGTCACCAGAAACGGCAGTAGCGCTTGGGTGAGACGCCGGTATTGGGTGGTGCGCTCGATCATGTAGTTTTCGTGACTGCCATACGAGTTGCCCAGCGAGTCAGCGTTGTTGCGGTACAGGTAGACATCGCCGTCGAACCCGTCTTTGGCCATGGCCTGTTGGGCCTGGGTGACGAGCATGTGCATGATCGAATCACCGGCTGCATCTAATGCCAATAGTTCATCGAGTCGGGTC
Organism: Enteractinococcus helveticum; assembly: GCF_001657475.1. Taxonomy (GTDB): domain Bacteria; phylum Actinomycetota; class Actinomycetes; order Actinomycetales; family Micrococcaceae; genus Yaniella; species Yaniella helvetica. The sequence continues at coordinate 22,332 of NZ_LXEY01000021.1, forward strand.
GTTTCAGCGGTGGCATATTCCGGATGGGAACCCACATCCAGATATAACCGGGACCCGTTGGGGATGAACACGTTGGATGAGTTGCCCCAGGATACGACGGGTTTGAACATGTATCTGGCCACCTCATCGGGGGCCAGTGGTCGTTTGGTCGGATGGACTGTGTGGACTCCGTATTCAGTCTCCACCCCGATAATTCTGGTCTCCACGCGCGCTCCTATAACGCCTGTGGATCGAGGCGACGAAATGCCCGGTGGGAGCCACGCAGCGTGTGTGGATCGCGATCCAACAGCGCTAATTCCACGTGCGAGCCGGTGGTGCCTAACTGCTCGCGGATGATGCTAATGGTCTCATCAAGCGCCCTTGACGACGCCGGCAGAGCCTCTTGGAGTTGGAGGTGGAGATCTGGTGCATTGCCACCCAGGACCAACAGGCCGTGGTGTTCTAACAGCGTGCCGTCAAAGGTGATCTGATACAACCGATCGTCGGCGGGGGTGTCTCCGACTTCGGCCACGCCGATTTCGACTTCGAAGGGTTTGGCTCCGGATAGGAATAATTCGCCGAGCGTGCGAGCATACATATTGGCTAATCCGCGGGCGGTGACATCTGAGCGTTCGTAGGCGTATCCTCGGGTGTCGGTGTAGCGGATGCCGGCCTGGCGGAGTGCTTCGAATTCGTTATAGCGTCCAACGGCACCCCAGGAGATGCGGTCATAGATTTCCGAGAGCTTGAATAATGACTGTGAGGCGTTGTGGGTTAGTGAGACAATGCCTTGGGTGGTTGAAGCAAATACCACCGGTTGGCCGCGACGGATACCGGCCCGGGCGAAGTCTGCCCGGTCTTCCATCTGCTGCTGGGGCGAAACATACATGGATGGTTGCACTAGTGTTTCCCTTCAAGCCCGGCCACGAGTTCAGCGATCACAGACTCGGCGATCTTATTGACGCCGTCCCCGGTGACCACATACACCACCGGATACAGCCCTTTGAGTGGATCGGGGCCGGCGGTTCCGGCATCGGCGTCGGCCGCATCGATCATGGCCTGCAGGCTGGCCTCGATGGCTTGGTGACTGGTGGCATCGGGCGACCACAGACGTTTCAGCGTGGTCAACGCGTAGGGTGAACCAGAACCGATGGACTGCCAGTTGCGTTCTTCGAACCGACCACCGGTGATGTCGTAGGAAAAGATTCTGGCGTCACGGGTTGCCGGTGTTACGCCGGCAAATAATGGCACCGCGGAGATACCTTGCATGGCGTGACCCAGATGGCCCCGGACCAGTGCGGCTAACCGGTTGGCCTTGCCCAGCAGGCTCAGCTGGGTGCCTTCTAATTTTTCGTAGTGTTCTAATTCCACCGCAAACAGCCGGGCCATATCGATTGCGACCCCGGCCACGCCGGCGACACCGACCAGGGAGTGGGAATCGGCTGCAAAGACTTTTTCCATGTGCGACGAGGCGATGCGATTGCCGATCGTGGCGCGGCGGTCACCGGCCATGACCACGCCGTCGGCAAATTTCAGTGCGGTAATCGTGGTCGCTTCCATTAGCTCCGGGCGCGACTCGATGTGGCGTGGCATCAGCTCGGGATGCTGCTGTTGCAGGTGGGCCACGAAGGAGGCTTCCATTCCGAGCGGCTCGTTAGGCGAAAACATGGTTGGTGTCGGGTTCTTTCTTCACGGTGGGCAGGTAACGGGTTACTGGCCGCCCTTTTGGACAAATCCTTGGACGAATTCTTCGGCGTTGACTTCCAGGACGTCATCGATTTCATCGAGTAGTGAGTCCAGGTCGGAGGTCTGGGCCGCAGCTGAACCCGGTGTTGGGGTCCCTTCGGGCAGTGGATCCGGGATGTGCGGATCATCGTCTCGTCGCTGGGATGCTTGACGGCGTTGGTCTTGTGCCATGGTCAGCTCCTTTCCATTTCCGGACTAGTGGCGCCCGGTTACTCTATATGGTTTTAACAGCTCTAATAGTGCGGCTATTTCGTTGCGGCTGTCCGTTGTGTCGTCCAGGGTCAGTTGCGGTTGATCAGGGGCCAGGAGTTGGTTGTCATCATGTCGGGTACCGGCCAGCGGCTCCAGCAGATGGTAGCGGTGTATCGGTCCCGAACGAAATGGTTTCACTAGTACAGACTCCCAGGATACTCCGGCCAGGTGGGCCCCAAAACGATCGATGAGTCGACCGCGTGTCCAGGCCCGAGTGGTGGGCGGCGGCAGGCGCATGGCATGGGTGATCTGGTCTTGGCTGACCAGTGTGCGCATGGCACCACGGGCCACAAGCGTGTAGTAGAGCCCCTTGTCTTGGCGCAGATCGGCCCACTGCAGATCCAGCATGGCCAGTTTTGCGTTGTCCCACTCCAGTCCGTGGCGTTGACGCATGCCGTTGAGCAATTGATACTTGGCCACCCAGTCCAATCGGTCGGCCAATTGTGCAGGGTCGTGTTCCAGCAGGTCTAATACCTCAGCCCAGGCGTTTACCACGTCGCGTGATTGGGCATCGTTGATGTCGTAGCGATCGAGGTAAGCTTGGGCTGCTTGTTGGTAGATGCGTTGAATCTCGATGGCGGTCATCCAGCCGCGGCCATTGACCAGGACTTGGGTTTTGAGCGACGGGTCGTGTGAAATGTCTTGCAGCGCCTGGACCGGTTCGGCCAGCTCGATCATGGGTAATTCACCCAGCTCGATCATTGATAACACCAAAGATGTCATCCCCACGCGTAACCAGGTGGAGTACTGCGAAAGATTAGCATCTCCGATGATCACGTGCAGGCGCCGGTAGGTATCGGGTTGGGCATGCGGTTCGTCACGGGTGTTGACGATGGGCCGCCGAATGGTGGTTTCTAATCCGACTTGTTCTTCGAAAAAATCGGCGCGCTGTGAGATCTGGAATCCGGCACGCTGGTTGAGGTTCCCGATGCCAACCCGGCCGGCCCCGGTAATGATCTGTCGGGTGGTGAAGAACCCTAAAAGGTGTTTGGCAAGTTCATCAAAATCTAGACCCCGAGCTACCAGGTAGTTCTCATGCGCCCCATAGGACACGGATTTTGAGTCGGTGTTGTTCTTATATAGCAGGATTTGGGCTGCCCCGTCTTGGCTGGCGATATGGTCGGCGGCCTGTTGGGCGATCCTGTCGCCCGCCTGATCCCAAATGACGGCGTCTATTGGGTTGGTCGTTTCCGGCGAGGAATATTCTGGGTGGGCATGGTCAACATAAAACCGGGCGCCATTGGGCAGGATGAGGTTGACCAGCATGTGCACTTCGTGGCCATCTGCGGTCACCAGGGCTTGGTCAGTCAACTGGGTCGGATGGGCAATCGAACGCGGCATCTGCCAGCCGCGCGCATCCGCAAGTGGGGATTCTTCGTTGTAGTCCCACTCGGTGGAGGCCACATTGATGCCATCCTGAGCCAGTTTATGGCCGTAGGCATTGATCAGCTCCAGCGACATGACTGAATGGGATGCTTCGGGGTGGGCTGGGGCATGGATCCCGAACTCGGTTTCTAACCCGACTACCCGGTGGACGCCGTAGCCCACGGTGGGACGGTCGGCAGGGAATTTGGCGGCAAGAGCTTCAGGAATCAACGACACCTGTGTCATCGAATTATCCCTGCCCATTCTGCAGCACTCGCAGGGAAACGGCTTGGGCGCCGCGATGCCCTGCCAGCCGCAACCACTGTTGTGGAGCCGAGGTATCTGGCAAGTCGAGTTGTTGGGCCTTTTCTTCTCGAAGTGCCTGCACAAGGTGTGCGGTCCGCAGCCCTTTCGAGGCGTGGTGATCGGTCTTTGCCGCACTGAGATAGTCCTTGATGGCCAGACGTTTGGCACGGTCCACAATGTTGGCGATGGTGGCTCCGGAAACGAAATCAGCAAAGTATAAGATTTCGGTGGAACCATCCAAATAGGTCACCTCAACAAATTCATTGACCGCATTACGAGCGTAGAGCGCCTCCACGGACTCTTCGATCATGTGAGCGATAGCCAAGGAAACCTGTCCGTGAGCCAGGATTTCTTCGGGATGAATCGGCACATCGGTGCGCAGGTAAATCCGGAAGATTTCTCGGGCGCCCTTGGCATCGGGGCGATCCACACGGATTTTTACATCGAGTCGACCGGGACGCAAAATGGCCGGATCGATCATGTCTTCGCGGTTGGAGGCGCCGATCACGATGACATTTTGTAAGGACTCCACGCCGTCAATCTCTGCAAGCAGCTGCGGTACGATGGTGGTTTCCACATCCGAGGATGTGCCGGACCCGCGAGTGCGGAATAAGGATTCCATCTCATCGAAGAAGATCACTACCGGATACCCATCGGAGGCCTTTTCGCGAGCACGTGAAAAGATCGTGCGAATATGTCGCTCGGTCTCGCCCACATATTTATTGAGTAGCTCAGGGCCTTTAATATTCAAGAAATACGAGTGGTCTACGCCGTCGACGCGTTCTGCCAGAGACTGGGCAACAGCCTTGGCGATGAGGGTTTTACCGGTGCCGGGTGGCCCGTAGAGCAAGATGCCCTTGGGTGGCTGCAGGTGGTGTTCCTGATAGAGCTCTGGATACTGAAATGGCAGCTCAACTGAATCGCGAATCTGTTCGATTTGCTCGCCCAGCCCACCGATATCGTCGAAGGTGGCATCCGGAACTTCTTCCAGCATCACATCCTGGACATCTGAAATATCCAGGACCTGGGTGGCGTAACCGGAACGATAATCGACCAGCACGGCATCGCCGATGCGGATCCGCTGGTCTTTGAGTTCGCCGGCGCGTCTGACCACGTATTCATCATCACTGCGCCCCACGATCACCAATCGGTGGTCATCCAACAGTTCTTTGACGCGACCTGTTTCCCCGGTCGGATTGGTGCCCAAAACCGCCACGATGGACAGCGCCTCATCTAAGAGCACGTCACTGCCGGCAGTAACGGAAGTGGCATTAAGTAACGGGGAGATATGGGTGCGCATTTTGCGACCCGAGTACAAAATGTCAGCGCTTGGTCGAGCAACTGCTGGCAATTCGACCTCTGGGTCGTGCTCTCGGCCCTCGTGGACCTCAAAGACCGTGCCAAAACTAAACGGCGGCTGGGCATTATCGGCAATGGAATCTTTCAGCGTGGTGATTTCTTCACGGGTGAGATTCAGAATATCGACCATGCGCCGATTATTGCGGGCGGCGGCGTCAAGATCGGCGCGCAGTTGTCGATTATTTTCCACCAGGGTGGCCAGCCGACGTCGTGTCGAATCATACTTATGCCGCAGGTCACCATGAACTTTTGCAGAGACTGGTTCCTGTGGAGTTTCAATCGGCGTGTTGTCGGCCAAGCTAACACTACCTCCAATAAATTGCGGTCCTGTGTCCTAATAGTGTACGTGGGTTTACCACTGTGGGGGTGACTTTATGCCTGCTGCTCATCGTCTGTGGGCGAATTTTCCTGCTCAACCACTGATTCCAGCGACTCCACTGCCCTCTGGGCTTGTGCTTTCGACTGCCGCACAGCTTTCTTGGCGCGTTTCGTCGTGGGTTCGCGTTGACCATGTTTTTCCGGGTGCCACTGGGAGTCGTCGTCGGGGGTCCAGATATCCATGTCTTCTTGTTTGAAAGTCTTGATCCGACGACGCAGTTCCAAACCTTCCTGACCGAGGGCCAGGCGGCGCGCCATAATCAGAAACCCGGTGTGTCCCACCATGCGGTGTTGTGGTCGAACCGCCAGGCCATCCAGGTGCCAGCCGCGCACCATGGTCTCGGAAGCTTCAGCGGCGGTGAATCGACCGTCGTCACGGATTGCTTCGTGAAGACGTGACAATTGGGTGGCGGTGGCCACGTAGTTGAGCCACACTCCCCCGGGCGCCAATAAGGTTGCGACCGTATCGATGGTTTCCCAGGGCGCCAGCATGTCAAGGACCACCCGATCAATGCTGCCCGGCTCGTGTTCTTGTACCGCTTCGTCTTGCACGTCGCCCAGGGTGATGCTGAATGCCGGATGCCTCTGACCGAAAAATGTGGTCACATTTGCTTCGGCGATCTCGGCGAAATCGGCGCGGCGCTCATAGGAAAAGACCTTGCCATAGTCCCCCACCGCCCGGAGTAACGCGATCGACAAGCCACCTGATCCGACGCCGGCTTCCAGCACGCGGGCGCCCGGAAAGATATCGGCCATATGAATAATTTGGCCGGTGTCTTTGGGGTAGATGACTGTTGCCCCACGCGGCATCGACAGCACGTAATCCGATAGCAGCGGGCGCAGTACCTGGTATTCAAACCCGTGGGTATTTTCCACGACGACGCCTTCGGGACCGCCGATGATGTCGTCATGACGCAGCACCCCGTGCTGGGTGTGAAATTCTTCTCCCGCGAGCAACGTGATCGTGTTGGGTTTGCCGCGCTCGTCGGTCAGTTGTACGCGCTCACCGGCGCGCAGTGGTCCGCGGCGTGTGCTTGCACCGACCGGGATATGGTTGTCACCCATAGGGGTCATTCAACAGTCCTTTCAAAAAAACTGAGTTAGGCATAGAGCCGTCCGGCCAGCGTATCTGGATTAATGATGCCGATGATCCGGTGCGGTGTGGCTGTGGTGTCGACGACGGCGATCAGATCGTTGGGGTGGGCCATGATCGTGGTGAAGAGGTCTGGCACCGTATCGGTTGCTTGGATTTGGGCTTGGGGATTGACTGCGCGCGAGACCGTGCTCACCGGTAGGTGCCATGCAGACCGTGGAACTGTCCCCAGCGCAGCATAGTCGATGACTCCCACCAGTACCTCACCACCGCTGGCTTGGTCGACGTCGAGTACCGCAACGGGAAGCTGTTGATATTCAAAGCCCGGCCGGGTTCCGGTCAGCAAGGGCACCAGCTTGGAGATACTTGTATCGGCCAGTATGGTTTGCACCGGGGTCATCAGATCGGTGATGCGCATCTGCTCAGCCAATAACTGCATTCGGGCCGCTCGGATGGTCGCGGAAGCGGCTTGCCAGAGCATCGTGGCGATCATAATGACGATGAGTATCCCAAATATCGAGACGTCGCCGGTTTGGGCCAGGGGCACCACGATGCCGGTTTGGGCCAGGGGCACCACGATGCCACCGACAACCAACAGACCGACAATGATTCGCCCGGACCAGCCGGCTGCGCGCATCCCTCGCGCGCGAGAACCAGTGGCAGCCCACACGGCAGATTCGACTACTCGCCCACCGTCCAACGGCAGGCCTGGCAACAGGTTGAAGACGCCAATGAGCAGATTTGTCCACACCGTCACACCGAGCAACACCTGGGTGGTGCCCGAAGTATCCACCAGGATCTGCAGCAACGCCCAAGCGGCGCCAGCGATCAACAGGTTTGAGATTGGACCAACAATAGCCACAAATAACGAGCGAAGTGGGGTTTGAGCTTTGCCCTGTCCGGAGTGTTCATAGACGGTGGCGCCACCCCAGAAATTTAGGGTGATCTCATTGACCTGCCACCGAAATGATAGCGCCGCAAGCGCGTGGGCAAGTTCGTGCACTAACACCGTGGCGAACATGATGAGCGCAAAGAATGCGGAAACCGCCCAGGTCCATCCGTCACTGGCCTCCGGCAGCGCGCGGGCAAAGGTTGGCCGAAACAGCACCACGATGAGCGCGGCGAAAAACCACCAGGTCCAGCTGACATAAATTGGCACACCGGCGACCGAGGCGATCTTGAGGCCTTTTTTAGAAAGCATGCCCGGCATTCCGTTCTTGCAGTCGTTGACAACAGTGTTTGTTAAACTCTGCCACACTTTGGCAGCAACGCAGTCCAAGTCGCTACAGTGAAAACGCTTTGCGCCGAAGGCGTGAAACCAAAGCGTTGTCACGCCTGGACAGCGGTATCACCGGGTAGTTCTGTTAGCTAAGCTGGTAACAACAGTTTTCGTGAATACATCGAATGGATTTTATGTCTGAATTTTCTGGTATCGACCAGAGCTTTTTGGGCTGGTTGACACAGCACACTCCTGCTTTGGCCGGGCGTACAGCTCGTCCTGCACGCATTATGATCGCCGCTTTTGAGGGCTGGTCTGATGCCGGGGATGCCGCGACCGATACGGTCGAAGATCTGGCACGGCAAACGAATGCTGATCTGTTGACCGAGCTGAATCAGGATGAATACTACGACTATCAGGTCACTCGACCGGTCGTAACCCGCAATCCGGACGGTACCGGCCAAATTGACTGGCCACGGACACGGGTCTTTCATGCCTTAGCTGGATTGACCCACCCTGACCAACCAGAGCTGTACTTTGTGCTGGGAACTGAGCCCAGCTTGCGCTGGCGGTACTTCGTCAAAGAGATTTTAGACGCCGCGGAGCAGTGGGATATTGACGCTGTGATTGTCACCGGTGCACTGTTGGCAGATGTGCCGCACTCCAGGCCACTGACCCCAAGTAAATCCAGCGCATCGACGTCATTACGCGATACCCTCAACGGGTTTATCAAACCCACCTATGAAGGGCCCACCGGGATCACCGGCGTTCTGACAGATGAGGCCGCAAATCGAGGCTGGCCTACGATTGCCACCTGGGTTGCCGTGCCTCACTATGTTGCGCAGTCACCCTCGCCCAAGGCCCAATTGGCTTTGACGAAAGAACTTGAAGAACTGCTAGGACTACGCCTGGATCTGAAGTCACTGGCCGATGAGGCGGCAGCCTGGGAACGCGGAGTGGACGAGCTTGCAGCAGAGGATCCGGATGTGGCCGCTTATATCCAGCAGCTGGAAGAAGCGCGCGACACCGAACAACTCCCGGAAGCCTCCGGTGAGCAAATCGCCAAGGAATTCGAACGCTACCTAAAACGCCGTGATGAAGACGGCGGCGGTCCCGCCACTCACGGTGGCGGAACACGCTAGCCGATACGTGGAGGTTAGTAGAGCTTGATGCCAAGCAGGGCATCAAGTACTACTGCCACGTTGATCGATGGCAGGTCACTCGCCCGTGGGATGCCCCGGGCAACGCTGTCTTGCGCCCATTGGTCAACGGCATCCAGTGCCCGTGGGGCATCAAGATCATCGGACAGGGCCGCAAAAATATTCTGCAGTAGGGTCTGGGCGTCACCGGCCTGCTCGCAAGCCATTGCACTGCGCCACGCTTGGATGCGCTTGGTCGCTTCGCCGAGCTTCTCGTGGCTGTACGACCAATCACTGCGATAGTGATTTGATAGCAGCAGCGCACGGATCGCCATGGGTGATTCCACACGGGACACGAGATTTGAGACCAGCTCGAGGTTCCCCAGCGACTTGGACATTTTTACCCCGTCAAGACCGACCATGCCGGAGTGCACAAAGTAGTCGGCCATTGGCTTGCCGGTGACGGCGGTGGTATGGGCTGCTGAGAATTCATGGTGTGGGAAGCGCAGATCTGAGCCGCCGCCCTGCACGGTAAATGGTGCGGGCAGCGTGTGATAGGCGATGGCCGAGCATTCGACGTGCCATCCGGGACGGCCGTCGCCGAGCACGTCGTCATGCCAATGTGGTTCACCCTCGCGACGGGCCGACCAAATCAGTGGATCCAACGGATTGCGCTTCCCGGGACGCTGTGGATCGCCACCTCGTTCGGGGAAGAATTCGGTCATTTCTTCCTGGCTGTGCGCACCCACGGAGCCCAAACGCCACTCGGTGTGTTGCTCGGCGGCCTCAATGGAGAAGTAAATATCGCCGTCGGGGTTTTGATCATTTCCTGGCACGGTGTAGGCCACACCGGCGTCGACCATTTCGCGGACCATGGTGCGAACCCAGTCCACGGTTTCCGAAACGCTCAGATAGTGTGCTGGGGCCAGCACGTTGAGGTGCTGCATATCGGAACGGAAGAGATTTGTTTGGTCTTCAGCCAGTTCCTGATAATCAATACCCATTTCGTTTGCGCGTTCAAACAGCGGGTCATCCACATCGGTGACATTTTGGGTGTAGGTGACTCGGTATCCGGCAGCCAGCCAGTAGCGATACAACAGGTCAAAGGTGACATACGTGTTGGCGTGCCCCAAGTGGGTTGCGTCATAGGGGGTAATGCCGCACACATACATTGTGGCGTGGTCATCTGCGACCGCGACCCGTTGTTTCTGCTGGGTGACGGTATTAAAAAGGTGCAGATTATCTTGCTGAGCCGGCAGGGCAACCGGGAACGGCGTGATCCAAGATTTCATGAAAACTCTCAAGTTCCTTACGAATGACTGATCCGATGAGGCTAATAATAGTTGGGGGTCAGGCGCTAATGACTCCTAGCCCCAGCAGAATGTAGAGGGCTGCACCCAACAGGATGCGGTACCACACAAAGATTTTGAATGAGTTATTGGAGATAAATCGCATCAGCCAAGCAATGACGGCGTAGCCCACCAGGAATGCCACGAGCGTGGCGACCATGGTTTCTCCCATGCCGTAGGGCGCGGCTGGATCAGGACTGGCGATGGATCGACCAAGTTTATAAAACCCGGAGGCAAAAACTGCGGGAACTGCTAACAGGAATGCGTAGCGGGCCGCGGCTTCACGAGTGTATCCCAGGGCGAGCCCCATGGTGATGGTACCGCCGGATCGAGAGACGCCCGGGATGAGCGCTAGCGCTTGTGCGAAACCGTAGAGGATACCGTCGCGCCAAGAGAGCTTGGTCAGCGGTTTGATTTGCTTACCCCAGGTGTCGGCCATGGCCAGGAAGACACCAAATACGATCAGCATGGTGGCAACCAGCCACAGCGATCGGAAGGTCGTGTCGATGCGTTCTTCAAATAGCAGCCCGAGAACACCGATGGGGATGGAACCGACGATGATCAGCCAACCCATCCGAACGGCTGGATCCGAGTGTGGAACTTTGCCGACGAGGGCCTTGAACCACTGGGAGATGATATGCGTGATATCTCGCCAGAAGTACAACAGCACCGCAAGCTCGGTACCAATTTGGGTAATGGCAGTAAATGCCGCCCCGGGATCCGCCGCACCGGGCAAAAATTCGCCGACGACACGTAGGTGCGCCGATGAAGAAATCGGCAGAAATTCCGTTAGGCCTTGGACCAGGCCAAGGATGATTGCTTCAATCCAGTTCACCTGGTCAACCCTACGACACTCGGCACCGAAATTTTCGACGCTACGCCGTTTGGTGACCTCTAGTCGTCGGTTTCGTCCACGCCATCGATCTCGATTTCATCGAAATCATCGTCGTCATCATCGAAGGATCCGAAGTCGTCGTCATCGTCATCATCTTCGTCGTCATCTTCGAAGATATCTAGCGGTGTGACTTCGCCGGTTACCTCGTAGAGGGCATCTTCGTAGGTTTCAAAGACATCGGCCAGCGCATAGTACGCGTGCTCTAGTGCAGGGTCATCATCGCCACGTTTATTCGTGGCTGCGGCGAGATGTTCTTGGAGTGCTGAAATTAGGGCCTCAAGCGAAACGCGTGGATCGGTGCTCATGGACTCTAGGCTAGCCTGGTTTGATCCAGCTGACTACACTTTGCACATTTGTGTGCTTGGCCGCGTGCGAAACAGCCACCGTGATACATTCCGATTTTTGGGCAAGCTGACTACAGTAGTTGTAATTCTTTGCACAGCCGGTCAGGAGACCACCTAGGAGGACCACCGAGTGCGTGACACACCGATTATCAGCAGTGTTGATTCTCTAACGCGCAGACATTCTTGGGAGCATCTGGTGATTACGGTTGCGCCCAGTGAATCGTTGGCTCAAGCACGACAACGGCTGGTCGAACACGCCGAGTATGGTCACTGGGAGTTGCAGCGCACCCTGTTGTATCGGGGTGGGACTCGACGTTTCTGGTTGCGTCGCAAGGCTATCAAAGTCGAGTCCACCCTGATTACGATTTAGTCCTCAAGCGGTCCAAGACCAAAGGTTGCAAAGGTCGAGTGCGCTGATTCATCATCTGATGGGTGGTAGACGCCTGCCATGACATCACGATAAAGCCGGGCAATTTCCTCGGTGCGGTGGAAGCCCGCGCCACCGGAAGCTTCAAAAGCGTAATCTACTTGGGCTTTGGCTACCCGAACCGCTGCAATTTTGTTGGCGACAAGCCGGGTGAACCATTCGTCGCCATAGTCGGTCGGCTGGGTGATGGCTTCGGCCAGGCCGGTGAGCTGTTGATCTTGGGTGATTTGGCGCAAGATTGCTTCGCCGTGCTTATATCGCAGGATAGGGTCCTGCGATAACGTGGTACCTTGCACTTTGGAACGACGCGTGTGGAGTTTCTCAGCTGCTATTTCGACGCCCCGATCTCCAATACCCGCATAGACTGCCGCGATAAATGTGAGAAACGCTGCAAAAATTGCGAAGGTGAGTAGATCTTGATTCGGCCCGGTGGGTATTCTGCGAATGACCCGATCAGCCGGTACGACGGCGCCGTTGAGCTTCGTCACAAACGAATGTGTGGCACGCATTCCCAACATATCCCAGCGAGAACCATCGGACTCGGTATTGCCCGCGTCTCGATCTAAGATTGCGTAAATCAGTTCATTGCCGTCTGGGCTCTTGCCAAACACCCCTAGTCGGGTCCATGCCGGCGATAGGGTCGTGAAAATTTTGGTTCCGGTGAACTTGACCGACCCGTCGGGCTGGTCTTCGGCGATAGTCCCCGAGTCGAATAGCACAGCGTCGTTGCCAGCTTCAGAAATACCGAAGGCATAGATCTCACCGGCAGCTGCATCCTTCAGGATGAAGTCCAAGTCGTGATTGCCGTGGGCGCGGAATATTGACGCGACACCCGACCAGATGAGATGCATATTGACGGCCAATGCGGTGGCAGGAGCATATGCGGCAAGCTTCTTTTGTGCATCGACCACCGTGGCGAAGTTCCACCCCAGTCCCCCGTCCTGGGTGGGTGTCAGGGCAGCAAGGTAACCGGCGTCTTTGAGGACTTCTAAGTCTTTGGTAGGAAACTCATTGCGTTCATCGAAACCGGCTGCTCGTTGCCGGATACCGTTGAGTAGTTCCTCGGTGAGTACCTCATCGATTTGGTCTTGGTATTTTGAATATGGCAAGGCCATGGTGTCCTTTCACACGCTGTAGGTTTGTGGTTGCAAGATCCGAAGCAGTGCGCGAACTCCGAAATCTAATGAGTCGATTGGCATGCGCTCATCAATGCCGTGGAAGAGTTCCGGGAATGCCAGATCCTCTGGTAGTTGCAAGGGGATAAACCCGTAGCCGGCAATTCCCAGGCGTGATAGGGCGTTATTATCAGTGCCGCCTGACATCATGAACGGTAGGACCACCGCATCCGGATCTTCCTGAGCAATAGCGGCGATCATGGCATCAACAAGCGGCCCGGAATACGGAGCCTCGATAGCCTGGCGTGCATGTTCATATTCGACCTGCACTGCTTCACCGGCGAGCTCACGAATTGTAGCGATCAGCTCATCATCTTGACCTGGCAGTGGTCGAGCATCAACGGTGGCTTCGGCTTTTCCGGGGATGACATTGTGTTTATATCCGGAAGTCAGGCCGGTGGGATTCGATGAGTTACTCAAAGTCGATCCGACAAACGCAATCGCCGAACCAATGGCCTGCAGCTGCGGGTCGGGGTTGGCCTCATCGAAGGTCACGCCCATCAGCCGCGATACATCTTCCATGAGCTGCCGGGTCGTATCGGTATAGTGCAGCGGCCATGTGTGATGACCGATCGCCGCGATCGCATCGGCCATCTTCGTGACCGCATTATCCGCGTGCCGGGCAGAACCGTGCCCAGGAGCACCGATGGCTGTGAGATTCAGCCACGCGATGCCTTTTTCAGCGGTCTGGAGGAAATAGGCGCGCTTGCCGGCCACAGTTGCGCTGAAACCACCCACTTCTGAGATCGCTTCGGTTGCGCCTTCAAAAAGTTCAGGACGGTGAGTTACCAGCCAATCCGAGCCGTAGACTCCCCCGGCTTCTTCATCTCCGAAAAATGCCAGAATAATGTCGCGCTGCGGCCGTTGGCCAGTGGCATGAAGATGCTCAAGAGCGGTGAGCATGATGGCGTCCATCCCCTTCATATCTGCTGCGCCGCGGCCATAGATGACGTCATCGATCACCTCGGCAGAAAACGGATCCACAGACCATTCGCTGGCATCAGCAGGCACCACATCAATATGTCCGTGCAAGATCAAAGCGGGAGCCTCAGGATCCCAGCCACGCATCCGGCCAACCACGGACGCACGGCCGGGTTCGGACTCGACAATTTCGGGATGCATCCCCATGGCTTCCATCAAGGCCGCGCAATATGCTGCCGCCTCCGGTTCGCCCCGTGAATTATTTCCACCGAAATTTGTGGTGTCGATTTGAATGAGATCTCGAGTGATTTTACTGACTCGATCGCGGAAAAAACCAGGCGAAATAGAACCAGTGTCAGAAAGTTGAACCATACTGTCACCTTAGCGAACCCGATAAGGCACGACCATGGTGCACACCCGGTAAAAAGTGTGTTATGCTTATCGCTGTTGCCTTCTCCTTCACCGGAGAATTCACCACCAGCGCGGGTGGCGGAATTGGTAGACGCGCAGCGTTGAGGTCGCTGTGAGCTTTATCGCTCGTGGGGGTTCAAGTCCCCCTCCGCGCACGTTTTGTACAAGGATCGGGACTTAAGCTTTTGCTGGTCCCGATCCTTTCGTTTAACCACTACTATCGTCTCTTGTGGGAGTAGCTGAGCGCATCGTGGACGAATCCCTAACCATCGTCATGATCTCCATGCACACCTCCCCCTTGGCACAACCCGGGCGAGGCGACGCTGGTGGTTTGAATGTGTATGTACGCAACCTTACTGACGCGCTGATCCGTGCTGGTCACCAAGTGTTGTGCTTTACTCGAAAAACCGCAGCCGCAGACACAACGGTGGTCTTGGATGAAGACACTCAATCCAAAGTGATACCGATTGCCGCGGGGCGACTGTCGTTACCCAAAGAAGCACTGGTTGAACTGACCACACAATTCGGTGAGACGATGTTACCGGTGATTCGCGAACACGCCCTGCATCGGGTGGTGGTACATTCTCACTACTGGCTCTCGGGACTTGTAGCCCTGCAGATGGCTGAAAGTCTCAGATGCCCGGTGGTCCACACCATGCATACCCTGGGTGCAGCCAAAAATGCGTCGGCTCCCGGTACAGAGCCTTCGTACCGCTTGGAACGAGAAGCCTTCATCAGTGCCAAAGTCAGTGCTCTGATTGCCAATACGTCGGTAGAAAAGCAAGAACTCATCAAGCACACCGGTGTGGAAGCTCATAAGATCGCCGTCGTACATCCCGGCGTCGACCACAACATCTTTGATCCTAAAGGTCCTAGTCATTGGCCAGGCCAGGACATTTCCGAGGCACCACGCATCCTTTTTGCTGGTCGATTGCAGCAGTTTAAAGGTCCACACGTCCTGATCGATGCTCTAGCCGATTTGCATAAACGCGGTTTTAAGCCGTTACCGGTGGTACATTTCACCGGTGCAGCCTCTGGAAGCGCCACCTATGATGTGCGTTCTCGCTCCCACCTGCTTGGGGTCGCCAAACAGTGTTCGTTTTCTGAACCGGTAACCCCCGGCACACTGGCCAGTATTATGCGTGCAGCCGACGTCGTTGCTATGCCATCGGTGGCGGAGACATTCGGTTTGGTTGCTTTGGAAGCTCAAGCCTGTGGTATCCCGGTTATCGCCCACCGTGCCGGCGGGCTTACCACGGCGGTGGTGGACGGTGTCACCGGTCAGCTCATTGATTCTCTTGAACCACGCGCCTGGGCTGATGCGCTGGCCTCAGTGGTCGAAGAACCAGCCAAATGGCAGCAGTTTGGTACCGCAGGGATTGAACGTGCTGCGAGCCTGTCGTGGTCTGCAATGGCCGAACGTATGGCAGATATCTATTTGCGGGCACTGTGATGCCATTAACTGTCTCGACCGGCCTCCACGACAGTGTGGCGACCGGTCGATGACAGGGTCCAGCTTAGAACTGGCGAATCTCGGCTAGGAAGTGCAGCTTTTCGTGTTTAGCATTCCAGCCGGTGGTGAGCAGTCGATCACCTTCTTGGCGATAGTTGACTGCGACTTTTGAAGGCAGACGCATAGGAGAAGCAAACTCGATGGCCCAGGTGTAGGGCGCTAACGTCTCGCGGCCCGCCAGCATCTTGCCTGCTGCATACATGCCGTGGGCAATCGCACTGGGCATACCCAGAGCTTTAGCAGTCAGGTTCGATAGGTGGATCGGATTCCGATCGCCTGAAATCGCACCATACCGTCGCCCAATATCTCGGGGCAGCTCCCACTGGGCGGTCATCACCGGTGCTTGGAAAGGCTCACGCACTGGTCGTTCGGGTTTTTCGGCTCCAGGCATGACCACCGACTTCGATAAATAGATAGCCATGGACTGCCAGAGTAATTTATCGGTGGTCGCATCAAGCACCTGGACCCAAATCTCCACGGTCGTGCCAGCATGGTGTGGTCGCATATTCTGTGCCCAGGTTGAGATGCGCACCGGTTGATCGATTGGAACATCCGACATATGCCAGACCTTGTGTTGCAGGTGCACCATGCCCAGTAACGGCAACGGGAAGCGTTGTTCTGCCATCATCGCGGTCGATAAGCCAAAAGCCGTGATGTGCACGGTCACCGAGGGAGCCGAGTTTTGTCCGACCACACCGGAGGATCCCATCAGCGCGTTATATTCATCAACGAGCCGCCGGGAAATAACATCGGTGGTTTCCCACCGGGTCCCGGGCAGACTCGATGCTACCGACTGCTTGGCACGCAGCAAACCAGTCGCCACTTTGCCATACGACGATGTCAGTGACGGAATTTCACTGAGTCGAACGGCCCGCAGGTTTTCGGGCTGCGGCGTGGAATCTACGATGTTGAGCTCAACCATTATTTCCCTACCATTGATTGTCCACAGACTCTCAGCGTTGTGCCATTAATTCCAGCTGCAGCATCAGCATGGAATAATGCGATCGCTTCGGCCACGTCGACAGGCCGACCACCTTGTTGTAGTGAGTTCATCCGTCGAGCAACTTCTCGAGTCGCAGTCGGCATCGCATCGGTCATCGCGGTTTCGATAAACCCTGGAGCCACGGCGTTAATCGAGCCACCAGTTTGAGCCAGTTGATCGGCAAATGCCTGGGTCATGCCGATAATGCCCGCCTTAGCCGCTGCGTAATTTGTCTGTCCACGGTTGCCGGCGATCCCGGATGTTGACGCCAGGGATGTAATCCGGAAATTCTCAGCAACCACGCCTTGGCCGAGCTCGGCCAAGAGCTGTTCATTGATGCGTAGCGGAGCGGTGATGTTTACCGCGATGAGCGAATCCCAACGCGCAGCATCCATATTTGCCAAGAGTTTGTCGCGAGTGATCCCGGCGTTATGGACGATGCCATCGAGTCTGCCAAAGCGCTGTCCGGCAAGGCGTATGAGTTCAGTAGCGGCATTTTCGTTTGTGATGTCTAGTTGTACTGCTATGCCACCGATTCGGTTCATCACCGTGGTGAGTGCTTCGTCTGCCGCAGGCATGTCCACGCCTATGACCGTGGCGCCATCGCGGGCCAGCGTTTCGCTGATGGCCTCGCCGATCCCCCGGGCTGCTCCGGTGACGACGATGACTTTGTCAGCCAGCGGGCGATCCCAGTCTGTCGGCAGCGAACCTGCAGTGGATGAGATGGTTATGAACTGTCCGGCCACATAGGCGGAACGACCAGATAACAAGAACCGTAAGGCCGCTTGGGCTGCCGGAGCGGCCATGGTGACCTCTTGGCTCAAGATGATGCCGTTAGTGGTGGCTCCAAAGCGCATTTCTTTGGCTAAAGAGCGTGTGAACCCTTCGATACCGTGTCGTACCGCAACGATGTTGGCGTCGGTGGCGACGGAGGGGTCTTGGGGCTCTCGGAACACGGTAATGACCCGACCGTTGGGTTCCAATCCACGAAGTGCTGTGCTGACCTGTAAGACTCGTTCGGAGAGATCCCGTGGATGCGCTGTGTCGTCGAGTGCCACAATGAGCGCGGAGAATTTTTGTTTCAAGCCAGGATCTCTGCGAACGTCATAGCTTTCAGCCCACAGTTGCTCGGCAATGGTATCGCCGGCTTCGGTGTCTCCAATGACCAGAATCGGTCCGGATGCCAAGCGGTCGCCGGGGGTATGACGACGTAACGGGACAGGTCGTGGCAGTCCGATGGTCTTTGCGACCTGTTTGCCAAAGGGCCGGTTGACGAACCGGGTATAGCTATCAGTTGGTGACATGAGAATTGAGTGTCCTTTCAGCAAGTACCAGATTCGGGGTTTAGCGTCCGCGCATTAGCGCAACAGCACCTTGGCCTCCTGCTGCACACACCGAAATCAATCCCAGAGAGCCTTCACCTTTTTCGTGCAGCATCTTGGCCAGAGAGGCAACGATCCGCGGACCGGTGGCAGCAAATGGGTGGCCAGCAGCTAACGAGGAGCCTTTGAGATTTAGCTTGGACTGATCAATCTGTCCCAGGGCGCTGTCTCGTCCCAGGACGTTCTTGTTGTAATCTTCATCCGCTAGTGCCTTGATGGTCGACAAGACCGTTCCGGCAAATGCTTCATGAATTTCAAAGAAATCAATATCATCGAGGCTCAGCCCGTGCCGATCCAAAATCCGCGGAATCCCATAGGTCGGGGCCATGAGAAGTCCCTCTTTGCCATTGACGAAGTCGACGGCGGCGACTTCAAAATCTAAGAATTCTGCCAGAATCGGCAGGTTGTGTCCTACCGCCCACTCTTCGGAGGACAACAGCGCAGCAGCGGCACCATCGGTCATCGGAGTGGAGTTTCCGGCCGTCATGGTGGCTTCTTCACCAAATTGCTTCCCAAAGGCAATGCGAAGTTTGGCCAGGGACTCCAATGTTGATCCGGGGCGCATATTGTTATCACGATCGAGACCGCGGAAAGGCGTCATGAGATCGTTGAAGAAGCCGTCTTCGTATGCGGCTGCCATGTTGTTATGGGAATGCATAGCGAGTTCGTCTTGTTCTTCGCGGGTTACGCCCCATTCGTGGGTCGTCAGCGCCTGATGTTCCCCCATCGACAGGCCAGTTCGTACTTCGCCTGCTTGTGGCGCTAGCGGAGCAAAGTGTTTCGGGCGAAGTTTCAGCGCGATTTTAATTTTGTCCTGCGTCGTGCGTGCACGGTTGAGCTGCATGAACAACTCTCGGGCTTCAGCATTGAAAGCTAGCGGCGCATCAGAAATCGTATCCACCCCTCCCCCGATGCCAGACTCGATTTGACCAAGACGAATCTTATTGGCCACACCGCCAACGGTTTCAATACCTGTCGCGCACGCGGTTTGGACGTCATGGGCCGGGGTATGTCCATCTAAAGAAGTCCCTAAAACAGATTCACGGGTGAGGTTGAAGTCCACCGAATGCTTCATCACTGCGCCGGCAACAACTTCGCCGAGTGCTTCTCCTTGGAGACCAAAGCGTGCCACGAGCCCTTCAAGCGCAGAGGTCAGCATGTCCTGGTTGGAAGCACCGGCATAGGCTCCATGAGCGCGGGCGAATGGGATGCGGTTACCGCCGAGAACGACTGCTGGACGCAGCGGACCGCCGGCGATTGCGGCTGTGGATGTTGAAGTCATGCAAATTCTCTTTCCCAATGATTGTGGTTACAGATCGGTGTGTTTACGGACACCCACCTTACCTGATACTCTCGGTATCGTGAAGATGTCTGCAACACCAATTCCGGACGGGCGCAATACACGCTGGGAAGCGCACCGTCGTCAACGTCGAAATGATCTGATCCGGTCGGCACGTGCTGCTGTCCACATTATTGGACCCGATGTGTCAATGGAAGAAATCGCCACACATGCTGGTACCTCGAAGTCGGTGTTCTACCGGTATTTCAACGATAAACAAGGACTCCAGCAGGCCGTAGCTCAGGCCTCAATTGATTTCATGGAGGCCGAACTGAAAAAGGCCGGGAAATCCGCGCCAAGCGCTCGAGATGGTCTCTATACCATGGT
The DNA here is from genome assembly GCF_001657475.1 of Enteractinococcus helveticum. GTDB lineage: Bacteria > Actinomycetota > Actinomycetes > Actinomycetales > Micrococcaceae > Yaniella > Yaniella helvetica. The sequence goes on from NZ_LXEY01000021.1 coordinate 42,233, forward strand.
GCTGGTCTACCTGCAGTTGGCCAACTCATCGCCCAACGTTTATAACTTTTCCACGGCGATACCAACCGGGATGAATATCTTCCGCCAAAACATGGCGCGGTTCCTGCAACGAGCAGTTGAAAACGTCTTCCCACACTATAAGAGCGCCACACCAGATCTCGACAGCAAAAACCTGGCCTATTACTGGGCTGTTGCTGCAGTCGGGTTCGTCCGCGCGGCCGGCGAGGAATGGATAGCTGACCCGGAGGACCCTCATCGCCTTAGCGCGGAGGAACTGGCCCTCAGAATCGCTACCTGGTTGGTCGCAGGACTGGACTCTCACAGCATCACCGAAAACCACTCTCAGGAGGACTAGTGCCGTTAAAACAAAAAGATCTACGAATCGATCAGGACGAACTCCAGGAACTCCTGTTCGGCCCGTGGGCCGATGATCGTCGTCAGATGCGAAAAATGATGGCAGAACCAGTTTTTCATCATCAATTCAATCTGACGAAGGAAGACCACCGTGAACTAACACTGAACCAGTTGAAAGAGCTGGCTGCACGTAAGATCATTGGCAAGGCATATCCCAAGGAGTTCGGCGGACAAGAAAATCCCGGCGGAAATGTCGCGGGCTTTGCCGAAATGTTCCACGCCCACCCGTCCATGCAGATCAAAGCTGGCGTGCAATGGGGGCTCTTTGGGTCCGCGATCTTAGCTTTAGGCAATGCGGAGCAGCACAAAAAATGGTTGCCCGGGGTGCTGAGTCTTGAACTACCAGGGGTCTATGCCATGACAGAAATCGGACATGGTTCTGATGTCGGCAACATTGACACCACCGCCACGTATATTCCAGAAGACGATGCCTTTGAAATTCATACCCCGTTCAAAGCTGCCTGGAAAGAATTTCTAGGTAACGCTGCCTTGCACGGCAAAGCCGCTGTGGTGTTTGCGCAATTGATCACCAAAAACGTCAACTATGGTGTACACGCATTCTTCGTGCCCCTGCGTGACGATGACGGCAACTTCCTGCCCGGTGTTGGTGGCGAAGATGACGGATACAAGGGCGGGCTCAATGGCATCGATAACGGTCGACTACATTTCACACACGTAAAAATCCCCCGCACGAATCTTCTCAATAAGCTCGGCAATGTTAATGAAAATGGGGAGTACACGACGTCGATTCCTTCATCGGGCCGCCGGTTCTTCACCATGCTGGGGGCGCTCGTCCAAGGGCGTGTCTCCCTCGCTACCACTTCGGCTAATGCCTCGGCATTAGCCCTGACAGGTGCCATCACTTACGGCAATCAGCGTCGACAGTTTAATGCCGCCTCCGATATCGAAGAACAAGTCCTACTGGATTACGGGTTACACCAGCGTCGCTTGATCGATCGTTTAGCGCGCACCTACGCCGATATTTTCACCACCAATGAATTGCTGGTGAAATTCCATGAAGTGTTCTCCGGTGACGACGATACCGATGAAAACCGCCAGGAACTTGAAACACTGGCAGCTGGGATAAAAGCTATCACAACCTGGAATGCACTGGACGTCTATCAGGAAGCCCGTGAAGCTACCGGTGGGGCAGGATACATTGCCTCGAAAAACCGCTTCAACGCATTGCGGGATGATCTTGATATTTACACCACGTTTGAAGGCGATAACAACGTGCTATTGCAACTTGTCGGTCGTCGCCTGCTGGGAGATTATTCCAAAGAATTTTCCACCCCGTCGTTTAAAGTGCTCACGAAATACGTTGCCGAGCGCGCTGAATCCAGCCTGTATGAACGTTCCGGGTTACGCCGCGTGGTCCAGCAAGTCTCTGATGTGGGCTCCGAACGTCGTTCCGCTGCTTGGCTCAAAGACACCGAGGTGCAACGCAGTCTGTTCACCGACCGAGTTCGCACGCAAATCGCAGAGGTCGCTGAAGTACTGCGCCCGGTGGCCAAAGCACCCCAAGCCGAACAGGCCCGGGTGTTCAATGAAAACCAGTACGATCTGATAAAAGCGGCCAAATCCTATGCACAGCTGCTGCAATGGGAAGCCTTCACTACGGCACTGGAGACTATCGAAGACCGGGAAACCAAGAAGGTCATGACGTGGATGCGTGACCTATTCGCATTGTCTACGATCGAACAAGATCTTGGATGGTTCATCGAATACGGTCAGATCTCACAACAACGAGCCAAGACGCTTCGTCAGTACACCAACCGGTTAGCTGCCCGACTAAGACCACATGCTCAAGATCTCGTTGATTCCTTTGGCTACAACCAACACCATTTGAGGATGGATATTACCTCTGGTTCAGAACAGGAACGCCAAGAAGAAGCCGCCGAATATTACCGACGCTTACGTGCCTCCGGTGAAGCACCAATTCCCGAAAAAGTACACCGTGCACGACAAGGCTAAGCATCAAAAACAATAGCAACTGTTCAGCGTGCTGTTGATACTCAAGTATCAACAGCACGCTGAAATTTTGTGCCGACACTCCCCAGGCCACCAGCCGACCCCGAGCGTTGCAGATTCCCAGTGCTGCCTCACCGATGATTGAATAAGGATCATGTCTACTACCCCACTGCTGAATGATGAACGACTCACACGCGATGAGGCGTATGCCCGTGCAGAGCTCATCACGATCAGCGACTATGAGATTGAACTAGACCTCTCGAACGCGATGGTGCTGGATGAACCGACCTATCCGGTAACTACCACGCTACGGTTTACCGCCGCCACACCCGGAGAGGATACATTCCTGAACTACCTGGGTGACTCAGTAGAGTCCGTTGTGATCAATGGGGTATCTCACCAGGTCGATCAGATTGCCGGAACAGCGCGCATATTGATTCCAAACGTCGCTGGGGAAAATGAAGTCGTCATCCGCTCTCACAGTCGCTATTCGCATTCGGGCGAAGGACTCCATCGCTTCGTGGACCCGGTGGATGGTCAGGTATATCTCTATTCCCAATTTGAGCCGGCAGACGCACGCCGAGTGTACCCAAATATGGAACAACCCGACCTCAAAGCCGTCTTTCACGTCACACTGATCGGTTCCGACACGTGGACGCTGGCGTCCAACGGACACGAAATCGGCCGAGAGGCCGTTGGCAGCGGGATCGACCGGGTGCGCTTTGCGCCAACACAGCCCATGTCCACTTATCTCACCACATTTCTGGCAGGACCCTACGCACGATTCGAAAGTCACTGGGACAATTCCAACGACGTTGGACCAGTTCCGCTGCGCGTTTTTGCTCGTCAGTCCTTAGCTGAGCATGTGGACGCCGACGAACTCTTCAGACTGACTCAGCAGGGCCTGACCTGGTTCCACGAACAGTTTCAATATCCTTACCCCTGGGGTAAATACGATCAAGCCTTCGTTCCTGAATACAACCTCGGGGCAATGGAAAACCCGGGCTTGGTAACGTTCAACGAGTCCTATATCTTCACGTCCCAAGCAACCGTGTCTCAACACATGGCCAGAGCGACAACGTTGATGCATGAAATGTCACACATGTGGTTTGGCAACCTGGCCACCATGAAATGGTGGGACGATCTGTGGCTCAAAGAATCCTTTGCCGATTTCTTTGGCACTAAAGCAGTCGCCGATGCTACCGACCTCCCTGGGGCGTGGCAGTCATTTGCGCATCAGCGTAAAGCCTGGGCATATGTGCAAGATTCTTATCCCACGACACACCCAATCGTGGCCGACATCGTCGATCTTGAAGCAGCTCGCCAGAACTTTGACGGCATTACCTACGCCAAGGGTGCGGCCGTCATCAAACAGCTCTTTCACTATGTGGGAGAAGCAGCATTTCTGAAGGCTTGTCGAACGTATTTTGAACGCTTTGCGTTCTCAACCGCCCAGCTCAAAGATTTCTTGACCATTCTTGAAGAAGCATCTCATCGCAACCTGAAACAGTGGGCACCTGACTGGTTACAGACCTCGGGCCCGGCAACATTGTCAGCAACCGTGGCCGATGATGGCGTCGTCACGATTCACCAAGATGCGATCGACCCACAAACGGGTAACGCCATTCTGCGCCCACACACGTTCTACATCGCGGCCTTGACCCTCAACGACGCCGATCAGCTCGTGGTCACCGATCAATCCCAGGTGGAACTTCCTGCTGGGTCGGCATCCGTAGTGGCAGACCAGTTCATCGTAGATAACTCAGTATCGCGGGTCGTGCTAGTCAACCACCATGATCACACGTATGCGCAAGTACAGTTGGATCAGGCGTCGCTTGAAGCCGTGACTACATATCCGATTATCGACACGGATTCGACTGCGGTCGCCACCGTCTGGTCGAGTGTGTGGACTATGGTGCGACACGCAAGCTTGCCAGCCGCAGATTTTATTGGTGCTGTTGCACGACTGAGTCACACCATCGATGACGTTTCCATGCATGCCCGTGTGCTAGCCCAAGCAGTGACAGCGCTCAAAGAATTTGCGCCAACCTCACGGCGTACGCGACTAACCAAACAGCTCAGCACCGCATTACTTGATGCATTGGTAGAACTTGAACCAGGCTCAGACCGACAACGTTCAGCGGCACGGGCATTGACCCAGTTAGGCATCGGCACGGAGGCCCTCGCACCAGAACTGACGTTCCTGTTGGCAAGCGATGAGACCTCTGAAATGTCTCCCGGGCTTCGCATTGATGATGAGATCCGATGGCTCCTGCTCGGTAGCTTGGCCTCGCTAGGTCGTATTAATCGGGTCCGTTTGGACCACGAGCTCGCCGCGTCACCGACAGCCACCAATGAGCTCTATCACCGGACGGCTGTGGCGGCCATGCCCGATCAGACGCAGCGCTGGAAGCTATGGCATCACGTCGTGACAGGGCAGGAACGTCACGGAGCAATGCTGTCGAATGCTCAACTTACCGCCACCGCGCAGGGACTGAACTCCTCGGCCCCGGAATTTGTAGCGGGCCAACTGATGCCGCTTCTTGAAGGGCTCCTGGATATTTGGCAGTCCCGTTCCAATAACCTGGCTTCCAGAACGATCAATGGGTTATTTCCGTTGCGTCATCAGCCGGTCAAAGGGGGCCCTGCGGCACAACACAATCACCCGGCGTTGGTAAATATTGACGCCTGGTTGGCCCAATATCAGGACGCTCCGGCAGCGTTGCGCCGAATCGTTATCGAACGTCGTGCCGACATTGCACTACGCCTAGCAGCTCAATCCAAGTAATCCTGGAAACTTGATGAGGTGAGATCCGGCAACATTGCCAGTTCCCACCTCGCTGTTATGGCACGCGGTGAATCCATTCGTGAGTTTTGAACTTCTGCTCCGCTAACGCCTCTGCACGAGCTAGCTCATCGGCAGTGACTTCACGTGTTGTGGCAGCATAGCGCTTTTGAAAGGTATCGATCATGATGTCCCAGATATCTTCCCGGTTTAAACCGGTTTGACGCCGTAGTGGGTCAACTCTGGATTGCGCTGAAGTAATACCTTTGTCAGAAATTTTCTCACGACCAATGCGTAAGACCTCGGTCATCTTCTGCGCGTCAATGTCATACGACATCGTCACATGGTGCAGCATCGTGCCAGACGCCAGGCGCTTCTGGGCTGCTCCCCCGATCTTGCCTTCAGGAGTCGAAATGTCATTGAGGGGTTCGTAAAAGGCTTTCACATTCATACGCTGAAGTGCCTCCATAACCCACGCATCGAGAAATGGGTAGGAGTCTGAGAAACTCATGCCATCAACGAGTGAGGTCGGAGTATAGAGCGAATACGTGACGGCGTTGTCTGCTTCCATAAACATCGCTCCGCCTCCGGAGATGCGACGAGCGACTTTGATGTCGTGCTTCTCAACGGCCTCTGCATCGATTTCGTTGCTATAACTCTGAAACGATCCGATGATCACGGACGGATCGGACAGCGGCCAACGCCAGAGGCGCATTGCAGGGTTTGCGCGGCCTGCCCCGACGTCTTCGGTCAAGATTTGGTCGAGCGCTACTTGAGTATAGATAGGGATTTCCATGGGCAGGAGAATTTCCCATTCGTGGTCGTCCCAGCGGGTTGCGAAACCGGTTGCGCGGCGCACGGCCGTTGCGACTGCGTGGGCGTCAAAACCGAACATGACAACTGATTCATCAACTGCGTGGTCGATGGCCCCGGCGATGGTGCTGTGGCTCGAATCGAATCTCAAGCCGATCAGCGCTTGGTTAATATCATTGAGCGCCTCGTCGGGCTCTAGGAAAAAATCACCATTAATATTTGCTCGAGTGATCTTGCCGTCGGTTACATCGAGATCGGCGATGACTAATTTGCCACCTGGAACTTTGAATTCACCATGGAGTTGTTTACCATCAACAGTGTCTTGAGCAGTCATGGTTCTACCTTACTCGTAGGACCAACCCGTCGGTGTAGGTGCTTCACACAACTGGCGGAATGTTGTCATCAGTGAAATCTGTCCCAAACGCAGTCAATTGGTGTCGTCAGGCTCACGTTGGGAGCACGAGAACTGTTTGTTCCAGCTAGGCTAGTTACTATGGGAAAATCACAGCCAGCTGTGCCAACTGGGTGGCATAAATTCGCAATTTCCGGCGGATGGGTCGGAACCTTTCTTCTTGCCGCCTGGATTCTCGTTCCTCGACTCGTAATCGGCACAACGGTACCGATTGCTTGGGTTGTCACTATCAGCTTGCCCTTGATTCTTATGGCAATTGGATGTGTGACGCTAGGTGTTCCTGCGTCACGTGGCATGGTTCCAACGAAACGATCAGTCGCTTGGCTCTGGTTCGCATTTTTCTGGGCGTTTATTGTGGGCCTGTTCCTACCAGATAGCACGATCTTTTCAGCCGGCAGTCCGGACCACGCCACTGCCCTGGTTGCAGTCTTATTTGGACCAGGTTGGGAAGGTGCAGGCTCGGCGATTGCGAACCCCGCAGCCATTCTGATGACAATCTCCGGCATCATCGGCGCAGTATTTTCTTTATTGGATTCAAGAGAGGGTGGGCCCATCCGAACTGAAGATGAAGATGATTTCCAAGGGCAGGGCTACTTCACGATTCTAGGAGACGACGAGTATTACCAGCAGTAACACGAATTGGTTTGGACCAGAGACCTCGCCGATACGCAAAATTCGCAAAGCAGCGCTCTCTTTTGGTCCACACGCTGGTGCTCACCGGGTCGCGTTACGGGCAGCCATCTCGATCGCAGTGCCGCTGCTCATATTGTTCTGGCTGGACCGGATGGACCTGTCCATTTATGCGTCCTTTGGTTCGCTAACCTCCCTCTACGGTCGTTTCCATTACTATGGTGACCGCCTTCGTATGCAACTGGGCGCCGGGCTGGTGTTCATTAGTGTGATGCTCATTGGCACCCTGCTGGCGATATTCGACGCGCAGATCACCGTACGAATCATGGTGGTTGCCCTCATCGCGACATTAGTCACGGGCATTGCCATCGGTTTTCGGTGGCATCCCGGTGGCGCGACCTTTGCCGTATTTGCAGCAGGCGCTGTAGCAACCATCCCGGCCACCTGGATCAATTTTGCCCAAGTACTCATCGTGGCCAGCTCTGCGGTGCTATTCAGTCTCGCCTTGACCGCGACCCTTGGTCTGCTTCGCACCCGCAGCTTCGCGAAGGTATTTCGCCCACTAAACAAGGCCGTCTTCCAAGGTGCATGGTCCGTGCCCGTCACCGTGGGTGTTGGCGCCCTATTGGCTGGACTGATCGGCCAAACCTTTGATAATGATCACTGGTATTGGGCGATGGTTGCAGCCAGCGTTGTGCTGGCAGGAGCGGCAACCACTCACCGCATCACTCGCAGTATGCAGCGTTTCACAGGCACCACGCTGGGTGTTTTAGTGGCTGCACTCTTCCTGTCGCTAGAAATGCCAACCCTGGCTCTCATTGCGGTCATCATAGTGCTCCAAGCTGCAGCCGAGCTGTTGATTGGTCGCAATTACGGCGTTGCGATGTTAGTCGTGACGCCTTTAGCGTTGTTAATGATTAGTTTGGCCAATCCAATCGATCCATCGGTGCTGGTGGCTGATCGCGTATTCGAGACGTTTATCGGTTCGCTGGTGGGAACGGTTATCGCGTTTGTCTCGGCACGCATGCGCACCGAACGTGTCGACGACGCGTAGATCTGGACTCACAAACAAAACAGCGCCACACGTTATGTGCGGCGCTGTCGTAAAGCTTATTGAAAGAAGTACCCGGTGGTTACTTCTTGCCACCGAAGCCTTTGAAACGAGCGTTGAAGCGCTCAACACGGCCAGCGGTGTCCAAAATACGCTGCTTACCAGTGTAGAACGGGTGCGAAGCAGCAGAAATTTCAACATCGATTACCGGGTAGGTGTTGCCGTCTTCCCACTCCGCGGTGCGTTCCGAAGTAGCGGTGGTACGGGTCAGTACACGTTCGCCTGATGCCAGGTCGTTGAAGATTACGTAGTTGTAATCAGGGTGAATATCTTGTTTCATACTAAGTTCCTTCGTTAGTGCCACTGGATTTTGCCAGCCGCACGAAGACTAATTGACAAATTGGTCTTTAGACCAAGGACTTATCTTACACGGTATCCGATGACCTAGCATCTTTTATCGGCTGCGCGTCGATAGTCACCAACGACGTAGCCAGCGGCGCCACCACTAGCCATTGACGAGGGGCAGCACCATGTTGATGATCCCCGCAATTCCCACGATCACAATGACGGTGCGTAGGACATTGGGTTTGATGCGTCGACCGATTCTGGCGCCGAGTGAGCCGCCGATCAGTGATGATACGGCGATGAGCAGTACGGCCGTCCAGTCGATACGATCGAAAGCGAAGAGCAGATACCCTGTAGCCGCAATGAGGTTGACATCTAAAGACAACCAGGTCTTAATGGCGTTGGCGTGCACGAGAGTGCCGGTCGTCATAAAGACGCCCAAGATGCCCATCAGCAAGACGCCTTGCGCCGCGACGAAATATCCACCGTAAATACCCGTGAGAAACACGAGGATAAAGAGCGCAGGGGTGACTTGACCTGACGGCAATGGCGAGACTTCTGGACTGACGGGTTCATCACCATCTGCCTGACGGCGTCGTCGAACCCATGCGTTAAGACGTGGCTGAAACACGACGAACAGGATCGCGAAGACGATGAGGATCGGTGCCGCGTACTCAAAGACGGTTGCGGGCAATTGCATCAACAGCGTGGCGCCGATGAGTCCACCGACCAGTGATCCCCACGTGAGTTTTCTGGCTATGGTACTGGCTTCACGAAGTTCGCGCCGATAGCCCCACGTTCCGGAAAACCCGGCTGCAACCAGGCCGATGGCATTAGACATTTGGGCGGTGACCGGTGGGAAGCCGACTGCCACGAGTGTGGGAAAGGTCACGAGTGTGCCGGAACCGACGACAGAGTTAATGGTTCCGGCCCAGAAGCCGGCCAGCAGCACAATGAGTACTTGCCACCACTCTAAACCCAGTAATTCCATGGGTCTCCTTGAACGTGTTTAGGTGCGTGCGAAGGCGGAGAACCGACCTTCGGCATTTCGGGACACGTTCAAGGGTAGCCGGAAAGCTTCTGACAAGGTCTCTTCGGTTAACGCCGTTTCGAGGGGTCCAGCCGCAATGACCTGACCTTCTCGCAAAAGCATTGCGTGGGTGAAGTTGGGTGGAATTTCCTCTACGTGGTGGGTCACGAGGATTGGTGTGGGCGCAAAAGGATCGCTGGCTAACTGGGTCAGCGAGCGGACAAGCGTTTCACGGCCCGCTAGGTCCAGTCCAGCTGCCGGTTCGTCCAAGATCAACAGTTCGGGGTCAGTCATCATGGCGCGAGCAATCAGAGCACGCTTGCGTTCGCCTTCTGATAGTGTCCGGAATTTGCGGTCTGCGTATCCGGCGATCCCCCAACGTGCCAACAGTTGTTCGGCGCGCTGGAGATCCTCTGGTTCGTATGCTTCACGCCAGCGCCCAGTGACGCCGTAGGCCGCGGTCACTACAAGGTTTTTGAGCGTTTCGCCTCCGGGGACTTGCTGAGCTAATAGTGTTGATGACAACCCGATTGACGGGCGGAGATCAAAAACATCGACCGCGCCCAGGACTTCACCTAAGATTGCGACGTTGCCCTTGGTGGGATGAGCACGAGTGGCTGCAATATTGATCAGTGTCGATTTACCCGCACCGTTGGGTCCCATGACAATCCAACGCTGCCCCTCTTCGACGTGCCAGGAGACATCATCCAGTAACACGTTCTGACCACGACGAAGGGTCACGTGTGACATATGGAGGACAGAATCTTCTAGTGGTTCAAATTCGTGAGGGGTCACGATAGGGCGTTGCGCAATTGTTGCAGAAGGGATCAATTCGGTGGAACTCATAGCAACCAGACTAGGCTAGTTGCACAACGATTTGGTGAAAGGAACCGGTAATGCCCATAAATATTGCCAACATGAAGATTGGTGACCGCGTAGTGGTCTATAACAACGTGGGGCATCCACGCTTGGATGGAGTGCCCACCTACGCGGAGGGTCTTGAGGGTGTTGGTTTTACCGGTCATCGGTGGGTTTCGGCAGCAGATCGGCTCAAAGATCTGCCTGCCGACTGGTACTCCGCTGTCCTACCGTCGGCACAGGTCGAAATACATAAGGACCACGCTCCCCTGGTGGTTTTTGATGTGGATTCAACCCTGATCCATGAGGAAGTCATCGAGTTGCTGGCAGCTCACGCCGGCAAGGAGCAAGAGGTCGCTGAGGTCACTGAACGTGCGATGCGGGGCGAAATTGATTTTGCAGACTCGTTGCACCACCGAGTCGCAACCCTGGCTGGCCTTCCGAAAGAGGTCCTTGAGGACGTCGCAGCCGCGGCCACAATTCATGACGGCGCCCAAGAGCTGGTCAATGCCGTGCAACAAGCAGGTGGCTACGTATATGCCGTATCGGGAGGGTTTACTCATGCGCTGGCGCCACTGGCCAAACAACTTGGGTTAGACGGATTTGCGGCGAATACCTTAGAGATCGTGGAGGGCAAACTTACAGGCAAGGTGACCGGCCGTGTGATAGATCGAACCGCCAAGGCAGAAATGTTGCATCAGTGGGCCAGGGAACAGAACGTGCCGCTTGAGGCCACGGTGGCAGTCGGTGATGGGGCCAATGACCTCGACATGATTGACCTTGCGGGATACGGTGTCGGGTTCTGTCCAAAACCGATCGTGCGCAAGCATGCCGATAGTATTATTGAGATCCCCACTCACGACATTCTGCGAGCAGTCCTGGGGTTCTAATGCCCCTGGAACGTCACTGAGAAATTTTCTGCTAGGCGATCGCTGGGCGTCCGGGAAAAATGCCTTCGTGAAGACTAGCGTTTTCAAACCGGTGCATCATTTCATGGGCGCCACCGTGCGGTTTTTCTAAAATAAATTGCAACTCTGCAGGATAAAGCGCATAGAGGCCCAGGCAGTGGACAATGTGATCCTTGACCACGAATGTTGCGGCATCAGCGGGCATGGACAGTACGTGCTCCATGAGAAGCCCCGAGAACTCAGACCTGGGATAGGTCTGGTGAATTGTGCGACGTGCACGCGTGGAATGACCATACCCTAACCATGTGTCGTAGAGATACGTCATTCTGGCCAGATGCTTCATGACCAGGATCGGCCAGCTGAACCGTTTGGCGCGACTGTCAGGCATCCGTTGAATCTCAGGTACTGACGGCCAATCCCCCGGCAAGGTCAAAACCAACTCGGCACGTTCGTAGTATTCGGCTCCAGCTGGAACCTTCATGGGGTGGGCTGAAAGCCCAGAGGTCACCATCGTCCAAATCGGTCTTTGGGTAGTCGGTTCCCACAAGAATATATCGAGATGCACATGGTCTGAATACATTTCATGCAAGACCGTTGGCTCGCCATCAACGAATTGACCGATATGCTCGGGCAAAGCTTCAATGAGGTGGCGCTCGAACTGTTCGACTTTCGAATTTCTTTGGGATACAGAGAAGTGTGTCATGTGCTCAAACCTAGAAGGTTCGACAGCACAGTAGTGTCCGAGTCATCTCAATTGTGGATAACCACTGTGCTTCAGCGGCTGGAGACGATAAGGGCGCCGAACTTCCTTTCGGCGCCCTTATCGTTATGAGGAAACTTTATTTCTTGTCGATTTGTTCGAAGTAATCCTGTGCACCACCGACATATTCGGTGTATCCAACTTCCAGCTCGTCTCGTCCAACCAGGGCGGCGATTTCTGCTGCGAACTCATCAACGGTGTAGAGTTTTCCTGCTGCTTGACGCCGTGATTCGATGGCATCAGGGTTCAGCCGGTTCAGCAGTGTGGCGGTAATTGTGCCTTCGATCATGTCAGCCGTGACGACGACAAATCCGATGCCTTTTTCTTTCAGCATTGGAATACGTTCACGCAGAGCAACTTCACCGGCGCGTTTTGACTTGGCGACTGGTTCGTATTCCGGCATGGTTGGAACCTCATCGATAAAGTGCGCCTGGTGACTGGTGACGTACACAACCTGTCCACCGGCTTCCATCACCTCGATGGCCTCTTCCATCATGTCCACCTGGGCATCACGGTTAAGCCGCATGGCATAGTCTTCACCCAAATCGGATTCCATGCCGCCTGAAGCATTCAGCACCAGCACGTCAAGTCCACCAAACGAGTCTCTGGCAGCCTGAATCATTGCTCCGCGGCCCTCGGATGTGGTGATGTCGCCACCGACCGCTACAGCCTTGCCACCGGCTTCCTCGATTTGCTTGACAACCTTATTGGCTCGTGGAGCTTTCTGACGGTAGTTAATGACTACCCCAGCACCGCGGTCAGCCAGAAGTTGTGCAGTGGCGGCTCCGACACCGCGCGATGAACCGGTGACGATAATGCCTTTATCAGCCAAATCTTGAGTTTGTGTCATGTGTCTTAGTGTCCCATCCCTAGGCCGCCATCTACTGGGATGACTGCGCCCGAAATATAGCTTGCTTCATCAGACGCCAACCAGCGAACCACATTTGCAACTTCTTCTGGTGCTGCAAAGCGTCCTGCCGGGATGGCCTGCTTGTATTGCTTTTGCAAATCCTCGCTGAGCTCTTGCGTCATCTCGGTATCAATGTAGCCGGGAGCAACCACGTTGGCGGTGATATTGCGCGAGCCCAACTCCCGGGTCAAGGAACGCGCCATACCGACGAGACCGGATTTCGATGCAGCATAGTTGACTTGACCTGGTGAACCGTACAGTCCGACGACCGAAGAGATGAAGATGACCCGGCCTTTTTTCAGACGGATCATGCCCCGGGTGGCGCGTTTCAGCGCACGGAACGACCCTGTCAGGTTGGTGTTAATCACCTGTTCGAAGTCCTCTTCGGACATCCGTAGGAGCAACTGGTCGTTGGTGACACCAGCGTTGTTCACCAACACTTCTACCGGACCGTGAACTTCTTCAACTTTTTCAAATGCCGTGTCCAATGAGGCCATATCGGTGACATCCGCTTGAACGGTGAATAAACCTTCCGGGCCTTCACCAGAACGCGAGGTAATGGCGACTTTATCGCCATTTGCTTGAAAAGCCCGGGCAATGGCCAAGCCAATCCCCCGGTTTCCGCCGGTTACTAATACACTTCGGCCTTGCGCCACATTTTCTCCTTGAGATTGATTGAGACGTTTTGTCACTACTCTAAGCGGGAAAGTGAGAGAATAGAGGCTGCAACCCCTAACGTAACGAAATTTGTGCCGCACAACGTCCGGCACGAAAGGAGGCGATTTGACGCATCAGTCGAAATCTACCTCCCGACACCAGCGACATGATCGTCGAGAGCATGCCCGCCCGCAGAAAAAAGAAGACCAACAAGTCTATCTCATCACGGGAGCATCAGAATCGGTCGTCGCTGACTCAGAGCGCAAAAACCGCATCTATGCCGTACTGATTGGCGTGCGAATTGCCTCACTGTTTGTGGTCCTGATGACCCACGGATGGGTTCAGATTGCAGTCTTTATCGGTGGCATGTTGGCCCCGTGGATTGGCGTGCAGATCGCCAACAATATTCGACAAGTACAAGATCGTTCAATCACGGCCGTTCCTCCCCAACAAGCCGCACTTGCAGCAGCAAGACACGAGGCGGAAGAAGGCGACGATGACACCGTGATCGTCGGCGACATCATTGACGACAATACCGAGCCGGACTCTGGCACGCCTTCCGCTGAATCCACAGCAGACCCCGCTGATCTGGACGAAGATGAGAAGAAGCATGATGACACAAGGTCCTGATCTTTTAGGAAATCTTCTCCAGACCGGTTCGGCGACAACCGAACCGGAAAGTACCGTGCCCCAGTGCTCCCGAAAAGCATGCACAGCAGACGCACTATGGCAGCTGCTATGGAATAACCCGAAAATTCACACCCCAGACCGTCGTAAAATATGGTTGGCCTGTGATGAGCACAAACAGTTTCTCGCCGACTTCTTATCGTCTCGGGCTTTTCTTAAAGAAATCCAACCGCTACCCAGGTGACAATCCTTCATGAGTATTGAACAACAGACTGAAACCACCAAGAAACCGAAGCTGAACTTCCGGTTTTTGTTGTCTGGCGCCTGGATTGGTGGGTTTATCTTTTGCATCATCTTCTCCATTGCTACTGTGTTCCTGGGCGAATGGCAGATGGACCGGCGCATGGAAAAACTTGACGAGATCAACAAGATCGTCGATAACTACGACATCGATCCAGTCCCCTATGCTGAGGCAGGGCATCTGTTCGAGAACTTTGAAGAGCAGCACAAATGGACTCCAGTCATCGTACAGGGTGAGTACCTTGAAGAAGACACGCTCGTTGCACGAAACCGACCTCGCGCTGGAGTACCAGGTTTTGAGGTGCTGGTCCCTTTCCTCACCGAATCCGGCGATCGTATCCTGGTTGACCGAGGCTGGCTACCCATTGGTGAAGACGCCACTGCCCCGGGCACGGTGCCTGCCCCGCCTGAGGGCCAAGCACGCATTATCGTTCGTGTCGTGCCCGGAGAAGGGACCATTAATCGCGATGCTCCCGCTGGTCAAGTAGCCTCCATTAATCTTCCGACGGTCAACGAACAACTCGACTACGACATCGCAGAAGAAGCCTATGGGCTGATGGCTGGTGAATCACCACAGATGGATGTGGTACCACAACAAATGCCGGAACCGCAGCGTGATGAGGGACCCCACCTGTCCTATTCAATGCAGTGGTTTACTTTCGGGCTGATGTCGTTCGTCGTCTGGGGCTGGCTGGCCTATCAAAAGGCTGTCAGAAACCGCGAAGACGAACTGTACGGCGAGCGAGAAGAAGACGGCTATATTTCGGCGCACCGGATCGAACGCGTCAAACCGGTGAAACGTCGCAGAGGTCAAATGACCGACGAAGAAATTGAAGACGCCATGCTCAACAGCTAATCATCTGCTGAATTAGGCGAGTTCGACTAACTCCAAATAGTCCTCTGACCAAATATCCTCATCGGCGTCTGGCAAAATCAGTACGCGATCCGGGTCGAGCGCTTGCACCGCCCCGGCATCGTGGGTGACCAAAATGATAGCACCTTCGTAATTGCGGATTGCTGACAGGATCTCTTCGCGTGATGCTGGATCGAGGTTGTTCGTAGGCTCATCGAGCAGCAACACATTGGCACCAGAAACCACCAGGGTTGCCAACGCCAGCCGAGTTTTTTCGCCACCCGACAACACACCTGCAGGTTTATGCGCGTCATCACCAGAAAACAGAAAGGATCCCAGCACGGTCCGTGCGGAGGTCTCATCCAGGTTCGGAGCTGATGACATCATGTTTTCTAACACAGACTGATTGATGTCTAGTGTTTCGTGCTCCTGGGCATAATAACCTAGCTTCAGACCGTATCCGGGTTCGACTTGGCCGGAATCGGGTTCCTCATAACCGGCTAAGAGCTTGAGAAGCGTTGTCTTACCCGCGCCGTTGAACCCAAGAATGACGACACGAGAGCCCTGATCAATAGCAAGGTCGACTCCCGTAAAGACCTCGGTTGAGCCATAAGATTTTGACAGTCCGCTGGCCGTTAGAGGTACCTTCCCACACGGTGCAGGAGTCGGGAATCGCAGACTTGCCACTCTTTCTTCGATGCGTTTATCAGCCAGGCCAGAAAGCATACGATCAGCTCGACGTGCCATATTCTGAGCGGCCACGGCTTTGGTAGCTTTTGCGCGCATCTTATCGGCCTGAGCATACAAGGCTGCAGCCTTCTTTTCGGCAGAGGCACGTTCGCGGCGACGACGCCGTTCATCGACTTCGCGTTGCTTGAGATAGGCACGATAGCCCATCGAGTAAATATCAATGACCTGGCGGGTCGCATCCAGGAAGAAAACGATATTGATGACCTCGTCGATCAGATCAAGATCGTGAGAGATGATGAGCAGTCCACCCTCGTATGTCTTCAAATACTCGCGTAGCCATATGACGGAATCGGCATCGAGGTGGTTGGTTGGCTCATCAAGAATCATGGTGTCTGGTTTTTCAAACAGGATTCGGGCCAGTTCCACGCGCCGGCGCTGACCGCCGGAGAGCGTTTCCAACGGTCGGTCCATGATGCTGTTCTCCAACCCCAGGTTGGCAGCAATGGAAGCGGCATGAGACTGGGCTGCGTATCCCCCGGCGGCGATGAATTCGGCTTCGGCGGCTGGATAGCGGCGCATGCCGCGTTCCATAAGTTTGGGATCTGATGAGCTCATCTCTTCTTCCGCGCGACGCATGCGGCGAGACAGTTCGGCCAAATCACGTGCCGATAAAATCCGGTCACGCACGGACTGCGTTAGATCCCCGGTGCGGGGATCCTGTGGTAGGTAGCCGACGGTTCCGGAACGCATAACTTTGCCTGTTGCAGGGATGACTTCATCCATGAGCACTTTGGTCAGCGTGGTTTTGCCAGCGCCGTTGCGTCCCACGAGCCCGATACGGTCGCCGGCGTTGATGTGGAACGTGACATCGGACAGCAGGGTCCGAGAGCCAACCACAACAGATAACTGTTGTGCTGAAATCATGCGTGTACTACCTCAGGGTGATGAAATGGGATGGGCACAGTCTAGTGTATTGCTGTCTGAAGGAATTCACGATTTTGTTCACTGTTCGGTTCGGTATAAGACATCCATACCGGCTTCAATGAGTCGTGCAAGTTCTTGGTGCGGTGTGGTGCCGCGTTGTTGGGCGCGGTTCACGATTTCATCAGCCATGGTGCGATCCAGTGGGGTGTGGACGGTAACGGACCCGTTCGGGCTGGCTGTGATACCGGGTTCGGCTTCAGCAGGTTGGGGCGTGGCAGCGTCGTCGTTATCAATATTGAGTCCCGGGCCAGACGGTGCTGGTTGACCGCTTTGGAATCCTTTGGCCATGGCATTGGCGCGGGAATCGGCGGCCTCATTGAGCGGGTGGCCGGCGTGGCCTTTGACCCATTTGAAGGTGATGGTCCGTCCCGCTTTTTGGGCATCGGTCATGAGCTCGTCGAGTTGGATCATAAGATCTTGGTTGACCACTGGTTTGCCGTCGGCTTTTTTCCAGCCGCGTTTTTTCCAGCCGGTCATCCATTTCGTGATCGAATTGATGGCGTATTGAGAATCGGCCAGGATATTCAGATCATGGTCGGTGTTTCGTGTTGCTTCCAGGATTTTTATAATGGCAGTCAGCTCGCCGCGGTTGTTGGTGGCTTCATCCCATCCCCCAGCGGCCCAGTTGGAGTCGTCGATGTACCAGGCCCAGCCTGCTGGTCCGGGGTTGCCGAGTGCTGATCCATCTACGCCGACTGTGAGCATGTGTTTCCTTTATCGTCCGAAAGTGGGGCGTTCTTAGTGTAAAGGGTTAAATGACCAGCCGGTCGCATACCGGATGGTGTGCGACCGGCTGGTGAAAAACCAGTTGGGTTAGATGTTGAAACCCAGCGCGCGCATTTGCTCGCGTCCGTCTTCGGTGATCCGTTCTGGACCCCATGGTGGCATCCAGACCCAGTTGAGGCGCCATTCGTCGACCATGGTCTCTACCGCACGGCCAACCTGATCCTCGATCACATCAGTGAGCGGGCAGGCGGCTGTGGTGAGCGTCATGTCGACGATGAGCGCGCCGTCTTCGGCGTAGTTCAGACCGTACAGCAGTCCCAGATCAACGATATTGACACCGAGTTCGGGGTCAATGACGTCTTTGAGGGCTTCTTCAATGTCGTCTAATGGTGTTTGTGCAACAGTGGACATGTTTTACCTCCTGATCCGTCTGCTTAGCACGTTATCAGAATTGCCTTAGGCGGTGGCTTCAGTCTTTTCGTAGTTGACGTAGCCTTCGTCCTCGAGGCGATCAGCCAGTTCTGCGCCACCGGAGTCGACGATCTTGCCGTCGACGAAGACGTGTACGAAGTCTGGCTTGATGTAGCGCAGGATGCGGGTGTAGTGGGTGATCAACAGGTTGCCCAGGTCGTTGTTTTCCTGTGCACGGTTGACGCCTTCGGAGACGACGCGCAGGGCGTCGATGTCCAGGCCGGAGTCGGTTTCGTCGAGGATGGCGAATTTTGGTTTGAAGAGTTCTAGCTGCAGGATTTCTGCGCGTTTCTTCTCACCACCGGAGAAACCTTCGTTGACGTTACGAGTTGCAAAGGTTGGGTCCATTTCGAGGTTATTCATGGCCTCGCGGACGTCTTTGGTCCAGGTACGAATCGATGGGGCTTCGCCGTCGAGCGCGGTTTTAGCGGTACGCAGGAAGTTGGTCATGGAGACACCGGGAACTTCAACTGGGTACTGCATGGCCAGGAACAGGCCGGCCTGGGCGCGTTCGTCGACTTCCATTTCCAGGACGTCTTCGCCGTCCAACAGAATTTCGCCGCTGGTGACGTTGTATGACGGGTGGCCGGCAATGGCCTGAGCCAGGGTGGACTTTCCGGAACCGTTTGGACCCATGATGGCGTGGGTTTCACCCGATTTGATGGTCAGGCTGACACCTTTGAGGATCTCTACTTCGCCCTGTTCGGTATCGATGCTGACGTGCAGATCTTTGATCTCAAGAGTTGACATTGTTGTAAAAGTCTCCTTGTTGCCCGTGGGTTACGGGGCTTTTGGTAATGGCTACAGGTGGGGTTTAGAGCTCGAGTCCGGCGATTTCGTCTTCCATGACTTCCGTCACGGATGCTTCGACTTCCTCGATGCCGATCTTCTGGATGATTTCGTTGAGGAAACCACGCACGATCAGCTTGCGTGCGACCGGCTCTGGGATACCCCGAGCCATCAGGTAGAACAGTTGCTGTTCATCAAAACGTCCAACGGAGGATGCGTGACCACCGGAATCGATGATCCCGGTTTCGATTTCCAGGTTTGGAATCGAGTCGGCCTGTGCGCCTTCACTCAGCAGTAGGTTTTCGTTCTTCTCGTACGAGTCGGTTCCTGAGGTGTTACCCCGAATGAGGACGTCGCCAACCCATACGGTGCGGGCACCTTGCCCCTGCAGTGCACCCTTGTAGAGCGCATCTGAGGTGCAGTTGTTGGTCGAGTGGTCGATGAAGATGCGGTGTTCCAGGTGCTGTCCGGCGTCTGCGAAGTACAGGCCGTACATGTTGGTGGTGGCACCTTCACCGGCGAAGCGGGTGATGGGGGTCAGACGAACCAGCGAACCGCCGTAGGTGATGACGACGTGTTTGAAGGTCGAGTCTTTACCCAGGGATGCCTGTTGTGAACCGATATGTACGGTTTCGTCGTCCCAGGCCTGAACCGAGGTGACGTTGACGTTGGCACCTTCACCAATAGCAAATTCAATGTTTTGCGAGACAATTGCTTTGCCGGTCTGGTTGATGACCAGATTGACGTGGGTGTTTGCGCCGACAGCGACGTAAATGTGCTGTGCTGCTGGATCCGTCGAGTTGCCTTCCACCGATACGGTGATCGGGGTATCGATCTCAAGGTTGTCAGCAACGGTGATCACGGTGGCTTGGCTGAATGATGCCCAGGCTGCCGCAGAGGTGCGGTCGTCTGGGATCATGAAGGAGCCGAGGCGTTTGTCGTCGCGACCGACGGTTTCGATGGTGACACCATCGACTTCGGTTACCGAGACTTTTGGTGCAGCACCGGTGAGCAGTGCGTCGTCGCCGTCTGGCAGGTGCAGCCCGGCCAAACGGTGCAGCGGGGTGAAGCGCCAGTCTTCTTCTTCACCGGTCAGGACCGGGAAATCCGCAAGGTTGTAGCTGGTGGGACGGTCCGCGCGTGAGGTACCGAACTTTACTTCGTCGGTGTCGGACTGCTGGCCAGCCGCTTGCTTGACGACAAGTGTTTCGCCTTCTTCGCCCATCCCTGGGATCAACAGGGCTGGACCGTCGTCGAGAGTAGTTGCGTCAGTGTTGGCCACGCTTAGCCCACCGATCCTTCCATTTGCAGTTCAATGAGTTTGTTCAGTTCCAGTGCGTATTCCATCGGCAGGTGACGCGAAATGGGTTCTACGAAACCGCGGACGATCATGGCCATGGCTTCTTCTTCTGATAGGCCACGGCTCATCAGGTAGAACAGCTGCATTTCGGAAACCTTGGAAACGGTTGCTTCGTGACCCAGGGTGACATCGTCTTCGCGAATGTCGATGTATGGGTAGGTGTCGGTACGGGAAATCGTATCGACTAGCAGCGCGTCACACTCGGTGTTGTTTGTGGAGTTCTTGGCACCTTCGGCGATCTGGACCAGACCGCGGTACGCGGAGCGTCCACCACCACGGGCAACAGACTTGGAGATGATGTTCGACTTGGTGTTTGGTGCCAGGTGAACCATCTTGGAGCCGGTGTCCTGGTGCTGTCCAGCACCAGCAAATGCCATGGTCAAGGTTTCGCCTTGGGCATGCTCGCCGGTGAGGTAGACGGCCGGGTATTTCATGGTGACCTTGGAACCGATGTTGCCATCGACCCATTCCATGGTGCCGCCTTCTTCAACGACTGCCCGCTTGGTAACCAGGTTGTACACGTTGTTCGACCAGTTCTGGATCGTCGTGTAACGAACGCGGGCGTTCTTTTTGACGATGATCTCAACGACGGCGGAGTGCAGCGAGTCAGTCTTGTAGATCGGTGCGGTACAGCCTTCGACGTAGTGAACGTAGGAGCCCTCATCGGCGATGATCAAGGTGCGCTCAAACTGACCCATGTTCTCGGTGTTAATCCGGAAGTAGGCCTGTAGCGGGATCTCGACGTGAACGCCTTTAGGAACGTACACGTACGAGCCACCCGACCAGACAGCGGTGTTCAGTGCGGAGAACTTGTTGTCACCAACTGGAATCACGGAACCGAAGTACTCTTTGAACATGTCTTCGTGTTCTTTCAGACCGGTATCGGTATCCAGGAAGACAACACCCTGACGTTCAAGCTCATCGTTGATCTGGTGGTAGACAACCTCAGATTCGTACTGGGCTGCCACACCGGCGACAAGACGCTCGCGTTCGGCTTCTGGGATGCCCAGACGTTCGTAGGTTTCCAGAATGTCTTCTGGCAGGTCTTCCCAGCGGGTTGCCTGACGCTCGGTCGAGCGAACGAAGTATTTGATCCGATCGAAATCGATACCGGAGAGGTCTGCACCCCAGGTTGGCATCGGTTTTCGATCAAAGTAGCGAAGACCCTTCAGGCGGGTTTTCAGCATCCACTCTGGCTCGTCTTTTAGCGCAGAGATGTTGCGGACGACGTCTTCATTGAGGCCGCGTACCGCTTTTTCGCCAGCTGGATCCGGGTCATGCCAGCCGAATTCGTAGGGTCCGATGGCTTCCAGTTCTGGGTTTGCATCCAGAACGTCTTGGATGACACCGGGATCGGCGGTTTCTTGACTGATTTGATCCGTCATTATCAACCTCTTTTATAACGGGTCGTGATTTGGTGATCATCAAACAAAAGCCTGTTGCGACTTTCGGTGATTATGGTTTTTGTTCGTCCACTAAAACTATCTGGAACTCGTTGCTGCTCTAAGTGACGCATGTGCTGCCCGCCCCAATGGTACGTGGGTGTTACACACATGGCCACCTGTGGGCATCGTCGCGAGTCGTCGAACGTCTACTTCTAGTAAACGCGCGAATAGGTCAGTTTCTTCCTCACAAAACAGTGGAAATTCTCCGGCTAGTTCTTGGATTGGACAATGTCCCTGGCAGATCTGGGCGGCGCGCAGGGTGGTAACCTTCGCGGTTCTTCCTGCGCGGCGTGTCGTTGCCGCGAAACCGAGCTCCGCGAGCACGCTGGTCAGCGTTTGAATGCGATCGTTGAGTGTTGAGTTCTCGGTGATCTCTTCATGGAAGCGCTGTTCGATGTTGCTGAAATAGTTGCGGGCAAAGCCCCGCAGGGCGTCTTGCCCACCGAGTTCACGGATTGCTGTCATCGCGTCCTTGGCCACGCCCAGGTAATCGTCGCCGAGTTCAACCTGACCCTGTTGGGTCACAACATATCGACGTGATGGGCGTCCAGCTCCGCGTTGGGAACCCGAGACGGCTTTGACCTCAACGAGCCCCTCTTCTTCGAGTGCATCCAGATGACGACGCACAGCAGCGGCCGTGAGATTTAGATTCTTACCGATCGTGGCAGCGCTGACCGGTCCTTGTGACAGGACAGCATGCATGACCTTTTGGCGGGTCGTTTTGGTGGGACCGCTACCAGAAGTGGGATTGTCCGAAGGGCTATCAGCGAATTTAGTAAACATGGTATGCCCTAATTATAGACAACTTCGGCTATTTGGCTAGCCAGGTCCGTATGTTCCTGCTCACGGACGACGATGTTTTGCTGTTGGCCAAGACTGGAAAGCCGCCGCGTGACAATAATTGCCAGAATATGCGGCTAAACTAAGGCCGTATTTATTCTTGATTCTGCACAAGTGTTGTGATTTCTCGTTCATGCTGTCATTAACAAATGTTCATCGCGATGTGCCGGCTCGTAACGGCCGCTTCCACATTCTTAAGGGAGTGAGCTTCCAAGCCCAAGCCGGTGAGGTCACAGCCCTGCTGGGACCCAATGGTGCAGGGAAAACCACCACGCTGTCGATAGCGCAGGGCATTGATAAGGCTAGTGCTGGAACAGTCCGGTTGCTTGGTGTTGACCCATATCGCGCCGGAGCGGACCTACGCAGCCAAGTCGGCGTGATGTTGCAAGACGGCGGCTTGCCGATGGCAGTCACCGGGGAACGGTTACTTCAGCACCTGCAACGGCTGTATCGACAACCTGCCGATATCGACGCCTTGATGGACCGTTTAGACATCCACGACTTTAAAGACCGGCAGATTCGGAGGTTGTCGGGTGGGCAACGACAACGGCTGGGCATGGCAGCAGCCTTGGTAGGCCGCCCGCGGGTTGTTTTTCTGGATGAGCCCTCGGCCGGACTCGATCCGGTATCCCGCCGTATTGTGTTTGAACTCATCGAAGAGCTCAAAGCTGTGGGGGTGTGCATTATTTTGACGACGCATTTGTTAGAAGACGCCCAACGATTGGCCGATCACGTCGTGTTGATTCGTGACGGTCGAGTTGAAGCCTCGGGTTCAGTCCAGGAACTGACCGCCACAGGGTTGAGACCGCCGTTTACTTTCCGGGTAGCCGAGGAGTTGACCGTTGAACAACGTCAGGATTTTCCGCCGCACCTGAACTTGTCCCGTGATGACCTTCAAACAGAATCCTTGACGTGGTGTGTCTCTGGCATCGAAGGGCCCGCCGATCTTCACGCGCTGACGGCATGGATGGTCCGCCACGACATCATGCCCATGGATATGGGATTGAATAGCAAGTCACTTGAAGACGTATTTTGGGAGTTGACGGCACATGACCACGCTTGATCTCACGCCGGTAGAAAGGTCGCACTCAGCATCTTTGGTCTCCAAAGTATTAGCGCAAGGTCGCTACGAAACCCGGGTGACGGTGACCAACGGCGAGCAACTGTTGGTCTCGATCATTCTGCCGCTGCTGGCCTTAGCCGGCCTGTATTTCACCGACCTGTTTGATACTCCCGGTGGGCCCTCTACTATCGACATTGCAACGCCGGGGATCCTGGCGCTATCCGTGTTGTCGTCTGGGTTGACTGGCCAAGGCATCGCGACGGGTTTTGACCGCCGATACGGCGTGCTGCAGTATCTGGCCACCACTCCCTTGGGCCCGATCGGGCTGCTATTGGGCAAAGTTGTTGCCGTCCTGATGGTACAAACCACCCAACTGGTGGTCATCGGTGGCGTGGCCCTGCTATTGGGCTGGTCCCCTGACGTCTCCGGTCTCGGCACTGCGCTGCTATTCGTCATCCTGGGAGCCATGACCTTTACGGGATTGGGCTTACTGATTGCCGGGACAGTGCGCGCCGAAGCGACCCTGGCCATCACCAATATCTCCTGGGTCATCTTAGGTGCGTTGGGCGGCGTCGTCTTCCCAGTAGCTGAATTCGCCGGCAGCGTGTTTATCGACTATCTTCCGTCGGCAGCCCTTGGAAACGGGCTGCGCGCTGCACTCTTGGATGGCAGCTTCGACGGCTTCTCACTGGTCATTCTGTGCATCTGGGCCGTCCTACTAAGCCTTGGCACTATACGCTGGTTTAAGTGGCGTTAATCCATGTGCCATCACCACGAGTGTGGCAACACACTCACCACGAACATTGAAGGATTCTTTTCATGACTACTTCAGGCGATCGCACGGCCCGCAGCTGGGTTGATGTGCTAATGCCTCGCACGTTCACCCTGTGGACCATGATTCTCGGCGTAGCCTCAGTCATCTCCCAGGCCGGCATTATCGTCACCGGTGGTGCCGTGCGCTTGACGGCGTCGGGCCTGGGCTGTTCCGAGTGGCCACGATGCACCCCCGACTCCTATGTGACAACCCCGGAGATGGGTATTCACGGGATGATCGAATTTGGCAACCGTCTACTGACCTTTGTGCTGGCTGCCATTGCCGTGCTCATGATCCTGGCACTACTGCGGGTCCGCAAGACGCACCGGTCACTGTTCAATATGTCGATCGTACTGTTCTTGGTTATTCCGGCGCAGGCGGTTATCGGTGGCATCACCGTCTGGACCGATCTGAACCCATGGGTTGTCAGCCTGCACTTCATCGTCTCGGCGATCATGGTTTCGGTCGCGACATTTTTGGCTCATCGCATTGGTGCTGAACGACGTGCTCGCCTTACCCACAATCATCCGGTCCGGGTGCAGGACGGTCAATCGAACCGACTGACCCGCGTCTCTGCGATCGTGATTTATGTCGCCGGCTGGGTCGTACTGCTCGTCGGTACGGTCGTGACCGGGTCTGGTCCACACGGTGGCGATCCAACAGCTCCGCGCCACGACTTTGACCAATTGCTGGTGAGCCGCATGCATGCCGCCCCCGTCTACCTCATGACCATTTTGGCGATCGTGGTGGCCATCATGATGTACCGCATGGATACGTCACAGCGGCAGCGTCGGGCAGTCTGGACACTCATCGCGGTGATCGTGTTCCAGGCCCTGGTGGGCTTCTACCAGCACTTCAACGGGCTACCGATCCTTGTTGTTGGCTTGCATATGGTCGGCATCGGACTGGTCACCTGGGCCATGACCCTGGTGCTGGACGTCTTTACCGCAAAGTACACCACTAGACCCACCCAAGCCGAACGAATTGCCGAAGGTTCAAGAGAACATCTGGCCTCTGCATAATCTCAAGCAGGAAGGCCTCAAGGTTTCCTAATGTGCAACAACTGCCAGCGTCGTCATCGGCGCTGGCAGTTTTGCATTGGGCGATAACACAAATTACGGTCACTCCACGTTTGATCAGTTATCGATGAGTAGTAACACAAAAGTTCACGTCATGGTGCGCAGGGGCAGGTCAGATGTCTATGCGGCAAACATTCAAGGCATGCTTCAACATCAGTTTCATTTGCTATGTATTGGCACTGATCATGCAGCTCTTTATTGGAGTTATGTTTGTCGGCATGAGGGGTCACGCCTTGGCTGACGTGCCGTTGGTCGAATACCTCAGAAGCTCGCCGAACTTTGTGCCATTTCGGACGATTCGTACCTATGCGGTGTCCATTGTGGACGAAGATTTGAGTACCAGCATTGCGATAAAGAATCTGCTGGGCAACGTGATCTTGTTTTTACCAATGGGAATCTATCTGCCGTACTACATCAAAAATATCAAGAGTACCGGCCGATTCACTTTGTCGATGATCGCATTGTTGTTCTTGGTTGAAGTCATCCAGCTCGTGACGCAAAGAGGCAGCTTTGACATCGACGACTTCATTCTCAACATCGTGGGCGCCTTCTTGGGGTATGGTTTTTGGAATTCGAAAGTAGTGCAGAAGATGCTCGTACCACAGGCAGCCGCGCGGCAGTCTCTGTAGAGCAACGGTCCCCCGCTGGGTTTGGTCCGATTGGGACTGCGTAAGAGAACCATGCTCAAGCACATGCGGACTTTGGTTGGCCGGGATGTCAGTGTGTAAGTAAAGCGAAAAGCACCCGCGCTGTGATGTCGCGAGTGCTTTTCGGCAGTGTTTTCAGTCTACGGTCTTACTGGCCTAGCCCATCGGACGGGATTTCTTCGCCGTCGTCGGATGGCTGCTCAGTAGTGTCCGTCGTCGCATCGGATTCGACGGTCTCGTACCACAGGGCGCTGATTAGACCGGTGTTGTCAACCTGGATGTGCAGATCAACCGGTTGGGCGGTCAGATCCGGTGTCAGCCGGGTGATCCCATAATTGGGTTCAGGTTCCTCGTAGTCGGATGGCACAAACGGCAACGACGGCCGCAATTGTGAGTTCAGCGTGCCCACCAGCGAGTCCACGGGGATGTCCTCGGACAGTTCGGGCGAAACGCGTGGGTACCAGTCTTGTTTATTGATGGCTCGGACGCCGTTGATCTCTTCCACAACCCATTCGGAGGTCTGTGCGACCTCGGAATCTGGGAAAGTGACTTCTGCGACGTGGGTTGGCGGTGCGCCTTGATCTGGGAGGTCGTCAGCGATGTCAGGATCCGCGACGCAACCGGTCAGTGTCAGTGTCGTTGCGGTGACAAGAGTCAGCAGGATGGTGCGTGGTGTTGATAGTTGCATAGTTTATGGTGCGGTGACCATGTCTCCCATGAGTGGTGCCCCGACGAAGGGGTCCACGGCAAGCGCGACGAAGATCAACGTCAGATAGGTAATGGACAGGTGGAAGACCCGCATGGCCTTCTTATCAGTGAAGTCCGGGCGCTGGGAGTCACGATAGAGTTTGTGGGCTTCGTAGATGAACCAACCACCCGAAACTGCAGCAGTTGCGGTGTAGACGATGCCTGCCCAACCCATGGGAAGTAACAGCAGTGAGAAAATCACGGTTGCCCAGGTGTAGAGCACAACCTGCGAGGAGACCCGGCGCGATGTGGCGATGGCACCTAGCATGGGAACATCGACTTCTTGGTAGTCCTCTTTGTACTTGAGGCTCAACGGCCAGTAGTGCGGAGGCGTCCACAGGAATATAACGACAAATAGGACGACGGCGGGCCATTCTACGGTGCCGCGGACTGCGGCCCAAGCGATCAGGACCGGGAAGCACCCGGCCAGGCCGCCCCAGATGATGTTCTGTTCGGTGCGGCGTTTCAGGATGATTGAGTAGATGACAACGTAGAAGAAAATTGCGGCAACACCAAAGGCGGTAGCCAGCCAGTTGGTACCCACCGCCAGGATGGCGATCGAAGCTGCGGTCAACACCCACGAGAACATCAGGGCTTCGCGTGGGGTGACTTCACCGGTCACCAGCGGACGGTTTTTGGTCCGCTTCATATGTTGATCAATGTCACGGTCGATGTAGCAGTTAAAGGAACCGGATGCTCCGGCCGCCAGTGCGCCACCGACCATGGTGGCCAAGATGGTCCAGAGGTCAGGCCATCCTCGGTGAGCAAAAATCATGGTTGGCAGCGTGGTGACCAACAATAGTTCGATGACTCGGGGTTTCGTGAGTGCCAGATACGCTTTGGCCTTACGTCGAAACCCGATTTTCTCTCGAGTCGGCTCCGAAGCAGAAGTGAGCGATGTGCTCTGTTTGGTTGCGGACTCTAGCGATGTTGACATCAATACTCTCGTGTTCTAAGTAACAAGTCAGTAAATCTTTGGCTACCGTG
Organism: Enteractinococcus helveticum; assembly: GCF_001657475.1. Taxonomy (GTDB): domain Bacteria; phylum Actinomycetota; class Actinomycetes; order Actinomycetales; family Micrococcaceae; genus Yaniella; species Yaniella helvetica. The sequence goes on from NZ_LXEY01000021.1 coordinate 70,199, forward strand.
ACATGTCGGTGCCTCTATATAGTGTAGCTGGTGTGTAACGCCTCGCGCGCAAATCATGGCTGTCTATGCCTTTTGCCCGGTAAGCTTAGAGGGTGTTTTTGCTTTAGCAGCACCGAATTGGCTCAACTATCGCTACCTTTCAGGAAGGCATTTCGTGGTCTCCTCCGCAACAAATCCGTCCGTCTCGACGACTGCACTCAACCGCCAGCTTCCCGCCCGAGAGTATGTCTACTCTGATCAGGACCGACGCGTGGTTGACACATTACGCGTACTCGCCGCAGATGCGGTGGAAAAGGTTGGGTCGGGCCACCCGGGCACCGCGTTTTCCTTGTCACCGGTTGCCTGGCAGTTGTTCCAAAACATCATGCACTTTGATCCCAGCGATCCCCACTGGGCAGGCCGCGACCGCTTCATCCTCTCCCCTGGTCACACGTCGCTGACGCTGTACCTACAATTATTCGCCGCCGGTGCTGGACTGGAAATGGAAGACCTCCAGGCGTTGCGTACGTGGGGATCAAAAACACCCGGTCACCCGGAATACGGCGATACCGACCACGTAGAAATTACCACCGGCCCGCTGGGTCAGGGTCTGGCCTCTGCTGTCGGCTTTGCCTATGACCAGCGTCGTGTCCGTGGTCTCCTTGACCCACAAGCAGCTCCCGGTAGCTCACCGTTTGATCACCACGTGTTCGTTATTGCCTCCGACGGCGATCTCCAAGAAGGCGTGACCTCTGAAGCATCGTCGCTGGCTGGTACTCAGGAACTGGGCAACCTCATCGTCATCTGGGACGACAATAAAATCTCCATTGAAGACGACACGGACATTTCCTTTACCGAAAACGTAGAGCAGCGCTACGAGGCGTACGGATGGCATGTGCAGCGCATCGATTGGTTGCAGACCGGCGACTACGTCGAAGACACCAAGGCGCTGTACGAAGCAATCATCAATGCCAAAAAAGAAACTGATAAACCCTCGCTGATTTCGCTGCGCACCATCATCGGCTGGCCATCACCGACCAAACAAAACACCGGTGGTATTCACGGCGCCAAACTTGGCACCGAAGAACTTGCCGGCCTCAAAGAGGTCTTAGGCTTCAACACCGATGAACACTTCGTCATGGACGAGGCACTATTGGAACACGCGCGCACTGTGGGTCAACGCTCCGCGGAGTACCGTAAAGACTGGGAAGCTGCTTATCAGAGCTGGCGAGAAGAAAATCCTGCTGCCGCTAGTCTTTATGATCGCTTGGTAGCTGGGGAACTACCAGAAGGCTTCGACGACGCATTCCCAACCTTCGAAGCATCTGAAGGATCCATGGCCACACGTGCGGCATCTGGCAAAGTACTGTCGGCACTGGCCGATATCATGCCTGAATTGTGGGGTGGCTCAGCCGACCTGGCGGGCTCAAATAACACCACCATGGCCGGTGAACCATCGTTTTTGCCTGTCGAGCGCCAAACAACCAGCTGGTCGGGTCACCCATATGGGCGTACCCTGCACTTCGGGATCCGTGAGCACGCGTCTGGATCTATTGTCAACGGAATTACCCTGGGTGGGCTCACCCGCGGCTATGCTGGCACGTTCCTGATTTTCTCGGACTACATGCGCCCCGCGGTACGGCTGGCAGCACTGATGGGTGTGCCATCCATTTACGTCTGGACCCACGACTCGATCGGTCTGGGCGAAGATGGCCCAACTCACCAGCCCGTTGAACACCTGGCAGCACTGCGTGCGATCCCGAATCTCGACGTCGTCCGCCCAGCAGATGCCAACGAAGTTTCGGTTGCGTGGAAGACCATTCTGTCGCAGCGCGAACGTCCATCCGGGATGATCCTGTCTCGTCAGGGACTGCCGGTCTTTGACCGCAGCCAGGACGGGTTCCGTCCAGCCGACGGTGCCGCCCGCGGTGCTTACGTGATGATCGAAGCCAGCAACGACGACGGCGAAACGACGCCTGATGTGGTACTGATTGCAACCGGTTCCGAAGTTCAATTGGCCGTAGAGGCCCGTCAAACACTTCAGGCTTCCGGCATTGCCACGCGCGTGGTCTCCGCACCCTGCCTGGAATGGTTCGATGCCCAAGATGAGGCCTACCGCAACGAGGTACTGCCGGCAGCTGCGCTCCGAGTCTCGATCGAGGCCGGTGTTGAACAAGGCTGGCAGCAGTACACCAGCGGTCATGGCCACTCGGTCTCCCTGGAACACTTCGGTGCCTCGGCTGACTACCAGACCCTGTTTAGCAAATTCGGTATTACCGCCGAAGCCCTCGTGGACAAAGTCAACAGCCTCTACAACGCCTAAGGACTCTTTGTGACTCAGAATCAGTACACCAAAGCCCTCGACGACGCCGGTGTGTCACTGTGGCTGGATGACCTGTCTCGTGACCGCCTAACCTCCGGCGATCTACAAGAACTCATCGATACCAAAACCATTACGGGCGTCACTACGAATCCGGCGATCTTTGCTAAGGCCCTGACCAGTGGGAACGCCTATGACAAACAGCTCACGGAACTGGCGGCCTCGGGGGCAGATGCCACCACCGCCGTCGTGGAAATGACCACCGATGATGTCCGCGCTGCCTGCGATGTGCTGGCCGATGTCTACACTGCAACCGATGGCTACGACGGTCGCGTCTCGATCGAAGTTGATCCTCGACTCGCACGCAACACTGAGGAGACGATTGCTCAAGCCATCGAACTCCACCAGAAGGTGGGCCGTGAAAATGTCATGGTCAAGATCCCTGCTACAACCGAAGGACTTCCAGCGATCACCCAGGTTCTGGCCGAGGGCATCAGCGTCAATGTCACGCTGATCTTCTCCTTGACCCGGTACCGCGAAGTTATCAACGCATGGCTTGCTGGATTAGAAGGGGCTCGCACCAACGGTCATGATCTGTCGAAGGTCCACTCAGTGGCGAGCTTCTTCGTATCCCGTGTAGACACCGAAATTGACAATCAGCTCGAGGCTGCTGAGCTGCCTGATAACCAGGTGCAGCAGTTGCGGGGTCGTGCCGGTATTGCTAATGCTCGGCTTGCCTACAGGATCTTTGAACAGATGCAAGAAACGGAACGTTGGCAGTTGCTCGCCTCCTCGAATGCCCGGTTGCAACGCCCGCTGTGGGCTTCCACAGGCACCAAGAACCCGGAGTATTCCGATGTGCGCTATGTCAATGGTCTCGTGGCTGAGCATACGGTCAATACCCTGCCGGAAGCCACTCTCAATGCGGTGGCTGATCACGGTGAGATTACCGATAGCCGCATCCCGGAATATTACGATATGGACGACGAGGACCTCGATGCGTTAGCTCGTGCCGGAGTGGACTACAACCAGGTTGTAGAGAAACTCGAAGTAGAGGGTCTCGAAAAATTCGTTGATGCCTGGAATGCGCTTCTCACTGATATTGAGGAACAGCTCAAGAGTCACCAATAGACTCATAGGACACGACTGGGCCCGGTGCATTCTGCAAGGAATGCACCGGGCCCAGTCGTGTTTCTAGGTTTAGCCCATATTAAGGAATGACGATCTGCTGTCCGGGATAAATGAGGACGGGGTCAGCGATCGTGGCTGCATTAGCTTCGTACAGGGCCTGCCAACCACCGCTGACACTATGTGCCTGAGCGATCTTTGACAGTGTGTCCCCTGCTGCTACCGTGTAGGTTTTGCCGCTTGGGGCAGCCTGCTGAGGTGCAGCTTCGGCTTGTTGCTGGACAGGCTGGGACTGCTCAGCTGGTTGTTCCACAGGTGCCTGCTGCTGTTGGGATTGTTGTTGCTGCTGGGCTGGTTGCTCTTGCTGGGCCTGTTCGCCAGAACCGCCGGATGGCTGGGCGTTACCCGATAAGCCAAGCTGAGAAGAGCAGGCTGGCCATGCGCCCCAGCCCTGCCCGTCGAGGACGTTTTCGGCGACAGAAATCTGCTGCTCGCGGCTGGCATTAGCGGGGTTGCCGGAGCCGCCATAGGCTTCCCAGGTCGACTGGCTGAACTGCAGCCCGCCGCTGTAGCCGTTGCCGGTATCAATGTTCCAGTTGCCGCCCGATTCACATTCGGCCAGCTGGTCCCAGGTGCCGCCATTGTCCGCATTGGCGGGGGCAGCAAAGCCAAGGAACGGGAGGGAAATCGCAGCAGCTGCGGCCAGCGATTTGGCAGCGAACTTGCCGCGTGATGGTTTCTGCATACGATGCCGAGGTTGGGTCTTCACGTTTGGTCAGTCCTTTCCTTCGCACTATTGCGATAGGGATCTCGTGTGCAGGCCATGGTTGGTCATCTTGAAGATTTTTGATGAATATTTGACGATGCCAACGGTGCTGAAATGACCTGAGGTTGCCACACTACAGCTTCTCGATTTGTTATCAAACCGTGATGCAGAAAAACCACTATCGAGCAGTCCCTCCCTCATGGCTTGCTCAACTCATGCATCGTATTTGACCTTGTCAAAGGAGGGTTTATTTACTTTAAAAGTGGACCTTTTAATGCTCTGTGAATCACCTTAGGAAAACCTTACGCATGTGCTCAGTCCGTGACTTAGATAACAAAAAGGGGTGGCAAGGTTTCCCTCTGCCACCCCAATATCGAAGTATTAGGCGTCCATTTTGTGGGTTAGAAGTCACCCGAGAATCGGGACATGATTCCAAGCACCAGGATGATGCCACCCCACAGCACAGCCAGGGTGATCGTCAACCGGTTGAGGTTCCGTTCAGCGACGCCGGAAGAGCTTAGACCACTGGTGACACCACCGCCGAACATATCGGACATGCCTCCACCACGGCCCTTGTGCAGCAGGATGGCAAAGACCAACGCGACTGACACGATCACCAAAATGATCTGGAGCACAAGTTCAAAATTCAACGGCTATTCCCATTCTTCAACGATTAATCGGTTACCAGGTGGTGTTCGAACCTGACAATATTAGCAAATTCCTCATCGTCTAGGCTGGCTCCGCCGACCAAGACACCATCAATGTCACGTTCTCGCATAATGGCTGCGACGTTATCTGCTTTGACAGACCCACCATACAGCACGCGGATTGCTTGGGCGGTTTCGGTGTCATACAGTGCTGCGAGTTCTTGGCGAATCGCTGCACCCATTTCTTGGGCATCGGCTGGGCCAGCGACCTCGCCGGTGCCAATGGCCCAGACGGGTTCATAGGCGATCACCAGTTCGGCGACGGCGGCCGCATCAACATCTTGAAGTGCTGTACGAAGTTGTTGCAGCGTGAAGTCGACGTGTTGTCCTGCTTGGCGAGTCTCTAATCCTTCGCCGACGCACAGGATGGGAGTCAGGTCGTGTCGTAGAGCGGCCTGAAGTTTTGCTGCGACGACGTCGTCGGATTCTTGATGAATACTGCGGCGTTCAGAGTGGCCGATCAGGACATAGGTGCACGCAAGTTTCTTCAAGAAATCGCCGGAGATATCGCCGGTGTAAGCGCCTGCATCGAATTGTGACACATCTTGGGCACCATAGGTCAGCTCGAGCTTATCGGCCATGGTCAGCGTTTGAACGCTGCGCAGGTCCGTAAACGGTGGGAAGACGGCAACCTGGACTTTGTCGAAGTCATGATCGTGATCGGTCAGTGTCCACGACAGCTTTTGCACCAGGGAGACGGCCTGGAAGTGATCCATGTGCATCTTCCAGTTGCCGGCAATCAGTGGGGTGCGAGTGTAGACACCGTCGGTCTTTGAGGTCAATGAAAGTACTCCTGTGTTGTGGGGTGGTGGCGTGCCGGAAGGACTATTTGGTCAGAGCGTCAATACCTGGCAGGGCTTTACCTTCCAGATATTCCAGGGATGCTCCCCCACCGGTTGAGATATGGCCAAACTGGTCGTCGTCAAAACCCAGGGCACGGACGGCTGCCGCTGAGTCGCCGCCTCCCACAACCGATAGGCCATCAACTTTGCTCAGAGCGTCAGCGACCGTACGGGTGCCAGCGGCAAAGTTTTCCATTTCGAAAACGCCCATCGGACCATTCCAGAACACTGTGGCGGATGCAGCAATGTGCTCGGCGTAGGCCTTGGCGGTTTCCGGGCCGATGTCTAATCCGAGGGCGTCGGGGCCACCTGGACCGGAGGTCATGGCATCCACCGCGACCACGGCGTGGGCCGCATCCGCGCTGAAGGCTTCAGCTACAACGGTGTCTACGGGGACGACGATCTTTGCGGCGCCAGCAGCTGAACGGGCGAGGTAGTCTTTGACGACCGGGATTTGATCTTCTTCTAATAATGACGAGGCGACGTCATGCCCCTGGGCTTTCAGGAAGGTGTAGGCCATGCCGCCGCCGATCAGTAACGTATCGGCGCGATCCAGGAGGTTGTCGATGACCGCAAGCTTGTCCGACACCTTCGAACCGCCCAGTACGACTGTGTAGGGGCGCTTGGGCTCAAGGATGAGTTGGTTTAGGACATCAAGTTCGGTTGCGACCAGGGTGCCTTGGTAGCTGGGCAGGATGGTCGCGATGTCATAGACCGAGGCGTGTTTGCGGTGTACTGCACCGAACGCGTCGTTAACATATGCGGCGTGATCCCCTGCCAGGGCTGCGATTTCTTGGGCAAGTTCGGTACGCTCGGCGTCGTTCTTGGACGTTTCGCGAGCATCGAAGCGGACGTTTTGCAACAGCAGAATCTGTCCCGGTTCAAGTTGCTGGGCGTGCTGTTGTGCATCGGGGCCCGTGACGTCGTCGGCCAGGGTCACAGGAATGTCGGTCAGCTCGCGCATGCGCTGGGCTACGGGTGCCAGTGAGAATTCTGGAGTGACGGTACCGTTGGGGCGGCCTAAGTGTGCCATGACAATAACCTTGGCCCCGGCTTCGGCCAGTTGGGTGATGACCGGCAGGCTGGCGCGGATGCGGCCGTCGTCGGTGACTGTGCCTTCGTCCAGTGGACAGTTGAGGTCGGAGCGAACTACTACGGTACGTCCGGAGGCTGTGGGCAGCAGGTCACGAAGGGTTTGGGCCGTCATCAATCTTCTCTTTGGTCTCGACTATTGGGGAGGGCCGCATGTGCGACCGTCACCATCTTAGTCATTTCGGTTGCGGTTTGGGTTCTCACACACGAAGGACCTTTCGCCAGGTGGCAAAAGGTCCTTGTGTGGAGTAGTAGGTAACCGGTTAGTCCGGTTGACCGACTAGTTTGGGGTCACAATCTGGGAAGCGCCCGCGCGGGCGGCTTCGAAGCGTTTCTGGACGTCGGCCCAGTTGACGATGTTCCAGATGGCTTTGACGTAGTCTGGTTTGACGTTTTGGTAGTCCAGGTAGAAAGCGTGCTCCCACATGTCCAGCATGAATAGTGGAGTGGTTGCTACGGGGACACCGTTTTGTTGGTCGTAGAACTGTTCGATAACCAGGTTGCCACCGATTGGTTCGTAGGCCAGGATGGCCCAGCCGGAGCCCTGGATGCCCAGCGCCGCAGCGGTGAACTGTGCCTGGAAGTTGTCGAAGGAACCGAAGTACTCATCGATTGCAGCAGCGAGTTCACCGGTTGGTTTGTCGCCACCGTCTGGAGACAGGTTGTTCCAGAAGATCGAGTGGTTGGTGTGTCCACCCAGGTTGAATGCCAGGTCCTTCGACAGCTGGTTGATGTTGCCGAAGTCGCCGGCTTCGCGAGCTGCCGCGAGTTTTTCCAGTGCAGTGTTGGCACCGTTGACGTAGGTGTTGTGGTGCTTGGAGTGGTGCAGTTCCATGATGCGACCCGAGATGTGCGGTTCCAATGCACCGTAGTCATAGGACAGTTCTGGCAATGAATAAGTAGCCACGTATTCCTCCTGATAAGTCCGGATGGTAATCCGAGATGGTACTGAAGTGTAAACCTCAGCAAAATAGTTGGTTCTACAATTTGAACCACTTCATCTATCTTAGGCCGAGACCCCCGGGGGCTGGTCAAGGGCTGAACGCTTATCCGTCTGCGAACAGCCGTGTGATGTTAGTTGCGATCGCGCAGATCAACCGGGACCGCTTCGTGGGTGTCGGGGATGCCTAAGTCCTTGGCACGCTTGTCAGCCATGGCCAGGAGACGACGGATGCGTCCGGCAATCGCGTCTTTGGTCATGGGTGGTTCGGCCAGGCGTCCCAGTTTGTCCAGGGAGGCGTGCTGGTGTTCAACACGGAGCCTGCCAGCGTATTTCAGGTGGTCAGGAACGTCGTCGCCAAGAATTTCCAGGGCACGGGTGACGCGGGCACTGGCGGCCACGGCGGCCTGAGCGGAACGGCGCAGGTTGGCGTCGTCAAAATTGGCCAGACGGTTGGATGAGGATCGGACTTCTTTGGTCGTGTGACGCTGCTGCCAGGTTTGCACGGTCTGTTCGGCCCCCATGACCATGAGCAGCTTGGTGATGGTGTCGGCGTCGCGGATGATGACCCGATCGGCTTGGCGGACTTCGCGGGCCTTGGCTGTGACACCTAATCGGCGCGCAGCGCCTACCAGGGCCAGGGCAGCTTCGGGCCCTGGGGCTACGACTTCAAGTGCTGAGGAGCGTCCGGGTTCCGTGAGCAAGCCCTGGGAGAGGAAGGCTCCGCGCCAGGCGGCAGCAGCATCAGCCACCGTGCCGTTGACGACGGCCGGGGGCATGCCGCGCACGGGACGACCACGCGGGTCTAATAATCCGGTTTTACGGGCGAGTTCAGCACCGCCTTCCATGATGCGCATCACATAACGGGTGCCGCGTCGGGAACCGGAACCGGCCAGGGTGATCAGTTCGCATTCGGTGCCAAACGTGTCCCGCAGTGTGGTGCGCAACCGGCGGGCTGCGGCCTCGTGGTCGAGTTCGGTTTCGATAATGAGTCGCCCGGGTAACAGCTGCAATCCCCCGCCAAAACGGAGAATACCGACAACCTCTGCTAAACGTTCAGAAAGGCGCGTGACGGGTACGCGCGCGAGTTCGTCTTTAGCGGTTGCGGTAAGTGCCATGGGGTGTTCACTATTCTTTCTTCGCGCACCGGCGCGAGCGGTTACTAATCTTCCTGGCGGTTAGGAAGCAATGGAGTCGAAGGCTTCGGAGAACGCCACGGCGAGTCGCAGCGGATCGTGGACGTTGTCGCGATGCTCGTCCTTTACCTTACTAAACACCACGGTGGCGCCAAGTTTTTCCGCTGCCTGACAGAATTCATCGCGGTGATCATCGGTAACCACGGTCGGGTCAGCAATGATGACGTCGAGACGAAATTCTGGCGCATAATAGTGCAGCACCGACAGGTGTTCGGCTGCTGACATGCCAACAGTCTCGGTGGTGGAGGGTTGCAGGTTCATGACCAGGCAACGTTTAGCCGGGGTTTGGGCCAGCGCAGCGCGTTGTTCGGCCAGCAGCAGGTGTGGCAATACCGAGGTGTACCAGGAGCCGGGTCCGAGAATGACCCAGTCGGTGGAGTCAATGGCTTTCAGCGCTTGCGGGGTGGCCGGGGCATCGGCGGGAGACAATTCTATGTGACTGACTCGGCCGCGGGCAGCGGTTTTGGCTAGGCGGTCCTGTCCGATGACGTGGCGTTGCGTGAGTCTGCCGTCGTCGCCGTCGCCCAGCACAGTGCCCGATATGGTCATCGGGGTGGTCGACATCGGTAGCACGACACCACGGGCGCCGAGCAGCGCTCCGGCCCAGGCCAGACCATCGACCGGGTCGCCGAGCAGTTCCCACAGGGCAACAATGAGTAGGTTGCCCAGCGCGTGGTTGTCCAGGGTGCCGGGGTCGCCGTTGGTGGTGGCGGTTTTGAAGCGGTGCTGCATGGTGTCGCGCCAGGTACGGCCCCAGTCGGTGTCATCACACAGGGCTGCCAGGGCCATGCGCAAATCTCCGGGTGGCAGGACATCCATTTCTTGACGGATGACCCCCGAGGAGCCGCCGTCATCGGCAACCGTGACCACCGCGGTGATTTCACCGGAGATCAGTCGCAGCGCGGATAACGTGGCGTAGAGGCCATGGCCGCCACCCAGCGCCGTCACGGATAGATTTGGAGCGTAGTGGCCAATGGTTGCGCGTTCTGGTCGGTTAACGGGCGCCAGCGGAAGCTGCCCGGTGACATGCATGCTCATTCGCGCCCCATATCGCGGTGGCTCACGCGCACACGTACTCCGGGGAAGGTGCTCAGGCGGCGGGCGATTTCGTAGGTGATCGCCACGGAGCGGTGTTTGCCGCCGGTGCAGCCAAATGCCAGGGTTGCGTAGTGCTTATTTTCGGCACGATACCCGGCGATAACCGGTTTCATCATTTCAACGTAGCTTTCAATGAAGTCGGTGACCCCATCTTGGGACATCACATAGTCGGAGACCTGGTGGTCTTGGCCGGTGTAGGGGCGTAGTGCGGGCACCCAGTGTGGGTTGGGGATGAAGCGCACATCGGCCATGTAGTTCGAGTCCTGTGGGACGCCGTATTTAAAGCCAAACGACATGACGTTGAGTCGGATGACGATGGGCCCGGATTCGGTGAACAGTTCCGTGGTTTCGGTGGTCAGATCGTGGACGTTGAAATCGGAGGTGTCCAGGATCATTTCGGCTTGCTCGCGCAGTTGCGCCATGAGGTCACGTTCTCTGGCGATCCCATCGAGAATTGAGCCGTCACCTTGCAGCGGGTGTGGACGACGCAGGGTTTCGAAACGACGGACCAGGGCCTCATCGGAGGCGTCGAGGAAGAGCACCCGCAGCTCGGCGCCGTCGGTGCGTAACTGGTTCATGGCCTCTTGGAGGGATTCGAAAAATTCTTTGGACCGGACGTCCACGACCAGGGCAAGTTTCAGCGGGGTGTCAGGGTTTTTGCCGATCAGCCCGGCCATCGTGGAAAATAACTGGGGTGGCAGGTTGTCCACGACATACCAGCCAAGGTCTTCAAGGGAGTGCGCGGCGGTGGTGCGTCCTGCACCCGACATGCCGGTGATAATCAGGACTTCTGCGGTGTCCGGTTTGACCGGTTCGAGTTCGGAGGTCATGGGGCAAGCTTACCTGGTTCTTGACGGGGCGATTCTGTGGAGAGCGTGGTGTGAATGGTCTCGGCCAGTTTCGGACCGATGCCGGCAACGGCCTGGAGCTCATCGATGCTGGCGGCCCGAATCTTCTTCAGGGAGCCGAAATGTTTCAGCAGATCTTGGCGACGTCGCTCCCCGAGTCCGGGGACTTCATCCAGGGCCGAATGGATCATGGATTTGGATCGTTTAGCCCGGTGGGCCTGGATCGCAAACCGGTGGGATTCATCGCGTAGGCGCTGCAGCAAATACAAACCCTGTGAGGTGCGCGGCAGCACCATGGGGAAATCATCGCCGGGGATCCACAGTTCTTCTAAGCGTTTGGCCAACCCCACCACGGGAATGTCATCGATACCGAGCTCCAGCAGCGCCTGTTGGGCGGCGTTGACCTGGGCTAATCCCCCGTCAACGACGACCAGTGATGGCGGGTAGGAGAATTTTTTTGGATCCCCGTTGTCTTCGGGATCCAGTTCGCCGGAGAGCACCAGGGGCGCATCGGATTGTTCGCGCAGGTAGTTTTTGAAGCGCCGGGTCAGGACATCGTCCATGGCTGCGGTGTCATCGCGGGCGGCGTGGCCGGTGACATTGAATTTGCGGTAGTCGCGCTTCTTGGGCAGGCCATCCTCAAAGACCACCATGGATCCCACGACGTTGGTGCCCTGAACATGTGAAATATCGTAGGCCTCAATGCGCAACAGTGGCTGGTCGAATTCCAGGGCTTCTTGCAGCTCGCGCAGGGCTGCCGAACGCGCGGTAATGTCACCAGAGCGGCGGGATTTGTGCAGTCGCAAGGCGCCGTCGGCATTTTCTTGGACGGTCTCCATTAGCTGCCGTTTGGTACCGCGCTGGGGCACTCGAAGATCGATGTGGGCGCCACGGCGTTGTGTCATCCAGGTTTCGACGTCGTCGGCATTTTCTGGCAGGACGGGAACCAGGACCTCGCGCGGAATGCGCTCGGTGTCTTCCATATCGCCATAGACTTGCAATAACAGCTGTTCCACGAGTTGGGGTTTGGTCGTGTCATCGACTTTTTCGACGACCCAGCCGCGTTGTCCACGGATGCGACCGTCGCGCACGTGGAAGACCTGGAAAGCGGCTTCTAGCTCGTCTTCGGCAAATGCGAAGATATCGGCTTCGGTGGTTTCTGGCAGGACGACGGCGTTGCGCTCGAAGACTTTTTTCAACGCTTCGATGTCGTCGCGATAGCGGGCGGCGTCTTCGTACCGCAGTTCGGCGACGGCTTGTTTCATGTGGTCTTCCAGCTCGCGCAAATAGGGGCGGACGTCGCCATTCATGAAGGCCACGAAGTCTTCGGCTAGGGCGTAGTGGTCTTCTTCCGAGATTCGACCCACACACGGGGCAGCACACTTATCGATATAGCCCATCAGACACGGCCGGTTAGCCAATTGGGCGCGCCGGAAGACCCCGGCCGAGCAGCTGCGGATTGGGAAGACGCGCAGCATGCGGTCCACGGTCTCGCGGATGGCTTTGGCCGGGTAGAAGGGTCCGAAATACTTGACGCCTTTGCGTTTATCCCCGCGCATGACCAGGACTCGCGGAAATTTTTCGTTCATGGTCACGGCCAGATACGGGTAGGACTTGTCGTCGCGGTACATGATGTTGAACCGCGGGGTGAATTCTTTGATCCAGGTGTACTCGAGCTGGATGGCCTCTTGTTCGGAGGCGACGACGGTCCATTCCACCCCGGCGGCCATGTGCACCATGGTGCGGGTCTTGGGTGGCAGGGTGTTTGGGTTGACGAAATAGGAACCCAGTCGGGAGCGCAGGTTATTGGCTTTGCCGACGTAGATGATGCGGCCGTGTTCATCCTTGAAGCGATACACTCCCGGATCGGTGGGAATGTCGGAGGATTTTGGCCGGTAGGAGGCTGGATCAGCCAAGGTGGTGGGGTCTCCTTAGAAATTTAGGAGGCCGTTTCGTCTGGCCTCTTATTATAGGACGCTACGCGTTGTTGACCGGTGAGTTCGGCGATGGCGTCCATGATCGTATCGGTGGTCTGGCGCCGGATGGGCAGGCTGTGTTTTGGTCCAAGTTTTTCGACGTGGATGGGTTCACCGACGCGAATCTGGAATTTTCGGGGCAGGATGATGTTGCGCCCGGGTGGTTGCAGTTTGTCGGTGTCAATGAGTCCCACGGGGACCACTGGTGCCCCGGTGGTCAGTGCGAGCCAGCCGACGCCGGTGCGGCCGCGGTAGAGGCGGCCGTCACGGGAGCGGGTGCCTTCCGGGTAGATGCCAACGCCGTCACCGGCTTCAATAAAATCCACCAGCTGGTTCAGGGCGTTGACCGAGGCGGATTGGTCGCCGCGTTCTACGGGTATGGAACCCACGGCGTCGAAGAATCCGCTCATGATTTTGCCTTTGAGCCCGGGTTGGGTCCAGTAGTCGGCTTTGGCGAAGAAGCGTACTTGGCGGGGCAGCAGCGCCTGGATGATAACCGAGTCCAAAAATGACAGGTGGTTGCTGGCGACAATGAATCCGCCGGTGGCCGGGACGTGTTCGAAACCTGTTGTTTCAGGTCGTGCTCCCACTCGAAGCAGTGTGCGTACCGTGGTACGCACCAGCCCAGTTTCGCCGATTGCCATGGTTCCCCTCCCTGCCGTTGGACGGCAGCGTTTTTGGACGTGGACTCAATGATTCTACAACGTTAAGCGCGGAGCACTTCCGCTAAGAATCGTCCGGTGTGACTTGCAGACACCTTGGCAACGTCCTCGGGGGTTCCAGTGGCAACGATCTGGCCACCGCCGGAGCCACCTTCGGGGCCCAGGTCGAGGATCCAGTCGGCGGATTTGATGACATCCAAGTTGTGTTCGATCGTGATCACGGTGTTGCCCTTTTCGACAAGGCGGTTGAGCACGATGAGCAGTTTGCGGATGTCTTCGAAGTGCAACCCGGTGGTTGGTTCGTCGAGTACGTAGACCGATTTACCGGTTGCACGGCGTTGGAGCTCGGTGGCCAGTTTCACACGCTGGGCCTCACCACCCGACAGTGTTGTGGCGGGTTGGCCTAGGCGCACATAGCCCAGTCCGACGTCGACCAGCGTATTGAGGTGGCGGGCGATGCGCTGGTAGGGCGCAAAGAATTCGGCGGCCTCATCGATTGGCATGTTGAGCACTTCCGAAATGTTCTTGCCCTTATATTCAACCTCTAGCGTCTCCCGGTTGTAGCGGGCGCCGTGGCAAACCTCGCAGGGGACGTAGACGTCGGGCAGGAAGTTCATCTCAATTTTCAGGGTGCCGTCACCGGCACAAGCTTCACAACGGCCACCTTTGACGTTGAACGAGAAGCGGCCGGCCTTATACCCGCGGACTTTGGCTTCGGGGGTGTCGGCAAATAGGTTGCGGATGTGGTCAAATACGCCCGTATAGGTTGCGGCATTGGACCGCGGGGTGCGCCCGATTGGTGACTGGTCGACGTGGACAACCTTATCCAGTTGGTCTAGGCCGTTGACTCGGCGGTGACGGCCGGGAACGTGCCGTGCATGGTTGAGCTCATTGGCCAAGACCTTGTACAGGATCTCATTGACCAGGGTGGATTTACCCGAACCGGATACTCCGGTCACCGCGGTGAAGACTCCCAGTGGGAATTTGGCTGATACGTTCTGCAGGTTATTTTCGCGCGCTCCGACAACCTCGACCTGACGGGCGGGATCGATCGGGCGACGTTTCGGTGGAATCGGGATCTCTCGGCGCCCCGACAGGTAGTCACCGGTCAACGACTCAGTATTTTCTAATAGCCCTTGAACGGAGCCGGAGTGGACAATATTGCCACCCTTTTCCCCGGCCTCTGGACCGATATCCACAATCCAATCGGCTTCAGCAATGGTCTCCTCATCGTGTTCCACCACAATCAGGGTGTTGCCTAAATCGCGCAGCCGCAGCAGGGTACTGATCAGACGGCGGTTATCGCGCTGATGCAGCCCAATCGATGGCTCGTCAAGAACATAGAGCACCCCGACCAGACCTGAGCCGATCTGTGTAGCCAAGCGAATACGCTGGGCTTCCCCACCGGACAGTGTGCCGGCGGGACGTTCCAGGTTCAGGTAGTCCAGTCCGACGTCGAGCAGGAACTTCAGTCGGGCTTTGATCTCAATGAGCACTTGATCAGCGATCTTGGCGTCGCGTGCTGATAGGTCAAGATCACGCATGAAATTGATCGAGTCTTGCATCGGCATGGCCGAGACTTCGGCGATCGAGTGGCCACCCACCAGCACGGAGAGTGACGTGGGGTTCAGACGTGCTCCCCCACAGGCCGGGCAGGCAACTTCGCGCATATACGACTGGAAACGATCGCGGGCCTGATCCGATTCGGCTTCGTCGTGCTTGCGCTTGACGTAGTCCATAACGCCTTCAAATCCGGTGGTGTAGCGGCGTTCACGTCCCCACCGGTTACGGTAGGACACCTTGACCTTGAAATCCTTGCCGTGCAGCAGGGCCTTCTTGGCGGCCTTCGGCAGGTCCTTGAACGGCGTGTCCATCGAAAAACCGACCTCATCGGCCAGCCCGGACATCAACCGCTGCCAGTATTCGCGCGTGCGCTTACCGATGTCCCACGGCGAGATGGCTCCTTGGCTCAGCGACAGATCAGGATCTGGGACAAGGAGTTCCTCGTCAACCTGCAGCTGCGAGCCGATACCGGTACAAGTCGAGCATGCTCCGAAGGGATTATTGAAGGAAAATGAGCGCGGCTCAATTTCGTCGATATTCAGAATGTGACCGTTGGGACAGGACAGTTTTTCCGAAAATGACCGGTACTTAGCGCGGCCCTCGTCGTCAACCGCAGTCCACTCACCGGTATTGCGCATCTCTGGGTCGATCTCGGCGTCAATGTCCACATAGTCGACGACGACGATGCCGTCAGCCAACTCGAGTGCGGTTTCTACCGAGTCGGTCAGACGCTGGCGGATTCCGTCGCGGATGACTAGACGGTCGATGACCACGGCGATGTTGTGCTTGATCTGTTTTTGCAGCTTGGGTGGATCGGTCAGCTGCACTTGTTCACCGTCGACAATGGCACGGGAGAAACCCTGGGCCGATAGGTCTGAGAACAGGTCGACAAATTCACCCTTGCGCCCGCGCACAACCGGTGCCAGGACCTGAAAACGCGTGCGTTCTTCAAGGGCGAGCAGCTGGTCTACGATCTGCTGTGGGGTCTGCTGGGAAGCCGGTTCGTGGCACTCCGGACAGTGCGGGACACCGATGCGCGCCCACAACAGTCGCATGTAGTCGTGAATCTCGGTGATCGTGCCAACCGTCGAGCGCGGGTTTTTCGACGTCGACTTCTGGTCGATCGATACCGCCGGGGAGAGCCCCTCAATGAAATCGACCGAGGGTTTATCCACTCGGCCCAAGAACATGCGCGCGTATGACGATAGGGATTCGACGTAGCGTCGCTGGCCTTCGGCGAAGATGGTGTCAAAAGCCAACGAGGATTTTCCGGACCCAGATAGTCCGGTGAAGACCACGAAAGAATCTCGTGGAATGTTGAGGTTCACGTTTTTGAGGTTGTGTTCACGCGCACCCTGAACCACGATCCGATCAGGCTCGTGGGCCCCGATAACGGCTTTGGTCTGCGTTGTGTCAGGTGTCACGTCATTGGAAACCTGGTGACCTGCAGCGCCGTCAATATTATGTGTGGTGGTCAAGTACTCAGTCCCTCGAGTCGTTCAAGACAGTAGAAAACTAGACTTCCAGAATAGATCAATTCCTGTTATCGCATCACGTTGCTAGGTCATTCGCTCCTAGTTTTCGTCTAAAGCTAAGGAACCGGACAACAGTGGGCTATTCGCTACAACACGACGGAACGTGTAAATTAGCGTTCATGTCCAAAACGTCGTCACCTATTGGTCCCATCAAGGTTTTATACAACCTGCCCCAGGTCACCATCCGAACCCGCTCGGTTTCTGAGATGGATAATAACGTCTACCTTATTACGTCCAAGACCACCGGCGCCCAGGTTCTTATTGATGCTGCCGATGAGCCAGACGCGATTATGGAGCTAATCGAATCGGCCACCGTAGACACCCCCTGCGATCTGGATTTGGTGTCGGTGATTACGACGCACCAGCACTGGGACCACATTCGCGCGCTCCCGGAAATTGTTGAGCGCACCCAGGTTCCCACCTCCGCAGGAACCCCTGACGCCGCGGCAATCTATGAGGAAACCGGCATTCGTGCCAAGGTCGAGCTGCATCACGGCGACAAGGCGAAGTTCCCGGGCATCGAGCTCGACGTGATCGGACTCCGCGGGCATACCCCCGGCTCGGTGGCCCTAGTCTATGTGCCCAACGATGACGAGCCGACCATTATCTTTTCCGGGGATTCACTGTTCCCCGGGGGCGTAGGCAACACCTGGGACGACGCCGAACGCTTCAATTCCCTGCTGACCGACGTCACCGAACGGATTTTTGCCCAATACGACGACGACACTGTGATCCTGCCCGGACACGGCGGCAGCACCGTACTGGGCACTGAGCGCCCACACCTTGACGAATGGCGTGCACGCGGCTGGTAAACCGTAACGAGATACTTGAACGAAAAACCGTTGACCACTTCTAAAGTGATCAACGGTTTTTCTATGTTGTGAATCTTAGATGAAGTAATCCAGTTCCTTGTGCCCGACCGCAAAGATCCGACGGAATGGGTACACGGTGACTTCTTGTCCGTCCGGACCAACATACGGTGGGTACGCGGCAACCATTTCGGCTTTATACCGGGTCACGAATGCGTCGTGCAGATTCGTGGCGTGGGCGTCGTCGTGCTCTTGGAGTTTCTGCAGCACGGGGCGCAATGCTGCACCTTTGACCCAGTCATAGACCGGATCTGGTCCGGTGAGCACCTGGTGGTACGTCGTCTCCCAGACATTTGGACGGAAGCCGTGCTCCAGCAGCATGTGCGTGTAGTCCTCCACCGAATGCACAGTTTCACCGGTGTAGGCCGAATCTTTGGCCACGGAGAAGCGTTCTTCGGAGGCCAGTTCACCGATGTACTGGTGCGAGCGAGCCACCGAGTTTCCGGGTACTTGCATGGCAAACCAGGCGCCGGGCTTCAAGGTTTTGAGCCAACCGGAGATGATATTGATGTGGTTGGGAATCCACTGGAACATCGCGTTGGACACGATGACGTCGGTGTCGGCCGGCGGCGTCCACGAATCGGCTTCCTGCTGGCCGAAGGAGACGTTGGTCCAGGCCTCGTCGTCACGAGAAGCGACCAGCTGTTCGGCGTCGGCAATCATTTCAGCTGAGGCATCGTAGCCGGTGATATCGGCCTTTGGCCAGCGATCGGCCAGGGTCACGGTCATATTGCCGGGACCGCATCCCATATCAAATACCAGTTGCGGGGCATCCAGTTGGATGGCGTTGGTCAAGTCCACAAAGGGCCGGGCTCGGTGGCCGGCGAAGTGCGCATACTGGGCGGGATCCCATACGAAGTTTTCCATGTGATAAGCCTAAACTGGCGCGCAAGCTTCTCAACAGGGCCGCGTTATGAATCGCAATGTTCGCGAAGCCATCGGTCCAAGAATTGGGCACTAGGATGGGTTGGGTGCAACTGACTGATTTTATTCCTGATCCTGACCACGGCGAAGACCTCGAGCCAGTATTGCTGTACGATCGGTTTGTTGAATGGACAACCTATCGCGGCATCGAGCTGTATCCGGCCCAAGATGAGGCCGTGACCGAACTGGCCGACGGCAAGAACGTGATCATGGCCACCCCCACGGGGTCCGGAAAGTCCATGGTTGCACTGGCCGCCCACTTTTATGCGCTAGCCAAGAATCAGCGCAGCTACTACACGGCACCGATTAAAGCCCTGGTGTCGGAAAAGTTCTTTGACCTCATTGAGGTGTTTGGCGCCGAGCACGTGGGGATGGTCACCGGGGACTCGGCGATTAACCCGGATGCGCCCATTATTTGTTGCACCGCCGAAATTCTGGCCATCCACTCGCTGCGGGAGGGTTCTGGATTGGAAGTCGGGCCCGTGGTTATGGATGAGTTTCATTTCTTTGCCGACCCGCAGCGCGGTTGGGCCTGGCAGGTGCCACTATTGGAATTACCACAGGCACAGTTTGTGTTGATGTCGGCGACCCTGGGCGATACGACGTTCTTTGAGGAGTCTTTGACCCAGCGCACGGGGCGCGACACCGTGACCGTCTCCTCGGCAACCCGGCCGATCCCGCTGTATTTTGAATACTCCGAGCTGCCGGTACAGCAACAAATTGAGGCGCTGGTGGAATCCAGCCTGTCGCCGATTTATATTGTGCACTTTTCCCAGTTGGACGCCGTTGAGCAGGCCTCAAATCTGGCCTCTATTTCGTTGACGACGCGCGCCGAGAAGGACCAGATTGCCGAGATCATTAAGGATTTCAGGTTCACATCGGGTTTTGGTAAGACCCTGAACCGGTTGATACGTCAGGGCATCGGCGTCCACCACGCTGGGATGCTGCCCAAATACCGCAGGCTCGTGGAGCGCCTCGCCCAGGATGGCCTGCTGAAGGTCATTTCAGGGACAGATACGTTAGGTGTGGGCATCAACGTGCCGATTCGTACGGTGTTGATGACCGGGTTGTCGAAGTTTGACGGAAATAAACAGCGTCACCTCAATGCTCGCGAGTTCCACCAGATCGCGGGTCGGGCAGGGCGTGCCGGATTCGATACGGCGGGTACCGTCGTCGTCCAGGCTCCCGAGCATGTGATTGAAAACCAGCAGGCCGATGCCAAGGCGGCCGAGAAATTTGCGAACATTAAAAATGATGAAGAACGGGCGCGCCGGATCGCGCAGTCTTCGAAATCGCAACCGAAAAAGTCGCCACCCAAGGGTTTTGTATCCTGGTCGAAGGCCACGTTTGAGAAACTGGTCGCCGCCGAACCCGAGCCGATGGTCTCGCGGATGCGCATCACCCACTCGATGCTGCTGAATATTCTGGCCCGACCGGGCAACCCGGTGACTGCAGTACGCCGGATGATCCTGCGATCGGCCGAAACCAAAGCCTCCAAAGCCGCACTGCAGCGCCGGGCGATTGGGATTCTGCGCGAGCTGATCGTGACCGACGTCGTCGAAGTCCAAAACGAACCCGATGAATGGGGCAACCGGCTGGAGCTGACCGTCGAGTTGCAGGCCGATTTCGCGCTGAACCAGCCGCTGAGCCCGTTCGCGCTGGCCGCCTTCGAGCTGCTGGAGGCAGAGTCACCGACCTACGCCGTCGATATGGTCTCCATTATTGAGGCCACGCTGGAGGCTCCGCGCCAAGTGCTGACCGCCCAGTTGCGCAAGATCCGCGACGAAGAAATGGCTCGGATGCGGGCCGATGGGTATGAGTATAACGAGCGGATGAACGTCCTGGATAAACTCACCTATCCGCAACCGCTGGCCGAGCTGTTGGGCCTGCAATTCGAGATCTATCGCAAGGGTGCGCCGTGGTTGGCCGAGTTTGAGCTGCAGCCCAAATCCGTGGTGCGTGACATGTATGAGCGCGCGATGGGTTTTGGTGACTACGTGAACTACTACGGGATCGCCCGCTCGGAGGGCGTACTGCTGCGGTATCTCACCGACGCGGCCAAGGCGCTGCGCCAGACGATCCCCCAGGAGTTGCGCACCGAGGAACTCGACCTGCTCCAAGAATGGCTCGAGACGATTATCGTCACCACCGACTCGTCGCTGCTCGAGGAGTGGGAACATATGTTGGCCGACGACGTCGACCAACTCATCGCCGGCCACGAGTCGCTCGCCCCGCCCGAGCCGCCCAAGCTCACCGACACGGTCGGGGTGTTCACGGTGATGCTGCGCAATGCGATGTTCCACCGGGTTGAGCTGTTCGGCGACGAACAAGACGCCCGCCTCGAGGCGCTGGATCATCTGCCCGACGGCGCAGTGCCCTACACCTCGGATAACTGGGCTGACGCGCTGGATGATTACTTTGGCACCTACGAGGACCTCGATGACTCCCCTGCCGCACGCGCCCCCGAATTCTTCCGCATCGATAAGGCCCCGAAGTTGTCGTCGTCAGAAATGGCCGATGTGGGCGCCCAAAGCGGGGACTACTGGCTGGTCACCCAGGTGCTCGTGGACCCGCAGGGCAATCACGACTTTGGGCTCAACGCCGTCGTCCACCTCGAGGCATCCAATGAACAAGGCTCTCCCGCCATCACCACACTGTCCGTGGGGACCCCGCTGTTATAAGGCATCGCCTGGCGCCCGGTGCTGCGCCCGGCGCTAGACTCGAAGCACTGTGAAGATTGCCAGCGCGTTAGGAGACCCATGGCCACCGCCCCGCACATCGCAGGTTCCCCCTCCCGAATGCATGATGGCACCGGGATACGCGACCACTACTTCACTGTGCCGCTGGATCACCAGGTCCCCGACGGCGAGCAATTGATCGTGTACGCGCGCGAATTTTTTACCGACGACGGCGGTGGAAACAAGCCCTGGCTGTTGTACCTGCAGGGCGGACCGGGCGGTAAAGGATCCCGGCCCGCTCGCGTGAGCGGCTGGATGGCCGAAGCACTAAAACACTACCGGGTGCTGATGTTGGATCAGCGCGGCACCGGATTATCCACCCCGGTGAACCGGCACACATTGACTGCTCGCGGCACACCCACCAACCAAGCCCGGTACCTGACGCATTTTCGTGCCCCGGATATCGTGGCTGACGCCGAAGTGATCCGCCGCGCACTAGGGGCTGACCCCTGGGTTACGCTGGGCCAGTCGTTTGGTGGATTCTGCACGCTCACCTATTTATCCTTTGCGCCTGAAGGCCTCGCGGGATCGATGATCACCGGCGGCATCCCACCGCTGGCCGGGCCCGCCGACCAGGTCTATCAAGCCACCTATCGCAATATGCGCGCCCGCAACCGCGAATATTTCCGCAGGTTTCCCAAGGACCTGGAGATCCTGACGAATATTTATTCTCGCGTGCGGGGCGACGACGTCGTCCTACCCGATGGTTCCCCGCTGACGGTTGGTCGTGTCCAAGCGCTGGGCATGTATCTGGGCGGCAACACCCGGATCGATGCGTTGCACTACGTACTGGAAGAGGCCTTCATTGCCGGCACCGATACCCTATCGGACACGCTTTTGACCGCTGTCTACCAGCAGGTCTCGCGCGCCACGAATCCGTTGTATCTGATCCTGCACGAGGCGATTTATGCCCAACCCGGCGCCCAGCCCACCGCCTGGGCCGCCCAACGCGTGCTCGCCGACTTCCCGGACTTCAACCCCAAGAAAGCCGATACTCCCCTGCTCACCGGTGAGATGTGCTTCGACTGGTACACCGACCTGGATCCAGCCCTACAACCCGTGGCCCGGGCAACCCAGCTGATTGCCGACTGGACACAGTGGGGTCCGCTGTATGATCTCGACCAACTCGCCGCCAATCAAGTACCCGTGGCTGCCTTGGTTTATACCGACGACGTCTACGTGGATCGCGACCTCTCCCTTGCCGCCGCCGAACAGGTCACGAATCTGCAGGTCTGGGAGTCCGACCAGTGGCACCACGACGGCATCGGTGAAGCCGGCGCCGAGATTTTCGCGCGCCTCCACCAGATGATCCAGCGCGACTAGCACCACGGCCAGAGTATTCTACACACCGGGCTCCCTCGCCTTCCGGTGTTTTCCACAACTGGTGCGGTGTGGCGAAGTTTTCCCCTAGCTGCTGCACTCCTTGCACCGTTGCTTTCGGCGGTCGTTAGGCTGGATTCAACGCAACAGTACCCAGCCGGGTGACGGGGAGGTGAGCACCATGGTGACGCGGTTACCGGATACCGAAGGCCTGATTTCTGACGCGGAACTTGATGCTCTCTCCCCTGGTGAACTCCAGGCCCTGGCATTACGCATCGTGCAAAAACAACAGCTCAAGCTATCAACCCCGGATGCCTACGATTCATTCGCTCGCCATACTTACGCGTCTGGAGCGGATTGGGGCACCGTCTGGCTGAACGACCCTGTCGAAGACCAGCATGACGACGGCGCGGACGTTTCTGAGGGAAAACACGCGGGCCCCACACCGATACCACCGGATGAGTTCTTTAATACTCTGCCCGGGTTTGTGGATAATCTCGTCACCGCACGGCGTGTCCAAGACGCCATGATCGCTCGGCTCACGGGTTTCGCTGAAAAAGCGTATACGTTTGATCGGGACACCATGTTGGGTATCCCCGCCGAGGTGAATCTCCACAAGACTGGCAAGCGCTGGCTGGCGGATCGATTTCAACTCGAGACCCGCCAGATTTCCAAGTTCTATAACCGGGCAGCCCTAGTCACCGGCGATTTGGAAACCATCGACCGATTGGCCAAAGACCCGTTACTCCCCGAGATGGCGGCAGCCTATACAGCCGGTGAGATTCCATCCGAAAATATGGACCGGATGAGTCAAATTGCAAACCAATTTTTTGATTTCTACAACGCGGTGGGATTGAGCAAAGAGAATGCCAAAGAGATCCTAAAAACAATGGATCCGTTCTTCACCGACGCTGCCAAAGAGATGCGACCCCAAGAGCTGGCACAACAAGCAACGAAGTGGCTCAACCAAATCGCCCATATTGTGGATCCAGACGGGCCACCACCAGAACAACGCCTGACCAAGGTCAAAAATTCGTTGACAACGCGCATCGTAAACGGCAAGCTCCACGTTAACATCATTACCGACGTCGTGAATCTTGAACTCATCGAAGCGTTGATTCTTGCAGGACTCAATTTCAAGGCCAACCAAGATAAGTTCCGGCAGGATGAGGAGCATCCCGAGGGCGATACCGCTGAAACTGCCACAAATAACGACAGCGCGGAGTTCGACTCTCAGCCTGCATCCGCCTCCTCATCAGACACGTTCGACGACGATGCCGACGAGGAGGAAGATGAGGTAGGCCTTGATGGCTCGGAGTCAAGTACTGCAGATCGGAACGCTCAGGAACGCCTCGGAGACTTCCATCAGCGCATGGATGATGCGGTCAATGACGAAGAAACGTTCATTGAGACCGAAGATGGCACCAAAATTTCTCGAGAGAAAGCTCGCAAACTGGATCCGCGGACTCGCGACGAAAAAGCCCACGATATCTTTCTGACCATGCTCAAAGCCCAGGGGAAACGCTCCCCAGGTGCCGAAGGCATGGCGGAGTATAAACGGGCCCCCGCCATCTTATGGACTGTGATGGACTACGAAACGCTGCTGCGCATTCACCGCGACCGATTGCCCCAGCAATATCATCTTGATGAACAGTTCACTCGCAGCCCCGGCATGGCTGGATATGACCCAGGACCGCCAAGGAGACTCGATCCTCTGGAAGCAATCGTTGATGAACATGTTCCACCGGGAACCACCGATCCAGAGAAATTCTTAGGTGCGGACCCCATCTTGGGCCGTGTGTGGCGCCGGAAGTCAACAGATCCTCCGGACGATCACGCTGATGTCGGCAGTGACGGAGCTGAACATCGCCGACCACAAGGTCATCCATATGTCTCACACCGGTTTCAAACGGGAAGTATTTCTCCGGCGGCCGTACTGCAGGATCTCTGCGATGCCAAAATTGTCCCGGCGATCTTCAACCAGGGTGGTGTCCCGCTATTTCTTGGGAAGGGAAAGCGCCTCTTTAGCGATCAACAGATCCTTGTTGCCGCCATGCTCGGCGGATGTCGTGGCCCCGGCTGTCGAGTCCCTCCGGTATGGACTGAAGGCCACCATGGGATCTATTGGTTCCACGACGGTGGAACCAATACCACCAACCTCATCCTGTTATGCAATGCCTGTCATACCCATGTCCACCAAGGGGTCTGGACCCCAACATGGAATGACGACGGTGTCCTGTACTGGATCCCAGCACCATGGCTAGATCCCACCCAGACCCCGGTTCGAAATACCTACTGGGACGATTAGCACTACGGACAGTCACGGCATCACTTAAAAGAATTGCTCGCCAGGACGAAGCATCCTGACGAGCAATTCAATGATTTAGGTGTTAATCACGAGATTCTGAATCTTCGTTGTCTTTTCCATTGGTATCCGGGGCAAGGACTGGACCGTCGGTGGTGACAATACGTTGTGACATCAACGCTGGGATGCCTCGACGGTTGGCGTCTTCTAACCGGGTTTCGTGAGCGACTCGAATAATAGCCGACCACTGATCTTTATGTTCAATAAGTTCTTCAAGGTACCGGTGTTCGGTCTCTTGGGCTCGATGAGTCCAGAAATCCATCTTTTCGGCAGCTTCCTGACGTTGCTCTGTTGTGGCATCTTCTGGAAGCAGAGTGTAACGATGAGCAAACTTCTCGGCGTTTTGCAGTGCACGTAGCGCCTTGCCCTTCGGGCTGAGCAACGAGAAGGCAATGGTGATGACAAGGATACCGATAATGACGAGCAGCGAGAATCCAGTGCTGATTTCGATCACCGGCACATCTTCGCCGTCGTTGATGAATGGCAGGTTGTTCTGGTGCAGTGCGTGCAGCATCAGCTTGACCCCGATGAATCCGAGGATCGCGGCCAAACCGTATCCAAGGTAGACCAGTCGGTCGAGCAGGCCGTCGATGAGGAAGTACAACTGACGCAGGCCCAGCAGCGCGAATGCGTTGGCCGTGAATACGATGTATGGTTCTTGTGTTAGTCCGAAAATAGCGGGGATCGAGTCAAGCGCAAAGATGAGGTCGGTCACGCCAATGGCGACCATGACAAGCAGCATCGGAGTAAACAGACGCTTGCCGTCCACACGGGTGACGATTTTGTCGCCGTCATAGTGCTCTGCTACTGGCAAGACTTTCCGGGCAAAACGGACCAGTGCGTTATCAGCTTCAGATCCTGCTTCTTCCGCGGATGAGAACTCAGATTTGAGCTGTTGTCCGGCGAGCAGCAAAAGGAAAATACCGAAGATGTAGAACGCATCGGACCACCATTCAAGAATGGCGGCACCCAGCAGAATGAAAATGGTACGGCTGATGAGCGCAAACGTAATACCAAACAGCAGTACCTTTTGCTGGAATAGCCGTGGTACCGCGAAACTCGTCATGATGATCATGAACACGAAGAGGTTATCAACTGATAACGCCTTCTCTGTGATGAAACCGGCATAATATTCGATCGCATGATCCGTGTCGCCAAAGGCAAAGAACACGAGACCAAAAGCCAGCGCTAACCCAACATAGATGCTCGACCAAATCGCGGCCTCTTTGAGGGTGGGGGTATGGGCTTTCCGTACGTGGAAAAAATAGTCAAAGAGGACTAAACCGACAATGACTGCAATTGTGACAGCCCAAGTAAGCCCGGTAATCTCCATGAAAGGGAGTCCTTCCTAGTTTTTAGGTAACTTCAATTCCACAAGTCTCTCCCCCGACGTAACAACGGGGTCCGTACCCGGCCGAACAACGGTGTTCGACGTGTTGACGTGTACGGAACTTCTGGGATACTCCCTTGTTCTGCACAGACTATATCAGGAAAATGTCCGTGGGAATGGTTGAAACCGAATGCAGTGGGCAAAAATACTGTGAACTATGCGTGGCCTTCGCGCTTCATGTCGCGCAGCTCCTTTTTGAGCTCCGAAACTTCATCGCGCAGTCTGGCAGCGAGTTCGAAGTTGAGGTCCACGGCGGCCTGGTGCATCTGTTCAGACATTTGCTGGATCAGATCGGAAAGGTCCTTGGCCGGAACCGCAGCAAGCTTGGCAACCTTCTTGTCTTCCTCAGACATCGCCGATCGTTGTTGTTCCTCGGTGATCGTCGCAGTGTAACCGCGATTGCCCATTCCGTAGTCAAAGCCGGTCTTGATGCCGGCCATACCCGACATGAGATCCTGAGTATCGGCGTCTTCACGTGCCAGCTGGTCGGTAATGTCTGCGATGCGCTTCCGCAACGGTTGCGGATCAATACCGTGCTTCTTGTTGTGTGCAATCTGAATGTCCCGACGACGATTGGTCTCATCGATTGCGTACTGCATCGAATCGGTGATCTTGTCGGCATACATGTGCACTTCACCAGAGACGTTACGTGCCGCACGTCCGATGGTCTGGATGAGTGACCGGTTCGAGCGCAGGAACCCTTCTTTATCAGCATCCAGAATGGACACCAAGGACACCTCGGGCAAGTCCAGACCCTCACGCAGCAGGTTAATACCAACCAGTACGTCAAAGACCCCTTTGCGCAGCTCCGTCATGAGTTCAACGCGGCGCAGGGTGTCGACGTCGGAGTGTAGGTATTGGACTTTGACCCCGTGTTCGACCAGGTATTCGGTGAGGTCTTCGGCCATGCGTTTGGTCAACGTCGTCACCAGCACACGTTCGTTGCGTTCTACGCGCAGGTTAATTTCATCCATGAGGTCATCGATCTGACCCTTGGTCTCTTTGACGACGATTTGTGGGTCCACCAGCCCGGTGGGTCGAATGATCTGTTCAACAACGCCATCGGCCTGGCTGAGCTCGTAGGGCCCCGGGGTTGCCGACATGTAAACGGTTTGTCCGATGCGCTCCAGGAACTCATCCCATTTCAGCGGACGGTTATCGAGCGCTGATGGCAGGCGGAAGCCGTGATCCACCAGGGTTCGCTTCCGCGACGCATCGCCTTCGTACATGCCACCAATTTGTGGGACGGTGACGTGCGATTCGTCGATGATCAGCAAAAAGTCATCGGGGAAGTAATCCAGCAGGGTGTGTGGTGCGGAGCCGGCGGGGCGACCGTCAATGTGGCGCGAGTAGTTCTCAATGCCGTTGCAGTACCCCATTTGCTGCATCATCTCGAGGTCATACGTGGTGCGCATGCGCAGCCGCTGGGCTTCCAGTAATTTGTTCTGCGACTCGAGTTCCTGCAGGCGTTCGCGCAGTTCGTCTTCGATATCGCGGATCGCGCGGGCCATGCGATCGTCACCGGCAACATAGTGCGATGCCGGGAAGATGTACATTTCCTCTTCCTCACGAATGATGTCGCCGGTCAGCGGGTGCAGGGTTTGAATCGCGTCGATTTCGTCGCCGAAGAACTCGATGCGCACTGCAAGTTCCTCGTACATGGGAATGATTTCCACCGTGTCGCCGCGCACGCGGAAGGTCCCGCGGTGGAAATCGGCGTCGTTGCGAACGTACTGCATGTTCACAAACTGGCGCAGGAGATCGTCGCGGTCGAGCATGTCGCCGAGTTTCACCGTGACCATTTGGGCGATGTACTCTTCGGGCGTCCCCAGACCGAAGATCGACGAGACGGTGGCGACGACGATGGTGTCGCGGCGCGTCAGCAGCGCGTTGGTGGCCGAGTGGCGCAGGCGTTCAACCTCTTCGTTAATTGAGGAGTCTTTTTCAATGAACGTATCGGTTTGTGGGACGTAAGCTTCCGGCTGATAGTAGTCGTAGTACGACACGAAGTATTCGACGGCGTTCTTGGGCAGCAGA
Organism: Enteractinococcus helveticum; assembly: GCF_001657475.1. Lineage (GTDB taxonomy): Bacteria > Actinomycetota > Actinomycetes > Actinomycetales > Micrococcaceae > Yaniella > Yaniella helvetica. The sequence goes on from NZ_LXEY01000021.1 coordinate 98,494, forward strand.
TCCCGAAACTCGTTGGCCAATTGGGCGGCCAGCGTTTTGTTCTGCACCAGCACCAGGCTGGGGCGCTGGAGTCGTTCAACAAGCCACGCTGCGGTTGCTGATTTACCGGTACCGGTGGCCCCCAGGAGTACGACGTCCTTTTCGCCACCTTCGATGCGCTCGGCGAGTTCGGCGATAGCTTGTGGCTGGTCGCCCGCCGGTTCATACGGTGCTTCGACCTTGAACGGGGCAACGACGCGGTTAATCTCTCGAGCCATACTCATGCCCAACATGTTACGCCGGAGCATAACGGGTGACTACTTGTTCACCCGCAGGCTAAGGACTACACGGTGGATGGGTTCCGCAATTCTTCCCACACCGCGGCGACCTGGGCTTCTGTGTTTTCCAAGGACCCGGAATTGTCGATCAGCCAGTCGGCTACGGCGCTGCGTTGCTCATCGGTTGCCTGCGCTGCGATGCGGGCGCGGGCGTCGTCGGTAGCCATGCCGCGGGCCTTGACGAGTCGCTGCAGGCGGGTGTCCATCTCGGTGTACACCACAATGACGCCGTCGAATTTCTCGGCCTGCCCGGTTTCGACCAGCAGTGGGATGTCTTGAATAATGACGGCGTTGTCCGGGTCGGCTTCCATAGCTGCCTTGAGTTGCAGCTTGGATTCCTCGCGGACGGCGGGGTGCACCAGCGCATTGAGACGGTGGCGGGCGTCGTCGTCATTGAAGACAATATCGGCCAGGGCCTGACGGTTGAGCCGACCGAATTCGTCGAGCAGGTGGTCGCCGAAGGTTGCCACAACGTCGGCCAGAACCTGCTGGCCGGGCTCCATCAGGGAGCGGGAAATCGCATCAGCGTCGATGATTGTGGCGCCACGGTCGGCGAAAAACTGGGCGACCGTGGACTTACCTGATCCGATGCCGCCGGTCAGCGCGAGATGACGCATGATTCTCCTTCGGTAGACTTGGGGGCATGTCTCATGCCGATTCCCGTACTCGACGGTATACCGTCGTCGCCCATCGCAACACCGTGGAGGTGACGCTCGATATCCGCCGATCTGAGTTTATCGGTATGGTGCGCCGTGTCGAGTCAGAAGACGAAGCCAGGGCCTGGATTGATCAGGTGCGCGGGGTGCACCATGCGGCAACTCACGTGGTGCCGGCCTTTGTGCTGGGACCGGATCGCGATATTCAACGGTCTTCAGATGACGGCGAGCCGGCCGGGACCGCTGGCATGCCGATGCTCCAGGCGCTGACGAACTACCGGGCCGTGCACGATGGCGTTGAGCACGCGGATATCTCGGATGTCTGTGCGATTGCGGTGCGATATTTTGGTGGGGTGAAACTTGGCGCCGGTGGGCTGGTGCGGGCGTATTCGGATACGGTGGTTGCCGCTTTAGAACAGACGCCCCTGGTGGTGCGCCAGCGGCTCGTATTGGTGGCGCTGCAGGCGCCCCATGGTGAGGTTGGGCGGGTCGAAAATGACTTGCGTTCGGCGGGTTTTACGGTGCTGGGTACCGATTATGCCGGCCCGCAGGCGACCATGACGGTGGGCCTGGATGACGCCGATGATGCTCTGGAGAACTTTAACGCTCGATTGGCCTCGATGACGGCGGGCGCGCTCGTTGCACAGGCTGTGGGAACGCAATGGCAGGATCTTTCCCGATGATGACGAGACAGCCCAAGCCCGATAACATCGACCGGATGCTGTTGCAGGTGCTCGAGGAGACGTTTACTGCCGAGCCATGGCGGCGTGCGGAACCGGTTGTGGTGATCAACGATGCCACGGGTGCACTGGGTGCCTGGGCGTTGGAACGCGACCTGCCGGTGCGCTTTGTGCAAGATTCGGCTCGCCTCGCCGCCGCACACGCTCCCGTCACCGGCCCGGTTGCCGCCGTGCCCACCCCGGAGGTACTGGCCGGTGCGGCCACCGTGGTGACTCGGTTGGCCCGCCCGCTGGAAGCACTGGAGGAACTGTCCTGGCAGGTCGCTCGCTGGGCTGCCCCAGAGGTCATGTTGTTGGCCGGCCAACTGCAACGGCACCTGAGTTTTTCATTCAATGCCGTGTTGGAACGCGTCTTCGACGAGGTATCGGCCTCGCGCGGGTATTTCAAGGCCAGGGCCTTGCGCGCTCGGCGACCAAAACCGCTTACGGGTTTGACTCCCCCACGGATTCCGCGCAAAAACACGGTCACCGTGGCCGGCCACCAGCTCCACCTGCGCGCCCACGGCCTGACCTTCGGTGCCGCACGCCTGGACCCCGGTACCCAACTGCTGTTAGCAACGCTGCAGACCCACCCGCCCGAACAACTCACACCAGAGGCCACCGTTGTGGATCTGGGCAGTGGCAACGGAACCATCGCCGCCGGACTGGCCCATAGCGTTTCGGTGAGCAAGTTGATCGCCACGGATGATTCGGCCTCGGCGGTGTTATCGACGACGGCGACCTTGGCCGCCAATGGGATTGACGGTGTCGAGGTGCTGCACCAGTCCGGGTTGGTGGAGCTTGCCGATGCGTCCGTGGACGTCGTCGTACTGAATCCGCCGTTTCACGCGGGCACGCAACTAACCAGTGACATCGCGTTTTTCCTGTTCGATGAAGCGGCTCGAACCCTGAAACCCGGTGGTGTACTGTTGACCGTGTTCAACGCATCAAGACACTATCGACCCCAGCTGCAACACCGTGTGGGACCGACCTGGCAGCTCGCCCGGGATAAGCGTTTTATCGTTACACAATCACAGAAAGTCCACGAAAATGTCTGACCTGTTTGTCAAAGTTTGCGGGATTACTACCGTTGAACAGCTCGAGTGGGCCATCGAATTGGGCTACGATGCGATCGGTCTGATGCGCGCCCCGCGTTCACCGCGCCTCGTCGATGTCGATACGGCCCGAGAGCTCATCGCCCATGCGGACGGCAAGATCAAGACGTTTGCCGTGGGCCTCACGCTGGATCAGGTCGCACCGCTCAAGGACCAGGTCGATACGGTGCAGCTCTATGAACCCGCCGAGGTCGAGTCGTTGGCGCTGGCCTCGGACACTCCCCCATCATCGACGCAGGGCCTGGACTACTGGTTCTATGATGCCTCACACGGCACGGGGAAGTTTTCCGAAATCCCCCAGTGGGTGCACGACGTCGATGCACGATTTGTCCTGGCCGGCGGGCTGAACCCCGGTAATGTTGCAGAGGTTATCGAGCAATACCGGCCCGATGGCATTGATGTGTCCTCGGGCGTGGAATCCAGTCCCGGAACGAAAGATTATGCCCTGATGAAGTCGTTCATTGAGGCGGCCCGGGGTGCCACGAATAACTAAATCAATCCGCTGCTGAGCAGAAAGATGGCCAGTCCGTGCGCCAGTGCCGCTGGGATCACGCCGCGTCGCATGCGCAGAAAAGCACAGATGAGGCCTTCCCACAGCGTAAACGCTAAGAGGGGCCACCCGACCTCGGTCACGGTGGTTGCCAGATAGGCGTGGCACGCGGCGAAGAACAGGCCCGACAGTACGGCTGCTCGAGCCGGGCTCATCGCCTTGAGTAGGCGGCCCTGGAAATATCCACGAAACAGGACTTCTTCGAACAGATTGCCACAGAGCGTCATGAACGCCAGCGCTGGTATCACAGATAGGGCTACGGCTCCGCCACGAGTCTCGAGCGGTTGTCCTGCGGTCAACACGAACAGTGGGGCAACCACGAGAATTGCTCCAATGATCCCCAGAGCCAGCGTGCTGAGGTTAAACTTGCCCCACCAAATGAGTGCTCGCAAGGTTTTATCAGCCAGGGTGAGCGCTACTAAGAGCAGACTTGCCGCGCCGAGCATCATGAGGATGGCCGCATTGTCGGTCATGCGTATCCACGGGACGACACCATTGACCAGTCCGAAATCCCAGAGTCCTGCTGGTGTCATCCCATCCCGTATGAGAATGAATCCGAGCACGAGCATCACGATCCGCAGTAGTGGGTCGGTATCGGTGCGTGCCAACCAGAAACACGCCATGATCAGCACGAGTCCGGGCAGGACTGCCAGACTATATGCTGCGATAACGCGTTCGACTGCGGTGAGACTTGTGACCATGTGAGCCTACTTCGTGTCGGTGTGAGCAGGTGAAAGTGATCCCCGGGTGTCAAGAAGTGTGTGGTGTAATGCGAAAGGCCGCCACTCAAGTGAGTGACGGCCTTTCGTACGTGGTGTGCCCTAGTGGGCTGACGGGTTAGTTACCGGTCAGTTTTTCACGCAGTGCGGCAAGGGCTTCGTCGGAAGCCAGGGTGCCGGAGTCTTCGACGTGGGTGTCTTCGTCTTCAGAAGAGTACGAAGCTGCACCGGTCTCGGCTGGGCTGGCGGTAGCGGCTTCTGCTGCTTCTGCCAGGTGGCGTGAAACCTGTTCCTTGTGTGCTTCCCAGCGAGCCTGAGCGTCAGCGTACTGCTGTTCCCAAGCGGCGCGTTCTTCTTCGTAGCCTTCCATCCATTCGTTGGATTCAGGATCGAAGCCTTCTGGGTACTTGTAGTTGCCGTCTTCGTCGTAGTCGGCTGCCATACCGTAGAGGGCTGGGTCGAAGTCGGTACCTTCTGGGTCCACACCTTCGTTAGCCTGCTTGAGCGACAGGGAGATACGACGACGATCGAGATCGATGTCGATAACCTTGACGTACAGGATTTCGTTGACCGAAACGACCTGTTCTGCGGTGTCGATGTGGCGGTTGGCCAGTTCGGAGATGTGAACCAGGCCTTCGATGCCGTCTTCGACGCGAACGAATGCACCGAATGGAACCAGTTTGGTGACCTTGCCCGGTACGATCTGACCCAGAGCGTGGGTGCGGGCGAAGACCTGCCATGGATCTTCCTGAGTGGCTTTGAGCGACAGGGAAACGCGTTCGCGATCCATATCGACGTCCAGGACCTCTACAGTGACTTCCTGACCAACTTCGACAACCTCTGATGGGTGGTCGATGTGCTTCCAGGACAGTTCGGAAACGTGTACCAGACCGTCGACGCCGCCCAGGTCGACGAACGCACCGAAGTTGACGATCGATGAGACGACGCCGGTACGGACCTGACCCTTCTGCAGAGCCTGCAGGAAGTTCGAGCGGGTTTCGGACTGAGTCTGTTCCAGCCAAGCGCGGCGGGACAGCACAACGTTGTTGCGGTTCTTATCAAGTTCGATGATCTTGGCTTCGAGTTCCTGACCGACGTATGGTGCCAGGTCGCGAACACGACGCATTTCAACCAGCGATGCTGGCAGGAAGCCGCGTAGACCGATGTCGAGGATGAGACCACCCTTGACAACTTCGATGACGGTACCGGTGACAACACCGTCTTCTTCCTTGATCTTTTCGATGTCGCCCCAAGCGCGCTCGTACTGAGCACGTTTCTTGGAAAGGATCAGGCGACCTTCTTTATCTTCTTTGGTAAGAACCAATGCTTCAACGGAATCGCCAACCTCGACGACGTCATCAGGATCGACGTCGTTTTTGATTGACAGTTCACGTGAAGGAATGACACCTTCGGTCTTATAGCCGATGTCGAGCAGTACTTCGTCTCGGTCGACTTTGACGACGGTGCCAGCCACCAGGTCGCCATCGTTGAAGTATTTGATGGTTTCATCAACTGCGGCCATGAATTCTTCAGCCGAGCCGATGTCGTTCACAGCGACCTGCGGGGCGTTGCTAGTAGTGGTCATGTAGTAGGGACTCCGATATGGATTAATATGGTTGATAAACTTACGAGTTTCGTGACATGGCCGGTTGACCAGTCACAACAGTTTTTGCCAAAAATTAGGCAACGTTTAATATAGTACGGTATCCATCCTGTCAAAATCAACGTAAGACCCGCGCTGTTGTTGATGAGTTGTGAAATCTCCGGCCGTATTTTGACCGCGAGCCGACATCGAAGTGAACAGGATGTTACCGCTGGGGCTTAGTGCGCGGCTTCATGCCACGAGTAGCCCTTGCCGACCTGGACGTCCAGCGGGACCTTCAGCGTGGCCGCCGAGGACATCTCTTCAATCAATATGGCTTCAGCTGCCTCGATTTCCGAGTCCACGACTTCCAGGATCAATTCGTCGTGCACCTGCAGGATCATGCGGGAGTTGAGCGCTTCTTTCTCCAAACGTGCCTGCACGCCAAGCATTGCGACCTTGATGAGGTCGGCGGCCGAACCCTGGATCGGGGCGTTGAGGGCAGCGCGCTCGGCCATTTCTCGCAGCTGGCGGTTGTCGGATTGTAGATCAGGCAGGTACCGACGTCGTCCCAGCATGGTTTGGGTATAGCCGTCCTTGCGCGCCTGGCGAACGACGTTCCGCAGGTAGCGCTGTACATCGCCGAACCGGTCAAAGTAGCTGCTCATGAGTTCGCGGGCTTCATCGACCGAGATACGCAGCTGACGGGAGAGCCCGAATGAGCTCAAACCGTAGGCCAGACCGTAAGACATGGCCTTGACTTTGTCACGCATTGAGGTGGTGACGTCTTCGGGTTCGACTTCGAAGACCTGGGAGCCGACGAAGCGGTGGAGATCTTCGCCGTCCTGATACGCCTGGATGAGGCCTTCGTCTCCGGACATGTGCGCCATGATGCGCATTTCAATCTGCGAGTAGTCGGCGGTGAGCAGGGTGGTGCGCTCATCGACGTGCGGGTTGGATCCGGCGACGAAAATATCGCGAATCTGGCGGCCGGCCGGGGTACGTACCGGGATGTTTTGCAGGTTGGGGTTTAGCGAGGACAATCGGCCGGTGGCTGCAGCCGTTTGGGAGAACCGGGTGTGGATGCGGCCGTCGTCGGCAATGGAGTCCAGCAGGCCCTGGACGGTCTGGCGCAGTTTGGTTGCATCACGGTAGGACATCAAATTGTGCAAGAACGGATGATCGGTTTTTTCTAACAGATCGGCCAGGGAGTCGGCGTCGGTGGAATATCCGGTCTTGGTTTTGCGGGTCTTGGGCATGTCCAGGGTCTCGAACAGCACGACTTGGAGCTGTTTTGGTGAGGCCAGATTGACCTCTTGTCCCCCGATGGAGGCAAAAGCGGATTGCTCGGCCTTATCGACCTCGTTCGTGAAGCCTTCCAGCAGCGAGTCGAGGCGTTGGCGGTCGATGCCGATGCCGGTGAGTTCCACCTTGGCCAACACGACCGACAGTGGGATTTCCAAATCGTGCAGCAGTGACTCGGCGTCACGCTGGGCCAGTTGGCCGTCCATCGACTCGTTGAGGCGGTGGATCATCCAAGCGTTGCGAGCGTATTGGGCTAAGAGTTTGGCATTGGCGTCGTCGTCGAGGCCTTCGATATTGAGTTGGCCCTGGTTGCTGGTGGCACTAACGGTTTCCAGACGCGTGTTCAGGTAGGTCTGGACGAGGTCTGCCAGCTCGTAGCCGCGGCGATCGGGCTGCAGGATGTAACCCGACAGCAGGACGTCGTCGGTGACGTTGACGATGGAGGTGTTGACATCGGGGCGAGCCGGCAGCGGTGCGGACTCCGGTGGGGTGGCCAGGGCTTTGAGCATCGCCTTGAGATCGTAGACGACCTTGGCGTACTGGTCATTGGCCAAGAAATCGGCGACGGCGGTTCCCAGTTCGCGGCTGGCGCTGTCTAGGTCGATGACTGCGGTGGCTTGGGCGGTGGCGAAGCTGAAGGCACGGATCTGGCCGTAGTCGCCCGGGGCGGGGATTTTGCGTCGTGTCACGGTTGCCGGTGGGTTGATGTGACTGAACACGGCGATGGGTTCGTTGACGGCGGCTAAGAATGCGGCGAAGGCCTCCGAGCTGTCGATGACCTTGGTGTCGGGCATGTCGTGGTCTTGGTCAGCGCCGTCGTCGGCATTGCCCAATTCCTTTTCGAATGTGGTGAACACGCGGTCACGGATCGTGTTGAATTCCAGGGCATCGAAGAGTTCGGAGACCAGGTTGCGGTCTGGGTTGACCATCTCGGTGTCGTCGAGCTCGATGGGCAGTTCCATATTGGTGACCAGGGCATTGAGCTGGCGGTTGCGTTTGACGTCGTCGAGGTGCTCGCGCAGGGCCTCGCCCTTTTTTCCGCCAATCTCGTCAATATTTTCCAAAATACCCTGCAGGCTGCCGTATTTTTTGAGCCAGCGGGCCGCGAAACCGGGGCCAACGCCGGGGACACCGGGCAGGTTGTCTGCGGTTTCGCCCACCAGGGCGGCCAGTTCGGGATACTGCTTTGGGGACACGCCGTAACGTTCCTCGATCGCGGCGGCGTCGAAGGGTGGCAGTTCGGAGACCCCGCGCATCGGGTACAACACGGTGACGTTGTCATCGATGAGCTGGAAGGTGTCGCGGTCGCCGGAGACGACGCGGGCGGTCCAGCCTTGGGCTGCGGCCTGGGTGGCCATGGTGGCGACAATGTCGTCTGCCTCGAAACCGTCAACCTCGATGCACGGGATATTCAGTGCGGCCATGACCTGTTTGGTCAAGTCGATTTGCCCGTGGAATTCGTCGGGGGTTTTGTCGCGGCCGGCTTTGTACTCGGCGTACTGTTCGGCGCGAAAGGTTGGGACTTCGGTGTCGAAGGCCACGGCGATGTGGGTGGGTTGTTGTTCCCGGATCATGGCCAGCAGCATTGAGAGGAAACCGTAGACGGCGTTGGTGTGTTGGCCGGTTTTGGTTTGGAAGTTCTCGGCGGGTAGCGCGAAGAACGCGCGGTAGGCCATGGAGTGGCCATCGATGACCATCAGGCGGTTGGAATTCGTCGAAGCAGAGTTATTGGTAGCAGTCACGGTATCTAGTGTAACGAGCCGGTGGCCTGGGCGCGGGTTGTTCTCCACAGTTGTGCCGCACGCGGCATTACGATGCGCCCAGCACCGTGTCGTCGTCGGTGGAATTTGGGCGTGCGTCGTCGTCAGGGTCCTCGAGTGGGACGTCGACATCGGGTTTCACGCCATCTTCCGGGTGAACTTGATCGTCAGCGAGGTGATCAAAATAACCAGGGGTCATTTTGGTGCCGGTTAAGTAGGCCGCACGGGCGATTGCCATCGTGCCAATCGATGAAGTGGCGAGTTGTAGGAAGATAATGATGATTACTTTGATGAGGTTGCCCCAAGTGGGCTCTATGAGAAACACTCCGGCCACAATCAGGGTGATGCCAACGCCTGCTGCCGTACCGACTGCCGAGATGCGCTGGTAAGTATCCGTGAATCTAAATAGGCCAACGGCGGCAAGTGAGATAACCAGCACCCCGACGACGGCCATGACGTTGCCGATGACATCGGCAATGGCTGAAAGGTCCATTTAGCGGCGCCCCCTAGTCAGTGCTCGGGCCAAGGATATGGCCGACAGGAACCCTACGACCGAGGCCACGAGGATGATGTCGAAAAAATAGTCGCCTAAAAGATCGATTCCCAGGAGGGCCACCATGCCGGCGAAAGCGAACATTAGGAGATCCCCGGCCACTGCCCGATCGGCATCGAGCGGGGCTGTGATCAGACGAATTGCGATGGCCACCATACATACCGCCAGCAAGGCCATACCGAAATCAATACCGCTCATGAAGTGGTCCTTTCCGGTTGATGACGATTCGATTGGTCGACGCTTTTCGGGTCGAACCCTTGACGCCGCATCGCCGCGAGGATGTGGTTCTGCATGTCTATTGAACCGTCAGCTATTGCCTCGGGGCTGCCATCGTAGATCGAATGAACGTAGATCCAGCGGGTGCCGTCGTCATCAATATCGCTTCCGATGGTGAGCGTACCGGGTGTGATGGTGATGAAAGCCGAGAGCATGGTGACCTCCGCATCGGTGCGGCAGTCGGTGCGTACCCGGGCAATACCGGGGTGCGCTCTCAAGCCAGGGGTGGCCAGATCTCTCAGAACCGCCCAGGACGAGGTGATGATCTGTCCAATAAACCAGAAGACTAACCACACCCAGCGTGGCAACCAGGTTAGAGTTTTCATGTGCCTAGCACCGCCTCTACATAATTCGTGGTGTCCATAAGCCCTTCAGCGGCGATGCCTGACAATGTCAGTAAGAACTGCGCCCCCAGGCCGAAGATCACGGTGATGATAGCTAGTGTTACCGCGGGGGCTGCTAACGCGAAGTTTATGCGCCGTGAAGGAACCGTAGAGTGGTCTGCTTCTAAGACCGTTTGGACACCGGTAAGGGTTGTAATTTGGGCATGGGTAGCTTCCGTAGCGAGTTCCGGTGTGTAGGAAATCTCATGAGCGTAAGGGTCACGAGTCTCGGAAGTAATAATGGTTCCCGACTTCGTCGCCGGTCCCCCGGAGCCTTTTTCCCAGAACATCCCCGTCCAGATTTTCAGCATGGATAACAGCGTGATGAGCGATACGAACAGCATAATGATGACTGCTGCCATCTCACCGGCTTCGACTGCTCCGACAATGAGCATGAACTTGGCGACGAAACCCGAGAACGGTGGGATGCCAGCAAGTGATAGCGCGGCAATCATAAAAGCCACGGCGATGACTGGTTCAGTCCGAGCGATCCCGCCCAGTGAACCGATGACGCCGGTCCCGTACCGTACTTCGACTGCCCCGGTGGACAGGAACAGGGAGGCCTTTACGATCATGTGGTGCAGCAAGTAGAAGATGCCAGCGGTCAAGCCGAGCTCGGTGAATAATGCGACGCCTAGGAGGATGTACCCGATTTGTGAGACCATGTGGAAGCTCAGGATGGTTCGGGTGGTCTTTTCTCCCACTGCGCCAAAGACTCCGATGAGCATGGTCAGGCTGAAGAACACCACGCCGACCCATAGGAAACGGGTATCGCCACCGTAGACGACGGCATAGATGCGATAGATGGCATAGATCGCAACCTTAGTGTGCAGACCGGAGAATAAGGCAGTGATGGCCGGTGAGGTGCCAGGATAGGCGCGAGCCAACCAGCCATGCACTGGGACCACGGACGCTTTGATTGCTAGCGCGAAGATACAGACCGCTCCGGCAATAGCCACAGTCGCATCATCTTGAGCTTGTTCTGTCAAGACGCCGATGTTCACGGTGCCTGCAGTGCCATAGAGAAAGCCGACTCCGACCATGTACAGGGTGGAAGTCAGCAGGTTCATGGTGACGTAGAGACGGGCACCGTGAATCCGCCGCACCGGCGTATCACGATTGGCACTGAGCACATATAGCCCATAGCTGGGCAGCAGCATTACTTCAAGGAAAACAAAAAGGTTGAAGAGGTCTGCCGTAAGTAGTGCCCCGTTGACTCCGGCTGCCAAAATCAGAACCAGCGGTGCGAAATATTGGGAATTAGCTGCCCGAGAGGCTTGGGCAAACCAGATGCTCACAATGGTCAATAACAACGTCACGGAGAGCATGAGCGCTGTAAACATATCTGCGGCAAACGGAATGGCGATTCCCGCTGGCCAATTGCCCACCTGATGTCCTATGGCTCCACCGTCGTTGGCCCAAAAGTGGTACACCAACCCAGAGGCGCCGAGCAACATGGTTAGCACGGTGACAATATTGACCGTTGCGTGAAGACGTAGACGGTGGCCGGTAGTGATCAGGAACCCGGCTATAACCAGCGGTACGGCTACAAAAAGCGGCAGGAGGGCGCCGATGGTTTCTACGTTCATGAGTTATCCTGACTCCCGCCGCGTTGCGGGTCATGTTTCACGCCATCTGACCGCGACTCCGCTGCAACATCGAGTTGTTCGACTTTCTCAGCGGTGTCATCGTTCTTATCCCCTGTCACAGCCAGGACCAACATGAAAATCGTAATCGAAAAGGCAATAACAATAGCGGTGAGGACAAAGGCTTGGGGCAGAGGATCTGCCATCGCGGAGGGATCGGCTGCAGGATGAAACGCGGGATTTCGACGTTCAGAGCCACCGGCGGCGAAGAGTACGAGGTTTCCAGCATGGCCTAGCAGGATAAACCCCAGAATGACGCGCAGCATTTCGCGTTTGGTAAATAAATACACCGCGCCGCCAGTCAGCAGCGCAACAGTAAGGGCGAGGGTCACGTCTGTACCTCCTGATGCTGCTTGTCGGCAGGCTCAGTGCTTTGGCGGTTCTGATTATCTAACTGGGTTCGACCATTCTCATAGGGCTCCGAGATTTGATTTAGACCGTGCTGGGTACCGAGCATGTTCAGCGATCCTAGGATGACCCCCAGAACTGCAAAGTACACGCCAAAGTCGAAGATGAGCGAGCTATATACGGTGTAGCCAAGGATTTCCCAGTGCACCGGCGCCAGGTAGGAACCTTCGAGAAGGCCAATAAACCCGACCAAAGCCCCAAGAATTACCCCGATACCGATGAGTTTCATGTAGGACCAGCGGATCGGCGCGGCGGCGTCACTGGGTGCAGCCAGATATAGCAGGGCGAAAGCTGCACCGGCGACCAGTGCTGCCACGAATCCTCCCCCCGGATTATTGTGTCCTTGGAACAGCAGGACCACGCTTAGGACCACGAGCACTGGTAGTGCGATTTTAGTAAAGGTGCGCAGATACACCGATGTACTGTACGAATCGGATAGTGGGGAGGACGAGACAAACTGAACCTTGCGCACAGGATTGGGCTTGCGCGACGACAACAGTGCCGCCATTGCGACACCCGCGACGCCCAAGACAGTGAGTTCTCCGAGCGTATCGAGCGCACGGAACTCGACCAGAATCACGTTTACGAGGTTGCTTCCACCGGTAACTTCGGTCCCGAGTTCAGTGTAATATTGCGCCGGTTCTGACATGCCGCGGCGCCCGGTGAGTGCAAAGGTCCCAGCGAAAGCAGCGATCCCGGCTCCAGCCGCCGCTACGATCGCAGTAATTGATGGTTTCTCAGCTTTTCCAAACGCCTTCGGCAATCGGTGTAGCAGCAGCACCATGACAACAACCGTCAATATTTCGACCATGAGTTGGGTCAGGGCGACGTCGACGGACCCGAGAGCAAAGAACCACAAAGTGACTGAGAAACCAACGACGCCTACCACCACGATCGCTGCGACCCGGGTTTTTGCTCGTATCGTGGCAACAACGCCGACCAAAACGACGGCTACTAACAGCCAATCGCTCCACCGGGTGAGGTTTTCATTTTGCTCGGGCAATTCATCGATGGTGAACCATCCCACACCGGCAAGAACGACCAGTAGCAGCGACGGCACGACCAGATGTCGGCCAGGGTTCAAACCGGAGGTCCATGAACTGACGACTGCGCCAAGTTCTATGCTGCTATGGCGCAACTTCTCGACAGCTCCGAGTCCGGAATATGGCAGGGGTCGGGGCACGAGAAAGGCTTCGATTCTAGGCATTTGCCATACCGCGACGACCCCTGTTGCGATCACAAGGAGCGACAGCATAAACGCTGGGTTAAATCCGTGCCATAAGGCCAGGTGCACGTCTTGAGATGTACCCACCGCTGTGGTGGCTGCCGAGCCCGCGAGGTTATCGAGCATAAACGGAGCAACGCCGAGGATAAGAGACAGGGACGCATTGATGGCGGGATAGGCCCAGAAGCTAACCGGCGCTTCATGCACGATTTGTCGATTCGCGGTGGCACCACGCGGAGTATTAATCCAGGTCCGTGGGGACCGATATAGCCCCATAGCCCCCAGTACAAAACGACCCGAATATGCGAACGTTCCGATGGCCGTTACTACGGCTAGCAGGGTGACAAGCCAGGGCAGCATGCCTGGAAGTTCGGCGCTGAGAAACGCTTCAAAGAGAGACTCCTTCGAGACGAAACCTAATAAGGGAGGGATACCGGCCATTGAAGCAGCACCGAGGATTACAACCGTCATCGTTGCAGGCATTGCCATTTTGCGGACGGTAAGCATCCTTATATCGCGGGTACCCGCCTGATGGTCTATTACCCCCACGGCCAAGAACAGGGCTGATTTGAACAGCGCGTGCGCAATAGTGTGCACAACGGCGGCCGTCAGAGCAAAAGGCGTCCCAATACCAATCAACGCGACCAAGTATCCAAGTTGTGACATGGTCGAATATGCCAGAAGTTCTTTGAGGTCATAGCGGCGTAGCGCTGCAATAGCCCCCATTAAGGCCGTCGTCAGACCGGAAATCAGCAGCAGTGCCAACCACAATGTCTGCCCGGCAAGGACGGGTGAGAACAACAGCAATAAGTAGATGCCCGCTTTCACCATAGCTGCAGCGTGCAAGTATGCCGATACCGGTGAGATCGCCACCATAGAGTCTGGTAGCCAGGATTGGAACGGGAACTGGGCGGATTTCGTAAACGCCGCAAGAGCTAAAGTGATGATCAACCATGTCACGATAGTCGGTTGTGTCCAGATATCGGAAGCTAGTACCTCGGTAATGACAGTTGTACCTGAGGCTGCGATCATGATGGCAACCGCAGCTAATAGCCCCAGTCCGCCCAGAACGGTAACCAATAACGTTCGTACTGCTGGTTTTCGTGCGTGTGATCCAGACCGAGCGATAAGAAAAAAGGATGCCAGGGTGGTCGCTTCCCATGCCACATACAAGACCATGAGGTCATTGGCTAGCACCAGTATTAACATTGCCAATGCAAACGCGGTCATCGACAGGTAAAAACTCGTGATCTTTGTCTTACCCAGGTATTTAGCTGAATAAAAAAGGACTCCCGCTCCGATGACTAAAACGAGAAGGCCAAATAAGAGAGACAAACCGCTGAGTCGAAGATGGAAACCGACGTTAAAAAAATCTGGTATCCATGGGTAGTACTCAATCACTTCACCGTCAGAGCCGACGAAAGCTTTCACCAGCACCCAAGCAGCACCAGCTAGCGGTATCCATAATAACCAGCCGGCTGCCTTGCCAAGCCATTTCGATAGTGGCGCTGCCAAGACCACGGCGATCAGCGCCCATAGTACCGAAATCAATAGCACGGTGACTCACCTCTTCGCAGAGACCGGCTCAGCAGCGCGTGGGCGAAGCACCGGTTCCGGCTTTTGAATGAATAGAAAATGGCAAAAATTAGTGCGTGGTTTCTACGCACACCTGTCAATATTGGCACAGTCACATACTGCTTTCAAATCGGTTTGTAGCCTTTAACCACGGAGAATTACACCTCAATGCAGACGAATTCAGCCGAAAGCATGAACTCTCAGTTACGATCCGTGGAGCTGTTCATAAGAGTGACTGGCTAAATTCTGTTTCATATCATGTATCCGAAGTTACACGAGGGGAATAACTGACCAGCTCAATGCTCCAAGCGTTTGAGAATATGTATGTTATGTCGCAGGAGATCGGTGACAGTTCTGTATCAGGACTTCGGTGACACTTGATGTCTCAGGACATCGGTAACACTACGGTTGTTTGGGCTGGTTTTGGAATCGGTATCGGGCGGTGCTGATGCCTTGATATTTCGTGCCGGCTGGGGGCCAAGCGTATTCAGCGATAATTTCGCCCACGGTGGTGGCAAAGATGATCCGATCATGGTTCCAGTCGGCGATGATGATGCGGCTGGCCATGGCACGGGTGACTGAAAACAAAGTGCCAGCAAAGTTGACCACGCCGTTGGCATACACGCGGAGCTGTCGGGTGCCGGTGGCTGCGGGGTTGTGAATGCTGCCGGTGATCTTGGGCTGAGCAGTTCTGGTCTGCGGTGGGGTTATGGTGGCGGTGGCTTCCCAGAGCACGCTGAGATCGGTGATGCCTTCCTGGGCTGGTACCTCGGCCAACTGTTCGGGTTGGGTTGCTGCTGGGATGTCAGGGTCGATCGGTTGTGGCGCTGGCCGCGGTGGGGCAGCCACCGGGGTCGCGTCCCAGGCTTGTTGTGGGGTGATCCGTCCGGCAAGGGATTGGTGACCACGTTGGGTGTTGTACAACTGATCGAATTCATCGACCTGAACTTGCAGCTCTGCGCAGGTTGCGGCCAAGGGCTGTTTATCTAACCACCGGAACAGGGTCTGGTGGAAGCGCTGATTTTTTGCCCTGGGTTGTGGGTCTGCCCGGTCGACCGGTGATGGGCTCCACGCCGAAGGTTCGAGCATACGCGACCAGTTGGCTGACCCAGCCCCGTCGTTGCGGGTTCAAAGCGGTGCCGTTGTCGGTCAGCAGCCGCTGTGGTACCCCGGCTGCGGCGATGCCCTTGCGCATCACCGCCACCGCGTCAGCGCCGTTTTCAGACGGCGCCACATGCGAAGCGATGGCTTTACGAGAATGGTCATCTTGAAGTTGGAAGATCACACACTTGCGCCCACCAACCAACACGTATTCGGTGGCATCTAACTGCCAGCAGGCATTGGGGGCAGGATACACAAACCGCCGGTAGGCTGCCCGGGGCTTCTTGTTCGGTTGGACCCGGGCAATATCGCGTTGGCGAAAGATCCGTGCTAGCGACGCCACTGATGGAGGCTGCAGGCCCATGGCCAGCATTTTGTCATGCACACTGATCGGCCCGCAATCCCACCCCGAGGCTTCTAACGCTATGCGTACCGCCACCGCCTGGTCTTTGACATCTTCGGTGATTTTGGTCGGCGAGGTCTTGGGTCGGCGCGACCGTGGCTCCAGCACTGCGGCTTGTCCATCTGTGCGTGCCCTGGCACGCAGGGCGTAGAACGTTTTGCGGCTGATGCCATGTTCAACACAAAACGCGGTCACACTCCCGCGAGGTGCATCATCAGGCCAATCACCAATCGCCAGACGGACACGGGCATCAACAGGTTCATTCTTTTTGCTCACCCATCAAGCAGACCCGACCCCAACCGTTATGGAAGTGTCACCACCACAAACCCCAGAACTGTTACCGATGTCCTGATACAGAACTGTCACCGATCTCCTGCGACTTAACACTGTGTTAAATTTCCCATGGCGTTAAGGTATCACACGGTCGTTGTCCCCGGATGGCTGTTAGCGATGCTTTAGGTACGTTTTTCGGAACGCGCGTTCAGCGTGCCGGTCACCCAGTAACAGCAGTGTCGCAGCATAGTTTGGCGAGATCCGCTCTATGCCAGGAAGCAAGCGATTGTCTGCATCCAGCGCACCGACGAGGTGGCAACCGGTGATGGCAAAGATCTTCTGGTCCCGTAGTAATAAACCGTCGAGCGATCGTGGTAATGGAACGGTGAAGAGTTCTTTGCCTTCCGCGATGAGAACGCGATGTGAGTGGCCTAGTTTATTCCACATGGCCGTGGCTCCGATAGTGGCATAGGACAGGACGCCGTCGGCTCCGGCGCGGTAGAGAGTGGCAACGTTGTGTTCCGAGCTCGCGCGGGAAATGACTTGCAGTTCGGGTCGAAGACGGTGACAATACAGGGTGAGGTAGACGTTAAGGTCGTCATCGTGACTAGTAATGACCACCCCAGAGGCATCGTGCAAACCCGCGTTGCCCAGCACGTCGAAATCGGCTGCATCGCCCTCGATATAATTCAGGTGCTCGGGGACCCGCGACGGGACCTGTTCAACGATCATGTAAGGAACATTGGATTGTTTAAAGGTTTCGGCTACGGCGCGACCGACGCGCCCGCCACCAAGCACCAGGACAGGGCCCTGCAACTGCTGTGGATTCTGGAACTGGTCATCGTAGATCGCTAAGTCGTCCCGAGTGCCCGCGATGATCAAGACCATATTTTCGTCAAGGGTTGTATCTGGCTCAAACGATATGAGACGTCCCCGGCGCATGATCGCCAGAATTTGTGCTTGGGATTGAATGCGGCGTTGTGCTTGCGCGAGTGTCGACCCGACCAGAGCCGTACCTTTTACTGCCGCCTCGGCGATCTGGGTATCACCGATTGCATCAATGATATGAGAGCGACCTGTAGTGCCAAGGACACGATTGGCAAGCTCGGTGCCGAGGGCGGAACTGAGTTGCACGACATGATCGGCACCCGCCAGTTCAAGCACATCATGGGAAGCTTTCTTATCGGCCGTGACAGTGATCGGCACATCCTGACTGACGGCGCGAACAGTAAAGGCAACGTTGGTGTTGGTGGTATCGGCCTGGGTTGAGACCACCATCAGGGCGCGATTGGCCCCGGCGTGACGGTAAGTCGCCGGAGAATCTAAGGCGCCGACCATCGCCTCGTATCCTTCATCCTTAATTCGGCTGGCCTCGGCCGGGTCCTCGACCAGGACCACTGTCGGGGTTTTCGTCCGCTTCGCTCGAGCAATAAGGGTGCGGTTAATGCTGTCTAGCCCGATGAGTAACAGGTGTCCGCGCAGGTGGTCTGGGACTCTGCGCGGAGCACGTGCTTTGTCGCGGTCGGCAATCCATGGTGTCACAACGAACTGAATAAATAGATACGGCAGCAACACCAGGATCAGCAGTACTCCGCTGACCAAGACGACCATTGAAAAGAGGCGTCCAGCTATGGAGGAAAAGGTGATGTCACCGTACCCCAGAGTGGACATCGTGGTAATAGTCCAATAAAGCGCGCCGCTCCAGTCATGAACTTGACCTTCGCGGGCCATCAGCCAATGGAAGATCGTGCTGTAGATGAATAGGAGTGCTATCCCGCCCAGCGCTATCCATAACAACAGCCGGGCACGGCGACGCTTTTGCTGAGCTTGAACCGCGCGCGGTTCGCGTGAAAGGTATTGCATATATCACTCCTCGTAGTCTGGTGCTGATGAAGTTCGTCTGCCCACCATGAAAAACTCGTTGAGGTCTGGGTGATCGCACACGAACACCGCGGCAAATGGTCCTACTACAGCGTCATCGCCGCAGGTTTCGAATAATTGGGTATTGTGCTTGACCGCAGTGATATCGCCCAATAAAAAGTGGCACTAGAGAGACCAAAACTTCACAATAAGAGTGGGTAGAGCTGCTTCATTTCCCAAGAGCCACCTGATGCGACAGCCAAGCCACAGAAACGATTCGACGATACTCCCCGGATGTCTGCCGAGTACCACGGCTCCCAGCCGTGTAAATCCGCCAACCGAGGCCAACAATCAAAGACTTGTGCAGGCCGGAAAGAATTCCTGCTAGTTGTAACCAAACGTCGGCACTTTCGGGGTCCTGCATGCAACTGCGTAGAAGTCCGCTTAGCGGGTTTAACGCAGTTCTCAGGCGATTGGTTTGAGGCGCAACTGCTGATACAACCTGGCAGATGTCCTCGCAGGCGTGTCGACAACCTAGGCTTCAAATGAACCTCACACACGCTACTATATTTCTTGAGCTTGCCACCAGTGATGCCGAAACGCTGAGCAGTTTGCTCCGAATTGAAAAGTACCCGAAGTGGGACTCGAACCCACACATCTTTCGATATTGCATTTTGAGTGCAACGCGTCTACCAATTCCGCCATTCGGGCTAGGCACTTGACCTATTTTACACAAGTTTGTGGAATAACCAAAAGAAGAGCTCTGCGTTTCTAACGTAGAATGATCCACTGATCCCCGCCCGTCACACCGATGATATGAGGTTCTGATGACAGCTACCGAGTCAACCCAGCCGATACGCATTGTGGTGGCTGAAGACGAGACCATTATCCGTTTGGACATCGTCGAAACACTCACTGCACAAGGCTATGAGGTAGTTGGCGAGGCGGAAAACGGTGAGCGTGCTGTGGAATTGGTCGAGGAGCTTCGACCCGATGTGGTGCTCATGGACATTTCCATGCCCGTGATGGATGGCCTGTCGGCAACCCGTCATATTGCGGAACGTTCTTTGGCGCCGGTGGTGATTCTCACAGCATTTTCTCAACGGGATCTCATCGACCAGGCCACACAAGCCGGAGCGATGAGCTATATCGTCAAGCCGTTTAGTGAAACGGATCTGGTGCCGGCAATCGAATTGGCCAAAGCGCGGTTTGATCAGTTGGTTGCGCTTGAGTCAGAGATTTCGGATCTGACCGTCCGTTTTGAAACTCGAAAATTAGTGGATCAGGCAAAGGTTTTACTGCAAGAAAAACTGGAGATCACCGAACCTGAAGCGTTTCGGTGGATTCAAAAGACTTCGATGGACCGTCGGTTGACCATGAAAGATGTTGCCCAAACGGTCATTGACCAGTTGGGCAACAATCCTTCCTAGGGTGTTACATCGGTGACCAGCCGGACACGGCGTCCCAGCGATGGGCTGCCGGTGCTACAGCGGTGTCGATCAGTGCTGGATCTATTTCCGCAGTGGTAGCCCCCATACGGTGGACTTTGAGCATATTGGTCGATCCTGGGACGCCTGGAGGCGAGCCGGCGACCATCACCACGAGGTCATCGAGTTTTGCCAGGCCGTTTTTGACCAGTTCATGATCGATTTGTTCGGTCATTTGGTCTGTGGAGTCTTTGAACGGCACGACCTTGGGCACCACACCCCACGACAGGCACAGCACATTGGCCGTGGTGAACGAGTGAGTAAACGCATAGATCGGCTGTGGCGCGCGCAGTCGCGACAAACGTCGTGCTGAGTCACCCGATTGAGTGAAAGCCACCAGAAATGGAATGTCCAAGGACCTTGCAATATCCACGGCCGCCCGGGTGATCGCTCCCCCACGCGTGCGGGGCCGAGTACCTAATGGTGGCATACGCTCCAGGCCATGTTCCTCGGTGGACTTGATGATTTTCGCCATCGTTTGCACCGTACGGACGGGGTATTTACCGACCGAAGTTTCACCAGACAGCATGACGGCATCTGCGCCGTCCAAGACCGCGTTGGCACAGTCCGAAGCCTCGGCACGGGTTGGCCGTGGGTTTTCGATCATGGATTCTAAAACCTGGGTGGCCACAATGACTGGTTTGGCCCAGCGGCGCGCCAGGTCGATGGCGTTCTTTTGGACGACGGGGACCTGTTCGAGGGGTAGTTCTACTCCGAGGTCGCCGCGTGCAACCATGATCGCATCGAAGGCATCAATGATCTCTTGCAGGTTTTCAACGGCCTGGGGTTTTTCCAGTTTGGCAATGACTGGAATGCGTCGCCCCTCGTCCTCCATAATTTTGTGGACGGGTTCGATGTCGCTGGCGCTGCGTACGAACGACAGGGCGATCATGTCGACCCCGAGTTTGAGTGCAAAGCGTAAGTCTTCTTCATCTTTTTCGGTCAGGGCCGGAATATTGACGGCCACGCCGGGGAGGTTGATGCCCTTGTTATTGGATACTTCCCCACCGATGACGACGTTGGTCACCACATCCGTTGCGGTGACTTCGATGGCTTGCAGCTGGATCTTGCCGTCGTCGATGAGCAATTGGTCGCCGACTTCTACGTCCTGTGGCAGGCCCTTGAACGTCGTGGAGCAGATGTCCTGGGTGCCTTCAACGTCACGGGTGGTGATGGTGAAGGTGTCACCGTCTTCGAGTAAGTGTGGTCCGTTGGCGAACCGGCCGAGACGGATTTTGGGACCCTGCAGGTCGGCAAAGATCGCAACGGGTTGGTCAAGGTCGGATGACGCCTGGCGCACGGTATTGAATGTGGTCGTGTGGACCTCATGATCTCCGTGGCTGAAGTTCATCCGGGCAACATTGACTCCGGCTTTAATTAGTTCACTGGTGGTTTTATATCCCTGCGTTGCAGGGCCAAATGTGGCGACGATCTTCGCATGTCTCATATGCGCAAGTCTAGGGTTCAACCACCCGAAAGTTAATCATTGGACGCCGCTGACGGGCATGACCTACATCATGATCAGGGTCGGCTGGGATCGTCGTCGTCCGTAGTGGCAGCAGGATTGTCCGCCGTGTCGTCAAGGATGTCCGGGTTGGCGGCTTCGGCAACTTCATCACGGTCGTCGCGATAGAGTTTATTGGCCTCGGCCCACTGCTCCGGGGTTTTTGGACGATTGGCAATCGAGTAGATCAGTAGTGCCAGGGCGATCAGGAACATGATCACCGAGGTCCAGGTATTGGTCCGGAGTTCGAGTCCGAAGAGCGACCAGGTTTGGGCCTGGTCTAAGCGGATCGATTCGATGGGGATGCGACCCAGGGTGTACCAGACAATGTAGGACCACAGCATCATGCCGTTGCGCAGTTTGAAGCGCCGGTCGATGATCAGCAGGACGGCGACACCAAGCAGGTTCCACACGGATTCGTACAGGAATGTGGGGTGGAATAGGGTGTCAGCAGGTAATCCGGCTGGGAAGTTGAAGTGATCGGCTTCGACTTCCAGGCCCCACGGCAGGGTGGTTGGTTCTCCGAAGAGCTCCTGGTTGAAATAGTTACCCCACCGGCCCACAGCTTGGGCCAGCAGGATTCCAGGTGCAATGGCATCGGCCATGGCGGGCATGCGGATGCCGTAGCGTCGACATGCGAACCAGACACCCAGGGCACCACCGCCGATGGCACCCCAAATGGCGATACCGCCTTCCCAGATCGCAAAGATTTTCGCCAGGTCACCGGTGCCATCATAGTTGGGGCCAAAGTACACGTCAGGCACGGTCAGTACGTGATATAACCGGGCACCAATGATCCCGAAGACGACGGCCCATAGGCCGACGTCGTACATTTCTTCGGCCTTACCGCCGCGTGCAGCCCAGCGCTTACCGCCCAACCAGAAGGCAAGCACGCCTCCCAAAATGATGCACAGCGCGTAGATGTGAATCTTGACCGGACCGATTTCAAAGCCATCGAACGGTGGTGGCGGGATGGATGCCATCAGGGCTGCAAGCTGCATAAGGCGAGGTGTCCTAGTGGTGGGTTGTTGCGTTAGTTTTTGGTGGCGCCGCTTACCAGGTGGCGGGTCAGTTCACCGACTGCTGCTGGTCCACCATCACGTAAGGCGGCCACCAGCGCGGTGCCGACGATCGCACCATCTGCGTAGGTCCCGATCTCGGTGACGTGTTCAGGCTCAGAGATACCCAGACCAACACACACCCGTGGTGCCCCGGCTTGGTGAGCGCGTTTGACGACGCGCTCGGCGGCGTCGGACACTGACGTGCGTGCGCCGGTGATCCCCATGATGGACACGGCGTAGACAAATCCGCGTGAGGATTCCACGGTGAGTTTGACGCGATCATCCGGGGAGGATGGTGCGGTCAAAAAGATTCGGTCGAGTTCGTATTTATCGGATGCTTCGAACCATTCGGCGGCTTCTTCTGGCACGAGGTCTGGGGTGACGAGGCCTGCTCCCCCGGCTTCGGCGAAGCGGCGGGAAAATTCGTCGACACCCATGCGATCCACGAGGTTCCAGTAGGTCATGATGACGACGGCGGCATCCGTGCGTGAGGTGACTTCTTTGACTATGTGGAATACATCGGCCACCCGGAAGCCGTTTTCTAGGGCTTGGCCGGTGGCTTGCTGGATGACTTCGCCGTCCATGACGGGATCGGAGTACGGTAGCCCAATTTCGATGATGTCGGCACCATTGTTGCCCAGCTGGACGGCGGCTTCAATGGATTCATCAATGCTGGGGTACCCGGCTGGCAGGTAGCCGATAAACGCGGTACGCCCTTCGGCTCGGGCCTGTTCAATTTTCTGCGCGGTGAGTGAGCGAATCTGTTCTGACATGTATCTATTCTCCAAGTCCGGCTTGATCTTCTGGGACCATACCGAACCAGGTGGCGGCGGTACTGACATCTTTATCACCGCGACCTGACAGGTTCACGATAATAACTTTTTGGTCTGCTTCGGGGGTGTTGGCATCCACGACGCCGTCTGCGACCCATTGTTCGGCTAGGCGCTGTGCTCCGGCCAGGGCGTGTGCGGATTCAATGGCGGGCATAATGCCTTCGGACTGGGTCAGGGACTTGAAAGCGTTCATGGCTTCGGAGTCTGAGACCGGCTGGTAGCTCACGCGGCCGGAGTCATGCAGAAATGCGTGTTCTGGACCGACCCCCGGATAATCCAGGCCTGCAGAAATCGAATGTGAGTCGATGGTCTGTCCGTCTTCATCCTGCATTAGGTAGGTGCGTGCCCCGTGGAGCACACCGACGCGGCCTAAAGTAATTGGGGCGGCGTGTTTGCCGGTTTCGACACCAGCACCGCCGGCTTCCATACCGTAGAGCTCGACGTTCTTGTCATCAAGGAAGGCGTGGAAGATGCCGATGGCGTTGGATCCGCCACCGACGCAGGCAATGACGGCGTCTGGCAGTTTCCCGGCCTGGGTCTGGGATTGCTCGCGGGCTTCTTGGCCGATGACCTGGTGGAAGTAGCGGACCATTTCCGGGAAAGGTGCTGGACCGGTCACGGTACCCAGGAGGTAGTGCGTGGTCTCCACGGAGGCTACCCAGTCGCGCAGCGCTTCGTTAATGGCATCTTTGAGGGTGCGTGCACCGATTTTCACGGCGACGACTTCAGCACCGAGCATTTCCATGCGGGCAACGTTGAGTGCCTGGCGCTGGGTATCGGCTTCGCCCATGTAGACGGTGCATTCCAGACCGAAGAGTGCTGCTGCGGTGGCGGTGGCGACACCGTGCTGCCCGGCACCGGTCTCAGCGATGAGCCGGGTTTTGCCCATGCGTTTGGCCAGGAGTGCTTGGCCGATGACGTTGTTAATTTTGTGCGAACCGGTGTGGTTGAGGTCTTCGCGCTTCAAGAAGATGCGCACGCCCGGGTACGGTTCGGCAAAGCGTTTTGCTTCTGTCAACAGTGACGGACGGTTAATGTAGTTGGCATACAGGTCATCAAGTTCGGCAAGGAACTCGGGATCTTTAATCGCCTCGCGGAAGGTTTCTTCGACTTCCTGCAGGGCTGCCATCAGAGATTCTGGCATCCATCGGCCACCGTATTTGCCGAAGTATGGACCTTCTTGATCTCGGAAGGCTCCCTCATGCGAGGTGGAACCGGACTGTGGTGTATCCATTGGGACGCTCATGAACTGTCTTTCCAAATACGACAACCGCCCCGGCACATTGTCCGGGGCAGCTTAGAGGTGGTTATGATCTGCTGGCTTGTCGGAAGTCAACGATGGCCTGTTTGGGCTCTCCGTGTTTCACCAGTGCTTCGCCTACCAGCACCGCATCTGCGCCCTGGGAGGCGTACATTGCCACATCGCTGGCGGCTTTGACGCCAGATTCTGCGACTCGCACGACATTATCGGGCAGTTGATCCGCCAGTGTTCCGTAGTGGGAGGTATCGACCTCGAGGGTTTTGAGGTTGCGCACATTGATACCCACAATCTTCGAATCCACAGCTGCAGCGCGTTCGATCTCTTCGACCGTGTGTGTTTCGACCAGTGCGTTCATACCCAGTTCGTGGGTCAAAGCAAGATAGTCACGTAGCTGAGCGTCGTCGAGTGCAGCAACGATCAGTAACACGAGGTCTGCATCATGGGCGCGGGCTTCGTAGATCTGGTACTCATCGACGGTGAAGTCTTTACGCAGCAGTGGGATATCGACCCGCGCGCGAACGGCGTCAAAGTCTTGTAATGATCCGTTGAATCGCCGCTGTTCCGTAAGCACCGAGATGACTGCTGCTCCCCCAGCTTCATACTGGGCGGCCAGCTCGGCCGGAGAGTCGATCTGTGCCAGTGGACCGGCAGACGGCGAGGAGCGCTTCACTTCGGCGATGATATTGACACCGACGGGGTTGTCACGGCCACCCAGCAGTGCAGCATGCGCATCCCGCGCAGGTGAGGCCTCAGCAGCCAGCTGCTGCATGCGTGCTAGCGGGGTGTCAGCTTTTCGGGCGTCCATATCTTGGATGACGCCGTCAATAATGCTGTCGAGAACCGTTCCGGTTACGGGGTTTGGTCGGGTCATTTATGAGTAGTCTCCGTTGGCACCTTTACCGGCCAGGCGCATGAAGAAACCAACCGGCAGACCGATGACGGCGATGACGATGCCGATCCACATAACGATCCAGGCTGAAGCAAGCGAACCGATAGCAGCGATGACCAGGCCGACTAGGACCAGTGCGACCAGTGACCAACCAGCCGGTGAGTTCCCGTGGCTTGGTGATTCGTCGTGGGTAGGGTCGTTTAGAATACGCCCGTATGCATCGACTTGGATTTCATCTGTGGTGTTAGCCATGTGGTGTTGCCTTTCTTACAGCCAGGATATTTCCGGCAGCCTCAAGTTGCTAGCGATGATATGTGTTCCATTGTGCCATTTTTTCTTCTGGCCCACTGCAGAACACGAACTACTACGTGATTTTAGGTTGGATCTTGGCCGCGGGACAATTCATCCCACGTGTCAATCTCATCCAGCGGCCCGTTACGGTCGGTGCGCTGTTGCACACCGACGTCGTATTTTTTCGTTTTGCCCACCGGCCAGTGACCTCCTGCGGTCAGGGCGATGATCCCACCGGCCAGACCAATCAGAGCGCCAATGACCGTCAGCCATGGCAGCATCGAGACTTCGATGCTGGGCGCGATGTCTGCAATACCTGTGGTACCG
Organism: Enteractinococcus helveticum; assembly: GCF_001657475.1. Lineage (GTDB taxonomy): Bacteria > Actinomycetota > Actinomycetes > Actinomycetales > Micrococcaceae > Yaniella > Yaniella helvetica. The sequence continues at coordinate 124,573 of NZ_LXEY01000021.1, forward strand.
GTGGTTTCGGCAATTTTCTGGGCGACCGCGTCGGTTGGGTTCAGCGCCACGTTGATGGTGGTCCAGCCCATGGTGATTGCAGCCAGCACGACGACTATGCCGATGATCCAGCGGCCAATGCGACGGGCAATGGACAGTGCCGCACCGGCTGCAACAGTGACAAGTGCCATGGCGGTGATGACCGGGGAGGCTTCCTGGCCGGATAATTCAACGCTGTGGATATGGGCTGCTTCAAAACCGGTGGCCGTCACCCAGGACTGGGTGGCACCGATGAGCGCCAGGACGCCGCCGAGCAGCATGATGATGACGGTTATACCGCGGGTAATGCCGGCAGAGCGCAGTGGCGGTTGGCTTGGTTGTGGTGTCGTCATCTATTGGGGGTCATCCGGTTCAATGGTTTGTAATTGCTGGGCGGCCAACACGGCACGGATCGCGGCGGTTGCTTTGGTCAGCGTCTCATCAGCTTCCGTGGCGGGCACGGATTCTGCGACGATGCCGGCACCGGCTTGCAGGTAGGCGACCTGGTCTTTGAGGATCGCGGTACGGATCGTAATGGCCATGTCCATGTTACCGGCCAGATCGAAATAGCCAACCGTGCCGCCGAATGGACCGCGGGCATGTGGTTCCCATTCATCCAAGAGTTCCAGGGCCCGGTGCTTCGGGGAGCCAGACAGGGTACCGGCCGGGAAGTTGGCACGCAGCACATCCAGTGCCGTGGTGTTGGCTGCGATGTCACCTTCGACCGTGGAGACGATGTGCAGAATGTGGGAGAACTGTTGGACGATCATGTAGTCCGACACTTCGACCGTTCCCGGGGCACAAATATTCGACAGCTCGGATTTTGCTAGATCCACCAGTTGTTGGTGCTCTTCGCGTTCTTTCGGATCGGCTAACAGCTCTTCTGTGATGGCTCGAATACTGCGCGTTGGATCTTTTGGCTTTGACCCACCGATCGGGTGAGTCAGTACACGCTGGTCTTTGACCGAGACCAGGGTCTCTGGGGAAGCGCCTACGAGGTGGTAGACGCCTTCGCGGTCCGGGTATTCAAACGTATAGAGGAACATGTACGGGCTGGGGTTAATGGCCCGCAGCACACGATACGTGTCGAGCGCAGTGGCAGTGGTCGGAGCGGTGAAACGGCGCGAGATGACCAGCTGGGACACTTCGCCGTCGCGAATCGACTGCTGAGTCTTGCGCACGGCATTGAGAAATTCGTGTTCGGGCCAGGAGTGATCAATGTCTTGGGAGAAATCTCGATCCAACCAGCCGGCCGGGGCGACAGATACTGGATCAGCAATTGGTTCTACCAGGCGCTGGGTCATATCTTGGAGTCGTGCGACGGCGCGATCATAGGCCGCATCGACGCCACTTGCTTCGCCGTCAAAGTTAATGGCGTTGGCCACCAGGGTCACGGTGCCATCGAAGGCATCATGGATGGCTAAGTCGGTTACCAGGTTCATGGCCATGGATGGCAGGTTCAGGTCATCCTGCGGTCCATCGCCAAGTTCAACCCAGGCGCGCACCGTATCCCAGCCGAGGAAACCCACAAATCCCGACACCAGGTACGGCAGGGCGTCCGAGATATCGGAGCGGACGTCGGTGGCAAGGTATTTCAGGGATTCTTCGAGTACCTCAAGTGGTGCGCCAGTGGCGGGGACACCGGCGGGGACTTGGCCCTGCCAAAACGCTTGACCGTTGTGTTCGGTCAGCGTGGCGGCAGTGCCGGCACCAATGAACGAGTAGCGTGACCAGTTACCGTCCTGGCCGGCCGATTCCAAGAGGAACGTACCGGGGGCGTCATTAGCTAGACGCCGGTAGATCCCGACCGGGGTGAGGGCATCGGGTAGCAGCGTCGTGGTTACCGGGATCACCTTGTGATCGGCAGCTGCAAGTTCACGAAACGTTTCTCGAGAAGGAAACACTGGGCCTATATCACGCATCGGATTCTTTCATGTGGTCTGAGGAGTCTTGGGTACCGGTGACGGTAAGCTCCCGATCAGTAAAACAGGATGGGGTGCCGGTGTGGCAGGCGGGTCCAATTTGATGGACCTGGACTAACAGGGTGTCGGCGTCGCAATCTAAGGCAACCGATACAACGTGTTGCACGTTGCCGGAGGTATCGCCCTTGCGCCAGTATTCGCCTCGGGAGCGCGACCAGTACCAGGCGCGACCGGTGGTCAGCGTCATGTGCAGTGCCTGGTCATTCATGTATCCCAGCATGAGGACCTCGCGAGTTGCGGCGTCTTGAACGATGGCAGGCAGGAGTCCATCGGGATTACGTTTCAACCGGGCGACGATCTGTGGGTCAAGATCGGATTCGGGCGGCGAAACTTCAGAAATGTTCATGATGGATCTAGTCTAGGGCGGCCTGTCTACTGTTGCCACTGATCAACACGTGATAATTTCACATATGTGACAAAAATATCTGCGGGATCCACCAGTTACGACGGCGACGACTTCGTTGCGGCGTCTCGTGATGCGCTGGTGGCAGCCCTGTATGCCGCTGGTCCCAACGAACCGACCCTGGTCGAGGAGTGGCAAACGCAACATTTAGCTGCGTCAGTGTTTTTGAAGGAAAATCCGCAGCATGTCACAGAACGAGGCTTCGGATCGAAGTCAGCTGCCCGCCAAGCGGCGATTACCAAACTGGGTGAAGAATCTTCATCGCGCAAGGCATTTTATAATCTCGTGCGCAAGATTGCCGACGGCCCGGAAGAACAGCCTGCACCACCACGGCAATCCGTTTTCTCACGTTTGCGTCATGCAGTCTCACCGCGTAAGCCACAAGCTGACAGCATGCTGCTGCATTTCTTTGTGCATACCGAAGACATTCGACGCGCCCAGAACCGGTGGGCTCCCAGAAGACTCACCGACGCGTACGCTGATGCGCTCTTTGAGCAACTGCGCGAACAGGCACGCAGCTATTATGCCCATGCCAAGACCGGGTACGTGTTGATTCGTACGAATGGTGAACGCATCGTTGCCAAACGCGGCACGGCACAAACATTTGTCACGGGTCCGGCCGGAGAACTGGTATTACATGCTCTAGGCCGACCGGACCACGCGTTAGTGTTGATTGACCGCCCGTAGTAACTGGCGGTTTGTGCCTAGCGGCGTACCGGGTAGCCGGCAGCCTCGATGGCGTCTTTGACCTGCTTGATCATGTCGTCTGGCCCGTAGTGGAACAGTGAGGCCGCCAGCACAGCATTGGCACCGGCCTCGATGGCAGGTGGGAAGTGTGCAGGCTCGCCCGCTCCCCCGGAGGCAATCAGTGGAACACCGACGGCGGCGCGGATCGCGCGAATCATTGCTAGATCAAATCCATCACGGGTGCCATCGGCGTCGATCGAGTTGATCAGGATTTCTCCGACACCGCGTTCTTCAGCTTCCTTGACCCATTCGATAGCGTCTTTGCCGGTACCCTCTTGACCACCTTTGATCATGACCTCATAGCCCGAAGGCAACTCAGGATTGGCACGAGCATCCAGTGACAGCACCAGAACCTGGGCGCCCCAGCGCTGTGAAATCTCGTTGATGAGCTCGGGATTACTTACAGCTGCTGAGCTGACCGACACTTTGTCGGCACCATTGCGCAGCAACTGCTCTACGTGCTCAACGCTACGAATCCCGCCACCAACGGTCAACGGAATGAATGCTTGCTTTGACGTTGCATTCACCAAGTCATAGGTGGTGTCGCGGTTTTCCGTGGTCGCGGTGACATCGAGGAAGGTCAATTCATCGGCACCTGCGGCGTTGTATCGATGAGCGAGTTCAACTGGATCGCCTGCATCGCGCAGGTTTTCGAAGTTGACGCCTTTGACGACTCGGCCATTATTGACATCCAGGCATGGGATGACGCGAATTGCAGTGCTCATAATATTCCTCGCGGTTGTTGGTGTTATAGGCGGATGGCGTGAATTGCTGAAGCCAAAATGGCTTTGGCACCCATTTCGTACAGTTCGTCCATGATACGGTTCATGTCCTTTTTCTTTGCCATGGAGCGTACCGCGACCCAGTCATCATCGGCTAGCGGTGAGATGGTGGGCGACTCCAGACCAGGGGTGACTTTCAGTGCGGCTTCCATGTGTGCACGCGGGACGTCGTAGTCGACCATGACGTATTCGCGAGCGACCAGGACACCGTGTAGGCGTTGGATGAGCTTATCCAGTCCGGCAGGGTGTTTGCCGGTTTGGCCAATCAGAATAGCCTCGGACCGTAGGATCGGTTCGCCGAAGATTTCCATGCCGGCGGCCTTCAGCGTTGAACCAGTTTCAACGACGTCGGCAATCGCATCGGCGACCCCGAGCTTGACTGAAGATTCCACAGCACCATCAAGGTGAACAATTTTATTCGTGTCGATGGCCGAGGACTTCAGATAGTCCGACAGCAACCCGTCATAGGAGGTTGCGATCCGTTTACCGGCAAGCTCTGCAACCGAGGTGAACGCTCCGGATGGTGCAGCGAAGTGGAACGTGGACCGAGCAAAGCCTAACGCCATAAGCTCTTCGGCGGCGTCACCAACCTGGGCGTCTAGGAACAGATCGCGCCCGGTCAGACCGGCATCCAGTGTTCCTTTGGCGACATAGATGGCGATGTCGCGGGGCCGCAGATAGAAAAACTCGACACTATTGTCCGGGTCTACGAACACCAGTTCTTTAGAATCACGACGTTGACGGTAGCCCGCTTCGATCAGGGTTTCCCGAGCTGCATCGGACAACGAGCCCTTGTTGGGCACAGCAATGCGCAACATGTTGCGTTCGATTCTCCTAGTTAGAGGTACTTGTAGACGTCGTCCAAGGAGATACCTTTGGCCAGCATCATGACTTGGAGGTGGTAGAGCAGCTGCGAGATTTCCTCGGCTGTCTCGTCGTTGGTTTCGTATCGTGCAGCCATCCAGACTTCGGCAGCCTCTTCGACAACTTTCTTGCCGATAGCATGCACCCCGGCGTCCAATTGTTGTACCGTTCCGGAGCCTTCCGGGCGGGTGCGCGCTTTTTCAGTCAGTTCAGCAAAGAGTTCTTCGAAGGTTTTCACACCTACTAGCGTAGTTGTTTGTGACCGGCTTTGTGGACAAGCATGCACTTCGTGACAAAGGTGGGTCAAGAATTTGCCCGCTGTTCATCGGGTTCTTGCAACGTCGGATCAGGCATAAGAGTTTCAACGGCGGGCTTTTCGCGAGCTCGTGCCCGTGCCCAAACAAAGAAGCCAATCAGTGTAAAGACCCCGTAGAACAGATACATGAATGCCGTGGCATAGTACCCGGCTGAGAACAGTAATGGCACTCCAACGATATCGACGGCCACCCAAATGAGCCAGAATTCGACCCAGCCTTTGGCCATGCCGAAGGTTGCTAGCAGGGAGCCGACAAAGGTCCAGGCATCTGCCCAGACCGGCTCATATGATCCCAGGGTGCGGAACAGTGGTGTTATGGCCACTGTCCCGCCGATCAGAATGACAACCAGACCAATACGTGTCGGCCAGGACGCCCATTTCGGCACGATGGCCGTGTTCTTTCCTGTGGCACCTTGCATGCCACGTGATTTTTGCCACTGTACCCAGCCGTAGATGGAAACGGTGGTGAACATGATTTGGCGTCCGGCCTGTCCCAGCAGATTCGCGGTGTCGGCACCACCAAAAATGCTGCTGAGAAAAACGGTAAGCAGCGTGAGGTTACCGATAATCCCAACCGGCCAGGCCCAGACTTTGCGCTGCATCCCACCCAGGGCCGAGGCCAACCCGAAGATATTGCCAAAGACTTCGCGCATCAGTAGCCCACCGCCAGCAATGGGGATGGTCCAGTTGAACAGGTCAATGAGCCACTGCATGGTTTCGGGAGTCCTTAGTGTTGTGCGTTGCGTGCCAAAGCGCGCAGCTGGTCAATAGCTTTGGCTGGATCCTCAGCCGAATACACGGCCGATCCGGCAACGAAAACATCGGCTCCGGCCTCGGCTGCTCGTTCGATCGTGTCAGGGGCAACTCCCCCGTCGACCTGCAGAGCAATTGGCACACCGGCGTCTTCGATGGCCTGGCGGGCACGACGGATTTTTGGCAGGACGACGTCAAGGAATGATTGGCCCCCGAAGCCGGGTTCTACCGTCATCAATAAAATCATGTCCAGCTCGGTGAGCATGTCCATATACGGCTCGATTGGGGTGGCTGGTTTCAGCGCCATAGACGCCTTGGTGTCACGGGCTCGCAGTTCTCGGGCCAAGCGTACTGGTGCTTTGGAGGCCTCGACGTGGAAGGTCACCGATTCAGCGCCTAAGTCTGCGTAATCTGGTGCCCACCGGTCGGCGTCTTCGATCATCAGGTGAATGTCCAAGGGTTTATCGGTCGCAGCACGAATGGCCTTGACCACCGGCACGCCCATGGTCAGATTCGGCACGAAGTGATTGTCCATGACATCCACGTGGATGGCATCAGAAGTGTGGACGCGTTCGATTTCCTCGGCGAGGCGAGCAAAGTCGGCAGACAGAATAGAGGGGTGGATGTGGATACCGGTCACGGTCGGGCTCCTTGAGTGTGGTGTGCGTGTGATCAGTGAGTCAGCAGGGCAAAAAACATGGCGTCAGTTTTGTGCAAGTCAGGCCACAGCTGCGCGGTATTGGATTCGGTGTCGGCACCGGTGATGGTGGCTCGATCCAGTGCAGAGGCGCCCTCGTGCTGTAGTGCGGCACCCTGCAGAGCTGTTGCTGAGTCCAGCAGTTTGGCGTCAGCGTTGCGTTTTAGCAGATCCGAAACCTGCAGTGTGGTCTCAGCGATGTGCGGGGAACAGGTCACATAGGCCAACAGTCCACCGGGTTTCAGCATGGTCATGGCGGCGTCAAGCAGTTGGGCCTGCAGCTGGGTCAGGGTTGCCAGATCCTGCGGGGTCCGGCGCCAGCGGGATTCCGGACGACGACGCAGCGCGCCCAGCCCGGTACACGGGGCATCGAGCAAGATGCGGTCAAAACGTTGCACGTTGGCGGGATCCTTGGCCAGTTCCAGACCGTCGGCCACCGACATCGTCCAGACATCCTCATCCACCACTCGTAGGGCTTGTGCAACGAGTTTGGTGCGGTGTTCCGAGACGTCGTTGGCCAGCAGGCTGGCGCCTTTGGTCTGGGCCAAGGAAGCCAGCAGTGCGGCTTTGCCGCCGGGCCCGGCGGACATATCCAACCAGGATTCGTCTGCCTCAATGTCACGTGCGTTCGCCAGGGCGCGAGCCGTCAGTTGCGAGCCAATATCTTGGACGCGAACGGTACCTTCCGCCACCCCAGGGATGCGGCCGGCATCGCCGCCAACAAAGACAGCAGCATCGGGTGCCAGGTCTGATGGTTGGGCACCGTAATCCAATACCGGCTGCAAGTCCCCGATGCCGGGGAGGGCGATGAGGTTTAATTCGGGAGCAATGTTGTTGGCGGCCAGTACCGCATGAAAATCTTCCGGGGGGCGCCCGTTAGTGGCCAGCGATTGCTTAATGGCGCGCAGAATCCAAGTTGGGTGAGCATAGCGGATGGACAGGTCGGTGTCGGATTCTCCTGGTGCCAAATGATCGAGCCATTCATCCAGGCTGCGGTCGCTGACCTTGCGCAGGACAGCATTGACCAACCCCGACGGCCCGGCTCCGATTTGGTCGCGAACCAGCGCGACCGTGGTGTCTAAGGCAGCGTGTGGGGGCACTCGCATGTTCAGTAGCTGGTGGGCTCCGATGCGCAGAGCATCTAGCACCGGTTTGTCGAGTTTTTTCAACGGACGATCAACACATTGGGCCAGGATCGCATCGTAGGTTCCGATGGAGCGCAGCGTCCCGTAGGTCAGTTCGGTGGCAAAGGCCGCATCCTGACGGTCGAGTTTATTGCGCCGGATGCGCGTGGGCAGAATCAGGTTCGCGTAAGCGTCTTCGTGCGTTACAGCCTGCAGGATTTGGAATGCGGTGAGCCGTGCAGGGTCGCTGGACCGCTTGCGTTGCGCCGGTGCTGCCGCAGAGTATTTGCGTTGACGTCCCGCCTGTCCACGGTTGCGCTGTCGCCCTTTGGTATTGCGGCGGTCTTGTGAGGTCTCGTCTGCCAAATTCTTTGTCCTTAGTTGACCTGAAACTCGTCTGGGTGCGTGAGTGACGTTTGTAGTCTCACGGCATCGTCTACGCCGCGCGCCCAGTCGGTTGCGCGCATCATTTTCTTGCCCGCTGGTTGGACGTCGGTGAGTTCAATAACACCATCTTGACATACCAACAGCACACGCTTGGCTTCCAGGATGAATTCGCCAGGTTGCAGGTCATATTCGGGCTGGTCTTCAACCGGGCGTGCCCGGCCGATTTTGAATCGTTGTGGTGCGCCGTCAGCGGATGCTAACTGGCTCCATGCTCCGGGGGCTGGCGAGGTGCCGTTGATCAGTCCCCGAACCGCTTCGGCGGGTTGTGCCGGATCGATTTTTGCCTGGTGACTGGTCAGTTTTGGCGCCCAGGTGACCGGGCCTTGTTGCGGCGTGGACTCAGCGGAGCCTGCAGCAATCTCGGTCAACGTGGTGGCCAACAGGTCGGCTCCAGTTTCGGCCAGATCCGCCAGGACCTCTCCGGCGGTATTGGTTCCGGACAGGGGCCGTGACACAGTGGAGAAGACTGGTCCGGTGTCCAGTCCAGCTTCCAGTTGGAAGACAGCGGCCCCGGTTTCGGTTTCCTGATTGATGATGGCCCATTGCACCGGGGCTGCACCACGGTATGCGGGGAGCAGGGAAAAGTGGAGATTCACCCAACCCTTGGGCAACATATCCAAGACGTGCTGTGGTAGCAGTCCCCCGTAGGCAACGACAGCGCCGATGTCGGGTTGGAGAGCTTTGAGCTGTTCGATGGCGGCCTCGCCGTCGTCGGTATGAAACCCATCAGCTTTGATGACAGGCAGTCCCAGTTCTTCAGCGCGTGCAGCGACCGGCGACGGTGTCAGAACACGTTTGCGGCCGACTTTGGCGTCGGTGCGGGTTAGCACACCCACAACATTGTGACCGGCCTCCACTAGAGCATTCAGAGAGGCCACTGCAGGTTCTGGGGTGCCAGCAAATACGATTCGCATGAACTTCCTTTACGAGGTTGATGAGCCAAATGCAGCGCCCGACCCAAAGGTCGAACTGGTCTCGCTGGAGCGTTGAGAGTTGACCCGCTTGGTGGCTTCCATGAATTTCGATGACACCATGGCACGGCGGGCTGCACGGCGTTGTTCGCCCTCGAGCCGGTCGACGAAGAGATAGCCGTTGAGGTGATCAACTTCATGCTGCAGCATCCTGGCGAAGAGGCCTTCGCCTTCATATTCCACGGGATTGCCCTCGACATCGACGCCCTGGACTTTGGCAAATTGTGCTCGCGGCGGAGTGTGGTAGAGCTCGGGCACTGACAGGCACCCTTCTTTTGGCTCATGTGTGGTGGGGCCCCAGGTTTCGATGACCGGGTTGATGACGTGACCGCGTCGTCCTTCAAGATCAAAAACGAAGATGGCTTGACTGATGCCGACCTGTGGGCCGGCCAGGCCGACTCCTTCAACTGTTTCCATGGTTGTGTACATGGAGTCGATGAGCCGCTTCAGGCCGGTGGAGCCGAATCGACTGGCATCAACGGGCACAGTTTGACTGCGCAAAACGGGATCTGGGACGGTCCGAATAGATAAAACACTCACGGGATAAGACTACCCAAGCTGATCAGGAATGTTGCGGCACGACAAGTGGTGGGCCAAGGGGCTGGAGTGGTTTGGGTGCAGCCTCTACTGCTTGCTGGTACTGCCACACTTGACGCAGTGCCCAGAATTTCTGCCAGTACTGTGGCAGTGTCTGCGGGTTGGCTTGATATGCCACGACTTCAGTCTCCCCGAGTGCTACACCAATAAGCAGTGCGTCATCCCCGTAGGCCCAGGGTTCCCAGGTGCCAGCCTCGGCGTCCACCAGAGATTCTTCTGCTTTGAATCCGGCAGCTAATTGCATGACGACGTTGTCGCTGAGCGTTTTGACGCGTCCAAATCGATCTGTCCCGCGGGTCTTGTAGTCGATTAGGCAGACTTTGCCACCGATTTCTGCCACGAGGTCCAAGGTGCCGGCGTATCCCACGGTGTGATTCCAAACTGTGATCTCTGCGGCGAGGGGTTTGACCTGATAGGTTTCCCACCATTCATCGAATCGGTCAGCGAAACCGACCTCGTTGTGCTGGGCGAGTGCTTCGCGAGCTTCCGCCATGGTGTGTGGTTTACCCAACATACGGAGGGCAACTTGCTCGGCGTAGTCGTGAACCCTGTCACCTCTAGCTGCTGAATCGTCCCGGAAACGCTCGGCGGCATCATTACATTGCCGCGCCAAAGTCTTGAGTTTTGCAGGTGACCCTACCGCCTCCGGCAGGCGCGTGTCAGTGATCAACGCGGTGGTGGCCATGTGACTTGCCCAGCCGGTGAGATCAAGGTGCTGTTGCCCGATAACAGTGGTGATCGAGGGAACTTCGGGAAGTCCCAGCAATGATCGAGAGTACATTCTTCCGGCGTTTGTTTGATGAGCAAGTTGAGGTTGAGTCATGGTCTCTATTATTGGTCATTTGGAGGACGCGATAAGTGTTTCCGCCCGACACGAAACGCAACGGTGAATCTAATTTGCACTTTTGAATTTTTGTTGTGTATAGTTCTTATCTGTTGGACACACGGTGAACAACTTCGAAACAGAAGTTCACCTCGTCTGCGGATGTAGCTCAGCTGGCTAGAGCACCACCTTGCCAAGGTGGGGGTCGCGGGTTCGAATCCCGTCATCCGCTCGCAACACCCTCAGGGTGGGGTGGCCGAGTGGTGAGGCAGCGGCCTGCAAAGCCGCGTACGCGGGTTCGAATCCCGTCTCCACCTCGATCGGATTTCCGAGATAGTACGAAAGATGCTATCGTAGGAATCTGCAAGACTTGCGTTTCACTTGGTGAAACACAAGCGCGATTGGCGCAGTTGGTTAGCGCGCTTCCCCGACACGGAAGAGGTCACTGGTTCGAGTCCAGTATCGCGCACAGGATTACTTTCCTAGTAATTCACGCGGATGTAGCTCAGCTGGCTAGAGCACCACCTTGCCAAGGTGGGGGTCGCGGGTTCGAATCCCGTCATCCGCTCGCGATAGAAAACCCCGGTATACCAACCGGGGTTTTTGCTTTCCCTTGTAGATGTCACTTCTCAGTAGGTGTGGGTAATATCACGAAGGCTCTACTAGTTTGGATTCACCTGGAAGATAAGTGGACATCAGTCGCCATGCTGATTCATTGAAGCAAATCTATGTCACTCCCCCAGTAGGGTTCGCATCCGATACTCCGCAGCGCGCTCAATGTCACCAGGGGCATCATATCGGGCGTAGCACCCTATGCGTCTATCAAGACCAGGCCATAACGGCAAGGTCCTCCCGTCTTGGGGCAGACCAAACTATTGCCATATAAGCTGAGCTTCCGTAACTCGGTCAGAACGTTTGGTGGGTGGCTGGCTAGGCTCAGGATGTCATCATTGTGTATGGGCCGTCCGACGCCGAGCCAGATAATTTTGGATGACCAGAACCTAGCGACAGAATAGCCGCTGTGGTCTGTGTTGAGGCGTTCCACGAACCTTACGACGTGGGAAACTTCTTGTCTTTGTTTAGTGCTTGAGATGCTCTGGATCTGCAGCAAGGCGTATCCGATAATCCTGTGACTCCCCGGTTCAACCAGGCACGATAACTACGGGGCGTCGAAGATTAAAGGGCTTTTTCGCCTAGGTGTCCTTCGCGTGCCAACGCCGTCATACGTGAGACGGTTCGGAAGTATTTTTTCATGTAACCGCCTGCCATCATGTCTTCAGTAAAGAGTTGTTCAAATGGCACACCGGAGGCCACCACTGGAACATCTTTATCGTAGAGGCGATCAGCTAGCACAACGAACCGTAGTGCCATGGCTTGCTCGGTAATCGTGGTGACGTTGCTTAGCACCAAGACATCGATATCTTTGACAAGTTCACGATACCGAGACGGATGAACGCGAGAAAGGTTTTTCGTCAAGGCGGCCCAGTCGTCGACTGCGAAGACTTTTTCGTCTGGGAAGTTTTCCTTTGCGCTCTGAACTTCAGCACCCACTGGAACTGGTTCAGGAGCGCGTTCTAGGCCGCGGTGACGGAAATCTTCGCCATCGACGCGGATCGTTTCAAACTGATCAGCCAGGACTTGAATTTCGCGTTTGAAGTCCTGGGATGCAAAGCGACCTTCCCCGAGTGCACCGGGTAGGGTGTTTGACGTCGCTGCGAGTTTGACGCCAGCATCGGATAGCTCCCGCATCAGCCGGGACATCAACACGGTGTCGCCGGGGTCATCGAGTTCAAACTCATCAATGCACACCAGGGTGTATTCCTTTAAGACCTCGACAGTGGTGGTGAAGCTCAGTGCTCCCACCAGGTTGGTGTATTCCACAAAGGTCCCAAAGGCTTTTCGTCCCGGCGCTGCGTGCCACAGCGACGCCAGCAAGTGAGTCTTGCCGACCCCAAAGCCCCCATCGAGATAGAGCCCATTGGGTTGTCCGTTGCCATTTTTCCCATTGGCCTTTTTGGCATCACGACGGAATATCGAAAACAGACCACCCGCTTTTTTGGGTGCTTTCATGGAAGCTGCAAAGGCTTCAAGGCGTTCTACGGCTCCGGCCTGGGATGGGTATGCTGAATCAGGAATATAGGTGTCGAAGGATACCTCACCGAAGCGATATGACGGATGAAACCCTGCCAGAAGTTCTTCGGAAGAAACCTGTGGGTTTCGCTCCGATAGAGCTACGATTTCTGTCACGTTGATTCCCATCCTTGATTATTGCAACGGTGCGACCATCAGAACAGTCGGCTAACCCTATACATCCTAAAACGCCCCAGAATCCCGGGCGCACTATTACTTTCACAGCGTGCATAGAAGTACTAGTGTGACGAGAGCCGTGGCAATTAACACACAGGCTTGTATCCTTAATATTCAGTACGTGTCACCTGCTGACGGTCACCCACTACGAAAGGCACATCCCTTCATGACTACGACAGTCCCCGTGGAACAATCCGACTACGCGCACCCGGAAAAACTGGTCTCAACCCAATGGGTCGCCGAGAACAAAGACAACCCAAGTGTTGTTGTACTCGAGTCGAATGAAGACACTCTGCTGTATTCCACCGGGCATATCCCGGGTGCAGTAAAAATCGACTGGCACACCGAGCTCAATGATCCGGTAACCCGTGATTTCATTGGTGCCGAAGCCTTCGCCAAAATGGCTGCCTCAAAAGGTATCAGCCGTGATACCACCGTCATTTTTTATGGCGATAAATCCAATTGGTGGGCCGCCTACGCGCTATGGGTTTTCACCCTCTACGGTCACGAAGACGTTCGCCTGATGAACGGTGGTCGCGACAAATGGATCGCTGAAGGTCGTGAAATCACCCGTGATATCCCAGAGATCACCGACGGCGTCTACCCTGTTGTTGAGCGCGATGACAACACTGAGCGTGCTGACAAGGCCCAGGTTCTGGACAGCATCGGCCAGGTGCCACTGATTGATGTGCGCTCCAACCCTGAATACACCGGTGAGACCACCCACATGGCCGGTTACCCACAGGAAGGAACGCTGCGCGGCGGTCACATTCCGACTGCCGAATCTGTTCCATGGGCAACTGCTGCCAACGAAGATGGCACATTCAAATCGCGTGGAGAACTAAAAAATCTCTACGCTGAGGATGCCAATTTGGGCAAATCGGACAAAGTGATTGCCTACTGCCGCATTGGTGAGCGCTCAGCGCACACCTGGTTTGTTCTGCGCTACCTGTTGGGCTACGAATCCGTCCGCAACTATGACGGATCGTGGACCGAATGGGGCAACAGCGTCGGTGTTCCAATCGTCGTTGGGGCTGAACCAGGTCAAGCACCAAACTAACTGATGGACAGTCTTCGCCGGTATCGGATGCCTTCCGATACCGGCGAAATATTTTGGGGCCCATCCGCGTTAGACTAGAGTGCGGATCTCTTCCACAGAAAGGCTTTCATTGACTGTTAAAACTCCACAGGTTCTGCAGGAAATCATCGACGATTTCCAGGATATGCACGAACAAGAACGTCTTGAACTGCTTTTGGAGTTCTCGGATAACCTTCCAGAACCACCAGAACGCTATGCCGGTCACGAAGACGAAATGGAACAGGTCATTGAATGCCAGACTCCCCTGTTCTTAGCTCTAGAATTCTCTGATGACCCAGACCCAGAGGTCACGATTATTATTTCGGCGCCACCGGAAGCCCCAACTACTCGTGGTTTTGCCGGTGTCTTGGTTGAAGGACTCTCCGGTCACTCAGCCTCCGTCATTCTTGGCGTCCCAGATGACATGCCAAATCAGCTAGGCCTCACGAAGGCTCTGACCCCACTGCGTCTGCGTGGAATGACCGCGCTACTTGGTCGTATCAAGCGCAATATCACCAGCCACCAGGCATGAGTACCGCAGCACGGACTGCCACACCTGCCCTGCAACTGCTCCTCGATGCTGACATTTGGCATCGGGTCTATACCTACGATCACAAAGCTTCCGATCAGGGTTTTGGTCTCGAGGCAGCCGAAAAACTTCAGATTGCACCTGAGCGTATCTATAAGACGCTGCTGGTGGAATCTTCTGAGCGCAAGCTAGCCAATGCGGTCGTAGCGGTTGCCGATATGTTAAATCTCAAACGCCTGGCCGCAGCGCTTGGCACCAAGCGGGTAGAGATAGCAAATCCAAACCTCGCGCAGCAAAAGACGGGGTATGTGCTTGGTGGTATTTCGCCACTAGGCCAGAAAACTCAGCTGCCGCTCGTGGTGGATACATCCGTTAAGCATCATGAGACCATCTGGGTTTCTGGTGGACGCCGCGGTCTTTCAGTCGAAATGCGTACTGATGATTTTCTAAGCATCACGGCGGCGACCGTAGCTGACATCAGCCGATAGGTATCCTCTAGCCTCGCATGCCGGTGGCTTGACCGCGCGTGGCGGTCAGCGATTCCGCGATCGCATTTTCAACTGCTTGCAGCGACTCCGCAATTGCTGGCTCTTGCTGGGCTGCTTCGGCATGAAACGCATCGAGGCGTTCTTTGACCATTTTATTCTGTAGCCCAGGGAATAATCTCGTCAGAACATCCGTGGAGTACAGCAGTTGTACCAGTGGCCAGGTGCTGGCATCAAGCGCGGTGTCCCGACCAAGCAACGTGGCTCGCAGGCGCACATACATATCCATCCGACCATAGGATTCGTCTGGTACATAGCGGGTGCGTGGCACGAGACCTAAGAAGCGTTTCGTCATGACCGTGATGTCGCCGCGAGTTTGCAAGGATTCAAGAATGGCATCCATAAGCGCTGGTCGTGAGAACCGATTAATCCATTGCTCAGCGTCTTGGTTTTCGGGTGCATCTTTCATGATCTGCAAGACGGATGCCAGGGGCTCTTCTAATACAATATCTGGTGCCGATTTCACGATCACCAAATCCCGGGTGACGTACAGGCACCCTCGACGTGCAAGGTCTGTCAGGACGGCACCTGCGATACCAACCCGAACCGTGTGTGTTTGGGTCAGCAGTTTGCCATGCTGATCAAGACACGTCAGCAGATAGTACTCCGCGATATTTAGTGGTCGATTTTTCGTGCCCTGTGTTTCCGACATCATGTCTCTATTGTCTCGACTTTTCTGGCTGGAGTTGGGAACTGAGACTTACCGCTGAAGCGTGTCACGCCTCACGCTCATTCATTGGTCGAGCTTGTTGCTCTCGAAAGCGTTGGGCTCCAGTTTCCCAAGCGTCTGCAATGATCTGTCGCATATCCCCGATGGTTCCGGTGACGTTTTTCGTTTGGGCAATAATTGGCAAGAAGTTGCCGTCGCCACCCCAACGCGGCACGATATGTTGATGCAAGTGCGCGGCAATGCCTGCTCCCCCGGCGTTGCCCTGGTTCATGCCGAGGTTGAATCCAGCAGCGTTTGAAACGTCGCGCAACACTTCCATACCGATCTGGGTCAGCTGTGCGAACTCGGCGGTTTCCTCAACTGTCAGATCGGTGTAATCCGGGATGTGCCGGTATGGGCAGACCAGTAAGTGCCCGGGATTATAGGGATATAAATTCATCACCACATAACAGGTGATCCCCCGGGCAACGATCAGCGACGTCTCGTCGTCGCGCTGCGGTGCAACACAAAACGGGCAGGACGCCTCATCGGTGACCTGACCTTGTCCCTTGGACACGTAGGCCAACCGATGAGGGGTCCATAGCCGTTGGAAGGCATCTGGCGTACCTGCTAATGCAAAATCATCAGTGAATTCTGCATCACGATCTGCATCGCGGTTCGCCATGACGAGCTACACCTGCTGACGCTGCTCGACAGCTGAGACAATGCGTTCAATGGCCTCATCTACTGGGACACCATTGTCTTGTGAACCGTCCCGGAAGCGGAAGGACACAGCGTTTGCCTCGGCGTCTTCTCCACCTGCAATCAGCACGAATGGTGCTTTATGTTTGGCTGCGGTACGGATTTTCTTCGGGAACCGGTCGGTGGAATCATCCACGCGGGCACGGATTCCGCGAGCCTTGAGCTTGCCCACAATGTCAAAGAGGTAGTCGTTGAATGCTTCAGCAACCGGAATAGCAATCACCTGTTCGGGTGCCAGCCACGCTGGAAACGCCCCGGCATAGTGTTCGGTCAGCACACCCATGAAGCGTTCGATGGAGCCAAATAGTGCACGGTGAATCATCACCGGACGTTGGCGGGTACCGTCAGCGGCCTGGTATTCCAGATCGAAACGTTCTGGCAAGTTGAAGTCCAACTGAATGGTCGACATCTGCCAGGTACGGCCCAAAGCATCACGAGCCTGGACCGAGATCTTTGGCCCATAGAATGCGGCACCGCCTGGATCATCGACGAGTTCAAGTTTGGATTCTTCGGCTACCTCCGCTAACACGCGGGTTGCGTTGTCCCAAACTTCCTCACTGCCAACATATTTTTCCGGATCGCGGGTCGACAGTTCAAGGTAGAAATCATCGAGACCGTAGTCTTTGAGCAGGTCCAGAATGAAGTTCAGAGTGTTCGTCAGCTCATCTTTCATCTGGTCTTCAGTGCAGTAGATGTGCGCGTCGTCCTGGGTCATGCCGCGCACTCGAGTCAGACCGTGGACCACACCGGATTTTTCATACCGGTAGACCGACCCGAACTCGAACATCCGCAGCGGCAGTTCGCGGTAGGAACGGCCACGGGATGCAAAGATCAGGTTGTGCATCGGGCAGTTCATGGGCTTGAGATAGTAATCTGCCCCGGCCCGGGTGACTTCACCGGTTTCTTCATCACGGATCTCGTCGATGTGCATCGGTGGGAACATGCCATCGGCATACCATTCCAGGTGGCCTGAGGTTTCATACAGGTTCTGTTTGGTGATGTGCGGGGTGTAGACGAACTCGTAGCCGGCTTCTTCGTGACGACGGCGTGAGTAGTCTTCCATTTCCTTGCGGATGATCCCACCCTTGGGGTGGAAGACGGGCAGGCCTGAGCCCAGTTCATCTGGGAAGGAGAACAGGTCCATTTCGGCCCCGAGTTTGCGGTGATCACGGCGTTCTGCTTCAGCGATGCGTTCCTGGTAGGCGACCAGATCGTCTTTAGATGCCCATGCGGTACCGTAGATGCGCTGCAGCTGCGGGTTGTTTTCGGATCCCAACCAGTAAGCTCCGGCGGCACGGGTCAGTGAGAAACCGTTGGCGATGAGTTTGGTTGATGGGATGTGCGGTCCACGGCAGAGGTCGTACCAGACGACTTCACCTTTGCGATCAAGGTTGTCGTAAATGGTGATCTCACCGGCACCGATTTCCACGGCAGCACCTTCGGCGGCGGCTTCTTCGTCATGTTGACGATCAAGCAGCTGCAATTTATATGGCTCGTTGGAGAGTTCATCACGGGCCTGGGCCTCATCCACGGCACGGCGGTTAAAAGTCTGACCTGCCTTGACGATGCGCATCATGCGCTTTTGGATCTCTTTGAGATCGTCAGGGGTGAAGGGTTCATCGACGTCAAAATCATAGTAGAAGCCGTCTGTAATGAACGGCCCGATGCCCAGTTTGGCGTCCGGGTGAAGCTCTTGGACAGCCTGTGCGAGGACGTGTGCGGTCGAGTGACGCAGGACTTCCAGTCCCTCTTGGTCAGTAATGTCGACGCGTTCAACGGTGGCACCGGCTGGGATGACGCGGAATAAATCCTGCAAGACGCCATCGACCTTCATCACTACCGTAGTTTTTTCATCTGCAAACAGGTCATTGCCTGTGGTTCCTTCAGCGACCTGGGTAGTTTGATCGTCTACGGTAATGGTTATTTCTTTAGGTTCGGCCACGTGCCAGTTCCTCCTTGTGTCAGGCTGTGAATTCGGTGGCATACTGGACCACCGATAAGCCACCCGCCATTCTATCTGCTTGGCAGATTGTTTGCAGGTGGCTCGCGGCGATGTGCTTAGTCGGTTTGGATATCCACAACAAGACGTACCGGGTCTTGCAGAATCGTCACGGCATATGGGCGTTGCTCATCGAGTCCAATGAAGTAGTTTGAGGTTGCCTCAAAGGGAGGGAACACGACCACGCTCTGGGCCGCGGTGGTGTTTAGATCGGTGATCGGGTCGTTGACCTGCATGAGTTCATCGACATCCATATCGTCAATGCTTGAGGTACCTGACCAGACGACTTCCAGTACGGCGTCTTGATCAATGCCTAAGTCAGCGCCTGATCCGGGTGCCATGGGCTCATCGGTGTAGCGCACCAGCATGCTCGGGGTACCGGTTCCGGCGTGTTCGATGACAATGCGTTCGAAGCCGTCGTGGACCGCTGAGCGCATCGCTACCGGATACACGCCTTTAGCGTCGCCGAAATCAGGCCAGTTGTCTGATTCATAGCTGCCCGTCCTGAACTCTCCCACCGGCTGGGTGCCGGGTTCAGACTGTTGCTGGGTTGGTTCTGACTGTTGTTGTGTTGGTGAGGTTTGCGGACTTGAAGCTGCCGAAGCATCGGGTGGTGTGGCATCGGGGCGCTCATAGGTACTGCAACCTGTGGCAGTCAATCCGACGATACATGTTGCGAAAACAAATCGCAGCACGACGGTGGGTGTACGGTGGTATTTCATGTTGGGCTCCGCCTTGGTCACGCATTAACAGCTATGGATTAATGATATCCCAGCACCCGTGCACCAGAGCCGGTGTTATGGGGTTTTCCTAGTTGGCTTTGATGCCGAATAGTTGGCAGTGGGGCGTTGCGAGTAAACCAGTTAGCCCAGTGGTCGCGTTCGGTATCGAAGTAGTCGGGATCCGGTAGCGACGTCGGGTCGTGCAAATCCCAGGCTCGTGTGGCTTGCAGCGTGATACCGCGGGCCCCGGTGCGCCGGGTTGTGCCTTCAATTAAGAGCAGTCGTGCCGAGAACAGGATATCGCCGGTGGCGTGTTGGGCTTGGGCAAAAAATGACGTGTCGATCACCCCGGCGCCGTCGTCGATGGAAATAAAGACGACGCGGTCCCCGGAACGCATCGGTGGGGTCTGGGTTGCCACCCGGACGCCTGCTACCAGTACCCGAGTGTGGTTGCGCAACGTGATGAGCTGATCTGCCGGGGTGATGCCCAGGGCTTCGAGATACGGTTTGTGAGATTGCATCAAATGCCCGGTGGTATCGATTGCGGTCAGGTCCAGTTCGGTGCGGATTTTTTGTTCTTTGCTGGGTTCCGGGAACAGTGCGGGGAGGGTGTCTAGTTCGGTGTCGCCGAGGCAGAAGGCTTGTTGGCCATCGATTTGTGGGCTGCCGGTGCGCAGGGTGCGTCCGGTGCGATCGCGTTTGGTCGGTGAGTGTAAAAATTCTAGGTGGTGGACGACGTCGGTGCGGCTGATGCCGGTATCGGGAAAGATACTATCGAGGGCTCCCAGTTGAGCGAGGTTTTCGAAACTCTTTTTGCTCAGCCGTGCCCGGTCGCGCACATCGGCCAGGCTGTCAAAGGGTTGGGCGCGTTCGATGCGTTGTTTTTCTTTCTGCGTCAGACCTAACACGGTTTCTAAGGACAGTCGGATCCCCCACGGGTGCCGCGAGGTGTTGTTGGTTTCGGCAAGGCGTTCTAAACGCATGTGCGTGGTGGAAGTATTAATATCGACCGGTAAAATTTCTATGCCCATGCGACGGGCCTCGGCAACCATGAGCCGTTGCGGATACATGCCCGGATCGTGTTCCAGTACCGCGGCCATAAATGCTGCCGGGTAGTGGGTTTTTAGCCAGGCGGATTCAAATGTTGGGATGGCAAAGGCTGCCCCGTGTGCCTTGCAGAAACCAAATGAGCCGAAGGCGGCCAAGGTATCCCAGACTTCGTCGATTACATCGAGTTCCCAGCCGTTGGCCATGGCTTTGGCACGAAAGTATGTTTCGACGTCGTCTTGGGTTTCAGAGCCTAACCTGCGGCGAAACTCATCGGCCTTTGCTAATCCACACCGGGTCATTTCATCAAAGGTGCGCAACAGTTGTTCGTGAAAGACGGTGACCCCGTGGGTTTCTTCCAGGATAGGTTTCAGTTTTGGGTGTGGGTAGCGGGCTGGGGCCAGCTGGTGTCGGTAGTCCAAGAAGGGTCGGACCATGTCGGATTTCATGGGTCCGGGTCGAAACAGTGAGATGTCGATGATCAGATCGGTAATGGATTCGGGTTCTAATTTGCCAATGAGTTCACGCTGGCCTGGCGATTCGATTTGGAAACACCCCAGGGTGTGGGTGGTTTGGATCATCGCATAGGTGTCCGGGTCATCATGGGCAATGTCTTCAAGGTTGATGGATTCACCGGTGGTGCGTTGGATCTCTTGTTGTGCATAGGCGATGGTGGACTGCATTCGCACACCTAGAACATCGAGTTTCAGCATGCCCATCGGGTCCATATCATGTTTATCAAATTGACTCATGGCCAGGCCCATGCCGGAAGCCTCAACCGGGGTCCGGTCCAACAGGGTTTGATCGCCCAGAATCACCCCGCAGGGGTGCATGGAAATGTGGCGTGGTAATCGGTCGAGCCGTTCGGTCAGATCTACTAACAGATCCAGTTGCTGGTTGCCGGCTTTGCGGTTGCTGTGCACTTGGGCGGCGAAGGTTTGCAGTTCTGGCATGTGTTCTAGGGCTTGGCGAAAATCGGATGCCGAGAATCGCCAGAGTTTTTTGGCCAGGTGGTCGACTTGTTCGCGTTCTAGTCCCAGTGCCCGTCCGGCGTCACGCACCGCACCGCGAACCCGGTAGCCGTTTTGCATGCTCATTAACGTGGTGCGTTCGGCCCCGAAGCGGTCAAAAATGGCGTGATAGATCTCGTGTCGGCGGGCAGATTCGACGTCGATATCAATATCCGGCAGTGTGGAGCGGTCCTGCGATAAGAACCGTTCAAAGATCAGGTTGTGTTCGATCGGGTCGACATGCGAGATTCGCAGGGCGTAGTTCACTAACGACGACGCCCCGGAGCCGCGGGCGGACACTCGCACGTTGCGGTCTTCGATCATTGCCACGACCTCGGCAACGGTCAGAAAATAACTGGAAAAACCTAGATCTTGGATGATGCCCAGTTCGTGATCCAGTTGACGGTGGATCCGGTCGTAGAGTCCCCCGCCGGGATCCAGGTGGCCAAAGCGCAGCGCTAATCCGGCTCGGGCGCGCTGGGTGAGCACGGTGGCCGGGTCGCCGTCGATACCGATGATGTCGAATTCGGGCACTCGGGGTTGTCCCCATCCCAGATCCTGAGCCGGGTCCAGCGCGCAGGTTTCGGCCAGTTGTTGGGTGGTCTCAAGTAGTTGCCGGGCCGCTGCGGTGCCCAGGCCGGCTTCGTACGTGATTTCATGGGCCAGGGCGTGCATGGTCTCGGCAGTTTTCAACCAGCCCTGCCCGTTGGGTTGGATATCAGTGAGTTTATCCAGGCTCGATAAGGCGCGGGCGGCGTCGACGACGTCTGCGGTGGCGGCCCCGTCCGGGGTCGCGTACCGGACCGCATTGGTTAACACCGCGTCCAGACCCAGCTCTGCACTGGCTCGCAACATGCGCACGGCGTGGGACGTTGCGAGCCGCTCGGTGGGTAATGACAGGTGGGAGACAATTTCTACGTGTGCGCTGGCTGCGGGCAGGACCTGTTTCCACAATTTCAGCCGTGTTCGACCTGCGGTGTATTTGCGCTGGGTCATCAACCCACCGACATCAGATTCTGGTCCCAGCAGCACGTGTAACACGGGCTTGTTGCCGGCAGCTTTGGCCAGCTGGGAGACCAGAATATAGGGGCGCTGATCGCGGGTGAGTTGGGTGTGGGCGCACGAGATGAGTCGCACTAGCGCCTGATACCCGGCCCCGAGGTTGCGGGCTTGACCGTACCCAACGTTGGCGGCGCTGGCAGCCAGGATCGTGACCCGCCCGGCAGGTAGCGGGTTGCCGTCCACGGTGTATTTTGGGTCCCACATGACCGCAAGATTCACCCCGACCACCGGGGCAATGCCGTGGGCAATGCAGGCTTTGAGGTGTTTGGCCATCCCGTAGAGCCCGTCTCGATCCGTGCAACCCAGCATCTGGGCGCCATCGGCCACCGCGACCTCGACGAGTTCTTCGGGCCAAGAGACTCCAAAGTGTGCCGAGTACGCGGTGGTGACGTTGAGATGGGCAAAAGACGGCGCCATGGTTTAGGCGGCTTCTTCTAACCGCAGCGCGTCGTGGACCTGAACCAGACGCCAGCGGCCAGATTCGATGTGGTGGGAAATATCCAGGGTCAACATCGGAGCATTGGCGGCTCGAGTGAGGCTGACCTGGACACGCCAGACCTGATAATCCACCAGGCCGGGGCCGTGGCCCAGCGCGGCGCGGTATTCTTCGGCCCACCAGCGACGTCGTACGTACCAGCGTTGTGGTTGGGCTTTGACCGTATAAGACCGGCCCCCGTAGTTCAGGTGCAGCGGGATCCCGGCGGTAGTGCAGGTAACGTGAACTGATTGTGTGAGTGTGCCCATGAAAATTCCCCTTCTGATCAGCGGCGTCAGTGCCAAACGGTTGTTCGCGCTTTCAGCATAAAAATCTGCGCGGACACGATAAGCGAACCTGTCGCCGGTGCATGACAGCATTCATAATGGGGAAGATGACCAACACTGCTTTTGATGCCGTATTGACCACGCTGCTGGATTCGCCTCGGTTGACCGGATTGACGGTGAAATCGGGCCGAATCCTCACGACCGTACAACAATTAAAACAAGACGGCACCGGGTATGTCAGCCAGCTGTGGGATGTGACCGACACACCAGTGCAACTGACATACGGTGATGACTCCGTGAGCGCTGTTGAACAAGCCGAGGACGGTCAGGTGTTCTTTTTGTCCTCGCGTGCTGGCACAGCCAATGACCCCGATGCCCCGTCCGAAGCAGGGGCGAAACTCTGGGTGTTGCCGCCCGCCGGCGAGCCTAGGGTTGTTGCTCAGCGGACCTGGGGTTTTACCGGGCTGAAGGTTGCTAACACCAAGCTGGTGGTCACAATGCAGTGGCACAGTGGTGCTACCACTCACGACGAGCACGAGGAGCTGGCCGCCACGCGCAATGATGCCAAGGTCACCGGCGTGCTGTACTCCACGTTTCCCACCCGCTACTGGGATCACGACCTGCCGGCCGGTCGTACGGTCTTGGGCATCGCACCGATCCCCAAACCCGGGCAGCTTCCTGAGTTTATTCGTATCAATCTGCCTCCCGGGCGCTTGTTGAACTGGCATCTGGATACCGCGGCGACCTTCGCGCTGGTGACCATGTCCCAGCACCGCGGCAACACTCCCGATGAGGTGGAAACCCAGGTGATCTATCGGGTGGATTTCATGACCGGACAGGCCATCGAACTGCTGGCCTCCACCCCGCAGCACGAATACAGTGCAGGGGCCATCAGCCCGGATAGCATGCGCGCCGTCGTCAGTATCAGCACCCCGTGGCGCGAGGGCACCAACCTGGCGGTCACCGCTGGCCTCATGGAGTTGCCATCGGGTCAGGTGCAACCGTTGTGGTCACAGTTAGATCGTTGGGTCTGGCCCGATTGGTTGACCAACGCGCATCTGGTGGCCGCGTGTGACGACCAGGGCGCCGGCGCGATCTATGTGGGCCACCGCGATGAACATCTCCCCACCCGACTGACCGCACCGGTGGATACTTGGCAGGCCCACGACGCCCTGGATGCCGCCCGGGTCTATGACGCCGTCACCACGGATACCGATGCCAATACCGACGACGAAGCCACCGTGTATGCAATCGCATCGGGAATTGCCGCCAGTCCGCAGTTGGTGCGGTTTTCGTTCAGCCCGGCAGCGCCCGTTGCGACCGATCCGGTGGTCGTGGACACCGCGGTGGACGCCCTGGACTCCCCCGGCCGACTCGACACTTTGAGTACCACCGCACAGGACGGTACGACGGTGCGTTCCTGGTTGCGTCTGCCCGACGGCGATGGCCCATTTCCGCTGTTGGTCATGGTGCACGGCGGGCCGTGGGGGTCCTGGAATGCTTGGACCTACCGGTGGAATTCTGATCCATTCGTGGCCGCAGGTTATGCGGTGCTACTCCCGGACCCGGCGATCTCCACCGGCTACGGTCAGCACATGATCGAGCGCGGCAATCAACAACTTGGCGGTACCCCGTTCACCGATCTGCTGGCGCTGATTGATGCTGCCGAGGCTCGCCAGGATATCGACGCGACCAAAACCGCCCTGGCCGGTGGTTCCTACGGCGGGTACATGGCCAACTGGGTTGCCGGGCACACCGGCGACCGCTTCCGCTGCATCGTCACACACGCCTCGCTGTGGGATACCATCGCGATGGGTCAGACCACCGATAATGCGGTCTGGGATCGGGCCATGGCTCCGCAGTCCCAGTACTCACCGCACCTACACGCCGGTGAGATCGCCGTCCCCATGTTGGTGATTCACGGGGATAAGGATTACCGGGTGCCTATTGGCCAGGCCCAGCAGTTATGGCACGCCCTACACACGGTCACCCCGCCCATTGCCGACGACGACGGCAACACCGCACACCGGTACCTCTACTTCCCGGATGAGGGTCACTGGATTCTGAGCCGAGGCAATGCCGAAGCCTGGTATCGCGTGTTCTGTAACTTCTTGGATGTCCACGTGCATGGCGCATCCGAGCAGTTGCCATCGCAATTGGGCTAGACCGGCACATTGGCTAGACCAGGGTGTCTTGGCCTCCGGTTGGATCAAACGGTTCGATGAGTTCCGGACCGTTATTGCGCACCGACCCGACGGCCGGGTCTACCGGATACATTTCCCATTGAGTCGCCACGTCAAAGGCCTGGGTAACGACGGCATCGACCAACTGCGAAGCCTCGTCTTTGGAGACCTCTCCTGCGCCCAGCCACTGGTCCATCATCTCGCTGCTCATCGGCAGTGGGAGTCGGTCGTGCAAGGCGGATAAGTCATTGAGGATCTCCGGCTGATCTCCGGGTTGCGGGGAGGCGCCGGTCAGGATCGTCGTCGAGAGCACCCATGGGGCGTCATCTTCGGCGGCCGGATCCTTCCACCATTCATAAAGTCCGGCAAAGAAAATCGGTGAGCCATCTTTGGGTCGGACAAAATATGGTTGTTTGCGTTCACCCTTGGTTTCTGGGGCTAACCACTCGTAGTAACCATCCACGGGCACAACTGCACGGCGAGCTTTGACGGCCGAACGGAACGAGGGTTTTTCGACCACGGACTCGGACCGGGCGTTAAACGTGCGTTGACCAAAGGACAGATCTTTGGCCCACACTGGAACCAGGCCCCAGCGTGCCATATAGAGGTTGCGTTGCCACGGGGTGGTGGTGTCTTTGGGGTCTTGATAATGCTCCACGACCACGGGCACATCTTTGGTCGGGGCCACGTTATAGTCCGGGCGCAGCTCTTCGAAATGCACTGCATCGGCACCTGTGGCTGCCATGAGATCACCAATTGCTCTGGCCATTACGTATCGTCCACACATGCTTCCAGTATGCCTCAGACAGAAACGATTATGCAGCCTTCCGGGAATCTGGAGTGGTTTGGTGACGGTCAATCATTCTTGGAACGCTAGCCTCCACCTGGTCCAGTTCATCATCAAACGATTTCACGCACATGTTCAGTGTTTCGGTCAACGTGGGATACCAAAGACTAGACCGCCGAGAGGACTAACGAGAACTATGCGGCTGTTTTGGTCGCTCGTTTCTTTTCTACTCTCTTCCTAGCCGCTTCTTCGATCTCTTCCTCAGACTTAAAAATCGTCGTCGCACCAGCCGCCAGAAAAACAACAGAGACAATCGTAAGTGGCAGAGCAACGAGCCACGTATACCATTCGCCATTTTGGAATACCCACAACCAAGCTGGATACATAGCGCAAAACACAATGACCGCTACGATAACCATCGCTACCAAGCTAGAGCTATCCAGCCTCTGTCGCATAGTTTCGCTCAATTTCTTTGCCACCGACTCAATTGCCCTGTCCAGCCTTTGACCTGCAAGGCTTTCATCGTCGCACCGCTCGCGTAGATCTAACAACGTGTCGAGCTCGGCCATTACACGTTTTTTACGATTTGCAAACAAGCTAATAGACGCAACACCAAGACTCGGAAGTAAAGCCAAAACTTGCGGCAACCATGCACCAATATTCAATCGTCTACTCAACCCCACCAGATTTGCGAACTTCCAGGCTGATTCCGACCTCGCCCATCACTCCCACTACTTCATATGAATCTTCAAAGACCATCGTAAGCAGTCTCAGTATTTGAGCAGAGTCGTTCTCAGTGGCTTCAATCTCGATATCCCCGTGCGCCATGTCGTTACCAAACAAACGGACCTGGTGCGCAGCATCTTTTATCGTTTTGCGAATCAACCCATCATCGGCAAGTTTGTCAATCTTTGTTGCGAGACTGCCCGATTCCACCTTATTATCTTTAGCAGCGGCTTCGATGGAAGTGCGAGCCATCAAGATTGCGGACATATAAGCGCCAATACCGTGGCATTTGTAAGCTTCGCTCGCAGCTTTTGCAATGTACTTAGGCACATGCTTAAATATTTTTCCTTCCACCCATTGCGGGGCGACGTCAGCCGGTTTATTCTCTCTCCAAAATTCCTCTACGTCATCAAGCTGGGCAGCACGCGCTGGCGACTCTCCAATAACAGTGAACGCAATCGACCGCCCTAAACAAGCAGAACACTGCATTGTGGTGTATACACGAGAAATTGGCGGCACCGATTTCTCTTGTTGCTCTTTACGGGTAAGCGGAACTACCCACCCTTGATCCGTAGGTTGCATGTATGCATGTTCCCCACACCAGCCACAGTTCCAGGCAGCCATTATTCTCCCTTTTCGGAGTGCGAGTTTTACGCCCCCATTATGCCTACATCTCTCGAAACCGAGTCGGCATGACTACTAATGTGACTTCATTCATGCCCACACAGGATAGGTCGCATGGCTGTTTATGGTTACTCATTTATGACAAGCCTGCCGCCCATCATCTGATAGGCATCGTTTTGCTTGCAAACAGCATATGCAAGGCTTTCCAGACCCCTACGTGGCAGGAGGAGAATGATGGCATGGAATTTTGCGAAGCTTTATACTGAGCCCTAGCTTAATGACCGGTCCAAAGTATTGTCATCGCATACGCACCCTTTGTTTATGCAAATTTTTAGTCAGTAACGTTTAGATAATGCCAACACCCCGTTATGACAGCTCACGGTAGCAGCCAGGTCAGCACCGGACCTGAGTCCGGGCGTCGTGGGCGATCGCTGCCCCGACCCAACGCAACTGCCTCTCCGCTCCGCACATGGAAAACCGTTGAATAATTCCTGAGTTAAAAACACTTTGCTGCAAAGCAATGAGAAGCCAGTATGTACACCACAAAAATAAAAAGTTGAGAACCTAGCCACAGACCGAGCACTAAGACCACCGCTTCTTATATATCAGCGTGTTGTCAACCATGGTCAGGGGCCTTACCGATATGGTCAGATAGTGTGTGACCGCCCACGATAGCTGGTGGGCGCAACCGTGATTTCAAGGAGAGATTAATGGCGTATAAGGTTCAGGCCGCCGTCGTGCGGGCCAAAGATGCACCAGTGACCATCGAAACGATCATCGTGCCAAAACCTGGCCCCGGTGAGGTGGTTGTTGATGTATCCACCTGCGGTGTCTGCCACACCGACTACCTGTATGTCGAAGGCGGGGTCGGCGATAACTACCCGTACCTGCTGGGCCACGAATCCACCGCCGTCGTCGCCGAGATTGGCGAAGGGGTCACCAACGTTGCCGTGGGTGACAAGGTCATCTTGAACTGGCGCGCCGTGTGTGGTGAATGCCGCGCTTGCAAGAAGGGCCAGCTGCAGTACTGCTTTGCTACCCACAATGCCACCCAGAAAATGACCCTGGAAGACGGTACCGAACTGGAAGCCGCCCTGGGCATTGGCTCATTTGCCGAAAAGACCCTGGTTGCCGCTGGCCAGTGCACCAAGGTCGAAGCCGATCTGGAAGATCACCAGGATGCCGCCGTTGGCCTGCTGGGCTGTGGTGTCATGGCCGGTATCGGTGCCGCCATCAACACCGGTGAACTCAAGCGCGGTGAATCCGCCGCTGTGATTGGCTGTGGTGGTGTCGGGATGGCTGCCATTCAGGGCGCCAAGCTGGCCGGTGCGACCACGATCATCGCCGTCGACATTGACGACGCCAAACTGGAACAGGCCAAGACCCTGGGCGCAACCCACACCGTGAACTCCAAACAGGTTGATGCCGTGGAGACCATTCGCGAACTCACCGATGGTTTCGGCGCCGACCTGGTGGTTGAAGCCGTGGGTCACCCAGAAACCTATAAGCAAGCCTTCTACGCACGCGACCTCGCCGGCCGCGTCGTCCTGGTGGGTGTACCGCACCCGGATATGAATCTGGAACTGCCATTTCAGGATGTGTTCAGCCGCGGTGGTTCGTTGAAGTCGTCGTGGTACGGCGATACCCTGCCATCACGGGACTTCCCAATGTTGGTTGAACAATACCTGCTGGGTAGGTTGGACCTGGATGCATTCGTATCCGAGCGCATCGAACTGAACGATATTAACGAAGCTTTCGACAAAATGAACGCAGGCAAAGTCTTGCGCTCAGTGGTGGAGTTGTAAATCCATGGCCAAGATTGAAAATATTGTAACCTCAGGAACGTTCTCCCTGGACGGTGGCACCTGGGATGTAGACAACAACGTCTACATCGTGGGTGATGACACCTCGGTGATCGTCATTGACCCGGCCCACGAGGTCGAAAAAGTCCGTGACGCGATCGGTGGTCGCAACGTGACAGCGATCCTGCTGACCCACGGCCACGACGACCACATTTCGGAAGTCATGAAACTGCGCGAAATGGTCGATGCACCAGTCCTGATCCATAAAGATGATCAGATGCTCTGGGACGCAACCCACCCCAACGATCAACCAGATGGTTACATCAGCGACGGCGATACTTTCGAAATCGCTGGCGTGACCCTGACCGCCATCCACACCCCGGGCCACTCGCCTGGTTGTGTGGTCTTCCACGCCCCTGAGCTGGAAGGCGGTGTGCTGTTCTCCGGTGACACCTTATTCAACGGTGGCCCCGGTGCAACTGGCCGTTCGTATTCGGATTTCGATGTCATCATCGAGTCCATTAAGAACAAGATCTTCCCGCTGCCCGAGCACACCAAGGTGTTGACCGGTCATGGTGATTCCACGGTGATCGGTGAAGAAAAACCGCACCTGGATGAATGGATTGCCCGCGGTCACTAAGCCGCATTTAAACGACTCGGGGCTCCACAATCGCAACAGATTGTGGCGCCCCGAGTGCATTTAATACAGGACTTATACGTCAGCGAGTCGAACCGTCTGGGATTGTTCGCTGCGACCCAGGACGCCGTCGGCGTCGTACAAGATGGCCGATGTGATACCGCCACCCGTTTGGCCAATATTGGCCGAGATCGCAAACCCGAGCCATTCACCAACCGGTGGACGCAAGAAGTGGATCGTTAGATCAACGTTGGCAAAAAAGACATTTTCTTCGGAGGGCTCTGCCAGCGGAGCCAACCCATTAGCGGTATCAGCCAGGCCAATGAGCTTGGCGAAGGAGGAGGTCTTTTCGCCTTCGATAATGTCCAGCTCGGTGGTGATCCACACGCGACCGTGGCCCGGTGCATGGTCCGGGAACTTTCGTGCCTGGATGGAACGAATAAACCCGCCGGGCCAACGCGTAGACATCTCATCCCAAGGTTTGGCCTCTTCAACCGGTGGCAGGTGCTCATCGCAAATATTTGCGACCCGGGACGTGTCAGAGGTGATGATCTTCCAGGTACGACCAACCAGTACGGCCCGACCTTGGGCATACACGGTGGACTGAATCAATTCGATGGTGCGTCCGGGGCGAATGGTTTCGGTAACGACTTTGACCTCACCGGCGTGCAGCTTGCCCAGAATATCGAAACTGATCCGCGACGTCAGAAAATCCTTGCGCGGATGATACGCTTCCAGTTCTGCAGCCACCAGACCCGAAACCGGAGCCATGTGCAGTTCATCTTCTTGCCACGCGCCCTGCGCGTGCTGTGTTGAGACAAAAAACGACGTCCGGACGTCTTCACTAATTTCGATAGGTTTAGTCCGGCGAAAATACGCAGTCTCGTGTGGTTGAGTTGCTTGGGGTGATGAGGTCATGAGCCTATCTTGCCAGAAACCTCAGTACCTTGTGAGATGTGGCACGGCAATGTTTCGTTGTTCGGTGACTGACTGCGAACTCAAATGAGTAACGGGATAAATTCGCTTCCGATAACGGAGATTCCCATGACTAGGACGAACCAACCGAATCCGGTTCGCAATGTGCTGGCTGGTATTTTGGCAGCAAGACGTGCCCCAAGCAGCGAACCGACAACGGCCAATGCCGTAAAAGCCAGAGTCAATGGCCAGTTGATACTTACAGCAAAGAGGTGTCCACCAAGTGCAGCGGCGTTTTTCATCACGATGGCTAGCAGCGAGGTACCGATCGCGAGGTGGACTGATAACCCGCCAAACATCACAAGCGCTGGCACAATCAGGAAGCCACCGCCGGCTCCGACCAACCCCGTAACAGCACCGACCCCTGCCCCAATCAGCAATGAGGCCCAGAGCTTCGGCATTGCCTTATCATCAGCTACACGTTGCTTTTTTCTGATCATATTGAACGAGGTGGCAATCATGATGACAGCAAAGAGACTCATCAGCAGGAACCCTGGAAGGAATTGCGCTGTCAAACCACCAAGAAAGGCTCCCACCATCGACGCCAGACCAAACGGTAGCCCCACGCGGAACGAGACGTGTTTGCCTTTCCAGTGTGGGATGAGAGCTGCTAAGGACGTCAGCGCGACGATGACCAGCGAGGAGGCGATGGCTTCCTGCGCTTCCATTCCCATGATGTATTTGAGAATGGGCACCGTCAGGATCGAGCCACCACCCCCTAACAGGCCAAGCGACAGACCTACCAGTATGGCGAGGACATAACCGGCAATGATCATGGTTTATGCCCTCGGGCGGGCTGGCACATTGCCGGGCTTGGCTGCCCAGGAATTGAAGTTTCCGTCGAGTTCGGCCACATCATAACCATATCGCCGCAGCGCCGAGGCTCCCACGGCAGCTCGTCGCCCGGAAGCGCAATACGTCACGATCGTGGCGTCGTCGGGTAGTTTCGATAAGTCCCAGATGACGCGGCTAACCGGCACTCGTTCGGCCCCCGGGATGTACCCTTCGGCAAATTCAGTGTTGTTTCGCACATCTAATAGGAACACGTCATCGTTCTCGGCCAGTTCATCCACACTCATGACCGGTACGCCCTGCCCCAACAATCCGTCAAGCGAGGTGGTGAATCCAGTGAGCCCATCCACACCAACCCGAATAAAGTGGTCACGATACCGTGCGGCGTCTTCGGCATCCTGTGCCAGAATCACCAGGTCGCGATGTTCGTCTTCGGGGTTGTACGCCCACGCAATGTGGGTGGCGGCTTTGGAAGCATCAGCAATGGAGAGGGCCCCGGCAACGGCGGCATCATATCGTTCGGTGTGATGCCGAGTGTCGACGAAGATCTTGTCGTCGTGGTCTAGCAGTGGTTTGAGCTCTGCAGGCGTATATTCGGTCAGTTCTGGCAGTTCGCCAAGAATTGCCGGACCTTGACGGTTTTGGACTTTCATCCGTGCAAAATACGCGTGGGCATCAGGCTGAGAGTTCAACAGCTCATTGACGAACCCGCCAATATCATTGTTTTGTACAAAAGGTGCCCACCATGAGAAATTGCGTTCGTATCCCACGGTTGTGGTGGGTACTGCACCAAGGGCCTTGCCACATGCAGAGCCCGCACCGTGTGCTGGCAAGACCTGCACATAATCGGGCAGCGGGAGAAAATGTTCACGTAGCGAAGCAAAGAGCTGCTGGGCGCCAACGAAGCGCGTATCTACGCCACCGGCTGCTTCATCCAGAAGATCTGGGCGACCCAGGTCGCCCACAAAAACGAAGTCGCCGCTGAGCATGAAGCCTGGTTCTGAGGCTTGCGCACCGTCAGTGACAAGGAAAGCCATGTGCTCTGGAGTATGGCCAGGAGTATGAACGGCTTCGAAAGTGATGTTTCCTATAGAAATTTTGTGGCCGTGCTTCATACGAACCGCGTCATCGAAGCCCTCACCGTAGAGCCAATCGGGCCCGCCTTCGTCTGAGACATAGACTTGTGCCCCGGTTGCATTGGCTAGTTCAAGGGTTCCCGAGAGATAATCCGCATGGATGTGGGTCTCGGTTACACCGATAATCTCCATACCTTCTGCTTCCGCCATATCGAGGTAGACCTGGATATCACGTCGCGGATCGACCACAATAGCGGTGTTGTTGGCCTGACAACCAAAGAAATAGCTGCCTTGGGCAAGATCTGGATCGTAGATGTGTTCAAGTAACATATTGGCTCCTTGTACTTCGTTGCAGGTGAGTTCTAGCGTCCGAATAACCGGGCCAAAATGCCCGGATTAGCTGCCCGAGCGGCAGCAATTTCTTGTTGAGAGTGCTTGCCGTTGCACCACTGCGCGGCTGGCACGGATGCCTTCACAACGTCAATGTGCTGGCCGCAACCAGCCCACGTCGTTTTTCCGCAAACATCACATTTCACTGATCGACACATTTATATCTTCCTCATACTGTTACGGGAGTTTACCTGTAAATACCCCCTGGGGTATACGAGACTATACTCCCTGGGGTATGCTGGAGGCAAGTTAACATCGATTTTTGGAGTGATGATGGTTCAGTCAACTGGATTAGAGAACGACCCCCAGGCTAAAAAGAAGGTAGTCAACCGCCTGCGTCGGGCACACGGTCAACTTGCGGCCGTTATTAGCGCAGTCGAAGATGACGCGCATTGCACAGAAATCATCCAGCAGCTGTCGGCCGTCTCGAAGGCCTTAGACCGTGCGGGCTTCTTGGTCATTTCTTCCGCACTTCAGGAATGTTTGACAGTCGGCAAGGTGCAAGAGGAAGATGTAGCACAGTTGGAAAAATTGTTCCTGTCGTTTGCTTAGGTTCAGGTCCATCTCACTACACTGTCGCCATGCTCCTGGACACCTCAACTCTGGTGAGAGACGGCAGTCAGCCAATAACTTGTGGAGGGCACCGCACTTCCCTAGTCCACGTCCTCTAACTTAAGCTGAGGTATGGTTTCTTGCTGCCCCGGGGCCCATATCTGAAGCGCATGAAGGCGTGTTCAATAGGCGATACGCCTGAAAACTGGCGAGCCAATACCCCTCCGTGGATTGACTCCTGCTGCCTCACGCATTGTTGAGGTTGTAACCGCAGCAGGGATGGATGCTTGTCTCTGATTGCTTGATGCAGGCGTTGAACTTGACCGCATCCGTTGGATTCGACCACGTGAAGCATGGTTCATCGACGGTGCCCAACTGCAACCGCTCAAGCAGGTCGGTGCTCTCATTGAGGGCGCAGCACACGAAGCTGAAGCGGGTGCTAAGGCGAGTGACGTCACCGATCTTTTCCGCCGCCTAGAAGACGCCGGGCGGGTCATGCGTTTGGATGAACATCTCGAACCAAAAATGTATCGCGTGACCATGCTCAGTCGTGCTGAGCTCATGGATTTACGACAGATTACCGGGGTGATCCGCCGCGGTCACGTGCGGGCGGTCGAGCAGAGGCGCGTCATGCTCGATGACGGCGAGCTGAGCATCTCAATCGATGAGCTCCTCATCGATAGTTCCGCTTATGGGCTCGCTGCCTCGCCGAAGGTGCAGATTTTCCAAGACAATAAAATTATCCTGCAGCAGATCAGACATGCCTCGCCTACCTTCAATGCAGCGCTTATTGCCTTTCTGGAAGTACACCGAGACGATAACAATGAACGAAACCGACTAGCGCCACCGAACGTCTCTACCAATAAACCCTCCGATATTCTCATGATGCTCGTCCGTACGTGGGTCGCCGCCGATCATTGGAGAAGTGAACCTGATGTGAAGAGCTAGATAGCGCACAGCCGACTGAAGCTGACGCGAGGTGTTAGCACGAGAATGGACGATCCGCTGGGGCGCGCCGCGGTTGAGCGATACGTCGCGCATCTACCTAAGACAATACAAATATGCGAGCCCTTGCGAAAGTGTAGCAGTGCTATTCATTAATATGCTCCGAGACCGGATGGGCAGATACAGCGGGATCGGTAGGGCTTCATCGTTTCAGCATATTGCGCAGAGTGAGGGTCTCGAAAGCGAACAAGACTAAAATACTATTCATAACAAGTTTTTTTCAGAATCTCATAGTCTGGGTGTGCATGGAGCCCATATTTTTCGGTGATCGGATCGATGAAGACGTCTGGTTCACTCGGCGGTCGAAGAGTAAAACGAAGAAACGCAACGAGTAACCCGCCGAGAAACACGACCGCAAATACAACTGTCACCCATGAAGGATCGAGTTGTTCTAAGACCAATACGAATAATGTCTGGGCGACGGCGATGATCACGAAGAAGGTAGCGATGTCCAACCAAAGGATGTTCCGCTTTGTGATGCTCTTGTAAAGAAATACGATGCCAATCATGCTGATCGGCAATGAATAAAGCGCGATCGTCGCGGCAGGGAGGAATGCAGGATACTGATAGCCGCCAGCTGCGAATAAGATTATCTGCAGGAGTACCACGGGCCAGATAGCGATTTTAATGTGTTCCCAGTAGCTCTCGTTGACCGCGCTGAAAATTGCAGCAAGTCTATTATGCCCTGTCCAATCAAACGTGAAGTGAAGTAAACTCCCCACAAAACTCAGCGGTAGGATCATCCACCAACTGACAGTAACCAGGGTTTCAAACGCCATGCACACACCGTAGCACCCTTCGGTGTAGAGCGTCTATTGGTGGTTCAAGTGACTTTTCCGTCACCAATACATGGTCTCTGCGATTGTGAAGAAGTCGCTAAAGACGCCCCGGACCTGCCAGAGATCGCAGATCCGGGGCGTGATCAGGTTTTATAGCAGAAGCTTCAAAGAGCGGTTCTTAGAAGTCCCAGTCGTCGTCTTCGGTTTCTTCTTTAGCACCGATGACGTAGGAGGAGCCGGAACCGGAGAAGAAGTCGTGGTTCTCGTCGGAGTTCGGGCTCAGCGCTGACAGGATCGCAGGGTTCACGTCGGTGACGGAGTCCGGGAACATGGCTTCGTAGCCCATGTTCATTAGCGCCTTATTAGCGTTGTAGTGCAGGAACTTTTTGACGTCTTCGGACAAGCCCAGTGGGTCGTAAATGTCGTGGGTGTAGGCCACTTCATTGTCGTACAGATCCTGGAGCATATCGAAGGCGAATTCTTTGAGTTCTGCTTCGCGTTCTGGGGTTTCGGTTTCCATGTTGCGCTGGTATTTATATCCGATGTAGTAGCCGTGGATTGCTTCGTCACGGATGATCAATCGGATGAGGTCAGCGGTGTTGGTCAGACGTGCCTGCGAGGAGAGGTACATCGGCCAGTAGAAACCGGAGTAGAACAGGAAGGATTCCAGGATGACCGACGCGATTTTGCGTTTCTGTGGGTCATCACCTTCGTAGTGCTTGATGATTTCGTGGGTTTTGTACTGCAGTGTAGGTTCGTCGCGAGTCCAACGGAAGATATTGTCGATAGCTTCGGTCGACGCCAGGGTGGAGAAAATCGATGAATACGATTTGGCGTGGACGGCTTCCATGAACACGATGTTGGAGAGCACGGCTTCTTCGTGCAGAGTCAGCGCGTCTGGGAGCAGCGAAACCGCTCCGATGGTGCCCTGAATGGTGTCAAGCAGGGTCAGGCCAGCGAAGACTTTCATAGAAACTTCGCGTTCGTCGTCGGTCATTTTGGACCAAGACTGCAGGTCGTTGGACAGCGGGACCTTTTCGGGCAGCCAGAAGTTTGTGGTGAGACGGTTCCAGACTTCGAGGTCTTTGTCGTCTTGAATTTGGTTCCAGTTGATTGCCTGGTACGTGGGGATGCGCTGCGCTACTTCTTCAGGAGTCATGCAACTTTCTTTCTACGATTTTAATTTCAGACGCTGATGCTTACCTGAGAAAGTGTGCCGCTTGACGCGTCGTCGGTCAAACGGCACACCCTCGTGTGTTGGCTTACAGCATGCAGGATACGCAGCCTTCGATTTCAGTTCCTTCAAGCGCCAGCTGGCGGACCCGGACGTAGTAAAGGGTTTTGATGCCCTGGGTCCAGGCGTAGATCTGGGCTTTGTTGACGTCACGTGTGGTGGCGGTGTCTTTGAAGAAGAGTGTCAACGACAGACCTTGGTCAACGTGCTGGGTTGCAGCAGCGTAGGTGTCGATGATTTTCTTGTAACCGATTTCGTAGGCGTCTTCGAAGTATTCGAGGTTGTCGTTGGTCAGGTACGGAGCTGGGTAGTAGACACGACCCAGGCGTCCTTCTTTGCGAATCTCTACCTTCGAAGCCACCGGGTGAATCGACGAGGTCGAGTTATTGATGTATGAAATCGAACCCGTTGGTGGTACTGCCTGCAAGTTCTGGTTGTAGATCCCGTGCTCCATGACGGAGGCTTTGAGCTCTTGCCAGTCCTGCTGAGTCGGAATGTGGACATTGGCATCGATAAAGAGCTGTGCAACTTTATCGGTGGCTGGTTTCCATTCCTGATCGGTGTATTTGTCGAAGAATTCACCGGATGCGTATTTGGAGTCTTCGAATCCGCCGAAGGTCTCGTCGCGCTCGATGGCAATCTTATTGGATGCGCGCAGTGCGTGATAGACCACGGTGTAGAAGTACATGTTCGTGAAGTCGATGCCTTCTTCAGAACCGTAATGGACTTGTTCACGAGCAAGGTAGCCGTGCAAGTTCATCTGACCGAGACCAATTGCGTGAGACTGGGAGTTGCCTTTAGCAATCGATGGGACAGAGGAGATATCTGACAGGTCAGATACTGCGGTCAATGCGCGGACTGCCGTTTCGATGGAGCCACCGAAGTCTTCGGAGTCCATGGTCTTGGCAATGTTCATTGATCCTAGGTTGCACGAAATGTCTTTTCCGACGTGGTCGTAGGACAGATCTGCGTTATAGGTCGATGGGTCAGAGACCTGCAAGATTTCCGAGCACAGGTTCGACATCGAGATGCGACCCTTGATCGGGTTGGCTGCGTTGACGTGATCTTCGAAGACCATGTAGGGGTAACCAGATTCGAACTGGAGTTCAGCAACGGTTTGGAAGAAGTCACGCGGTTTGATCTTGGTTTTCTTGATCCGTGGATCGTCAACCATTTCGTAGTACTTCTCGGTGACCGAGATTTCGCTGAATGGCATACCGTAGACGCGTTCAACATCGTATGGGCTGAACAGGTACATTGGTTCGTTCTTTTTGGCCAGTTCAAAGGTGATGTCTGGGATGACGACACCCAGCGAGAGCGTCTTGATGCGAATCTTTTCATCAGCGTTTTCGCGTTTGGTGTCCAAGAACGTCATGATGTCTGGGTGGTGTGCGTTCAGGTACGCTGCACCTGCTCCCTGACGTGCACCAAGCTGGTTGGCGTAGGAGAAGGAGTCTTCTAGCAGTTTCATGACAGGCACGACACCGGAAGACTGGTTTTCAATCTTCTTAATAGGTGCACCTTGTTCACGCAGGTTGGTGAGGTTTAGTGCGACCCCGCCACCACGTTTGGACAGCTGCAGCGAGGAGTTAATACCGCGTGCAATGGATTCCATGTTGTCTTCGACACGTAGCAAGAAGCATGAGACCAGTTCGCCACGCTGTTGTTTACCAGCGTTCAGGAAGGTCGGGGTGGCCGGCTGGAAGCGGCCCAGGATGATTTCATCCACCAGGCTGCTTGCCATGGCTTGGTCACCGCGCGCTAGGTACAAAGCGTTCATAACGACGCGATCTTCGTAGCGTTCCAGGTAGCGTTCGCCGTCAAAAGTCTTTAGCGCGTAAGAAGTGTAGAACTTGAAAGCGCCCAAGAATGATGGGAACCGGAATTTGTGAGCGTATGCCTGATCGTAGAGGCCAAAGACGAACTCTTCCGGGTACTGTTCGAAGGTTTCTGCTTCGTAGTAGTCGTTTTCGATGAGGTAATCGATCTGTTCGCGACGACTGTGGAAGAATACCGTGTTCTTGTTAACGTGCTGCAAGAAGTATTGACGTGCAGCAGCATGATCGGCTTCGAACTGGATCTCACCGTTTGAACCATAGAGGTTCAAAATAGCGTTCAGTTCGTGGTATCCGAGGCCTTTCCAGGCCTCAGGAAGCTTCTTAGCCGACTGAATTAGTTCTGCTTCAGTGAGTGTTGTTGCCAAAATGCATCCAATCCTTCACGAACTTTGGTGACATCCGTAGGGGTGCCCATGAGTTCGAATCTATACATAACCGGGACGTTAGTCTTAGCCGAAATGATGTCGCCGGCAAGACAGTAGGCGTCGTAAAAGTTTGTGTTTCCAGCAGCGATGACGCCTTGAATCAGCTCTCTGTTGTTTTTGACGTTCAGGAACTTAATGACCTGTTTGGGTACAACCCCTGGCCCTTTTCCTGCACCGTAGGTCGGTAGCATCAGAACGAATGGTTCTCGTGCGTACAGTGTGGGGTCTCGGGTAATCAACGGCAACCTTGCGGTGTCGCCTTCTTCTAACCCGAGCTTCTCCACGAAACGATGAGTGTAACCGGACACCGAGGAGAAGTAGATCAGATTCGCATGAGTCTCGACCATATCTTGCGATTCTGGAGACTTAACGAATGATCTATCCTGCACCTGGGCAGTCATTAGATCCCTGCTTTCAAAAAAGTTAAAGAAAAGCTTATGCAACGGTCGAGGCGGCGACGGCGGCCTCGAGGGTGGCGATTTTGTCAGGGCGGAAGCCTGACCAGTGATCAGAGCCTGCCATGACAACCGGAGCCTGCATGTAACCCAGGGCGCGGACACGTTCTAAAGCATCCATGTCCTGCGACATGTCGATGACGTTATATTCGATGCCTTTTTTATCCAATGCGCGCACGGTTGCGTTGCACTGGACACATGCTGGTTTGCTGTAAACGGTTACGGTCATGATCTCTCCCTAAGTCGTTGCCTTCGTGCCGGTCTACGCCGCCGTCCTCAAGAAAGTCGAAGGGGCTCTCGGCTGTTCTGTTGAATTCTTGGTGAACGCCTTATCGGGCTCAACCACTGTATTAATACTACATCTAGGGATTGAGAACGCAAGGCACAACTAGATGTTGTGCTCACGTGTTTGACATTCACCCACAGGGTTCTCCACAGCCTTGTCACCAGAATTCCACAAGTACCCCCATTGATACTTCGGCATCCTGGTGCGGGACTAGTGCAGCGTGCAAAAAGTTCTCCACATTCCCACATCAAGGACAAAACCCGTCAATCCACAGAAAAAGAAATTTTCGACACGGCGTGTTGCGCCCCGAAATCACCAGTGATTGTGTTCCACAACCGTGACAACCACAACAAATTGTGGTGTACGGGATATTAAGGGCGTCGGTCAACAGATGGGATCTTAGTTTCCGAAAGGCAAATTGAGCGCCTCTTCTCCGTGATGTTTGACCCACAACTGGGATCTGACCATGGTCCATGGAACAATGGTGTCTCGTGGACGCTGAGAACTTGACTAGAACGACATCATTTCGCCCCAATATCGGTTTCGACTCGCAAAAATACATTAAATTGCAGTCGCAATTCATCTCTCAGCGACGTCAGCAGATCGGCAACAAGCTGTATCTGGAAATGGGCGGCAAACTCTTTGACGACCTGCACGCCTCGCGCGTCCTGCCCGGTTTTACCCCGAATAATAAGATTTCCATGCTCCAGCAGCTCAAAGATGAGCTAGAAATCATGATGGTCCTCAACGCCAAGGATCTGGAATACGAAAAAGTTCGGGCCGATCTCGGCATTACGTACCAAGATGAAGCCATGCGTCTCATTGATATCTTCCGCGATGAGGGCTTCATGATCGAACATCTGGTCATCACGCAATTATCGGCAGATTTTTCCAACGCCCTGGCATTTAGTGATCGTATGCAACGTGCCGGGCTGAAGGTAACGCATCACTACCCTACCGCTGGGTATCCCACTGACACCGAGACCATCATCTCGCCTGAAGGCTTTGGCCAGAACGAGCACGCGCAAACGACCCGTTCACTCGTTGTCGTGACTGGCCCTGGGCCTGGTTCAGGCAAACTGTCTGCTTCGTTGTCTCAGATTTATCACGATTATCAACATGGGATTCGTTCGGGGTATGCAAAATTTGAGACATTCCCCATCTGGAATCTACCCCTGCAGCATCCGGTGAATCAGGCCTACGAGGCTGCAACCGCAGATCTTGACGACAACAACATCATCGACCCCTACCACCTTGCGGCGTATCACGAACAAGCCGTCAGCTATAACCGCGACGTCGAAGCGTTTCCGCTGTTAAAAGCGATGTTAGAGAAACTGTATGGGGAATCTCCCTATCAATCGCCGACCGATATGGGAGTCAACATGGTCGGGCATTGCATCAGCGATGATGCAGTGTGTGCTGAGGCTGCCCGGCAGGAAGTCATCCGGCGCTGGTATAAGGCTCGCGTTGAAGAGCGTCGCGAAGACACCGCCGATCACACCGTGTCGTCGCGTATCGAAGTCATCATGAAACGCATCGGCGTCACCAAAGAAGATCGTCCAGTGGTGACGCCTGCCATAGAACTGGCCGAGCGCACTGAACAGCCGGCAAGCGCGGTGCAATTACCCGATGGCACCATCTTGACGGGCAAGACCTCGGATCTTTTAGGCTGTTCTGCAGCCATGTTGCTCAATGCGTTGAAGTACATGGCCGGCATTGACGAAGATGTCCATCTGCTGCGTCCTCAGGCGATCGAACCCATCCAAACGCTGAAGACACGACACCTGGGTTCGGTCAACCCCCGGTTGCATACCGACGAAGTCCTGATTGCGCTGTCGGTGTCGGCTGCTGAATCCGATGACGCTCGCAAAGCGATCGCCGAGCTGCAGTATCTGCGAGGCTGCGACGTCCACACCACCACGATTCTCGGTTCGGTAGATGAATCTATGTTCCGCCAGTTAGGCATGCTGATCACTGCTGAGCCAATATACTGGCGGAAATCGCTGTATCACCGCAGTTAGCCACCCGCTGTAAGGCCCATTTCGAAGCTGTGGCGTAGATACGATCTGTTCAGTTCGTGAGGTGGCGGGCACTACCATAGGCGGGATAACCGTTTCTCGCAGTTCAGTCATAGGAGGCATGGTTCATGAAAGCGGCCATGGCACGCTTATGGCGGATCATCAAGCCCATCCGACCTCGTCTATATATGGGATTGGTCGTCACGATTGCAGCATCCATCGTGGGGCTGATGATCCCCCAGGTGCTCGAATTCTTGGTCAACAGTCTCAACACTTCCCCGACCGCCACCACAGTGTGGATTGCTGGTGCCGTTGTGATCGCACTGGGTCTGGTGGAAGCCGTGTTGTTGTGGTTGCGTCGGATCTTTGCTGTTGGTCCCTCAACGGAAACCGAACGGCAAATGCGAGTCAGGTTTTATACCCGCATCCTGGATATGCCGGTGGCGTTTCATAACGACTGGGGTTCCGGACAATTATTATCGCGTTCCCAACAAGATGTGACACAGATCCGTCGCTGGATTGCATTTGGCATGATCATGACGGTCTCCTCGGCCGCGACCGTGTTGGTAGGAATTTTCATG
The DNA here is from genome assembly GCF_001657475.1 of Enteractinococcus helveticum. Lineage (GTDB taxonomy): Bacteria > Actinomycetota > Actinomycetes > Actinomycetales > Micrococcaceae > Yaniella > Yaniella helvetica. The sequence continues at coordinate 166,734 of NZ_LXEY01000021.1, forward strand.
ATGTCGCGATCCTCAATGCTGCTGGCGCTGATTTTTTTGATCATCGTCCTTCCCATTGTGGTGTTGACGTATCGTTTTCAGCGCGATTATTCGGTGTTGACGCGTCGTTCCCAGGATCTCAATGGTGAAATCTCGACGACGGTAGAGCAGTCCGTGCAAGGTATTCGCGTGCTCAAAGCATTTGGCCGCAGCGAGCAAGCCTTATCGAATTTTGAAACCGATGCGGTCGCACTGCGAAATAACGAAATTCGGAAGGCCACCACGCTGGCCCGATTCGATATGTTCATGTTGGCACTGCCCGAAACGATGCTGGGGATTTGTCTGTTGTTGGGCCTGTTGCAGGTCAATGCCGGTGCGATGAATGTCGGTGAGCTGGCTAGTTTCTTTGCCACTGCCACACTGGTGGTCGGGCCTACCCGGATGTTAGGGATGCTCTTCGGTCAGGCTGTGCAATCTACTACCGCTTTGGAACGGTACTTCGAAGTCATGGACACCGATAACACGATCGTCTCCCCCAAGGATCCAGCTGCGGTGGACTTCGAAAATGCCACCGGTGAATTGGTCATGGACGACGTTCACTTTCGTTTCCACGATGCCCCAGAAGACTCTCCTGACTTATTCCGTGGCGTGAATCTGCATATTCGTCCCGGCGAAACACTAGCTTTGGTTGGTGTGACAGGCAATGGAAAATCCACCCTGTTACAGCTGGTGCCACGCATCTTTGATATCACCGGCGGCCGCATCACGATTGATGGGGTTTCCGTGCACGACATGGACCTAGACGATCTGCGCCGGCTGACAGCTTTTGCCTTCGAAGACACGACACTGTTTTCTTTCTCCGTGCGCGAGAACGTGCTGCTGGGTGTCGATCCATCACTACCGGACGACGTGAAAGAAGACATCGCCTGGGAGGCCCTGCACGCCGCCGACGCAGGCTTTGTTGCTGACCTCGCCCAGGGACTCGACACACCTATCGGGGAACAAGGCTTCTCGTTATCCGGTGGCCAGCGACAACGCATTGCGTTGGCTCGAGCTATTGCTTCTCGGCCGGCATTGCTATTGCTGGATGATCCACTCTCGGCGTTGGACACCAAAACCGAGGAACGCGTCATCGCCCAATTGCGCGAGGTGTTGGATAACACCACGACCTTTATCATCGCCCACCGGTCCTCTACAGTCGCGCTGGCAGATCGTGTTGCCCTGCTGGATGATGGCCAGATCGCGGCGGTCGGCACCCACCAAGAATTGCTTCGAACCTCGGCTCGGTATCGCTATATCATGGCCAGCCAAACCGAGGACGCTTGGGAGGTGCAATCATGAGTGGGCCAGGACGCGCACGCGGTGCAGGATCCGCGGACTACCAGCGCATGACGCGTGCCGAACGGCGAGCCTCACTGCGGTTGCTGGGCACACTGCTGAAACCGTTCCGGTGGCAGCTGGTGGGGCTGTCGATCGTCGTCGTCATTGCCCAAATGGCATCCGTGGCCGGTCCGGCCATCATTGCTTGGGGTATTGATAACGGCATTCCGGCCTTACTTGAGGGCAATGCCACGCCCGCGATTGCAGCCTCGGTGGCACATATCGTCGCAGCGCTTGTTGCCGGCGGGCTCATGTATGTGTTCATTCGCTGGAACATGACCCTGGGTCAGACCATGCTGTATGGGTTACGGCGAAGGCTGTTTTTGCACAGTCAGCGCCTGGATATGAAGTTCCATGAGTCCTATGCCTCCGGACGTACCGTCGCCCGGCAGACCTCGGATATGGACGCGCTAGCCCAGCTGCTGAACTCTGGCCTGGATATTATGGTCGGGTCGGTGTTGCAAATGGTGTTCACCATGGTGCTGATTCTGACCATGGACCTGCCCTCTGGTGTGGTCATGGCCGGGCTGTTGGTACCAGCCACCATGCTGACCGTTTGGTTCCAGAAACGCTCGTCGGTGATTTACCGCCAGATCCAGACCAACTCTGCCCGGCTGATTTCACATTTCGTTGAGACCGTCTCGGGTATTCGCGCGGTTAAAACGTATCGTCGCCAACAGGCAAACGGTGAACGCTACGAACAACTTGCCGAAGATCACCGTCAGTCGGCACTGCGCTCAATTCAGCTGTTTGGTATCTACCAACCCACGCTGCGCTGGTTATCGTCGATCACAATTGCTGCGGTGCTCATGGTCGGTGGTTTCCGTGTTCTGGGCGGCGAGCTGCAAGTCGGTGTGCTCATTGCCCTGGTGCTCTATGCGCGCCGTTTCTTCCAACCGATTGATGAGATTGCCAACTTCTACAACACTTTCCAGTCTGCTGTTGCCGCGTTGGAAAAGATCTCAGGTCTGTTGGCAGAAAAGCCTTCGGTGACCGATCCAGAAGAGCCCGTGGAACTGGATGAGGCGTCCGGTGAGATCGTCTTCGACGACGTCTCGTTCCGGTATCAAGATGAGCTGCCCCTGTCGCTACAGCCAACCTCGCTCCACGTCCCAGCGGGACAAACCGTGGCCATTGTTGGCTCAACAGGTGCGGGCAAATCGACGATCGCCAAGCTGATGGCTCGATTCTATGACGTCACCGATGGGACGATCACCTTGGATGGGATCAATCTCAAGGACCTCGAGTTAGACACCCTGACCAAACACATCGTCATGGTCACCCAAGAGTCCTATCTGTTTTCTGGTTCGGTGGCCCAGAATATTGCGATCGGCAATCCGGAAGCTTCTCGAGAAGAAATCCGAGCGGCTGCGGCAATCATCGGCGCTGATACGTTCATTGACCGGCTGCCAGAGGGGTTTGATACCGATGTGCGAGCCAAGGGTGGTCGCATGTCTGCCGGGCAACGACAACTGGTCTCGTTCGCACGGGCATTTCTCGCCGATCCGACGGTGTTGATTCTGGATGAGGCGACGTCATCACTTGATGCGCCGACTGAGGCACTCGTTCAAGAGGGCCTGAAAGAACTGCTCGGTGAGCGCACCTCCTTTATCATCGCCCACCGCCTGTCCACGGTGATGATTGCCGATCGTGTGTTGGTGGTCGAAGGCGGGCAAATTATTGAAGACGGCACACCGGCTGAACTCATTGAAGCCGGTGGACAGTTTGCCCAGCTGCACCAGGCTTGGCAGGATTCCCTCAGCGATGCTGAACAGTATTAGTTTCTCAACACGTCAGGAGTACACAGACATGCATGGCAAACTCAAGGCCGCCCTGGTTGGTGGGATGATTGGCGCTATCGTTGTCGTCTTTGTCGAATTATTGGCGGTGCTGATTAATGACGAAGCATTTTTTGGTTCCGACCGGTCGTGGCTGATTTTGCTGTTTGCCGTGGTGCTTTTTGCCTGGAGTCAGATGCGTTCGTATGACCGCAAGCAGAACGAAGCTGCCAAGCGCGATGGTGCCCAGAATGGACCACAGGACCCGCATCGCCCATAGTGCTCTGCGGGTCCTGGACCAGCATTATCCGAACTGGATGTCTCCGAGGGCTCGTTGTGGCAGGTCATTGATCGTGCCAAAGCGGTGAGCTGTCATGGTGACGGCCTGTTCTCGAAGAAACGGTAGCATTTCCAACCGACCGGCCGAGGTGACCGGTTGACGATACACGGCGATCTCGGGTGTCTGGGCTGTGGCTTTGATCGTCTCGTCGGTTTCGTCGTCACCGATCAGTCGAATCCGCTGCGACCCTTTCGTAGGGTCTGCTTGTGCCAGCCGCCGGGCGCGTTCTAACCATGACGTCGTATCATCAAAGACCACGCGCACATTTGTAGCATTGAATACTTTGGTAATGGCTTCGGGAGTATCGGCGGGTAGCGACACAGTGTTCATTGGTAGAGCTCCGGTCCCCTGGCCGCTGGCAACAGCCCGCTGTGCACGGATTCCGGCGTATCCGACTCGAATCGCTTGCGCGAGGGTCGTGGAACCGGTGTCGGTGACACGCATCGTGACGGGTACCGGACGATAGCGTAGCACGTTGATTTCGACGTGCAGATTCGAGATGTCGCGCTGACCAGTATAAGTTTCGACCGCCGTAGCGTCGTGAGCAACAGCCTGGGTCAACCATTTGAGATCCGCAGAGTCAAGTACAGATCCGATGGTGGCCTCGAGCTGGTCAGCAATGTCGTCTTGGGCCGCGGAGACTGTGTCGGGGGCATCGGTCCAGTCCGTGAGGCTCAGGAGGTAGTTCGGTCCCCCGGCTTTGGCACCGGGACCGATCGCTGAGCGTTTCCACCCGCCAAATGGTTGGCGTTGAACGATCGCGCCGGTGATGCCGCGATTAATGTAGAGATTGCCCGCTGCGACATGTTCGGTCCAGAGGGCAATTTCATCAGGGTCTAGGGAATGGATGCCGGAGGTGAGCCCAAACGGTACTGCGTTGACGTACTCGATGGCCTCGTCGAGAGTTTCGGCTGACATGACACCAAGCACGGGACCGAAGTACTCGGTCATGTGATACTCGGACCCGGGTTGTACACCCGAGCGGACCCCTGGCGAATAGAGCTGTCCTGAGTCATCGAGCAATCGAGGTCGCAGGTGCCAGCGCTGCCCATGCTCTAATGTGGTCAACCCTCGGGTGAGTTTTTCTCCGGGCGGTTCAATGACGGGACCCATCTGAGCCTCTGGGTTCGTTGGATAGTCGACCACCAGAGAATTCACGGCGTCTAACAGTTGCCGATGAAAGCGTTTACTGCGAGCCGTTTGCCCCACCAGAATCACCAGGGAAGCCGCCGAACATTTTTGTCCAGCGTGGCCAAATGCTGAGTTCACGACGTCGGCGACTGCAAGATCCAGGTCGGCTGACGGGGTGACGATGATGGCATTTTTTCCGGAGGTTTCGCCAAACAGCGGCATATCTGGGCGAAGGTCGGTAAATAGCTTGGCGGTTTCGTATCCACCGGTCAGAATGACGCGTTCAACGCGCTGGTCAGTGACCAGGTTGGAACCAAGCGAATTCTCTTCCGCGATAACAAAAGTAAGAATCTCATGTGGGAGCTCAAACTCATCGAAGGCGTCCCAAATGGCTTGGACGATGACGGCGGCAGTGCGCTGCGCTTGTGGTGCCGGTTTGATAATGACCGGTGACCCGGTGGCCAGGGCGGAGGTCATGGAGCCGGTGGGAATCGCCATCGGAAAATTCCACGGCGGTGTCACGACGGTCAAGCCCACAGGATGCGGCTTAGCACCTGCGATGTTGTCCAATTCCAGACACTGCTGGCCGTAATACCGGGCAAAGTCGATGCCCTCGGATACTTCGGGATCGGCCTGGTCGATGGTCTTGCCGGTTTCTGAGCCCATGACTTCAATGAGTCGGCCCCGATTGGCAGCCAGGTGATCGCCGATACGGATCAGAACTCGGCTTCGAGTCTCCAGCGGCAGCTTCCGCCAGGTTTCCCCTGCTGCGATTGCCGAGTCTATTACCTCGTCGAGCTGTTTCTGATTGGTCACCTGATGCGAGGAAACCAGGTCGTCGCCCAGCTCAGAATCGGCCATGCGACCCAGTATGGCCCCGGCCCAGTCACGGTTCTGCGGGAGGTCGGGATCGGTATCAGCGGCATTGTGAAACTCCACTGGCGACGCTTTTTCGAAGTGTTCCGTTGCACGATTTTGTTGTCGGCGAGGTTGCGGCACCAGGTCTGCTTCAGCCTCGAGCTGTGCCAGCGATGCTTGGAATCGTTGAGTCTCGCGGTCAAAGATCACTGGATTGTCGAGGTCAAAGACCGCTGACATGAAGTTCTCGTGCGAGGCACCTTCTTCAAGACGTCGCACCAAATACGAGATAGCAACATCAAATTCATCCGGATGCACCACCGGGGTGTATAACAACAAGCGGCCGACGTCGGCTCGAATGGCTTGCGCTTGAGTAGTGGCCATGCCGAGCAGCATCTCAAAATCCACCGGCCCATCTATCGGAATGTTGCGGTGCTGCATGAGCAAATAGGCCAGCGCGATATCAAAGAGGTTCTGGCCGGCCACGCCAATCTCAACATTGGTCAGGCGCTCGGGAGTCAGAGCGTGGTTGAGGATGCGTTTGTAGTTGGTGTCTGTATCTTGTTTTGTGGGCCACACGGTTTGTGGCCAGTGGTGCATGGCGGCCTTCACCTTTTCCATCGGCAGATTGGCGCCTTTGACGACGCGCACTTTGATGGGTGCTCCCCCGGCCGCAACGCGCTGGGCGGCAAACTCCTGCAGGCCAACCATGGCCTGATAGGCATCCGGCAGATAGGCCTGCAAGACGATACCGGTTCGGAAGTGTTTGAATTCGGGTTCCGAAATCAGCCGGCGGTAGACATCGATCGTCAGATCAAGATCCTTGTACTCTTCCATGTCCAGGTTGATAAACGTGACCGGGTCAGAGGTCATTGCCGCGCGATACAGCGGACGCAGCTGTTGGACGATGTTTTCAACTGCTTCGTCATGTGCCCAGTGGTTATGTGGGGCGACCGTTGCTGAGACTTTGATCGAAACATAATCAACATCGTGGCGGTGGATCAGAGCCAAGGTAGCGGCAACGCGGTTATCGGCTTCACCTTGACCAAGAATGGCTTCGCCCAGCAGGTTGATATTGAGATCAATGCCGTCGGTACGTAGGCGTTTGATGGCTTTGCCGAGTTGTTTATCGCGTGAGTCGATGATCAAATGCCCGACCATGGCACGCAAGGCGGCTTGTGCCGCAGGAACGACAACCCCCGGAGCGACTTCGGCGAGTTTCCCACCGGTGCGAACAGCACTTTGAAGATACCAGGGTAGAAACGCTGGGACGTCGTAGGCAATGTGAGCTAGGGCGGAAGCCGCGGCATGATGATCCTCGGGTCGCACGACGCGATCGACAAAGCCGACGGTAAAATCGAGTCCGTTTGGATCTTTCAGCACACCCGCCAGTTGTTGGGCTGATGCATCCGGCTTGATGTTGGCGGCCTGAGCCAACCACGTGCGAACCTGTTCAATGGCCTGGTCGCCGAGTTGCCACGGGGTGATCTCGGAGGTGGCATGTGCTGGGGTTTGCATAAGACTCCCGGATAGACGGACAAAACTGTGTTGTGCCACACAGCTTACGCCTCAACGGGTATTCGGGTATAGCGAATAATATCGAAGTACACCATTCATAATATTCGAAAGGTCGTCATGCTGGATCTACATCGCTTGAGCTTACTGAGGGAACTTGCACTCCGCGGCACCATCACGGAAGTGGCCGCTGCGTTGAATTTCGCGCCATCGACCGTGTCGGCTCAGTTGACGCGTCTGGAGAAGGAAGCTGGCACAACCTTGTTGGTGTCCTCAGGTCGACGGCTCATGCTCACGACGGCCGCGCTAGGGTTAGTAAAACACGCCAATCAGATGTTGGCAATCATGGAAGAGGCCACCGCCGAGTTAGCTGCCGCGGCTGACACAGTGGCTGGAACGGTGCGCTTATCAATGTTTCAGACTTCGGCACTAGCGCTGCTGCCAGGAACCTTACGATTATTGAGCCAGAAGCACCCTGATGTACGCGTGGAAATGACACAACGAGAGCCAGAACAAGCCCTGCACGATACTTGGTCTGGCGATTTCGACATCGTAGTCGCTGAACAATACCCCGGTCATGCCGTCCCGCAGCTGCCAGACATGATTTCCACTGCACTGGTTGAGGATCCACTGCGACTCGCAGTTCCGAAGAACCTTGCCGCAAACATCGCAGATATTGGTGGGGCTGCGGATCTACCGTGGATTATGGAACCAGCACCTGCAGCATCGCGTCACTGGGCTCTGCAGCAATGTCGCGTCGCAGGGTTTGAACCCGATATCCGGTATTCATCGGCGGATCTCCAAACGCACGTGCAGCTGATCGAGGCCGGCGAAGGTGTGGCGATCCTGCCGGGTATCCTCGGTGGATATCGTCCACCAGATGTTGCCTGGGTACCCCTGGCAGACAAACCGAGGCGACAAGTGTTTCTGGCAATGCGCCAGGCTTCAGCCCAACATCCAGCCGTCGTGGCGGTTGCAACAGCCCTGCAACGACACGCGCAACACGCCGCTGCATAATATTCGTTATAACTCACGACCCTAAAACCAGCCTTTCAGGTTGTGACCAGGCTTTCTACAGGTTTCAACCAGGTTATAAACTTATGTATTTTGAAGTTCATTCCAAATGTGATTTGGTGATTTGGCTGACAGTGGCGAATAATTGTTTGCTATGAGTGAAGAACACGCCTTTCAATTGGCAGCAATCGTTGTATACCTGATCGGAATGCTCGTGATCGGCTACTATGCCTATCGACGAACTAAGACAGGTCGAGACTTCCTCCTGGCAGGCCGTGATCTCTCACCGCGCGTCGCAGCGCTGTCAGCCGGTGCCTCCGATATGTCAGGCTGGTTGCTGATGGGGCTTCCCGGTGCACTGTATGCCACAGGGCTAATTGAAGCCTGGATCGCCATCGGCCTCACTCTGGGTACATGGTTGAACTGGATGATCGTCGCACCACGATTGCGCGTCTATTCGGAGATCACCAGTGACTCGATCACGATGCCGGCGTTTTTCGAATTCCGATTCCGAGACAGAACTCGTCTGATCCGTTCCGTATCAGCAATCATTATCCTGGTCTTCTTTGTCTTCTATGTGGCCTCGATGATGGTTGCTTCCGGTGCATTCTTTGAGTCAGCGTTCGGGTGGAACTACATGACCGGGGTTCTGGTTGTAGGCGGAGTGACCCTGACCTATACAGCATTCGGTGGCTTCCTTGGGGCATCACTGACTGACGTCGCTCAGGGTCTATTGATGATGGCAGCTTTGGTGTCAGTACCCATTATCGCCACGATCCAACTGGGCGGCCCCGGCCGCGTCGTGAGCTTGATTGACGAAGCTGACATTCAAGTTGGTCTGGATCACCTGTCTTTTACCGGTGGTGGACTCTCCTGGGCATCGATGCTCGTGATCATCTCTGGTTTGGCGTGGGGTCTGGGCTACTTTGGACAACCACACATTCTGGCACGTTTCTTTGCGATCCGCAGCCACTCGGATGTCAAGACCGCACGTCGTATCGGAACGGGCTGGGTCATCCTGTGTATGGGTGGCGCGGTGTTGACTGGTCTGATCGGTGTGGCCTGGTTCCATGAAGCCGGTCAGCCACTGGACAACCCGGAAACCGTATTCTTGCTCCTGTCGCAGACACTATTTCATCCATTTGTTGCTGGATTGGTGTTAGCGGCAGTCATCGCTTCCATCATGTCGACCATGTCGTCACAACTGCTTGTCTCGGCGTCTGCCCTGGTTGAAGATATCTACGGACTGTTCAAACACGATCCAGGTGAGAAACAGCAATTATGGCTGGGACGTCTTGCCGTTGTGGTGGTCACTATCATTGCGATTCTCATTGCCCAAGATCCAGATTCCACTGTCCTAGACTTAGTTGGTTTCGCATGGGCCGGATTCGGTGCCGCCTTTGGTCCGATGATTCTCATGTCGCTGTACTGGAAGAGGGTCACCGCGATGGGGGCCCTGGCCGGTATGATCGCCGGCGCAGCCGTCTCCTATATATGGGGCACGGTGCCAGCAATCAAAGAAACCATCGATCTCTATGAAATCATTCCTGGGGTCATTGCCCACTTCGTGATAGCAATCATCGTGTCACGCTTGACCAAAAAGCCCGACCCAGAGGTCGCAGAAGAGTTCGAGCAGATGCGCGAAACGGTCTCTTCCAAGTAATCCGATTTCTGTTTACAATTTGGTTGGCGGCGACTCATATGCAGAGTCGCTGCCAACCTTTTTGTTTAACGGGTCTACGATGGTCACATGGGCTTTTCGCGGACACAAACGATATATTTGGCACTTTCCACAGACATGGTTTGGGACCTGCTGGCTTCTCCCAGCGCGTGGCTGCAGTTTGACGACCAACTACAAAAATTCACACCGGTCAAAATGGTCGGCAACCGGTTGCAAGTCGGCGATACCGTCAAAGTGGTCCCCAAGGCTTTAGTCCGGGGGTTCGTCCATGCGATCACCGCTCCTGCAGCCACGATTGTGACCGCACGAGAAAACCAGGAAATCGCCTGGCGACAAAATCAACCAGGAGGTCATACCCAACAGCGTTGGATTATTCATTCCGCTGACGACGGCGGCACGAATCTAACCCGTCACACCGAAGTTGTCGGACCACTTGCCGCTCCCCTGGGTGTTGCCCTGGCTGATCCGCTTGCCGGTGATTTAGGTGCCGTTGGAGCGCGTATGTTCAAGATGGCCGGCAAACCGGATCTTAGTCAGCCGTTGAATATCATTGCCGGTGGATCCGGGTACCTGGGATCTCGTTTGGCTACCCGGATGCTTGCCGCCGGAAAACGCGTCATGGTGCTGTCACGCAACCCGAAATCCGGTGCGCCTTTCCCTCAGACCCGGTGGGGTCACGACGATCTGGTGGCACTGCATGAACAACTCATGGATGATGCCGGATTCAATATCATCAACCTGGTCGGCCGCCGGATCGGCGCAAAATTCACTGCCCAAGAAGTCGACGCCCTAGCCGCCTCACGTATCCCGCCCACAGAAACATTAAGCAGAGCGGTCAGGACCGCAGAGCATCAGGGAGGCAAACTCCATCGGTGGATCCAGGGCAGCGCTGTGCCAATGTGGGATCCTAAATCCACCGCCGAATTCACAGAGGAAACCTCTCCCACCGCGGCACAAGATGGACCAGACGGTATGGGACAGCTGGTGGATGATTGGGAAGCAGCCGCACCAAAGGGCGCAATCATCGTACGGAGCGGGGTTGTCTTAGGACCGCAAACCGAAATCATCATGGGACTGGCCGCTATGGCGATGTCCAAGACGCGACCTAATATTGACGGGTTCCTGCCCTGGATCCACGAGGATGACTGGGTTGGAATTATCGAGCATTTATTGACGATGCCTCGTCCACCCAAGGTCATAGTGGCCGTTGCACCCCAACAAACGCGTCTATCAGAAGTTATTACAGCGTTGGCCCCCGGTCTTGGCACACGCAGCGTCCCGGTTCCGGCCACAGTGTTGTCCATTGGGATGAATATCATTCGGATGGAGCCCGGCATGTTGATGGGCAGCACGCGGGCACGATCGGAAGTACTGGAAGACTCTGGATATCACTTCAAGTACCCCACGATTGCTGAGGCTGCTGACGCAGTTACGCTGTAGGCGGCGCATGCTCGGCCAGCCACCGGCTATACAGCGGTCCGATCCGTTGTGCCTGCGGCCCGGGAACACAAATACCTTTACGGAACGCCCGTCCTAGTTTCCCAGGCATCGGTAACGGCAAGATAACTTGGCGTCTGGTGGGTAATTGTTTCGTCATATCCCAAAGCGTCATGGTTTCTGGACCCGCCAGCTCTACTGAGTCGCCGATCCGCCCGCCAACAGCAACGTCAGCGATCACCTCGGCGACCGCCTCCAGGGCCACCGGTTGGATGGTCATCTGTGGCACCAATGAAACTGGGCCGACTTTGAGTCGGACGAGATTCTGTGCGGCAAATTCAAACCACTGCGTGCTGCGAATAATGGTCAGCTTGTCGCTTTCGCTTCGAGCGACGCGTTCCTGGGCGGCTTTGCCCGCGAAGTATCCGTATCCTTGAACCTCTGGTCGCTCGCAATTGACGATGGACAGCAAAATATGGTGAGCCCCATGATGTTGTGCTGCCGCGGCTAGGGCCCGTGTCGAACGAGTGAAGAACTCGGTAGCAGTTTTCCTGCTCGTGGTAAATCGCCCAGTGGCTTCAATAACGACGTCGAATCCCGCCAGACGCAGGGTGGCGTTGTCCTGGAGCACGTCGAATCCGGTAGAACGTGATAATAATTCGGCTGTTGCTCCACGATCGAGCAGGGCTTGTTTGATGGCCTTGCCTGATATTCCTCCACCAACGACCGCGACTCGCATGGTTGGTTCCTCCCACCAAAGCAAACACTTCTATGCACCGCAGATGGTGTTTATCCTAGGAGATCACTGGCAGATGAACAATGCATTCAGCGCCACTACCGAAGCCGACCGTCGGTAATGGCGCTGAAGCCACAGTGGGTTACAGACTTACTCGGCGACCTTTGCGACGAGTCGGCCGGTCACTTCGCCGCGCTTGAGGCGATCAACGCCGTCGGCGATTTCTTCAAAATCAATCAGCGTCAACGTTGGCTCTAGATCACCGGATGCGATCCATTTCATGACGGAAGCGATGTCATCTTTGGAGCCACCGTTGGATCCGACCAGTTCGACCTGGCCGAGAATCATGGCGTTGGTGTCGATGTTGGCTTCAAGTTTGCCCATGCCGACCAGCACAACGCGGCCCTGGAATTTTACGGTCTGAACGGCTTCATTGGTGGTGGTACCGAATCCGGCGAAGTCGATGATGACATCGAGTTCATCGTCTTTGAATTCGGAGATCGATTTGGCGACTTTGACCGCACCGCCAGCTTTGGCCTGGTCCCAGACCTCTTCTTTAATCTCGGCAACATAAACTTCGGCACCTTCGAGGTGTGCCAAACGGGCACCGATCTGGCCGAGTCCACCAAATCCGATGATGCCGACCTTCATGCCGGCTTTGACGCGGCCTTTGCCGAAGACTGCTCCGGCGGACGTCATCCCGGCGTCGGTGGCAGCAGCGGCTTGTTCAAAGGAAATGCCTTCTGGCATGGCGACCAGCTGATCTGGGTCGACTTCGGCTTTAGCTTCCCAGCCACCGTTGACGCCGTAGCCGAATGGGCCGATCATTGGCCAAACAGCGACTTTATCGCCGACTTTCCAGTCGGTGACGCCTTCGCCAACCTCGGAAACAGTGCCGGAGGTTTCGTGGCCTGGCACAACCGGCATCTCTTTCATCAGGCCCATCCAGCCTTCATCTTCGAGAATACCGACGTCGGAGTGGCACAGGCCTGCGGCCTGCACATCGATGACAACCTTGCCCGCCGAGGCTTTTGGCTCGTCGATGTCAACGCGTTCAAATGGTTTACCGGTTCCGTGGAAATGCCAAGCTTTCATGCTGAACTCCTTCATAGAGCCAATGCTCTGGTCATCAATGGTTGCATGATTTATCCAACCATTCTCATGCTAGTCAATGCGCATACCGGGATTCCAAGGTTGGGGCGCTTACGGTTGGTCACATTGGGACCTGGGACTAGGAATGCTGCTGCAGAAGGTGCTTGGCCGTCAAGGCAACACCGCGATCCTGGTCATTGGTCATGCCGCAAAGTACATGCATCGCCGATTCGCTGGCAATCTCGGCTAAGGCAGCAGCCAGTCGTTGCCGAGCTGCGGGATCCACGAGTGTCAGAGCGTTGCCGATTGCCGCAATGACCTCGTCGGTGAGTCCAAAGGCTGCACATAGTTCAGCCAGTACCTCGGCGGCTTCAACGTCGTCGTCACCGTCGACGATCAGATCCACCAGTGTTGGGATCGCACTATGGCCACCTCGGCGTGCATGGGCAAGGGCTGCTCGGCGGTGCACGAACGGATCGGCGTGCGGGTAGGCGTCGGCTAACGCAGTATTTGCGGCAGCCGATCCGAGCTTCGACAAAATGGTCACGGCACGGTGACGTCGCTGAGCACTGGGCGCTTGCAGTGCTTGTTGGACGGGTGGGATGGCCTCGTCGCCGATCTGTACCAGCGTCCAGTCCAGCGCCCCGGCGGCGTTGGTGTCGGTTTCTTGCAGGGCTGCGTCAATCAGCACGGTCACGTTGCGCGAGTGCTCTGGTGCTTGTAGGGAGAGCGCGAGGCGGAGGCGTTCGGATGGGTTGGTGGTGTTGAGTCCGTGCATCAGATCGATGGTCCCTAAGACGTCGGACCAGTCGGCGGGCTCGCTGTCTTTGATGCTCAGCAGGTGGTCGCGCAGGGCTTGCTGCTGGGCGATGCTGTCTTCGGTGCGTTGAAGGAGCCCGTCAAGTGTGGCTTGGGCATCAAAGGTGAGATTGTCGATGATGTCGGCGATCTCTCGAAGCCCGAGACCCAGCGAACGCAGGGCTTCGACTTGAAAGAGACGACGAATGTCATCCGAGGAGTAGCTTCGGTATCCGTTTGAGGTTCGGGTGGAAGCAGATACCAGCCCGAGGGACTCGTAGTGTCGCAGCATGCGAGTGCTGATGCCGGATCGTTCGGCAACCTCACCGATCAGCATGATTTACTCCTTGCGTGGTGATCCCGAATGTTCTTCTTCGACACGTTGGGCTTGGTCCAGGAGCGTTTCGAAGGCGGCCTCCGGATTGGCCATGAGTAATAGCGTCGCTGTTGCATGAATCCGCACCCGGGCATCATCGCTGTGCTGGGCTTGTTCTATGACCGACGATACTGGATCACCCAGCGTGACAAAAGCGGCACTGAGGCTGCGCTGTACGTCGTGGTCGCCGCGACCAAATTGGGTGGCGAGGATGCTAGCCAAATTGAGCTGTTGTTCAGGGGGTACAAGACCTGCTGCGGTGCGCCATGCGGTTCTGGCGACCTCGTCGTCATCAGCGACCAGATGGTCTGTGGTGATGGCTTGCCAGGTGGTGGGTTCGCCGAGTTTCGACAGCGTGTGCAGGGCCTGACTTTGTGCCTGGGCCACCGGTGAGCTCAGGGCTGCGACGAGGTGCGGGACGACCTGGTCGTGATCGTGGCGGGTGAGCGCCCAGGTGATCATGTCACGAACGAAGAAGTCGGATTCGGCCGCGACGTGACGCATCAGGATGGTAATAAAGGTTGGATCAGGCGTGGTGCCTGCCGTCAAGGCGGCTTGTAATCGAGTGGATGGGTTGTGGCTGTCCAGACCGCTCTGCAGCCTGTCGGCAAGACTCATCACGTTTGGTGTATTGGTCATTGGTATCTACCTCCAGTGGCCAGTCAACACCTTGACACAGTGTGAAGGTCAACAACCCTGGCGGACTGTTCAATCGGCCGCCAATACATCAGCAGGTCGAAGCCCTCTCAACGGTTCGTTGAAAGGGCATCGACCTGTGGAGTGCTCCGAGCCGTGATCTATGAGATCTGTGAGGCTTGTGCCTTGTCGGTACTGGTGGGCAGGTCTTGGACCTGTGCCGCCTGGTGCGATCCGGACTGGCGACCGTTTCGCAGCAGCCGCATGGCGTTGAGGATGACGATCAGTACCGATCCTTCGTGGACCAGCATGCCAAGTGCCATGGTGACGTTGCCGGCAAAGACACCGACCAGCAGCACGGCCACCGTGGCCAGTGCGATGACGATGTTTTGTTTCATCACGCGGTTGGTGCGCTTGGCGAGGCTGATGGCCTCGGGCAGTTTCAGCAGGTTATCCCCCATCAGGGCAATATCTGCTGTTTCAATGGCCACTGCCGAACCGGCAGCACCCATGGCAACACCGATGTCTGCTGTCGCAAGGGCAGGTGCGTCGTTGACGCCGTCACCAACCATTGCCACGGTGTGACCCTGTTGCTGCAGTTCCACGACCGCATCGAGTTTGTCTTCTGGAAGTAACGAGGCATGAATTTCGTCGATCCCGGTGGCTTTCCCAATGGCTTCGGCCACTAGATGGGTGTCACCGGTGAGCATGACGACTTTCGATACGCCTGCATCGTGAAGTTGCGCGATCATCGCAGGGGCATCTGCCCGGATTTGATCTGCCACGGCGACGACGCCAATGATGTGCTCATCGACGGCGACGATCATCGGAGTCTTCCCCGCGCTTGCAAAAGAATCTGCCGCAGCTGTCGCTTCGAGCAGTCCCTCGACCTCATGGTCAGCCATAAGGGCTGGGTTTCCGATCAGAATCTGGTGACCGTCAACGTCAGCGACAACACCTTTACCGACCACTGGTGTGACATCTTCCGGTAGGTTTACTGGTGCTACACCGTGTTCGGCTGCGGCCTGCAGAATCGGGGTTGCCAGCGGGTGCTCAGAACCCGCTTCGGCGGCGGCAGCCCACGCCAAGACCTCGTCCTTCGTCATAGTGGGGCTCAGCACGAACACATCAGTGAGTTTGGGCTTTCCTGCGGTCAGCGTACCGGTCTTATCTACAGCGACCGCAGAGATCTTCCCGGAGGTCTCCAGGTACTCGCCACCCTTGATCAGGATGCCGTTGCGTGCGGCTCGACCGATACCGGCCACGATCGCGACGGGAATCGAAATGACGAGGGCACCCGGGCAACCGATCACTAATAAGGTCAGTGCCAACACGACGTCCTGGGTGATCAGTCCGGCAAGTAGTGCCAGAATCATGACCGCCGGGGTGTACCACGTAGAAAACCGGTCAATAAACGCTTGGGTCTTTGCCTTCGCGTCTTGGGCTTCTTCGACCCGGTGAATGATGCGTGCCAAGGTGGTATCGGCACCAATGCCGGTGGCCTCAACCTGGAGAAACCCTCCGTTTGAAATGGTCCCCGCATACACTAAGTCCCCTTGGGATTTTTCAACAGGAATGGATTCGCCGGTGATCGAGGCTTCATCGATCGAACCGGTTCCGGCAAGCACTACGCCATCGACCGGTACTTTGGCACCGTTTTTGACTAACACGGTTTCGCCGCTTGCTACCTCGTGTGCAGGGATTTCATATTGCGTTCCCTCACGTAGTACTACCGCGGTATCTGGAGCGACCGCGACCAATTCGGCCAGGGCGGAACGAGTCTTATTCATGGTGCCAGCCTCAAGAGCATGACCAATCGAGAATAAGAAGGTGACGGCGGCGGCTTCCCAGAAGTTCCCGATGATAATCGCACCGATGGCAGCGACGGAAACGAGCAGGTCAATACTGATCATCTTGGTGCTGAGCGCTCGAACTGCCGAGATAAGAATTTGATAGCCGGCTACCACAGCTGCAATGAGCATGAAGAGGTTTGCCAAGGTGAATTCATCTAGGCCATGGTGTGCGTGAGCGCCGGCATCTACCCACCAGCGTGGTCCAAAGATAACGTTGAATGCGCCGTCGGCCAGGTGCTCAACCGCAAATGATGCGATGATCAACAACCCTGAGATGGCCGGGATGGCCCATTTCCCGCGCAACCATGCTTGAAGCTTGTGCAAGTTCCTCGCCCCTTTCGTAGTAAGTCAACAGTGTGTAGTCAGAAATCGGGTGGCTAGCTGGTTGAGCAAGCCACCCGAGATTGGTTGTTAGAACGCTGATGGTTTCGCGGTGTAGCCCGCTTTGGCTACCGCATCGACCAGATCATCCACCGAGGATTGCGCCTCGTCATGGTCAACTTCGATGCGCGAGCTGGCGAAATGCACGGTGACGTCGTTGACGCCGGGGAGTTTGCTGACGCGCTTTTCGATCTTGGTGACACATGATGGGCAGGAGAAGCCTTCGGCACGAAGCAGAGTGTGAGTGTTTGGGGTGGTCATGGTGTGTTCCTTTCCACATACTTTCGAATTCTTTTCCTCAACTTCTGAGGATTTATCTTTAGATTATCCGGTGGCTGATCAAAGAGCCTTGACGAACGTCAAGCCGGATGTGCTGGGCTGTTGTAGCCTGTCAGCATGCGGGAATTACCGATTCGAGATATTACTGTCCACGACGACAACTGTGTTCGTCGAGTTCCGATTTTTGCCGGGCTGACTGCGACCCAACAAGATTTAGTGGCGACCATGGCGCGCCCGCAGTTTTTAGATGACGGCGAACTCGTCCACCGCGTTGGGGAACGCACGGGCAAGATGTTCGTGGTGCATTCGGGGCAAGTGAAATTGCATCGAGTCTTACCGACCGGCAGGAAATTATTGATCCGGGTGGCACAGCCCGGCGAGACCGTGGGCGAGCATGCGTTCTTGACGAGCAGCCCCACACTTGATGAAGCCGAGGCCATGGATGGCACCCGGTTATGTGTATTTGTCCATGATGATCTGGCAGGTCTGATTCAGCGCTACCCCGACATTGCCCATCGCATGCTGGTCACCCTGGGTGAGCGACTGGCACAGACCGAACATCAACTGACGTTAAATACCCAGAGTGTGGACGTGCGGATCGCGGATTATCTGCTCCAGCAGCCATTGCTACGCGACGGTCAGTCCAGCGAGTCGATGCGGGTGCGTTTGCCCCTGGATAAAAAGGATGTAGCGTCCCTGTTGGGGACGACGCCGGAGTCCTTTAGCCGAGCCTTGGCACGGCTTCGGACCAAAGGACTGATCAGTGTCGACGACGACACGGTGACCCTGTCAGACCCCGATGCGCTGGAAGCTCTCGTGGCCGGGGCCGCCTAGCGATATGCCCGGTGATACTGGATCGGGGTTGGTGGGGTCTTGTGGCGCAACACCTGGGCGGCATGGATTGGGAAATCTGCATTACGTAGGGATTCGCGACCTACCAACACGACGTCGGCTTGCTCAGTGGCCAGGATGTGCTCGGCCTGGAATGGTTGAGTGATCAGACCAACTGCGGCGGTGGGAACGCCGGTGCGCTCTCGGATGGTTTCGGCAAATTTCACCTGGTAGCCAGGCCCGGCAGGGATTTTGGCGGGCAGGTTTGACCCCGAGGACACATCGATCAGGTCCACACCGTGTTCGCTCAACCATTGGACAACCTGGACGGTGTCATCAATTGTCAGCCCGTCATCAATCCAGTCCACCGCAGACAGGCGCACCAGGAGCGGCATGTCTGATGGGATCTCGTTGCGGATGGCATCGACAACCTGCAGCAAGAATCGTGCTCGGTTTTCCAGCGAGCCGCCGTGGTCGTCGTCACGGGTATTGCTCAGTGGCGAGAGGAATTCGTGTAACAGGTAGCCATGCGCCCCGTGGATCTCGATGAAATCAAATCCTGCTTGCACGGCACGACGCGCAGAGGTCTGAAACGCAGCGATGAGCTCTTCGATACCGGTGCGGTCCAGGGCTTTGGGAACAGCGAGTTCTGGGTAGGCCAGAGCAGAAGGGCCAACGGTTTCCCAGCCACCGTCGGCAACTGGCACGGTGCCGGATTTGTCAGGCTCGAATGTTCGATAGGTACTGGCTTTTCGTCCGGCGTGGGCCAACTGGATGCCGGCTTTGACGCCTTGTGACTGCATGAAGGCAACCGTCGGTGCCAGCGCGTCGCGTTGTGCATCGTTCCATAGGCCAAGGTCTTGCGGAGAAATGCGTCCTTCGGGCGTGACGGCGGTGGCTTCGACGATCACGGCCCCTGCTCCCCCGCGGGCTAGGCCACCCAGGTGGACCATGTGCCAGTCTGTGGCCACACCGTCTTGGGCTTCGACGCTGTATTGGCACATCGGCGGAACCCACAGTCGGTTGCGTGCTGTCATGCCGCGCAGGGTGATGGGTTCAAAAACGAGTCGTGACACTTGGGAAAACTACCTCACGTGGTTGTGGCGTTGCATTGCAGGTCTGAAGCGGATGTTACCAGGCGCACGGCGATGGCTGTGGCGCATGCGTAGCACGCGTTGATATGCGGCATCAGCTCATCAGCGTCAGGATGTAGACGGAAAAAATCATCAGGTGTGCCATGCCGTGGACGGCGGTGGCACGTCCGCCCAAAAATGATGCGAAGGTCAGCAGCAGGCTGACCGCTAGCAATATCATGTGCGCGGGGCTTTCACCCAGAATCACGGATTGACCGGTGACCATCCCGATGATCAGGACCACCGGGATGGTCAGGCCGACCGTGGAGACCAATGCACCGTGGCACAGATTGCTCACGCGTTGCATTTCCCCGGCGGCGGCCGCGCGCACTGTGGTGACGGTTTCGGGTAGGAACACGATCGTGGCAATCACAATGCCCGACAGTGCTACGGGAGCGCCCGCCCGATCCAGCAGGGTATCCAGGTAGGTGGCCATGTCGTGGGATAGCAGCACGATGGGTAGGACGGTGGCGACGAGTAGTAGCGTGCGGGCGAGGATTTCGCTTCGATGTACCCGAAGAATCTGACCGATGCTGGAGCGTTGCTCGGTCGTTACAGTGCCGCGCTCAGCCGGGTCGAGATTCGCAGAAACCGTGGGTTCTTGGAAATCTGTGCGCTGGCGTCCAGTTTGGAAATACAGGAACAACCCATAAACCAGGATCGTCATCGCCACGATTGGGATAGCTTGACCCACCGAGTACTGGCCGTCGTCGCCGATGAAAGCTGGCAACACCAGCCCCACGGTGAGCAGCGGCAACAAGATGCCGAGATAGGCCCCGACACCCGTGCGATTGACACGCAGTTTGGCGTGTCGCAACCCGCCGACGATCAGTGCCAAGCCCACCACGAGGTTCAGAATGATCATGGACACGGCCATGACTGAGTCGCGGGCAATCGTTGGGTGTTCGCCGGGACCCAGCATTACGGCGGCAATCAAGATGACTTCGATCATGACGATCGACATGGTCAGAATCAGGGTGCCGTAGGGATCGCCGAGCCGTCGTGCTAGGTGTTCTGCCTGAGTAACCACGCCGAAGGCAGCACAAATAATGACGGCGACGATAGCCACCAGGATGATCACGAGCGCGACCGTTTTCTGGGGTGGTTGAAAAAATGTTGAACCGAGCCGGAAGAATACTACTGCCGCCCAACCGATGATGAATTGCAGTATGGCACTGGGGGTCAGAATGCTGCGAAGCAGTGCAGAGGTCATGAAGAGGCCAGAATATTTCTGCGGGCCGTCCCGGCACTGAGGTCATCGTCCGGGTCGTCCCGGACGTGTTTTGCACACGATACGATGCTAGCCCAGTGACCTCGAATTCGCGAGTTACCGCCTATTGTTGATCTCAACCAGATAGCTGCGGATCGTTTTGATCTTGGCCGTCTTGGAGTGTCCGGCAAAGATGAAGACGTGATTAAACGCGATCTCCGTGCCGTCGGTATACGTCACGCGCCCATCTGCGCCACAGTCAGTGCCGTGGGTAATCACGGTGTGTAGGTGCAAGGCTGTTGCTGACGGTTGGGATTCCACCCACGAGGTGGAGTCGTCCCCGCCCTGCAACTGGGCTGGCCCAAGGATGTCCCAGTCAACATCGTCTTTCAAGCTTTCTTGTACTTGCGGTATGTCGCGTTGACACAGCGCGATGAGAAAGTCCCGTATCACCGCTTTGCGTGGTGCATTGCCACAGTGTTCGGGAATATCGATGACGTCCAAGGTGCCAGCTGATTGGGTCATGGGATCGTGTCTCCTGGAGCAAATAGCAAAGGTCAGGGGGCGTGTGCTCCCCTGACCTTATTCCTAGCAATTCTATGCGCTCATTGCTAGACGCTTCTTGAAGATGCTGGCTTATGCTCCTGCACCGATGAGTTTTTCGGTCTTGGCGTCAAAGAACAACACGCGCTGGCGATCGGCGAGCAGTGAGATGCGCTCACCGGCCGCTGGATCTTGGTCTTTACCGATCCGGGCCACCATTTGGGTACCCTCTGGTGAGCCATGAACCGAACCGTACACGTAGGTATCGGACCCCACGGATTCGACGAGTTTGATGTCCATGGTGATGCGGTCGGAGTCTGACCCGGCGTCGACGACCGCCTCTTCTGGCACGAAGAGGTCTTCGGGTCGAACACCGACAACGACGTCGTCGTGGGAAAATTCCAGCTCGGCCGGGACGGGCACGAGGTTGCGTCCGACGCGCACGAAGCGGCCGGTGCCGTTGGACTCGAGTGTGCCGGGCATCAGGTTCATGGTTGGTGAGCCGATGAAGCTTGCGACGAAGAGCGTTTCGGGGCGGTTATAGAGGTCTTTGGGACGGCCGACCTGTTCGATGCGGCCTGCATTCATGACGACGACGCGGTCGCCCATGGTCATAGCTTCGGTTTGGTCGTGGGTGACGTAGACGGTGGTGACCCCCAGGTTGCGTTGCAGCTGGAGGATTTGGCCGCGGGTTTGCACGCGCAGTTTGGCATCCAGGTTGGATAACGGTTCGTCCATGAGAAAGACTTGCGGGTTGCGCACGATGGCTCGGCCCATGGCCACGCGTTGGCGCTGACCGCCGGACAGTTGGCGCGGTTTGCGGTCCAGGTACTGGTCGATGTCCAGCAGTTCGGCGGCTTTTTGGATGCGCGCGGTGCGTTCGTCTCTGGGCATCTTGGCGTTCTTTAGCGCAAACTCCATGTTGCCGGCAACACTCATGTGCGGGTAGAGCGCGTAGTTTTGGAACACCATGGCAATGTCGCGTTCGGCGGCGGGCACGGTGGTGACGTCGTCGTTATCAAATGCCACGGTGCCTTCGGTGGGCAGTTCCAGACCCGCCAGCATGCGCAGGGTGGTGGATTTGCCGCAGCCGGACGGGCCAACGAGGACGAGGAATTCGCCGTCGTTGATCGCCAAGTTGATGTCTTGGACCGCGTTGCGTGTGGCGCCGGGATAGCGCAGACCGACGTTTGACAGGCTGACGCGCATTGTGAGCGTTCTCCTTGCGGGCTAGCGGCGGGGACAACTGTTGTCGTCCCCGCCGTGATGTGGTGTTTTTGTGAGTTAGTTGTCCAGCACTGGGGCCAGGTCGGAGTCGTAGAGACCCTGGAGCGTGGTTTGAAGCTCGGTGAGGGTTTCGTCGACATCGGCATCGGTGGTCAGAATGCTCTGCAGGGTCTGGGACAGGTTGAGGTCACCGCCAGGCAAAAAGACGCGGGCGAAGTCTTGGGAGCGGGCGTTTTCTAGCTGGTTGACGGCAACTTCGAAGGCCGGGGTCTCGGCGTAGACGTCAGACATGTCAGCATCGGTGCGCACTGGCAGGTAGCCGGTGCCTGCGGAGAAGGTGGCGGTGTTTTCGGCGTTGGTAACAAAATCGATGAACATTGCGGCAGCGACTTTGTTTTCGGCCGGGGCTTTTTCGGCGATGCTCAGGCCGGCACCACCGGTTGGGACCACGGCGTTGTCACCGGTTGAGCCCAGTGGCAAGAAGCCAACGCCAACTTCGAAGTCAGCGGTTTCCAGGATGCCCGACAGCGAACCGGTTGAGGCAACAACCTGGCTGACAGCACCTGCGGAGAAGTCGGTCCCGGGGTCGCCGGAGACGACGGTGGCCCAGCCTTCATCTACGGCGTCCTGGGCGAATTCCAGGGCTTCGACTGTTTCATCGGAGGAGACGGCGGAGAAGTCCCAGTCGTTGCTCCAGGCGCCACCGTTAGCCCAGATGAGGTTGGACATGGTCCAGGCTGGGTATTCGGCTTGGGGTGGGAAACCAAATGGTGAGGCGCCGGTGTCAGCATCGGCGAGGGCGGTGGAGTGTTCTTCGACGTCTTCCCAGGTTTCTGGGGCGTCAGTCAGGCCGGCTGCTTCGTAGTGGTCGGCGTTGTAGTAGAACAACGGGGTGGAACGTGCGTATGGGGCGCCGTAGTGGGAGCCTTCATACAGGTAGTCGCCGTACAGGGCGTCCTGGTAGGTCGAGGTGTCGGCGCCGATTTCTTCAAATAGTGGGTCCACTGGTGCCAGCGAGCCGTTGAGGTAGTTGGTGAACCAGGTGGCATCGGATAATACGACGACGTCGCCGACGTCACCGGAGGCCTGGGCGGTTTGAAAGCGTTCGGAGACTTCTTCGTAGTTGGCGCCGGCGGTGACCAGTTCCACGCTGATGCCGGTTTCTTCTTCGAAGGCTGCGATCAGTTCGCGTTCGATGTCGATTGAGCCGCCGGGGTGGTTGGACCAGAAGGTGATCGAATCGGCTGGTTCGACCCCGGAAATATCGGCTGCAGCCGCTTCGGCGTCGTCGCCGGTGCTTCCGGTGGATGGGCCGCACGCGGTAAAGAGTAGTGCGGAGGCGGCGAAGATCGCGCCGGTGGCCAGCCGCTTGCGGCCGGTGAAGAAAGTAGACATGTTTGGGGTTCCTCTCGGTGATGGGGTGTGGTGTCTTCGGTGGTTATTTGACCGCGCCCTGAGTCAGGCCGGCCACGATGTAGCGCTGCAGGGCAGCGAAGATGATGAGTACGGGGATAATGACTAACACAGCACCGGCCATGAGCACGCCGTAGGATCCGGTGGATGATTCAATCGAGTTCAGCAGGTTCAAGCCGACCGGCAGGGTCATTTTGTCGGCCGAGTCGACGATGATCAGCGGCCACAAGAAGTTGTTCCATTCATTGACGATGGTCACCAGCGACACGGTGGCAATGGTGGGCATGGTCACGGGTACCAGCACAGTCCAGAGGCGTTTCCAGTGACCGGCCCCGTCGAGTTCGGCGGCTTCGACCAGAGCATACGGCACCGTTTTAAATTGCTGGCGCAATAAGAACGTGCCAAAGGCGGTGCCCAGGCCGGGCAGGATGATGCCCCACAGGGTGTTGCGCCCGCCTAAGGCTGAGATGGTCAGGTAGTTGGGTAGGATCGCGACTTCCGGTGGGACCATCAGGGCGACCAGGATGCCCAAAAAGATGACGTTTTTGAATCGGACGTTAATGAAGACCAGCGCATAGGCGGTGGTGATGGCCAGTAGGACCTTGATACACGACCCGACCGCGGTGGTGATGATCGAGTTCAAAAACACTTGGCCCAGGGTTACGCGCTCGGCGACCTGGTCGTAATTTTCTAACGTTGGATCACCGGGAAGGAAGGTCGGTGCGGTCGTGACGATTTCGGCCACGGGTTTGAACGATGAGATCACCATCCACAACAGCGGCAATACGACGATGAGGAGGGCCAGCAGCATGGGCAGATACCCGCCGGCGATGGCCGAGGCGAGGTTGCGAGGGGTCAGGGCGCGTTTCATGCGTAGTGCACCTTCTTCTCCACGAACCGGATCTGGATGAATGTGACCAGAAACAACACGACGAATAGCACCACGGAGATGGCAGCGGAGTAGCCGGCGCGCTGGTAGGCACCGAAGGACTGCAGGTAGACCTCAAACAAGATGGTGTTGGTACCGTTACCGGATGGGGTCATGATGCGCAGCACGTCGAATGCCTGCATGGATGACAGGATGCTGGTGATCAGAATGAAGAGCATGGTGGGGCTCACCAGTGGCAGGGTGACCTTGAAAAATGTGCGGACGGCGCCGGCACGGTCGATGGCTGCGGCTTCGAGCAGATCGTTGGGAATGGACTGCAGCCCGGCCAGAAAGATGACGGCACAGTACCCTAGGTTCTTCCAGATGTAGACGATGATGACCATCAACAAGGCCAGATCTGGATCCAAGAACCATTCGGGCGAGTTTTGCCCGAAGTAGGCAAATACGTGGCTGAGCACCCCCAGATTGGGGTCGAAGATGAAGCTCCACACCAAGCCGATACCCACACCGGAGAGCACATAGGGTGAGAACACTGCGGTGCGCACGACGGTACGACCGGGCAGTTTTCGGTTCAACACCACGGCTAGCAGCAGGCCCAGAACCATTGATCCAACCACGGTGGCCACGGTGAAGATGATCGTGACGCGCCAGACTTCCAGCCCGGTCGCCGAGGTGAAGAATTGGGTGTAGTTCTCCAGGCCAATAAACGTGGCCGTGTCGGACCCAAGGCGCCAGTTGAGCAGCGAGTAGCGAACGTTGGCGATTAACGGGTAGTAGATGAACAACAGGATCAGGGCAATATTTGGCCCGGCAAAAAGTAAGAAGGTCGTCCAGTTTTTTCTGGAACGTGCTCGACGAGCTTGCTTATGCTGTTGCGCGGTGTGGCGAACAACCGGGGTGCGTTGTTCTGGATCGGCCTTGGTGGCCGGCGGTCTGATGGACATAGCTGTTGAGATTAACAGTGGCTGGTAGACGGTTAGGGCCTGCCGGGTCAACGAATCCTAAACCTGCGGTAAACGAGTCCGGTTTTGTCGGCAACGTCATAGAGTGGAATCGATGAAACATGAATCTTCTGGCAACGGTTCGACTCTTGTAGTGGAGTCTTTCGATATTGTCGCGATCGGTGTGGGGCTACCAGGACCGGTAAAATCACGTACGTGCCACCAACAGTGGCCAATCGCCTTTTGACACAGGGTAGGTCCGGCAAGGTGGTGGTCACTCAGCCACGCGTATGACTGCTCGTGCGGCAGTCCGCAGCTTGGCCTATCTAACTGGTACCTGGCTAGGTAGAAATCGGGGTAGTCGGTGCGCCGGGATCAGCAGACATCCTCGACAACCCGGATTGTGGCCGTCCGATTCCTGGACTACTCGCGAGACAGATCTCCACTATCACCGATGACAAAGGACATATCGCCGACCTCCTCAAACCAGAGCTGGTACGCGACGAACGTCTCTGTAATGGCATAGGTGACGAAAGAGCGCCAGGAGGCTGAGTGCCAGAAGTTGCTCTACCGCAAAGAGAACGAGTCCTTGTGGGAGATCGCCAAGACAGTCGTGTCAAACGACTGCGCGATCCTCGATAAGCAGACTTATGAGTAGGTCGGCGACCACCAAGCCCCCTCGAACTACAGTGGCCAGAGGCGCTTCGTCATTCTTGAGTGAGGTCGTCCCACTCCCCCGGACGCCGTGATTCCAGGGCATGGGTGAGGCGGTCCGCCGCCGGCAGCACTGCTTTCTCGTCGGCGGGCAGCATCTCGTAGGTGTAGGAACTGACGGCCATGGGCCGGGTGACGCCGCTCAAGGCGTACCTAACGACTGACTCGCTCTTGTCTGAGACCATCAGAATGCCGACAGTCGGGGCGTGCTGCTCACGGCGGAAGAGATCGTCAACGACGCTGACGTAGAAACCGAGCTGACCGGTGTGCTCAGGTTTGAAAGGCCCGGTCTTGAGCTCGACAACGATGTAGCGCAGTTGCTCAACGTGGAAGAAGAGCAGATCGAGGTAGAAGTCTTGGCCGTCGATTTCAACGTGACGTTGCCGGTCCACGAACGCCCATCCGGTACCGAGTTCTCGGAAAACTTCAACCATGGGTCCATCAAAGCTTGCTCGAAGCGGCGCTCGTCGGCGTCAGCAGTCAGCCCGAGGAAATCGAAGACGTACGGGTCCTTTGCCAACTGACGTGCTAGGTCAGAGTCGGGATGTGCAAGCTGTTCGGAGAAGTTCGAGGGGGCAGCGGCCTCACGTCGAATCAGTTGGTTGGCGATCTGGTGTTGTAGGACGTTGCGTGACCAACCATGCTCCGAGGCGGTCGCGGCATACCATTCACGCTCGGTCTGGTCGTCGACCTTGTCTAGGAGGAGCCGGATATGGCCCCACGGCAAAAGTCCCACAGGCTGTGGGACTTTTGACCCCAAGGAAGGCCATGCGTCGGCGAAAGACCGCATGTAGAAGAGATTGCTGCGCGAAAGCCCTCTCATCTCAGGGAACTCTTTCCGCAGGTCCTCCGCCAGTCGCCCAACCACGCCGCTCCCCCAAGGTGCCACTTCCTGCCTCTCAAGGATGGTGCGTCCGATCCCCCAGTACAGAGTGACAAGCTCGGTATTGAGCGTTCGTTGGGCGGACCGGCGTGACGACCTTACCTGCTCCTTGATTGAGGACAGGGCGCTGTCGTACCCCTTGGGGAGGTTTACTTCGGAAGCCATGCCTCTAGCCTAGAGCCCAAAACAACCACGATGAGGCACATGTACCACGCGTGAAAGGCTCCGAGTCCCTCAATATTGCCTGGCTGCTCGGCTGCAACACGAGTATCAAATACTCGTGCATGTGCATGCCTCGGAGGTTGATCTGGCGGCGCACCCATATCGTTACATACCACAACACAACCGCTTCTTGTACCCGTTGCTGCATCCCCGCTCGTTACCGACGATCGGGCGGATGGCTGCAGCCGGTGCATTATAGGGGCGAGGTATTACCGGTACCCATACGTTTACCGGCTCTGAGCCACTCAACGCTTCGGGTCAAGGAATCCTAAACTTGCGGTAAACGAGTCCGGTTTTGTCGGCAACGTCATAGAGTGGAAGCGATGAAACATGAATCTTCCGGTACCAAGGCACGCTTTGACCTCGAGGTCATCGGTGCTGGGCTGCCTGCGGCGGATCTGACCGGGCCCTTATTAGCTGGCGAAAGCGCGCTGCGCACCGTGGTGGTGGCGCCTCCTGGGACCGGGAAGACCACCATAGTGCCGCCGACCGTGGCGAATCGTTTAGCTTCCCAGGGGCGAAGCGGCAAAGTCGTGGTTACCCAACCGCGTCGGATGGCCGCCCGTGCTGCTGCCCGCCGTTTGGCCCAACTAACCGGCACGCGGCTTGGTGCCGAGGTCGGATACGCTGTGCGTGGTGATCAGCAGACCTCGAAGGCTACCGTGGTGGAGTTTGTGACCACCGGTGTGTTGTTGCGTCGACTCATCCGCGACCCCGAAGCATCCGGGATTGCCGCCATCGTGTTGGATGAGGTGCACGAACGCCATCTGGATACCGATCTAACGTTTGCCATGGTCCAACAACTGGGGCAATTACGCGATGCACCACTGGACATCGTGGTCATGTCGGCAACGCTGGATGCCAAGCTGTGGGCAGGGCTGTTGACCGACGACGGCGAGGCGGCCGCCGACATTTTGAGTGTCGCAGCTGCCACCTATCCCCTGCGTGTGCAATGGGCGCCGCTGCCGGGTAACCAACGTGGCCTCGATGCCCGCGGGGTCACCGATACGTTTATCACCCATCTCGCCGATACCGTCGTCTCCACCGTTGAGCGCGAGCCGGATGGTGATGTCTTGGTTTTCTTACCCGGTGCTCGGGAGATCGATCGCGTAGCTCAGCGGCTATCCCAGCAGTTGCCTGGTGTCGAGGTTTTACCGCTGTTGGGCTCCACTCCGGCAGCTGAACAAGACCGCATCTTACAGCCGCACGGTGAACAACAACCGCGCAGAGTTGTCTTAGCGACCAATGTGGCTGAATCAGCCCTGACGGTACCCGAGGTCCGCATCGTGGTAGATGCCGGTCTAGATCGCCAAAGCCGACTCGATACCATTCGCGGGGTGGCCGGGCTCGTCACGGTTGGGGCCGCGAAATCCTCGATGGTTCAACGTGGCGGCCGTGCCGCAAGACAAGCACCCGGTCTGGTGGTGCGGTGTGTATCGGATGCCGAATTCGCGGCCCGTCCAGCACATCGGCCGGCTGAAATTCGCACCGCCGATCTCACTCAGGCGGTTCTAGATTTGGCCTATTGGGGTGCCGCCGACGGCGCCGGAATGGCGCTGCCCGAACCCCTGCCAGAGCGTGCATACACCACAGCCGTGGACACGCTTACGCAGCTGGGTGCCCTGGATGACCAGCACCGCGTCACCCCATTGGGTCGCAAACTGGCTGATCTGCCGGTGGATCCGCGGCTGGGTCGAGCCCTGTACGACGGCGCCGAATTTGCCGGTGCACAATTAACCGCAGAAACCGTGGCAACCCTCTCCTCAGACCAACGTGCCCCGGGCGCAGATCTCACCGCCCTGCTACGTCGTCTTCGATCCGAACGACCACAACCCTGGACCAGTGACATCGCCCGGTTGCGTCGTGTGCTGCCATCCGATGCAACAGAACCTTCCCGGGATCCACTGCAAATTGGCATGATCACCGCACTGGCCTACCCCACCCAGATTGCTCGTCGACGCGGTACAGCCACCGGCCAGGCTGCCGAGTATCACTTGGCTTCGGGCACGGCGGCCTCACTCCCCCGAGAGTCATCCTTACAGGGTTGTGAATGGTTAGCCATCGCGCAGCTGACCCTGCACGGCAACCGGGCAATCATCCGCAGTGCTGCCGAACTGGACCAAGACCACGCAGAACTTGCCGCAGGCCCCTTGGTCACCACACAGACCGAGGCGAAATTTGTCGACGGCAAAGTTTCAGCGCGCTCCATTCACCGACTCGGAGCCATCGAGTTATCTTCAACTCCGGTCAAGCCCACCTCGGAACACACAAAAGCCGCCGTGGCCGCCGCGATTCGTGAGCGCGGCGTGCTGGACTTTTTTGCTGTAGAAAACAATCCCAAACGGTATGCCGAGTTTGAGAACCTGCGGGGACGACTTGGGATCTTACACAAAGTCATCGGCGCGCCCTGGCCCGAGGTCACAGACTCGGCGCTGACACAGCACCTGGATGACTGGCTGGATCCGGAAATCGAACAGCTTGCCAGCGGCACCCATCGAGATCGTCTCGATCTGACCGCGGCACTACGGCGTCTATTGCCATGGCCCGATGCCGCACGCTTGGATGAGTTGGTGCCCGAGCGTCTCCAGGTGCCATCGGGATCGCACATGCGCATTGATTGGCCCGCACCAGAAGAACACAACGACGACGACGTCGCACCACCAGTGTTGGCGGTCAAACTCCAAGAGTGTTTCGGCTGGACCGGTAGCCCGACGACTGTCGATGGTAGGGTGCCGGTGATCTTGCACCTGCTATCCCCCGCACAGCGTCCACTAGCGATTACTCGGGATCTGGCGAATTTCTGGGCGAATGTTTATCCGCAGGTGCGAGCAGAAAATCGTGGCCGCTATGTCAAACACCCCTGGCCTGAAGACCCTATAGGCGCCGTAGCTACTGCTAAAACGAATCGGGCACTCCGCAATCAGCGTGATTGAGCAGCAAGTACAAGGCATCCAAAACGGTTATGCTCCACCGCGTTCAGCACGTGTAGATTCTGCGGCAGTTTCGCCCCCGTATGGCCGTACTTGTCGATCCGCAAACTTTTCACGGAGTTCTTTTGGACTCCGTACTGCTACCGATAGATTTTGCAATCGTCGCCACTCGGAAAAGTGCTCGCCGAAATCAGCAAGGCCTTTCTTAAGCGCTAATGGCCGAGGTCTGCGCAGCGGGCCACTTTCATTCATAAGTGACACATTACCTCAGCGAGTCGTCAAATATGACAGATCCTTACTGTCTAGCCAGTAAATAGTACTGTTTCTTCGACGGCTGCTGTTAATTCTCGTTGGAACGCGCTGTGACGTGAATATCGGGTTTTCCATTTCTGCAACAACACGACACTGGCTTCGGGGCGGTTCGCCAAAATCAGCGCTTCCCCACAGTATGTCAACAGGCGGGCCGCTCTTACATATTGGTCTCGGGCTGTGGATGAGACAATGACGTCGACGTCATGCTCAATCGCTTGAACAGCGATCTCGAGGCGTCTTGAAAGGATGTCCTGGTCGGCATTTTGTTTGTTGATCTGCGCCAGGAAAAGTTCAGATAACGGCGGCACGGTCGACCCATAACTGCCAACCAAACCCCATAAAAACGAGCGGTCAACGACGTTCAAGAAGTTTTTGAGACCGGTTGACAACCATTGGGGATGCTGCGGCCCCGCACAACCCGATATCAACAGATAGGGTACGACCACATCGCGCAGGGAACGGTCTGTCAGCCCTGTCGACTGTATGAGTATGGTCGCCGCGTCATCCACGCGTCCGGCCAGTACCAAAAGCACGGCGCGCAGTCCATTGCCTGGGTTATCCAGTGCTCTTTGTGTGCCCAATGCTGCAAGCTCATCTGCCATAGTCTCAGACGCCTGGGACAGTTGGGCCGCCGCTTCATGGAGCCGGATGAGCCGCAGCAGATTCGGATCTGCGCGCCAGGCAGCCCGACGCGCAGCGACCACGTGAACACCATTATCCTTGGAAAGAACAGCTAACTCTTCCGCGATGAGCGCCCGCATAGGTCTGTCGTGGTCCAGCATCGATAGCGCCTCATGTGCTGCCTCAATGGCTTCCCCTTGGCGTTCCGCCCGTCGAAGCGCTTGCACCCAGCGAAGGTAATATTCTCCCTGATCAATCCCGCTACCGCGTGCCAGGTCTCGTAGACCGTTGAGGCCTCCAGCAAGCTCTGCTGCTTCGGGCAGTAGCTCGCGGGCTATTGGTGAGTCACGGTCTAAGGAGTGCAATACGTTTATCCACTCAGGAAGAAATTGCTCGAGTTCTGGGAGCTTTTGCCCTCGACTTTGCCGCAGGCTATCAAGGCTGACGTCGGCGTCAAGTTCTGGAAGGACAAACCATTCCTTGGCTAATCCTGCGGCTCGTTCTTCTGCCGGTGTTGTTTCATACACAGCGCGCAGGTAACATGCCTGCGCTTCGGCAAGGTTGAAGCCCACCATGTCCATTGCAGACTCAGGACCACAGAACGTCTCGACGTCGTCGTCTAATGACAATGCGTGAAGCAGTCTTTGAAATGCTGCCCGGGCTAAGCCAAGCTGTCCGTTGAGAAATGCCTCATGAGCTTCTGATAAGAATTCGTCGAACTCCAGCACCCACGATTCGTCACCAAATGACCGCTCTTGGTAACTTTCATGGTCCCACTCGAAGCCGTCGAAATACTCTCCAGAGGCTATCCGGTCCACAAAAGCGTCAATTTCTTCAAGCAGTGGATGACTATCGACCGGCCATGTCACATTTGATGACTGCTGCTGATTCGTCTGGCGATTGTGCTCGAAAATAGCGAGGAATGCTGCTCGGTCACTATTTTGCAGGGTGTGCGCATGCTGCAGGAGTGACTGGCGGATTTCTTCTGTCGACATCTCCACTAAGCGGCGCTCAAGCGCATCAATGAATGTTTGAAGACTCGGGTTTGGGCTATTCACAAAGCAGCGCCTGTCTGATCATACGACGCACGAATTTCACACATTTCAGCATATTCGTTCAATCTCCATCAAGAAGGATGTCGCCATAGTAGTTGGTGGGAGCAGGACGCTACCAACGTATCCGTCCAAGCATCGTGTCATGGAGAAAGAAAGCACTCGTCGTGCGCCGCGGCACGCTGTCAGTGGCTTTAACTTCCTGCAGTTCTTCCTGCAGTTCTTCTTGCAGTTTACGAATCTCACGCTCTGCGTGTTCAAACCGTGCATGCACGCTACTGACTTTCAAGAACACTTTTCTGATCCCTATATCAATGTGCTCGTAGTGGGCATGTAACTGATCAAAGCGCTGGTCCATATGTCGTCTGATTCGCACGAAGCCAACCAAACTGACACTGCCTAGGGCGACCAAAACGCCGGCAGCGGCAATGATGATCGTGGTGATTTCAATCGACATCTGTCTTCCTCCATCGAGGTTCTGACCGGTTGTGTGTCACACCAAGCTACGACATCAACTGCTTTGGCAGAAGAGCATTTTCTCCAGCTGTGGAGAACTCCCACCGTCCACGATGTAGGTTCGACCAGCAATGAGCAGCGCTAGCTAACGGTCGTCGAGAGTTTGGTCCGCATGTCAGCGCCGAATGCCGCGAGTGAAATACAGGATCGGACCAACGAAGTCCACAGCAATAATAGCGGCCCATTTGCCTTTGCTGCCGTTGACTTCGGTAGCATCTCGTCGTGCCAAATCGATCCATGCCGTGCCGGCTAACGCAACCTGGACTGACGCTAGCGCAACGATTGCTGCGCGTTGACCAGGGCTGAAATCCTTCCAGCCCTTTTTCTTCGATGCTTTGGTATCCACAGTTAGTCCTTGTGTTCGATCCGGTGTGTTTCAGATATTATTCGGATGGGATGATATCTTCTAGCTCGGTCAGGAAATCTTCTAATACCGGCCCGTTGGTCTGGGCACCAGCAAAGCCCTCCGAATAGAACAGCGCCACCGCTAGATCACCGTGTGTGGCCATGATCCAGGTGTGGGCTAAGTCTTCGCCGTCATCGACATATTCAGCAGTGCCGGTTTTTGCATAGACCGGTGCGCCAGGCACGTTTTGCAGAATCGGCACGGTCCCGTATTCGACCGGCCCTGCCATGAGTTCCTGCAGAGTTGCTGCTTCGTCTTCGGTCAGCGGCGCATTACCCGGCAGATTATCGTTGTCATTCGGTTCCACGGCGGGGTCAGTCACCATTACCGGGGTGACGGTTTGTCCAGCCGCGATCGATGCCGACACGGTAGCCATTCCCAGCGGCGAGGCCTGTACGAGACCTTGACCAAACAGCCCAGCAGCGTGCTGAGTTCCTTCAACCTCGGTGGGTACCGAGCCCAGAAAAGCACCGTTATAGCCGACAATCGGGTCCTCGACCAGACCCAGGGCGACCGCCGCGTCGTGAACGTCTTGGGTGCTGAGCTCTTCCCACTGGCTAACGAAGCTGGTGTTACATGATTGGGCTATTGCATCGGCCAGCGTGATTTCACCTAAGTAGTCAGACGGGTAGCCCTCAAAGTTAGAGAATTCGGCACCATCGATGGTGATCGTTTGCGGACAGTCGACCATAGATTCCGGGGTCATCCCGTTGCGCAACATAGCCAAAGCGGTAATCATCTTGAAAGTCGATCCCGGCGGGTAGGTCCCGGTGGTTGCCAATGGCCAACTGAGCTCGGATGGTCCTTCCGCGGCGGCCAGGATATGCCCATCGGAGGGACGGACGACGACCAGCCCGGCTGGGACCTCGGCGTCGGCAATCATGTCCTCGGCCAACTGTTGAACATCCATGTGCAATGTTGTGGTCAACGCCTGGCCGTCCACCACCTCACGGCTATATGAGACTTCTTCGCTGGTCATTAATTCCGAGGTCGGCTGGGTAGCTTCGGTGTTATCAATAGTGATGTCCAGCCCGTCGCTACCGGCGAGGTGTTCGTTGTACATGCGTTGCAGCCCGGTCAGTCCGGTTTGCACACCGGCGGTGAATTCCCCGTCCGAGGCTTCGATTTGTTCGGCATTGGGCTGACCGTAGGTCCCAAACAGTGACCGAGCAAATGTGCGGGAGGGCCCTAGCACCATGGTGTCTTCCATGGCCATGGCACCTTGGATTTCAGCGATATCGTCGATAGGGATATCGGTGTCTTCGTCATCGCGTAGCACGATGAATTCAACCCAGGCGCGTTCGCCTGCGGCCAGGGTGCGGTCCACCAACGGTTCCGGATCCAGGTCCAGGGCTTCGGCCAGTGCGGTGGCCGATTCAGTCAGGGTCTGTTCGATATCGTCGTCCGAGGGTTCAGAATCAGCCGAGGATAATGCTTCCAGCACATGAGACTTATCGATCCCAATGCGTTGCACCGGGCGGTCCATGACCATGGCGTTATCGTCGCCGTCTCGGATCGTGCCACGTTCTGCGGTGTCGATCTCCACGTTCACGTGTCCGTCATTTGCTAATCCGGGAACCAGAGTGCTGGCATCCAGCTGGGGCTGCCAGCTTTCATTGGTCTCATCCCACACCAGGCTGGCATGGGTTTGATAGCTCCAGTCTTCCGACTCGGCGGCGTCTTCGTTCGCATCGCCCTCCCCGTCGGGCGTGCCCCCTGGGGTGAGATCCCAGGTGACTGTGTACTGAGCGGTTGCAGTGACCGTCTCATCATCCGTGTCATCCACCTGGGCAGAATCCAAGCTCACCGACAGTGGGAAACGCTGCAGTTGGGCAACGGCGTCTGCGAGCGCAGCCGGGTCCATCGAATCATCGGTCAGTGCAAGATCAGTTAGTCCGCTGAATTCTTCGGATACCAGTTGATCGGCAAATTGCTGGGCCGTGTCGGTTGGGTCGGGCACATTCGGACCACAGGCGCTCAACCCCAGCGCTCCGGCGATCAGCACGGCGGTGAGACTGTAGCGGCGTCGTCGAAATATCCGTGATGGTGCGGTTGACTGGGAGTGATGTGCGGTGTGAGTGGATGACATCATGGTGGGTAGTCTAACGGTCTGAACGCATCCCCAGGTGCGCGTGACATGGGCCACACGAGCGGCCTGGCAGTCTTCGGGTTATCCCGAACAAAGACGATGGGAAGCCCTGTCGTTTCCCACACCCGGGCCTTCTAGGCTGACTGGCATGACATCCTTGCAGCGGAATCTTGGCACCCAACCTGAAATGCCAGATCATGCGTTCCCATAAGCTTGCTAGCCGGTATGTGGTCAATGATGTGCGCCGGAATACGCCGGTCACGGTGGCGTTGTTGTTGCTGCTGACGTTGTCCAGTGCGCTGGTGGCCGGCAGTGTGCTGGTGATCGAACGGGTCAATTCTTCGGTAACACACCTGTTCGACACTGCTCAGCCTCCGCATTTTTTGCAACTGCATACCGGTGAGGTCAGTCGCGCAGCACTGCAGGATTTTGCCTCGGCGCGTGATGATATCGAAGCCTGGCAGCTTGCGCAGATGGTGGGGTTTGCTGGCACCGATCTGCAGGTGCAACGTGGTTCCGGTACCACGCCCACGGATCTGAGTGGGTCACTGATCGATCATCTCTTCGTAACCCAGAATCCAGACTTTGATTATTTGCTGGACGACGACGGCGCTATTCCTGAGCCGGCGGTCGGTGAAGTGTATGTCCCTATTGCCCTGGCGGATCAATTCGACATTGGTGCCGGCGACATCCTGGCGGTGAACACCGGCGCACAGGTGGAGGCGCTAACTGTGGCTGGCACGGTGCGAGATGCGCAGATGGGATCGTCGATGGCCTCGGCGGCACGGTTTGTGGTGGCTCCGCAGGATGTAGCCAGCTTGATGACTGCACCACGTGGGACGCCGGAAACCCTAGTTGCCTATCGTTTGACAGATACCGCTGATGTTGCGGCATTCCAGCAGGCCTATGAGCGTGACCCTCGCCTGCCTACCAATGGTCAGGCGGTGACTGAAGTGATGATCCGCCTGGTGACGGTGATCAGTGAAGGCCTCGTGGCGGCCGTGGGCATACTCGCCGGATGTGTGCTGATTGGCATTGCCTTGTTGAATATGCGGTTTGTCATCCGGTCTAGTCTGCAAGATGAACTCCATGAGATCGGCACCCTGCGAGCGCTGGGCATCCCGCCGGGAGCGATTACACGGTTGTATTTGACCAGATACCTTGCCCTGACCGTGGTCGCCAGCGTCAGCGGATTACTCTTAGCGTTGGCTGGAGGTGCACTGGTGGCTGGTGATTCCCAGCAGGCCCCGATCACCGCTGTCACAGTTCTGCTACCTGTGGCCGCTGTTGTACTGGTCAACGGTTTAGTCCTGGGCATCTGTGCGCTGACGCTTCGCCGCAGCCTGAGCGTCAATGTCCTGGATGCTTTGTTACACGGCACATCAGCACTTCGCGCTCAGCGGCTGGGTGGCTCAACATCCCGCTCTGTGTTGGGTTCCACACGTGGCCCAGGGGTAAATCGCCGATTGGCTCAGCGTCTGTTGCGCTGGGATCTGCGCCACTGGATGATTGTGCCCATCGTCTTTGGTCTCGCCACGGTCATGGTCACCATCCCGGCGCAGTTGCTCTCCACATTCGAAAGCCCTAGCTTCATGCAGTATCTGGGTGCACCACAAACCGATCTCCGGATCGAAATTCACGACCAAAACTCCTCCGTAGCATCCCAAGACCACGAGTCCCTCATGACCCGGCTGGCCGAGGATCCACGGGCGACGAATGTCCAGTCATATGCCCACCAGCGCTTTGACGTCGCACACGAGGGCAGTTGGCAGACCTTGAACGCACAGCTTGGTGATCACTCCGGTGCCGCCATAGCTTTTGTCGATGGTCAGGCCCCCGGTAGCAGTGAGATCGCGCTGTCGACCTTGAACGCTCAAGCACTAGAGGTGACCGTGGGCGATGACCTGCGATTACAGGATGCAACAGATATCCGCACTTTGCAGGTCAGTGGGGTGTATCAGGATGTCACAGCCGGTGGGTACACCGCGAAAATACACGACCCCACCGTAGAGTCTGCTGCACGGTGGACCGTCTTTAGTGATGTCCGTCCCGGTGTGGATCCAGGTCGTCTCGCGGCCGAGTATCGACAAGACTTTGCCACCGCCCAGGTGTTACCCATGACCGACTATGTCGACCAGACACTGGCCTATGTCACCGATGGCTTGCGCTCGGCGTCCTGGATCATCTTCATAATTGCTCTTGGCGCCGTCACCCTAATTACGACACTATTTCTCCGATTACAGCTGAGCCGTAACCACGCCGAATCAAACACCCTGCGCTTGCTGGGCTTTTCTGCACGACAGCTGACACTCCAGACCATGGCGCAACTGGGGCTGATGATCCTGGTTGGTATAGGAAGCGGGCTGGTTCTTGCTGCCACGGCCGGTCAATGGTTGACCTCCCAAGCCCTGGCGGCTGCAAACTTCGGCATTATCGAACTGAGCTTCATCTCCAACCCCGTGCTGATCTATCTCATCTATCCGGGGCTGCTGATCGGCACCAGCCTGCTGGGTGCAATCCTGTTGCTGCGAAAGCACTACGCCAACCGCGCTGTTTTTGCTTCACGAGTGGCCTAAGGAAAGGGACGTCATGCAACTGGCACAACACACCAAGACCGCAATACTCCACAGCAGCAACCTGACCAAGGAATTTGCAACGACCAGTCGCCCAACCCCGGTGCTCAATGGCATCGACCTCACCATCCACTCCGGTGAATTTGTCGCCATCATGGGGCCGTCTGGTTCAGGCAAATCCACCCTGCTGCATCTGTTGAGCGGGCTGGATGACCCCTCCAGCGGACAGATCGAATTTGAACAACACTCACTACACGATCTCAACGATCGTCAGCGCAGTCGCCTGCGCCTGCATCGGATGGGTTTTATCTTTCAGCAGCCACATTTTCTCAAAAGCCTGACCATCTATGACAACGTGCTGCTGCCCGCGCTGAAAGCAGCGCCGGATAGCAACGCCGTCCAGCACTGCGTGGATCAGCTGCTACACCAGTTCTCCATCGATCACATAGCCCACCAGTACGCCTCCGAGGTATCTGGCGGCCAGTTACAACGAGCTGCGCTGTGTCGCGCCTTGGGTACCAAGCCGGCCATGCTTTTTGCCGACGAACCCACCGGTGCGTTGAATTCACAGATGACCCAGGGTGTTCTTGACGCGCTGGCAGCAGCACACACGCTGGGAACGACCATCCTGATGGTCACGCATGACCCGGTGTGTGCCGCCCGTGCCGATCGTATTGTGTATCTCCGCGACGGCGTCGTCGTAGATGAACTGACCTTAAACGGTTCCCAGCACGACGCCGCAACACGGGAAAACACAGTGCGGACGTGGTTGAGCCACCAAGGCTTTTGAGTCCACTGCCAACTATGATCCCAGCCGGGCTGTCACGCTATGTACACTCGGTTCGAAGCGGGCTGGCAAAAGGTAGGGGCATGACATGACTCGCGACTCTCGGGACCAGACCCTGTGATCGAATGACCCCGACGTGAGTAATATTTAGGTATATCAACAGAACTCTGGACAGGATGACATCGTGTTGAACCACAACGTGATTTATATCGATGGGGTAGCCACACCTTCGGCATCCATGACCGACACTTTGAACCAAGTACAGGACGTCGGCGTTGCCTGGCTGGACTTCGTCAATCCCACCCCGCAAGAGCTTGCTCAGGTCAAGGCTGCGTTTCAGCTCCATGAGCTAGCCATCCAAGACATTCTGCAGGGCCGTCAACGGCCAAAGATCGAAGCATACGGCGCAACACAATTCATTGTGCTGCGCCCGGCCCGGGTTCTAGACAACAGACTGCACACTGTAGAGTTCTACCTTTTTATCGGGCCCAACTTCATTATCACAGCACGGCACGAAAACTTCCCGGCCCTCGAGCCAGCAGCACACCGGCTCATCGAAAACCCCCATCTGGCTACGAGCCCTCAACACATCCAGCAGGTCATCCTCGATACGATTTGCCACAGCTATAGACCAGCAATGCTCTATCTCCGCGATGCGATTGACGACGTCGAAGAAGATATTATCCTCGGGGAAGAAACTGCCCCACACCGAGTCTATGAA
The DNA here is from genome assembly GCF_001657475.1 of Enteractinococcus helveticum. Classification (GTDB taxonomy): domain Bacteria; phylum Actinomycetota; class Actinomycetes; order Actinomycetales; family Micrococcaceae; genus Yaniella; species Yaniella helvetica. The sequence goes on from NZ_LXEY01000021.1 coordinate 206,011, forward strand.
CTACTTCGAGACGTCATGAAGCTCCAACGCAGCGCTCACCCATTCCCTGACATTGTCAACGATTTGCGTAAAGACCTCACAGGGGAACTGGACACCCATCTTCGCAGCCTGGAAGACAGGGCTCTTCGATTATCGGGGCATGTCGATAGTTTCCGCGATGCGCTCACCGCGGGCTTACAACTCCATGCTGCACTGTTAGGCGAACGACAGAATGAAGAGATGGCCCGCATGACCGAGGCTGCCTATAACCAAGGCGAACAAGCTAAAAAGGTCTCCGCGTGGGCCGCTATCTTATTCACTCCCACGGTGATCGCCGGAATTTACGGCATGAACTTCCGCCATATGCCGGGTCTGACCGAATCATACGGGTTTACGGTATCGCTACTGGCCATGTTGGTATCGTCCGTCACGCTGTACATCGTCTTCAAACGACAACACTGGCTCTAAGTCTCTTGAATGCCACCCTTGCCTGGCTAGCAGCATGTTGTCTGAGCGGCCGCCCCGGATAAGACCATGGGACTGGGTGCTGGGCGATTCCAGCTCCCACCGCACTAGCTGGCGGTGCAAAGCCCAGTGTCAGTGTCCGGAAGATGTGATTTTGGGATCCTTCTGAGCAGGAAGCTATTCTCGTTGAACTCGGACTAGATATACTCGAGACAGGGGTGTTGGTCGTGCACCTCGTGACTGTTCACCGTCACCTCCTAGCATTCTTTGTCCAACCGAGATCGCTTTGACAGCGGAGCAGGAGGACTCCATGCAAGCACTGATCGTCTATGAATCCGCATGGGGCAACACCAAAGATATAGCCCAGGCTATTGGCCAGGGACTCTCCGAAGAGGACATCCATCTGCAGCTCAGTGCGGTCCAAGACGCCCCTGCACTGCAACAGGTAGCGGTGGACCTCCTCGTCGTCGGCGCCCCGACCCATGCGTTTGGTCTGAGTCGAGAATCCACGCGCGAAGACGCGCATCACCGCGGTGGTGCCCTGATCAGCTCGGGAGTGCGGGAATGGCTCGACACTGGCCCCGTCGCGCTGACTGTGGCAACCTTCGATACCCACGTCCGGCATCCGAATCTGCCGGGGCATGCCAGTCGCAAAATCGCCAAGAAACTCAAGAAACTCGGGTGTACGGTACTGACCGACCCGGAAAGTTTCAACGTCGACGACTATGACGGTCCACTATCACCAGGGGAACACGATCGTGCTCGCGCTTGGGGCCACGAACTTGGGCGTCGTCTCATGGGCCGATACTACGAGCACCAGCCTTAACAGGCCCACCCTTGCACCGGGATGTGAACGGTGAGTTGTCACGGCCCCGAGGAAGGATGATTCGATGCGCGGCTCAAATATGACTAGCCACGTTGATGGACCCCTGACCCCCGCCGAGCTGAATGGCATCGACGCGTGGTGGCGGGCCGCAAACTATCTGTCCGTCGGGCAAATCTATCTGCTGGCCAACCCGTTGCTGCACGACCCCCTACGGGCGGAACATATCAAACCCCGTTTGCTGGGTCACTGGGGCACCACCCCGGGCTTGAACTTCATCTACGCGCATCTTAATCGGGCCATCATCCAACGCGATCTGAACATGATCTATGTGATGGGGCCCGGTCATGGTGGTCCAGGCCCGGTCGCAGCCAGCTGGCTGGAGGGCACCTACAGCGAAACCTATCCAGAGGTCAGCCAAGACATCGACGGAATGGAAAAGCTGTTTCAACAATTCTCTTTTCCCGGAGGCATCCCCAGCCACGTAGCCCCGGAAACCCCTGGCTCTATCCATGAGGGCGGGGAACTGGGATACGCTTTGTCCCATGCCTACGGTGCGGCTTTTGATAACCCTGATCTCATTGTGACAGCCGTGGTAGGTGACGGCGAGGCCGAAACCGGGGCACTAGCTACCAGCTGGCATTCCAATAAGTTCCTCAATCCCACCACCGATGGTGCGGTGTTGCCCATTTTGCATCTCAACGGTTACAAGATCGCCAATCCCACCATCCTGGCACGGATTGATCGAGACGAGTTGGACGCCCTGCTGCGCGGATATGGACATACGCCATATTATGTTGAAGGCCAGGATCCGGATCAGATGCACCAGGACTTCGCCCGCACCCTCGACACCTGTCTGGAGGAAATCCACCAGCTCCAACACCGGGCCCGTGAGCACGGCGAGACGACAAGGCCCAGGTGGCCGATGATCGTATTGCGATCCCCCAAAGGATGGACCGGCCCCACTGAAGTGGACGGACACCAGGTCGAAGGCTCCTGGCGTTCCCACCAAGTGCCCTTCAGTGCAGCCCGGGAGAATAAGGATCACCGCAAGATCCTAGAAAACTGGCTACGCAGCTACCGTCCAGAAGAGCTCTTCACCGCCACCGGGGCACCGGTCAAAGAGCTCCGCCGGCTCCGTCCCGAGGGTACACAGCGGATGAGCGCTAACCCGCATGCCAATGGTGGATCGTTACTTCGGGATTTACAGATGCCAAATTTCCGCGATTATGCAGTTTCCGTAGAACGCCCAGGGACTGGACAGATCGAGGCAACCCGAGTGCTAGGACAACTGCTGCGCGACGTCGTCGCCGCGAATATGCAGACCTTCCGAGTCTTCTCCCCAGACGAGAACAACTCCAACCGCCTGAACGCCATCCTGGAAGCCACCGATCGGATGTGGAATGCCCAAACGCTCCCCGAGGACGATCACCTTGCTCGCGACGGGAGGGTTATGGAAATCCTGTCTGAGCACACCTGTCAGGGTTGGCTGGAAGGTTACTTGCTAACCGGCCGACATGGGTTCTTTTCGTGCTACGAGGCTTTTATTCACATCGTAGATTCCATGTTCAACCAACATGCAAAATGGTTGGATACCACCAACGATATCTCCTGGCGTCAGCCGATTGCCTCACTAAATTATTTGTTGACCTCTCACGTCTGGCGGCAAGACCACAACGGATTCTCCCATCAAGACCCCGGGTTTATCGACCACGTTCTGAATAAGAAACCCGAAGTTGTCCGCGTATATCTGCCACCTGATGCCAACACGCTGCTATCCGTGGCTGACCATTGCCTACGCAGCCGTCAATACGTCAATGTCATCGTCGCGGGCAAACAGCCACAGCTGCAATACCTGACGATGAACGAGGCCATCGTCCATTGCGCTGAAGGCATCGGCACCTGGGACTGGGCCAGCACGCACCCGGACACCGAACCAGACGTCGTCATGGCCTGTGCCGGTGACGTGCCTACCATGGAAACCCTGGCGGCAGTGGACCTGTTGCGCAGCAATTTTCCGGATCTGGCCATCCGAGTCATCAACGTTGTTGATCTGTTGAGGTTACAACACGACTCTGTTGGTCCCCACGGATTGCCAGACACTGATTTTGATGCATTATTTACCACAGATAAGCCTGTAATCTTCGCCTACCATGGCTATCCGTGGCTCATTCATCGACTCACCTACCGGCGCACCAACCACGGCAACTTCCACGTCCACGGTTACCAAGAAGAAGGCACCACGACCACACCGTTTGACATGTGCGTGCTCAACCGGCTCGACCGTTTCCACCTGGCGATCGCTGTGATTGACAGAGTGTCCCGGCTCAAGAACGTATCGTCCGGTGCACGCGAAACATTCCAGAACGCCCTGATCCAGCATCACCAGTACATCCGTGTCCACGGCGAGGACATGCCTGAGATCAAGAACTGGCAATGGCCAGCTGCCCCGAACTCTTCTGCAAGCTCAGAGTGAGAGTCCTAGCCTCAAGACGAGTCGAAGCACTCAATGCCGAGGAGCATCAGGCTGGCCGGTCATGAACGAGCTCATTCACCAGAACGTTGTGCCAGACAGAAATATTGCGATCGTAAGGATGATTTTCACAATGCCCCTCGGTCTTGTCACCGTCTGTGACGGCTCAGCATTCGAGCTGGATTATTCGACGCGTTGGTCTTCGTAGTAAGAACGCAACGCCGGGAAGTAATCGTCGAAGTCTGGGACAGGATCGCCGTCAATGACGGCACAGAGCTGATCGAGATAGTATTCCCAACCGGGCCCAATTTCGCCGATTATTGATGGGTTAGCATCATGCATCGTAAAACGTAACTCGGCGTGTTCGTTGCTCTCGGTCAGCTCGATTGATAAGTCCCAGGGCAGGTGCTCGTCTAAGGTTTTGACCCGAAAATGTTCAGGAGCATGGCACTCGAGGATTTCGACTTTGAACCCGGGCTTTCCTTCCTCAAATCCCAGATACAGTTTAATGGTCTCCCCCACAGATCCGATACCGTCCCAGGGGCCAATCCATCGCTCCGTGAACTGGGATTCGGTGACGTAATCCCAGGCATGCTCGACGGCGATGGGCAGCTTCCGGGTGATCACAAGGTCGTATCCGTCCGTGGTCGATACAAGCTGACCGGTTGGTTTAAGCATCACGGTGTCCCCTACTGTCGAGCCATGTTCGCACCGTAAATTCTACGCCGGACCCACTCGAAATGTCTCACATATATGAGCTGGCGTACCTAGTCTGGGGCTCCAACGGTGACAATGTTTGCTGCAGTAGCGTTCTTGGTGCAGCGATCTTCCCACTGGCATAGTCTTTTGGTTATCAGCCACCAGTGTGGTGGTCTTTTTTGCTCTAGCAAGACATTGTCTAACGAATACGAACCAACGCTGACTCCAACTATGTGCAGAACGTCAACATGTGGTCTCGTGAAGATTGCTCCCCCACATCAGTCACCGAGCTGACTGATAGTAAAGGCCAGCAAAAACCCTGCCGAAGCGATTAGACCGGTCCAGGCGTGGGTCCGTTCGAAGGCTTCCGGGATCATCGTATCGGACAGCATCGTCAGGATCGCACCGGCAGCGAAAGCGGTGATAACTGCCACGGTCTGGGCCGAAGCATCACCCAGCAGCAGATAACCCATCGCAGCCGCCAGAGCGCTGGCCACCGCGATACTGCTCCAGACCCCAAATACGTACCGGGCACTGCGATCGGCTTGTTTCATCCCGGCAGCACTCGACAGCCCCTCGGGCAGGTTAGAAATAAACACCGCCGCAACCACGGCTGTGCTCACCCCACTGCCGCCGAGCAGACTCGCACCTAAGACCACGGACTCTGGTACACCATCCAGCAGCGCACCGACGGCGATCGCCCGACCACTACCCGACTGGTCACTCTCTGTAGGCTGTTGGTCCTGGGACCGTTTACGGTGCCGTGCGCCGAACCTGTCCAGTAGCTTATTGGCGAGCATGTAAGTAACCGCACCAACAGCAAAACCGCCTACGACCGGTGCGACACCGGCACTTTCGGCAGCCTCCTGAACGAGGTCGAATGCCAAAGCAGAGATCAATACCCCAGCACCGAAAGCCATCACTGCGGCCACAACTCGAGCGGGCACCTGAACAAACCACGCGATGGTCGCACCGATCACGAGCGCTCCACCAGCTAATAGCCCCCAGGCACCGGCCACGAGCGTCCCCATGAGTGGATCGCCCGAAGCGGTGGCGATGAGCGAATGTATCACTGGCCGGTTTTTCTTAACGCACTGCCCTTATGTGCCGCGATATGTTCGGTCTTATCACTTTTGATCTCGTATTGAGGCTCATCGTCTGAAGCGCGCCGAGTGTGGCCCTTATAGTCGAAATCTTCAGTGTGTACCTTGGTCACGGTGCCTGAAACTTGCCCGGCCTCGGAATTCCAGGTCACATGGTCACCAACCTTGAATCGTTGAGCCACGCCCACTCCTCTCAACCATTGCGGAACGCGAGCTTGATATGCACATTATCACCGTCCATGCCAAGTCTGTAGGCCCAACTTTTCACTGCAGCCAACCAGCCGAGGAGCATGTATCAGAGGTCAGTGTGATGCGGGCAGGTAGGGAAAGTCGTACACTCAAAACAACGGCAACCGCTGGTTCAGCAAGGAAATGAGGCCCGGATGTGTCGTTGGCTTGCTTATCTCGGCTCATCGATACCGCTGGAGGATGTGCTGGTGCGCCCGAACCACTCGCTCATCGATCAGAGTCTGCATGCCCGACAGCTATTCCTGCCCGGTGACCCGCTTGCAGCCCTCTTCCTCGATAATGCTTTCCCAACGAATGGCGACGGGTACGGCATAGCGTGGGCAGGGCGCGCTGGAACCCTCGGACAATACCGCCAAATCGGACCAGCCTGGGACAGCCTCAACCTTCGGCATCTTGCCGCGCAGATCGAAGCAGGATGTTTTCTCGCCCATGTCCGAGCGGCACCGGGTCAGACGATTGCTGAACAGAACTGCCATCCTTTCATCCACGACGGATGGATGTTCCAACACAACGGCGAGATACCCAATTTCCCTGAACTAAAACGAGAACTGACATTCGATGTCGATCCCAAACTGTACCCCTCAATCCTTGGCAATGCAGACACCGAGGTGTGTTTCTACCTGGCCCTGACCTATGGCCTGGCACATGACCCGCTACAAGCTATGACACGAATGGTAGAGCGAGTCGAACGCGCCCGCAACGAACATAATATTGCCGCACCTTTTCGTGCCACGATGTGTGCATCTGATGGCGATCAACTGGTCGTGCTGCGGTGGGTAAGCCCCGATGTGAAGGGCGCTTCTGCTCCGACTCTCTACCATTCCTATGGGCCCACCATGCTCCATACTGTCGACGGTGGCGCGGATACTCTGCCCGATAACGCACAGCTTGTCGTATCCGAGCCACTTGAGTTGCACTGGAGTACCCACGTGTGGAATGAAGTGCCGTCCGGATCGATTGGTATCTTTCGCCCAGAAATATCGCCTGCCTTCACACCTGTCGACGTGGACTTGCAACACTAAACGGGCACGCGACCATACCGTCTCAAAGACATCCGAGGCGAACCCGCAATGCCTGGAGTGACGCCCCTTCGAGTAGATCAACGACGACCGGAGGTTTGGAGATGAGTCCGGTGATCGAGTCCTTCGTACTGTGGGCAGCATTCGCGGCGGGATGGGTAGCGATCGCCGCCGCCACTTTGAAGCGTGAACCCAACAGCCCGCCGGTACGCTTCACCTGGTGGGCGCTGATTCTCTGGCTCATCGTGGCTGTCCCAGCACTTCTCCAGCTCGCGTTCCCGCAGCTTCTTGAGCTCGGCATGCGCAATGATGACATCGTTCAACACGGCCAGTGGTGGCGGCTTGTGACAGCCAATGTTCTGCAGGACGGCGGCCTGGCCGGAACGCTGAGTAATCTGTCGGTCCTTGCGGTTACTTTACTCATCGTCGGCCGCGTGCTCCCCGGCACGTTGGCGGTACCGCTGTTCATCGTCGGCGGGATAGGCAGCATGCTGCTGCAGCTCAATCACCCCGGCGCTGGTAACTCGATGGCCACTCTCGCACTGCTCGCGGGCACGGCTGTCATCGGATTTTCGCCCCGCCTCACTTCCATACTGGGCCTAGCTGCCCTCATAGTGATCGGCGCGGTGCTCACGGTGCTTGGCAATGAGCATGGGCCAGCGATCCTCCTGGGGCTCGTGATGGGCGTGATCATCCGTATCGTGTCGCGCCCAGAGAGTCCGCCGCGTAGTGGAATACACGCACCTCCTACGAGCAGTGACACGTGATGTCGCACAAACAACAGTCCGACTGGATCGCTCAACAGCTAGACGCCTTCGGCCAGCTCGGCCATCCGTGCAAGTCCCTGCTCGGCCACGGCTCCCAGCCGATCCACTGCGGAGCGAACCGCAGGTTCATCACGTCGGCCCGGATCAATGCGGGCAGGGTTGAGTGCACAGCTATTGGCCCACGCAGCGATGTCTGGTTCCGAATTGAACGCGCGTGTGGCCTGGATTCCTCGGACCTGCGTCTGGGTCCAGTCGAACGGGTTGTTGGGAAGCCTATTGGGTGGACACAGCCGATTGCGTTCCCGATCGTCGTCACGGGTTGCCTCAACGTAACCGGCCAGTGCAGCGCAAAAGCAGGGAAAGCCGGCCCGGATCGTCTGGCACCGAATTTTGTCATCACCCCAGATAGGGACCACAGGCGGGTACTGCAGTCCGGAGGCAGCACTGTGTACGACCAGGGCGTCTGGGGGCATGGCAACCGCACCGTCTTGCAGGACGATCCGGTCGTCGGTCATATACTTGATGTGTCCAAGGTGGACCACATGTTCGATGCTGCGCAGCAAATCCAGCTCCCAAGTGCCCAGCGTTGGGGTCTTTGCCATCGTCGGAGTACGGGCAGTATCAATCCGAAGCATCACCCCGGCTGCTTCGAGGCGTAAGAACATGTCCTCGACCGACTCGGCTCCAGCAGCCGCCTCCATAGTGTCAGCTGCAAGTCCGAATGCCACGACCGGGTCCGGCTGGACGACGGCACGATTCAGCATCCATGGTTCTCGTGGTCGTACCCACATGATCCGGTCTGGCTCAACACCATGGTTCAGCAGCCAGATGATCGCATCGGTGCCGGTCTTGCCAGATCCAACAATGACGTAGTTTCTGGGCGTCTCATCTAAGTTCGTCAGCGCATTGATGGGAACAACTCGGGTGCTGTCAGCAATTCCGAAGGGCGGGGGCGTCGTCACGGGGATGGTTGGGGCCAGATAGGTTGCATCGACAATACGTCGTCGTACGTTGATCAGGGTCGTTTCGCCTGATACCCGGGATGTGACGTAGTGGGAGGCGCCGTCGTCATGGTATTGGCTTGCTCCAAGAAACTTGACACGTCCTGAATCTTCGAAGCGATGATACAGCAGCTGGTCGTAGTAGTGGAGGATCTCGGAGCGTCGCGCACGTTCGTGAAGTCCCGCCTCAGGACCGTGCTGTTGCACCGCACCGGTACCGAGCAACGTCGAGGCAACCCCGTAGAACTGCGATGCCTGGTGAAGCTGTACGAAAGGGTAGGTATCTTGCCAGTGACCGCCGGGCCCATAACGACGATCGACCATCGTGACATGGACATCCGCGTGGTCAATCAGAGCATCCGTGAAAGCCATGCCGGTCGCGCCCGCGCCTACGACAAGGTAGTCAGTCTCCAACGAACGCATCGTCATCGCCTCTGATCTCGTCCTCGGAATAGACCTTCGATACAAATAAATGTACTCCGTTACCCAGCGCCCAACAATAAGCCCACATGCTAGATATCCAGCACGCGGTTCATGCCGTGCCTGACACATTTTCAACGCGAAACCACGAGTGCGACATGAAGGCTGGACCGTTGGATGTGATAGGGATGACGCCTCATCGATTCCGACCCCGCAGTATGTTGGGCAAGGGGTTACAAGTGGCTGGCAAAGCTGTCGATCTACTCCTGGTATCAATTGGTCGCATGATCGCGCCGGGACTACTGACCAGAACCGGTGCCCACCACTTGACGACAGTCAACGAGGGCACGAGGCAGTAGAAGCACGACCGATGACGATGCAGCCAAAACCAGCCTTCGCACATTCACATTGCCTCTCGTGGCGGAAGCAGTTGCTTATCTCCCCACCTCAGTCGATCGTCGTGCGTGACTGACCGAAGATCGGCGGCGTGCGCTCTTCAACCCAGGCAACGAGTGCATGAAAAGCCGCGGAGTCCTCAGCATCGATGCCGTCGCCACGAATGACCTCGTATTGGCGCCGGCCCACCGAGATCTTGAGTCGGCGCGTGAAGCCGTCAAAAATCACCGTGGTGGGTTCGACGTTTGGCACGTTGAAGAAGTCTGCCTGGGTGATGAGCTGCCGCAGCTTCTCATCGTCGGCCTCGCTAAGCCTGTAACTATCGGTTTCGAAGGTCGTTGACCACCCGCCGATGCCTCCCGACACCGTGTAACTGAGCCGGATCTCGGTGTCATCGTGCACCTTGCGGCGGGCGCGACGCACATTTCCCAAGCGATCAGTGTGATAGGTGGCTCCGCGTGCGAGCCGCACCCGGAACCCAGGGGTGACGACGTCGGAGCAGGCTTCGCCGTCAGACGGGACGCCGAGGCAGGAGTCGGGCCAGTCGACGGCCTCCACACTGTGAATCGCGATCTCGTCTGCCGGCACTCGTTCGCGCTCGCTGGCATCGGTGAGCACTGCTGAAAGTGCGCTGATCAGAGGGTGTGACTGCGTTGTCATGGCTGATCTCCTTAGGGTGAGGCTCAACAAGCGTGGCCTGTGAGGTTTACTCTAGTTCGTTTTATCGGACAATGGGGGTAAAGCTTCGGTATCCAGGGGCACTACCCCACCGTCGGGTCAGCAACGATCTGCGTCTGCGCGCAATGGGGTGATAACGTTCGATCGTGAGAATGGTCGCCGCCACCGCCATGGTGAAGACGTGGAACTGTCCAGTCAGGAGCACCAGCACCATGGCCGGGCCGCACAGCCCGACGCAAAGTGCGCCTGATCCGAGCCCGTAGCGTAGGGATTCGCGGGAGGCATCGATGCCGAACGCCCGCAGCGCCGGGGTGCGATGGCATCGTCTTAGCAGGCGCAGGCGAGGCGAACTGAACTGCCACACAAGCACCGCAATCGCCATGCAACCGATGAGCGCGATGTTTCCCGTGGTCGCCAAGTTCAGCGGTACGGCGAGGAGGCCCGCAAGTGCCCAGACGAGCGAGTAGCCAAATAGGAACAGCAGTACTCTCACCGTACGATTTCGGCGCAGACTCGTGCGCCACAACGTGCCGACCTCTCTGATAAGCATGGGCGGTGACATGGCGAGGATCATCGCGAGCCACATTCCGACAGCGGGCAGGATCACTGCCGCTGAGAAGGTAGAGCCGTGTCCGTTCTGCCCCGCATGAGCCTGCTCCGCCGATGGTGTGAACAACACCTGCCCGTCGGTCACGCCAGTCTCGAGAGCACCGTGGGCTCCTGGGTGCCACCCGATAAAGAGCCACCAGCCAACGATTGCCAGGAGGATCAGCGTAGGCGCAGGCGCACTCCAAGCGGTAGCCAGCACGGCTCGCAATCGGAGACGCATCTTGGACATGATTACTCGATCACGTAAATACTGACCCGGCCGACCGAGAATTCCGCCCGGGCAACGGTCTCATTCGCCGGGACGAAACGCACATCGAGCGTAAGCGCCTCCGCACCCAGGGCACCGACGTCGACGATGTCACTGATCTCGAGCACCTGACTGATGCCGCTGCCGGAATGTGTTCCCTCGGGGTCGCTTGCTTCAGAGACCCCGAACAGGGAAACGACACCGGCGAGGCGCTCGGGGTGATCCTCAGGTTCTTCGTTCTCCGGCACATCAACGTAGACGTGGTAGATTGCGGCGTCACTTGCACTTCGAATTCCTTCGAGCTTGAGGAACACGCGTGGGGGTATCGTGGGGGTCGCCTCCGACCTGCGAGCCGCGGTACGACTGAGCGATCGCATGCGAGACCCGTCGAGCTGCACTGGTGTGTCGGTCTGGCCGTGCACGACCACATGGGTGTCGCTGGCCCCGACGAGTTCTGGCTTGCCTTCTGATTTCATGATGACTCCTCTGCTGCGGGCGGTGACGCGCGCTGCTTCCGGCGCGGGGCGAACATCAACCGGTGCCGGTGTCTCGTCGGCCGAGGCCACCCGCTCCTCCGGCTCCGCACCCGGAAGAGCGTCATAGACGTAGCCGAGTGCGACGGTATCGAGGACCTCTTGCGCGGTGAACACCCAATCGCCGCCTTCCCAGGTCGGCACGACGAACGAGCGGTCAGCGGGACCTTCGAGCCAGCCGGGGTCGTCACTATCGGTGTTGGTCTGCCGCCAGAGCTCCCACAGGCGGTCGATGTTGGCGTGATGTAGCCAGAAGATCGGGTCGAGTGCGGCGGTGATCGGCATGGTCATGAGACCCAGATTGCGCCAGTCGTTCGGATCCTGTCCTGGCGCACTGCCCCCGAGCGCGGTGTGCAGCACATTGTGCGGCAGCGCTTCCAGGCTGCCGTTCGTGGAGGGCCCCTCAGTGCCGTGGTGGAACAGTGTGCGCGGGCCGCCGAAGCCGGGCGGGATATCGTTAGTGCCACCTGCGAATGCGGTGTCGGTAAGGGCAGAGAGTGAGACCATTCGCTCGTCGATGACGATCGGCATCTCGCCGCTACCGTAGCGGCGTTCGATGTTCAGCGGGTTCGGGGACCCGTCAGGGAGCGTCGGTTCTGAGAAGGCTGACGGAAGAGTCCGGGCGTCGGGTCGTGCGGGGTCACTGTAGTTCCAGTAGGGAACGGCCCAGTCTTCGGGGCCACCTGCCGCGATGATAGCAGCACGTGCGATCCGTTCGAACGAGACGAGATATCCCCGGTGCCAGGGCAGAAAGTACCAGCTCTGATGCTGGCATTGGTTCCAGAGACGCTGCTGGACCGTTGCAGGAGGCCTCGGCGCATCCGCATCGACGACTCCGAACTCGTCCCACACCTGCGGGTGGGTGCCGTGGATCGCCGCGAAGAACCACCAACTCGTAGCATCGGTGAGAGGACGTGATTGCATTTCGCGAACCGCCACTGCATACCACAACAGCGTTTCCGTCCAGCCCTCTCCGGACGAGCGAACTTCACGACGAACATCGGCCATGGCGACCTCTCCCTCAACGCAGCGTTGATTGAAGAGTAAGGTATGCCACACAGACAAGCAAGGCGTGCACTACGCCTACTAGGTGTATTCTGGGCGAGCGTCCAAGTGTAAGACCTGCACCCGCTGTGCCTGTCGGTGTCGCCGAGCAACTCATGGCCGTCGGCATCCAGATCAGCGCAAACAAAAAAGCGACGATAGAACTCTCGGAGTCCTTCGCCGCCCTCGCACTAGCCCGCGTCATCCTCTTTCGAGAGATCTAGCAGGTATAAGATTTGTGGAGCTTAGGGGATTCGAACCCCTGACCTCTTCCGTGCCACGGAAGCGCGCTACCAACTGCGCCAAAGCCCCTTATCAAGTTTTTCTTGTTACCTCGCTGGGCAACATGTATTAGTATACATAGCTTTGTTTTGAAAACAAATTCCGCATGTCAGATTTTGCACGTGATGTTAAACACTGGTTTGCGTCAGGGTAAATGACCCGAAAGCGCCCGAGTTCGATTGCAAAACGTGTGCATTGCAGTTGGCCAGTCGAGGCACGCTGGCATAGTCCTCATCGTCGTGTCCGGTCAACAGGTGCGCGGCAGCACGAAGTGCGTTGCCGTGAGCAATAACCAGCAGCACATCTGCGGTATCCAGGGCTTCCATGACAGCCTGGGCGGTACGGGTTCCCGATTCACGTGGGGTTTCTCCCCCGACGGGTCCGGCATCGATATTGGGCAAACGAAATGCGGCATGTTCGTCCGGCCAGCGCTCCGCGATATCGGTGTACAGCAGCCCTTCCCACTGTCCGCCATGAGTCTCTTTCAGATCTTCGTCGATGACAAAATCAAGTGCACGGTCGCGAAACATAATCTGGGCAGTTTCGACGGCGCGGAGCAGGGGTGACACAATCGCTGCATCAAATTCGGTGTGCCCCCACCGACGGGCGGCGGCCCTCGACTGATCTCGTCCAGTGTCGTTCATCGGAACATCTTGTTGACCTTGAAAACGCCCTTGAGCATTCCAGTCAGTTTCACCGTGTCGAAAAAAGACGAGAGTCTTCATGTCGAAGGTTCACCTATCTCATGTCAGAAGTCTTGGCTAATCAGTCTCTGGCAGATCGATCTGTGGAGCATCAGACCAAAGACGGTCCAGTGCATAGTTTTCGCGTTCTTCGTCATGTTGAACGTGAACCACGAAGTGCCCATAATCCAACAGTACCCAACGGTTTTCCGATTCACCCTCGCGACGCGAGGGCTTCAGCTGGAGCTGTTCGCGTAACTGGTCTTCAATCTCGTCAATAATGGATTTCACTTGTCGCTCTGTAGGAGCGGATGCGAAGAAAAATGCATCGGTGATACCGAGGCGATCAGCAACATCTACTGCTGCGATATTTTCAGCCTGTCGAGTTGCTGCTGCTTTAGCTGCGATGTGCAACGCGTCCAGGGTTGGTTCGGGAACTGCCACGAAACTCCTTCTAAGTTTAGCGAATCAGCAGAATGATGGCTGTGATCAGGGCAATGATGCCGATGGCAAAAACAATGGCTGACGACAGAACCATCCGGCGTTCTGGCGCTTCGAAAACTTTATCATCGAGAGAATCCAGGCCGTGTGCTTCAGTGGCATCGACCGGTTCACCCGAACTTTGCTTGGCTGGGCGCTGTAGCCCTCCGAGCAATTCGGCCGAAGGTACCGGTGCAGGCTTATCGGCCGCATGTTGGTCCACATCAAATGGACCGGTAATCATCGGTGGTGATTGGGCACGGCGAGTGCGCCGACGCGTCGCTTTCGGTGTATCCGGTGACGACGGTTCGTCTTGTATTTCAACTGCCGGTTGCTGAGTTTGAGCTATCGTCTCTTCGACGACCTCATCAGCTTCGGTGCCTTCGTCTTTGAGATCTTCTGGCTCGGGCTCGGGCTCAATAGGCTGGGCATCGGTCGTGGTAATGACCAGTTCTGCCTGACCAGGGTCCTGCGTGCCATCGTCGCTGGATGCCTCGTCATCGTCTGCAGTGGGCTGCTCGGATTCCTCGATGATCGCAATAGCGGCGGTCTCAAGATCCTGCAGCTCTTTCGATTTCTCAGCGAGTTCTTTTTGACGCCGCAACATGGCCGGATCAATGACATTTGGATTGGCTTGACCCATTTCCAAAATTTCTTGGGTCAACCGTTCGGTCTCGGCCCGCAGCCCTGCACGCCGAATTTCGATGGTGTCCAAACCGGACATGTCGGTAATTTCGACGGCAGATTCCGTGAAGGAATCCCCCATGGTCACATCGACGTCCTCGTCCGGTGCACTGTCAGGCTCAGCTGTTGTTTGCTGCGGCACGGCAGGCACCGTGATCGGAGGAATCGAAATTGGCGTCGTCTGTGGTGCGGTCGCACGACGAGCTGGCTTTGGATCCGATTTTTCTTGTTCGCGCTCTAAGCGAGCGATTTCAGCACGACGCTCGGCTGCTCGACGGGCTTCAATTTCACGTTTTTCACGACGCGATACCGGCCGTTCAGCAGCCTTATCTGCGCGAGGCTTGCTGATAATCGGAATCATGCCGGTGGAAGTGACTTCAGAATCAACGCGTCGGCGACGGCGGGTGCCCGCGGGAGCATCGACTGCGGCTTCATCGACGTCGGCGGGAGCATCAACCGGACGGCCCGATGCACGACGCCCCAGGGAGGCCGTGTCGTCAATATCAGCTTCCTGGTCTTCAACCTGCTCTGTGGGCTCGTCTTGGGCTGAGCTTGCCACTCGTTGTTCGAGTTCGGTAGCCCAGCGCTGCGCTTCCTCGTCGCGCAGTTTTGCACGTTCTTCACGTTCGCGTTGTAAGCGCAGCTCTCGGCGGGAGGGATAAGATTTACTCATCGGTTTCCTCCGGTCGATTGTTCAAAGATACGGTCGCCTGACGTTCCACTGTTGGTTGTTGCATGTTGCCATTATGGTCTATATAAAGACCATACTTTCCGATGTATTGCACCACCCCGTCGGGGACCAAATACCACACGGGTTTGCCTTCTGCCACACGTTCGCGGCAGTCGGTCGATGAGATCGCCATCGCGGGGATTTGCATCAGCGAGACTTCTTCTGACAACCCATAGTCGGTTAATTCATGGCCTGGCCGTGAGACACCAACAAAGTGTGCCTTGCCCCAGAGCTGTTCGACGTTTTTCCACGTCATGATTTGCCCCATGGCATCGGCCCCGGTGATGAAGAACAGATCCGCATCTGGACGTAATTCCTGGATATCGTCCAGCGTATCGGCTGTATAGGTCTGACCGGGTCGATCAATATCGACCCGAGACACAGAGAACCGCGGATTTGATGCCGTGGCAATCACGGTCATCAAATAGCGGTGTTCTGCTGGGGAGACGTCCCGCTCCGTTTTTTGCCATGGTTGGCCGGTCGGGACGAATACAACTTCGTCCAGATCAAACTCTGCGGCCACTTCACTGGCTGCCACCAGGTGCCCGTGGTGAATGGGATCAAAAGTACCACCCATAATGCCCAGTCGGGTTCGGCGGGCAGGGGGCGTTTGCGGAGTTTGCGTCACAGTCAGTTGTTTAGCGCTTTGCGGTGGTGGAGCCCTGAGTTGGCTGTGCGACGTCGGTAGAAGCCGGAGTGTCTGGGCGCAGTGCAACCGAACGCAGCGACATGATGGCCAGCAGCAAGAACATCAGCGCGGCAAAGATCGCGATGCCGTAAACCATCGGGTGAACGGCGAGTTCGTTAACGACAGCTTCTTCTGCTGCTGCGAGGAACAGTTCCATGGATTAGTACTCCTGTATGTGTCAATGTTGCTAGTAGATGAGCTTACCGAATTTTTGTGGCCGAATGGTCACGGTGTCGCCGGTTAATGCCGGATTTGACCGTCGCCACGCAGAATCCATTTGGTTGAGGTCAATTCTTCTAACCCCATCGGTCCGCGAGCGTGCAATTTTTGGGTTGAAATGCCGATTTCAGCACCCAAACCAAACTGGCCTCCGTCGGTAAATCGGGATGAGGCGTTGATCATGACCACGGCTGCATCGACTTCAGCAGTATAGCGATCGGCATTGGATACGTTTTCGGTCACAATGACTTCGGTGTGGCCGGTCGTATAGGTTTCAACGTGTTCGAGTGCCTCGTCAATGTCGTTGACGATCTTCACGGACATCACCATGTCCAGCCACTCGGTGGACCAGTCTTCTTCCGTCGCCGCAACCGCGTCGGCAACCCAGGTCGCAGCCGTGGGATCCACGTGCAGCACGACTCCTGCTTCTTGCAGAGCGGTGAGCACTTTGACGCCGGTGTCCTGAGCGTCCTTGTGGATCAGCACGGTTTCGGCAGCGTTACAGACCGACGGACGGTGGGTTTTGGAGTTGAACACAATGTCCACGGCTTTTTTCGGATCCGCGGATGCATCAACAAAAACGTGGCCAACGCCAGCTCCGGTTTCAATGACCGGTACGGCCGCGTTTTCTACCACCGCACGAATCAGGCCCGGGCCACCACGTGGAATCAAGACATCGACTCCCCCGCGATAGGTCATCAGTGCATTGGCGCCTTCACGACCAAGCTCATCGATACCCTGGATCAGATCAGCAGGTAATCCTTGGTCTTGCAGTGCCCCACGCAAGATGGAAATAGTGACGCCGTTGGTAGTTTCAGCAGCCGAACCACCACGAAGAATTACCGCGTTACCTGATTTAATGCCGATACCGGCGATATCCACGGTCACGTTGGGACGGGCCTCATAGATCGCGCCAACCACGCCCAGCGGCACACGCACCTGCTGCAAACGGATGCCGTTGGGCAGGTTATTGCCACGTACCATATTGCCAATCGGATCCGGCAGGGCAGCCAGCTCGCCAAGGGCAGAGACCAGCCCGTCAATGCGGTCATCAGTCAGCGCCAGACGGTCAAGCAATGCGGCGGCAATATTATCGGCCTTGCCACGTTCCAGATCGGTGGCGTTGGCTGCCAAAATTTTGTCACGGTTGGTGTCAATGGCAGCGGCCATGGCGTGCAAGGCAGCGTCTTTCTCGGCGCGCGAAGCACCGGCCAACGCTTTTTGTGCTTTGCGACCCGCCTGGGTGATCGCTGCGATCTGTTGGGTCACGGAATCTAGTTGAGCGGTCATAGTTTGATTCTAGCCGGTGTGTTAACTGGTCAGTGTTGTCTGCTTCACGATGACCGTATCATCGGTGTGGATAACCACCCGGTCATACTCCGGGCCGAGTTCATCGCGCAATTGTCGAGTCGATTTACCGACCATGGCGGGCAGTTCGGTCACTGAGTAGTTGGTCAGTCCGCGGGCGATCACGGTGCCTTGACTGTTGGTGATTTCTACGACGTCGCCGGCTTCAAAGGTGCCAGAAACACCAATCAGGCCTGCGGGCAGCAAGGAACGACGACGCACGGTGATAGCTTCGACTGCGCCGTCATCGATCATGATGCTGCCGCGCGAGATGGCCATGTGTTCCAGCCACGCATTGCGTGCGGATTTCCGTTCCCCTCGGGAGGCGAACCAGGTGCCAATATCTTCGCCATCGATGGCGGCCTGAGCGTTTTCGGCCGAGGTCAAAAACGTTGGGATGCCAGCATCCGTGGCGATCGAGGCGGCCTGGAGTTTGGTGACCATGCCGCCGGTGCCGATTGACGAGCCGGAATCGCCCACTGAAATGTGGGCCAGGTTGGCTTCTGCCGAGACATTGGCAATTCGGCGGGCGCCAGGCTGGGTTGGTGGCCCGTCATAGAGGGCGTCCACATCCGAGAGCATGAATAACACATCGGCTTTGATGACGGCGGCCACCAGCGATGCCAGCCGGTCGTTATCGCCAAACCGGATTTCGTGGGTGGCCACGGCGTCATTTTCGTTGACGACGGGCAGCACTCCGAGGTTCAAGAGGCGGTTGAGTGATCGAAAAGCGTTGTTGTACTGGGTGCGACGCATGAGGTCTTCTGCGGTCAGCAGCACCTGGGCGACACTGATCGAGTGTTTCCAGAACGATTCGGTGTACTGGGCCATCAGGCGACTTTGTCCCACGGCGGCAGCAGCCTGCTGGGTGGCCAGGTCTTTGGGGCGTTTGTCGAGTCCCAGTGGTCGAAAACCAGCGGCGATGGCACCTGAGGAGACCAACACCACCTGTGCGCCGTCGTGATACAGCTGTCCGACCACGCGAGTTAGCGCGTCGATCGCCGGGACTGAAACACCGCCTTGACCGTCTGTGAGCGATGAGGACCCAATTTTGACGACGATGCGTCGGGCATCGCGCAATTTGGTGCGATCAGTAACCGGATTGGGGGTAGACAGGTTTGGGGTGGACACAAGGTGCTTTCTTGAGGTGGTCTATTCGTTGTCGGAGTCGTAGTCGGTCCACAACCCGGAACGGCGTTCTTGTTCCATTTCGGCTCGTGTTGCAGCCCGAGCGGCTTTCCGGTCGGCGTAGTCTTGGCGTTTTTCTTCGCGGGTCGGTCGCTGGCGACCTTCCAACCGCGGGTCGGCGCCGCGTGGGCCGGTGAGGTGTTCGGCACCGGTGGTCATGGTGGGTTCCCAGTCAAAGACCACACCGGACTCATCATCGCCGATTACTACGGCATCACCGGGGCGGGCACCAGCTTCAAATAGGGCCTTTTCGATACCAAGACGTTCGAGCCGATCTGCCAGGTACCCAACGGCTTCGTCGTTATCGAAGTTGGTTTGGGCGACCCAGCGTTCGGGTTTGTCACCGCGAATCCGAAACAGCGGTTTTAGGCTGCGTTCTTCTTCGGTGAGGCTGAATTCTTTTGGACGGCCGCGGCGTCGGCGGGCCGGTTCAATCGTAATGGTCTGTGGTAGATCCTCTTGAGCTGCGACTGCCTCGGCGAGCTGTTCACGCGCTTCGGTAACCAGTTGCGCCATCGCGTATTTCAGTTCGTCCAAACCTTTACGGCTGACCGCTGAGATTTCAAAGACGCGCAGGCCGCGTGATTCCAGTTCGGCACGGGTCATATCGGCCATGGCTTGACCATCGGGTAGGTCCGTCTTGTTGATGGCCACCAGTTGCGGGCGTTCATTGAGGGCAATGAGTTGTTCGCCGGCTTCGGTCAGGATGGGTTCTACCGCATAGGCGGAGAGTTCTTTTTCTAACGCGTCGTAGTCGGAGATCGGGTCGCGATCCGATTCGAGTGTTCCGGCATCCAGTACATGGACCAGCGCGTGGGTGCGTTCTACGTGGCGCAAGAACTCCAGCCCGAGCCCTTTGCCTTCCGAGGCACCAGGAATCAGGCCGGGCACATCAGCCACGGTGAAGCGGATACCACCGGCATCCACGACCCCAAGGTTCGGCACCAGGGTTGTGAAGGGATAGTCAGCGATCTTTGGTCGTGCAGCCGAGATGGCGGCAATCAGCGATGACTTTCCGGCCGAGGGGAAGCCCACCAGAGCAATGTCTGCCACGGTTTTGAGTTCCAGGACGAAGCTGCGTTCTTCGCCGGGAATGCCCAGCAGAGCAAAGCCGGGAGCTTTGCGTTTGGGTGAGGCCAGTGCGGCGTTGCCTGCTCCCCCGGTCCCACCTTCGGCGATAATGACTTCTTCGCCTGCAGTGACCATGTCGTGCAAGATGTTGCCGTCGGTGTCTTTGATGACGGTACCTACGGGGACCGGCATGTAGAGGTTTTCACCGTTTTTGCCGTGTTGCAGATCGCCACGCCCGGGTTCACCATTGGTGGCTTTGCGGTGTGGTTGGTGGTGATAGTCCAACAGTGTAGTGACGTCGGGGTCGGCAACCAGAATGATGTTGCCACCGTGGCCACCGTTGCCACCGTCGGGTCCACCGAGGGGTTTGAACTTTTCGCGGCGCACGGAGGTTTCACCGTGTCCACCGTTTCCTGCGGTGGCGTGCACGGTCACACGATCAATGAATTGTGACAATTGGGTTCCTCCGGGCAATGCTGTGGTGAAAACTCAAAGCGGGGGCGGACCAGGGACGGTCCGCCCCCGCTGGAGCGTTATAAAGCGGTTTTCGTCTTAGGCTTCAGCCGGGACGATGTTCACAACTTTGCGACCGCGGCGGCTACCGAATTCAACGGCACCACCTTCGAGTGCGAACAGGGTGTAGTCTTTGCCGACACCGACGTTACGGCCTGGGTGGTATTTGGTACCGCGCTGGCGAACGAGAATTTCGCCTGCGTTGACGACCTGGCCACCGAAACGTTTGATCCCAAGATACTGTGGGTTTGAGTCACGACCGTTACGTGTGGAACTAGCACCTTTTTTTGTTGCCATGAGTTAAATCCTTTACGAGTTGATCCGAAAACTAGTTTACTTGATTTCGGTAATCTTCACGCGGGTCAGGTCCTGGCGGTGACCCTGGCGTTTCTTGTAACCGGTCTTGTTCTTGTATTTCTGGATAACAATTTTCTTCCCGCGGGTGTGCTCAAGCACCTCGGCGGTTACTGTGACCTTATCCAGATCTTTTTTATCTGAGGTGATCTTGTCACCATCGACCAGCATGAGGGCTGGCAGTTCAATTGAGCTGCCGACTTCTGCTGCTTGGCGGTCAAGGACCACCAGGTCTCCTTCAGAGACTTTTTCCTGGCGTCCGCCAGCGCGTACAATCGCGTATGCCATTTGGACTCACTTCTCTCGACGTTAATCAAAAAATGTATTCAGCTGTTTAAACACCTGAGGGTCTTGGCTCACGAGACAAGTTGCCGATATGGGACACCAACTGCCAGGTTTCACAGCACCAAACAGGTAGTCTATCGTTTTTCGCCTCATGAGCCAAATTGATCATCAGCCTGTCGTGCCTGGCGAGGAGATATCCTCCGCCGAGACCCCAACCCCCAGGATTGCTGATGATTTCACAGGTTTCTCAGCCTTCTTGGGCTGATCCTCCACACTGGCCGCAAAGGTTTTACCCTGCGGTTCAGGCGCATCGGTGGCCTGCTGAATCTTGGTGGCGCCGGTGGCCGATGAGGCGGCCCGACGACGCTTCTTGGCAGCCGGTTGGCTCTGAGTCACCTCTTGACGAGGCTGACCCGGCTGCTGTGGCGCCTGCTGTTGCTGCGTCTTGGGTTCGTCTGCCTGCTCAGCGGCCGAGGAAGACTGCTTGGCGCTTTGACCGCCAGTTTGGCCTGCCGAACCCTGCGGAGCTACCGCACGACGACGCTTGCGTGATGAGCGCGAACTGCGCTGACCTTCATCCGAACCAGTTGAGTGATCAGAGTTGTCTGACTGTGGCTGCTGTTTGGCAGGTTTTTCCTGGTCATGATGTTCATCACGCTGCGTGTCTCGTGAGGTATCATCGGCGCGACGGTTCGAGCGGCCACGGTCACTTCTGCGACGACGGCGCGATGATCCTTGCGAGGATTCTTGGGCGTCATCAGTTTGCTGCTTGGTCTCAGCAGCATCCGGCTTGGCGTCCCCATTGTCCTTATTTGTGGTGGCTGCAGCGATCGAGGCCATAGCGTTGCGAGTCTGCTCGGCCTTTTCATGGTGGCCATCATCCTGCTGCTGCGGCTGTTGTTGCTGCTCGTCGCCCTGCTGATCTTTCGTCTGACGACGACGGCTACGACGCGTGCCCGCTTCTCCCCCACGACGACGCTGTGATGACGACGTCTCATAGGGTTTACCGCGTTCAACTGGCTCATCGTGGACGATGATGCCGCGACCCACGCAGTGCTCACAGGTGTGTGAGAATACTTCGACTAATCCGGTGCCCATGCGTTTCCGGGTCATTTGGACCAAGCCCAGTGAGGTCACTTCGGCAACCTGGTGGCGCGAGCGGTCGCGGCCTAGGCATTCGACCAGACGACGCACCACGAGGTCACGGTTGGATTCCAAGACCATGTCGATGAAGTCGACCACGATGATGCCACCGATGTCGCGCAAGCGTAGCTGGCGGACAATTTCTTCGGCTGCTTCCAAGTTGTTCTTGGTCACGGTTTCTTCCAGGTTGCCCCCGGAGCCTGTGAATTTACCGGTGTTGACATCCACCACGGTCATGGCTTCAGTACGGTCAAAGACTAACGACCCACCTGATGGTAGGTTGACCTTGCGATCAAGGGCCTTGTGCAATTGTTCATCGATGCGGTAGTGCCCAAAGAGGTCCGCACCATTGAATGCTTTCGGGTCCCACTGTTCCAGTCGATCCACCAGATCTGGGGCCACGTAGGTGACATAGGCCTGGATCTTGTCCCATACCTCTTCGCCTTCGACTAGCATTTTGGTGAAGTCTTCATTGAACACATCGCGTACCACTTTGATGGTTAGATCCGGTTCGGAGTGCAAGAGTTCTGGTGCTAAGACTTTATTCGACTTGGACTGTGCTTCGATTTCTTCCCACTGCTTGCGCAAGCGGTTGATGTCGTTGAGCAGTTCGTCTTCGGAAATGCCCTCGGCGGCGGTACGAACAATCACGCCGGTCTTATTCGGCAGATTTTCCTTCAGGATCGCCTTGAGACGATTGCGTTCGGTATCGGGCAGTTTGCGGGAGATACCGGTCATCGAACCGCCTGGCACATACACCAGGTAGCGGCCGGGCAGCGAGATCTGTGCGGTCAGGCGGGCACCTTTGTGGCCGACCGGGTCTTTGGTCACCTGCACCAGAACCGAGTCACCAGATTTCAAGGCGTTTTCAATTTTTTTGGCCTTGCCATCCAGTTGGGCGGTATCCCAGTTGACTTCACCGGCGTACAGTACCGCGTTGCGGCCACGGCCGATGTCTACGAATGCGGCTTCCATGGATGGCAGCACGTTTTGTACCTTGCCCAGGTACACATTGCCGATCAACGAATCCTGCTGGGTGTTCGAGACAAAGTGTTCGGCAAACACTCCGTCTTCTAAAACGGCAATCTGAATGCGGGTGTCATGTTGGCGAACCAGCATCTTGCGTTCCACGGATTCCCGGCGGGCCAGGAATTCGGCCTCAGATACCACGGTGTTGCGTTGGCGACCGCGACGTGTTGAACGACGACGTTGACGCTTGGCTTCTAGGCGGGTCGAACCGCGCAGCGAGGTAACTTCATCTGGGCCAGAAGTTGAGGCTTGGCGTGGGGCACGCACCCGGGTAATGGTATCTTCCGGATCGCCTTCACCACCGCCGTCCATTTCTAAATCGACATTGCCACGGCGACGTCGACGACGTCGGTGGGACACCGGCTGATCTTCGTCCATGGGCCGGTGGCGTTCCGCATCGCGTTGACCGCGCGCCGAACGTTTATTGTCGTCACCAGAGTCGTCATCGGTCTGGCGATCCTGCTGGTCGGCGTCGTGTCGATCGTCTCGTTGTTTGCGATTGTTGCGCTGCTGGCGCTTGGTGTTATCGCGTTGACGGTCATCACGGGACCGGTCCTCTTGGGCTTCTTGGCGTTCGGGTTTCTTGCGACGAACGGGAACATGCGAGTAGTCAGGGGCTTGAAAGAGTAGCCCCGTGGGATCATCGGGCAATGGTGTGCCCGCGACAGGTGAAGACTGCGTATATTGAGTTTGTTCTTGAGTTTTATTGGCAGCTGGCATGCTGCGCCTCCCGGACCTAGCCGCGATCCGCACTCATCACGGGTAGGCCAAATCCGATTGCGCGTACGCCATAGCGGCGGATACGCACTACGAAAAAGCCTAAAATGAACCGGTCATTACCGGAGCCAGCAGAAGCATACAAGACGATTCAAAAACTTCAGGAGCTTACGTCGAGGGATTCAACATATTTATTGTCACAATGGAATCAACCTTCGCAGCCGTAAGCCATAAAGCTTCCGCAGGACCCATCGAGTGTGCGTGCACGATGTGGTCTCCACCATTGTGACATACTTTTGGCCAAAACCCGTTATTCTGTGCTCGCACTCAGCTGACGGCCCTATACTTGGCCGCGTGAATACCGCTCTAAACAACTCTTCTGACACCGAAGAACAACCCTGGTACGCCTCCAGTTTCGGCACCGCGATGGTGCTACTGGTAAGCGGCATTATCGGGCTGATTGCCACGTTGGTGTTGACCTATGAACGCGTGCAACTGTGGATGAATCCCGACTATGTCACCTCATGTGACATCAGTGTTTGGGTTTCCTGCGGGACGGTCATGCAGTCCTGGCAGGCCAGCTTATTTGGGTTCTCGAATCAGTTCATTGGCATCGTAGGTTTTACGATCGTCATCACGATTGCCATGGCGATATTTGGTGGGGCACGGTTTGTGAACTGGTGGTGGCATGCAACCTCAATTGGGCTTGGACTTGCCATGATCTTTTGTCTGTGGTTGTGGACCCAGGCGGTGTACGTCATCAACACGCTGTGCATCTACTGCATGATCGTATGGGCCGTGACTATCCCGGCTGCGGTACTCATCTTTGCGCGAAATGTTTCGCAGGACTTGATCAAAGTCACACCACGGACGAAGATGATCATCACAACAGCCACCTGGCCGACGATCATTTTGCTATATGTTGTGATCGCTGGATCAATCCTGCTGCGTTTTGGCGAAGCAATGTTTTAGGACCGTGTAATTGGACGCTCAAAAATTCAATGCCATGCCCCGACCGGAGCTCACCCACCCGTATGTGGCAGCCCGACAGGCCGCTTCCATCATTATGCTGCGCCAGGTGAACTCTGAGCTGCAGGTATATGTCCAACACCGGGCAACCACCATGGACTTTGCGGCCGGGGCCGTGGTGTTTCCGGGTGGTCGCACCGACGCCGAGGATGCGCTGTTTGACTTTGGTGACGAGGTACAGCCGATCTTGCGTCAACATGCCCGCGGCTGGCAGAGAACCTCGCTGGGTTCGGCAATTCCAGGCCGGTCAGTCAAAAATGCTGCCATGATGCTGCGCACCGGTTTGCGCGAAGTAGAAGAAGAAACCGGGGTGGCTCTCAAACCTGACATCATGCGTCCGTGGGCGAATCTGATCACCCCGGTGGGATACCCAAAACGGTTTGATACCTTCTTTTATCTGGCCACTCCAGATGATGATGTGATGCCCGAAAACATCACGACCGAGGCTACTGCGGCAGACTGGCACAGTATCGAATCGATTCTGCACGGTGATGAGGCCAAAAAGATCGCACTGATGCGACCCACGAAGTTCTTGCTGCTGGATATTGTAGAGGCCGGCTCAATCCAAGCACTGCTGGCTCGAGATCCGGTGGTCAACCCAATTCGCGGCTTGTAGGCTCATCGCCTCATGTATCGGTCAATGTGGTGTGGCGTGTAGGGGTTGCAATGATCGGACTCTTCGTTACAGGTTCATGATTGCAACGCTTTTTGTTTTAAGATTGCATATTCTTCCGCAGTGCTGGCACCGTCATCAAGCAGTTGCTTTGCTTGTGCAATATCTGCTGCTGCGCCACCAGTCACACCACGGATGTACGCTGTAGTTACTTCTCGGGTGTCGTCAGCCCGTTTTGTTGCACGTTCACCCATGCCGCCGCCCCGAACGATCAGGTACACAAGTGCGGTGAGAAATGGAAGGAAAATAATAAACACGAGCCATAGGGCTTTCACCCAGCCGTGAAGCTTCCGGTCGCGTACCAGGTCACTCATGATGAAGAAGAGTGTCATCAGGTATGCGATGAAAACAAAGACCGTTACACACCACAGAGTATGCCCCAAATTGTCGACCAAAACTCCATGACAATTGACCTCTTTTTACGCCGATGGTTGAGGTTCAGGCCGCTGTTTCTCCACGATGAGCGGCAGAAGCCACGTGCCCAGGGCAGTCACCAGCCACACCACAAGCGTTGCAAGAACCCAGGTCGTAACTTCCGAAATCTGCAGCCCACCAGGAAAGAGCGATGCGATGAGCAGGGCAACGAACGTTGACAGTAGCTCCACGCCGCCCAGAAGTGCTTCGGCATAGCGCTTGATCGCTTTCTCAATCAGCGGTGATAGCAGACTTTGCGCAACCGCGAACACGATGACAGCGGTCACAAAACCTGGCAGTGAGAGCCTGAAATCATCAAGCAAGAGCCAGGCAAGAACTATGCCCAGCATGGCGCTCCCCAAGAACATCGCCGTTCTGATAATCCAGCGAACCATGGTCATGTCCTTTCACGCAGCTTCGCAACGAGACAGGACTCGGAAAAACAATGTTGTGACCGTGTAATTGCATTATAAGTTGTGGCAAATACAGGTGTCTATGCGTTGGCCAGGTGATTCATCCCAGCGTGACCTCGTTAGTTAGCGCAATATTTTTGAACCTCAGTTTCTGGCCCAAAGACTAAGCGGTATCGAACACCGTCAGGGCTACTTCGACTCCGAAAAGCCCGCTTAAATATTCAAAGGGCACCGATACCGGTGCCCTTTGAATATTAGCGTTTGAGGTTTAGCCGAACCAGAGATCGATCTCGCGCTCTGCAGACAGCGTGGAATCGGAGGCGTGAATGAGGTTCTTCTGGACGCCTTCACCCCAGTCGCGTCCAAGATCGCCGCGGATGGTCCCGGCGTCTGCCAGGGTCGGGTCGGAGATACCGGCCAGCTGGCGGATTCCTTCGATCACGCGGTCGCCTTCAAAGATGGCCGCCACAATCGGGCCGGAGGCCATGAAGTTGACCAGTGGCTCAAAGAACTCTTTGCCCTGGTGTTCTTCGTAGTGTTCAGCCAGCAACTGAGGGGTGGCGTTGAGCATCAGCAGTTCGGTGATCTGATAGCCCTTGCGCTCAATACGCGACAAGATTTCACCGGTCAGTCCACGTTCCACGCCGTCGGGCTTGACGAGTACAAGTGTGCGTTCAGGCTGGCTCATAAAACTTCCTCATTCATCAGCTAGTTCAGGTCACGCGGTTGCGTTACCCTCAACGATCATACCTAATCGGTCTCGGATTCCGTACCGTGTTCTTGTTCCCAGGCTTCTTGTTCTTTGGCTCGTTGAGCGTTTTCGATGTCAATTTGTTGGCCCTTGGTCACGGCGTACCACCAGGCTAAAGCAAATGCGATGCCAACAATGAACCCAAAGGATTCAAAGAAACCGGAGGCAACCAGCATGCCTTGGATAATCCATCCGACGGCGATGCCCACGGGCTTTTTGACAAACCGTGATGTCACCGCGGCAATGAGGGCCAAGGCCAGGCTGCCCAGCAGCATCCAGAGTCCACCGTTGTCTTGGTTCAGGCCATAGAGCATCAGCCCGAATAATGCGATGACGAAGGCTTCACCCAGCAGCACGGTCGAGGCGAACATCACCAAAATGGACCGTTGTTTTTTCTGTTGACCGGGTTTCCACTCGCGTTGTGATCTGGTCTCGCGTTCTGCGCGCCAGGATTCACGGCCGGGTTGTTCTGCGTTACTCATGGTCATCGTCCTCCTGGTCTTCTTGCGGGAAGAAGTCGCTGAAGTCATCGTGGCCTTCGACTTCGACACTGGCATCCGTGGCGGTGGCTTCGGGGCCCAGCAGATCACGGACCTGACCGACCAGGGTGATCGACCCGGTGACAAGGATGCCCGCTCCCCCGGTGCCCGCAGTCAGACTGCGACCGGCGTCTTGAATTCGTGCGTCGATATCACGAACCCCCTGGACTGCCCAGGCGATGGCATCCACCACCGAGTCGGTGGTGAATAGTTGGTCTTCGTCCCAGCCTGCGTCCAGTGCGATCTCGGTGAGCTCTTCGGGGCTGATGGCTCGCGGTGAGTTGGATTTGGTGATGGCCAGGTGTTCGACGTCGTCACCAAAATGATCGAATAGGGCGGTGAGAATACCCAGGGCGTCTTTGTCGTCCAGGATGCCCACGACCAGGCCCAGCGATGAGAAGTTGAAGGTCTCGCGCATGGTTGTCGCGGTGGCTTCGATTCCCTGCGGGTTGTGTGCCGCGTCGATGACCAGCGACGGGTTGGTGCGCAAGAGTTCCAGGCGTCCCGGGCTGGTGACCATTGACAGGCCGTCCTGTAGGATGTCGCGTTGTAGTGGCTGGTCGCCGACTCCCAGAAAGGCTTCCAGCGCTGCGATGGCGACCGCGAGGTTTTGGACCTGGTGGGCGCCGTGCAGCGGTAAAAACAGGTTGTTGTAGTCCGCGGCGAGGCCTTTGATGGAGACCTGTTGTCCCCCAACGGCCACCGAGCGCTCGGTGACGCCGAATTCGATGTTTTCGAATTTGAAGTTGGCGTGTTTCTGTCGGGCGGCTTCCAGTAACACTTGGGCGGCTTCAGGATCTTGGGCCGCGGAGATCAGGTAGCCGTTGTCTTTGATGATCCCTGATTTTTCCACTGCGATCTGCCCCGGGGTGTCGCCGAGTAGCTCGGCGTGGTCAACCGAGATTGGGGTGACCACCGAAACCTGGGCATCGGCGACATTGGTGGCATCGGTGATGCCACCTAAGCCCACTTCTAACACCATGACATCCACGGGGGCATCGGCGAAGATCGCAAAGCCCAGGGCGGTCACAGTTTCGAAGTAGGTGAGTTGTTGTTCACCGGCCTCGACCAGTTTGGCGTCCACCATGTCGATCAACGGGGCGATCTCGTTGAACACGCGCACAAAGGTGTCGTCGTCAACGGGCTCGCCGTCCAGGGTGATGCGCTCGGTGACCTTGACCAAGTGCGGTGAGGTGTAGCGGCCGGTGCGTAGCCCGTGGGCGATGAGGACTTGTTCGATGATGCGCGCCGTCGTCGTCTTGCCGTTGGTGCCGGTCAAGTGGATGACGGGGGCACTGGTTTGGGGGTCGCCCAGTAGTGCCATGATGTCGAACATCGGTTGCATGCGGGGCTCCATTTTATTTTCAGGAGCCCGCGATAACAGGTGTTCATAAACCTGTTCTGCGGTTTCAAACATTAGGCGTCGACTTTCTGCACGGTGACGTCCACGGCTTTGGTGGCGTCGTCGGCGAAGGATTCGCGGGGGTCGGCGGCGTCGGTAGCTTCGAATGCGACCTGCAGCGACAGGGTCTCATTGCTGATCAGGCCTTCGTGGGCGCTGATGGCACTAATCACGGCGTCCGGTCCGGTGATCACGGTGTGAATCCGGTCCGAGACGTCCAGGTCGGCGTCGCGGCGGGCCGATTGGACGGCACGGATAACATCGCGTGCCGCGCCTTCGGCGGCCAGGGTTTGATCAACGGCGGTGTTGAGGATGACAAAGCCCTGTGGGATGACCGCAACGGCGGATTCCGGGTTGTCTGGGTCTTCTTCAACCACCGTGGACAGGTTGTATTCGTTGGGTTCTAGCGCGATGCCACCGGCAACTACGGTGCCGTCGTCTTGGACCTTCCAATCATCGGTTTTGGAGGCCTTGATGACGATCTGGACGTCGCGACCCAGGCGTGGGCCGGCTTCGCGAGCGTCGACGACCAGCTGCTGGGAGATCCCGAAATCTTCGGCCGAGGTGTTGGCCACGTCTACGAGTTTGATGTTCTTCAGGTTCAGCTCATCGGCCAGAATGTCGGTGAATTCTTGGGTGAAGCGCTGGATATCCGGCACGACGACGGTCAGCTCGGACAGTGGCAAGCGCACCCGACGGTTGGCACCCTTGCGCAAGGAGGAGGCCGACGAGGCGATCGTGCGGACTAATTCCATGGTGTCTTGGAGTTGTTCGGCCTCGGCACCGGATGGGAAGAGGTCGGCGTCCGGGTAGTCGGTCAGATGCACCGAGCGTCCACCGGTCAGTCCGCGCCAGACTTCTTCGGCGACCATGGGCATCAGTGGGGCGGCAGCACGCACGAAGGCTTCCAGCACGGTGTACAGGGTGTCCAGGGCCTGGGTGTCTTCGGCGAAGAAGCGCTGACGCGACCGGCGGATGTACCAGTTGGTCATGGTTTCCATGTAACCGCGGATGGCTTCGGTGGCTCCGGAGACGTTGTAGTCATCTAGCGAGGTTTTTACATCGCGCAGCATGGTGCCGGTGGCGGCCAGGATGTACTGGTCCAGCGGGTCGGTGGATTCATACCGGAAGGAGGCCTGGTAGCCTTCGGGGCGTTTGCCGCCGTCGGTGGCCGAGTTGGCATACAGACTAAAGAAATGCCAGACGTTCCAGGCCGGCAGGATGGCCTGGCGGGCGGCTTCGCGGATGCCTTCTTCGGTGACAATCAGGTTGCCGCCGCGCAGGATGGGCGAGGCCATCAAGAACCAGCGCATCGCATCTGAACCGTCACGGTCTAAGACCTCGTTGACGTCGGGGTAGTTCTGCAGGGACTTGGACATCTTGTTGCCGTCGGAGCCCAGCACAATACCGTGAGAGATGACGTTCTTGAAGGCCGGACGGTTGAACAGTGCGGTACCCAGCACGTGCATGGTGTAGAACCAGCCGCGGGTCTGGCCGATGTATTCAACGATGAAGTCGGCCGGGTTGTGGGTGTCGAACCAGTCCTTATTCTTCATCGGGTAGTGGACCTGGGCGTATGGCATCGAACCGGAGTCGAACCAGACATCTAGGACGTCTTCGACGCGACGCATCATCGATTTGCCGGTTGGGTCATCCGGGTTTGGACGTACCAGTTCATCGATCCATGGACGGTGGAGGTCGACCTCACCCTCGGCGTTGCGGGGCAGTTTACCGAAGGCTTCTTCGATTTCAGCTAAGGAACCATAGACGTCGATGCGCGGGTAGTTTGGGTCATCAGATTCCCATACCGGGATGGGCGAACCCCAGTAACGGTTGCGTGAGATTGACCAGTCGCGAGCGTTTTCTAACCATTTACCGAACTGGCCGTGTTTGACGTTGCCTGGGATCCAGTTGATTTCTTCGTTGTGCGCGAGCATGTCGTCTTTGAAGTCGGTGACTTTGACATACCAGGAGGTGATCGCACGGTAGATCAGCGGGGTGCGGCAGCGCCAGCAGTGTGGGTAGGAGTGCTCGTAGGATTGTTCACCTAACAGCAAGCCCTGGGCGCGCAGTGCACGGATGATGGTGCGGTTGGCTTCAAAGACCTGGACGCCGGCGATGTCTTTGAGTACACCGCCACCAAGGTTCTCATCGCCAAACAGGGGCAAAAAGTTGGCACCTTCGTCAACCGAAAGGACCACGGGGATGCCGTGGGCTTCGTTGACTCGTTGGTCTTCTTCACCATAGGCCGGAGCCTGGTGAACCAGGCCAGTACCGTCTTCGGTTGAGACATAGTCATCGACCAGGATGCGGAACGCGTTTTGCGTGCCGTAGGTTTCGGCATCAGCAAAGTAAGTGAACAGCGGCTCATAAGCCAGACCGGCCAGCTGTTGACCGGTGTAGGTTGCTTCGATAGCGGCCACAGCAGCATCGGCGTCATCGTAGCCGAGCATCTTGGCGTGGGCACGCACCCGGTCGGTTGCCAGCAGGACTTTGGCGGCGCCGAAGGAATCGACTTCTGCGGCTACTACCGGCACCACGGCGTATTCGATGTCTGGACCGGCGGCCACCGAAAGGTTGGTGGGCAGCGTCCACGGGGTGGTCGTCCAAGCCAATACGCCAACACCGGTCAGGGCTTCAGCGGTTTCGGCGGTGATACCACCTTCAGGTACCAGGGCTGGGTTGGCTGGCAGGCCGGTGACCTTGAACTGGACGGTGACCGATGGGTCTTGACGCATCTTGTAGACGTCGTCGTCCATGCGCAGTTCGTGGTTGGATAGGGGGGTTTCGTCGTTCCAGCAGTATGGCAGCACGCGGAAACCCCGGTAGGTTAGATCACGCTCATGCAGGGTCTTGAAGGCCCAGATGACGGATTCCATAAAGGATGGGTTCAGGGTTTTGTAGTCGTTTTCGAAATCAACCCAGCGGCCCATGCGGTTGATGTATTCGCGCCATTCTTGGGTGTATTCCAACACCGAGGCGCGGCAGGCGTCGTTGAATTTATCGATGCCCATTTCTTCAATCTCGGCTTTATCTGTCATGCCGAGTTGTTTCATGGCTTCCAATTCGGCCGGCAGCCCGTGGGTGTCCCACCCGAAGCGTCGCTCCACGCGGCGACCCTGCTGGGTTTGGTAGCGCGCAACGAGGTCTTTGACGTAGCTGGTCAGCAGGTGGCCGTAGTGCGGCAGGCCGTTGGCAAAGGGTGGGCCGTCATAGAACACGAACTCATTATTGTCGCCGTCGACTTCTGCCGGACGGTTATCTATGGAGGCTTGGAAGGTGCCGTCTGCATCCCAGTATTTTAAGATCAGCTCTTCAATGGCGGGCAGATTTGGGGTGGACGGTGTGGAACCGTTTTGAACCCATTGATCATGGGAACTAGCCAGAGGGTACACAGTTACCTTCCTTGCATCGACGTTGGTTGTCACGTGTATATACATGTGCAAGGACGCCTGACGACGCGGTACCACCCTGCTTATCTTGGAATACTCCAAGACCGCTTATAACAGCTATATCGGGCTGACCCGTTCGGTTCTACTGAGCATGTGCCGTTCTTCCGAAGCACTCCCCGATGATGGTCGGATCACTGCGCAATCGCAACCATCCTACAACATATTTGAGGCCATGAAATCAGCTCTACGCAAGGTTTTGCGCTTAGGCGACATGCACGATTGGCCGGTGGCGCACATTGGGTTCAGCTTCGCGGAGCACTTCCCGGGTGACCGATGCGATCGAACCCTCCCCAAAGACCAGGTAGCGCAGAATATTGGTCACCGGGGTTGCTTCGGTCCATTGGAAATACACGTGGGTTTCACAGTCCAGGGCATCTCGTAGATACAGGGCAATTGCCGCGATGGTGTTGGCGACCGTTGTGCCTTCAGCAACCAGCACGTGATAGCCGTAGCGTTGAACACCGCGCACCATGACATCGGTTTCAAATTCTGAACTATCGGCGACCACGACTTCGATAAATAACACCCCGTCGACCGGCAGGTTGTGCGCTGCCTGGGCTTTGCTCAGAGATTGGCGATAGCGCTGGGCGGCAACGTGTCTGGGGTTATGGGCAATGAGTCGCAGCACGCCGTCGGAATGCTGTTCCAGCAGGTGCTGGGCGGGCGCATCAAAGTGGATGGAGGTAGCGCGCAGTTCGGTTGAGCGCACGGCTCGAGAAATGAGGCTGACCACTAGGATGGCCAGGATGAAGCTGCCGGCAATTTTGATGCCGTCGGGGCGTTCAATAATATTTGCGATCGTCGTGTAAATAAAGATGACGGCGATACCGCCATATCCGAGCATGGCGCCCCGCTGAGCTTTGTGCCGTGCCGCCAGGGTGACGGCGATGGCTGCCGAAGTGATCAGCACCAGCACCCCGGTGGCATAGGCGCCGCCTTGAGCATCGACGTCGGCCTGGAAGATAACCGTGATGACAAAGGCGATGGCTGCGAAAACAAACACCAGTGGACGGTTGCGTTGTGTCCAGGCCGGGGCCATCCCGTAGTGCGGTAAATATCGGGGCACCAGGTTCAGCAGCCCGGCCATTGCCGAGGCGCCAGCGAACCATAGAATCGCCACCATAATGACGTCATAGACCGTCCCAAATACCGGCCCTAGATACTCATGGGCAAGATAGGCCAGGGCACGGCCGTTGGCTGGGCCGCCCGCTTCGAAGGCTGCAGCCGGAATCAGCACCACCGTGGTGATTGACGAGGTGATCAAAAACGCGCTCATGATCAGCGCTGAGGTGGTCAGCAGGTGTTTGGTGTGACGGATACGACCGGTTGGCTGAGCCTCGGTATCGGTGGCGTCCCCTCGGATCTGGGGCATGACGACGACGCCGGTTTCAAATCCTGACAGACCCAGCGCAAGCTTGGGGAAAACGAGCAGGGCCACTGCGACGGCGAATAAGGGATCGCCGTGCTGGGTGGTGAGCACCGTCCACCAATTACTCACCACTACAGGCTGTTGCAATAGATGGACGAATGCGACCACAATGACGATACCGTTCACGGCCAGAAACGCGGTGACTAGGACCGTGGCAACCCGGATGGCTTCTCGAAAACCCCACAGGAAGATCAGCGCGAGCCCGGCTAATAGGACCAGGGTGGTGACCACTTCCCTGCCGTTCACCACGGATGAGGCCACGGGGTTCTCGCTCAGATGGGCTGTGGCATCTGAAGCTGACAGAGTCATTGTAATGACGAAGTCGGTGACGACAAAACCCAATAAGATCAGCACCGCAAGTTTGCCTGCCCAGCGTGGCAGCAGTTTGGCCAGCATGGCGATCGAACCGGTACCGTGTGGGCTTTCTTGTGCGACGCGACGATACACCGGTAGTGCACCGGCCAACGTGACGACCACCAGCACAATGGTTGCTGCCGGAGCAATGACCCCGGCTGCCAGGGCGGCGATCGCGGGTTGATATCCCAAGGTCGAGAAATAATCCAGGCCGGTCAGACACATGACCCGCAGCCAGTGAGCACGATCGTCGTGGTCTTCTACCCGCCCGTGTGGCCCGGCATGACGACCATGCGGCACCGAGGTGTCGGCCAGCATCCAGCGGCGCAGACGTTTGATGTGTCTTGGTTGCGCTTGCTGCTCTGGGGCGGCGTGATGTGCCGGGTCCGGTCTGTGGGCTCGTTGCCAATCATGCGCATTGTGCTGGCCATCCATGGCCTTCCGATCACCTGTGGTTCCCATGCTCGCTCACCGTGCCTGGTGCGCTCATCGCAGACGCGAGGTCAGCGGTTTATGGGCTGGTTCAATCGTAGTCCTTCCCACGGCTCGGCGGGAGTCCCCTCATCGCACATTGGCTCGCCCCAGCCGAAACTCAATCTCATACAACCAGGCGTTATCACTTACCGGTCGGGTACGTCGTGTCCGGTGAGAACTCGACCGGTGGTAGGCGATACTTAGGCGCTGTCTTGAGCATCGCGAATGAGCTTGTGTTGGGCGGCCTGTTTGACCGGGCGCATCACGATTTCATCCAGGTTAATGTGGTGGGGAAGATTCACGGCATAGGCGCAAACATCGGCAACGTCTTCTGCGGTCAACGGCTTGTCGACTCCGGCATATACATCCGCGGCTTTGCTGGCGTCACCGCGCATACGATTGAGTGCAAACTCATCGGTCTTCACCAGACCAGGCAACACCTCGATGACGCGAATATTGTGCTCGGCTTCTTCCAACCGTAGGGCTCCGGTCATGGCGTGCTGACCAAATTTGGCTGCGTTATACCCGGCGCCGCCTTCATATGCGACGACACCGGCCGTTGAAGTGAGATTCAAAATCGTTCCGGCACCGTGCGCTCGCAGCATTGGTAAGAATTGCTTGATGACCCGCAGCGAGCCCAGCACGTTGGTGTCGATCATCCATTCCCAATCGGCCAGATCTGCCTCGGCGATTGGTTCAGCACCCATCGCCCCACCAGCGATATTCAATACGGTGTCGACACCGCCCTGGGCCTCAACCGTCTCATAAAGCGCCGTCACGGAAGCATCATCGGTGACATCGGCAGCTACCGGGATCAGCACTCCGGGCAGGTCCTGGCACTCTGCCGCGAGGTTCTCGAGGTTGTCGGTGCGGCGGCCGGCGGCAAATACCTTCCAACCGTTACGGACAAGTTGCAGTGCGGTGGCACGACCAATCCCGGAGGTTGCTCCGGTGACAAGGGCAGCAGGTTGTTCAGCAGTCATGTGCACCACCCTAAAACAGGGCGGGCGAAATATCGATGTTTGCGGTGACGTCAGAGACCAGGATCAGTGTCAGAATATGAAACAATAGTGGCCATGGCTGAAAATACGATGGGCACAGACACGCCCAAAACGATAAGTGTTCCAGATCGCGTCGGTCTGGAAGGACTCGAAGAAAAATTTAGCACCCGGTGGGAAGAAGACCGGGTGTATGCATTTGATCCGAACACCACCCGCGACCAGGTCTACTCGATTGACACCCCGCCACCAACGGCCTCGGGCTCGTTGCACGTCGGCCACGTGTTCTCCTATACCCAAACCGATGTAATCGCCCGGTTTATGCGCATGTGCGGCAAAAACGTGTTCTATCCGATGGGCTGGGACGACAACGGTCTGCCTACTGAACGCCGCGTGCAGAACTATTTTGGTGTCCGCACCGATACCTCGGTTGCCTATGATCCGAACTATCAGCCGCCTGCACAACCGGCCAAGAACCGCCGCGACTGGGACGTGGTTTCGCGCCAGAACTTCATCGAGCTGTGCTTGGCACAATCTCGCGATGACGAAGTGATCTATGAACAGCTCTTCACACAACTCGGTCTATCGGTTGACTGGAATTTGAGCTACCGCACGATTGATGACCACTCACGCGAAATTTCACAGCGGGCATTCCTGCAAAACCTTGCCGACGGTCACGCCTACAATGCCGAAGCGCCCACCATGTGGGATGTCACCTTCCAGACTGCGGTTGCTCAGGCTGAGTTGGAAGACAAAGAAGTTCCAGGAGCCTACTACCGCTACCCGTTCTTTGCTGAAGATGGCTCAGAAGTCTTCATTGAAACCACCCGTCCAGAACTGCTGGCAGCATGCTCAGCACTGGTCGCACACCCGGACGACGAACGCTACCAGCACCTATTCGGCAAGACCGTCACCTCTCCCCTGTTCGATGTTGAAGTTGAGGTCTACCCACATGAACTGGCACAGCCTGACAAGGGTGCCGGTATCGCCATGGTCTGTACCTTCGGCGACCAGAACGACATCACCTGGTGGCGCGAGCTGCAACTACCAACTCGCACCCTGATCGGTCGCGACGGGCGATTTGCTCGCGAAACTCCTGAATGGATCACCTCAGAGCGCGGTATCGAAAACTATGCCCAGCTCGCCGGGAAGACCGTCTTCTCGGCAGAAAAAGCCGTCATCGAAATGTTGGAAGCAGCAGAACTGCTCGATGGCGAACCAAAGAAGATCATGCACGCAGTGAACTTCTTTGAAAAAGGCGACAAGCCCCTAGAAATTGTCACCTCGCGTCAGTGGTACCTGCGTAATGGTGGCCGCGACGCTGAACTGCGCAATAAGCTCATCGAACGCGGCAACGAGCTGGAGTGGCACCCCGGATTCATGCAGTCCCGGTACGCTAACTGGGTCGAAAACCTCTCAGGCGACTGGTTGGTCTCCCGCCAGCGCGTCTTCGGCGTGGCAATCCCCCTGTGGTACCGCTTGGACGAAGAAGGCAATCCAGACTACGAGAACCCGATTGCCCCATCCGATGAGCAACTGCCTGTGGATCCGTTGGAAGATATTCCAGCAGGCTTCACCGCGGATCAACGCGATGTGCCAGGTGGTTTCACCGGTGACCCAGACGTGCTGGACACCTGGGCTACCTCATCGCTGACTCCCCAGATCATTGGGCAGTGGTCCAAGGACGACGAGTATTTCAATAACGTCTTCCCATTTGATCTGCGCCCCCAGGGCCACGACATCATCCGGACCTGGCTGTTCTCGACCGTTGTTCGCGCCGACCAGCTGCAGGACACCGTACCGTGGAAGCACACCGCACTCTCTGGCTGGGTGCTAGATCCACAGCGTCAGAAGATGTCCAAGTCCAAGGGCAATGTTGTGGTTCCAACCGACATCCTGGATGAGTTTGGCGCTGATGCGGTGCGTTACTGGGCGGCTTCTGCTCGCCTGGGTTCGGACACCGCGTATGAAGTCAACCAGATGAAAATTGGTCGTCGTTTGGCGATCAAGCTGCTCAATGCCTCGAAGTTCGCTTTGAACCTTGGTGCGACCCAAGACAAGATCGTCTCAACCGCTGATGATGCTGCAGTCATCACTCATCCATTGGATCAGTCACTGCTGGCTCAGCTGCATGAGGCGATCGTGCAGGCCACCCGGGCGTTCGAAAAGTATGACTATGCTCGCACCCTGAATCTAGTCGAGACCTTCTTCTGGCACTTCACTGATGACTACATCGAGCTCATCAAAGACCGTGCGTACGGTTCTCGTGGTGAAGCCGAACAGGCATCGGTCGTGGCCACCTTGGCAACAGCCCTTGATGCACTCCTGCGCTTGTTGGCACCGTTCCAGCCATTTGCCACCGATGAGGTCTGGTCATGGTGGCGTACCGGTTCGGTACACAAAACGGCGTGGCCAGGACTAGAAAACGAGTTGGCTGGTATTGCCACTGCTGCACATACCGGAAATGTCGAAGTCCTCTCGACCGTTACTCGCGCCATTTCCCGCATCCGCAAGGCCAAATCGGATGCGAAGGTCAAACAGCGTACCGAGGTGGTCGCTGCGACGATCACGGCTACCGAGGATCGCATCATCGAGCTCAAAGCTGGCTTGGATGATCTGCGTGCCGCCGGAAATGTCACGGACCTCCAACTGACTGCTGGCGAAGCGATCACCGGTGAGGATGACGAAATCATTGATTTGCGTCTCACCGAGGTCGAGCTGGCACCGGCTGAGTAACACAGTTCAGAATGCAACAAACCCCCACAGGTTCTAAACCTGCGGGGGTTTGTTCATTGGTCTGTGATTAGCTGAACTCTGGCTTGGTGTTGCGTGCGCGCTTGAGTTCGTAGAAGTATGGATACTCGACGAGCGTGGAGAAACCGTCCCAGATCTTGCCGGCTTCTTCTCCGCGTGGGATGCGAGTCATGACCGGGCCAAAGAATGCGGAGTCACCGATGGCGATGATAGGGGTTCCAACGTCGTCTCCGACAAGTTCAAGTGCGCACCTGGTGGATTCGCGCAGTCCCTCGTCGTACGTGTCTTTCTTGGATTCTTCGAAAATCTCGTTGGCATCATCGACGCCAATTTCTGCGAGAGCTTCGGTCATGGCATCGTCATAGCGCTCCGTGCCGTAGCCTTCGTTGTGAATGCGAGTACCTGCAGCGGTATAGAACTCACTGACTTTCTCGGCTCCGTGGCGTTCGCGGACTGCCAGTGCGGTGCGAGCTCCTTGCCAGATAGCCTTGGTGCCCGGATCATCTTGATCCTGGTGCTTTTCATTCAAGACACCCAGCGAGATGACTTCGAAATCGACTTTGATGTCGCGGACCTGTTCGACTTCGCGGATCCAACGTGAAGTAATCCATGCAAATGGGCAGGCAGGGTCGAACCAAAATTTGACTGTTTGTGCCAAGCTGTCTCCTTAGGCGGTTTTATTGCGACGTTTGCGGGCGACTTCCCGCGAAACCATGACCGGTTGTCCTGTACCGTCAACGGTTTCTTTGGTGATGGTAACTTGTGCGATATCGTCGCGGGATGGCAAATCGAACATGATCGGTTGCAGTACGTCTTCAATAATAGAGCGAAGACCACGAGCACCAGTCCCCCGGGCTTCTGCTTTCGCAACAATGGCCTCTAACGCTTCCTGGTCAAAATCCAGTTGCACGCCATCGAGTGCAAACATTTTTTGGTATTGCTTGCTCAGCGCATTTCTCGGCTCGGTGAGCACCCGGATCAAGGCGTCTTCGTCGAGATGTTCTACGGCGGTGATGACCGGCAGACGTCCAATGAATTCTGGGATGAGGCCGAACTTGATGAGATCTTCGGGTTGAACGTCCAGGAATGATGGCGCATCTTCGTCTCCGGCGACTTTCAGCGGAGCACCAAAACCGATGGATTTTTGTCCTGCACGGGCATCAATAATGTCTTCAAGTCCAGCAAATGCACCCGCAACAATAAAGAGGATGTTGGAGGTATCAAGTTCCAAGAACTCTTGGTGTGGATGCTTGCGGCCACCTTGAGGCGGCACCGAAGCAACTGTTCCTTCAAGAATCTTCAGCAGCGATTGCTGAACACCTTCGCCCGAGACATCACGGGTGATGGATGGGTTCTCGGATTTACGCGAGATTTTGTCGATCTCGTCGATGTAGATGATGCCCTTTTCGGCTTTGGCGACGTCGTTGTCTGCTGCTTGAATGAGTTTGAGCAGAATGTTTTCAACGTCTTCACCGACATAGCCTGCTTCGGTGAGCGAGGTCGCGTCAGCAACGATGAACGGAACGTCGAGTCGTCTGGCCAGGGTTTGGGCCAGATAGGTCTTCCCTGAGCCGGTCGGTCCGACCAACATGATGTTGGACTTGCCGATTTCGACTTCATCTAGATGCGAGAAGTCGACATCCGTGCCGAAGGCTTCTCGCATTGAAGCTTTAATGTTGTCTTGGGCGTGAACGCGCTTGTAGTGGTTATATACCGCTACTGACAGTGCCGCTTTGGCTCGTTCTTGTCCAATGACGTAGTCATCAAGGTGGGCGTAGATTTCTTGCGGGGTGGGCAGGACGAATTCGCTGCTCTGAGTGACCTCGGCAAGTTCTTCTTCGATTATCTCGTTGCACAGCTCGATGCACTCATCACAAATATAAACACCAGGTCCGGCGATGAGCTTACGCACCTGCTTCTGAGTTTTCCCACAAAAGGAACACTTCAGCAGATCTGCTGATTCTCCGATTCGAGCCATTTCATCTCCTTATGCACCTTACTAGTCCAGCATAAATGGTCAGGAGGTTATTCCCCGGGAGGTTGCTCCAGGCGTGGATAACTTTATTTGCCGCTGTCATCGGGCGTATTCGCCGTGTGCAAACAAACGCGCCCTACCTTCTATGGTAGGGCGCGTGCTGCATGATCGGGGCTACTGTGCCGTCTTTTTACGAGATTCCAGCACTTCGTCGATCAGACCGTATTCTTTGGCCTGTTCGGCCGACAAGAATTTATCGCGGTCGATGTCCTCGCGAACCTCGTCTGCGGTCTTGTTGGTGTGGTTGGCCAGCGTTTCTTCCATCCAGGTACGAATACGTAGCAGTTCGTCTGCGTGAATCTGCAGATCGGTTGCCGTACCGCGGTCTCCACCCATCGATGGCTGGTGGATCAATACACGCGAGTTGGGCAATGCCAAGCGTTTACCTGGAGCACCGGCAGCCAGCAGGACTGCGGCAGCTGAAGCGGCCTGTCCGAGGGCAACGGTCTGGACTTCGGGGCGAATGAACTGCATGGTGTCATAGATAGCAGTCATCGCCGTGAAGGAACCACCCGGTGAGTTGATGTACAGGGTGATGTCACGATCCGAGTCCATGGCTTCCAACACGAGTAGCTGTGCCATGACATCGTCTGCTGAAGCGTCATCGACCTGGGTACCCAAGAAGATGATGCGGTCTTCGAACAGACGAGCGTATGGGTCCTGGCGTTTGAAACCGTATGGTGTGCGCTCTTCAAACTGCGGCAGGATGTAACGGTTAGAAGGCATCGGGGTGGCCGGTGTGCCCTGTGGCATTTCGAAGTTCATTAAAGTCTCCTGAAGAAAATATTAGATTCTGTGTCGCGACTGGGCAGCCGGTTATTTTTTGTCGATTCCGCCGCCACCGACCATGGATGCGGTTCCGGAAGCGATGTGGTCGAAGAATCCGTATTCAAGGCCTTCTTCAGCCGTGAACCATTTG
Source organism: Enteractinococcus helveticum (assembly GCF_001657475.1). Classification (GTDB taxonomy): domain Bacteria; phylum Actinomycetota; class Actinomycetes; order Actinomycetales; family Micrococcaceae; genus Yaniella; species Yaniella helvetica. Next base: position 247,565 of record NZ_LXEY01000021.1, read on the forward strand.
TCACGTGCGTTATCTTCGAGGATGCGTTCTACCGGTTGGCCGGTCTGCTCAGCGGTGAGTTCGGACATGACTTGTTTCATGTGCATGATCAGCTGTGCCTGAATGCGAATATCCGACTCGGTACCACCAATGCCGCCGGAAGGCTGGTGCATCAGGATACGGGCGTGCGGCGTGGCATAACGTTTACCGGGGGTACCGGAGGACAGCAAGAACTGGCCCATGGAGGCGGCCAGACCGGTGGCAACAGTCACCACATCGTTTGGAATGAGCTGCATGGTGTCATAGATGGCCATACCGGCGGTTACGGATCCACCTGGCGAGTTGATGTACAAGAAGATGTCAGATTCTGGATCTTCTGCACTGAGCAGGAGCATCTGAGATGCGATGGTGTTGGCGTTGTCATCGCGGACCTCTGATCCAAGCCAGATGATGCGCTCTTTGAGCAAGCGGTTGTAGATGTAGTCTTCACGGCTGGCTGGATCTACCGAGGCCATTCGTGGTGCGTGGGACGAGTCAGTCACGACGTCCTACCTTCCTTCACTTGCGTGATTGGTTTAGCAAACTTGTTCTGGTCAACGACATTACTGGGCGAAACACAACTTGAGCAGAGTTGACTCACGCTTTTCGCTGTCAGCCGTGATTGTACTTAAATAGCCGAGGTCCACCCCCTATTGTAGGAGCGGACCTCGACGTTTGGGCAAGACTTAGTTGTTGTCTTCTTCTGCTTCTTCTGCGGTTTCTTCTTCACCCTCTGGGTTGAGGAAGAACGACAGGTCGACGTCGTTGCCTTCGGTGTCTACGACCTTGGCTTCTTCGAGGACAGCAGCAAGGGCTTTACGACGGCGAACTTCGCCCATGATCATTGGGACCTGGCCGGCCTGATCCAGCATCTGTGCAAACTGGTTTGGATCCATACCGTACTGGGAAGCTGAGCTCAGGATGTATTCGATCAGTTCGGACTGTTCGACCTGAATTTCTTCCTGGTCTGCGATTGCATCAAGGACGACTTCGTTGATGAACGCCTCACGGAAGTTCTCTTTGACTTTTTCGCGGTGTTCTTCTGTGTCGTGCTCGTCGCCTTCGGTGTGTCCCTGAGAGGTGAAGTGCTGTTCAACCTGCTCGGCGAGCATGTTTTCTGGAACAGGAACTTCAACGAGTTTCAGCAGTTCTTCCAGTGCGTTTTCGCGTGCTTCGACGCCCTGGTTGGTTTTGGCTTCTTCAGCCGCCTGGTTCTTCAGGTCTGCTTTGAGTTCGTCAATGGTGTCGAACTCGGATGCTAGCTGAGCGAAGTCGTCATCAGCTTCTGGCAGTTCGCGTTCTTTGACGGATTCCAGAACTACTTTGACGGTTGCTTCTTCACCGGTGTGCTCGCCACCGGCAAGGGTGGTTTCGAAGATCGCGTCTTCGCCGGCGGAGAGACCTTCGAGGGCTTCATCGAGGCCGTCGAGCATGGTGCCAGACCCGATTTCGTAGGACAGGCCTTCGGCGGTGTCGACTTCTTCATCATCGATGGTTGCGTTCAGACCGATGGTGACGGTGTCACCCTTGTCGGCTGGACGATCAACGTCAACGAGGGTTGCGAAGCGTTCGCGCAGATCGTCAAGAACTTTTTGTTCTTGTTCTTCGCTGACGGTAACTGGCTCAACGGTAACTTCCAGGCCTTTATAGTCTGGCAGTTCTACGGTTGGACGAATGTCGAATTCGGTGTTGAACTTCAGGGGTGCTTCGTCGTCACCTTCGTTGCCTGGCACGGACGTGACATCAACTTCTGGGCGAGTCAGTGGTGACAGCTCGTTGTCACGAAGAGCTTCTTGGAAGAATGCATCAAGGTTGTCATTGACTGCGTTTTCGATAACGAAACCACGCCCGACGCGCTGGTCGATCAAGCGTGATGGAACTTTGCCCTTACGGAAGCCAGGGACCTGAATTTGGTCTGCAAGTGATTTGTAAGTAGCATCGATACGCGGTTTGAGTTCTTCGAAAGGAACCTCAACCTCTAGTTTGACCCGAGTTGGGGCGAGGTTTTCAACGGTGGATTGGACCACGTAGGACTCCTGGATTCTAATCGGAATTTCTATGGTTTCGGTACTTGCCGAATTACATCATATGCTTCCGACAGCACCATGCAGTCGGGACGACAGGATTTGAACCTGCGACCTCACGCTCCCAAAGCGCGCGCTCTACCAAGCTGAGCTACGTCCCGCGATCAGGTCATTGACCTGCTGGATTATCCGCCATTGAAGTCTTACCCCTGTAGCGGCTCGCACCATGGCGCCGAGAGATAACTATATGACAAAGCTTTCCGAAAGTCCAAATCGAGATGAGCCTTTTCTGAAAACTTTCTAATTTTTGGTGCAATTGCAACGGCTTTGCGTTCAAAAGTGACGTTAGCCATAGCTGTTTTGACGTGGCTTTTTACCCGCAATCACTTCAGCTTCGGAGAACCCGAGTTTTACTCAGAAGGCTTGCAAAGTTCGAGTGGAAGCTATCGGGAGTGAGGTTCCAGAGTGTGTCACTTCGAAAATGTGATGCATAACAGACGCGATCACCTCAGTGGCCCCTGAGTCGCAGAGCAGCTTCATGCAGCGATGTCATTTTTTGGAAAAACAAAAGCTCCGATTCGACCTGAGTTTGAATCGGAGCTTGGAGCGGGTGACGAGAATCGAACTCGCACTATCTGCTTGGAAGGCAGAGGCTCTACCATTGAGCTACACCCGCATACCGCTTGGGCAACAGACATAACAATAACCTATAAGCTGCGGTCATGCAAAATTGGGACACGTTCATTCCTGAAAATTTCTAGCCAAGTTCAGTCGGCTCTCATGTCGATGTTTCTTGGTGAATTGACGTGTAGGACGTTCATTTTCACCCCTTGATCACTTAGGATTAAGCTCTATATCGCATACTCGTTACGAGACTTGTCGCAGCCACTATTATGTGGATTATCAGCTGTCTTTGTGCTTTTGAAAACACATGCTGACTGGCCCGGACTAAGTTAACGAAAATACAAGGGACAAGAAAACGATGTTTGAAGCTAAAACGCTCGATCACCGCAACGTAGGTCAAACACTAATCTACCGGGGCGGGCAATCGGTCGCCGTGATCCAAGCGATCCACCATTACCCCGATAAAGGCACCGTAGACGTTGTCACGCCTGAAGAAGTCGTGACCTATAAAGAAGACGACTGGGTCAATACCACCCTGTCACCCGAACTCAACATGATTCGAGTGGTTTATAAATCATGGATTGAACGCGATGCCACCCTGACTGAATCAGATCTCAATGATCTGATGAATAAATTCTCCCGGGGTGACAATAACGGGTTTTAAATAAACTTCCTACCGTATTCGTTGTCCCGTGGGCGATCAATCGTTCCTAAAAAGCCATACCGTACCTGTCCGCCCGGGGCGGCACGGTATGGCTTTTTAGTTCTCTAACATTTTGCTAGTTGAGTGAGGCCGCTGGGATAGCAACGACATCGGCGTTGTTATCCTCGAACCGGGAGGCAACAGATTCGGCTTCCTGACGGGCCGGGATATCGGCACCTTCGGCCAGGTGGCTGAACTGTGCTGGGATGTCACGGCCCAGTGCGCGCATGGCTTCCACATAGAGCTTGCCGGAACGGTACGATGAACGAACCAGCGGTCCAGACATAACCGCTTTGGCGCCGTGTTCGTAGGCGAAGTCGCGCAGCCGTAAGAATTCTTGGGGTTTGACCCACCGATCCACCGGGTGGTGCAGCGGCGATGGGCGCAGGTACTGGGTAATGGTGATGATGTGGGTTCCAGCGTTGATCAGATCAAGAATCGTTGATTCGATCTCTTCGGTGGTCTCCCCCATCCCCAGGATCAGGTTCGATTTGGTGACCAGTCCGGCATCACGCGCCTTACTGATTGACGCCAAGGATTTTTCATACCGGAACGCCGGGCGGATGAGTTTCATCAGCCGCGGGACAGTTTCCAAGTTGTGTGCGAAGACCTCGGGTTTGGCATCAAAGATCTTCTGCAGTGCGCTATCTCCCCCACGGAAGTCGTCCACGAGCAGTTCGACGCCTGTATGCGGGGTGCGTTCATGGATGGCACGTGCGGTCTCGGCGTAAAGCCAGGAAGCGCCGTCTTCCAGATCGTCGCGTGCTACACCGGTGACGGTGACGTAATTCAGACCAAGCTCATCGACCGTCTCAGCGACGCGGTAGGGCTCTTCGGTGTCGTATTCTTCGGGCTTACCGGTGGCAATGTCACAGAATCCACAGCGTCGAGTACACACGGCACCGCCGATGAGGAAGGATGCTTCACGGTCTTCCCAGCATTCATAAATATTGGGGCAGTTGGCTTCAGCACACACCGTGTTCAACGACGTCGTGGCGACCTGCTCTTTGAGATTCTTATATTCGGGCCCCACGGTGGCACGGGTTTTGAGCCATTCGGGGCGCGGCTCGCGAGGTACTTGAGCGTTGCGCGCCTCAATACGCAGAAGTTTGCGACCTTCAGCCTGCGGGATGGTAGACATGGACGTCTCCTTCAATCGTTGTCGGTGCAAGTAGTGGTTCAAGTCGTTGCTCTAAGGCGGCTACCAGCGGTGCGGCCACAGCACCCAGGGTGGTATCGATGCCTTCTTCAGCCATGGAGGTCACGGTGGCGTCGGTGATACCGCACGGGACAATCCCAGAAAATGCGGTGGCAGGATCGGTGTTGACGTTGAGCGAAATGCCGTGCAGCGTCGCGTCCTGGGAGATCTTCAGGCCGATGGCAGAGATCTTGCGGTTGTCGATCCATACGCCGGCTCGACCTTCGATACGGCGGACGTCAAGATTAAAGGAGTTCTGCAAGGTGTCTAGAACGGCGCCTTCGACCGCACGGATGTATTTGATGACATCCACCGGTGCGGCGAGTTTGACCAGTGGGTAGCATACGAGCTGCCCGGGGCCGTGCCAGGTAATGGAGCCTGCGCGATCAGTTTCGATGATCGGCAATGTGGGATCGATGATGTCGTCAGACCGGGTGTGACGACCGGCCGTGTAACTTGATTCTGTTTCGAAAAGCAGAAATGAGTTGGGATGCTCACCGCGGGCGATCTTGGCATGCAAGTCACGTTGCATCTCGTCCATCGCGGTGTACGTTTTTAGGCCGGTATCAAGTAAATCTATGACATGCACGGAGTTAACTAAACCACAGTTCCTGATGCGCTTTAAGGTTTCATGAAATGTTTAAGACTTCTGACAGGCTGTACACCAGTACAGTTTTCGAGCTTCTAGCTCCTCGACAATGATCGCGTTGTTGCCACACACAAGACACTGTTGTCCCTGGCGTTGATAAACATAGTTCGCGTGTTCGGGAAAGGCATCAGCCAATGCCACGCCGGGGCGGTGCTCGGCTTCGGTGGTGATGATCCGTCCGGTCTCAACGCCAATGTGCAACAGATGCACCTGGTCTACCCAGATGGCTTCGTGGATATCCTTGGGCAGCCTATTGGCCGGTGTGTGCGGGTCCAGATCCAGCCTGAATAGCCCTTCTGCACGGTAGATATTGCCGATGCCGCCAATGGTTTTTTGATCCATGAGGATCGCCCCGATGCGCCGTCGAGTCTTGGCCGCAACATCGTAGAAGCGTTCCGGATCCGCGTCCTCACGGAGCGGATCCGGGCCGATACCGTCGATGACATCTTGGGCCTCGGCGATGGTCAGCGTTCGGCACACGGAAGCACCCACCAGATCGGCCCATGAGTTATCGCCGATGATTCGCACGCGAGTGGTCGGGCGTGGCTCGGTGAGTTCAACGGCAGCGCTCCGGTGGTCTTCCTGTTCGCCGATCTTGCGTGGTGCCCCGATCGAGGAGTGCTGGGACCCGCCGAAGGTCCAGGCCCCGTACATGCCCAGGTGCACATTGAGCACCAGCTCATTGTCGAAGTATAAGAACCAGTGCTTGCCGTAGGCCTCAGAGGCAACGGCGCGATGCCCGTCCAGCAGTTTCGCCCCGTCGACAAACCGCCCCTGTGGTGATGACAGGGTGAGCTGTTGGTTGACGAAGACCTCGTCGAAGTGCCGGGCAATCCGGTGAATGGAGTGACCTTCTGGCATTAAGGCTTGGCAATCCCTTCGGTGCCCAGTTCAAAACCGTCGAGTGCCCCGGTGGTTTCGTATTCACCGATCTGGCCAATGCGCCGGGCGTGGCGTTCTTCATTGGACCATTCAGCGGTCAAAAACGCCTTGATAATTTCGAGTGCTTCGGCGGGTTCGTGCTGACGACCACCCACGGCAACCACCTGGGCATTATTGTGTTCGCGAGCCAGTTGGGCAGTGGAAATGTTCCAGGCCAGGGCGGCGCGAATGCCCTTGACCTTATTGGCGGCCATTTGTTCACCGTTGCCAGAGCCTCCCAGCACAATGCCCAGCGAGTCCAGCCCCGCCTCACGATCAGCGGCGACTGCGAGCGCAGCGTTGATGCAGAATGACGGGTAGTCATCTAGCGCATCATATTCCTGGGGGCCATGGTCGATCATGTCGTAGCCGGCTTCGGCCAGATTGTCGATCAAATACTGGGCCAGTTCTAAACCGGCGTGGTCGGTGGCAATGTGAACGCGCACGTGGGCTCCTAGAAGATAACAGAATTTGCTGACTCCAGCTTAGTCGGGGTTATGAAGTGACACGAGTTGGTGAAACAATAGTGACATTGTTTTGAAAGGATCCGCCGTGCCCGCATCACTCACCACCACGATTACCCGCCACCAGGCTCAACTGCGTGCGGCAATGCTCGAGGTTGATACCTACCGATTGCACTTTGATCTCACCGATGACGACGTCTTTACGGTCCATACTGTCGTGAACTTCTCGGTGTCGGCTGCGGCAATCGGGCATTCCACCGCCATTGATCTGCTGGGCCACGAGGTCGTCTCGGCTGAGCTCAATGGTCAGCCGGTGACCTATGACGGCGCTCGGCTGAGTTTGCCAGACCTGCACGAGGACAATGAGTTGATGGTGCGATCATCGGCGAAATACTCGACCACTGGTGAGGGCCTTCACCGCTACATGGATCCCTTTGATGAGGCGGTCTATTTGTATTCTCAGTGTGCGCCAGCCGATGCGCGGCGGATCTTCCCGGTGTTTGATCAGCCCGATCTCAAAGCGCGCTACAAAATCCAGGTGACGGCCCCTGCCCACTGGCATGTGATATCCAATGAACCCGGTGAATGCACCATCCATGACGAGGTCGCCCACTGGTCATTTGCTCCCAGCCCGGTCATGTCGTCGTACCTGTTCGCGCTCATTGCCGGTGAATACGTTCAGGTGGGCGAAGACTCCTGGGACACCGCCGATGCATCCGTAGCACTGGGTTTGTGGTCGCGTCGATCCCTTGCCAGATACGTGGATGCCGAAGAGATCTTCGATATCACCAAAAACGGCTTTGCCTTCTATGAGGATCAGTTCGACCAGCCCTACCCGTACACCAAGTACGACCAGATCTTTGTGCCCGAATTCAATGCCGGAGCCATGGAGAACATCGGGGCCGTGACCATGTTGGAAGACTATATCTTCCGGTCCCCGGTCCCCCAGGCCACGGTGCAGCGCCGCGCTATCACCATCTTGCACGAGCTGGCCCACATGTGGTTTGGCAACCTGGTGACCATGAAATGGTGGGACGATCTGTGGCTGTCGGAGTCTTTTGCCGAATTCGTCTCCCACATAGCTGCCATTGATGCCGGTTTCACCGATGCCTGGACCACATTCAACGCCACCGAAAAGACCTGGGCCTACCGCCAAGATCAACTGGCCACGACCCACCCGGTGGTTGCCGATATGGTCGATTTGGATGCGGTAGCCGGCAACTTTGATGGCATTACCTATGCCAAGGGTGCCTCGGTCCTTCGCCAACTGGTTGCACTGGTTGGTCAAGACCAATTCATGAAGGGTATCCGACAGTATTTTGCCGAACATGCTTGGGGCAATGCCGAGTTCTCTGATCTTTTGCGCCACTTGGAGAACGCCTCTGGACGCGACCTATCTGACTGGTCACGCCAATGGCTACACTCCACCGGGGTCAACACGCTTAGCTGGCAACGGCAGAATGGGCTGACCATTATGCAGACCCAACCGGTGCAGCAACACCGCGTGGGCATTGGCTGCTATGACTTCACCGGTAACAAGCTCACCCGTACCCACTACGTTGAGACCGATCTAAACGCCGAGATCACCACACTTGATATCCCGGATACACCACTGGTCTTAGTCAACGACGCCGATCTGACCTACGCGAAACTCCGTGCCGACACCACCTCCGTCCTCACATTGACCGACCACCTGGGCGCAATCGACGACGCACTGGCACGGTCATTGGCATGGGGGTCAGCGTGGGATCAGACCCGCGACGCCAACGCTTCGGCCTCCTGGTTCCTAGAACTCGTGCTGGACCACATCGCATCCGAAACGGACTCGTCAGTTGTTATGATGCTCATGCGCCAAGTCGCCGAATCCCTCGATCGATACATCCCTACTGCCCACGTCCCGCTGTACCGTCAACATTTTTCATCTCGCCTATGGCAATTGGTCCAGCAAGTCCCTGCAGGTTCCGATGTGCAGCTCCAGCTCATCCAAACGTTCATTCGTCACGCCCGTACGGACGACGTCACTACGGTCAGCGCGCTCGCAGATAAACGGGGCCCCGAAGGCTTCTCAGTCTCCACGGATATGGCATGGACTGCGTTGCAACGTCTCGTTGCTATGGGCGAGGCAGGTGAAACTGAAATCGACGCAGCAGAAATCGAAGATGATACTTCCACGGGTTATCTTGCGGCCATCCATGCGCGTGCCATGATCCCAACACCGGAGAATAAAGCTGCCACCTGGGAACTTATAACTTCTGGAGAACCCACCAACCTGGAGCTGCGTCACTTAGTGATGGGCTTCCGCGACGTCCATGACGTGTCGCTACTACTCCCCTACACTGCTCAATACTTCGACACCGTTGATGATCTGTGGGGTGCCAGCAGCTTCGAAATGGCAGAGACCCTTGCTGTCGGACTATTCCCCATGTGGGAGATCTCCGAGCAGACCGCACAGCAAACCCAGGACGCTGCTAGTGCCACCATCCACACTGGTCTGCAGCGCATTCTGACAGAATTGCACGACGACGTTCACCGAGCACTCACGGCGCGCAAGGCTTTCTAAACGGTCATCAAAGGCAAAACTAACAACCCCAGGCCTGTGGGTTCTGCCCACAAGTTTGGTCCACGTTGCGCGTAACAGCTCGCCAGATTTCGATCTCGACTGGCTCCGCCTGCTGGGTGACTGTAGAACTGACTGCCTGAGTCGGCCCACCATCAACCTGGTAGGTTCCCTCAAAGACAGTAGTCAACGTGACGGTGTAGGTTCCTGGCTCGGTGAATTGGTGGCTCGTCTCAGTCTCAACGTTAAATGTCTCGGCCGGACGACCGGGTGTCTGAGTAGTCAACGTATTGCCATCACCATAGTCCCAGCGATATTCAATGGGTGTAGCTACGATGGTGACTTCCTGACCAAACATGGTTTCCGTGACCGTCTGGGCCTGGTGATTACTGGCATAGAAGTTGGTATGCGCATTCTTCAGCCCGAACGGACCACGGTCCATCACGATTTGCGGAGTTGAAGGAATCAGCTCCATCAGGTCGGACGTAGTGATGATAATTTCAATGGGTTGGGCAACGGGTCCCGACTGCGCCACTGGAACTGCTGGATCCGTATTCGTCTCTGGGGTACGAAGGAGGTCTTCTAACACAGGCATATTGCAAAGGTAAGTAGCGGACATTGGGGCGGCGGCATCCCTGCCCCCTCTAAAGCAAGTGGAGGATCTTGTAGGCGCTTGAGAAGTAATCGGCCCATCGTGCACCGAATATGAGATGGAAGGGGCGTTGGTCCTAGCATTGTAGTTGGACGAACGGCTGGAATGCTGGGTCGATTCTGAGACGTGAGGCCTGGTGTTTGGTCGGTTCGAGACACGAGAGTTCTGTTCGATGCGTACGAACATCGAATGTCCGTCACTTTCATCTCTTACATCGACGGCAGGATCAGCCATCCCATTTGAATAGGAAACGAAGAGCAGCATAGTGAGAGTAGCAAAGCACACAACCAAAGAATTCAAAGTTTGACGAATCACTGCTGGTCCTCAGACAGATGATCTTCAACACCAATCCACTCAATCTGCCAACGCTCAGACGTCTCATCGAAGCTTAATTCAGCCCACCAATCTGCTGAACTTTCCGTATCAAAACTATCTTCTTCGAGGTATTTTCCTGCCTCATAAAAGTCGACTGCAGGTTCGGTCATGATGAAACTGATGCCTGCAATAGATTCCTTGGCCTCGTCTTCAGTATTTACATCCTGAACTTTCAAAGCCATTTTCCCGTGTAACACTGCCCACGAGTCTTCCTCGTATACTCGCTTCCATCCGGAAATAAGGTCTGAACATAGAGCACACGTATCCGATGAAACAAGCTCAGCGTAGGTCGTATCTCCCGTTAACCGCCCATAATCGATAGCTTCCCAAAAATACTCCAGCGTGGCTTTGGCCCCGCCCTCCGATTTCTCGGTTGCTGAGATGGGTAGTCGTGGTTCGGGAACGTTCTGAGCAGGTCCGTCTGCGGAAGCTGGAACATAATCTGCTGTCTCGGCTAGAGACGCATCGGTGGTCTTTTCTAATTCCGGGCTCTCCTCGGCTGTTTGGGAGCAACCGGCTAGAGAAATTGTGAGTGTAAACGCAGTAAATCCGCCCAGCAGCCACTTGATGGCAGACTTCTTCGAGGATGATTTCATGAGTGACGCCTTTAATCAGTTCGGAAAAGACTGTCCCCATAAATTAGCGCTTATAAAACGGAGTCACTAGGTCTGATCAGCGTATTGTGGAAATTTCAAGTATTATTCGTTCCTCAGTTAACACTTATCCACAAAATGCAGGGCAACAGGTTGCACCTGGGGTCGCGACCGCCTAATGCGATTCGCGCGATGAAGCTAGGTTACTGAGCGACTTCGACGTCGTCGGCAACGACTTCAGGTGGCACGATACGATCTTCGCCAGCATAGATGACGCACCGGTGACCGCGGGTGAAGCCCACAAGAGTCATATCGGATTCGCGGGCCAGCTCGACAGCCAACGACGACGGTGCAGAGACGGCCACCATCATTGGAACACCGGCCATTGCGGCTTTCTGCACCAGCTCAAAGCTGGCGCGCGATGACGTCACGAGAACATGGCGACGTAACGGCAGCAAACCTTCCATCAGAGCCCAGCCCAGAACTTTATCAACGGCGTTATGCCGGCCCACGTCTTCACGAACCACGAGAATTTCGCCGGTGTCGACGTCATAGAGCCCGGCACCGTGCAGCCCACCGGTCTTGGCAAAAACTTTCTGGTCCTGACTAAGTCGATCAGGCAGGCCCATCACAGTGTGCTCATCCAGTGTGAAGTTCGAGCGCTCATCGAGCGGGTAGCAGCCGCTTTGGTGAACATCATCAAGCGACTGACGACCACACAGCCCGCAGGAGGAGTTCACCACCAGCTGGCGTTGTGCCGCACTGGCAGGCGGAGGAACATGCGGTGCCAGGGTGATGTCCACAACGTTATCTGAGGTGTCATCCAGCGCTCCGGCAAAGGTGCCGAGCGTCAGTGGCATGGCTAGCGCAGCGGAAGCATCAACATCCGGGGTCAGTTGGCCCACGGGTTTGAGCCCTTTGGGTCCACTATCCTTCTGGCAATACCGGACATTTGCGACGTCGTCGGCGGAGTTGATAATGCCCTCGGAGAGGGCAAAACCCACGGCAAGGGAAAAGTCATGGACGGGGGTGCGCATGGTCACGGCGAGGCGCTCGCCATTGACGCGGATTTCCAGCGGCTCTTCAACGGCCAGTGTGTCGGCACGGTGCGTTCTGCCGCCGTCTTTGGTGACGCGGGCGACCCGGATTCGAGCTTGTGAAGAACGCATGTGTCTATCCTAACGTTCGCCGGTTACTTTATGGCAGCACATTGTTAGGCTTGGAGCATGAATATTGGCCCAGATTTTATCCGTTCCAGAACGGCCAGACATCGTCGCTTACCTGAGATTGGCGACGGCGGTGCCGCCCGACTGGCTGACGCGCGCGTGGCTGTGGTGGGTGCCGGCGGGCTGGGATCCACTGTGATCCCGTATCTTGCGGCTGCCGGTGTGGGACGCATCGATGTGTTTGATGACGACGTGGTGGAACTGTCGAATCTCAACCGTCAGATTTTGCACTCGGTGGAGCGGATCGGCCAACCCAAGGTGGACTCGGCTATTGCCGCCGGGCAGCGTATCGCTCCTGAGGTTGAGGTGGTTGCTCACCGGGTGCGCCTGGACGAGAACTTTGCCGAAGTTGTTGGACCGGTGCGACCGGATGTGGTGATCGATGGTTCTGACTCATTCGATACCCGCTTTATTGTGGACGCCGGAGCTGCTGAACTCGGCGTGCCGGTGGTCTTTGGTGCGCTGATGCAGTGGTCAGCCCAGGTAACGATCTTTGATGCGGCTGGAGCCTATGGGCCGGCGATCCGGCTGACCGATATTTTCCCAGATACCGCCCAGGTGCGTGCCACCCCGGGGTGTGCGGAGATGGGGATTCTGGGCTCAGTTGCCGGGATGGTCGGGACGATGTTGGCCACCGAGGCGATCAAATTGCTGCTGGGCGTGGGCAAAACGCTGCTGGGGCGGATGTTGGTGATCGACACGCTGGATATGACCACCACCGAAATTCCGCTGGCACCGCCCGAAGCAGTAGAAACAATCCGCGTCAGAGCGGTGACGCCACAAGTATTGGATGCAACGACGACGGTGGTGGATGTGCGCCGGGACGATGAGGTGGCCGAGTTTCCGGCACCGTTGGTCACCGTGCATGTGCCATTTGATCAGTTGGAGAGTTTCAAACCGGTTGCTGGTCAGCGCATTGTGACGCTGTGTCGCACTGGGCCGCGTTCGGTTCGTGCGGCCCAACGTTTGGCGGCGTCTGGACATGAGGTGGTGGGGTATCTTGATGGTGGTGTCCAAGCGTTGAACACCACGGCAGTCACCAGTGAAACGAGCCTGAGATGATCACCCAAGAAGAGCATTTATCGCGGATTTTGCACCTGATCAGTCCACTACGGGTTACCGAGGTGCCACTCAACGAGGCTCTGGGGCAGACGCTGGCAGCCAATGTGACCGCCAGCGTGGATCTGCCACCCTGGGATTCCGCGGCCATGGACGGGTATGCGATCTCCCTGCAAGACTTCACCCTCGGGACACTGCCGGTGACCAAAACCATTGCCGCCGGGCATCGTCAGAAAGAAAAAATCGGCCCCGGTGAGGCCGCAGCCATCATGACCGGTGCTCCGGTCCCCGAAGGCGCCGATACGATCGTGCCGCTGGAGTTCTTCCACGAACCAACCCAGGATCTGCCCACAGAAATTACATTTGATCACGTACCCGAAGCTAATCGGCACATTCGCAAACGCGCCGATGACACCACCGCCGGGTCCATCGTGGCGGCAGCCGGGACCTTCCTGCGCCCCAATCACATCGGGGCTATTGCGGCCACCGGTACCGCTAGCGTCTACACGGCCCGCCAACCGAGGGTTGCCATCATCTCCACCGGCGATGAACTCGTCTCGCCCGGCACCCCGTTAGAACACGGCCAAATCCCGGATTCCAATGCCCCACTGGTGGCCGCAACACTGGAAAGCCTCGGTGCCGAAGCAACCCACCAGGTACGCGTGCGCGACTCAGCAGCCAGCCTGGAACACACAATCGCCCAGGTCGAACACTCAGTGGATGCGATCATTCTGACCGGCGGCGCCTCAGTGGGCGCCCACGATATTTCCAACTACGTGCTCTCCGCCTGGCAACACGAGGACCCAGAACAGGCTATTCGGTTTGGTGAGGTCAATATCCGCCCCGGCAAACCCCAGGGCTTTGGCTTATCCCCGGCCGGCACCCCGGTGTGGTCGCTGCCCGGTAACCCGGTGGCAGTATTTGTGTCACTGCAGATTTTTGTGATCCCCGGGATCAAAAAGATGCAGCGCCAAGCACCGCACCCGCGCACCCATCACGTGGTGACCACCAAAGAACTGCGCACACCCAAAGACCTGCACTACTACATGCTGGCCACGGTCGATGACAACGATCGTGCCACCCCGCTACCATCCAATTCACATCTGGCCGCCAAAATGGCCCAGGCCACCGGCCTGCTGCACGTCCCACCCAACGTGGACGGCGTGCCCGCTGAAGGAACTGTCGAGTACATACCGCTATGATTACCGTTCGTCTTTTTGCCGCTGCAGCCGACGTCGTCGGCACCAAACAACTCGAACTGCACGCCGATACCGTGGCAGATGTCGTCACGCAACTGTCCGATGCGCGCACGAGCGCCGATGTGATTTCGCGGTGCTCGTTTCTGGTCGACGGCGCACGGGCCACCGAGCAGACTGCGCTGCAACCCGGTGCGACCGTGGATGTGCTGCCGCCGTTTGCCGGTGGTTAGATCCCAACCCAGGTGCTGCCCTCGGCCCCGAACTGCAACTTCCAGATCGGCACGCGAGCTTTAATTTCTTCGACAACGTTGCTGCACACCGCAAAGGCTTCCTGCCGGTGGGCGGCCGAGACTGCCACAAACAGCGCGGTATCTCCCACCTCGAGGTGACCAATTCGGTGGGCGGCGACCACACGGACCGGGAGCGGGCCGTGGTCCAGCTCGTTGTGTACCTCGGTATTGGCTTCGGCGATGATCTCGCGCAAGAACGTTGTGGCGTCCGGGTGCGCCGTATATTCCAGCCCGGTCACCTGGCCGGTGGCCTCCGGGTCGTGATCACGCACCACGCCCTCAAATACGACGACGGCGCCGGCGTCTGCGGCGGTGACTGCCGCACGCAGCGACGCGGTATCCAGGGTGGTCTCGGTGACTTCGGAGCGTTCAACCAAATTCATGCCCACCAGTCTAAGTGTTCGCCGCTTGGGGCAATGCTCAACCGCGCCGCAGCTGCTGAACTAGACTGAGCATGTGCAACACGAGTTTTCTTTACGCGCCGAATGGAACACCGATACGACCCGTCCACACCCGGACCGCGGGTTTAGCCGCGACGTCGTCATACAGGCCGATGGGCCCGGTGAACTCCTTGGCTCGGCGGCCAAGCCGTTCCACGGGGATGCTGCCCGCTGGAATCCGGAGCACCTCCTGCTGGCCGCGCTGGCCGAATGCCACATTCTGTCGTACCTGTATGTCGCAGGACAGGCCGAACTTGAGGTGGAAAAAGTCATGGTGCGCGGCGAATTGACGCTTGAGGCCGGAGCCGAGGGTGGTCAGGTCACCTCCGCAACTCTGTACCCGGAAGTTTGGGTGGCCGATGCGATGCAGCTACCGCGTGCTCGTGAACTGCACGAGGAGGCTCACCGGCAGTGCTTCATTGCCCGCAGCGTGAATTTCCCGGTGACCATTGAGATTCCAAATCAGCATCAGATCCCTGAACTGCCCAAGTTCTCTTCGCGTCTGGGCGCACCGATTGCCGTGTTGAAACCACGTCAGTCCAAAAAACCCTCGCAGGTCACCGGCAATGACGACGCTCGCCTGGCCGCTATTCGTGCTGAGCACGAGGCCGAACAACAGCGCCGTACGAACATTGCCGTGCAGCATACTGAACCGGCCGATGCGCAAGAAGATGCCAACGCGACTGCCGAGCAAACGCAGGCTGCCGCCCAAACGGCCCAACGAACGAATGCTCCGGCGGAACAAACCTCGTTTTACGATCAGGTCGGTGGCGAACCGACCTTCCGCAAACTCACCGCAGAGTTCTACAAGCAGGTTGCCGACGACGAGGACTTCCGGGCGATGTATCCCGAAGAGGACCTTGGCCCTGCAGAAGAACGCCTGCGCCTGTTTTTGATCCAGTACTGGGGTGGCCCCACCGATTACTCCCAGCTGCGGGGTCATCCGCGCCTGCGCGCCCGCCACATGCCGTACCACGTTGATACCCAGGCACGTGAGACCTGGCTGCGCTTTATGCGCAATGCCATGGATACCCTGGAGCTGTCACCCCTGCACGATGACACGATGTGGGATTACTTCCAGCGGGCTGCTCGCGCAATGCAAAACCGCCACTAACTACAGGGCCACTGCCGCACGGGCTATCACATGCCCGCCGGTGCTCGTGAGCCGTACCCAGTTGCCTGCCGTCGAGACGGTGGTCTCCCCGCGCGGCAAGAGGAAACCTAAACTGTGGGCACCAAGGGTGGCACCGGCAGGAAATTCCACGTGATCGGCGTCGCCAATCTGTTCACCCCACACCGCCGAGCGCACCTGAGCTAACAGTGGTGCCCCAGGATTTGATGGCAGGCCCTCGGAGACCTTGGAGATCCCGTTGCGGGCGACCTTGCGAATGTCGGCGTCGTCGACCACTGCGGCGGTGGTCCAGCCGGAACGCGGAGCATTCATGGCCGTCCAGGTCACCGAGATCTCAGACGGCGGCAGCGTGAAGGCCGTCGAGTTTGACGAAATCATCCGGTGGGTCCGATCGGTCACCGCGTCCATGGCAAACACCGAGTCCAGTTCGAAGCGTGGGTGGTCGGAAAAATCCAAGGCGAAGGTGCGCAAGCCGATAACAATCGGGACCCCATCGCCGAGCCCTGCCGGGTGCATCACCGAGACCGAGGCGGCCAGCACGTTGCCAGTCACCACGAATCGTACGCCGGTGGTATCCAGGGTTTTTGCCCGGGTCACAAAGCTTTGTAAGTCTTTGACGGAGTTGAGCGAAGCGAAGGGCAAGACGTGTTCCATGAAAACAATTATGCCCAGCACGCCCACAGGGTCGCTAAGGTCTGCCCGCAATTGAGCTGACAGCACTAGAGTATGAACAAAACTCCATCTGAAAGGCGCACATGGCAAATACTCCATATCCTGATGACCCCACCGACATTCTGCGTGATGTGTTGAAACTCGAGCGTGTTGACGCCGATGAACACGCCAGCACCTTTGTGGGGCACACACCGCCCCAGACCGGTGGTCGTGTCTTTGGTGGCCAGGTCATGGCCCAATCATTGGTTGCCGCCAGCCACTCAGTTGATGCCGATCGGTTCCTGCACTCGATGCACTGCTACTTCATCCGCCCCGGGGATGCGACCCAACCGTTACACATCACCGTGGATCACCACCGCGACGGCCGATCATTTTCCGTCCGCCATGTCGAGGTCACCCAGCATGACAAAGTCATTTTGTCGCTGACCTGTTCCTTTCAGACCGAATCCGGCGGCGTTGAACACCATGAGCCAATGCCCGAAGGCATCCCGCACCCCGACCGGCTGCCACCAATTTCCGCTCTGGTGGGCATGATCGATGATCCAGCAGCCCAAGAACTGGCCTATAACCGTCCCTTCGATATTCGCTATGCCTACGAGCCGATGTTCCTACGCCCGGCAGCCGAAAAGGTCAACCGCAATATTGTGTGGATGAAAACCTTCACCCCAGTCAACGTCTCGCCCAATGTCGCAGCCGCCGGACTGGCGTATGCATCCGACTACACGATCCTAGAATCCGTCCTCCGCAACCACGGGGTCACCTGGAGCCAACCGGATAAATCGGTGGCCTCCTTGGATCACGCCATGTGGTTCCACCGGCCCTTCAACCTGGATGACTGGTTACTGTTCGTCCAAGAATCCCCCTCCGCGCAATCAGCACGCGGGCTGGGTATCGGCCACATTTACACCATCGACGGCGACCTGGTAGCCACCGTCGCACAGGAGGGCATGATCCGACTGCCACAATACGACTGACCCAGAACAGACCCGCAGGTCATTACGTGTTTACCTGAACGCCACCCCACTATGGTTAGGATGCGAACATGTCTGAAGCCGTCACCACATCTCGTTCCCCGCACCAACCGCGGATCAAACGCTCACATGTGACCGCCTGGGCGATGTGGGACTGGGGTTCCGCCGCCTTCAACGCGGTCATGATCACCTTCGTTTTCGGGACTTATCTGGCCTCCGAATCCTTTGGTGCCGATGATCGCGGTACCTCCTGGCTGGCCGCCGGCAACGCGATCGCCGGGGTCATCATTGCGCTGACCGCACCGGTCATCGGGCAACGCGCCGACAACGACGGCCGACGCACCCTGTGGCTGGGGATCAACACCGGGCTGGTCATTGCCACCATGGCCGCGTGTTTCTTCGTCCAGCCCCAGGAATCCTACCTCCTGCTGGGGGTCATCCTGCTGTCGGCCGGCAACGTGTTCTTCGAGTTCGCTGGCGTCCAGTACAACGCGATGCTGGTCAAAATCGCCACGCAGTCGACGATCGGGCGCATCTCAGGTCTCGGTTGGGGTGCAGGCTATCTGGGCGGGATCTTTTTACTGCTGTTGGTGTACATCGGATTCATCAGTGGTGATACCCACTGGTTCGGGATTACCAATGACGACGCAATGAACATCCGCATGGTTGCTGTATTTGCCGCCGTGTGGTTCTTGGTATTCTCGCTACCGGTCCTGGTCGTGATGCGAAACCGCGAAAGCACCGGACCAAAACCAACAACCCGACGTGCCTCGATAGTGCAGTCATATCGTCAGTTGATCGCCACCATTGTGGATCTGTGGAAGAACCGACGCAATACCTTCTGGTTCTTTGTCGCCTCAGCGATCTTCCGTGATGGCGTCGGTGCGGTCTTTGCCTACGGTGCCATTTTGGGAACCACGGTCTATTGGGTGGACCCCGGACAGATTTTATTCTTCGGGATCGCCGCCAACGTCGTGGCAGCCGCCGGCGCATTTGTCGGTGGCTTATTCGATGACCGCTTCGGCCCCAAACGCATCATCACGGTTTCGCTGCTGGGACTGATCGTCTCGGCCGTCATTATTTTTGTCCAGAACGGCACCCTAGCCTTCTGGATCTGGGGATTATTCCTGTGTTTCTTTGTCGGCCCGGTTCAATCGTCATCTCGCGCATTTTTAGGTCGGTTGACGACCGCACAAACCGCCGGAGAAATGTATGGGCTGTATGCAACCACCGGCCGCTCGGTCTCATTTCTCACCCCGATGCTCATCGCAGTCTTCGTGGGCATCTCGGGCCAGTCACGAATGATGGTTCCAGCAATCATCATCGTGTTGGTTCTGGGGCTGTTGTTGCTGTGGTTCGTCAAAGATCCCAAGACCTCGGATGACGAGCCGGTACTGACCGATGTAACCGAACCACCAGCCTCGCAATAGGTCACAATTCAGGCGTTAAAAGCCGCTGCCCTGCACATCGATTCAGATGTGCAGGGCAGTTGCATATTGAGCGACTAGTTCCGTGTCAGGCGACGGTGCGTGGCGCGTGCTTCGCGGATGGCGTCCGGGCCGAGACGGTCCAGCTTGTTGGCTTCGTAGGATTCGAAGTTTCCTTCGAACCAGTACCAGTTGGCTGGGTTTTCTTCGGTGCCTTCCCATGCGAGCATGTGGGTGGCTACGCGGTCGAGGAACCAACGGTCGTGCGAGATGACCACGGCACAGCCGGGGAATTCCAGCAGTGCGTTTTCTAGCGAGGTCAGGGTTTCGACGTCCAGGTCGTTGGTCGGTTCGTCGAGCAGCAGCAGGTTGCCGCCTTCTTTCAGCGTCAGTGCCAGGTTCAGGCGGTTGCGCTCACCACCGGATAGGACCCCGGCCTTCTTCTGCTGGTCTGGGCCTTTGAAACCAAACGCGGAGACGTAGGCACGGGATGGCATCTCGACATTACCAACCTGAATGTAGTCCAGACCGTCCGAGACGACTTGCCACAGAGATTTCTCGGGGTCGATGTTCGTACGGTTCTGGTCGACATAGGAGATCTTGACCGATTCACCGATCTTCAGATCCCCGGAGTCAATTTCTTCCAGACCAACCAGGGTCTTGAATAGCGTGGTTTTGCCGACACCGTTTGGACCGATGATGCCCACAATGCCGTTTGGTGGCAGCGAGAAGCTGAGGTTGTCGATCAGGGTACGACCGTCAAAGCCTTTCGAGATGTTGTCGGCTTCGATGACCTGGCTACCCAAGCGTGGACCAGGTGGGATCTGGATTTCTTCGAAGTCCAGCACACGGGTTTTTTCGGCTTCGGCAGCCATTTCTTCGTAGCGTTCCAGACGAGCTTTCTGCTTGGCCTGGCGACCCTTGGCGTTGGTGCGAACCCAGTCGAGTTCTTCTTTCAGGCGACGAGCAAGCTTGGCGTCTTTCTTGCCCTGAACATCCAGACGTTCGCGTTTCTTTTCAAGGTAGGTCGTGTAGTTACCTTCGTATGGGTACAGTCGACCGCGGTCGACTTCAGCAATCCATTCGGCAACGTGATCCAGGAAGTACCGGTCGTGAGTAATAGCAATGACAGCGCCTGGGTAGTTGGCCAGGTGGCCTTCAAGCCATGCAACCGACTCGGCATCTAGGTGGTTCGTCGGTTCGTCGAGCAATAGAAGATCTGGTTTTTCCAACAGGAGTTTCACCAGTGCGACACGACGGCGTTCACCACCGGAAAGGTGGGTGACAGGTTCATCGCCGGGTGGCAGCTGGAGGGCTTCCATGGCCTGGCCGATCTGAGAGTCGATGTCCCATCCGTCAGCGGCGTCGATGGCTTCTTGCAGCTTGCCCATTTCATCCATGAGGGCTTCGAAGTCTGCATCGGGTTCAGCCATTTCGGCAGAGATTTCGTTGAAACGTTGCAGCTGCTGGTAGACCTCACCAACACCTTCCTGCACGTTTTCCAAAACGGTTTTGTCTTCAGTCAGCGGTGGTTCCTGCAACAGGATGCCCACCGAGTAACCCGGTGATAGCCAGGCTTCGCCGTTGGAAGGCTCGTCCAGGCCTGCCATGATTTTCAAGATGGTTGATTTACCGGCACCGTTGGGTCCGACCATACCGATCTTGGCGCCGGGGTAAAAGGACATGGTTACGTCGTCGAGAATGACTTTATCGCCCACTTTTTTGCGAGCTTTGATCATTTGGTAAATAAATTCGGCCATATGCTCTACAGTAGTCGGTCGCCGCGGCAGAACGTAATTCTTCTCGTTGCGCGGCAACCGATCTACTTCCTAGCGAACATTAGGCCGATAGTGCTTCAGGTTCTTCCCAACCGTGGTCTATCAGTGGGCCATCGTGTGAGTCTTCTGCAACGAGCGGTGACCTGGATTTGGTGTACCGGGTAAAGTCGGTAAATCCAAGTAGCAGATCGTGTCCTGCGGTCTCTGCATTGATCTCCGGGGTGGTACCTTTCTTATCCTCTTTGGAGGTCCACTGTTTGATGGTCAACTTGCCAGAAACTATCACCGGGTCCCCCACGGAGAAGGATCGAAATACGTTTTCGGCCAGCCGACGGAATGCTGACACCGTATACCAGGAGGTCGTGCCGTCTTCCCATTCTTGAGTTTGCCGGTTGAAGTATCGTTCGGTGGCGGCTAGTCGGAACTCTACGATCACGGTCCCAGAATCAGTCACTACCCGGCGTGGGGCGGTAGCAACATTTCCTCGAACGGTCAGTTGGGTTTTCATGTTCCAGTCCTTTCAGTCAACATTTATCCGAAGCACACTTCGAATATGTGTTCAGTCAAGGCGATCCGCACACTACCGATGATTCAGAGACGCTAAACTGTGGATAACATGGTTGTCGAGTTCGAGTTGTGGACAACTTTTTAGGTAGACTATCCCCTGTTGCCTCAGTAGCTCAGCTGGATAGAGCAACGGCCTTCTAATCCGTAGGTCGGGGGTTCGAGTCCCTCCTGGGGCGCAACAGGCCGGCATCTGACCAGATCAGATGCCGGTTTTCTTTTTTTCTTGATCCCTCACTCCGACCTATGACAACAGGCCCGCATCACGGGCCACCAATGCGGCCTGCGTGCGGGAATCAATACCCAATTTTTCCAAGATGTGTGATACGTGGGTTTTTGTGGTGCCCAAACTGATGCCCAGATGCCTGGCGATTTGTTTATTAGATCTGCCATGACCGATCTCAGTCAGGACATGGAGCTCGCGATCGGTCAACTCATCAAGACCCGCAGCTGTACCTACTGCTTCATCAGTTTCTGTGGATGCAGCATCGGATCCCGCGACAGCAGCAAAAATTCGACGGCTCACTTCTGGGACGATGGCTCCCTGCCCGGCTGCGACGCGTTGCACAGCGTTGATGATTTCAGCGGTTTCTGCTGTTTTCAGTAAGAAACCTGCGGCGCCTGCACGGACGGCACCAAAGACATAGTCGTCGTGATCGTAGGTGGTCAGGACCAGGACGTTCATCCCCTGTGCCGCCAGTTCGCGAGTTGCAGCTATGCCGTCGAGGTTGGGCATCTGCAGATCCATGAGGATGACGTCGGGTTTGAGCGCGTAGGCGTTTTGCAGCGCGGCATGCCCGTCTGCGGCCTCGGCCACGACCTGTATGTCATCTGTGTTTTCTAGGATCATGCGCAGCCCAGTACGAATGGCGCCATGGTCGTCTGCTATCAGCACAGTGATCATCGAGCGGCTACTCCTTTGGATTGTTTCCTGCGGTCTGGGCATGGCCGTGATGATTTGGCGTCACGGGCAGTTCAACGCTGACCGTCCAGAACCGATGGCCCTTATCTGAGTGAACCCCCGCAGTAAAACAACCGCCAAGGTCATCAACCGCTGCAGCCATTGAGCCCAGACCGAAGCCACCAGAGAGCCCAGTAGGTGTTTGTGAGACCTGATCGATACTGATTGAGGGCATCGGATTTTTGATGCTGCAAGTCATGACATCATCATCGACCACAATGTCCAACGAGGCGGTACCATCACCGTGTTTATATGCATTCGTTAACGCTTCTTGCACCACCTGGGTGACCAGACGCGCTGCAGCGGGCTCCAGCCGGTTGATCGAGTCAACTGGCTTTCCGGTGACTGACAGTTCGAGGCCAGCCGAGCGAAGCCGCTGCAAGAGCTCGTCAAGCGATACCGGATCATGTGTCACCAGCTGGTTATGGTCATCTTGTGTCGTGAAGGTTCGCAGAACATCTATGAGTTCACGCATATCTTTCAGTGCTGCGAGCGCAGCGTGCCGGATCTCTGCCAGCACGTTACGGTCTTTGTCAGCTTGTCTCGGCATATCGAGGGCCCCGGTTGTGTACAGCGCGATGGTCGATAAGTGTGATGAGATCGTGTCGTGTAATTGGGCTGCGAAATCTGCGCGTTGGCGGCGTAAGAGTTCTTGGCGTTCGAGTTCTTCTCGACGCCGTGCAGCCAAAGATTTGAGTCGCTCCATCTCTGCACGTTCGTATCCTCCACGGACTTCGCTCCCCCACCACAGCGAAATGACAGCGACCACAACAACCTGGAAGATGCCGCCAACACTCCTGCCCAGATCTCCTGTCAATGCCACAATCCAGACGAAGATCGCAAGACCGATGCCGACCAAACTCCATCGCAACATCCTGCCAGGCGTATAGCGAGCCGTGTTGTACACGGCGTTGCCCCAGACTAGTAACACCGCAAGGTGGACGCCCATGGTCATGTCGATGATCAACACGCCAGTGATGATCCAATACACCGCCAACGGGTAGCGAGTTTGATACCAGGTCGCTATACACGTGAGGGCTAACGGTAACGTATGCCACCAGTGCAGTTGGTCTGCGGTGAAGGGCCACAACACCGGATATTGCTCAAATGCGTGGACTCCTAATGCGAGTAATACAAGGCCGAGGGTCAGAAAGACTAGACCCGAGAAGATGTCTCTGCCGATGGGCTTATTCCCTGTCAGACCGCTGGAGGTGCTTGCTTGCACAGTCATGTTCTTTAGTATTCCACGGTTGGTGCACCTCAGATATAAGACCAAAGATAGAGGTGGGCTTCGGTCCAATGGCCGATGGCAGCGCGCCTGCACGCCAATAACCTCAAATCATGGATATCGAAATCGTGACTTCATTTGCCGTGTTGTTCCCGGTGCTCGCGGGTTTGGCGTTAGTCGACTCGTTGAGCTTTGGGACCTTGGCCATCCCGGTGTGGCTGTTGATGGCACCTGGTCGACTACGGGTCGGTCGAATATTGGTGTATTTGGCCTCGATTTGTGGCTTCTATTTTCTCGTTGGGCTCGTCCTGCTCTTTGGCGCGCGCTTCGTCAGTAGCCAAGTGCAGATTGACTGGAGCCACCCAGGGATGATGCTGTTGGGATTCGTTTTCGGACTGGGGCTGCTGGTGTTGAGCTTTGTCATGGATCCGCCCAAGTCCTGGCACAAGGCAGGCCCGAAGGAAAAAACGCAGAATCGGGGACGGATGGCTTCGCGGATGATCGCATGGCGCCAGTCAATGGTTCAGGAGACCGTGACTCCCTCAGCGGATCATCCCAGCGTCATGGTCAAGAGCCATTACCGTAGCAAGGGTAAGAACCTCAATCTGATGGGCCTTGCGGCAACCGCCGGGCTCCTCGAGGTGGCGACCATGTTGCCCTATCTTGCGGCCGTAGGTTTATTGACCGCAAGCGCTCCTACGCTGGGATTGGGCTCTGTGCAAAGTGCAGGGGTTCTTGCTGGGTACTGTGTCGTGATGGTGTTGCCAATGCTGATATTACTTCTGGGACGAGTACTCTTCCAGAAAGCAGTGACACCGCTACTGCAACGCGTGGATGCCTGGTTTGCTGAAAAAGGCCAGTCAACGATCGCCTGGGCGATCGGCATTGTGGGCGTTGTCCTGATGCTCAACACTTGGCCAGTCGCACAAGAATTATTGCCTGGTACAAACCTTGGCTGACACTGGGTATTGGCCATGTTGCCCCATGCCAGCCACGACGCTTCGATGTTGGAATGCAACATGTGGTTGTCAGAGTGCTGCTAACACTGCTTTTTCAAAGTTCATCACGTGGCTGATGGCGAGTCGTTCGGCTTTCTCGACATCTTGGTCAATCACGGCTTGCAGCAGCTCGAGGTGTTCATCAACGTGTGGTTTCATCACTTGTAACCGTGGCAACACGTAATTCCACATGCGCTGCGACAGGGTGAAGTACTGCTTGAGGGTGGATTCGATGTACCGGTTATCCATGGCTCGATAAATGGCTTCATGCATTCTTGCATCAATATCCAGCAGTCGTTCAGCATCGGTATCGTCAATGGTCTGTAGTTCTTCGTAGGCTGCGATGAGGTCTTGTCGAAAGGCGTCGGACTTCGACTGTGCTGCTCGAGCTGCGGCATAGCCTTCTAGTACTCGGCGAGCTTCTGAGATCTGTCGAAGATCACGCACCGTGACTTCTGGGACGAATGTGCCGCGGTGCGGGTAGATGTCTAAGAGCCCTTCGGCCCGCAAGCGGCGCATGGCCTCACGCAGTGGAGTCCGGCCGATTCCCAGGCGTTCGATCATGCGTTCTTCGTCAATGAGTTGGCCAGGTGCAAGCTGAGCCGAGATGATGAGGTCGCGCAATTGTTCGTAGGCTCGTTCGGCAAGTGTCCGATGTGCTGGCGGGCGCGATTCCCCCATAGTGCTTGGCTCCTGGTCTCTTGGAAGAAACAAAATGTGCTGAGCCCCCAGTCTAGTGGCTCAGCACATTTTGAAAGCTTCACTCGTTTAGGTCAGCGAGGTTTCCTTGGTTTCTGGAGCCCACGCTATTGAGGCAACTAACCCAATAATCGGGAAGATCGCCATGATCAACATCGTGACAGATCCGCCGAACTCGGCCATCAACCAGGGCAGCATGTAGGTCACCCCTGCGGCAGAAATCCTAGAGAACGCAGCGGAGAAGCCAACCCCGGTACCCCGAACCCGCGTATCAAAGATTTCACTAGGGTAAACATACTGGATGTTATTGGCCGCGGGAGCCATGAACAGATAGAGCGCGAATAAGAACACCACCCAGTGGCTCGTGCCGGGTAGTAAGCCTAAGGCAATCAGCGTCAGCGCGATGACAGCAAAAGTCAACGTGACGAAGCCTCGGCGGCTTAGCCAGTGCAATAGCAGCAAACCAAATCCTGCCCCAGCTAACTGAATGAGATTCAGCACGATCTCGGTGCCAGTAGTTTGTTCGATGCCTAAGCTGTCGAAGACCGGTGTCAGGAAGGTGAAAATTGCAAAGAATGGACCAACCTGACAGAACCAGAACAATCCGGAATACAAGCTACTGCGCCAGTTGTCACGGGTGAAGAGCTCTTTTGGCGATGGTTGGCGCTCGCCAAGCACAACCTCTGGAATATGGTAGCCCTCGCCATAATGTTTGCGAACAACCGCTTCGGCTTCATCAACGCGACCTTTTGCCTTAAGCCACATCGGTGTTTCTGGCAGGCGGGTTCGTAAGACGAAGACGATGAATGCCGGCACAGCGCTGGTGGCAAGCAGCAAGCGCCAGTTGTCACCGCTCCAGACCACGCCAACCAGGAAGGCGCACACGAAACCAATCATCCAGAAGACAGCAAAGTTGCCCAGGATGACCCCGCGGCCTTTGCGTTTAGAAAATTCTGCCAACACGGCGGTACCAACTGCGTATTCGACGCCGATTGCCAACCCCAGGGCAAGTCGGATCAACACCAGATCCCAAACCCCGACGGTCACCAACTGCAGCAAGGACAGCACGACGAACGCCAGTAGGTTCCAGAAGAAGACCGGGCGTCGTCCGAATCGATCGGCAAGGGACCCAAAGATCAGGCCACCGACGAAGACGCCGATCAACGCACTTGAAGCGATGAGACCTTGGGAAAGCGGGCCGAGTTGCAGTTCCGACTGGCCCATGACCAGGCCTGGGCCGATGATGCCCAGGATGTAACCATCCACATAGGCGCCGCCGAGCACACAGATCGTGGCCAGTAAATGAATCGGCTTGAAAAGCGCTTCATCGAGGGGTGTAAGTTTGGCGACCTTCGTTGCGGTAGCCGTACGAGCAGTTGTTCTGTCCATTTACTATCCTGCTTTGCAGATGCGGGAGAATCCCAGCTGATATTTCAGAGATATATACGTTATGTATACGTGAGACAAGACAGTAATGCAGCTCACATTTATTCGCAAGCATTTGCTAGAAGTTTTTAAAATGGCCGCTTCAGCGGCCCGCCAGGCAGCCTCGACCAGTTTAGGCGACGCGCTGGATCGTCTTGCGCGTTTGCGGGAAGGCACGACGGGTCAGCGGATCGAAGAAGATCAAAATTGCCAAACCAATCAATCCAATGGTCCCGGTGAGGATGCGCATGGGCAGCAGTGGAATCCATTGCGACACGGCCAGCTGATCGACCACCCCGACCACGATCAACACGGCGACGAGGAGATACAGCAGCGATGAGGACCAGCCGCGCCAGGCGCCGGCAATGACGAACAGCGGCAGAACCCACAACACGTACCAGGGCTGGAAGACGGGGGCGGCCAGGATCGCCGTCGTCAGTGCAATGGCGGCCGAGAAGATCGGGTGTTTGGGTTTTGGCAGCAGGGCGAGCCAGGCGGTCACCGCGGCGATGGCAAGGGTGCCCAGGCTATAGACGACCTCAGCGGCGGGTTCGGTTCCGGTGCCCCAGATGAGGTCAACCAGCCAGCCGATGCCCAGGCCGAGTAGCCCGAAGGGGGCGTAGGGGAAGGCTGCGGAGCCGGAGGTCATCATGGCCGGTATCCAGCCGAACCACAGCCCGGTGACGGCGCCCAGTACGGCGAGCAGGAGACCGACGACGACCACGGATTTGGCCCAGACTGCGATGCGGGCGCGATAGGAGATGGTGGTGTTGGGCCGCCAGAGCAGCAGCATGCCGGCAAAGGGTAAGACCAGTACCGTCAGGGGTTTGACGGCGATGGAGCCGCCCAGCAGGATAAAGCCCAGCAGAATACGTCGTCGGCGGTGATTCAATGGCGCCCAGTGCGGGTTAACGAAGTACAGGCCGGTCAGTAGCAGCCCGAGCATGAGGGTGTCGTTGTGGGCGCCGGCGATCATGTACAGGCCAAATAGTGGGTTGGCGATGAAGATCCATTGGGCCCAGTCGCCGCGGACACCAAAGCGGCGGGCCAGGCGTGGTATGGCCCACATGCACATGGCCATGCCGCCGAGGAACAGGAGGCGGAAGAACAGGATGGCCCATTCGGGGCCGCCGTTGGTCACAAACCACACGAATTGTGAGATCAGCAGAAAGGCCGGGCCGTAGGGTGATGGGGATTGGGCCCACAGGGAGTCAGCACCGATCATGAACCAGCCGGGCAGCGAGGAGACGCCTTCGCCGTAGGGGTCGAGGCCGGCGTGCAGCAGGCGGCCTTGGGCCAGATAGGAGAACACGTCGCGCGACATGATCGGAAAGGCGAAGATCAGCGGGACGGTCCAGTAGAGGATTGCCCGGTTGATCACGGTGAGTTTGTGGTCGTTGATGCGGACTTTGCGCGCGGATTCTTTGACGCTGCCAACGTTGGTTGCCCCTGAACCGGTGGTGTAGGGCAGCTGAAGGGCTTGGCCGAGGCGCAGCCAGGAGCGGACCAGCAGGAGTCCCCCGGTGACCAGTGCGACGGCGCAAACGGTGACGCCGGGGGTCCAAAAGCGTAGTGGGTTCAGGACGGTGGTGCCGGCGAACCAGGAGTTTTGGGTTTGTGGTAACCAGCCGACGCCCCAGGAGGCAACCATGATGATGATGGCTGCGGCCAGGCCGACCCGGATGTGGTGGCCTGGGTCGGTGTCGATCCTGGATGGGACAAACCACTTGCCCATCAGCGCCCCGCTTGGGTGCGCGAACGTTTCCAGCGCTGATAGGCCAAGACCATGCGTCGCCAGGATTGGCGCAGGTGCCATTGGTTTTTGAACATCGGTGAGGTCCACGGGTCATAGTAGAGCACCCAGATGGACAAGACGACCGACAGCCCCCAGGACAGGGCTTGCATCCAGCCGCCGAGCTCTAAGAATTGCCACACGTAGAGTTGGTCGCCTGCACCATAGGCGGTGAAAAATGCGACGGTGAAGATGACCCAGCGCAGCTGCCAGTTTGACCGGATGCCCAGCATGACAAAGAGCGGGAGTAGCCACAGCAGATACCACGGGTGGATGACGGGTGACAGCACCACGATCGCAGCAAATGACCAGGTGGCGCGGGCCAGGATTTGGTCATAGGTCCCTGCGAACATTAACACCAGCACAATGACCACGGACAGCAATCGCCCGGCCAGTCGAACGGCTGGCATGACCCATTCGCCGTCGCCCAGGCCCAGTTCGACCACGGCAACGCGCAACAGCTCTCCCCCGGCTCCGATGGGTGACCACCAGCTCCAGATGGACCCGGTACCGGCAATGACTTTGACCCAGTCCAGCCCGTAGCCGTTAATCCACCCGACCGCCAACATAATGGCGGCGGTCAGGCCAAGGGTGATGCACCAGTACCAGAAGATTTTGATTTTCGATGCGTTGCGCCCCGCCCACCACAGGCCAATAAAGGGCAGCAGCACAATCGAGATGACTTTCATGCCGATCGAGATGCTCATCATCAAGACGGCCAGCACGCCGTGTCCACGCCACACCGCGTAGATGGCTGCGACCATAAACCCGACCATCAGGGAATCATTGTGTCCGGAGGCTACAAACGAGATGATAAACAGCGGGTTGGCCGCCGAAATCCATTGGGCTCGGGCCGGATCCCACCCCTGCATTTCAGCCAGTTTGGGCACGTAATAAATGATCATCGCTACACCCAGCAGCGAGACCAGCCGGAACATAAAGATGGCGATATCAGGTTGGCCCACGCCGGTAATGCCGACGACGGCGCCTTCGATCCACAAGAACATCGGCCCATACGGGGTAGCGTCTTCAGCCCACATCGTATCGGTCCCCAGTTGGAACCAGTTGGGCAGATTTGAGATGCCCAACTCATAGGGGTTTTGGCCGGCTAGTACCTGGCGCCCCTGGTTGAGATAGGCCAGCATGTCGCGGGAAAAAATGGTCAGCGCAAAGAGCTGTGGCAACGACCAGAGGCCCACCGCCCAGTTGATCGTGCGCATACTTTCAGGCGGGAATTCGTATTTGCCTTTGAAGGTGCGCGCCGGACGTCGCAGCACTCGCCCCAGTCGTAACCAGCCCCAGATCATGCCCCAGGCGCCGATGGTGAGCATGATCGTACCAATGGTCACACCGAGCTCGGTGGTACGGAATGGTGCCAGCCAGGTGGTGGAGTTAATGTCAGAGTTGGGAGCGACCCAGCCGACTGACCATGATCCGATGGAAAGGATTAAGGACCCCAAAAACCCGACGACAATTGCGGGCCAGGCGTGGCGTGTTGTGCCCCGACGGGCATGTTCCAAGGTGGTCATCAACAGCTTTCAATGGATCAGTTTGATATCAATGACGTTGGGGATAAATGTATCACCGGACATCGGTAGGCTAAACATCGACACCTGGAGCAAGGAGAAATATCTTGGACACCACAACACCACAACCCTACGAACCGGCTTCTGAAGCTTCAAAAGACCGTGACCGAAACCTCGTCTGGTTAGACGCTGAAATGACTGGCCTGTACCCCGGCGTGGATGCACTGGTCGAAGTCGCCATCATCATCACCGACGCGGATCTGAACATTCTGGATGAAGGCATCGACATCATTATTAAGCCTCCAGCTGCCGCTGTAGAACAGATGGATCCAGTCGTTGTGGAGATGCATGCCCAAAACGGTCTGGCCGAACAATGGGAAAACGGACTCAGTGCCGAAGAAGCCGAACAACAGCTGTTGGGGTACGTCAAAAAGTTCTGCCCGGAACCACGCACTGCCCTGTTGGCAGGAAATACCGTAGGGCAGGATCAGCGATTCCTATTAGAAGAGATGCCACAATTGGCCGCTCATTTGCACTATCGGATTGTTGATGTATCTTCGATCAAGGAGCTGGCCAAGCGCTGGTACCCATACGCCTACGAAAAATCCCCCGAGAAATTGGGCAACCATCGCGCACTGGGTGACATCACCGATTCGATCAACGAGTTGCGCTACTACCGTGAAGCAATCATGGTCCCTCCACCAGGTCCGAGCGTGGATGAGGCTCGGAAAGTTCGCGATGAACTCGTGTTGTACGTCGAGCCAGAACTTGTCCAGGACACGGATTAGGCAAAACAAAAAATCTCGGATATACTGAAGGGCGTTGCCTAAGGGCAATCACCGTCGAGTGAAAACTCGATGTGGTGGGTATAGCTCAGTCGGTAGAGCGTCTGGTTGTGGTCCAGAAGGTCGCGGGTTCAAGCCCCGTTACTCACCCGGTATAGATCCCTGTGAACATGCGGAAGTTCACAGGGATCTTTTTTCGTGGTTGTAAATGGTTGCGATCCCCCGTATTGAAGAGGGATCTACACATGGCGAACATACAGGAACGCGTCACAAAGGCAGGCGTAACAACCCACCGCGTGGACTATTACGACGACAATGAGAAATTCAAATACACTCCTACCCCGGCAAATCAGAGATCATCGAAGAACAAGGCTACGACATTGCCTTGGAAATTCTTGGCGCACAACAAAATTCTGATGAACTCACCTTGCGCGAATCGTTCCCCCGACCTAGCAATTCGCGCTATTGAAATCACCAACGGGACCACTGCAGAATACGAGCGAGAAGCTGCCCGCACGTAAATGCCCCGGTTCGGGGACTTCCCGCTCGACACGACCACTAAAGACTGGATGATCGACTGCTGACAAGACTCCTGGCGGATGGAAGCTAGGCCGGCAATGGCGATTCGACCTACAGCAGATCGAAGCCTATGAGATCTCGCAGCGCCCACACGATTGTTTGCGCTGGCACCAAACGCAAGAAAGCAACAACAAACACGACGACGGATTGCGTAACCATCGCAATCAAAAAGCATCAACCCCTCACCCGGTGATTCGACCACTTCCATAACAGTACAAACACCAAACACCCGCCTAGTTCTAGGCATTCTTTTACCCCCATTTTCTAAGACTTACTTGGCGTACCAAAAAGCAGGAGTTTCATTTTGAAAAACGCATCAAGGTGGTCATTATGAATACCACAACAGCTACCAGGCCATCGGGAAAACTCTCGTCTAAGGCACCCCGGACAGTCGTCCGCAACGCAGTCTCATTCAGGGACTTATGCGCTTATTTCAGGACGGAGCTTCGGTTGTCGAAGCGTCAATCAGTAGATTTGGGGAGAGACCGGCGAATTCATGCGCCGCTCCCCTGGTGTATCGGATCCAACATCGCGGGATGCAATACGGAATATTGAAAGATGATAAATAAACTATCTGTCTTGCTGGACCTTGGACCATGGAGATTTTGAAATTTTTCTCCATTCTTTTCTGTCCCTTCTCTTCGAATTTTTCCGTATAAACACCTGCTTTTGAGAAAGTAACCAATCATCCCTGTTTCCTTGCCACTGTGTTTGATTTTCATCGAGATCAATCAGGTAAGCATCGAGACCGTACTCACCTGAGTTGATCTCATAAACAAATTGTTCCTCGGTTATCGGCTTATCTACCCAGTCAGTCAATTTGATGAATTGATACTTGTGGGCCATACGTCTCCGAGGAAAACCTGGTTGAGTCCATGCGACCAATATTCCAGCATCGTCCCAGTGTACTGAGTGCACTTCATAGTGTCCGCTGATACTGTCCCCAGGATTTAGATACGGTTCTAACGGCGTTGTTATCTTGTACCCTTCAACTAGGTTCTCACGCTTCCCACAGTAGAAGCCAAGGACCCGGACTCGATATGCAGGCGCAGCTCCGGTGTTGACGACTCGCACTTCAACAGAAGGCCCTTGAAGGTCTCCTACCATATCTATTCCCCAAACAGGATCGCTAATTTGTGGTTCCCAGTTAGGTTTCGTCCGGTCAAGCATGTTAATAAACAATGTAAAAATGCCGCTGATGAAAATTGGCAGAACCAAGTTTGTTAGAAGACTGAATGAACTCATTGCAGAAGCGCCTGCATCCAAATCACTCAGATTCTCTAAGTGTTGTAGTTCGCTGACAAACACAAACAGTTCCATTTATTACCCCACACATACTTAACCCCGCCGGTTGTAGCCGACGGGGTTGTTCTTATTCACGAAAGGAAAACTTTGAGCGCCAACAAATTTAGCGAAACATCACTCGGTTCCGATCATCTTGCCAGCCATAGTGGAAAGCATATTTCCCGCGCTACTGGAGGTGGCATCCGAAAACCAGTTTCCAGCGATTTTGAAAAGATTCTTAAAGAACTTCTTTCGTTCATCCCCTTCAACTTTGAGGGTGATATGAATCGATGCACCAACGATTTCATCAGTCAAGGATCTCACTCGAGCGAAATCTGGGGTGGAGCTACTGTTGACGATTCTGAAGACTTCATCAATGAGCTGATTAATACGCTGTCTCGCGTCATCAGGGATTCCGGTGGTGATATTGACCGTCTCGCGGATTTCTTCCAGAGTTTCGCGAAGACTCTCGATTTGCTCCCCAGAAGGGGCTAATTTTTTGTTCTCCTGATTAGCAGAGTGCCCGAGTACAGCTAGGGATGACCTTACGGCATCACTGAGCCTTAGTCCACGAGTAGTTGGTGCTTGGCCGAGGAATTCCCAGGCAACGTCGAATGCTGATTTGAAATGCTCAAAAAGTGCTGGGGCTGAGTCGTCGTAGCTTTTTTGCATGAGCTCGCTCAGTCCGTTTATTGCGTCCAGATGTTCTCGCCAGGTCGGCGGACCCCAAGGGTGATCATCTCCTTGCTCATACCTATCTACATAATCCAAGAACTGAATAGCAGGCCCCACAAGTCCCCCTTGATACCGCATTAGTAAAGCCCACCGGCTGCAACTGGTGGGCTTCTTTATTTCCAGAAAGGAATCACATTGAATACTCACATTGTACAGCGTGACGGTCTTGGACTGTTTACAACGTCTGAGATTATTGCAGGTCACGCGGAAGTATCTCATCAAACAGTGCTGAAACTGGTCGATGGGTACAGGACTGATTTAGAAAAGTTCGGCAAGCTCGGATTTGAAACCAGAGATGCGTCTAACAATGCTCAAATTCGTGTCGCTCCGTTAATGAGCAGTAATAATCACTGCTGCTTTCGTATGTACACATCACCGATATCCTGCGCCGGTTCAAAAAGGATCTGGTCAAAGCGTTCTTTGAGATGGTCCAGCAGCTACAGCAACCAGCGGTCCCTGCTTATCCGACGGCGTTACGTGGGTGGGCTGATGAGCTCGAGGGTAAACGCGCGTTGGAAGCGCAGGTGGCCAGCGACGTACCCAAAGTTGATTATCACGACACGTTCATTGCCGATGAAGACCTGATCTCATTTCGCACGTTTGCTATCGACTTGAAAGTTGGTGAGCAGCTCATACGTCAGATACTCATTGACGCGAAGTGAACTTATATGCAACATACGTCGCGGTAGTCTGATTCTCAGCAGCGGAAGCTGACGGTCACGGACCAGTCAATCAAACGCTTGTTCTTTGGCTCCCAGCAAAGCGTGCTCTGATTCTTCCAACGGCAATGTATCAGAGCCCATCGTCGTGCGGGTTGCACACCCTACGATCTTGCGAGAAAAAGCATCCGCGAAAAATGCGGTATAACAAAACCCAGGGCGCTTCATGGTCGCTTTTTCATGCCCAGCCACAAGGATAAGTAAACCAGCTAGAACCCGAGCGGTCCTAAAAACAGTCGGCCCCTTCTGCCTATTAACCCGCAAAGTTCACAGGGATCTTTTGTTTTCCTTGCCTTTCGTAGCCGCAGATGGTTATGTAGCTCTCACCAGTAACACTTTCAGCTCACACAACGCCAAACCAGGAGACGGGCCGGTACCACGGACGTATTGCGAGTCCCTGGCACGAGTCCGCCCAACCAGCGATGTTGGGATGCTGAATTCGTCAACCGGCCCTGGCAGGAACATATGACGATAACAGGCCCCCACCGTACCGACACTTCTGAAGACCGACTCGAAAAAGGGCTGCCTGAACGACGCTACTTGCCTGAACTCCACGGTGTGCGCGGGCTTGCTCTGACGTGGGTGGTGCTGTTTCATCTCTTTGGTGATGGGCGCGTCTCGGGCGGCATCGACATTTTCTTGGCGGTCTCAGGTTTCCTGTTCACCGGAATGCTCCTGCGCGAGGCCGCTGCCTCCGGCGGTCGAATCGATGTGCTGAGATACTATGGCAGACTGGTGCGGCGCATTCTTGTACCGGCAGCAATCGTAGTTGCTGCCACGCTCGCCGCCGGTCTACTGCTGGCACCGGTGACTCAGCACCGGCAGCTCTGGGCCGAAGCCCGAGCTTCGCTGCTGTACTTTGAGAACATCGAGCTGATTAATTCACAGCTTTCCTACGGTGCTGCAGGCCCCGACACGTCACCATTCCAGCACTTTTGGTCGCTGTCAGTGCAAGGACAGTTCTATCTGGTCTGGCCAGCACTGGCCATTATTGCTGTTATCGTGGCCAAACGCTTCCAGACATCAGCTGCAAAAGTCATGGCAATCATGATCGGGGTCGTATTTATCGGCTCATTTGCGTACGCAATCTATGTGGGCCGTTATGACCAAAGTGCCGCGTATCTCATGACGACCACTCGCGCCTGGGAGCTGGGCTTCGGCGGACTGCTGGCACTGGGGGCCGGAACCCTTCGATTGCCACAACCCCTGCGTGCCCCAGCCGGATGGTTAGGACTCATGCTCATCATCTCCTGCGGATTCGTCCTCGACGGCGGCCGACTCTTCCCCGGTCCCTGGGCACTCTGGCCGCTGCTGGGATTCACGCTAGTCCTCATCTCGGCAGGACCCACCGGTGGCAATCGCGACCCAAAACATACCGCCACCAGGTTTCTGTCCAATAGACCGCTGGCGTGGATTGGCCACCACGCGTACAGCCTGTACCTGTGGCATTGGCCGTTACTCATTTACTATCTGGAAATATGGGACCTGCAAGCGCTGAACCTCACCGGTGCCCTGATCGTGCTCGCAGTCTCCGTAGCACTGGCCATGCTGACCTACCGGTACATAGAACAACCGCTCCAGCGCCTTGGCAAAAAAGAGCCCACAACTCAACGTCGGATCAACCGCACCACCGTCCTAGCCGGTGCCAGCACTCTCATCGTTGCGGGGTTCACCATGTCAGCCTTTACCCAGCCGCCATCAGTAGACACCACCTATGGCGATCTTGACCCTGAAGTCTACCCCGGAGCAAATGTTGTCACCATGGACGGCGAGCTGCCACAGGTCGAGGCGTTCCCCGCAGTGGAGAACGTTGATGCCTACCAACCTGCCTATCTTGACCGTGACTGCGCCCAACTTCCAGGACAAGACCCTGGTACCGACGAAGTCATGGTGTGTCAGGACGAGGATGCTCCAGAGCACCCGACGGCAACCATCGTGCTGGCCGGTGGATCCCATGCCGGGCACCTTGAAGCAGCATTCAAAACGTTGGCCAGAAAATATCACTGGGAAGTCCTGGTCGTCATCAAATCTGGATGCTCCTTCGGCTTTGAAGAACTCCCCAATGAAGCCATGTGCGAGTCCTGGAACCATAACTTCATTGACTGGCTGCATGACCATCCCGCCGACCTCGTCGTCACTCCCGGCACTCGCCTCGACGGGCCAGAAGAATATATCTTTGATGCAACACCCCAATGGTGGGAGCAGATCGTAGAGACCGGCACCGAGCTATTGCTCATCCGAGGCACACCGCGAAACGATTTCTGGACTCCAGACTGTTTAGCTGACGGCGGTACACCCCAAGAATGTGGTCCGCCGAAGGAGATCTACGCAGAAGAAAACCCACTGCTCAGTATGGACCTGCCAGCAAATACGCACCACATTGACCTCACCGAGTATGTCTGCCCGAACATCCACGATGACACCACTAAAAATTGCGATGCGGTGGTCGGCAATATTATGGTCACCTTCGACTTCCACCACTTCACCGCACCATTTTCACAATCGTTGGCTCCAAGTATTGAAGCAGAAATGCAGGACGTCGTACCTCACCTCTTGAGATGAAAGAGCCGTCGCGTACGGGGCATGTCTAACGATTCGTATGTTCTGGGTAGGGCTATACGAATTCTTCAATGATTGTGGGCGATGGATGAATACACAGCATTCGCAAGTTGGTCTGCCCTCGGTTGCGAAAACGATGCACCGATTCGGCTGACACCGTGACGATATCCCCTGGATCGACCTGCAATTGCTCGTCTTGGGTTTCAATGAGCACCTCGCCCTGCAGGTCCACCCAGGTTTCGGCATAGGAACTCAGGTCCTGTACCAGGTGCTGCATCGACCCAGAAAAGCGAAACATCCGCATGGTGAAAGTAAACACACATTGGATGCTATATGAAACGGCCGATGAAACGAACAATAGACGCGACACTTCATTATATTTTGAACCAACGGTATAAAGACGATTCCGCTGGTCAGAGTTTCGCATTCCAAAAGGCAAGATCCGTAAGGATTAAACGTGCACGAAGCACTGTAAATCATCAAAAACATTTATACGATGCCGCCATTGAAGCAACATCTACAGTCTCTAATTTATCTAATACCGGAGTGAGACAAATGCCCACAGTCTCCATTGAGATTAAGCCTGCTCGGCATATCAAGAAGTGCATACAAACACACCGGCGACAAAAAGACGCAAAATCGTTCACCATCAAATACAATACATAGTGCCAAAGATTAAATTACTATGAATCATGCTCCACGCCCCCAGGTGCGCCGCCACATGATACTCGTTTCAAGGCTGGCGCAAGGCCTAATGAACAAGGAAACGAATATGGAATCCAGAAATCTGCCAACTATCGAGCAAACTGATACCGGCCTCGTAGTGACTAGTGATGTTGTTGCCGAAGGGACGGGGACAGAGCACGAGAATGTACTGGAGCTACTTGACCGCCACAAAACAGACTTCCAGCCCTTTGGAGCCATTGCTTTCCAAAAGCGTCCCTCAACAGAAGGCAATAGAACAGTTCGGACAGCTATGCTCAACGAACTTCAGTCAACAGTGTTGATGACCTACATGCCAAATTCTGAAAGAGTCGTCAGGTTTAGAATTGCATTAGTCCAAGCGTTCTACCAAAAGACACTCAAACTTACCGGACACAGCCAAGCCCCGTTGTTCTCAGAAGATTTCAGTAATGATGCCCTTGGTTTAAGTATCGGCGCACCAGTACCCGAAATACCAACATCCATTACCGGCACAAGATTAGATCCACGTACGATCCGAAACGATCGTATTGCGCATGCTGCTCGTGATGCGAAGGGACGATGGGTTCCAATTACGATTAGGGATTTTAACAAGAAACAATATGCGGAGCTAGCTAAAGCCATCTCCTATGGAACACGTCGGTCGTTTTCAAAAGGTGACTATCAAGGGGTGGCGGGAGACGGCCAACTGTACATTAAGCATGTTAAAACTAACGAACCTCGAGCTTGAACGAGGACTACTTCAATATTTATTTGCTCTTTAACTCTGACACTACGGACGTCTGCTCATTGTTGAGCTAAACCACAACTATCAATCGTTGCTCACTTTATTTCAGAGCACTCAACCTCCAGCTGCGAGCGGGCCTGGTAATAATGTCCCCGTCCTGTTTGAAAAGCAACGGTGAAGATATGTGTTAGTCCCCGTTCAGTTGATCTTGGATTTCTGCATCCATACACAAATATCGGCCTGAACTTACGGAAAGCTCAGGCCGAACTTTATCAATTGATCTAGATTGGAACCAGGGCATGTTCAAGAGAAACTATGGGGCATGGCTATGCCTTTCTACTCTTGCACCTCCCAGTCACCACACCCCAAATGAGTAGGACCATCAGTCCATCACCGATGGCTGGCAGCCAGGTGGCCAATGATCAGAACTCTCCGACCCCTACTCCAAAAATGGCGGAATCTATCCCACCACCGACCACTGCTCCAAGAACTCCGAGCAGCAGGGTCACTAACCAGCCACAGCGTTGTTCTCTCGGGGCTGCTTGAGTGAGACAGGTTAAGATGGAGCCTTACTCAAGCATACCGGCGCACTAAAAGAGCTACTGCGTACAGGGGGTGTTCTGCAACTGTTCGTATCTTGTTACGAAGGCGATACGAATTCTTCAATGATTGTGGGCGATGGATGAATACACAGCATTCGCAAGTTGGTCTGGCCTCGGTTGCGAAAACGATGCACCGATTCGGCTGACACCGTGACGATATCCCCTGGATCGACCTGCAATTGCTCGTCTTGGGTTTCAATGAGCACCTCGCCCTGCAGGACCACCCAGGTTTCGGAGTAGGGATGCCAGTGGAACTCAGGTCCTGTGCCGGGGGCCGCATCGACCCAGAAGAACGAAATATCCGCCCGGTGATCGGCTCCCGTAAACAGTCCCGTTGCGGAATCGGGTAACAATACGGCTTCGCGGTTGGTGACGGTGAGCATGGGGGGCCTACTTTCTTTGACGTCACGTGACAGCAGGTTCCGTTCTGTCGACCATCGCGTCGTCAGTATTCGCAGCGTACGTTTCAGCGCGTGTGCCGTCAAGACCAGTGCACGCTATGGCTCCTAGGACAGCCAGCGTGCTTGATGCTCACGAAAACCACGGATTTCGTGAGCATCAAGCTAGGGCTGCCTACCGCTGAAATAAGATGGCTCACTCCGAGTTTCGCAGACCGTACGTGAGTATCATATTGCCCTGCGGCGTGCGCACAGCCTCGAGTAAGTCCAGCCTGGTCGTCGGAATGCTCTCATCAAATAGTCTGCGGCCCTGACCTACAACCACCGGATGCGTTGTGAGGGTCAGAGTGTCAATTAAACCCGCCAAGAAAAGGGAGCGAATGGTTTCTATCCCTCCGAGCACGGAGATTGTCCCACCGTCCTGGTCACGGAGGTTTTGGACATAGTCGACAGGATCACCGGTGACCAGGGTGCTATTCCATGGCAGGTCAGTCGGCAGGGTCGAGGAGATCACATGCTTGTGCATCGGGTTGATCCACTGACCAAAAGGCTCCTCACCATTTTCGGGCCAATACTCTGACCATTCTTCCCATAGTCTCCGACCAATCACCGTGTCAGTGACTGGAGCAAGTGAATCTGCCATGGCTTGGCCTTCTTCTTCACCAAAGGCGTCAAATTGCCAGAGATGCGGGTCTTCTACCACCCCGTTGGCGGAATGAAACAGGTGGGCGGTAACCGTTCGTGTCATGGTCTTGCCTTTCGTAGGTATGGATACTTGCACTAACTCAGACGACGCGGGAAACCAAAACTCATCGGTCTGAGTCAAATTTCTTTGACCAATGTCGATGCGGTCAGCTGTGACGGTAAGTTGAACTCGCGAAAAACCCCGGCACCCATGAAATGCGTAATGGCCTCAATCTGCCCATGTGCTGTCTCAAGTACATGGATGGCAAATGGTTCCCAGCGTGTGGAGCTGACCGCATGATAGACCGCAACTGCCGGTTGACCATTCGCACGAACGGTGATGGTCCGTGAACCGCGGCAGACCTCTCCCGGCCCACGCCACCAGGATTCGATTGCGTGGGTGCCCTGCAGCCAGAGCGTATATGGCGGCATGCTGAATTTCGCATCCTCGGCCAGCAGTGCAACCAGCCGGTCGACGTCGTAGGCTTCAAATGCTGTGACGTAATTTACGAGAAGCTGCTGGTCGTAGGGTTTGGATTCTCCCTGGTGATGATCGCTTAAAGTTGATCTGGCACGTGTGAGCGCAGAGTTCACAGCAGCCACCGAGGTATTCAGCAGTTCGGCGCATTCGCGTGCTGACCACGTGATGACATCTCGTAAGATCAACACGGCACGCTGCCGGGGCGGGAGCACCTGTAATGCGGTGATAAACGCTAATCGAATCGAATCGCGTAAGGCCGCCCGTTCAGCTGGGTCATCACTGAGCACCTCATCCGAGATGGGTCCAACCCACGTCAGCTCTGGCAACGTCTCAAGCGCGGCGGCGCCGTCTGGGACTTGTCCGGCAACCGAAAGATCCATGGGTAGATACCTGCGCTGTGGCGCCTTCTTCATGTCCAGGCACACATTGGTGGCGATGGCGTACAGCCAGCGACGTACTGAAGACCGGTAGCCGAAGTCTTGGGCGTGCTGCCATGCACGAGTCATGGTCTCTTGGACGGCATCTTCGGCATCTGCATAACAACCAAAGAAGCGGTAACAGAATCCGATCAGTTCAGATCGATGGGAATCTAGTGTTGCGATATCAAGCATGTCAACGGCTCGTGCGGCTCGTAGGAATCGCGAAGTCAACGCTAACAAAAAAGAGGATTAGCCGGACCGGTATCACCTACGCCGGCAGCTTTGCGGTGCAGCGTTCTGACCTTCACGCGGAGGTTCTCTTATCGTAGAGAGGTGCTTCGAAGGCAGTCAATAGCTAGGCCTGCTGTATCTGCCACTGAGCCTCTCTGGACAGGCACGTACTGAACTGCCTTGTCGAGTCTGAAATAAGGTGGGGTGATTGTTCAATGTTTTGAGCAAAAGTGATCTTCCAAGTCACGACAGACAAAAAGATCGGCATGAACGCATAGCGTCTATACCGATCTTTTTGTTGGTGTGATGGTCGTGGGCTAGGCCCGTTTTCGCGTGATGAGGCCCCAGATTACTAGGACAATGAGCGCCCCACCGATCGCCAGGAGCCAGGTGGATATCGACCAGAACTCAGTGATTCCAACGTCGAAGATGAGCGACCCCAGCCAGCCACCGACTACGGCACCAACAACGCCAAGCAACAGCGTGACTAACCACCCTCCACCTTGTTCACCCGGCATAATGGCCTTTGCAATCGCGCCTGCAATAAGGCCGAGAACTATCCATCCAATGAAACCCATCGTTCCTCCTTGATAGGGGAAGTTCGACTCATCAACATGGTTATGCTGATGTGATGTATTCTACTTTCGACACTTCTCAGAAATAAGGGCTTGGCCAAATCAAAGCTACGTTAGCGGCCATCTAGGGTCCCTACAAGCAGCTTGAATGGGCCAGAGGTCACCCTCCTGAAGATAGAGCGACATGGTTCACCTGCTTGAAATACTTACTCTTCTGCATTGTTCCGTGGGGTTCCTTTAACTGCTTCTATAACCCTCGGGATGCCGGACAGAGCCGGAAGGGTTAGGAGCCAGAAAGCATTCGGATTGGCCATGAGTACGCCACCTATGAAAGCACCGGCAACGCCGAAGAGCACCAGAACGAGAAACCCAATCATTCCCACAACTGTTGCTACTGCTTCAGCAAGTGAGGAACGCTTTTCGATAGTGATCCTGGTCTCGAGGTCAATTTCGGCCATCCGCATGATGCGTTCGGGGAAGTCGTTGCCGGCCTGTGCGTATCCTCTCAGTATTGCAGGATGAGGTAAAGGTCCCCTGTAGGATTCGATATAGGACGCACCACTGTCAGTTTCTAGCGCGCTCTCGGGGAGTTCTCGTCTGCCGATTGGCTGATCGCGTTCCCCACCGCTGACCAGCTTTGCTCGACGTATGTCTTCGTTTTCGGTTTCTGCTGGCGAGGAACCTTGAGACCCAGCGCGAGCGCTATGCCCCGGTTCAGGCTTTTCGATATGCTCACTGTCGCCTCCTTGTGGTTTTTCCATGGGACCATGATTGCACTCGTTAACATGTCTGTGTCGCGAGACGATCACGATG
The DNA here is from genome assembly GCF_001657475.1 of Enteractinococcus helveticum. Lineage (GTDB taxonomy): Bacteria > Actinomycetota > Actinomycetes > Actinomycetales > Micrococcaceae > Yaniella > Yaniella helvetica. Next base: position 290,023 of record NZ_LXEY01000021.1, read on the forward strand.
TGGATAATTCTATTCTCCTGCCATCGTACCGTCGCTGCATTGCATACTGCCATCATCATGAATTCTTCTAGCTATCCATACGTCCGATAACATTTCTTGGTTCCCAGGGGCTGCGATCTCAGAGGGCAACCCAAGTAACATCGTTCACTTGGCAAGCACGGTCAGGACAAAGTTCGTCCTTTCCCCGTATAGAAGTGCACCTAGCGCAGCGCGGCGACCACGTCGGATAACTTCCTGGCAGCCTGTTCTTCACGGTCTGCCAGCTCATCGAGATGTTCTGCCATCACGCGAAACAGCTGGGCTCGATCCTCGACGGACGTCTGAGGATCAATCACGTCAATAAATGCGTCCCAGCGCGGGGCCAGCTCACGGTATCCATCAATGCAACCTTCGAGCGCGTCCAGCCCTTCGAGTTGTGCGGCTTCAGTAAGAAACTCAGCATAGATGCCCCGCAGCCCACCGTCTCCGCCCCACCGTGGGCTGGCCGCCAACGATTGCAGCATTTCTAACCCTGTGGTCAGTCTGTGCTGGTCAGCAAACAGCGCCGGCCAACCACGTTTGGTTCGTTCGTCTCTCAGCAACTTGGCGAAGGTTCGCATCCCTTGGACACCAAATTTCGGCAGCCACGACGATGGAACACCGGTGAGGGGCAGGGTGCCCAACATTCTTGCGGTGGTTTCCTGGATCGATGCACGCACATTTGCCGTGAGCGCCTCGATACTTGGCTGTAGTGCAGTGGGATCGACGCTGACTGCCCAGTGTCGATCGGCTTTGCGTTTGTCTCGTGCATGGGACAGTTCATCACGCGAGGCTCGGTGAAATTGCTGATCATCGCCTGCACCAAGATCCAGGCCGCCGCCGTCGACCAGATAGGAGTCTGTCTCACGGCCGACAACTACGACGTCGATGGATTCTTGTAGCTCCAGACGATCCGAAGCAATCCACGGCAAAGCGCCGTGCGTCACCCGTACCATCGCGGCGCGACCGGCCTCGAGTGCTGCATCGAGTGTCTTCGACGCTACATTGGCGCTGGTCGTGTTCGTACGCTCCAGCGCCACCCCGGATCGTTCTAACAAGTTGTCGGTAAAAGGTTCAGGGTGTGCCCGCAGCACGACCGTAGCAGTGGTGAGTTCCTCGTAGGCAAAGGTCGCAACCATAAACCCGATGCCACCGGCCAGTCCGGTCAGCATGGCAGTACTCAACGGCTCCCCCTGTTGCGGGATTGAGGATGCCCGCCTGCGAAAACACTCGCTGCCAGAGCGCGGCGTCGTATTGGCTTGCAGGGGCTTCGAAGCCGACGGGAACCTGCGGATAGTGTGGCAGTAGGCCGACATTTGCGGTTTCGGTGGCCCGCGTGGCTAATAGATGACGCCGGGCGGCTGTGTAGCGTTCGCCCGTTTTGGCCATGCGCTCGCGCACGAGTGCTTTGAAATGTTTATTCTGTACCACGACAGAGCCTTTCACACGGATATCGATCAGGTCCCGCGCACCGCGACAACATCCGCTACAGAAAGGTGTCGTTGAGTCACCAGCCCGGAAGCTGAACCTCCTTTGCCCCGTGGATCCGGTGGCGTGGGCACCGGCGGTGGGGTTGGGCGTTGGGCTGCGCCACTGTTGATACTGCGGGAAAACACAAAACCCGTAAACGCCGCAATGATCAGCCGTTTTGCAGCTCGTTGCAGGTCAGTCGATCGTTATCACCGAGGTCAACAGCCTGTATTGTGTCTCACAGCTGGTGCCCTAAGGCGCTTGCTATCACGATCAAGTAAGAGGAAGGTATATGTCGATTCAACTCTCCGTGCATAACGGCGTCGGCACCGCCACGATGAACCGTCCTGAGTCCTTGAACTCCATCACCGCAAAAGTGTTGACCGAGTGGGCGGCAGGCATCCAGGAACTCGCGGATACCCCAGAGGTCAAAGTCATTGTGCTCACCGGTGCTGGCCAGGCCTTTAGCGCCGGGCTGGATTTGAAAACACCGTTTGATACCGGTGACGAAATGCCCTGGAGCAACGAGACGAATCCGGCAAATCGTCTGTCCAAGGCGCTGAGCTATGGCATTGAGTTCATCCGTACGCTGGCGCGGGTCAGCCAGCCAACGATTGCTGCGGTCAACGGCTACGCGATCGGTGCCGGGCTCTCCTTTGCCGCCGCCTGCGATATTCGCATCGCTTCCTCGCAGGCTATGTTCTCGGCACCGTTCGTCAAGCTTGGAATTTCCGGTGGCGATCTGGGGCTCTCCTGGTTCCTGCCGCGCATCATCGGGCTGCCCAAGGCCACCGATATGATCCTGAACTGTCGTGAATACACTGCTCAACAAGCCATGGATATGGGCCTGGTGACAGGCATTGAAGACGACGTCGTGGCGGCAGCCCAAACCATGGGTGAGCACATGTCGAGGTTTGAACCCTATGCGATGACGGCCTCGAAACGCCTGTTGAGCGCTTCTCTGAATTCATCATTGGATGCCCAGTTGAATGCCGAGGCGACCGCCCAGGTTCTGGGGTTCTTTACCGATACCGCCCAGGCCCTGGGCCAGCAGTAAGCACCTCGCCCCAAGGGCTAGCGGGTCCTGAGCAGCAGCCGGACGGCCAGAGCGGCACCCACCGAGATGGCCACCAGGGTCGCAATAACCACGGCCATGGGTACGGCTGAGGTCTCCCCCGCTACACCAACCAGCGGTGTGGTGATGGTGGCCAGCAGAAATTGTCCGGCGCCCATGACTGCGGCACCTGCACCACGAGTGGATGGGGTGGCTTCCGCTAGTCCAATGGCGTTGGCATTCGACATCGTCAACCCGGCGCCTGCGGTCAGAACGAAGGCCGTGACTACAAACCCGGGAATGGTCAGTGCATCTGAGGCAATCTGGATGACAAAGGCCGCTGCTGCCATGACCAGCAGTACCGACCCGACACTAAACATGGCTTGCGGTCCGCGAGCCACCGCCATGCGGGCATTGATGAGGTTGGCAAAGATCAGCGATGAGGCGGCCAGCGCGAAACTGAGCGAATACGGCACCGGCCCCATCCCAAGGATCGACTGTCCCACAAACGGTGAGGCTGCAATATACGACATCATCGCCCCGAAGCCGCACGCGAAGCTGATGGTTGAAAACAGGAACACCGGCTTCTTCAGGATCGTAAAGATTGACGCGTACGCCGCCAGGATTGGTCCGGTGGTGCGTTGGTCTTTCGGTAGCGATTCGGACACAAACGCAAGCGCCAGCACCCACATCAGTACGCCGAACCCGGCAAGCACCGCCAGTACGCCGCGCCAGCCCAGTAGCTCGGCGATGACACCACCAATCGGCGGGGCCAGCAACGGACCCAGACCAATCACCGTGGCAATTAAACTCAGTGCACGAACGGCGGTGGCCCCGTCGGACAGATCGACGGCAATGGCTCGGCCGAGGACTCCCCCGGCCGCACCACCGAGTCCTTGGAGGAATCGGGCCACCACAAAGAACCCGATATTCGGGGTGAACATCAGTGCCACCGAGGTGAGCGCAAAGATGCTCAGAGCGATGAGCATGACACGTCGTCGTCCGTATTTATCTGACGCTGGCCCCAAAATCAGCTGGCCAAGGCCCAGTCCAGCCAAGAAGGAAGTCAGGGTCAGCTGAACCTGCGTTGGTGTGACTCCTAAGGATTCGGTAATGTCGGTAAACGATGCCAGATACATGTCGGTCGAAAATGCGGCGGTCGTGGCAATCGTTCCCAGCAGGGTCAACAACCCCGCTGTTAACCGTGGTTTGTGCGTCATCTCATCTCTTTCATATCCTGTCAGAGGATATCCTGAAAGGTGACGTGAACCTGTTGTTTTGATGAAGGAGACACCCGTGTCGATTGTGGTTATTAACGCGCTGAGCGTTCCAGAAGGTCAAGGCGAAGAACTCGAGGCACGCTTTGCGGCGCGCAAGCATGCAGTCGATACGGCTGAAGGCTTTGAGGGCTTCAACCTGTTGCGCCCCACCGGCGACAATACCCAGTACTTTGTGTACACTCAGTGGGCCTCGCGCGAAGACTACGAAAACTGGCGGGATTCTCGCGATAACGCCGCCGCGCACGCCTCCGAGGACGGCAAACCGCGCAAGCCGGTGGCTTCGGGTTCTGACCTGCTCGAGTTTGACATCGTGGAGCTGTAATTGGCATTTGAAGGAAAGATTCTGCCGATCGTCATTCACGGCGATCCGGTGTTGCACCATCGTGCCGCAGAAGTCGAAGAAATTAATGACGACGTTCGCCAACTGGTCGCGGATATGCACGTCACTCAGGAGGCCGCCCGTGGTGTTGGGCTGGCTGCACCCCAGGTGGGTGCGGGCTTACGGATTTTCACCTGGGCCTTCGAACACACCGGGGATGCCCCACAGCAGGGTGAAGTCATCAACCCGGTGCTCACATTGCTGGGCAAAGTTTCGCAAGAAGACCCGGATCCGGAGACCGAGACCGAAGGTTGCCTCTCCGTGCCGGGGCTGGGCTATCCGCTGAAGCGTTCGGATCATGTGCGCCTACAGGGCTTTGATGTCGACGGCAACGAGCTTGATTTCGAAGCACACGGCTGGTTCGCCCGGATCCTGCAGCACGAATTCGATCACCTCAATGCCACCCTGTATATCAACCGATTGAACACTCGCTGGTCAAAACGGTGGAAAAAGGAATTGCGCAAGCAAGGATGGAACACCGCCGGCAACACCTGGATGCCCGGTGAAGATACCGATCCTTTCGGACATGATGAGGACGCCGACGACGACGCGTAACGCTGAATAGCGCAAGAACACTGCAGCCCTTGGACGAGGTGAATTCGTCCAAGGGCTGCTTTCATGAAAACCGCCGCTAGTTCAGGTACTGCGGGAATACCTGATGCATTTCCCGCTCAAAGGCTGGAGCCATTGAGTGAGCATATTCTGGAGTGAAATGGGATCCGTCGTACCAGACGATGATGTTCCCGACCACAGCTTCACACCAGGCATCTGAACCTTGGTCAAGGTTTTCACAAACATACGGGTTCATATCGATGGTGTGGGCGCCATCGGGTAACTCCATGGTCTCCAGCGGGTTCGGATTGGCGGCATCGCCTGCGATCACACCGCAGTCTTGTGGTGCGCCACCGTTTTGGAGACACCGGCCGCCGTCGTCTCCTGGTCGTGGAGTGCCCCGTACCAAGAGGAGATCGATGCCTAGGTCCCGGATTTCATGCCAGCGGTCTTCGGCGCCATTCATGATGACTTCATTGCTTTGCTGACCCACAATCCGAGTTGCAGAGCTGATGACGAGGTCGACGTCGTTGATATTCAACCACTCAATGAAGTTGTCATTCCAGGACTGGCAGACCGTTCTGTCTGGGTTGTCATTATTTTGCAGTGGGCACCCGGATTTGGTGACGACCTGAACTTCCCAACCGTACTGTTTGCCGAGCGAGCGCACTGTGCTCTCCCAGTGGCCCGAGTGTGACCCGGCGGCCAGCACAACCCGTGCGGTGGGGTTGGCTGGGGCCTGGGGATCTTCGCACACAGAGATCGTGTCGGTACCTGGCTCTTGGCCACCTTCTTGTTCACAGTCCTGGAATTTATAGGGTGGTAAGTCACGATGCAGCCGGTCTAATCCTGGAATGAACTCAGCCTCACCAACGGCATAGTTGTCACTAATGCTCAGCGCTCCGGGATGCACGGAAGTATCCAGCGCCACAGAGGCGGTCATGCGATCACCGTCGGTGGGTATGTGAGGAAACGCAATGAGAACTCCCGCGGCCATTGCGGTTGCTCCAGCACTTAGAGAAATCCAATTCAGTCGCGGACCGCGTCGTGTTTTGCCAAGGCGTTCGAGGGGTTTCTCCACGAATGTGTGCATGAGCATGCTCAACACAATGGTTGCAGCGAAAATGATGGCTGCCCCGCGGATGCCTACGGCGTCACGGTCGCGCAGGGTCAGGTAGAACACCAGCAGCGGCCAGTGCCACAGATACAGTCCGTAGGCGTGATCGCCGATCCAAGCAAAGACTCGGTTGGACAGCACACTTGGAGCAGCACCCTTTTGAACAGGGTCCTGGCTGTTAGTGGGAGCAGCCAGCAGAATCAGGGCGAAGCCAACCAGCGGCCATAGCGCCCATGGTCCGGGGAACATTTGGGCGCCCTCCAGAATGAATCCCACAACGATAACGGAGACCAGACCGATGTATCCCACAATGAATCGGGTTGTCCTTGCCAGTCGAATCCGGTCGATGACGATGGCCAGCAGCCCACCGAAGGCAAACTGCCAGACTCTGGTGCGAGTCATGAGATATGCCTCATCTTGGGCATAGGCCCCGACATAGACCGCATACGCCAAGGAGGCAATCAGAACGGCGGCCAGCAACCAGGCCATGACTTTGGCGACAGAGGTTCGGAAGCGTCGTGCAAGCCAGTATGTGCCCAGGACGACGAATGGCAAGACCAGGTAGAACTGGCCCTGTACCGAAAGGGACCAGAAGTGTTGGAATGGCGACACGTCTTGGCTTGCGGCTTCATAGGACAGGTGGGACCGAATCAGTTCAACGTTTTCGAAGTACAGCAGTGAGGCAAGAGCTTCGGTCCAGACCTGTCCGTGCTGCGGGGTCGGGAAGACCACTAGTCCCACCGCTACGGTCGCTGCAATAACAATGGCTGCCGGGACGAAGATCCTGCGAAACAGCCGACCAAAGTATCGGGTGAAGTCTAGCCTGCCCCGTTGTTCGGCGACTTCGCGGAGCAGCATTCCGGTGAATAAAAATCCCGAGATGGTCAGGAAGATATCAATGCCACCCGATACTCGTCCTGCGCCGAACAGGTGGAAGAGGACGACGCCCAGGATTGCGAGCCCGCGAACGCCGTGAAGCTCGGGTCGGTATCGCCTTTCAGGAAGGTTCTGAGCAATCCGTTGCCCCGTTTTATGCTCAGATATTTCTTTTAACATATGCAGTTTCTCTCAAAGTCTGAGCACAGCTCACACTTCGTATCTTTGTGCTGTCGATTACGTGATGACTATCTATTCATTGGCTTCTGGGAGAGCATTCTCATGACGCCAAGAAAATGAGGCCGCCCATCGGACGGCCTCATCTTCGTAACGTTAGCGCTTAGGCTTTAGCAGAAGCTGCTACCTGGCTCTTTGGGAACACTGGAACGTTTTCGCCAGCCATTTTCTCAACTGCGCGAACAACCTGGGTTGAGTACCCGAATTCGTTGTCGTACCAGACATAGAGGATCAGATTGGATCCACCATTGGAGCCCTCGTTGACGATGGTGGCAAGACCATCAACAACACCGGCACGGTCGGAACCAACAAAGTCGGTGGAGACTGCATCGTGGGAGTAGATGTAGTCGATCTGTTTGTTCAGGTCACCGGTCAGAGATTCCTGACGCAAACGAGCGTTAATCTCATCCTTGGAAGTCTCACCATCAAGCTGCAAGTTCAGGATGGCCATCGACACGTTCGGGGTTGGTACGCGGATCGCGTTACCCGACAGTTTGCCGGACAGTTCTGGCAGGGCTTTGGCAACAGCGGTGGCGGCACCGGTTTCGGTGAGCACCATGTTCAAAGCAGCTGCACGACCACGGCGGGAGCCTTTGTGGAAGTTGTCGATCAGGTTCTGGTCGTTGGTGTAGGCGTGCACGGTTTCAACGTGACCGTGGTGAATGCCGTACTCGTCGTTGATAACTTTCAGAACCGGGGTAATCGCGTTGGTGGTACAGGAAGCAGCCGACAGGATGGTGTCTTCTGCGGTGATGTCATCGGTGTTGACGCCGTAGACGATGTTCTTCAGGTTGCCTTTACCTGGGGCGGTCAGAATGACCTTGGAAGTGCCCTTGGCCTGCAGGTGCTGACCCAGACCTTCTTCATCGCGCCATACACCGGTGTTGTCGATGACGATGGCGTTGTTGATACCGTATTCGGTGTAGTCGATTTCGGCCGGGTTCGAGGCGTAGATGACCTGAATCTTGGTGCCATTGGCGGTAATGGTGTTGGCTTCATCATCGACTTCGATGGTGCCGTTGAATGCCCCGTGAACGGAGTCGCGGCGCAGCATCGAAGCACGCTTGTGAATATCATCATCCGAGTTACGACGTACAACCATGGCACGCAAACGCAGTTTGGTACCGCCACCGGCACCGTCAAGCAGAATGCGGGCTAGCAGACGGCCAATGCGGCCAAAACCGTATAGGACAACGTCGGTGGATTCTCCGAGACCTTCACCGTTTTTCTCAACGATGTCGGACAGTTCATTGCGCACGAAGTCTTTGACGTCGCCGCCGTTTTCGCGGAATTTGTTGACCATACGGGCCAGATCAACCGAGCCAGCGCCCAGGTTGAGTTCTGACATCGCCTGCAAGATGGCAAAAGAGTCTTCGACCGGAAGGATCGCTTCATCAACCTGACGAGCAAAGCGGTGAGCTTTCAGGATGTCAACTACTGATTCGTGAACGAGGCTTCGACCGTAAATGGAAGTCACGACGTTGTTGTTGCGGTACAACGAACCAATGAGCGGAACCATTTGCTCTGCCAACTGTTCACGTTCGCTCCACTGTTGTAGAGTCTCCTGCGTGCTGGCGGTGATATCTGCCACGATGTGGTCCTTTTCTGCAGAGTGTGCGAATGGCGAAGAAGCCAATCTGATGGAAAACATTCCCAATCTTAGCGTTTACACGCCAAAGGATACATGTTTAACGTTGCGGTCTACAGTTCTGCCGCTATTGGCGAAGCAGGTCCAGCTCGTCAGCGGTGGTGTAAACCGGTTGCGTTGGACATTCATTCAGTACACCGTGAATTGCATCGTATTCTGCTTGCGTGACCCACAACTCGTATTTGGCTTTCACGGCCGTTTGGATGGACACGAACTCACAACGAAACGCCTTATTCGCTGGCAACCACGTGGCCGCATCGGCATCGGACTTTTGCTGATTCGCCGGGCCATCCACAGCCAGTAGGTTCAGCGGATCGTTGGCAAAGCGCTTGCGCTGTTCTTCGGAGAGTTCTTGGGCGCCTTTCTGCCAGGAATCCGACAGCGCTACGACGTGGTCAATCTGAACGTCAGATGAGGTTGCAGGCCCACGTAAGAAATTGATGGTCTCCCCGGTGAATGGATCATCCAGCACACCACTCAGTACGGTGCACCCATTGTCTGCCAGCATTGCATTGTCGAGGTCACGCTGCAAGATGTCATTGCGACCATCACAACCATTGCCGTCAGGATCCAACCAGCCGTTACCGAATTGATCGCGACTGTACCCAGTTTTGGGTGCCCGGCCCTTTACCTCCAGCGTGTCTAACTGCTCCAACGCGGTGCCTTCTTGCGGAACATATGCTTCTTCCTGCTGGGTAGGAAAAAAGTAGGTCACTACAAAGTAGGCGCCGACCACCAGAATCAGGATCGGCAGGGGCAGCTTGGCTAATTTTGAAGTTTTTTGTGACTGGGACAATGTTTTCTTTCACACAACCGGGGAAGCTAAAACGGGATGGAGTGCTATAAGCCGGATTCTGTCGCCTCACAATTATGAGTCGTGAGGCTGATGATCATCTATCTGGTCACCGCGTTGCCGCGGGACTCAAGCGATCAACCCGAACACTGGGCGGGCCGCCTCATAACGTGTTCTGCTTGATCTTGCACCAGATGGGGTTTACCGAGCCGAGCGTGTCACCACGCCCGCTGGTGGTCTCTTACTCCACCCTTTCACCCTTACCCCAGCACCTGGGGCGGTCTACTTTCTGTGGCACTAGCCTGCGGATTGCTCCGAGTGGGTGTTACCCACCATCCTGCCCTGTGGTGTCCGGACTTTCCTCGACCGAAGTCGCGATCATCCGCAGCTCCATCCCGAACCTCTTATTTTAGCCAAGATTGGTCCCGGCACGTAATCGGACCTACTAAACTGACGCTCATGCTGATTTTGTTGCCCCCATCTGAAGGCAAGACCCCACCTGAAACCGGAGAACCCCTAGATTTCAATTCCCTGCTCTTCCCGGAACTTTCCGGTGAACGGCGTACCATTTTACAAGAGCTTCAGGTGATTTCCAGCCTGCCGAACGCTCACGAAAAACTCAATGTGGGCAAGTCGCTGCAGCACGAAGTCGCAGCAAATCAACATATCTTAGAGGCACCTACGGCACCGGCGTGGCAGGTTTATACCGGGGTTTTATTTGACGCGTTGGATTATGCGACGTTGGAAAATGTCGACGACGACGTGACGCTGGTGTTTTCGGCACTTTTCGGTGCGACACGGCTATCCGATGCGATCCCGGCCTATCGCTTTCCTGCAACCGCAAAACTTCCTGGCTTTGGGCCAATGGGTACGTGGTGGCGGGAGCGTCTGACTGATCAGATGGCTGGTCTTGCCACTGGTCCGTTTATCGACTGTCGCTCCACGACATACCGGCCGTTTTGGAAAAGCCCACCATTGCTGACTGTCACGATCGATGTGTTCCAGCGGGTCAATGGTCAGCTCAAGGTGGTCTCGCACTGGGCAAAACAGGCTCGCGGCTATGTAGCCCGGCGATTGCTGCAAGAACACGCGCGCAGTCCGATCTCGTCTTTGGACCAAGTCACTGAGGCGGTCAGCGGCCTCTACGAGGTGGAACTGGTTCCGCCAACGACGCGTAAAGCAGCATCATTGCGCGTGCTGTTGAACTGATCAGCTCCGCACAAGGATCGCACCGGTATCGGGACAGTACGCCAGTTCATTGGCTGGTGTGTTCTTGATGTCAGCCAATTCAGCCGGTGCGATTGGTAGCCCTGCACCAGATAGTCCTGCGGCAGTGAGCTCAACAGCACCGATCCCCTGGTTTTGGTCCCGCAGTAGTTCGTATTCAGAAACCACGTCTGATGGCAGTTCTTCGGAGAGTAATTTACGTTCGGCGGTGAGTTCCTTGCCTTGCAAGGACAGCTGTTGACCCTGTTCATTAAGTGTCGTAATGCGCACGTTGACTGCTTGTTGTGCTTCAGCAATCTGCGCCTGTTCCAACTCCAATGCCGCCTGGGATTCTTCTAAAGTCTGGATCGCTTCCAACTGGGCGTCTTCAAGCTGTGCAATACGCAAGGTCAGCTCGGCAATCTCGATGGTGACCGCTTGAACGTCACGGGTGGCGACTTGATCTGCGTCTAACCTGGACTGCATCCCGTCACGCCGTTTCGTGGTTTCTGCTACCACGCGTTCGGCTTCTTGAGCTGCAGCTTCGTGCTCTGCTACCTGCGCTTGTGCAGTCTTGGCACGTTCAACTGCTGCAGCGCCGCCCTGGCGAAGCGAATGGAGTTGTTCGTCATGTGGAATATTGTCAATCTGGGTGCGAACCCGAACCAACTGACTGTCCAGTGATTGCAGATCGAGCAGTTTACGTTGTTGTTCAGGAGTAGCAGTAATAGCCATCAGTTATTCCGTTTCGGTCGTGATCGTCTTGGTATCGTCGCCCGAGGTCAATATGAAGTCCCACGGATCAGTATTAATTGCAGAAACCGCTGTTGTTACGGTGTAGCCCTCATCTGCCAAGGCGCGCTCCAATGCGTTTGCCCCGGTAGGAAGCCACAACCACTCGGAAGCAAAATGTGAGACATCAATAAGGTAGGGTCGATCGCCACTCATCATGGCCTGCTCGCGTGCCTCAGATGCCGGGTGATGTCGCAGATCTGCGGTGATATACACGTCGGCTTCGTGCTCGCGCACAAAGTCAAACAGACTATCGCCGGCTCCCCCGGTGATCGCAATCTTAGAAACGATCCCGTTGGGATCACCAGCGACTCGGACGCCGCCAGCAACCGCAGGCATGGCACTGTAGACCCGAGCTGCGAAGTCTTCTAATTGCATCGCATGCTGCAAGGTTCCAACGCGCCCAATGCCTTCTTCGACCAGTCCATCCTCAGCGGCTGCCAACGGGACGATGTTTTCTAGCCCCAGAATCTCGGCTAGGACATCAGACACTCCACCAACCGCGGAGTCAGCATTGGTATGGGCGGTGATCAGTGCACAGGAGTTCTCTACCAGCGTGTGCACGACCTTGCCCTTAAAGGTTGTGGCGGCCACAGAGGTCACCGGTTTGAGAAACAGCGGGTGGTGGGTGATGAGTAAATCCGCATCGTAACCGACCGCTTCATCCGCAACAGCTTGGACCGGGTCGACCGCCCAATGGATGCGCTCAATGATCTGCTCCGGACGCCCAGCAACGATCCCTGAAGCATCCCATCCGGCTTGGAGACTGAGTGGCCACAAAGATTCCATCGCCTCGATAACTTGCGAAAGAGTGGGGTGAATTGTTGTCTGGGATGAACCCTGCTGAGATGCCATACCGCCCATTGTGCCTGGTACTGATGTGGAAATCACCCTTTAACGAACCAACATTCCTAGTCAACTCAGTTATCGAGATGATGACGGAAACGAACACTAAATAACAATTAGGTAACACTCAGTCGAATCACAGTATTTTCTGAGGAGCTTGCTAAATCCCTGCAAACAAGCGGATCATAAAATCCAATTGTCGGAAAATCGCGCCTAGATCGTTCACTCAGGTTGCAATTGAATAACAAGAATGTCACGCTTGATAACGATCTGATAACAACGAGTTATCGGAACGCGTCTGAAAGTAGATGCGGAATAGCTAACACGTCGTCGTTTGAGAGAAATACCATGTCCTACCCCACTCGCCGAGCACGCATTGAAGCCGAAAAAGCACAGCAGCTTGCGCTGCGATCAAAGCGGAGCAAGAAATTCTCGCTAGGTGTTGCCAGCCTGGCCACCGCCGCTAGCGCCACTTTCTTCGGCATGGCACCAGCCAATGCAGCGCTTGACGATGTTCCAGCCCCAAGCAGCTCGCAAGCAGACACTGCTTCGCAGAGCTCCAGTGCAGCTGGCACATACACCGTTCAGTCTGGCGATACGCTTTCAGCTATCGCACGTTCGCAGGGCGTTTCCCTCAACGAACTCCTGAATGCCAACGATCTGTCGGCATCCTCAATCATCTATCCTGGCGATGTCTTGAAACTTTCGGGTTCGTCTTCTTCCTCCTCGAGCTCGTCAAACAGCTCCCAGGGTAGTTCGTCTTCCCAAAGCGCTCAGTTTGCGAGCGCAAGCTCAGTCTCGACCGCTTCCGTATCAGCTTCCGGCCCAAAGGCTGCTGCCATTGATAAAGCCCTAGATATCGTGAACTCGGGTGCTGCCTACCAGTATGGTGGCAATGGTCCAAGCGCGTATGACTGCTCTGGCTTCACCAAGGCTGCTTTCGCTGCCGCTGGTATCGAGTTGCCACGCGTCTCCTCGGCTCAGTACAGCCAGGCAAAGTCCTACGTTTCGTTGGATAACCTGCAAGCAGGTGACTTGGTGTTCTGGTCCAACAACGGCTCAGCATCCGGTATTTACCACGTTGCTGTGTACGTTGGTGATGGCAAGATCGCTCAGGCCCGTAACCCGCAGGCCGGCATTAGCGTTGACTCGCTGTCCACCTACACAAAGTACAACCCACCATTGAACACCGCTGCACGTTACTAAGCCCTAACGTAGCGATCTCTACCGCGGCTGCACCGATACGGTGTAGCCGCGGTAGTGTTTAACAAACGGCCATTTCCACGCTTTCAGGCACGTCAGTGAGCAAAGCGCACCAAGGTGTGCAAAGACCTACAAGAGATGCCTCTGTGACTGATGTCTACCAGATACTCACCAGAGTTTGATATAGGTTGACCATGACAACTGAGACTTCAGCCCTCATGGCCCCAGACCCCAGCGCACCTTTTGAACGCGGAACTATCACACGCCGCGCCTTACGCAGCGACGACGTGCTCATTGAAATTGCCTATGTCGGTATCTGCCACTCAGATATTCACAACGCCCGTGACGAATGGGCGCCAGGAACCTATCCCATGGTGCCCGGCCATGAGATCGCCGGGATCGTTACCGAAGTCGGCTCGGCAGTCACCAACTTCAAAACTGGTGATCGAGTCGGCGTTGGTTGCTTTGTTGACTCGTGTGGAGAATGTGATGCCTGCGTCAGCGGCGAAGAACAGTTCTGCAACCGCAAGACCATGACCTACAACTCCAAAGATGCCCAGGGCAATATCACCTATGGCGGGTATTCAACCCACATCGTGGTTCGAGAACACTATGTGCTGCGTATCCCCGAAGCCCTCTCGCTCGAGTCAGCCGCTCCCCTGTTATGTGCCGGGATCACCACCTATTCACCTCTGCGCCATTACAACACCGGCCCAGAATCTCGCGTGGCAGTCATTGGAATGGGTGGATTGGGCCATATGGCGGTCCAATATGCCCATGCGATGGGAGCACACGTCACCGTCATCTCCCAGACGCGCTCCAAGGAAGCCGACGGACGTCGCTTTGGCGCCGATGATTACCGTGCTATGAGTGAGCCGGGCACCCTGCAAGCCCTGCGTGGCAGCTTCGATCTGATCATCAACACGGTATCGGCCAACATTGATACCACCGCACTGCTCCATACGCTGCGACTCGATGGCACCTTGGTGTTTGTTGGCCTGCCGGTCGATCCACAGGCCTTCCAAGTTTCTGCCTTAACCTCCCGACGACGCTCCATCGCTGGGTCGAATATCGGTGGCATCCGCGAGACCCAGGAAATGTTGGATTTCTCGGCAGAACACGACATCGCTGCTCAGGTCGAAGTCATCACAGCCGACGAAGTCACCGAAGCTTTTGATCGTGTGGTGGACTCGGATGTCCGCTACCGGTTCGTCATTGATGCCGCCACAATTTAATCTCTGGTGGATCTTATGCCTCAATGATGAGGTCGCTGCAGGGTGTGGAGCAGCAGGGTAGAAACTTTCCAGCGTCAATTTCCCGAGCACGAATGCCGCCTTGGTGATGCATTTCTACTTCGCCCTGGGTCTTGTTGCTTTTACACGACCCACACATGCCTTGTCGACAGTTCATGGGGAGGCGAATACCAGCGGCCTGAGCAGCATCGAGCACGTTCTGTCCGGGATCGATACGCACATTTTTGCCGGACCGAGTAAAGCTCATGACGAACTGACCAGTACCAACGGTTTCGAAATCCTCAAGACTCACTCTGGCCCCCTCGACCAGTGCCCCCTGGTCGACGGATCCGCTGAGGAGCTCCGGTGTTCCCATAGCGTCTGCAGGCTCATGATCTACGGTAAGACGATCAAGTTCTGAAGACTGGTATGCATTCGTAAGAATCGTTGTCTGGGACGGCTCTTGGGCAAGCCCATTGGCAACGATAATTTCGTCGCGATATTCCTGTGGTAATTGATGGTCGTCAGAAAAGTACTCAACGTGGATCGATGAATCATCAACTCCCACTTGACCAAGCAGTACTTGTGCGTGCTGTAAATACCCTTCAGGACCGCACGCATAGACCTGGCGGCCATTGGCATCCGGCGCAATCTCGTCAAGCATAGCTGCGTTCAATCGTCCAGAGAACCAAGCCCACGAATGTGGCAACGCGCGATCACCTAAAGAATAGTAGATCTTCATCCGTGAATCCGTCATAGCAAGATAGCCCAGTTCCTGCCCGAATGCGAAGCTTTCGGGGTCGGCGGCGTGATACAACACAATGACGTCAGCACGACCCGGTAGCGCCCGGATCGTACGAATCATGGACATGATCGGGGTAATCCCGGCACCCGCAGCAAGCAACAGGTACCGGGCTCTGCGATCCGCATCCGGCAAATGGAAAGTGCCGACCGGCCCCAGTACATCCAACACGGTTCCGGGACGAACATGTTCATGGACCCACGGGGATACCAAACCCTCAGGATCTCGCTTAACGGTACTGGCGAAAGTCCACGGGGCAGTCGGTGCGCTGGATATGGAATAGCTTCGGCTCACAGGTTCGTGGTCCGAACCATGCACCGGAAAATCGATATTGAGGTACTGGCCCGCTCGAAACGCCAGCGGAAGACCATCTGCGCGTCGAAAAACAATGGTCATCATATCGTCGGTTTCACTGATAGTTTCCACACATTCCACTAAAAACTCCTGTGGATGCCATGGATTGAGCCCTTGCACCGAACCTGCTGTATCGGTGCTCAGCCCACGATTCCACGGCATTTCCAGGCCGCGTATCCGCTGGACTTCGGTGGTGTATTCGGTGATCGGTTCACCAGTCATCGTCATGGCATGTACTCCCGCGCACGTTGGATGTACCAATTGATAAAGGCTTCGACCTGATATTCACTCCGCATATAAGGGCCCTGTTCATACACCGGACTGCTGATACCCCGCTGCGCAAGTTCCACGAGCTCCTGATCCTGGGTATTTGTTTGCTCCCATGTATGGGTGAGCTGCTGCAAGTCATAGTCGACCCCTTCGACTGCGTCATCAGCCACCAGCCACGTTGTGCGGACCAGGGTTCGATCGACGCCGATCGGAAACACAGCGAAGGTGATCGCGTGATCGGAAAGGAAATGGAACCAACTATTGGGCTGCAGGTGCATCGAGCAACGGCCCAGACGGAAATCCGGAAGATCACCTAAGAGTTTTTTCGACAACCGGCGGCCATCTACGGAGAAGGACTCCCCTTCGCCATCAAGGGCATCCCTGGCGATCCGGATACCCACGACGCGGGTATCAAGTTCTTCGATTTCCTCATAGGGCAAGCCGTACCTTTGGCAGCGCTGCCGCAGCACGTCTTCAGCCTGAATGCTACGTTCCCAGGCCTCTTCCAAATGCGGTGGGACGAGATCTTCGGTGAGGCCATAAGTTGGGAAATATGAGCACAGAAGTTCAGGGTGACCGTCACAGTGGTAGCACTCGCGATTGTTTTCCATGACAAGTTTCCAATTTGCACCTTCGATGAGGTCTTGCTGATACGCGACTTTGGTTTTGGTCAGCTCATGTGGTGCCACGTAGGGCTCAAAAATCTGACTCACGTGGTCAAAATCCTCAGGAGGCTCTTCGGCCAAGCACACGAAAATGAGTCCGGCGACCACCCTGCTATGTGCTCGACGTAGCGCAAAGCACTGTTTGTTAAAATCCATTTCTCCAGGAATCGAAGCGTAGATCAGCTCGCCTTCCGGAGAATAGGTCCATGAGTGATAGCCACACACCAAATTGCCTGTGGTGCCGGAGGATTGGTTCATAATTCTGGCACCGCGATGGCGGCACACGTTGTGCAGAACGTTAATTCCGCCGTCATCATTGTGGAGCACGATCAGCGAATAAGGCCCGTAGTCCACCGTGACGTAATCGCCGGGTTCGGGAAGTTCCGCGATGCTTGCGGCAAAGAGCCAGTGTTGTCCAAATATGGCTTCGGTATCGAATTGGAATAGCTGCGTATCGGTATAAAACGGTGCCTCGAGCGAGAACCCTTCACGTCGACGCGCAAGGAGCTGTTCAATCTCAGCAAGTTTATCTGAGCTCATCCGGGAAGTTTTTGATCGTACCGTCGATGCGTTGATCGTTTCAGACATTTTGCTCTTCTCCTTACTGTTGACATACCGCAGCTGCCACCCAAGGTGATGTTGATTACAATTCTAGGAAAGGAGTATATACAAGAAAAGCGTGATTAATTTCCGAATTCCATGCACAATAGTTGCATGATTGATCCTCGGTTATTGGTCCTTCGTACGTTTGCCAGGTGTGGCACGGTTGCTGCCACCGCCGAATTGACGGGCTACTCACCATCGGCAGTCTCGGCACAACTCAGGGAGTACCAGCGTGCTGTGGGTATGCGGTTACTTGCCAAAGACGGTCGGGGTTTACGATTGACGGCCACGGGGCGCTATCTTGTAGATCGCACAGACCAGCTAGTAACCGAATGGGAAAGAATTCGATCGGCTGCGCTGACTGCGGGTGACCAAACACCCAAGACCTTTGGGATTGGCGGGTTTTCAACGGCTGCCTCAAATCTGCTAGCTCCACTGGCCGGTCACCTGAGAGATTCCATGCCGAATGTCGATGTTCATGTGGTTGAGGCGACGCCAGCTCGATGCTTTGACCTACTGATTGCCGAACGAATCGACCTTGCCGTGGTGATTGCGATGCAGGCCGATGTGCAGGTTGATGACGACCCGCGTTTTGAACAGATCGCACTGTTGGACGATCCACTAGATGTCATGGTCGCCGCCGATCATCCAATAGCCCAGCGGGAATCCGTAACACTTCAGGAGCTTGCCAGAGAGGCATGGATCGCTGATGCGCCGGGATCGTCATATCGCGCCCTGTTTACGGCTGCGTTTACGGCGGCCGGAATTACGCCAAAAATCACTCACGAGATCGCCGAATGGGAAACTGGTATGGCGTTGGTCGAGGTAGGGGTTGGCATCGGGCTAGTACCGAGGTTGGCCAGTTTCGAGACTACGCGCGATGTGGTGCGAGTGCGCATCAGCGGAGAGCACAGTCCAACGCGAAAGATCGTGGCGGTCATGCGCGCAGGAAGTCTCGAGTCACCGTTGATTCACCAGTCGCTTGACCATCTTCGCCAAACGGCACGCAATATCTTGGGAACGCGCCGCCAAGCGTGATCCGCGAGGTCCAGCGATAGGCTCTACTGACTAAGAGTATGAGTTCAGGGCCTCAATGAACGACAGCTACCAGTACCCCTTGGACGCAGAAACCTACACTGGCTCGCTGAGCCCATGAAGCCTAGTCACCTCACCGCACGAGCACGGATCAGAGCAACATCCAAATACCAAGCGACGACAGGCTGATGAGAATCACTGCAGCAATAGCGCACCACCAGAGCTCAAACCCTGCCAGGAAGCTGACAGCTGATGGAATCAGGATGATCAGTGCCACGATGATCAGCACTCTTTCTAAACCGATTTCAGCCTTCAGAATCGCGTAATAGTTGTGCATAGAGTTCGGCTGCTTCGCTTACGTTGAGCTGTGCGATCTCGGCATCTGAGACACCCAGCCTCGTTAACTCCCGGTATAGATAAAGCGGCACCGGTTTTTCTATTTCAACTCGCTCTGGTCCACCACGATCCGGCAGTTCTGATTTTCTGACACATGCCCAAAAAGCCACTGAATCTACTTCGAGCTGTTCACGAAGGATGTGGTTCCACATCCTGGCCGCATATTGAGTCCCATTGACGGGTCGTGAAATACGGGTACGCAATATCCTTCCGTCCCACAGCTCAAGCACATACGTTTTATGGTGCCGAACCGGCTGCCCTTTGGCACCACGCTTCAGTTCCCATTTTTCATGGATACAAAAAGTATCATGATCATCGCGCGTCGCCGGTGGAAACTTACTCGCCATCACGCTCAAACCAGTCTCGCAACTGCTGATCGCTCGACAACGTCACCAACTCGACAAGCGCCCAATTCCCAGCATGATTCGGTGCACCAGATAGGTGTTCGACCCAGTCTTCAGCGTACTCCCGCAGTGACTCGATCAAATCGTCGAGTGCATCATCAACCGTGAGCCCTTCCGATACGAAGGGCCGTGATTCCATAAAAACAATGATCCTGTCATCTTCATGAGCAACTTGAATCTGCGGCCGGACGGTCTGTGTCAGGAGTTCACGAAGTTTCTCTGCGGATAGGACAGCACTTTTTTCATGTCCGCGAGCAATAGTGACAATTTGGCCACGATCAGCTCGATCGAGCACTTCTTTCAAATGAATCCTGGCGCTTGAAAACGATGGATAGTCTGCCGAAGGAAGCATAAGTACCTCTTTCGAAAACCTCAAGAAGTGTACATAATGTACTTATCGTACCTGCTTCGATTGGAAAAGCGAATACCGCAAGCACCTGCGACCGCCATTGAGCTCCGTTCCCATCGACGGACGCCACTCCGGGCTTGCCATCACGGTACAACGTTACGTAGCTGACCCCAACGAAACGTTGCTTCACCAGCGACTGACCAACCTGGGACCAGCAACAGCAGCGATCTTGTCTGCAGCTAATGACTCACAAGCCAACAATATCGTCGGCGAACTGCGAGCGCTGAGAATCCCTGTACTGCCCTTGCTCATCGCAACGCTCCGCTGGCATCCACGGGCTGCTCCCCCAAGCTTTCACTGAGCTCGCGAGCATCGCACGCGATCACCTGGCAAAGCCACAACGCGCTGTGGATGATTGGTCGATCGATTGGACAAGCCCCGGTGGCAACGATGCCGACGAGCTCGAACGCTTCCTCAAAGCAAAAGATGAGCGCATCCTAGAATGGCCTCTGGCCAAACCACGCCGTCAACAAATCCATATGTTTATTGACCGCGCCGGACTGCCCGTGAAGCATGCAGCGCGACGCCAAGGCAGTCCCCCACGTGTTGGTTCTGGAAAAGACCCAAGATCTGTTCACCCACGAACCCAGGCACGAAAACAAGCCGAGCACGTTCTTGCCTGGATATCCGAAACTATCGGGTAACCGGAGGCATGTATCTCACGCACATCTTCTGTAAGACTTGAGGCATGGCTAAAACCTGGTTATCAATTTCAGTGGAACTGCTGGGTGGTCGTGGCGAGGAGCTCTGGTCCTACCCCGGCCGCATCTTCGCGGTCGGCCCCTCGCACACTTTTCAGGCCTTCGCCGAAGCAATCAACGTAGCCTTTGCACGGTGGGATATGTCGCATCTTTGCGAATTTATGCTCGAAGATGGAACGACCATCGTTGACCCCGCGTACCAAATGAATCTTGCCGATCCGATCAGTCAGCCTGCCGATATGTCCACGGCAAAAGTAGCGCGCGCTGTCCAGCCGGGAGACCAGTTTCAATTCGTCTACGACCTCGGGGATCACTGGACACACCAGTGCACGGTAGACACGGTCAAAGTCGATCCGGTGGAAGTACTTGGCATCCGGCCCAAAGCACCGCTGGCCTACTGGGGCTGGGGCAACATGCCCGATCAGTACGGCCGGCGTTGGCCCGATGACGACGGTGCAAGCAGCCCTCCGCGGCCCCCCGCAAAAATCCACTCCATGCTCAGCAATCAGTGGCTCGGCCAAAAACGGGCACCACAGGTAGACATGCGTGAGGTGCGCGGGGCTATCTACAACGGTGCTGCTGACGCGTTCCGCTCAGCCATCACCGGCCCCGATATCGACGACGCATTACAGCAAGTCGCAGCTGGTGCACCGCTCCTGTTGGAAACTAACACGAAGGATGACAAAGCTCTGGTGGCTACCATCATCAACCGCCTCAACTGGCGCGGTAACCCAGGTGATCAACAACTGGCCGATGATCTGTTAGCACGTCTGCGCAACGAGTCACTCGCCGGAAAAGCCCTTCCCGTAGATTTAGATATGTTCGCCGAATTAATCGAAGGCGACCCGGTCACAATGGAGGGCGCGTATCTGGATTCGGTCACCGGCGCCGTGTTCCCTCCAGATCTGACAGATCCAGTCGCCGTTGGAGACGAGGCGATTGACGTGGAATCCGATCCAGAACGGTATCTATGGTTCGAGCGGATTGGCGGCCGTGATGGCTGGAACGATATGGCCGAATTCGCCGAACGCCTGCCTGATGCACAGCTGAGTGAACGTCTTCTGCAAGCCATTCGCGGTAAGGGCGCTTTCCGTGCTTTCGGCAACCTGGTGTTCGATACAGAGCTAGAAACACAGTGGAACATCTTCTCAACCGACCGGCAGCTTGGCCGAGCTCGCCAGCGACTTGCAGACGAAGGCATCCGCCCCGTTTAACACGCACCGACGAACGATCGTAGGGTGAAATACACTCCATGAACACAGCGGCAACCTACAGCAGGCCGGGCACCAGATTTGCACGTTGGATCAACCCGGTGCGTGGCGAATCTCGATCCCACGTTTGGCCGAATGCATCAGCTGTAATAAACAAACCGGCGGCCAAGGCAAGTGAGATCACCGTCCAGGCCACCCCTGGCAACACGAAAGCTGCGATCACTGCAGCCAGAGGTAATGTAAAGAACACCGCTTCTCCGGCGTCATCATGCAGCTTGTGCCAGAGTGTAAAACTGCTCGGATCGCCTTGCGGTGTCCCGGGTGGATAACTGTCTATCGGATCCATCCGGAATATGCCAGTGTGGATATTGTGTAAAGCCATAAACCAGCGGTTTTCCACGTTCGATGCCTTATAGCGTGACACTGCCATAGTCTGCCCAGGTGCGGTAGCCTTAACTAATATGACGCAGCAACAGGGATCCCAAGCAAATAGCAATCACCGCACCCTGATCATGGGCGGCGGATGTTTTTGGTGTCAGGACGCTAACTCGTCATCTCCCTTCGTTGCATCGGCGCCCAGGAGCACCTTACAGCTGTGTCTTTGAGCCGAAATCACGTCATAGCCTTTCAGAGCCAATCATTCGGTTTCACATCCGTGCACTCTCAAATGTGCTCTTAAGTTGCTCTCAAAAGTGTCCACTATCCCTACTGTTCACACCTGTTCATTCTATCGCTGAGACTGGTCATCAGCTCGGATCGCGCGCCGGACACTGTATAGGTATGACGCAAACACAACATACCCCAATGACCAAAGCAGACCTACCGCGCTTGATGACCCGACCAGAGGTAGCAGACTACCTCAATATCTCTACAGGGACCCTGGCCAACTGGAATTCGGCTGGCACCGGTCCAACGCCGGTAAAGTGGAACAGTCAGTCAGTGATGTACTTGCCCGAAGACGTGCTGGACTGGGTGCATAGTAGGCGCGCAGAATGAAAACTCAAACAGCAGCGCCCCGGCGACCGTATCGGTAACCGGGGCGCTGCTGTGTTGAGGCGACCCTGGGCGCATCTGTTGGAATGGCATCGGCAATGCATTCCCAGCCAACCTGTAGGACTGCAATGGTGTTAGACGATGTAGCGCCCAGCACCGAAAGCTTGGAGGCGGTCTGCGTGTTTATGAGATCATAATGGTGGTTGAGATGGTCAGGCTGCAAAACAAAACGTGGACCCTGCCATGTTTAGCCACCAACGATGTTTATCGGCACGAACCCTAGTCTTTTTCCTCTTCGACCACGGCTGCACCACCAGAGCGCACCCAGTCATCGACCTCGGAAGCTTTGAACTTCCACAATCTGCCGATTTTATGAGCTGGCATGGCTCGATCACTGATCCAGCCGTAAATCGTATGCTTTGTAACGCCGAGGTGTTCGGCCATGTCATCAGCAGACATCCAGGGTTCAATCATAGGGTCTCCTTAAAGACGCGAACTTATGATCTCCTATGCTAATTCGCTAAGCTCCATAATCTCTGATCGTATCCTACATACAAGTGAGTGACACCAGAATCATGCACCCATCATTGCCGTCACAACCACATGCACCTACCGCAACCTCCTTTAACACCAGAACACCACCGTGTCTGAGATGTCGAGTTAGCCGGTAGTAAGCCTTTATCGGCGGATCGGCGCCAAGAGGTTGCCAGCCACCTCACCTTGTTCGCCATTATCCCACTGGACATAGCACCTTGTAGTGAAGAACCCTCCGACTTCGACGATGGTCCCGGTCATACCTTGGGGAACTGATGTAAAGAGTCCAAATCTGAGGTTAGCTGTTGCAATAACTCGTTGGCCTGGTCCAAGCTTCACGATGTCTTCCTTTGTCACTGGTATTGCAAAATTATCTTGACGATCTAATGCATCATTGCTACTGACATCACACCTGATGTATGTCGGGTATCCCGAAACTACCACGATGTTGCACCTCATGCGGATTGAGTGTCACTACCTCTTGTAGTTCCCACGATGCAAGCAATAAGAGTTCCGTCCTATCAAATGAATCGTGATAATTACAAAACTATGAGACCGACCCCGGTCAACCCTGGGTGTATAGCAAACGAGCGGAATGACAGCAGGTGCGACAGACGATTACGCCCCGATAATCACGGTGATCATCGGGGCGTAATGTAAACGCTGAATCAGCCTAGGATGCATCCTCTGGAATGCATGGACTGGCAGAGCTATCGACGAAATCATCGGGGTCTTCATAGAAGAAATCCGAGATGATGTTGTCGCTGCCGGTGGTGTCAACGGTCGCCTCTAAAGTGCGAGGCCCATCCACGACCGGTTCCATTTCATCGGCAACCCAAGCCCAGCACACTTGCATCTCAACGGTACTGTTGTCACGGTAGTGTTGCGAGCTGTAGTCATGCAGCCACACGTAGGACTTGGCCTCATGTTCGTATGCCGTCCACCAGGATTGCGAAGGCGTTGGACGGTGTGGCATTTCGATGGAATCTGCCAGGTCGTGAGTCATCAGTGGCTTGGCGCGAATCAAGCCATCAGTGTGGTGCACATCTTCTGCGGTATCCCAGGTGGTGGACACTTCAGCGAAGTGCAACGCCAACGCATCGACCCCCAAGCCCTTGTTGTCAGCTGTGGGCATCGAGATGTCGCCAGGATTCATATCTTGCAGCGCAGTGTAGCTGGGTCCATCGTCCGGTATGACGGGTGGGTCTTCATCTTTGATGTCTTCGATGATCTGGTAGTTGCTAGTACTGTAACCTGCATCGTCCATCCAGACTTCAAAATCTTCTCGACCCTGAGCTTCGTGTCCAACATACAAGTGGAGATGGATGGCAAAGTCGTGAGCATCACCCTCCGGTATTCCCTGGTATGCGCCGTAGTATTGGTCCTCTTGCGGTAAATCGCTCAAAATAGGGTGCTTGTCAAACATGCCTTCTGCACGGTCGTGGTATTCCTCTGTAATGACCTGTTCATCGACCACACTGTCTTGCTCATCAACCAGCTCTTCGGCCTCTGGGGTTTCTGGCACCAGGCCAAAATACACGGTCTGTGCCTCCCCCGGATCAACAGTGAGAGGCAGCGATTCAGGGGTGAATCCCTCTCGCGATGCCTCCACGATGACATCGCCGGACAATTCGACTTCCAGCATTTCACCACTGGCAACCGAGCCATAGTCTTGACTGTCAATGGCAATGTCCACCTGGGTTGGTGACAGTTCAAAGGTTAGTTCTGTCTTTGGGGTGCTCCAAGGGCGCAGTAGCGCCAGGACAATTACGGCAATCAATCCCAGTGTTGCAGCAATTGGCCAGTATTGTTTGATGGGCTTTGACATGGCCCTCCTTTCCAGTGCGCTGGGCAATGTAGTTTGTTTGACAGTGTCCGGACGACCTTACGAGCTCACCAAGCGAGCTACCTCGTAACCGCCGCGATTGTCGGATAGATAGGTAATGTGACCAGATGGTGGTCGAGTGCTCAGCGATGCTCCTTGTGAACTGCCATCAATCCCACTGTGTCGCTCACCGGTGTAGATGAAGATGTGGCCGTTCAAGAACAGGATGTCGCCGGACTGGAGGTCGCCAACACTGGAAGGGTGGAAGGTCTCATACTTGTCACTGCCGCGCAGATATGACTGCATCACGGCGGTGCCTCGGATTGGAAAGCTCTCATCTGCACCACTGGAGCGCATCACGGTCGAGACAAAGACACCACAGTCGGTGAAGTATGCCGTATGTGTGTCGGGGTTGATGCTGGTAGAAACTTCCACAAATTCAGGCTTTGCCCTGACTTGCACAAGTTTAGTGACCCGTTTTAGGTTGTGAGCTTGAGTCGGTCCAGGATGTGGGCTGCGCCGGGGGTGATGTCTGGCGGGAAGGTGATTTCGTGGTCGCCGATGCGGCCGGTGAATT